>NZ_FNHI01000002.1 GCF_900103455.1 Streptomyces wuyuanensis | reverse complement strand
CCCGGCACGATGATGTTCGCGTGTCTGACCGCGCCGGCGTCCGGCGGGGTCACGGGCGTTGCGGACGCGTCCACCGTGCTGGAGGCGCTGCCGGCGGCGCTGGTGGAACGGTTCGAGCGGGAGGGCTGGCTGCTCACCCGCAGCTACAACGACGAGATCGGCGCCTCCTGGGCCGAGGCCTTCGGCACCGAGGACCGCACCGCCGTCGAGGAGTACTGCCGCGCCAACGCCATCGAACTCGACTGGCAGAGCGACGGCGGACTGCGCACCCGCCAGCACCGCAGCGCGGTCGTGCGCCACCCGGTCACCGGAGCGCGCTGCTGGTTCAACCAGATCGCGTTCCTCAACGAATGGACCCTCGCCCCCGAGGTCCGCGAATACCTGATCGACGTCTACGGCGAGGACGGCCTGCCCTTCAACACCCGCTACGGCAACGGCGACCCCGTCGGCGAGGACGTCGTCCAGACCCTCAACGAGGTCTACGAGGCCCACACGGCACGCGAACCCTGGCAGCCCGGCGACCTGATGCTCGTCGACAACATCCGCACCGCCCACAGCCGCGAGCCCTACGACGGCCCCCGCGAGATCCTCGTCGGGATGGCCGAACCGGTGCCCCTGGCCGACTGCTCTCCGACCGTCGAGGTGAGGGCGCTGTGACAGCCATCCGATCCAGCGGGACGGAGCCCGCCATGGAATCCGCGAATCCGCGGTCGAACAACCCGCGCGGCCCTGACGGCCCCGAGGCCGCCGCGCCGTCGTTCGCGGTGATCCCGGGCGAGCAGGTCCAGCGAGCGCTGCGGGGCCACGAGAAGCGGATCGTCGAACTCGTCGAGGCCACGTACCGGCTGCACGGCGAGGGGCGTACGGTCAATCCGCCCTCGTACTTCCTGCGCTTCCCCGACCGCCCCGCGTCGCGGATCATCGCGCTGCCGGCTTCGCTCGGCGGGCGGGCCGGCGTGGACGGCATCAAATGGATCTCCAGCTTCCCCGCGAACGTGGAGGCCGGTTTTCCCCGCGCGTCGGCGGTCCTGATCCTCAACGACCACGACACCGGCTATCCGTTCGCCTGCCTGGAGAGCTCGATCATCAGCGCGACCAGGACGGCCGCCTCCGCGGCGCTGGCGGCGGACCGGCTCAGCCGCGGACGGTCGGCCGGGCGCCCGGCGCGGGTCGGGTTCTTCGGTACGGGCCTGATCGCCCGCTACATCCACACCTTCCTCGCCGGCACCGGCTGGTCGTTCGACGAGATCGGGGTGCACGACGTGGCGCCGGAGAGCGCGGCCGGGTTCCGCTGCTACCTCGAGCAGTCGCGCACGGCGGGACGGATCAGTGTGCACGAGGACCCGGAGGAGCTGATCCGCTTCAGCGACCTGGTGGTCTTCGCGACGATCGCCGCGAAGCCGCACGTCACCGATCCGTCGTGGTTCGCGCACAACCCGCTGGTGCTGCACGTCTCCCTGCGCGATCTCGCCCCGGAGGTCCTGCTCGCCTCGGCCAATGTCGTGGACGACGTCGAGCACTGCCTCAAGGCCGAAACCTCCCCGCACCTGGCGGAGCGGCTGACGGGCGGCCGGTCCTTCCTGGACGGCACGCTCGACGACGTGATCACGGGCCGTCTGTCGCTCCCGGCGGACCGGCCGGTGGTCTTCTCGCCGTTCGGCCTCGGAGTGCTGGACCTCGCGGTCGGCAAATGGGTCTACGACGAGGTGGCGCGCTCCGGTGGGCTGCACGTCGTCGACGGCTTCTTCCACGAACTGCACCGGTACGGGAACCGCCCCGGTGCGGCCGAGCCGCCCGGAAGCCAGTGAGGAGGCGCCCGTTGCAGAACCGGTCCCAGGAGAGATCAAGTGTCAAGTCTCCGTAGCACCTACGGACGCCACCACGGCCGCTGACGCAGGGGCCCCGCGGGTCCGCTGCAGATGAGGAGGCCATCGTGCCTGTCATATCCGTTCCCCAAGACTTCAACGAAGACGATCTCTACATCGACCTCGAGTCGATCTTCGGGCGCTCGCTCTTCCTGAAGTGCGAGGGCTTCAACTTCGCCGGCTCGATCAAGCTGAAGGCCGCGATCGAGATGGTGGAGGGCGCCGAGCGGGACGGAGTCCTGACGCCGGATTCGATCCTCGTAGAGTCCTCCTCGGGCAACCTGGGCGTGGCGCTGAGCATGATCGCGGCGAGCAAGGGCTACAAGTTCCTGTGCGTCACCGACTCCCGCTGCAATCTGACGACCCGGCTGATGATGGAGGCCCTGGGCAGCCAGGTGCACATCATCGCCAGCCAGGAGGCCAACGGCAGCTTCCTGGGAGCGCGGATCGACTACCTCCGTGCGCTGTGCGCCTCCGACAGCCGGTACGTGTGGCTCAGCCAGTACACGAACCCGGGCAACTGGAAGGCGCACTACCGCAGGACGGCGCCGGAGATCGCACGTCAGTTCCCCGAGCTGGACACGCTGTTCGTCGGCGCCGGGACCACCGGCACGCTGATGGGCTGCGCCCGCTTCTTCCGCGAGTGGCACCGGCCGGTGCGGATCATCGCGGTGGACAGCGTGGGCTCCGTGTCCTTCGGCGGCGAGGCGGGGCGCAGGATGATCCCCGGGCTGGGGATGAGCATCCGCCCTCCGCTGCTCGACGAGTCCTACGTGGACGAGGTCATCCGCGTCGAGGAACGGGACACCATCCGGGCCTGCCACCGGCTGGCCCGCAGGGGGTTCCTGTTCGGCGGCTCCACCGGCACGGTCGTCAGCGGAGCGATGGGCTGGCTCGCCGAGCACGGCGGCGACGGGCGCACGGCGGTGGCCATCGCGCCGGACCTGGGCGAGCGCTACCTCGACACCGTCTACCAGACCAACTGGCTGCACGGTCTCTACGGCGACGACGTGCTCGAGCCCGAATCGGCCAACGCCGAGTCCTGGGTCCTGCCCACCGCTCCCCCGCCGGCACCGTCACCGGGCGGACGCCGTCCGCACCTCCGGTCGGGCGACCGCGCCGGCCGCCGGCGCCACCGCCGCCGCAGCGGCGGGGAGCCGTGAGGACGGGGGAACGTCCGAGGACGGGAACGGAGTGACGGCCGGGCGGCCGGGCCGGTACACGGGCCCGGCCGGCCGGCCGGACGCGTGTACCTGCGGGACCCGGGACGCCTGCCTCCCCGCGGTGCGCCGGCCGCCCGGCGCGGTCAGAGGGGCGCCAGCCGGTGTCCCAGCCCGGGCAGGTCCGGGAGCTGGACATGGCCCGTGCCGGCAGTCGCCGCGAAGGTCTCCGGGGCGAGCGGCTCCTGCTCGACGAGCAGGGGGCCGACGAGGTCGGGCGGGACCGTGGCGTGCGGGAGGGCCGCGGAGAGGTGGGCCGCCGCGAGCGTCGCGACGCCGAGCTCCGGCATCGTGCCGATCTTCACGGCGAGCCCCGCGGCCTCGGCGACGGCGGCGATCTGGCGGGCCCGGTGGAGTCCGCCGACCTTGAGGATCTTGATGTTGAGCACGTCGGCGGCGCCGCGGCGCACGATCTCCAGCGCGTCGTGGAGGGACTGGAGCGACTCGTCGGCCATCACCCGTGCGCCGCCCTGCGCGCGCAGGGCGGCGAGCCCGGCCAGGTCCCAGCGGGGCAGTGGCTGTTCGATGAGGTCGAGCCCGGCGTCGGCGAGGCGCGCGACGGTGCGGAGCGCGCTGCCGGGTGCGTATCCCTCGTTGGCGTCGAGGGAGAGGGAAACGGAGTCGGGGACGGACTTCCTTACGGCGGCCACGAGTTCGACGTCCCGCTCGGGGTCCTCGCCGCCCTTGAGCTTGATGTGGGGGAAGCCGTACCCGGCGTACTGCGCGGCCTCCTCGACGCTCTCCGCGATGCTGCCGAGTCCGACGACCCAGGTGGTGGGCACGCGATGGGTGACGGCGCCGCCGAGGAGGAAATGCGCGGGCCAGCCGGCGGCGCGGGCCGCCAGGTCGTGGAGGGCGAGGTCGAGTGCGGCCTTGGCCAGGTGCTGGCCGCGGATCGCGGCGTCCATGGCCGCGTGCGCCCCGGCGAGATCGCGCGGGTCACGGCCGATGAGGGCGGGCGCGGCGTGCTCGGTGAGCGCGGCCCGCAGCCCGGCCAGGGTCTCCCCCGTGTACGCGGTCATCGGTGAGGCCTCGCCGAAACCCGACGCCCCGTCGGTGGTGCGCACCTCGACGAGCAGGCTGACGAGTTCGGGGCTGGTCCCGCTGCTGATCGCGAACGGGCGTCGGTAGGGGGCGCGGACCACTCGGGTGTGGAACGAGGCGATCTTCAAGCCGGCTCAGCTCCTTCGCAGGACGTCGTTTCGGTCCGGACCGTAACTTCCCTCGCGGCGGCCGTACGCAAACGAACGGCAGCCGGGGCCGCGGGCGGCGGCGGCGGCGGAAGGAGAGTGGCGTAGGCATGCGGAGGGGACGCCCGCCCCGCGGCCCCGACCGGAGCCGCCCACCCGGTTACAGCCGCACCCGGTACACGATCGGCGGCCGGCCCGTCTGACCCTCCTGGCGGATTCCGGTGGGGACGGCCACACCCGCGCGCTCCAGTCGCTTGAGTATCCGGCGCGCCGTGCGCTGCTGCACGGACAGGTGCTCGGCGACCGCGTGTGCCGTGAGCCCCTCCCCACGGTCCTCCGAGGCCAGTTCGCGCAGCCGGTCGAGGGTCTGCGGGCTGATGCCGGTCCGCCGCGCCAGCAGAGCCGCTCCCCCGGGCGGGGCCGGCTCGCCGTCGGCGTCCCCGGCGGTGCCGTCGATGACGATGTCGACGTCGTCGGTCATCGATACGACGCCCGCGGCCGCACCGACGGACCGGGCGCGGTTCACCGCGCGGCGGGCGAGGGCCTCGGCCTCCGCGGCGGTACGGCCGAGTCCGAAGCCCACGTGGGCGGTGCCGTGCCGGGCGGCGAGGCCGTCGAGGAAGGGGATGCGGGTGAACTGGTCGGTCGCCTTCTCGAGCACGCCCCGGGTGGTGACGACGAGCCGCCGGCCGTCGGGCAGGGCGGCGAGGCTTCCGCCGAGGATGCGTACGTCGTCGGCCAGCCGGTCGTCCGCCCCGGGCAGGTCGATGACGCCGAGGGCCACCTGGGCGTCGCCGCTGTGCCGTTCCGCGGTGGCGAGGGCGAGGGCCTGGAGGGTCGCGAGGATCGAGTGCCGCGAGGGGGCGAGCCGTACCGCGTGGGTCCGGTGCTCCAGGACGTGGAACGCCGAGCCGAGGCAGGTGATCGCGACTCTCGACTTCCTGGTGTCGCGCGCGCCGAGGTGGAAGTCGACGAGGTCCTGGGAGGTGAGGCCGGGCCGGTAGGGCAGGACCTGTATGTGCTCGGTGGGCAGCTTCGCCTCCGTGAGCGTCTCCAGGACCTCGTCGCGGCGGAGGGTGTCGATGGACACGCGGGAGACGTCGTGGCCGAGGCGGAGCAGCTCGACGAGGGCGCGCAGCAGGGTGGCGCCGCTGTAGGGCACGTACATCGCGGGGCGGTCGAGGACCCCGGCCGCCGCCGCGAGGCTGTGCGGGACGACCCCCGTGAACAGCAGGGCGTCAGCGGCGGCGCCGGCACCGGTGACGACGTCCGTCGTCTCGTCCTCGTGGCGGTACGGGAGCGGCAGCAGCCGGCCCGGGCCCGCCTGGCCGCCGACGGCGACGACCTTGCGGACCAGGTCCTCGGGGCCTATCACGCCGACCGTGAGCGGCATGGCCCGGTCTCCGTTCTGCTGAGGTCGCGGCGCGGCGGCCTGCGAGGGGGGTGGTGACGCACGTACCGACGGGGCCGGGGACGCGTTCCGCGGGGCGGCTCGCGCGTGATTGACGGCCGACCACGGGAGTTCTAGTTTCGGCCCAGGCCATAATCGTGTGCTGCCGAGAGGATAATCCCCCGATGCCGCAACGGGAAATGCCACTGCCCACAGTTCTCGAACCGCGCGGCAGGACCTTCGGCGAGGAGGAGCGCGCCGCGGTGCTGCGGGTCCTCGACTCGGCGGTCCTGTGCGGGGCGTTCGGCCGGGAGACCCGGGCGCTGGAGGCGGAGATGGCGGAGCTGTACGGGCGCGCCGAGGCCGTCTCGTCCAGTTCCGGCACGGCCGCGGTCCATCTCGCGGTCGCCGCCGCCGGCGTGGGCCCCGGCGACGAGGTCGTCACCACCCCGATCTCGGACTTCGGCACGGTGGCCCCGGTCCTCGCCCAGGGCGGCAGGGTGGTGTTCGCGGACGTACGGGCGGACGACGGCAACCTGGACCCGGACGCGGTGGAGGCGGCGATCACCCCCCGCACCCGGGCGGTCGTCGCGGTCCATCTCTTCGGCGGCGCCGCGGACGTGGTCCGGCTGCGGGAGATCTGCGACCGGCACGGGCTGCTGCTGATCGAGGACTGCGCGCAGGCGTGGCTGGGCGAGGACGAGGACGGCCGGCTGCTCGGCACCGTCGGCGACATCGCCTGCTTCAGCCTCCAGCAGTACAAGCACATCACGGCGGGCGACGGCGGTCTGAGCATCACGGACGATCCGGAACTGGCCCGCAGGATGCGCTTGTTCATGGACAAGGGCTGGGACCGCGCGGAGGGCCGCATCCACCGCACGATGGGCCTGAACTACCGGATGACGGAGCTCGTCGCGGCGGTCGCCCGCACCCAGCTGACCCGGGTCGCCGAGGTCGTACGGGTACGGCGGGAGCGGGCCGCCCGGTTCGCGGCCGCCGTCGAGGGCTCCGCCGCGTCCGCCGAGGTCCGGCTCCCCTCGCGGCGGGCCGGACACGCCTGGTGGGTGATGCCGCTGCTGGTGGACGACAACTCCCGCTGGGCGAAGGGCCTTCAGGCGGCGGGGGTGCCGGCGCTGCCGGGCTATCTGGAGCGGCCGCTGTACGCCAATCCGGCACTGTCCGGCCATCCGCCGGGCCCGTGTCCCCGGGCGGAGACGCTGATCGACCGTACGCTGCTGGTGCTTCAGTGGAACGAGGCGTACACCGAGGACGACGTCGACCGTATCGCCCGGGCACTGGGCGAGGTGGGAGCGCGATGAGCACGAGCACGACGACGGCGCACGACCGGCCCCCCGCGTACGAATGGCTGACACCGTCCCCGCGGGAGCAGATCGGCTGGGACGTGGACGTGCTGTACGGGCCGTGGCCCCGGCACCACCGGGACATCCCGCTCGCGGAGGTGCGCCGGCGCCTCGACCGCTCCCCCGTGTGCGGGGCGCTGGCCCTGTCCACGCGCGGACCGCTGTTCGACGACCGGGCGGGCAACGAGGAGACGCTGCGCGACCTCGCGGACTGCCCGGAGCTGCTGCCGGTGGGCACCGTGGACGTCCGGGACGCGCTGACCGCCGAGAACCGGCTGGACGAGCTGGCGGCGGCCGGGGTGCGCTTCCTGCGGCTGTTCACCGTCGAGCAGGCCGCCGATCCCGGCTTCCCCGGCTACCGGCGGGTCGTCGATCTGGCCCTGGCCCGCGGGATGGTGCTGCTCCACGACGGCGACCCGCGACGCTACGGTCCTCCCCTGATGGACCGGGACGCCGATGTGGTCTTCCTGGACCTGCACGCGTATCTGCTGGCGGACTTCCTGCTGATGGCGCGTGAGGAGCCGGGGTTCCGGGTGACGACGCGGATGCTGTCGGGCCCCGACTCCGTCGAGCGGGTCGTGCACTCGGTGGGGGCGCGCCATCTCGTCTTCGGCTCGCGCACCCCGTTCATGGACATCTCTCCGCTGACCCTGCGACTGCGCTACGCGGCCATCTCCGACGAGGAGCGCGACGCCGTCGCCACGAGGAACATCGAGGAGCTGCTGAGCTGATGCCGATCATCGACGTGCACGCCCATGTGGGGCACTGGCAGTTCCACCTCACCTGCGGCGACGCGGACGACAACCTGCGTCTGATGGACCGCTACGGCATCGACCTCCAGCTGGTGTCGGCGTCCGAGGCCGTGGTGTACGACGCGGTCGCCGGGAACGCGGCGCTGATGAAGGAGCTGGCGTCCCGGCCGCGCCTGTACGGCTACGCCGTGGTGAACCCGAACCGGATCGAGGAGAGCGCCGCGGACCTGCGCCGCTGCCTGGACTCCGGGCGGTTCGTCGGAGCGAAGATCCACACGCACTATCCGGGGCGGCTGCCCGGTTCGCGGGAGATGGCCGAGGCTTTCGACGTGGTCGCCGAGGCGGGCGTCCCGCTGCTGCTCCACACCTGGGGGCGCGAGGTCACCCAGCTGCCCGACATGGTGGCCTCGCGACCGGGACTCCGGGTGATCATGGGTCACGCGGGCGGGGACGCGTGGCGTGAGGCTGCGCACGCGGCCGCCTCGTGCGAGGGCCTGTACCTGGAGCACTGCCGTACCGCCGCCGACGCGGGCCGGGTCGCGTACGCGCGCGAGGCCGGGGTGCCGGTGGAGCGGATGCTGTTCGGCACGGACGCGACGCTCATCGACCCCTGCTGGTCTCTGGGTGTGCTGCGGGACGCCGGCTTCACCCCCGCGGAGCTGGACCGGGTGCTGTGGCGGAACGCGGCCGCGCTGTTCGGCCTCGAAGTCCCCGCCTGAAGCTCCAGGGCACCGGGGAACCGCCGGGGCCTCCCGCCCGTCAGCGGGGTGTGTCCGGCTCTTTCGCGAGCCTCTCCAGGCAGTCGACCACGGCCCGGCGCTCCGCGTCCGGCAGGTCCGGACCGTACGGATCGTGCGCCGCGGCCTCCGGGACGGCGCCCTCCCAGACCGCGGCCCACAGCATGCGCTGCACATAGCCCTCGATCGGGTCGAGGAACGTGACCTCGGCGAAGGCGTCGAGCCGCGCCGAGGCCCGGACGAACGCCGTGTGGTCACCCGCGCTCCAGGCGTCCAGCACCGCGGTCGTCAGCGGTACGCGGGCCGCGGCGATGCCGACGAGCGCCGAGTCGGCGCCCCACATCAGCGAGGGCCCGAACATCCGGTCCTCGCCGGTGACGACGAGCTTCCCGGTGGGCTGCGCCGCCCGGATGGCGTCCTGGCAGGCCATCGCCCGGTCCAGGGTGGCGAGTTTGAGGCCGGCCGCCGACGGCAGGCCGAGGAGCCTTCCGACGAGCCTCGGCGGGTAGGGGTATCCGCCCGCCTCGCCGTGCAGGAAGAAGCCGAGCACGGGCAGCCCGCTCGCGGCGGCCGCCTCCTCGTGCAGGGCGACCGCGGCGTCCTCGTCGCCGGCCAGCAGGGCCGACGGATAGACCATGACGGCGTCCGCGCCGCCCTCGGCCGCCCGCACCGCCATCGCGACCGTGGCGTCCACCGCGTCGCGCGGCCGCCCGGCCCGTACGGACCGCGGCACGCCGACGCCGGCCACGATCGGCCCGTCCACCGCCGACCGCCACACCGCGAGGACCCGGCCGCGGTCCTCCTCGGACAGGTACAGCCCGCGGCCGGTGTGCGCCCAGACGGCGACGCCGCCGACCGGTTGGCCGGCGATGTGGGCGGCGTAGCCGCGGAGCGCCGCGAAGTCGACGACTCCCCGCCCGTCCATGGGGGTTGCGACCGCGGGCAGCACGGTGCCTCGGAGCCGGCGCACCAGCAGGTCCGTCGCAGACATGGGCGTTCTCTCCCGTCTGTTGCGGTCGTCGCCGCTACGCTAGCCTTTACGGTCCGGACCGTAAAGGAAGGGATTCCGCTCCGATGCGCCTCGGCCTCTACGTCAACCTCTTCGCGGACAAGGCCGACCGGCCCCGGCTCGCCGACGCGGTGGAGCAGGTGCGGCTCGCCGAACAGGCCGGGTTCTCCTGGGTCGTGCTGGGCGAGCGCCATCTGCACCGGCCGGGCTATCACGAGGCGCTCACCTCCCTGGCCTATCTCGCCGCGCACACCGAGCGGATCGGGCTGGCGACGGCCGGGCTCATCGCGCCGGTCTACCAGCCGGTGTGGCTCGCCGAGACGCTGGCGCACATCGACGTCCTCTCGGGCGGCCGGCTCACCGCCGGGTTCGTCCTCGGCTACCGGCCGGAGGAGTTCACGCTGTTCGGCACCCGGCCCGAGGAGCGCGTGCCGCGCTTCGAGGAGTGCCTGGAGCTGCTCACCCGGCTGTGGACCGAGGACGAGGTGGCCTTCGAGGGCCGTTGGACCCGGGTCGAGGGGGCGTACCTGTCGCCGCGGCCCGTGCAGGACCCGCGGCCCCGGATCTGGAACGGCGGCCGGGTCCCCGCCGCGCTGGAGCGCACCGCCCGGATGTGCGACGGCTGGACCACGTCCTTCAACGAGACGGATGAGGAACTGCCGGAGAAGATCCGCGCCTACCGGTCGTACCCGCAGGGTCCGGCCTCGCTGGGCGCCGAGGTCATCGTCTGCCGCGAGGGGTACGCGGCCGCCACCACCCAGCGGGCGCGGGCGGCGCTGGAGCGGCCGCTGCGGGGGCTGTACGACGCGTACGGCGACTGGAAGCGCACGTCGGCGGACGCGGCTCGCTATGCCCAGCAGTGGGACGACATCGCGGCACGTTCCGTGATCGGCTCGCCCGACGAGTGCCGGGAACGGATCGGCCGGTACGCGGAGATGGGCGCGGACGGACTGGTCCTGCGCGTACAGCCGCCCGGGATGCCGCAGGCGGACGCGCTGCGGGCCATCGAGGCGTTCGGGGAGCTCGGCGCCTGACCGGCGGGGCCGGGTCACGCACCCGGAAGCAGAGCCGTGCGGGGGGCGGCGGGCGCTGCTCGTCCGGCCGGGCGGCGGCGGCCGGGACGGCCGGACGACGGGTCTTCCCGGCGTGCTCACGGGCGGGAGCGGGCCAGCAGGGCGTCCATGGTGCCGTGCAGGATCTGCTCGCGGTCCGGTTCGTCGAGGTCGGCCAGCAGCACGCGGCCCAGCCCCGTGCGCAGATCGAGGAAGACGGCGTCCGAACCGAAGGCGATGCGGTGCGCCCCCGTCTCGGCGACGAGACGCACGAGATGACGTGCGGTCATCCGGGAGCCGCAGGTCTCCAGTACGAGGCTGGGGCAGCGGGCGGCGGCTTCGGCGGCCGGGGCGTAGCCCGCCGGGACCAGCCCCGAGTGCCCCATGAGCAGCGGCACCTCCGGGTGGCGCGGTGCCACGGAAGTGAAGTGACGGACGCCGGAGTAGGGGCAGCCGTGCCGGCTGTGCGCCAGGACGACGCGGCCGTGGTCGGCGGCGGCCTCGAAGGCCGGCGTGTAGGCGGGGTGGTCCAGGGCGAGTTCGTGGACCTCGGGGTGGAGCTTGACCCCCACGACGCCGGGCACTTCGAGCAGGTCCCGCAGCCGGGGCGCGGCCTCGGGGTCGTGCGGGTTGTAGACCGCGTAGCCGAGGAGCCGTCCGGGGTGCGCGGCGAGTTCGTCCAGCAGGAGGGCGTTGCCCGCGCGGGCGTCGGGGCCGACGGCGAGCAGGTGGGAGACGCAGGCGGTGGCGACGCCGCACCGGTCCATCATGGCGATCAGCCCGGCGGCGGAGCCGTCGGGTATGGCGAAGGCGTGCCAGCGCCCGAGGTGGCCGTGTGCGTCGACGATGCGCGGCCGGTGGCCCCCGGCGGGTCCGGCGGGCGTGGGTCCGGCGGCGTGGCCGGGTCCCGCGTCGCCCGCGGTCATGCCGTGCCGCCGAGGAGCCGCAGGGCGTTGCCGCCGGCGATGAGGGCGGTGTCCTCGTCGGGCAGGTCCAGGGTGTCCAGGAGATGGCGCGGGCCCGCGTCGTCCGTGACGGGCGCGCCGGTGCCGAACAGCACGCGGTGGGCCCCGTGGCGCTCGGCGAACCACTCCACCTGGCGGTGTCCGGCGAGCGTGGAGGTGTCCACGTGCAGCTGCTCGTGGGTGTCGAGGAGTTCGGTGAGCTCGTGCAGGCTGCGGTAGCCCGTTCCGGTGAGGACGATCCTCAGGCGGGGCCTGCTGCCGGCGAGCAGGTCGACGTCGGTGGCGGAGACGGCGTCCCAGTCGAGCAGCACCGTGACGCCGGCCCGGGACAGTGCCGCGGTCAGGCCGAGGGCGCCCGGCCCGGTGACGGCCCAGCCGTGGACGTCGGGGCAGAGCCGTACGAGCGGGGCGCCGCCGCCCGTCCAGTCGCCGGTTCCCAGCGGGCCGGGGACGAGGACGGGTACGGGCCGCAGCCGCTCGTCGGCCGTGCGGGCCAGCCGGGCGTTGCCGTCGCGCGGGTCTCCGTACACGGCGTGGGAGTGCACGACGCAGGCCGAGTCGATCCGCAGCCGCTCAAGCTCCTTGACCAGTCCGCTCTCGTCGCGGCTGGGCACGTCGTCGTGGGGCAGCGGGCCGAGGACCCGGTTGACGTCGATCACGGCCGGTGCGGCGAGGGTCACGACTTGAGCCCCGAGGTGGCGATCGAGTCGGTGAGGTAGCGCTGGAGCAGCCCGAAGACGAGCAGGCAGGGGATGACGGTGATGGTCGCTCCGGCCATGATCTGGTTGATCGCCACGTTCTCCCCCTCCAGGGTCGCGAGCCCGACGGTGAGCGTGCGCATCTCCTCCGACTGGCCGATGACCAGCGGCCAGAGGAAGTCGTTCCAGTGCCACAGGAAGACGAACACGCCCAGCGTGGCGAGCACGGGCCGGATCAGAGGCAGCACGACCGTCGTGTAGATGCGCCATTCCGAGGCGCCGTCGATCTTGGCCGCCTCGAACAGCTCGTCGGGCAGCTGCACGATGAACTGGCGCATCAGGAACACGGCCTGCGAGTTCGCGAGCGTCGGCACGATGAGGCCCCAGTACGTGTCCACGCCGCCCAGTTCCGAGACGAGGATGTAGTACGGGATGAGGGTGGCCTGGAACGGCACCATCAGCGTCGCCAGGAACGACCAGAACAGGATCTCCCTGCCGGGAAAGCGCTTCTTGGCGAAGGCGTAGCCGGCCATGGACGAGAACAGCAGGATGAGCAGTACCGACACCAGCGAGTAGATGAGCGAGTTGACGGCCCAGCGGGTGATGTCGGCGTTCTCGAGGACGTCCGTGAAGTTCGCGAGCGTGGCACGGGTGACGTCCAGGGCGCCCGGGAGGGTCTGGCCGCCGGCGGGCGCGAACGCCACCAGCACCATGACGGCGAAGGGCGTGACGGTCACCACGGCGACCAGGACGAGCAGCACGGGCAGGCCCAGCCGGGCGGCCGCCCGCCGCGGGTGCCGGGCGGTCCCGGCCGGAGGCGCGGACGAGGACCCTGGGGCGGC
The DNA here is from genome assembly GCF_900103455.1 of Streptomyces wuyuanensis. Taxonomy (GTDB): domain Bacteria; phylum Actinomycetota; class Actinomycetes; order Streptomycetales; family Streptomycetaceae; genus Streptomyces; species Streptomyces wuyuanensis. The sequence continues at coordinate 542,760 of NZ_FNHI01000002.1, read as the reverse complement.
GGACACGGGCCGCTCGGCGGACGTGGAGGAGGTCGCCATCAGTCCGCGTCCCTTCCGATGAGCCTGCGCTGGATCAGCGAGAAGACGAGGACGACGAGGAACAGGACCAGGCCGACCGCGCTGGCGTAGCCGAAGTCGAAGAACTTGAAGCCGGAGTCGTACAGGAAGTACACGAGCGAGTAGCTGGCGCGGACGGGGCCGCCGGCCGTCATCACGTACATCGCGTCGAAGACCTGGAAGCCGAGGATGGCCTCGATCACGAGGACGAAGAACAGCACCGGCCGCAGAAGGGGCAGGGTCACCCAGCGGAAGCGCTGCCAGCCGCTCGCGCCGTCGATGGTGGCGGCCTCGGTCACCTCGCGGGGGATGGACTGCAGTCCGGCCAGCAGGATGAGCATGGAGTAGCCGAAGCCCTTCCACGCGGAGGCGGCGGCGATGGACGGCAGGACGAGGGACTCGCTGCCGAGGAAGTCGACGGGTCCGATGCCGAGGACGCCGAGGGAGGCGTTGAGCAGCCCGTCCTGGACCTCGTAGATCCACTTCCAGATGACGGCGGCCAGCACGATGCTGGTGACGTACGGGAGGAAGAACAGCCCGCGGAAGAAGCCGCGCATCCACAGCGTGCGGTGGAGCAGGACGGCGGTGCCGAGGGCGAGGGCGACGGTCATCGGCACGTACAGAACCGTGTAGACGGCGGTGACGCCGAGGCTCTCCCAGAACAGGTCGTCGCCGAGGAGCCGGGTGTAGTTCCCGGCGCCGATGAACGTCCACTCCCCGCTGAGGCGGTAGTCGGTGACGGAGAGGAACGCCGCGCCGAGCGTGGGCCCGAAGCGGAACACGATGAACAGCAGCAGCATCGGCGCGACGAACGCGAGACCGGCGAGTGCCTCGCGCCGCCGCATGATCCGGCTCCGCGTCCCGGCCGCCCCGGTGACGGGGCGGCCCCGGCCGTCCCTGCCTCCGGGCCCCGTGTCCTTCGCGCCGGGCGGCGGGCCGCTCGCTCCGGGCAGCCCGCCGCCCTCGTCCGGGGCGACCTCGTCGGTGGCGGCCTTCCTCAACGCTGACGCGCCAGCAGCTCGTCGGCCTCGGCGGCGGCCGCGTCCAGGGCCGCCTTGGGGCTCTTCTTCCCGGTCAGCGCGGCCTGGATCTCCGGGCTGATCAGTGCCATCAGCTGACGGGCCGCCGGATTCGGCTCACCGGGGTAGGTGTGGTTCAGGGCCTCCTGGTACTCCTTGGCGTAGGTGCTGTCGTTCGGAACGGTCACGTCGGTCCGCGGGGAGAAGAAGCCGCCCGCCTTGCCCATGGACTCGATCTGCGCGGGCTGGACCATGTAGGCGATGAACTTCTCGGCGCCCGCCACGTTCTTGGACCTGGCATTGATACCGAGCCCGCCGGGCATGCCGAAGCAGACCTGCTTGCCGGGTCCGGTGAGGGCGGGGCCCACGATCACGTTGCCCTTGCCCCAGGCCTTCTCGGCCAGCACGGCGTCGGCGGGGGTGTTGGTGTACCCCATGGCGACCTGCTGCTTGCCGAGCGCCTGGTCGGTGAAGAGGTTGGCGTTGTTCATGGCGGACTTCGGCACTGCCCCGCTCTTGTAGAGGTCGACGAGGAAGGTGAGCGCCTCGACGCCCTCCGGGCCGTTGAAGGCCGCCTTCCGCCCGCCGTCGTCGAACACCTTTCCGCCCGCCTGCCACAGCAGCGGATAGAAGCTCATGTTGAGCGAGGCCTCGTTGCTGGCGGAGTAGTCGAGCGTGGACGCGCCGGCCTGCTTCAGCTTCGGGGCGGCGGCCCTGATGGCGTCCCAGGTCGAGGGCGGCTCGGTGATCCCCGCCTTCTCCAGCAGCTTCTTGTTGTAGAGGGTGCTGGTGACGGTGTGGTAGATCGGGGCGGCGTAGACCTTGCCGTCCTGGCTCATGGCCTCCAGCGCGTTCGGCCGGAAGGCGTCGCGGGCCTCCCCGATGGCCCGGTCGACCGGCTGGATCGCCCCGTTGGCCTGGTACTGCGGGATCTGGTCGGGTCCCAGCAGGACCACGTCCGGGCCCTTGCCGCTGCCGAAGGCGGTCGCGAGCTTCTGGTCCCGGTTCTCCCAGGGCAGCTGCTCGATGCTGAGGTCGACGCCCTTCTCCTTCGCTTCGAACCCTTTCTCGATCCCGTCCCAGTACGCGGCGTTGGCCTTCGGGTCCATGATCACCGGGTACATCCACACGGTGACCTTCTTGGACTCGGCGCCGCTGTCGCCGCCGCAGCCGGCGGCCGTGAGCGTGGTGAGCGTGAGCAGTGCGAGAGGAACGGTGGCGCGCTTGAACCCTGTCTTCATGGGGGCCTCCGGAAGCCCTGGGGACCTGGGGAAACGAGCGAAGAGCCCGGCACTTTCGGCCTGGGCCGAAAGTAGCCGGGCAGTTTTGGGCTGTCAATGCTCCCTCAACACCTGCTCCTTGTCGGGGTGTTACGGCATCGGCCGAAAGGCGTAGTACGGCTCCGGGGCGAACGGCGCGGCGGGCCCGCCCCGGCCGGTACGCCCGTGGTCTCGTTGTACGCCATGCTCTGCCGGCACGCATCGCGGCAGGGGCGGCGGCGGGCGTGGCGCGGCGGCTCAGGGCGCACGGCCCGGTGGCCGCGGCCGGATCGCCCGGCACCCGGACGGAGGGCATCCGGACGGAGGGCATCGGGCGAAGGGCATCCGGACGAAGTGACCCTGCCGGGAAATCCGGAGGAAGGGGTAGGTCCAGGGCACCCGGACGGAGGGCGTCGGGCGAAGGGACCGGGCCTGGGCACCCGCAGGAGGAACCCGGGTGTCCGGATTCCTCCTCCGGTACGGGGCTCTCAGGACGCTCGTTTGCGGGCGGGGGCCTTCTTCGCGGTCGTCTTCTTGGCCGCGGACTTCGAGGACGCCGCCTTCGACGACTTGGCTGCGGCGGTCTTCTTCGCCGCGGCCTTCTTCGCCGCCGGCTTGGCGGCCGTCTTCGCCGTCCCCTTCGACGCGGTCTTCTTCGCCGCCGCCTTCTTGCGCGGCTTCAGCTCCGTGACCGGCGCCGACACTTCCGCCACCTCGTCACCGCGGGCCTCCTTCGCCGCCCGCACACTGCTCTCCAGAGCGGCCATCAGGTCGATGACCTTGCCGCCGCCCGCCGGTGCGGGCTGGGGCTCCAGCTCGACACCCTCCGCCTTCGCGGCGATCAGCTCCTCCACCGCCTGCCGGTAGTCGTCGTGCAGCGAGTCGAGGTCGACGTCGCCGAGCGTGTCCATCAGCGCGTCCGCCAGATCGAGTTCCGCGTCGCGGATCGTGACGTCCGCGTCCGGCGCGACCCCCTCCGGCCGGCGCACCTCGTCCGGCCAGAGCAGCCCGTGCATGGCGATGACGTCGTCGACGACGCGGAGCATGCCCAGCCGCTCGCGCCCCCGCAGGGCGAACTTGGCCACCCCGACCTTTTTGCTCCGTTTGAGGGCCTCCCGCAGCAGCGTGTACGGCTTGGCCGCGGGCACGCCGTTCGCCGCGAGGTAGTAGGCGCCTTCGATCTGGAGCGGATCGATCTCCGAGGCCGGCACGAAGGCGACGATGTCGATCGTCTTCGTGGTCGGCAGCGGCAGCGAGGCGAGGTCCTCGTCGGTGATCGGGATCATCGTCCCGTCCGCGTCCTCGTACGCCTTGCCGATCTCCGCCTGCGACACTTCCTGGTCGTCGAGCTCACACACCTTGCGGTACCGGATGCGCCCGCCGTCCTGGGTGTGGATCTGGCGGAAGGAGACCGAGCGGCTCTCCGTGGCGTTCACGAGCTTGATCGGGATACTGACCAGCCCGAAGGAGATCGCACCGTTCCAGATGGATCGCAACGTTTCATCCCTTTCATCCGATTCGTAGGGATTCATGGGATTCTCATCGTATGACGCCCATCACCGAGGTGGAGGGGCGGCGTCTGGCCCTCAGCAATCTGGAGAAGGTCCTCCATCCGGCCACCGGGACCACCAAGGGCGAGGTGCTGCACTACTACGCCACCGTCGCGGACGCGATCCTCACGCATCTGCGGGACCGGCCGCTGTCCTTCCTCCGCTATCCCGACGGCCCTGACGGCCAGCTGTTCTTCACCAAGAACCCGCCCCCCGGCACGCCCGACTGGGTGGAGGTCGCCGAAGTGCCGCGCTCCTCCCGCGAGACCGGCGAGCAGGTCGTCGTCCAGGACCTGGCGTCCCTGATGTGGGCGGCGAACCTGGTCGTGGAGTTCCACACCCCCCAGTGGAAGACCATCCGGCCGGCCTGGGCCGACCGGATGGTCTTCGACCTCGACCCCGGAGCACCCGCCACCGTCGTGGAGTGCTGCGACGTGGCGCTGTGGCTGCGGGAGCGGCTGGCTGCCGACGGCCTGGACGCCTACGCGAAGACCTCCGGCTCGAAGGGCCTCCACCTGCTGGTGCCGTTGGAGCCGACCCCGTCGGAGGACGTGTCGGCCTACGCGAAGGGGCTGGCCGTGGAGGCCGAGGCGGAGCTCGGAGAGCTGGTGGTGCACCGGATGGCGCGCGCCCTGCGACCGGGGAAGGTCTTCGTCGACCACAGCCAGAACGCCGCGGCCAAGACCACCGCCACCCCCTACACCCTGCGCGCCCGCGCCGAGCCGACCGTGTCCGCGCCCGTCACCTGGGACGAGGTGGAGGGCTGCGAGTCGCCGGACGACCTGGTCCTCCGTCTGGGCGACATCGCGGGGAGGATCGAACTGTACGGGGATCTGCTCGCGCCACTGGCCGACCCCTCGGCGGCGGGCACACTGCCGTGAGTCCTCGCGCCACGGGCGCGCTGCGGCCCCCGGTGAAGCCGGCGCTCGCCGAGCCGGTGGCGACGCTGCCGCGCGGGGAGGGGCTGGCGTACGAGCCGAAGTTCGACGGCCACCGCATGCTGATCTTCAAGATCGACGGTGGGGCCGTGCTGCAGGCCCGCTCGGGACGCATCGTGACCTCCGCTTTCCCCGAGCTCGCGCAGGCCGCGCTCGCCCTGCCGGACGACACCGTCGTGGACGGCGAGGTGGTCGTCTGGAGCGGGGGCCGGGTGGACTTCGCCGCCGTGCAGCGCCGGGCGGCCGCCACCGCGGCGCGGGCCGGGACACTCGCACGCCGGATGCCCGCCTCCTACGCCGCCTTCGACCTGCTCGGGGAGGGCGGTGAGGATCTGCGGTCCGCACCCTACGAACGGCGCAGGCAACGGCTGACCGCACTCCTCGAACCCCTCGGGCCGCCCCTCCAGCCGGTACCGATGACCACGGACCCCGAACTCGCCGCCACCTGGTTCGAGACGCTGCCCGCGGCGGGGATCGAGGGGCTGGTGGTGAAGCACCTGGGCCGGCCGTACCGGCCCGGCGCGCGCGACTGGCGCAAGCTCCGCCACACGGATGTGCACGACGCGGCGGTGACCGGCTTCACCGGGCCGCCGGCCCGCCCGGTCGCACTGGTCCTGGTGCTCCCCGACGACGACTCCCCGGTGGTCTCCAGCCCGCTGCCGCCCGCCCTGCGCCCCAGGGCGGGACAGCTGCTCGCGGGCCGCACGGCGGAGCACCCGGAAGGGGTGCCCAGGACGGCCATGGCGATCGGCATCGGCGAGGTGCCGTACCGCGCGGTGGAGCCCGGACTGGTGGCGGAGGTCGAGCGGGGCACCACCCGCCACTCCGTCGTGACGGTCCACCGGATCCGCGACGATCTCATTAATCAAGTTTGACTAGTCTGAGGATCGGGGATACGGTCCTCACCGATCACGTTTGACGACCCCTTACGAAGGAGCGTGTGTGCCCCTGCTTCCCGACACCGGATACGTCCCGACCGCAGACGAACTCGCCTCGATCGAGGCGTGGTTCACCGACTACGACGCGGCCGCCGCGCGCCGCGACATCGAGCGGATGGCGGATCTGGCCGTCTTCCCGCTCAATCTGGTCAGCGACGACTCAGCCGGCAGCGGCGCTTCCGCCCAGTGGGACCGCGAGCAGTTCGTCAGGACCATGACCCAGGTCATGGGGGACGGTTCGGAGGACATGTCCTTCGAGTCGGTGCGCACGCCCGTCTTCCTCGGCCCGGCGATGGCGGTCGTCTTCACGGACTCCACCATGACGGCGGACGGCACCACCCAGCAGCTGCGGTACGCCGACGTCCTGATCAAGCGGGACGGGCAATGGGCGTTCCAGACCATGCTGCAGAGCGGCTGGGGCGACAACCTGCGCTGAGCCGGCGAGCCCCGTGTCGTACGGCCTCGCCCGCGGTTGCCCAGGCGGCAGCGGGCGAGGCCGTACGGCACTCGCGGCCGCGGGCGGAGCCCTGGCCCTGCGCCGCGCAGCGGCAGCGGCAGCGGCAGCGGCAGCGGCAGCGGCAGCGGCAGCGGCGCGTTCTCCCGGCGGTCGGTTCGGCGCCGGTGAACTCCCTTGTGCACCACGCAATGTGACGCCCCGTCCGGCATCCCACCGGCGCCCCGCCGGCCGTCCCGGCAGTCGCCGGATCTCTCGTGCAGGCCCCGTAACGGGCGCGCCCCGCCGCAGTTCACCCGAGGGCCTCCGTTCATCCGGCTCACTTGCGCGGGGTGGGTTGCCGCCGTCCTGGTGCACACTCTCCCCAGGCATCCGGCTCACGGAAGGGAACGGCGTGTTCACGGGGATGGACGAGGTCGACTGGGCCTCGATGGGACATGCGTACGGTCCGGCTGACGACGTACCGGGGCTGTTGAGGGGGCTCGCCTCAGCGGATCCGGCCGAGCGGGAGGCCGCGCTCGACGGCATGTACACCGCGGTGCACCACCAGGGCGACGTGTACGACTCCACGCTGGCCTGCATCCCCTTCCTCCTGGAACTCGTCGCCAGCCCCGACGTGCAGGACCGTGGCGCCATCGTGGAGTTGCTGACCAGCATCGGCGGCATCGACCTCGACGACGACGAACTCGACCCGGAGGACGAGGAGTTCGAGGACGCCGCGAACTATGCGATGGCCGCCGCCGCGGTGGCCGCCGGGGCCGATGTCTTCGTCGGGCTGCTGGACGACCCCGACGCGGGGGTCCGGCTCGCGGCACCGTGCGCCCTGGCGATGCTCCACGGCGACCCGGCGCGGGTGCTGGCCCTCCTCAGGGGCCGGCTGGGGGGAGAACAGGACACGGAGGTGCGGCTCGCGCTCGTCGAGGCGGTGGGGCGGATCGCGCTGCGGCACGAGGCGCTGCGCGCCGAGTCGGTGACCTGGCTGACCACACTGCTCGCCCCGGACCGGCCGCCCGGGCTGCGGCTGTCCGCCCTGACCCAGTTGGCTCGCTGCGCGCCCGGCCTCCTGCCCGACGACGTGGCGTCGACGGCGACCGCGCTCCTGCGGGCCACGGACGGGGCCGGGCCGGGGACGGGCGGCTCCGGGAACGCGGCCGGACCCGCCGGGCCGGGTTCCGGGTCCGAAGCGGCGGGAGGCGACGGCGGAGGGCCGGGCGCGCCGTGGGCGGACGACCTGCTGCGTACGCTCCACTCCGCGCTCGGCGACCGCGTCGACGACCGGATCGCGCTGCTCACCGGCCAGCTGACCAGCGCCGATCCGGCGCAGCGCACGGACGCCGTCTGGATGTGCCACGGGCTGATCCGGGCCTGGCGGGGGCCGTACGACGAGGTCGTACGGCTCGTCGGGGCACAGCTCGACGACCCCGATCCGCTGCTGCACGGCGCGGCGGTCAGCCTCCTGGAGAGCCTCTTCGGGCTGGCGCTGCCCGCGGCCGACGCGCTCGCGGAGCGAGTCGGGGCCGCCGGCGGGGACCGGCCGGCCGACCGCCGCGCGCTCGTCGCGCTCGCCCGGCTCGGCGACCCGCGCGCCGTCCCGGCGCTCGCCCGCGCGCTGGAGCAGCCGGATCTGCCGCGCGACGTGGCGTTCGCCGTGCCGTACCTCGGCGACCGGGCCGCGCCCCTCGTGCCGGTGCTGCGGCGTCGGCTCGGGGAGGTGGCCCTGGACGAGCAGCTCTACGACCGCGCGGCCCCGCTGCTGACCGGGCTCGCCGGCGTACGCGCGGCCGAGGCGCTGCCCGAGGTGCTGCGGGTGCTGCGCGGCGCGCCGGCGCGGGGCGGCGAATGGGTGACCGAGGCTGCCCTGCGCGCCCTGACCTCCTTCGGGGCCGGTGCCCTGCCGGCCGCTCCGGAGCTCCGTGCGCTGCTCGGTGGTGCGACCTCGCGCCCCTCCTCGTCGGTCGTAGCGGCAGCGGCGCGGGCGCTGTGGGCGGCGACGGGGGATGTCGCCGGGGTGCTGCCGGTACTCCGCGAGCTGCTCACGGCGGACGGTCCCGACGAACGCCGCGCTGCCGCGGCCGCGCTCGGCGCGGTCGGCAGCGCGGCGGCCGACGCGGCGCCGACGCTGCGTGAACTGCTCACGTCGCCGGAACGCTGGCTCCGGATGGACGCGGCCGTGGCGCTGTGGCGGGTCACCGGCGAGGCCCGGGAGTCCCTGCCGGTGCTGCGGACCGCGTGGGAGGAGAACCGCTACGGGCGGGTCGAGATCGCCGAGTGCCTCGCCGAGATGGGCCCCTCGGCGGGTCCGGCGGCGCCGCTGCTGCGCGCGGAGCTCGCGCGGCCGCGGCGGCACAACGTGCTGGACGGAGGGTCCGGGAGCCACGACATCGAACAGGACGAACGCCTGCTCACCCTCTGCCGCACGGCACTCCGCGGCCATGTGTGACACCGCACCTGCGGCGTGACGCCACGGCCCGGTGCGCGGCGGTGCGGGCGCTGCGCGGCGCGCGGCTTCGGCTTCGGCTTCGGCTTCGGCTTCGGCTTCGGCTTCGGCTTCGGCTTCGCAGGAGAGTGCGGGCGCCGCACTCGGGCGACGGCGAGGGGGTACGCCGGGTCGAGGGAGGCGCGACGCGGCGCCGCCGCCGGGCCGGGGCCGGGATCTGCGCCGAGAAGAGGACTCCGGCCGCCCGGCCCCGCATGCCGACGCCGGCCCCATGTCTTCGCAAACCACCCAGAGGCCCCCCGCAGGGTGCAAAAAGGACTTCCGTACCCTGGGGGACGGCCCTCATTCGAATCGACGCCTCCCAGGAAGCCTCTTGCCCCGCCACCACGCCCCTCGTCCCGCGCTCGCCGCCGTCGCCGTCACCGCCGCCGCGCTGCTGCTCGCCGGCTGCAACGACGCGGGCGGGCTGGAGAGCGCCGGCGCGACGCCGACCGCCGTCGGGCCGGTGGAGCTGTGGCCGGAGCTGCCGGAGATATCCGCACCCCCGGTCGACTACGGCGAGAGCGACACGGAACGCGTACGCGGCATCGAGGTCCCCGGCGGCGACGTCCGCACCGTGGACCCGGTGGCCGTCGTCCAGGCGGAGGTGGCGGCCCACCCCGGCCAGGTCACCGGCCCGGACGGGCTCTACGAGCAGACGGCGCGGCAGATCCGCGAGTGCCGCACGAAGCCGGCGAAGTGCCCGGTGCTCAAGCCGTACTACCGGGATCTCACCGGTGACGGGAAGGACGAGCTGATCGTCGGCATCACGATGCCCGAGCAGCAGACGGCGATCCGGGTGTACATGCCGGAGAAGGGCGGACTGACGCGCATCATGTCCGACGCCGAGGCCATCGTCAGCGTCGAGCTCGCCGGCCGGGACCTGATCCTGCGTGCCGTGTCGGCCGGCATTCCGGGCTACGAGTACCGCACGGCCTGGTCCTGGGACGAGCAGCAGCGGGCGATGCTCCCCGCGCGCGACGAGATCGTCCGGGTCAAGCCGTCCCGGCCCGCGCCCGAGTCGTCGGCGGACGCACGATGACCCGTGCCACGCCGGAGCGCCGCGGACGGCGGTCACGCCGTGGGCGGCGGCTGCGCAGGCCCGCCTGGACCGCCACGCTCACCTGGAAGGCCGCGCTCTTCATCACCGTGATGTGCTGCGCGCTCGCGGCGCTGCTCGGCGCGCTGGTCCATGTGTCGGTGACCCGCCAGACCGTGGACCAGGCGCGCGAGAAGGCCCTGTCGAAGCTGGAGGACGTGACCGAGGCGTACGAGGCGGGCGAGCCGACGGGCCGGTTCGGTGCCGTGGACCCGCAGGGGCTGCCGTCCGAACTGCGGGCCCTGGCGCTCCGCGGGCAGCGCGGCACGGTGGTCTCGGACGTCGACGGCCGGCCGACCATGTGGGCCGCCGGCCCGGCGGACGGCCGTGCGCTGGCGGTGCGGATCGACTACACGCTGAGCGCGCAGACCATCATGGGCCTCGACCGGGCCATCGTCGGCTCCTCCGCGCTGGCGATCGGCGCGACGCTGCTCGCGGGGGCCTTCTCGGTGACCCGGGTGACGCGCAGGCTGCATCTGACCGCGCAGGTGGCGCGGCGGATCAGCGCGGGCGATCTGGACGCGCGCGTCAACGACCCCCGCACGAAGGACCCTTCGCGCTGCGAGGACGAGGTGGCCACGGTCTCGGGAGCGCTGGACACCATGGCCTCCACCCTCCAGGGCAAGCTGCTGAGCGAGCAGCGATTCACCGCCGATGTGGCGCACGAGCTGCGCACCCCGCTGACCGGACTGTCCGCGGCGGCCGAGCTGCTGCCGCCGGGGCGCCCGTCGGAGCTGGTGCAGGACCGGGTGCGCAGGATGCGGGCGCTGACGGAGGACCTGCTGGAGATATCGCGGCTGGACGCCGGCCGGGAGACGGTCGACCTCGACATCCACGAACTCGCGCCGCTGACCGAGCGGGTGGTGCGGATGGCGCGTTCCACCGGTTCGGAGACGGATCTGCTGGTCGTCCGCGGCACGAGTGTGGAGACGGACAAGCGGCGGCTGGAGCGGGTGCTCGGCAATCTGATCACCAACGCGCACAAGCACGGCGCTCGGCCGGTGGTGGTCTCCGTGGACGGCCCGGTGGTGACGGTCCGGGACCACGGGGCCGGATATCCGGAGTATCTGCTGGAGCACGGCCCGCAGCGGTTCCGCACCGAGTCGGGCGGCAAGGGCCACGGCCTGGGCCTGACGATCGCGGTGGGCCAGGCGGCGGTCATCGGGGCGGACCTCGAGTTCGCCAACGTCCCCGGCGGCGGGGCACTCGCCCGGCTGACGCTGCCCGAGTACGTCCACCTCGCCGACCGCCCGGACGCCGGCCCTCCTGCGGAGCCGGGCACGGCCGTCGCCCCGGGCACCGACATGCAGCACACAGAGTCCACAGATAAGCGGACATAAGACCCCTGCTTGCTACGTTGCGACGCATGACCGCAACGACGGCGGAGGCTCCCCCGCCCGCACGGCCGCGTCCGGCGCGACGGCGGGGCGTCGAACTCTCGCTCCTCGTGTGCGCCGTCCTCATCTCCGTCTACGGCTACGCCGACGTGGGTCTGGCCAGGAGCGGGGCCGTTCCGCCGGACGCGCTCGCGTACGGCGCGGGACTCGGTCTGCTCGCCCTGCTGGCCCATCTCGCCGTGCGGCTGAGGGCGCCGTACGCGGACCCGCTGCTGCTGCCGATCGCGGTCCTCCTCAACGGCGTGGGCCTCGTCCTCATCTACCGGCTCGACCTGGAGACCCCGGCCGACCGTGCCGCCCCGGCCCAGCTCATCTGGTCGACCCTCGGGGTCGCGCTGTTCACCGCGGTGGTCGTGCTGCTGCGGGACCACCGCGTACTGCAGCGCTACGCGTACCTCTCGGTCGTCACGGCGCTCGTCCTGATGCTCGTGCCAAGCCTCTTCCCGGCCGTGAACGGCGCCCGGATCTGGATCCGGATCGGCGGTCTCTCGTTCCAGCCGGGCGAGTTCGCCAAGATCCTGCTCGCGGTGTTCTTCGCCGCGTACCTGGCCGCGAACCGACATGCCCTCGCCCACACCGGCCGCCGGATCGGTCCCCTGCGACTGCCCGCGGGGCGGGTGCTCGGACCGGTCGTGGCCATCTGGCTGATCAGTGTGGTCGTCCTGGTGCTGGAGCGGGACCTCGGCACCTCACTGCTGTTCTTCGGGCTGTTCGTGGTCATGCTCTACGTCGCCACGGGCAGGACCGGCTGGATCGTGGTGGGTCTGCTGCTCGCGGGTGTGGGGGCGTTCGCCGTCGGCACCCTGGAGCCGCACGTGCACAGCCGGGTCGAGTCCTGGATCGATCCCTACGCGTCCATCGCGGCGGGCGACGGGCCGAGCCAACTCGCCCAGTCGATGTTCTCCTTCGCCTCGGGAGGGGTTCTCGGCACCGGGCTCGGCGCGGGCCACTCGATTCTGATCGGGTTCGCCGCCAAGTCCGACTTCATCCTGGCGACCGCCGGCGAGGAGTTGGGGCTGGCGGGACTGACGGCGCTGTTCCTGCTGTACTCCCTGCTCGTGGCTCGGGGCTACCGCGCGGGACTCGATCTGCGCGACCCCTTCGGCCGGCTGCTCGCCGTGGGCCTCGCCGCGATCCTCGCCGTCCAGGTCTTCGTCATCGCGGGCGGGGTGACCGGCCTCATCCCGCTGACCGGCATGGCCATGCCCTTCCTGGCCCAGGGCGGTTCGTCGGTCGTCACCAACTGGATCATCGTGGCGCTGCTGATCCGGCTCAGCGACTCGGCCCGTGAGCCGCACCCGGAACCGGTCGAGGCGGGGGTGATCGCGCCCGCCACGGCCCCGGCGGGACGGGCCACCGCGACAGGGGGAGGGGGACGGCCGGAGACGACGGGACGGGCGGAGACGGAAGGGCGGACGGACCCGGCGGGCCGGGCCGCGCAGGAGGGGGCGCGATGACCCGGTACATCCGGCGCGCCGCGGCGCTGAGCCTGTTCCTGCTCGCCGCGCTGTTCGTGAACGCCGTGCGCGTCCAGGTCCTGCAGGCCGACGGCCTCAACGGCAGCCCGGCGAACCGGCGTCCGGCCATCGCGCGCTACGACGAGCCGCGCGGCGACATCCTCGTCGGCGGCCGGCCGGTCACGGGTTCGAAGGACACCGGCGAGCAACTGCGGTACGAGCGCACCTATCTGGACGGTCCCCTGTACGCGCCGGTCACCGGCTACTCCTCGCAGACGTACGGCACGACCCTGCTCGAGCACGCGGCGGACGGGGTGCTGTCCGGAACCGACCCGATGCTCGCCCCGCTGCCCTTCTGGAACGAGTTCACCCGCTCCGACCGGCCCGGCGGCAAGGTCCTGACCACGATCAGGCCGTCCATGCAGCAGGCCGCCTACCGGGGGCTGGACGGCAGGCGCGGGGCGGTCGCGGCGATCGAACCGTACTCGGGCCGGATCCTGGCACTGGTCAGCAGCCCCTCGTACGATCCCGGGCTGCTGTCGGGCAACAGCGCGGAGGTCACCGCGGCATGGCGGCGGCTCAACGGCGCGGACACCCATCCGATGCTGAACCGGGCGATCCGGCAGACGTATCCGCCCGGCTCCGCGTTCAAGATCGTGACGGCCGCGGCCGCGCTGGAGGCGCGGGTCGTCAGGGACGCGGACGCCCCCACGGACACCCCGGATCCGTTCGTCATCCCCGGCACCAGGACGACGCTGCCCAACCCCGTGCCGGGCTGCCGCAAGGCGTCGCTGGTGTACGCGATCAAGTGGTCCTGCAACACGGTGATGGCGAACCTGGGCGCGAAGGTGGGCCTGAAGGCGATGCTGGAGACGGCGGGCCGCTTCGGGTTCAACGACGACGCGCTGCGGATCCCGTCCGGTGTGGCGGTATCGAACTTCGACCGGCACATGAGCGTGGACCAGTTGGCGCTCTCGTCCATCGGCCAGTTCGACACCACGGCCACGCCGCTCCAGATGGCGATGGTGGCCGCGGCCGTCGCCAACGGCGGCGAACTGGCCCACCCGTACCTGGTCGACCGCACGACCACCTGGGACGGGGACACGGTCCGGGAGACACCGCGCCGGTCCTACGGCCGCGCGATGTTCCCGGCGACCGCCCTGGAACTGCGGCGGATGATGATCGAGGCGGCGGAGAAGGGCACGGGGACGCGGGCGCTCATCGACGGGGTGACGGTGGGCGGCAAGACCGGCACGGCGCAGCACGGCGTCGGCAACGCCGGGACCCCGTACGCCTGGTTCATCGCCTGGGCGCAGCACCGCGACGCGCCCCGGCCCGCCGTGGCGGTCGCGGTGGTCGTCGAGGACCCGGAGGCGGCGGGCGGCGAGATCAGCGGCGGCGGCGACGCGGCCCCGATCGCCCGGGAGGTGATGGTCGAGGCGCTGAAGGCGGCGAGGCCCTGAAGGACGGCCCGCCGCGTGCCTTCGAACGGTTCCGGGTGGCGTCAGGACCGGGGTGGCCTGCGGCCGATGGCCGTCAGATCGACGTCGACCGGGAAAGGATGCTCGACCTTGAGTTGCTTGTGGTGGATGCCGGTCAGGCCGTACGACGCGGTCGCGGGGTCGATCTCGTAGACGTACACGACCGGCAGGCCGTCGTTCTCCTCGACCCGCCAGAAGGGCGGTACTCCGGCCTGGGCGTACTTTCGCGGCTTGACCTCCCGGTCGCGTTCCAGCGAATCGGCCGTGACGACCTCGACCGCGAGGACGACGTCCTCGGGCTCGAACCACGTCTGGCCGGGACCGGTGTCCGCCTCGACCGGAACCACCAGGACATCGGGCTCCGGCCGGTTCCGCCGGTCGAGTTTGATCGTCATCTCCCGGATGGCCTCCAGATGTTCCGGCGCCTGGTCCATGAGCGCGTTCTCCAGCAGCCGCATGGCACGCGTATGGAATCGGGTCTGCGGACTCATGAAGACGAGGCTCCCGTCGATCAGCTCCGTGTGCGGAGGGAGATTCGGAAGCCTGTCCAGGTCGTCCGCCGTCCAGCCGTCCGCCGGCGGGCGGGGCCACTCGTACGGTCGTCCAGCCCGTACTCGCGTGCGGCGCTCATGATCGCTCCCATGCGACGGAGTCTGCCTGGTACGACCAGAGTACCCAGGCAGCTTCCCGGAGCATCGTCCGATCGGGTGAGCGGTGGCCGCGGCCCGAGCGGACCCGCTCAGTTCGCCCCGTCCGCGATCGCCTCCTCCACCTCGGCCACCCGCTCCGCCTCCTCCGCCGCGAAGCGCTCCCGGTCCAGCCGTTCCGCGACCTCCTCGTCCTGGGTCATCAGCAGGTCGAGGTTGGAGTCGCCGAGTTCGAAGACGCCCATGTCGACGTACGCCCTCTGGAGCCGTTCGCCCCAGAGCCCGATGTCCTTGACGCAGGGGACGATCCGGCTGAAGAGCAGCTTGCGGAAGAGGTGCAGGAACTCGGACTGCTCGGTGTACTCCTCGGCCTCCCGGCGCGGGATGCCGAAGTCCTCCAGCACCTCCAGCCCGCGGAGGCGGTCCCGCATGAGGTAGCAGCCCTCGATGACGAACTCCTCGCGCTCGCGCCGCTCCGCGTCCGTGAGCTGCCTGTAGTAGTCGCGGAGCGCCATGCGGCCGAAGGCGACGTGCCGGGCCTCGTCCTGCATGACGTAGGCGAGGATCTGCTTCGGCAGCGGCTTGTCGGTGGTGTCGCGGATCATGCCGAACGCGGCGAGTGCCAGGCCCTCGATGAGCACCTGCATGCCGAGGTACGGCATGTCCCAACGGGGGTCGCGGAGGGTGTCGCGGAGCAGGCCCTGGAGGTTGTCGTTGATCGGGTACAGCATCCCGATCTTCTCGTGCAGGAAGCGGCCGTAGATCTCGGCGTGCCGGGCCTCGTCCATGGTCTGGGTGGCGGAGTAGAACTTCGCGTCGAGGTCGGGGACGGACTCGACGATCCGCGCCGCGCACACCATCGCGCCCTGTTCGCCGTGCAGGAACTGGCTGAACTGCCAGGAGGAGTAGTGCCGGCGCAGGTCGCCCTTGTCCTTCTCGGTCATCTTCGCCCAGTGGCGGGTTCCGTAGAGACTGAGGGCCTCGTCGGGGGTGCCGAGGGGGTCGTACGGGTCGACCTCGAGGTCCCAGTCGATGCGCTTGGCGCCGTCCCACTGCTTGTCCTTGCCTTTCTGGTAGAGGGCGAGCAGCCGGTCGCGGCCGTTGTCGTAGTCCCAGCTGAAGCGGGCGGCGCCGGCGGCCGGGACGGACCAGACGGGTTCCCGGGGCGGGTTGGTGTAGTGGTCATACGTCGACACGAAAGGCTCCCTCGCCTCGCACTGACGAACTGACGGTCTGTCGGCAGGCTCACATGTTGGTAGACGCACAGTCAACAAGTGCCGCACAGGGGATTGACGCTCTTGCTGACGAGCAGTCTCATAAGTGGCATGACTGTGACCGAACGCGATCTCACCCTCCTCCGCGACGCCCTCGGGCCCCTGCGGGACCGCGAACAGGTCGCCGCGCGCCTGCTCGAGTCCTCGGCCAAGCACTCCTTCGACCCCGACAAGGAGCTCGACTGGGACGCCCCGATCGAGGAGGGCAAGTGGTTCTGGCCCCCGGAGCTGGTGTCCCTCTACGACACCCCGCTGTGGCAGCGGATGTCCGAGGAGCAGCGGATGGACCTGGCCCGGCACGAGGCGGCGTCCCTCGCCTCGCTCGGCATCTGGTTCGAGATCATCCTGATGCAGCTGCTCGTCCGGCACATCTACGACAAGTCCGTGACCAGCAATCACGTCCGCTACGCCCTCACCGAGATCGCCGACGAGTGCCGCCACTCGATGATGTTCGCGAAGATGATCCAGAAGGGCGGTGCCCCCGCGTACCCGGTGCCGCGGGTCTACCACAACCTCGCCCGCGTCCTGAAGACCGTGTCCACCACCCCGGGCTCCTTCGCGGCCACGCTGCTCGGCGAGGAGATCCTCGACTGGATGCAGCGCCTGACCTTCCCCGACGAGCGTGTCCAGACCCTGGTCCGGGGAGTGACGCGGATCCACGTGGTGGAGGAGGCGCGCCACGTCCGGTACGCGCGTGAGGAACTGCGCCGCCAGATGGTGACCGCGCCCCGCTGGGAACAGGAGTTCACCCGGCTCAGCTGCGGCGAGGCCGCGCGGGTCTTCTCCGTGTGCTTCATCAACCCCAAGGTCTACGAGAACGTCGGCCTCGACCGGCGTGAGGCCGTGGCCCAGGTGAAGGCGAGCGGACACCGCCGCGAGGTGATGCAGTCGGGCGCCAGGCGCCTCACGGACTTCCTCGACGACATCGGCGTCCTCCGGGGCCCGGGCCGCCGGCTGTGGAAGAGCTCGGGACTCCTCGCCTGAGGGCGGCCCGGGCGCTCGGCACCCGCCGGGCTGCGGACACGCCGCGGGCGCGGGAGCGCCCGCGGTCCGGCACCCGCTCCCTCGCCCGGACCGGCACGCCCGCCCCGCGCAAGCGGCTCTCTCCGGCCACACCGCGGCCGGACTTCGCCCTCCGGCACGGAGGGCCCTCCGGCTCCGCGGACCGGCGGTTAGGCTGCCCGTATGACCTCCAGTGCTCCCGCGACGCGCGCGTACCGGCGCCTGAGTGTGGAGGAGCGGCGAGGCCAGCTCCTCCGCTCCGCCCTCACGCTGTTCGCGCACCGGGCGCCGGAGGACGTCTCGCTCGACGACGTGGCCGAGGCCGCCGGGGTGTCCCGGCCGCTCGTGTACCGGTACTTCCCCGGCGGCAAGCAGCAGTTGTACGAGGCCGCGCTGCGCAGCTCCGCCGACGCGCTCGTCGTGTGCTTCACGGAACCGCCCACCGGGCCGCCGACGGAACGGCTGGGCCGGGTCCTGGAGCGCTACCTCGACTTCGTCGACGAGCACGACGCCGGGTTCAGCGCGCTGATGCGCGGCGGCAGCGTCGCCGAGACGTCCCGCACCAGCGCGATCGTGGACGGGGTCCGGCGGGCGGCCGCCGAGCAGATCCTGGTCCACCTCGGTCTCCCGCAACCCGGCCCGCGCCTGCGCATGATGGTGCGCACGTGGATCGCCGCGGTGGAGGCGGCGTCGCTGATCTGGCTGGACGAGGACAAGCGCCCGTCCGCCGGGGAGCTGCGGGACTGGCTCGTCGACCATCTCGTCGCCCTGCTCGCGGCGACAGCGGCCACCGACGAGGAGACCGCGGGCGTCGTCCGGGAGCTGCTCGCCCTGGAGAACCCCTCCGGTCCGGTGGGCACGCTCGCCCGACGGGTGCTGCCCCTCTCGGGCGACGCCGGCCACCTGCTCTGACGCGGGCTCCGCGGTCCGCAGCCCACCGGGGACGCCGTGCCGTCCGGCCCCGGTTCCTCCGTCATCGGTCCCGTCCGGCCCCGGAAGGGACGGGACGGCGCCGCTGCGCGAGACTGGACGGGTGAGAAGCGAGAACACCCCCTTCGTCGGCGGGCCGCTCGACGGGCGGGTCCTGCCCGTGCTGGTCGGGCCGACCGGCAATCCTCCCCTCTGGTACGAGGTGCCGGTGCCGGACGAGGACGGCGGCCCGCACACCGTGTACGCCTACCGCCGGGTCGTCGCCGGGCACTCCAAGCGCCTCGGGCTGCCGCGCGGCTGGAGGTACGAGTACGCGCCGGAGGGGCGGGAGCGGCGCAGGCTCAACTGGCCCTGGTCGAAGCCGAAGCGGGCCGAATAGGATCAACGTCGTTCGACGACCACGGGGGGAGCTTCGCCGATGGAGGCACTGCAGGAGGCGCTGCAGGACGGGGATCCGCGCCGCATCGGCCCGTACACGATCCTGGCGCGGCTCCGGGCGACCGCGAGCGCCGTCCAGTACGTGGGGCGGGACGAGGCGGCCGGCGGTGAGCCGGTGGTCCTCTCCCTCGCCCGGGCGGAACTCGCGGCGCTGCCGGCGTTCCGCAGCCGTTTCGCGGCCGAGGCGCGCACGGCGGAACGGCTGGCGGGCGGCTGGGTGCTCGCCCCCGTGGACCTGGCCACGGGCGGGGACTTGCTGTGGACCGCGTACCCGTACGTGCCCGCCGTGACCCTCGGCGAGGCGATCGCGCTCGCCGGGCCGCTTCCGGAGCGGGCGGTACGGACGCTGGGCGCGGGGCTCGCCGAGACCCTGTCCCGCGTCCACGCGACGGGTGCGGTGCTGCACGGTCTCGCCCCGGAGACCGTCCTGCTGGCCGCCGACGGGCCCCGGCTCTCTGCCTTCGGCGCACTGGGCGCCGCCGCGCACGCCGAGCCGGCCCCCGGAGGCGGGCTGTCCGTACGGCTCGGCTACCTCACGCCCGAGCAGCTGGCCGGCGAGCAGCCCGGCGCGGCCTCCGACCTCTTCGTCCTCGGCCTCCTCCTCGCCTACGCGGCCACGGGCACCACGCCCTTCCCGGACGGCCGGGCCATCGCCGGGGCCGCCCCCGAACTGGGCGGCGTCCCCGACGGGTTGCGCGACGTGGTGGAGTCCTGCCTCGCCAAGTCCCCCGCGGACCGCCCGACCGCGGGCAGCGCCGCCGCGACGCTCGCCCTGGAAGGCGCGGCGGCACTGGCGAAGGACGGCTGGCTTCCCGAATCCGTGACGGCGGCCCTGGCCGGCCAGGCCGGCGCGCTGGCCCGGCTCGGGCAGGACGGCGGCCCGGTCGCCTCCCGGCCCGGAACCGCGTCCGTCCTGCCTGCCCTGCCGCCCGGAACGGCGTCCGGCGCGGGAACTCCCCCGCGGGACCCCGGCGGAAGCGAGCGGGCGCGGGCCGCCGGTGCGGGTGAGGTGAGCGACCGCGTACCCGCCGCCGCACCGGAGGACGCGCCCGGCACCGCTCTTCCGGTACCCGCCGCCGGCGCGAGCCTGACCCTGCACGACACCGCCGCGAGCCCCGCGCCTGCCACCACCCCGTCCGGCGGCGGAACCACCGCGGGCACGGCCGGCTCCGGGCCTCCCCCGCAGGACGCCCCGGGCGCGGGGCCCTCGGAGGACCGCGGCCGGGACACCCCGGCCCTGTCCCCCGCCGAAGTGCGCCGCGTCGACAGGGCGACCGCGGCGCTGGGCGTCCCCCGGGTCCGGAGCGCCCCGGAGGAGGCCGCGTCCGGCTGGACGGCAGCGGCCGTCCCGGCCGCCCTTCCGGACCGGAAGTCCGAGCCGGTCCCCGCCGCACACGCCGCCCTTCCGGCGCACGGGCCCGGCCCGGTGCCTCCCGTGCCGGGTGCGCACGACGGATGGGCGGGGCAGCCGACGGGCACGGCGCCGGACGGCGGCGATGCGCCCAAGTCCGCCCTCACCGCGTCCGTGCTCGCGGCCAAGGCGGGCGCGGAACGGCGGGCGCTGCTCCTCGGTGGCGTCGCGGGCGCCGTCGGCCTGCTGGTCGGGGGCGGCGTCGGGGTGGCACTCGCGGACGGGGACGAGAAGAGCCCCGCCGCGGCGCCCGGTCCGGCTCCGGCCGCGAAGCCGCTGCCCGGAGTGCCGCCGGCGCCGCTGTGGGCCTACCGCCACCAGGGCGGCGGATCGCCGCAGGTCGCCGCCTGGCGCGACCGCGTGCTGGTCGTGTCGGACGAGAAGGGCTGCACGGGCGTGGACCTGCGCTCGGGCCGCCGGCTGTGGACTCAGTCCGCCGCCGCGGGTGCGGGACACCGCCCCGTGGTCGCGGGCGACGGTCTCCTCGTCATCGGCGCCGCTCACTTCCTGTGGCTGTCGCCGCAGGACGGCACGGTCCGCCACCGGACCGCGGCACCCGTCCACGTCAGCGCGGTGACCGCCGCCGAGGGACCGGTCGTCTGGCTCACCGGGACCTCCGGTCCCGGGACCTTCCTCGTCGCCTACGACGCCGTGGCCCGCAGGGAGCTGTGGCGCACCCAGGTCCCCAACGGCCGCGGGCGGAACGCCGTGCCCCGGTACCAGGGTGTCGCGGTCCGCCCCGACGGAGTCCTCGTACGGCAGGACGGCGGCTCGCTGACCCCGCAGCAGCAAAAGGCGAACAAGGGACGCGGGCTGTTCGCCCTGTACGACACGGCGGGCGGCAAGCGCCTGTGGGGCAAGTACTTCGGCTCCGTCCACCAGAGCGCACCCGTCTTCGGCGACCCGGCGGGACGGCTGTACGCGGCCGCGGGTTCGGATCTGCACGGCTACGACACCCGCAGCGGCAGGCAGCTGTGGCGGGCCGCGGGCGCGGCGGGTGAGGGGAGCGTCCACGGCGGAACGCTCTTCGTACCGACGGACGGGCACCGGCTGTACGCGCTCGACGCGGCGTCCGGCGCGGCTCGCTGGACGCAGTCGACGGAGGCCGCCGGCGGGGGCGGACGACCGCGGGTGCTGCTGTCGGCCGGCGGGCGCACCGCACTGGTACTGGAGTCCACGCAGGTCACGGCGTTCGCCGCAGCCGACGGCACGCGTCTGTGGAAGTTCCAGGACGCGGGCGGCCGTGATCCGGTGGGCGGTTACCGGGGCGTGGTGGCCGGGCACACCGCCGTGGTGTGGCGCGACCGGGCCTTCTACGCGCTGCCCGTCGGCCGCTGACGGGCCCGGCGGGACGGCCAGCCGCCACGCCGCGCGGCGGACAGGTCCACCCGCGGCGGGTGACGGCGTTGGTCCGGTCCGGCCACTCGGGCGGCCGTCTCACGGACCGCACCGCATCATCTCCGACGGAGGCCGTGGGCAAGCGGAGGTGATGGTGTGTCGGACAGGATGCTGCGAGCTCTCCGCGCGACGGCACTGGTCGCGGCGGCGACGCTCGGGACCTCGACGCTCGGGGCCGGGGCGTACGAGGCGACGGCGGCCGGGAGGACGCTCGCCGACGGCTCGGCCGCTGTGCCGGCCGCCGAACCGGTACCGTCCGCGGGGCCCGGCCCGGGACGAGGCGGCGACGGAACGGAATCCGGCGCCGTACCCCTGCCCGGGGCACCCGGGAGGCCGGCCGGGGCGCCGGGGAGACCGGCGATCGGGCCGGTGGTCGGTGCGGTGCCGGCAAGGGTCTCCCAGGCCCTCACCCGGCTGCAGGGTCTGTTCCGGCAGGCGGCGGAGGCGAGCGAGGCGTACAGCGTCTCCCGGGACCTGCTCGTCGACCGGGCCGCCGAGACCAAACGCCTCAGCACCGCTCTCGCCGATGCCCGCAGTGCCCTCGCCCGCAGCCGTGACGAGGCGGGGCGGCTGGCGCGTCGGCAGTACCAGGGCAGGACCGAACTGTCCCCGTACCTCCGGCTGCTGCTCGCCCGCGACCCCCGGAGCGCGCTGGAGCAGGGCCGGCTCCTGTCGCGCGCGGCGGACAGCAGCCGCGCGACGATCACACGGCTGGAGAGGCGGGCGCGCCGGGCCGACGCGCTGGCGGCGGCCTCCCGCAGGGCCTTCGACGAGCAGCGCGCCCTCGCCGAGCGACAGCGCGAACAGCGGGACACGCTCCGGGACCGCCTCGACGAGGTGGAGGAGGTACTCGCCTCGCTCTCCCCGGAGGAGCTCACCACGCTCGCCCGCACGGCCGCGGCGCCCGTCCCGGCCGTGCCGCTGTCGCCGTGACGCCACGCCGATCGCGCCCCGGCCGGCGGACGGGACGTCCTCGCCGGCGCAGACGGCGCCCTGGGCCGGCCCGTCCCCGCCGGCCCCGGCCCCGTCCCATGGGAGCGGCTGGCCCACGGGCAAGGCCGCACCGACCCGGCGCGTCGTCCGGGCGGCCTCGGGTGCGCCGTCACGGCGCCGCAGGCCGCTCGGACGACCGGGCAAACGGCTCCGCCCCGGCCCCCGGAGAGTCGGGCGGGCCGGGGCGGAGCCGTTGCGGGATCAGGCCGTGGTGCCGCTGACCGAGGCCAGGTACGCCGACGTCTTGTCCGGGTCGAAGAAGAAGTTCTCGAAGTCCGCCGGGTCGTTGAAGCCGTTGGCGAAGCGGTCGGCGACCGGCTGGAGCTGGCCCGCCGCGCCGATCAGGTTGAGGACGTGCTCCGGCGGGACGCCCAGCATCGCGTTGGTCCACTTGGTGACGTGCTGCGCCGTCTCCCAGTAGCCGTCGAACGTCGCCTGCATCCACTCCTCGTCGAACGGCCTGTCGCCGTGCTCCACGATCGACGCGAGGTAGGAGGCGGCGCACTTAGAGGCCGAGTTGGAGCCCTGCCCGGTGATCGGGTCGTTCGCGACGACGACGTCCGCGACTCCGAGCACCCGGCCGCCGCCGGGCAGCCGGCCGATCGGGTTGCGCACGGTCGGGGCGTAGCGGCCGGCCAGCGTGCCGTTGGCGTCCGTCAGTTCGACCTTCGTCGCGCGGGCGTACTCCCACGGCGTGTACTTCTCCATCAGCTCCAGCGTGAGGGAGAGGTGCTCGGCGGGGTCCTTCACGCCCTGGAAGACATCGAGCGGGCCACCGGGGATGCCTTCCCAGAACAGGATGTCCGCCCGGCCCGAGAGGGTCAGCGTGGGCATGATGAACAACTCGCCGACGCCGGGGACGAGGTTGCACCGGACCGCGTCGAACTCCGGGTGCTCGGGCCGCGGGCCGAGGCCGTGGACGTAGGAGACGGCGAGCGCGCGCTGGGGCTCGCTGTACGGGGAGCGGGAGGCGTCGCGGCCGAACATGGACACGAGTTCGCCCTTGCCCGCCGAGACCAGCACAAGGTCGTACGTGCGGGCGAAGTAGTCGAGGTCGGAGACCGCCGCACCGTGGATGACGAGCTGACCGCCGCGCTGGGCGAAGGTCTCCATCCAGCCGGCCATCTTCAGCCGCTGGTCGACCGACTGCGCGTAGCCGTCGAGCTTGCCGACCCAGTCGATGACCCGCTGGGACTCGGGACCGGACACCGAGACGCCGAGGCCCTCGATCTTCGGGGCCTGCGACTCCCAGAAGTTGATCTGCAGATCGCGCTCGTGCTCGAGCGCCGTGTGGAACATGCACTGGGTGGACATGACCCGGCCGGACCGGATCTCGTCCGCCGTGCGGTTGGACATCAGGGTGACTTCGTAGCCCTGGGCCTGAAGGCCGAGGGCGAGCTGGAGTCCGGACTGACCGGCGCCGACAATGAGGATCTTCCGCATGGCGCGTCTCTTTCTGGACGTACGGGGGTGGAGACGTACGGGATTCGGGGGGCGACGGGAGGCTATTCGGGAGTGGCGTCGAGCGCGTGGCCCACGAGTGCGAGCAGTGACTCGATCACGGTGATCCGCCTGCGCGCGTCCATGATCACAACCGGAACGTGCGGGGGTACGGTCAGGGCCTCCCGTACGTCCTCGGCTTCGTAGGCCGGGGTCCCCTCGAAGTGGTTGACGGCGACGACATACGGAATCCCGCAGCTCTCGAAGTAGTCGAGTGCCGGGAAGCAGTCCTTCAGCCGCCGGGTGTCGGCCATCACGATCGCGCCGATCGCGCCGCGCACCAGGTCGTCCCACATGAACCAGAACCGCTGCTGGCCCGGGGTGCCGAAGAGGTACAGCACGAGGTCGTCGTCGAGGGTGATCCGTCCGAAGTCCATCGCGACGGTCGTCGTGAGCTTCTCGGGCGTGGCGGTGAGATCGTCGGTCTCCTCGCTCGCCTGCGTCATCAACGCCTCGGTCTGCAGGGGCGTGATCTCGGAGACCGCCCCGACGAAGGTCGTCTTGCCCACGCCGAAACCGCCCGCGACAACGATCTTCGTGGCGATCGGCGCGCGGGTGTGGTCGTTCTGCCAGGCCTGTACGTTCTCGTCCTCCGCGGCGGTGGGGAGGTCAGAGACGACGGAGTCCACTCAGCACCCTTTCGAGCAGCGCGCGGTCGGGACGGCCGTCGCCGTGCCCGGTTCCGTACACGCGTATCCTTCCTTGGTCCGCGAGGTCGCTGAGCAGTACCCGGACCACGCCCAGGGGCATCCTCAGCAGCGCGGAGATCTCGGCGACCGTCCGCATCCGGCGGCACAGTTCGACGATGGCCCGCATCTCCGGCATGACACGGGACGTGAGGTTGCCGTTCGTCAGCTCCTTCCTTCCCGTGCCTCCGGCGGGGAGACCCCATTCGTCGCCCGCCTCCAGGGCTGCGACGAACGTCTCGACCAGGAGCACGTGACCGAAGCGGGTACGGCCTCCGGTGAGCGAGTACGGGCGGACGCGGGCGGGGCGTTTGCCCTCACCCCGCACGGGAAGCCGCGGGGCGGGCTGGGCGGCGGACGTCACTTGGCGCTCTCCAACGATTTGCGCAGCTCACTGCGGACTTCGGGGGTGAGTACGTGTCCGGCGCGGCCTACGAAGAGCGCCATGTGGTAGGCGACGACGCTCATGTCGCAGTCCGCGGTGGCGTGCACGCCGAGCAGCGAGCCGTCGCTGATCGACATCACGAAGAGACTGCCCTCCTCCATCGCGACCATGGTCTGCTTGACACCGCCGCCGTCCATCAGCTTGGCCGCGCCGATCGTGAGACTGCCGATGCCCGAGACGATGGTCGCGAGGTCGGCGCTGGAGCCGCGGGGGCCGTCCTGGCGGGGCGTCGTCGCGGGAGCGGCGTTGTGCGCCGGGTCGGAGGAGAGCAGGAGCAGTCCGTCGGACGAGACGACGGCGACGGAGCGTACTCCCGGTACCTCCTCGACGAGGTTGCCCAACAGCCAGTGGAGGTTGCGGGCTTCGCTGCTCAGCCCGAAGGTTCCTGTCGCGGTCAACTGTGTGCCTCCTCGACGGTGTCCCCCGATTCCTCGCTCTGCGACTTCTGTTCCGTGCCCTGTGTCCGGGTGGTGTCGGCGAGCTCCGCCTCCACGTCGCGGCGGCCGTCCTTGGCGCCCTGGTGGAAGCCGCCGAGCCGCCGGCGGAGTTCGTCGGCGTCGACGGACCTGCGGCGCTCCTTGGACGCACCGAGCGGTGCGACGACCTTGGGCGTCCGCTTGGGCAGGCCCTTGTCGGTGACGGGCTCCGCGGGCTCGGCGGAGTGCGCCTGCGCCTCGGCCTCCGGGGTCCCGTGCCCGGCCGCGTCCGCCGCGTCGGCGGCGTGCCTGCGGCCGGGGGCCTCCCCGGTCTCGCCGCGCTCGTGGGCGTCGGGCTCCGGGGCGGGGTGGGGCAGACGGACCTGGAGGGTCGTCTCCGGGGTGGAGGCGAGGAGCGCGTCGGCGTCCTCGTCGGCCGCTTCGTCCACGTCGTCGTGCGCGTACCCGTCGCCGGCGCCGGGACCCGGCCGGAAGCCGGTCGGGGCGTCCGAGGGGCCGGGCGCGAAGGGCGAGCGCTCGGGGCGGGGCTCCGAGACGCCGGGACCGCGCGAACCGGTGCCGGCCTCGGGCGCGAAGGGCGAGCGCGCCGCCGCGGCCCCGGGTTCGTGGGCATCGGGCACGAAGGCTTCGGGCACGGAGGCGTAGGACGGTGCCACGAGGCCCTCGGGACCGGACGCAACCTCGGCCTCGGGAGCGGCCTCGGGCGCGAAGGGGGAGCGCTCGGGAGCGGCCCCGGCGTCGCCGGGCACCGGCTCGAAGGCACCGGTTCCGGAGCTCGTCGCCCCGCCTCCCGTACCCGTCCCGGTCTCCGTCTCCGCTTCCGGCGACCGCCGGGGGCCCGGTACGCCGGGCGCGGTCTCCGGCCCGTCGGCACCCGCGTCGTGGACGGCCTTCTCCGCCGCGGCGACCAGCGGGTCGGCGACGGCGCCACGGCGGCCGGGCAGGGCGTTGGAGTTGGCCTCGGCGACCGAGCCGGGGAGGTTCACCGCCGGACCGGCACCCGGTACGGGAGCCGTCTGCCGCGTGGCGGTCGCCGCGCCCTCGGGCAGCAGCCCCTGCGGCAGCACCACGACCGCGGCGACGCCGCCGCCCTTCTGCTCCCGCAGCTGGACGCGGACGCCGTGGCGGCGGGCGAGCAGCCCGGCGACTCTCAGGCCCAGTCCCTCACCGCCCTGACCGGGGTCGAGGTCGTCGGCCCGCTCCGTGGACGCCAGCTGCGCGTTGAGCTCCTCGAGGCGGTCGGGGGCCATCCCTATGCCCTCGTCCTGGACGGAGAGCATGATCTCGCCGCTCTCCAGCAGCCAGCCGGAGAGCTGGACCTGGGCGTCCGGTGGCGAGAAGGACGTGGCGTTCTCCAGCAGTTCCGCCACGAGGTGGCTCAGGTCGTCCGCGGCGAACCCGGCGACGTGGGCGTGCGGAGGCAGCGACTGGATGGTGACGCGCTCGTACCGTTCGATCTCGCTGACCGCGGCGCGCATGACGTCGACCAGCGGGACCGGGCCGGGGTGGCTGTGGCCGTGCTCGGCTCCGGCGAGCACCAGCAGGTTCTCGCTGTGGCGGCGCATGACCGTGGCCATGTGGTCGAGCTTGAAGAGGGTGGCGAGCCGTTCCGGGTCCTGCTCCCGCTCCTCCAGACTCTCGATGACGCCCAGCTGGCGCTCGACGAGGCCGAGGGTGCGCAGGGCGAGGTTGACGAAGGTGTGGCCCACGGTGCGGCGCAGCTTGTCCAGCTGCTCCGTGACCTCGGCGGCGCGCTCCTGCAGTTCGGCCCGCTGGGCGGCGAACTCCTCGCGCGCGGCGGTCAGTTCACCGCGCTCGGCGTCCAGGTGCCGGCTGCGGGCGCCGAGGTCCACCAGCTTGCCGTGCAGCGTGTTGAGGGACCGTACGACCTGGGCGAACTCGTCGTTGCGGCCGGTGAAGCGGATCGGTTCTTCGCCCTCGGGCGCGCCGGCGAGGCGGGCGGCGCCGATACGGAGGACGGCGAGCGGGCGCGTGAGGGTGCGGGCGACGGCGGCGGAGATGCCGATGACGACGACGAGGCAGCCGCCGAGCAGGGCGATGCGCAGTTCCAGGGCGGTGACGTCGTCGTCGCGGAGCTGCTCCAGACGCTCGACCTGGGCGGAGGTGAGCGCGGACTCGACGCCGCGCATCTGCTCGATCCTCGCGGAGAGGGAGGATTCGAGCTTCGCGCGGTTGGACTTGCGGTCCTTCTCGGAGAGCTCGGGCTGGTCGGTCAGGCGGGCCAGGTACGCCTCGGCGGTCTTGACGTCGGGTCCCGTGACGGTGCCGGTGAGCCGTCCGCGGGCCGCGGTGCTCGCGGCCTGGTCGAAGTCGGCGAGCGCGGCGAGCTCGCGGACGCGGGCCTGCTGCGCGGCGGCGCTGAGGATGTTGCGGGCGGCCTCGGTCTTGGCGTCGTCCTCATCCTCGACGGGCAGTCCCGTGATCGGGTCGAAGGAGGGGCCGTCGTTCGCGGGGCCGGGCACCGACAGCGCTGCGAGCAGCAGGCCGCGGGTGGCGGACGCCTGCTCGACGGCGAGGCCGAGGGCCGCCGGGGCGCGGGTGGCCTCGGCGGCGCGGGCGGGGGTCTTCTCGGCCAGCTCGTCGGCGAGTGCGTGCAGCCCTTCGACGATGTCGGTGTAGGCCTTGTACGCCTCCAGCGCGGTGCCCTTGCCGGTGAGCGCGGTACGCCGGACGGAGTTCACGGTGCCGAGGTCGCGGCGCAGGTCGGCGTGGTCGGCCGGGACGTTGCCGCGGATCTCGTCTATCTGCCGGTCGACGCGGGCGCTGCGGTTGCCGGAGATCTCCCGGCGGTCCTTCTTGTCGCCCTGCTGGTCCTCGCGGCCGGCCGCGATGTAGGCGGTGACCTCGTCGCGTTCGTCGGCGAGGGAGTGGGCCAGGGTGACGGCCTGCCGGTTGAGCTCGGCGAGGGTGACGAGCCGCTGGGACTCGGTCAGGTCGTTGGAGGCGAGGAGGATCGCCGGGGCACCGGCGGCCGCGACCGTGAGGGTGACGGCGGCGACGCCCGCGACCAGCCGGCGGCGTACGCGCACGGGGCGCCCGCCGGGGAGGAGCGTGGGGTCGGAGGCCGCCCGGGCCTCGGCCGAGGGCTCCGTGAACGCCGGGGGCACGGGATCCGTAGGACCGTCCGACTTCGCCGAGGGGATCGCGGGCGACGGAGGCACCTGAGGTGCCACGGGCCCCGAAGAGGCCGTACCGCCCATGCTGCCCTTGCCCCGAGGCCGCTTCTTCTGCACCGGTGCTCGCATTCCTGACTCGTCCGCCCATGAAGCAGAGGTGACGGCCGGTCATCACGAGAGTCCCCCACCCCTGGCACGGTCCACGACCATTCCAGCGGCTTCAAGAGGGGGACGAGCAACGGCCGCTCCGCCACACGAACGAGTGAACATCACTCCGGAGTTGGCAAACAACTCGTTCGCGATTGCACTTTCCATACTTGTGGAGGGCCGGTTGGACCTTCGGCCCAGGCTTTGGCAGGATGCCCGCCCGCAGCTCGAAGGAGCAGACGATTCCGACAAGAGGCCCAGGTCGAGCCGGTGGTGGAGACCAATTGGACACCCTGGCAGGCTTCGTGAAGGAATCGTGGCGGCTCGTACAGACTGGGGATCATGCGTTTCGAACTCGTCACCGTGCCCGGCACCGCCGAACGCCCGAACGAGGACTGGGCGTCGCTCGCCCTCCCCGCCTCGGGCCAGGGCGGATCGCTGGCCGTTCTGGACGGAGTGACGCCGCCCCGCGGCGACGACGGCTGTGTGCACGGAGTCCCCTGGTTCACCTCGCGCCTGGGTGGAGCCCTGCTCGAACTGTCCGGTTCGCGGAGGGATATGCCACTGGCCGACGTGCTGGCCGCGTCCATCCGGCGCACCGCGGACGCCCACCGAAAGAGCTGTGACCTTTCTCACGTCCGTACGCCCCAGGCAACCGTGGTCGTCGTGCGCTGGGACGGGGAGACGGTCGAACACCTGGTCCTCTCGGACTCGACACTGCTGCTGGAGGCTCCGGACGGAATCGTGCACGCCGTGCTGGACGACCGGCTGGACCGCATCCCGCCGGAGATCCTCCGCTCGCTCAGCGCGACGGACGCCCTGCGCAATCGGGACGGCGGCTTCTTCACCGCGGCCGCGGACCCGGAGGTGGCGGCGCACGCGGTCACGGGCACGACCCCGCGTGCGGAGGTGCGGGCGGTGGCGGCGCTCACCGACGGCGCGTCCCGCTGGACCGACCTCTTCGAGGAGGGGAGTTGGGCGGACCTCATGACGCTGCTGCGCAAGGAGGGGCCCCACGGGCTGGTCGAGCGCGTGCGGGCGCTGGAGACCGCCGACGCACGGCGGGGCGGGGCGACGCGCTGGAAGACGCACGACGACGCGACGGCGGTGTACGCGGAGCTCCGGGACCCGGCAGCCGCCGAAGGCCCGAAGGCCTGACCCGCCGGGCGGGCGGGGAACCCGAGGCGGACGGGCCGCACGGGCGGGGAACCCGAGGCGGACATGTCCCGCACGGGCGGGGAACCCGAGGCGGACGGGCCGGAGCCCCCGTCAGCCCTCCTCGGACCGGGCGTTGAGCTGGTGCAGCAGACGGGCCAGTTCGGCGACCTCTCCGCGGTCCCAGCCGGCCAGCTTCCGCACGTACCGGTCGCGCCTGGCCTTCCGTACGGCCCGGAACCTGGTGAGGCCCTCGTCGGTCGGCCGGACGAGCGAGGCGCGCCCGTCGGCCGGATCGGGCTCGCGGGTGACCAGACCCAGTTCCTCCAGCGCGCGGAGCTGGCGGCTCATCGTCGCCTTGCCGACGCCGAAGTAGCCGGCGAGGTCGGTTGCGCGCTGCGGGCCGGACTCCTCCAGCCGTACGAGAAGTCCGTACGCGGCGGGCTCCAGTTCGGGGTGGACCTCGCGGGCCATCTCGCCGGAACTGGCCCGGGCGCGGCGCAGGAAGACGGCCAACTCCCGCTCCAGGGCGAGATACTCGTGGAACTCCTGTTCCACACCGTTCCCTCCCTTCTGCTCGGCCCCGTTCCCCGTACCGCTACCGTGCACGTCAGCACCCTCCGCGCGCTTTCCCGGCGATGAAAGTTTCCTTCGGCGGCCGCCGTTGCCGCAGCTCGCCCAGTATTTCGCAGGCGTAGACCAACGGCAGGCACCGGCTCCCCCTCCGCCCCGCGCGCCCGAGGCCCGGCTTCGTTCTTCCCGAACGCGGAGCCCCCGGTGCGGCAGCGCCGCACCGGGGGCTCCGGTCAACGGGAGGGATCAGCCGCACAGACCCGCGGGCCGGGTGCGGGTGACCAGGTCCGTGAAGCCGGTCGTGCCGTCCAGCCACACGACCTGCCTGCCGGACACCGCGGCGGGCGAGATCTGCTCACCGCGGTTGCAGGAGACGCGCTCCAGCCGGCTGCCGTCCGTGGTCAGCTGCCACAGCTTCGACAGCGTCTCGTTGCGCCACTGGGTGTCGGGCGTCTGGCTGCTGACGGTGACGGCGTCCTCGGACACGGTCAGGTCGACGGCGTGCAGCGCCCGCGGCTTCGCCTCGGGGGCGATGTCGTAGACGTTGCGGCCGTCGAGGTCCGCCCGGCGCACACCCATCTGGCCGGTGTCGTTGAGGTTGTCGTCGGTCAGCCAGAAGACGTGCTTGCCGTTGACGCCGGTCTGGCCGAGGCTCTGCGGCTCGCCGAGCTGCCCCGTCAGCGTCTTGGTCCCGGTCTTGAGGTCCAGGACCTCGACGCCGAGCAGGTAGTCGGTCTCGCCCGGGTAGAGCTTGGCGTACGCGATCCTGCCCTGCGAGATCGACGGGAGTGCCGTGGCCAGGAAGAAGCTGCCGCCGTCGGCGTACGTGGGCCGGGCGTCGCCGGGCCGGAGGTAGGCGACGTGGCGGTCGCCGAAGATGCCGAAGCTCTCGAAGACGACGACGCCGTTCTCGACCCGCAGCCCCGAGATGTCGCTGGTCGAGGTGTACAGCTTCTTGATGGGGCCGCCGGCGAGCGGACGGGAGAGGATGTCCAGGCTCGTCGTGCCGTAGGCGGCCCAGACGACGGTCTTGCCGTCCGTCGCCGGGTACACGTGGAAGCGTCCGTCGTTCGGGCTGATCAGCTTGGGGTTGCCGGAGCCGTCCGCCCGGCCCGCGTAGACCGAGTACGGCTCGGAGCCGTCGTCGTTGGACTGCGACGCCGTCCACCAGCCGCCGCCGGCCTGGACTCCCGTGCCGCTGATGTTCAGCTTGCCGAGGAGCTGGTCGGTGTCGACGCCGAGTGCGTCCTCCCAGCCGGGCACGATGCCGTGGGCACTGAAGGACCGTTTCACCACGTTCTGCTGCTTCGCGGTGACGCCGAGGTCCTTCGCCGCCGCCAGCACCGCGTTGCGGCCCTCCGTGAAGCCGTCGAGCGGCGTCATGTACTCGGACAGCGCCTTGTACACGATCCGGTCGGCGAGTTCCCCGCCGAGGTCCTGGCGCATGTCCCACAGCGCGCCGGAGAAGATGGCGGAGTTGAGGTGGACGCCGCCGTTGTCGGTGCCGAACGTCACCCCGAGGAAGTTCTTCGAGGTGGTGGCGCCGTCGTCGAGGTCGCGCAGGGCGCACTCCCGCGCGCTCTTGGTGCGGCACAGGTCCTCGCCGATGAGGCCGGCGTCCGGGTCGTCCATGGACCGGCCGGAGGCGGTGACGTCGATCGCGTTGCCGAAGTAGTCGGCGACGGCCTCGTTCAGCGCACCGGACTGGCCGGCGTAGACGAGGTTGGCGGTGTTCTCCACGACTCCGTGGGTCATCTCGTGTCCCACGACGTCGAGATCGGCGGAGAGGGGCTTGAACTCCTCGTCGCCCGAGCCGTACACCATCTTCTGGCCGTCCCAGAAGGCGTTGACGTACGAGCCGCCGAAGAGGGTCACGCCGACCAGCGAGTTCACGGTGGAGCCCCGGCCGTCGAGGCCGTTCCGGCCGTGCTGCTTCTTGTAGTAGTCGTAGACCTGTCCGGCCGCCCAGTGCGCGTCGACCGCGCCCGCTTCGGTGGCCGCCTTGCCGAACTCGGCGGTCGGGGACTCGAACACCTTGATGCCGCTGGGCCACTGGCCCGAGACGTCGCCGACGTCCTGGCTGGACGCGTCCCAGGTGCTGAGGGTGTTCTTGCTGGTGTCGGCCATGCGGGCGTGGTCGGTCATGCCGTACCGGCCGCTCGCCGCGTCGAAGCTGAGCTCCAGGTCGACCTTGCCGCCGTCGAGGCGCAGGCCGCTGCCCCTGGCGGCGGGGGCGGCGGGCTCGTCGGCCGCGGCACCCGCCGTCGCGGTGCCCGCCGCGGCCGGCCGCGCGGAGGCGGCCTTCGGGCCGGTGACGGACTTGATGCCGCTGTACTGCAGCACCGGGAATCCGGACCGCGCGTCGACGTACACCTCCTCCAGCACCGGCTCGCCGGTCACCGGGTTCGTGCCGCGCACCGTCACATGGCGGGCCAGGACGCCCTCGCCGCGCGGGATGACGACGAGGCCGCCCGCAGTGCCGGTGAGGGCCTGCGCCTTCTGCGACTTCTCGCCCTCCTTGCGGATGGCGTCGGCCTTGGTGAGCCGGGAGTTGCCGAGCCGGGCCGCCGTGGCACTCACCGCGCGGCGCACCGCCACGTCCTCGGCGACCGTCGCCTCGGTGCCGGTGGTCAGCCCCGTGAAGTACTTGCCGGAGGTGCCGGTGACGACGCGCTTGCCGCCGGAACTCTCCATCCGCACGACGTACTGGCCGCCGAGCACGGGTACGCCCCGGTGCTTCTGCTGGAGCCGTACGGTCTCGTCCGCACCCCGCTTCACGGTCCGGACGGGTGTCAGGTCCCGGCGCGGCTCGGCGATGCGGTAGCGGCTCTCCTTCGCCGCGAGGTGCCCGCGGGCCGCGTCCGCCGGAGCGGCCTTGGCGTCCACGGGCTCGTGCAGCCCTTCGACGAGAGCGGGTGTCGCGGTGTCCTCCCCGGGGACGACCTCGACGGGCGGTGCCGGCGGCGGGGTCGCCGCCTGGGCCGGAACCGCGGTGATCAGGAGACCGGCAGCGGCCAGGAGCGCCGCGGCCCCTGTCCCCCTGGTGATGCCGGATGCCGGTCTTCCCTGGTTGTGCCTGGGCTTGCGCACAGTACGTACCCCTCCCACGTGCTGATAAGCCGGTTCAGGTGGTCATGGCCATGCAACCCGTGAGGCGTCAACCGATCAATGCGGCAGGTGCGTTGAGAAGTGGACATGCCCACTTGTGTGTTCTGTGAAGGCAGAGTGAGAATCCCCTGCATGATCGAGGCGGAGTTGCACTACCTCGGTTTGGGGGCGACCGAGGAGCGCGCGTACGAAGCCCTGCTGGAGGAACGGGCGGAGGGGGCCGAGGAGTTGGCCCGGCACCTCCGGCTGCCCAGGGACGAAGTGGACGCGGCGCTCGACCGGCTCGTGGAGCACGGCCTCGCACTGCCGCCGCGCGGGGGCGGGACGCTGCCCCGCCCGGCCGCGCCGGCCGCCGCGATCCGTACTCTCATCCATCGCCGCCAGGCCGAACTGCATATGAAATCGGCCGAACTGGAGCGATTACGGATGACCGCCGATCAGCTCGCGGGACGGCTGACGGCGGGAGCACCGGCCGCCCGCGCCGGCGGCATCGAAGTGATCACGGGGCAGCGCGCGATCGGGAAACGCGCCGACGACCTGCTCGCGTCCGCGGAGCGCGAGGTGGTCATCCTGGACCGCCCCCCGTACGCCAAGGGCGGGCGGGGACACGGGACCTTCCACGTGCCGGGGGCCGGCATCGAGGGACTGCTGGACCGCGGGGTGACCGTGCGGACGGTCCTGGACCGGGACGGGCTCGCCGCCCCGGAGCGGATCCGCACGCTCAACGCGCTCGTGGCACGCGGGCTGCGGGCCCGCGTGGCCCCTGCCGTACCGACCCGGCTGATCGCCGTCGACCGGCGGACCGCCCTGCTGCCCCCGGGAGACGCGGCGGACCCGAAGGCATCCGCGCTGGTGGTCGGGGACGCGCTGCTGCGCCACGCGCTCGTGCCGCTCTTCGAGACCGTGTGGGACCGGGCGGCCCCGGTGGGCGGGGCGCGCGCCGGGCAGCCTCCCGCGGGCGGGGCCCTGCCCCCGGAGCAGCGGGAACTGCTGGCGCTGCTGGCGGCCGGGCTCAAGGACGAGGCGATCGCACGCCGGCTGGGTGTCCATGTGCACACCGCACGGCGGCGGATCAGCAGGCTGCTGGAGTCGCTCGGCGCGGAGACCCGCTTCCAGGCCGGCGCCCGGGCGACCCTGCGGGGCTGGCTCGACGGATCGTGCTGAAGCGGGCCGGAGGCCGTGCGGGGCCCAGGGCCCCATTCCCCCGCCGCCGGATCCGGTCGGAGGCGGGTGGGACAATCATCGGCAGACGGCTCGCGGAGGGCGGCCGGTGCGAGGGGGGCGTGACGGTCGTTCGGCGCGGTCTCACCCGCCGGCTCCCTGCGCCTTGGCCGCCCCTCCGGCGCTCCGGGCACCCGGCAGCGGTGCCGGCCCCGCGCGGCCGGGGAACGGCGGAGCCGGCCGGACAGGCACGCGGGTGCGATACGACGGGGGCTGCCGGAAGTTGACCGAGGACGGGGACGGGGCAGCCATGCTCTGGAACAGGCGGACGCTGTGGTCGGGGGCCGTGGTGCTGGCCGCCGCGGCCGCGTGCGCGGCACCGACGCACTCCGCGTCACCGCACGCGCCGGACGAGCCGCCGCCGCGGGCCGCGGCGCCCTCGCCCCAGACGTCGGCCGTTCCGTCCGCGGGTCTGAGCTGGGTGGGCGTGCTGCTCGACGACGAGGACCACTGGTGCACGGCGAGCGTCGTGGACAGCCCGCGCGGCAATGTCGTCGCGACCACCGCGCACTGCGTGTTCGAATACGGCACGTACGCGAGCGACTTCTCGTTCGCCCCTGGTTTCCGGGGCGGCGGCAAGGGCTCGTCGCCGCACGGCACGTGGAAGATCGCCGCGATCCGGGTCGACGACCGGTGGCGCAAGGAGGGGGACGAGGCGTTCGACTACGCCTTCCTGACGCTGGAGCCGGACGCGCGGGGCCGGCAGGTGCAGGACGTCGTGGGCGCGGCCCGGCCCGAATGGTCGTCGGGGCCCGGCCGCCGGGTCACCGTCGTCGGCTACCCGAACGCCGACCACAACCCGGCCAACCGTCCCATCGCGTGCACCACCGACGCCCGTCACGACGCCGACCAGCCCCCGGAGATGCTCCGGATCGAGTGCGCGGGCTTCTGGGACGGCACGAGCGGGAGTCCCTGGCTGGCGGACCACGTGGGTCCGGGGCGGCCGGGGCGGGTGATCGGCGTGCTGAGCGGGGGCGACACGGACACGGAGTCGACGGCGGTGCTGTTCGGGGCGCGGGCCAGGGCCCTCTACGAGAAGGCGGCCGGTGCGGGGGTGGGCCGGGGCCCGGCCGACTGAAGGGGCCCTGGCGCGCGGCTGTTCGGACGGCTGCCGCCGAGCAACGCCGTCCCCGGGCAGGCCCCGACACCCTCCGGAAGGGACGGCGTCCGGACGGGAGGCCGACCGAACGGATGCCGTCCGGACGGCGGTTCTGCACCCCCGCGCCGGACTTCGGCCCTGACGGCGATTCCGGACGACGGCACTGGACAGCGCCGCGGTGGAGGGCCGTTCCGGACGGCCTCGGCCCCAACGCCCTCCCCGTACGCGGCCACGCCCCGCGCCGCGGGCCGGGAAACGCGGTGGCCGTGCGCCGCCCGCGGGGAGCGGGTCGGCGCACGGCCACCTGGACGGGGAGCTTGTCCGCGCGGACTACGCCGCGGCCGGCACCGGCACCTCGGCCGGGGACAGCGCGATCTCCAGGACCTGGCGGACGTCCGTGACGGGGTGGACCTCCAGCTTCTCCAGGACCTCGGCGGGGACGTCGTCCAGATCGGCCTCGTTGCGCTTGGGGATCACGACGGTGGTGATCCCGGCGCGGTGGGCGGCGAGCAGCTTCTGCTTCACACCGCCGATGGGCAGCACCCGGCCGGTCAGCGACACCTCGCCGGTCATGGCCACGTCCGTGCGGACCAGCCGGCCGGAGAGCAGCGACGCCAGCGCCGTCGTCATCGTGATGCCCGCGCTCGGGCCGTCCTTCGGGACCGCGCCCGCCGGGAAGTGGATGTGCGCGCCGCGGTCCTTCAGATCGCCGACGGGCAGCTCCAGTTCCGCGCCGTGCGAGCGGAGGAAGCTCAGCGCGATCTGGGCGGACTCCTTCATGACGTCGCCGAGCTGGCCGGTCAGGGTCAGTCCGGAGGCACCGGTCTCCGGGTCGGCCAGCGACGCCTCGACGTACAGGACGTCGCCTCCCGCGCCGGTGACCGCGAGTCCCGTGGCCACTCCCGGCACCGCGGTGCGGCGCTCGGCCGGGTCCTGGGCGGACTCGGGCACGTGGTGCGGCCGGCCGATCAGCGCGCGCAGGTCGCCGTCGGTGACGGTGAACGGGAGGGCGCGCTCGCCCAGTTCGTGCTGGGCCGCGACCTTGCGCAGCAGCCTGGCGACCGCCCGCTCCAGATTCCGCACGCCCGCCTCACGGGTGTACTCGCCCGCCAGCCTGCGCAGCGCCGACTCGTCGAGGGTCACCTCGCCCGGCTCCAGACCGGCCCGCTCCAGCTGACGCGGGAGCAGGTGGTCGCGGGCGATGACGACCTTCTCGTCCTCGGTGTAGCCGTCGAGCCTGACCAGCTCCATCCGGTCGAGCAGCGCCTCCGGGATGGCCTCCAGGACGTTGGCCGTGGCCAGGAAGACCACGTCGGACAGGTCGAGCTCGACCTCCAGGTAGTGGTCGCGGAACGTGTGGTTCTGCGCCGGGTCCAGGACCTCGAGCAGCGCCGCCGCCGGGTCACCGCGGAAGTCGGAGCCCACCTTGTCGATCTCGTCGAGGAGGACGACCGGGTTCATGGACCCGGCCTCCTTGATCGCGCGGACGATCCGGCCCGGCAGCGCGCCGACGTAGGTGCGCCGGTGACCGCGGATCTCCGCCTCGTCCCGGACACCGCCGAGCGCGACGCGGACGAACTTCCGCCCCATCGCGTGCGCGACGGACTCGCCGAGCGAGGTCTTGCCGACGCCGGGCGGGCCGACCAGTGCGAGGACGGCGCCGCCCCGCCGGCCGCCGACCACGCCGAGCCCGCGGTCGGAGCGCCGCTTGCGCACCGCCAGGTACTCGGTGATCCGTTCCTTCACGTCGTCCAGGCCCGCGTGCTCGGCGTCCAGGACGGCCTTGGCGCCCCGGATGTCGTACGCGTCCTCCGTGTGCTCGTTCCACGGCAGTTCGAGCACGGTGTCGAGCCAGGTGCGGATCCAGGAGCCCTCGGGGCTCTGGTCGCTGGCCCGCTCGAGCTTCTCGACCTCCTTGAGGGCGGCCTCGCGGACCTGCTCCGGAAGGTCGGCGGTCTCGACCCGGGACCGGTAGTCGTCGGACTCGTCGCCGTCGCTCTCGCCGTTGAGCTCGCGCAGCTCCTTGCGCACGGCGTCCAGCTGGCGCCGCAGCAGGAACTCGCGCTGCTGCCTGTCGACGCCCTCCTGGACGTCCTTGGCGATGGACTCGGCCACGTCCTGCTCGGCGATGTGCTCGCGGAGCTGCTCGGTGGCGAGCTTGAGCCGGGCGACCGGGTCGCTGGTCTCCAGCAGCTCGATCTTCTGCGCGATGGACAGGAAGGGCGAGTAGCCGGCGTTGTCGGCGAGCGTCGGGACGTCGTCGATCTGCTGGACGCGGTCCACGACCTGCCAGGCTCCGCGCTTGCGCAGCCAGCTGGTGGCGAGGGCCTTGTATTCCTTCACGAGCTCCGTGACCGAACCCGGCAGCGGGTCGGGCATCTGCTCGTCGATGAGGGTGCCCTGGATCCAGAGGGCGGCACCGGGGCCGGTGGTACCGGCACCGACGCGTACCCGGCTGTGGCCCCGGATCAGAGCGCCGGGGTCTCCGTCGGAAAGCCGTCCCACCTGCTCGACGGTGCCGAGCACGCCGGTGGCGGCGTATGTGCCGTCGATCCGGGGGACGAGCAGCACCCGCGGCTTTCCGGGCTCCGCTCGAGCTGCTGCCTGGGCGGCCTCCACCGCGGCCCGGACGTCGTTGTCCGACAGGTCGAGCGGTACCACCATTCCGGGCAGCACGACCTCGTCGTCGAGCGGCAGCACAGGCAGGGTGAGCGGTGTGGGCGTGGCAGCCATGATCTCCCCTTCGGCAGTCAAGTTGAGTTACACCGACTCAATGCAGAGGAGGTCGCCGATGTTCCCCCGGGTTGTTCGCTGTGAGCGATACCACCCACCACCTGGGTGATCAGCCGGATGTAATAGCCTCATGACGCAAGGATCCATTACACAGGCCATTCGGGCCTGGGTCGACGGCTGGGTCGTCTCACGCGGGGCGGCGGAGCCGCTGGCCGAGCCCTGGGGGCCTCACGGTGGACGTGGGCCACCCCCGGCACACGACCCGCCACGTGCTGACCGACAACAGCGAGACCACCGTCCGCAGGGTCGCCGCTTCGGCAGGGGTTCCCGGACGGTGGCTCAAAGTGTTCGAGGAGGAGGGGCGGGTCCTGGAGTGGCTGGGCCCGGACTGGAGCCCCGACGAGCCCGGTTTCCTGATGACGACGCGCCTGGAACGGCAGGCCGCGCCCCCGCCCGCCGCGCCGGAGGGGCACCGGCTGCGCGTCTGGACGAGGGACGGGGTCACGCGTGTCCTGATCACGACCGCGGACGGCGCCTTCGCGGCCCGGGGGCAGATCGCCACGACCGGTACCACGGCCGTCGTCGACCAGATCGAGACGGCCGCCGAGCACCGGCGCAAGGGCCTCGGCTCCCTGGTGATGCGCACGCTGCAGCACTCCGCGGCCGGACGGGGCGCCATCTCCGGCGTCCTCGGGGGCACGCCCGACGGACGGGCCCTGTACGAGTCGCTGGGCTGGCGCACGATCGCCCCGCTGGTCAGCGTGTACTACGACCCGGCACCGCCGCCCTCGGCAGGGACCGGCGCGGCCGGGCCGGCGCCGGACGCCTGAGGACCGCGTGCAAGGGCGGGGCCTGCCCTCCGCCGACCGGGCGCCCCGCCCCGCCCCTCCCCCGGCCGGGCAGCGCCGCGCCCCTCCACTCCCCTCCCCGGTTCGCTCCGGCTCGTCCCGGTCACTCGGCTCGTCCCGGCACTCCCGTCACCCCCGTCACGCCTGCTCCTGCGACTCCTCCCGGCGCCGCTGCTCCCGGACGTGTGCCCACCTGCGTACGAGGGGGCCGTCGGCCAGGCCGGTCAGCAGGGCCAGGGGGTGGCCCCAGTTGCTCAGCGGGTCCTCGTAGGCGAGCAGGTCCAGCAGTAGGAGCGCCGACACGCCCGCGAGCACCGCGGTCCGCGGCAGTGGCCGGAACAATGCGGTCAGCGCCCCCACGCTCGCCAGCAGACCGAAACTGATTCCGTAGTCGAGCCGGTGCAGTGAGGTCTCGGGCAGCCGCCCGGCCATGACCCAGAGACCGACCGGGATCTCGGTGGCGAGGGTGGCGGTCACATGACCGGCCAGGAACACCGCGGCCGCCCGCAGACCGCCCACCCGGCGCTCCAGCGCCGTCAGGACGAGGACGAGCCCGAGGGCGTACGGGGAGGCGAGCCCGCCGGCGACCCACAGAGCGCTCGCGAAGAGCACGAGCAGCGGCACCGTCGCCAGATGGGCGACGTCCGTGCTCGAACCGTGCAGCAGGACCGAGACGGTGGCCGGGTCGCCGTACCGGGCGTACAGCGAGGTCCCCAGCAGGACCAGCGCGTACCAGAACGTGAACGGCGTGCCCCGGGGGTCCGGGACGAGCCGGGCCGGCCGGGCGGCCGCGCGCGCACCGGTTGCGGGCGCTCCCCCGCCCCGGGGCGCCTGACCGCCATCGGTGCGATCCGTCCCGGCGTACCGCGATGCTCCAAGCCGTCGCATCGTGCGAAGCCCCCTCCGTCCCCCTTGCCCCGCCCCGTGACCCGGGCCGCGCGACCACCGCCCGCGACGTACGTGGCCCCGGCCACGCGGCCGGCCGGCCGGCCACGGATAGCCTGGGCGTCCATGGAGCCTCTCAGCCATACCACCGCCCCCCGGACCCTCGACCGGCGGGAGGGGCCGTACGGCGAAGTC
Organism: Streptomyces wuyuanensis; assembly: GCF_900103455.1. Classification (GTDB taxonomy): domain Bacteria; phylum Actinomycetota; class Actinomycetes; order Streptomycetales; family Streptomycetaceae; genus Streptomyces; species Streptomyces wuyuanensis. The sequence goes on along the minus strand of NZ_FNHI01000002.1, from coordinate 502,373 downwards.
GTCCTGCGTGAACGCGGTGGCCCCGGCGGGGAGATCCACGAGATCATCGCCAACGGCTGCTTCCTGATGGACACATCGGACGGCCGCTCGGAACGCCTGCTCATGGACGCCGCGTACGGGGCGCTCGGCGGCAGGCCGGACCCGTCCGTGCTCATCGGCGGACTCGGCGTCGGCTTCTCGCTGGCGCGCGCGGCCGCCGAGCCCGGCTGGTCCCGGATCACCGTCGCAGAACGGGAACAGGCGATCATCGACTGGCACCTGTCCGGCCCGCTGAAGCACATCTCCGCGGCGGCACTGGCCGATCCGCGCACCACGGTCCTGCGCGCGGACCTCGTGGCCCATCTCCATAACACTTCGGACACGTATGACGCGCTCTGCCTCGACATCGACAACGGTCCGGACTGGACCGTCACCGAGGACAACCACAGCCTGTACTCGCCGGACGGACTGGCTGCCTGTGCACGGTGTTTGAGCCCCGGCGGGATACTCGCCGTCTGGTCGGCGCAGCCTTCCCGGAATTTCGAAGACTCATTGCGGAATGCCGGATTCAGCGGGGTAAGAACCGAAGAGATCCGGGTTGCCCGAGGCGTACCCGACGTGGTTCATCTGGCAGTTCGCCCTGCGTAGCCGGGACCTGGTCGGTGCCTTTACGCTGCCTACCTGACACACCGATCTACACGCAGCTCGCAGTGCGCGACAGGGGCGGGGCGATGGAGCAGACACACACCAGCAGCAACGGCGCGGCGGCACACACGACCGGAAGTGCCCAGCGCCGGGTGCTGGTCGTCGAGGACGACACCACCATCGTCGACGCCATCTCCGCCCGTCTGCGCGCCGAGGGCTTCCAGGTCCAGACCGCGACCGACGGCCCGGCGGCCGTCGACGCCGCGGAGGCCTGGCAGCCGGACCTGATGGTCCTCGACGTGATGCTGCCCGGCTTCGACGGCCTCGAGGTGTGCCGCCGGGTGCAGGCGCAGCGGCCCGTGCCGGTGCTGATGCTCACCGCCCGCGACGACGAGACCGACATGCTGGTCGGGCTCGGCGTGGGTGCCGACGACTACATGACCAAGCCGTTCTCCATGCGCGAACTGGCCGCCCGGGTGCACGTCCTGCTCCGCCGGGTGGAGCGCGCCGCGCTGGCCGCCGTGACGCCGCGCAGCGGCATCATGCGCCTCGGCGAGCTGGAGATCGACCACGCCCAGCGCCGCGTGCGCGTCCGGAACGAGGACGTGCACCTCACGCCGACCGAGTTCGACCTGCTGGTCTGCCTGGCGAACACCCCGCGTGCGGTCCTCTCCCGCGAGCAGTTGCTCGCGGAGGTCTGGGACTGGGCGGACGCCTCCGGCACCCGCACGGTCGACAGCCACATCAAGGCGCTGCGCCGCAAGATCGGCGCAGAGCGGATCCGTACGGTCCACGGCGTCGGGTACGCGCTGGAGACCCCGGCGCCATGATCCGGCAGAGCCGGTTCCGGACCCGGCTGGGGGCGGTGGAGATCTCGATCAAGACCAAGCTCGGCGCCCTCGTCGTCGTGGCGGTACTGATCACGACCGGGCTGGCGCTGGTCGCCTTCCGCACCGGGGCCGAGCTGCGCTACATCACGGTCTTCGCCATGATCACCACGCTGCTGATCACGCAGTTCGTGGCTCACGGGCTGACCGCCCCGCTGGACGAGATGACCACCGTCGCGAAGTCGATCTCCCACGGCGACTTCACGCGCAGGGTGATCGGCGACGGCCGGCGGGACGAACTCGGCGACCTCGCCTCCACGATCAACCGCATGGCGGACGACCTGGAGGCCGTGGACCAGCACCGCAAGGAGCTGGTCGCCAATGTCTCGCACGAGCTGCGCACCCCCATCGCGGCGCTGCGCGCGGTGCTGGAGAACGTCGTGGACGGCGTCTCGGCCGCCGACCCCGAGACGATGCGCACCGCCCTCAAGCAGACGGAGCGGCTGTCCCGGCTGGTCGAGACGCTGCTCGACCTCTCCCGGCTGGACAACGGCGTCGTCACACTGAAGGCCCGGCGCTTCGAGGTCTGGCCGTACCTGTCCGGGGTGCTGAAGGAGGCGAACCTGGCCGCCGGGCAGCGCAGGCTGTCCTCCGGTTCCGGCAGCCACACCCGCAAGGACGTCCATCTGCACCTGGACGTGTCGCCGCCCGAGCTGACCGCGCACGCGGACGCCGAGCGGCTGCACCAGGTCGTGGCGAATCTCATCGACAACGCGGTCAAGCACTCCCCTCCGCACGGCAGGGTCACGGTTCGTGCCCGCCGGGGCGCCCAGGACGAGTCCTTGGACCTCGAAGTTCAGGACGAAGGTCCCGGGATCCCCGAGTCGGAGTGGCACAAGGTCTTCGAGCGGTTCAACCGGGGCAGCGCCCCGTCGAAGCACAGCTCGGGCAGCGACGGGGGCACGGGCCTGGGCCTGGCCATCGCGCGCTGGGCGGTGGAGTTGCACGGCGGCCGCATAGGCGTGGCCGAATCGACGCGCGGCTGCTGCATCCGCGTCACTCTTCCGGGAATCCCCTCGTCGCGCGGTTGACGTAGGGTTCGAAGAGGAGCGAAGCCCGTGGCGAACCGGACCGGCGCGTCCTGCGTCCATACGTCCGGGGAGCAGGACAGGGCTGCGGCCCGCGGGGCCGCAGCCACGTTCCGCCGTACCCAGTCCGTAGGGAAACCGCGTTTGTTTCCCGCCATTTCCTACGTCGAAACCGGCTGTCAGGTGTGACTTAGGCGACGATGACCACGCCCGGCCTGCACCTCCCCGCCGCGTAGGCGTAGCCTTTATTTCCGCTGTCCATCACCTTGTGAAGCGGAAGAGGGCGGTTGCCGCCGTGTCGTCTCAGTCCCCCAGTAACTCGAGTACTTCGACCGACCCCGACGGGCAGGGGAAGAACCCCGCCGCCGCGTTCGGGGCCAATGAGTGGCTCGTCGACGAGATCTACCAGCAGTACCTCCAGGACCCGAATTCGGTCGATCGCGCCTGGTGGGACTTCTTCGCCGACTACAAGCCGGGCGGCGGGGCCACCACCGAGGCCGCGCCGGCGCAGCCGGCCGCAGCGGCCGATCAGACGCCGGGCACCGCACAGGCTCCGGCGCCCACGGCCCCCGCCGCGCAGGCTCCCGCCGCGCAGGCCCCGGCTCCGGCGGCCCCCGCGCAGCCCGCCGCCCCGGCCCCGGCTCCGGCGAAGCCCGCAGCCCAGGCGAAGCCCGCAGCCGCCGCTCCGGCCAAGCCCGCCGCCAAGGCCGCTCCGGCCGCCGAGGCGCCCGAGGGCCCGGAGATGCTGCCGCTGCGCGGTCCCTCCGCCGCGGTCGCGAAGAACATGAACGCCTCGCTGGAGCTGCCGACGGCGACGTCCGTCCGCGCGGTCCCGGTGAAGCTGCTCTTCGACAACCGGATCGTCATCAACAACCACCTGAAGCGCGCCCGGGGCGGGAAGATCTCCTTCACGCACATCATCGGGTACGCGATGGTGCAGGCGATCAAGTCCATGCCGTCGATGAACTGGTCGTACGGCGAGAAGGACGGCAAGCCGGTCCTGGTCAAGCCCCCGCACGTGAACCTCGGCCTCGCCATCGACCTGGTGAAGCCGAACGGCGACCGGCAGCTCGTCGTCGCGGCCATCAAGAAGGCCGAGACGATGAACTTCTTCGAGTTCTGGCAGGCCTACGAGGACATCGTCCGCCGCGCCCGCAGCAACAAGCTGACGATGGACGACTTCACCGGCGTCACCGTCTCCCTGACCAACCCCGGCGGCCTCGGCACCGTCCACTCCGTGCCGCGGCTGATGCCCGGGCAGTCGGTCATCATGGGCGTCGGCTCGATGGACTACCCGGCCGAGTTCCAGGGCACTTCCCAGGACACCCTGAACAAGCTGGGCGTCTCCAAGGTCATGACCCTGACCTCGACGTACGACCACCGGGTCATCCAGGGTGCCGCGTCCGGCGAGTTCCTGCGGATCGTCGCCAACCTCCTCCTCGGCGAGGACGGCTTCTACGACGACCTCTTCGAGGCGCTGCGCATCCCCTACGAGCCGGTCCGCTGGCTCAAGGACATCGACGCCTCGCACGACGACGACGTCACGAAGGCCGCCCGGGTCTTCGAGCTGATCCACTCCTACCGGGTCCGCGGCCACGTCATGGCCGACACGGACCCGCTGGAGTACCGCCAGCGCAAGCACCCCGACCTGGACATCACCGAGCACGGGCTCACCCTGTGGGACCTGGAGCGCGAGTTCGCGGTCGGCGGCTTCGGCGGCAAGTCGATGATGAAGCTGCGCGACATCCTCGGCGTCCTGCGCGACTCGTACTGCCGCACCACCGGCATCGAGTTCATGCACATCCAGGACCCGAAGCAGCGCAAGTGGATCCAGGACCGGGTGGAGCGCCCGCACGCCAAGCCGGAGCGCGAGGAGCAGCTGCGCATCCTGCGCCGGCTGAACGCGGCGGAGGCCTTCGAGACCTTCCTGCAGACCAAGTACGTCGGCCAGAAGCGCTTCTCGCTGGAGGGCGGCGAGTCCGTCATCCCGCTGCTCGACGCGGTCATCGACTCGGCGGCCGAGTCCCGCCTCGACGAGGTCGTCATCGGCATGGCCCACCGCGGCCGGCTGAACGTCCTGGCGAACATCGTCGGCAAGTCGTACGCGCAGATCTTCCGCGAGTTCGAGGGCAACCTCGACCCGAAGTCGATGCACGGCTCCGGCGACGTGAAGTACCACCTGGGCGCCGAGGGCACCTTCACGGGCCTCGACGGCGAGCAGATCAAGGTCTCGCTGGTCGCCAACCCGTCGCACCTGGAGGCCGTCGACCCGGTCCTCGAGGGCGTCGTCCGCGCCAAGCAGGACATCATCAACAAGGGCGGCACGGACTTCACCGTCCTGCCTGTCGCCCTGCACGGCGACGCGGCCTTCGCGGGCCAGGGTGTCGTCGCCGAGACCCTGAACATGTCGCAGCTGCGCGGCTACCGCACCGGCGGCACGGTCCACATCGTCATCAACAACCAGGTCGGCTTCACCGCCGCCCCGGAGTCGTCGCGTTCGTCGATGTACGCGACCGACGTGGCCCGCATGATCGAGGCGCCGATCTTCCACGTGAACGGCGACGACCCGGAGGCGTGCGTCCGTGTGGCGCGGCTGGCCTTCGAGTTCCGCCAGACGTTCAACAAGGACGTCGTGATCGACCTCATCTGCTACCGCCGCCGCGGTCACAACGAGGGCGACAACCCGCAGTTCACCAACCCGCAGATGGTGAACCTGATCGACAAGAAGCGCTCGGTGCGCAAGCTCTACACCGAGTCCCTCATCGGTCGCGGCGACATCACGCTGGAGGAGGCCGAGCAGGCGCTGCAGGACTTCCAGGGCCAGCTGGAGAAGGTCTTCGCGGAGGTCCGCGAGGCCACCAGCCACCCGGCCCCGGCCCATGTCCCGGACGCCCAGGCCGAGTTCCCGGTGTCCGTCACCACGGGGATCTCCCAGGAGGTCGTCAAGCGGATCGCCGAGTCCCAGGTCAACGTGCCCGACAACATCACCGTCCACCCGCGACTGCTGCCGCAGCTGCAGCGCCGTGCGGCCTCGGTCGAGGACGGCACGATCGACTGGGGCATGGGCGAGACCCTCGCCATCGGCTCGCTGCTGATGGAGGGCACCCCGGTCCGGCTCGCCGGCCAGGACACCCGCCGGGGCACCTTCGGCCAGCGCCACGCGGTGCTGGTGGACCAGGAGACCAACGAGGACTACACCCCGCTGCTCTACCTGTCCGACGACCAGGCCCGCTACAACGTCTACGACTCGCTGCTCAGCGAGTACGCGGCGATGGGCTTCGAGTACGGCTACTCGCTGGCCCGCCCGGAGTCGCTGGTCATGTGGGAGGCCCAGTTCGGCGACTTCGTCAACGGCGCCCAGACCGTCGTCGACGAGTTCATCTCCTCGGCCGAGCAGAAGTGGGGCCAGACCTCCGGCGTCACGCTGCTCCTGCCGCACGGCTACGAGGGCCAGGGCCCGGACCACTCGTCCGCCCGCCCGGAGCGCTTCCTCCAGCTGTGCGCGCAGAACAACATGACGGTCGCCATGCCGACGCTGCCGTCGAACTACTTCCACCTGCTGCGCTGGCAGGTCCACAACCCGCACCACAAGCCGCTCATCGTCTTCACCCCGAAGTCGATGCTGCGTCTGAAGGCAGCGGCGTCCAAGGTGGAGGAGTTCACCACCGGCGGCTTCCGCCCGGTCATCGGCGACGACTCGGTGAACGCCGCCGACGTCCGCAAGGTCGTCTTCTGCTCCGGCAAGGTCTACTACGACCTGGAGGCCGAGCGGCAGAAGCGCGGTGCCACGGACACGGCGATCATCCGCCTGGAGCGTCTGTACCCGCTGCCGGGCGCGGAACTGCAGGCCGAGATCGCCAAGTTCCCGAACACCGAGAAGTACCTGTGGGTCCAGGAGGAGCCGGCGAACCAGGGTGCCTGGCCGTTCATCGCGCTCAACCTGATCGACCACCTGGACCTGGCGGTCGGCGCGGACATCCCGCACGGCGAGCGCCTGCGCCGCATCTCCCGCCCCCACTCGTCGTCCCCGGCGGTGGGCTCGGCGAAGCGGCACCAGGCGGAGCAGCAGCAGCTGGTCAACGAGGTCTACGAGGCCTGACGCCGCCGAGGCGGTACGTGACGGAGGGCCCGGCCCCACGCGAGCGATCGCGAGGGGCCGGGCCCTCCGGCGTGTGGGCGACGGGCCGCTGGGGCGAGTGCGCCCACCGCGAGCAGTTCTGTCTACTCAGCGCCCTCGGCGGCCCGGGCCGCTTCGGCGTTCTTGCCATCCCCGGCGTTCTTGCCATCCTCGGCAGCCTTGGTGTGCTCAGCGCCCTCGGCGTTCTTGTCGCCGTCCTCCGGCTCCCCCTCGGCGGAACGCGCCTCGTCCCGTGCCGCGGGGACCCGGATGAGCACGACCCCACTCCCGAGGTCTATCGGCCCGCGCCCGGGATCGGCGTCACCGGCCTCCTCCAGCGTGAGCTCCTGACGCCGCCGCTCCTCCTCGGTGTGCCGCCGCCCAGGAGCGAACAGCTCGTTCAACGCACCGCCGAACATGGTTGCTCCTGTCTGTTTGGGTTGCCCCTCATCGTACGAACGGTTGCGGGGCTGTGGAGAGGACGGAGGCGTGCGGTGCCCCACAGCTCGACGGCTGCGGCTCAGCTCTCCCTCAGCTGCAGCGCGATCTGCGCGCACAGCTCGACGTACACCTGGCGCCCGGTGAGCTCCAGGTTCGCCACATCGTCCGCCCCACCGAGGCTCAGCGGCACCTTGTACCCGACGACCTGGTCGAACCCGACGGGTCCCGCGCCGGGGTTGGCCTTCCGCCACTCGTCGAAGTAGTCGAAGGCGAGCGCGTCCTCGTCCTCGTCGGCGACCACGACCCAGAAGTCGTCGAGCCCCAGATCCGTGGTGTAGTGCTCGCCCTCCTCCGGATCCACCATGATCACGTACCGGGGCCGCGCCTCGGGATCACGGACGTCGAACAACAGCTCACGCCCGCTCCAGTCGAAGGCGAAGGGGAAGAAGCGCCCTTCCAGCCCTCCGATCAGCCGGGCGCACAGCGCGTACGACTCATGCGCGGAGGCGGGCGTGTGCAACCGCAGAAAGCCTTCGGCGAGCGTCCGGCCGGCCATCCGCCCGAACACCGCGGCGAGCGGCGCGGGCACATGGTGCTCGCGCTCAGCGGGCTCGACCGCTCCCGTCTCCGGGAAGCGACGCACGAGGATGTCTAGCGACATGTTCACTCCAAGCGAGCCGGTCTCCACCACCATGTGGGGGCCGGCCCCTTCGCCGTATGACGCGACTACTCGTCCTAAGAATCGTCAGGAAGCAGACCGTTGAACACATCGACCGGCTTCTCGACAGTGTGCCCCGTTGCGTCGGGCTCGTCGAAACCGTCACCGTAGCCGATCCGGACGAGCTCGTCGGACAGGAATAACGGGGTCTCGGCGATCGCCTGCCCGGGTTGATGTTCATGTGGCAGGGCCCGGCCTCACGCGTGAGGCCGGGCCCTTCATCCACTGGTCGCGCTCACGCGTACGCGGCCGTCAGTCCTCTTCCTCGTCGAGGAGACCGAGAACGTCGGGAAGATCCGCCATCGCCTGACGCCGCTCGGGGTTCTCCTCCAGCTCGGCCAGCTCGACCAGCATGTCCGCAAAGGCCCGGCGGTCCTGCTCGCTCAGGTCGTCGAGCAACGCGCTGGCAGGCTCCAGAATGTCCGTCGCGACGTCAGGGTCGATGGCATCGTCATCAGAGAGGTCGATCGAGACAACGATACTCGCGAATGCCCTGGCCAGGACTCTGTTGAGTTCCATCACTTGGGAACCACCCTTACCTTGATGTTTGTAATCAGCAGCGCCCCGAGCATTCTCCGCGCTCGTCTGGCCTCGGCTGCGGTGGGGACCTCCCACCGCCCTGTATAACCGTTCTGCTCCAGTGCCAGCGACTGGTTCAGGGCTTGACGCCACGTCTTGTTGAAGAACTTGATGCTGAGCTTGCGGTCGACGAGCACACCGTTCTGAGCGTCAAAGCCGTCGAACTTGACCTGGGAGAGACTCTTCCCGTTCTCCTTGTAGTACTGGAGTGCGGGCGCATAGCCGGTCCTGGAGCCTACAGCACCGTCGTCGTACTTCCGGGCCGCGCTGCTCATGCTGGCGTTCTCCTTGACCCAGTGGATCTCGCCGTCGCAGTTGTGCGTGAGGACCGGCTTGATGCCAGCGATCACGTAGAACGTGTGGATGTCGTTCACGGTCAGATTGCGGACCGTGGCGCGCTCGGTGCGCTTCTGGACCGACTCCACCCGGATCCACTCTCCGGTGGGCGACTGCAGCCATTGGCCGCCGCGGAGCTTGCCCGCGTCGACCCAGTCCTGCATTGCGGGCACCCAGAGCGGGTGGTTGTCCGTGGCGGTGAGCTTCACGACCGTTCCAGCCTCACCGGCCTTGCCGCCGTGGAACCTGAAGCTGATGTCGACCAGCTTCTTGGGGCCCTTGCCGACGATAGTCGCCGAGACCGTCTTGCTCCGTGTCTCGCCGGTCCTGGGGTCCGTCGCGAGCACCTTGTCGCCAGTTCTCACCTTGTCGATGGGCTTCTTGGACCCGTCAGCCATCAGGACGAGAGTGCCAGGCACGAAGCTGTTTCCGCCTCCCACCTTGCACGCGGTGGCCTGCACCTCCTCCTGGACCTGCTCCTGTACCTCCTTGCGGGCCTGCTTGACCACCTTCTTGACGACCGAGGGCTTCGGCTTCGGCTTCGGAGCGCTGCGTGGCTTCGGCCTCGGCTTCGGGCGGGACGCGGCCTTGCGCGCGGCTGCACGCCGAGCAGCGGCTCGCCTGGCGGCCGCACGAGCAGCCTTTGCCCGAGCCTGTGCCGCGGCACGCTTGGCCGCGGCACGCTTGGCCGCCGCGCGAGCAGCGGCACGCTTGGCCGCGGCGCGCTTGGCCGCAGCTGCCTTCCGGGCCGCCTCGCGACGCGCCTTCGCGGCAGCACGCTTGGCCGCCTCGATGGCACGCTTGCGGGCCAGGGCCGCGGCACGACGCGCCGCCGCCTGAGCCGCCTTGCGGGCCGCGATGATCGCCGCGCGGCGGGCCGCAGCACGAATGGCCGCCTGAATGGCGATACGGGCCGCGATACCGATCAGGATCGGGAAAAACTGCCCGTCAGGGTCGGAGAACGTGACCGGCGCGTTGTTGCTGTAGGCGTACGGGTTCATCGTCGCGGGCTGCGTGTAGTCGACCAGAGGGTCGACCGAGATGAACCTCCCGGTGGTGGGGTCGTACTCACGGGCGCCGAGCGTCGTCAGTCCCGTGTCCTTGTCCACCGTGCCACCGACGAAACCACGCTGGCCGGGCCAGGCTGCCGGCGCTCCACCGCGCTCTTCACCGAACGGCATCAGCTTCCGCCGGGTCACGGCCATGTCGGCGGCGACCATGTCGACGGCAGTGTGGGAGGAGCCGTTCTGGTCGGACAGCAGCACCTGTCGCACACCACCAGTCGCTCGGACAGTGATCACGCCGTCGGGGTGGCCGTAGAACCGCTCAGCGGTCTTCTTCGTCAGATCGGCGCTGATCGTCAGCTCGGCGTCACCCAGGTACAGCGTTTTGCTGCCGTCCGGACCGACACGGATCAGACGCTCACCACCGGCGTCGTAGAGGTAGGAGGTGGTCTTGGTACCGCCGCCCTCCACCGGCTCGGTGACCTTCCGCAGCTCTCCCTCGGCGTCCCACTCCAGGGTCTGAGTGGTGCCGCCGTTCTGACGCCCGGTTGTGTTGCCCGCCTGGTCGTAGGCAAACGTGTTCAGCCGCTCGCCCTCGGGGCCGACCGACTTGACCTCAGCCAGAGCGCTCGGACCGCCGACACCTGCCTTGCCGTAGGTGTAGGTGCGGGTGACGTCCTTGGTCGTGTCACCAGTCGTGTCGTGCTCGATGAGCTTCGTGCGGTTGCCCGCAGCATCGAACTCGAACGACTGCCAGTAGGCGTCCGGGCCACCGACCGTGTCCTTCGAGGGCGCGGCCGTGCAGTCATCGGTCTTGGCCGTCCACGCAGAGGTCATCTGGCGCAGCTGGTTGTGGACAAAGCACTGCGTATCCGTCACGCCGCTGTCAGGCGCTGCCTCACCCGGGGTGTCGGTGATCTTCGTGACGTTGCCCGCGGCGTCGTATGAGTAGCGGGTGTCGCTGATGCGTCCCGGGGCGATCGAACGGTCGAAGGTGGACTGGGTCAACCGTCGAGTGAACTCGTCGTAGATGTAGCTGCCGTACACCTTCTTGGTGGCCGGGCCCGCCTCGGTACGCAGAACCTCGCCAAAAGCCGAGTATTCGACCTGGTTGAGGTAGGTCGAGGCGCCGCCGATGGAGATCGGCAGGTCGTCGGCGTTGTACCGGAAGACCACCCGCTCGGTGGTGAGCCCGCCGACACCCGGCACCTCGGCCCACGCCATGTTGCCGGTCGGCGTGTAGGAATAGTTGTACGTGTACGTGCCGTTGAGGCCCACTTCCTCGTCCGGGATGACGGTCTTCGTCGACTTGACCCGGTAGGCGGGGTCGTACGCGGTCACCTCCTCACGGTAGGCCTTGGCCCCGTCGTAACGAATCGAAGCCGTGGGCAGGCCCTTGAAAAGAGTGTCGTACGTGAACTCGACCCGCTTCGGCCCGGCCTCGTTCCCGTCCCTGACGGTCGTGACACGGCCAGCCGCGTCATAGGTCGTCACAAGCGTGTTGCCACGAGCATCGGTGGTCGACACCACGCTGTCCGAGTTGTCGTACCGGTAGGTCGTCTTGCCACCGTCCGCGTCGGAAGACGAGGTCTGCCGTCCGCGCTTGTCATATTCGAATGACGTCACCGCCCCACCCGGCGCGGTGATCTTGGCGACGTTATCCTGGTCGTCGTACTCGTACTTGGTGGAGCGCCAGGCGCTGCGATCGTCCTTGGTGTACTCACGCAGCTCCACGACGCGCCCCTCGGCGTCCTCGATTGAGGCCGTGACCGTGTCGCCCTTCGGCGGAATCGTCGTCGAGACGTCCCCGTCGCGCTCCGTCGTCGTGCGGAGCTTCTCCACGCCCCGGAAGTACGTCACCTCGGCGACGGGCTCGCCCATGCCGTTGAACGTCGTCCGGTTCTGCGACGGGACCTCGTTGTCACCGACCTGGAGGAGCTTCGCCTCGGGCTCCAGGTCGTTGTAGTAGCCGTCGTTCTCCTTCCACTTGCGGCCGGCGGTGTCGTAGAAGGTGTCGTTGACGATGCGGCCGGCGCCGACTGCCTCGTCCTGGGTCTGCCGCTCACGCAGCAGGCCGTCGAGGATCTCGTAGGAGACGGCGTACTGGCCGTTGTCCTTGAGGGTCTTCGTCGTGACGATCGTCGGGCCGTCGCGGCGCACGGTGTAGCCGTACTCCGCGGTCGGCGTCTGCGTCGCCGGGTCGCGGTCGATCTCCCAGACCTTCAGCAGCCGGCCCAGCGGGTCGTACTGCATCGTCGCCTTCTTGCCGTTGGCGTCCGTCTCCACGAGCGGCATACCGCGCACCGCGTCGAAGTCGGTCGTCTCGGTGTGGCCCAGCGGGTCCGTGGAGACCTGCTTCGTCGGGCGGGCGACCGTCGCCGGGGTGTACGTCACCGAGGTCTTGCGGTTCTCGGCGTCCCAGGTCGCCGTCTCGCGGCCGTGGATGTCGTACTCGGTCCTGTCGATCGTGATGTAGCCGGTGCCCTCGGCGTTCAGCTCCTGGACCTCGGTCGCGAGACCCTTCGTGGGCGCGGCGCCGAAGGCCAGGTTGTCGTAGAGGGTGCGGGTGTCCTCGATGACCTCGCCGCCCGTGGTGCCGCAGGCGCCGAGGGTGGTGAGTTCGCGGGACTCGGACTCCAGCAGGTACGCCGCGGTGTTGCGGGCGTACGTGGTCGTGGAGCACATGCGCTTGCCGCCGGGCGTCGTCTCGTCCACCTGGTACGGCAGGCCGTAGCTGTCGTACTTGGTGGTCTCGGTCGACGTCCGCCAGGTCTCCCCCTTGACCCGCTCGCGGGTCCGGACGGTCTCCGGGCGGGTCATCCACGCCTCCAGCGGCGTGGTGCCGGTGCGGGCGCGGGTGGCCGTCTTCTCCGACCAGGCGGTGGTGAGCGTCGAGGAGTCGACGGCGCCGCCGTCGGACTCGTAGGTGATCTGCTCGCGCAACTGGCCCTGGTACTGGGGCAGGTCGTTGACGGTGCCGCCCTGGGAGTCCTCGATGACCGAGGTCCGGGTGCCACTGGGCAGCTTGTCGCCGTGCATGCCGCGGAAGTAGCGGTGCTCGGAGAGCTGCTTGACGTCGTCGCCGGCGCCGAGGCGGGTGCGGACCCGCTCGTAGCCGCGGTACTGGGACCAGGTGCGGTGCTTGTTCTCGGTGAACTCGCTCTCGTCGTAGGCCCAGGCGGCGCCGCCGATGAACTCGTACGAGGTGACCTTGGCCGGGCTGTCGGTGACCAGGTCCTCCTCGCGCACCTCGGTGACGAGGTACTTGTGGAACCAGTCCTGGACGGGCTTCAGCGCGCCCTTGGGGGTCCAGTACTGCGGGAAGCAGCGCATGGTGTTGGTCTCGGGCGAGGCCGGCATGCGGCGCGGTTCCAGCACCTGGCAGTCGCGCGGCGAGTAGGACACGCCGATGCGGCCGCCGGTCTCCGTGTCGATCGCGTTGATGCGCAGTCGCGAGAAGGGCGGCAGGCCCTCGACGCCGTCGACGCGGTTGTCGAGCTGGACGCCCGAGAAGCTGACCTTCGGCATGGCCGCGGACGAGCCCGCGCCGTGGCCCGTGCGGGTGATGGAGTCCAGCCAGAGCGCCGGTGACGTGCCGTCACCGGTGTCCGGGTAGGAGCTCTCCAGCGCCCAGGAGTCGACGTTGGTCAGCGCGGACCCGGCCAGCACCTGCGTGCTGATCTTGGTGAGGCGCTTGGTGGACCAGAACGTCGGGGAGAACTTGTCGGTGCACTGGGCACCGGACTTGCACTCCTGGTCGAGCGGGGTGTCCGGCCAGCGCGAGGCGTTGGCGGTGGTCCGCTTGGACTCCGCGCAGTCGAACGTCGCGTTCGGGATGCAGCGTTCGGAGACGGTGAAGGAGACCCGGCCGGCGGGCTGCGCCGAGAACAGGGTGTCCGAGCGCTGGCCGTAGTCGATGCGGGCCAGATCGGCGGAGCGCACGTACGAGATCTGCTGGTCGGCCTTCATGTTCTGGCCGTAGAAGTTCGTGTGCTTGTTCCACCACAGGGTCATGGCGTCGCCGAGCGGGTCGACGACGTAGTCCAGGTTCCAGCGGTAGGCCTGGGTGCAGTCGGAGTCCATGAACGCCGTGGCGTGGCAGGGCTCACCGGGGTGGTTGCCGAACACCGGCACGGTCAGGGCCGAGTTGGTGGTCTGCGTCGTGGCGTTCGGCAGCTTGTTCAGACCGAAGTGGTACTTGACGCCGTCGGTGCCGGTGACGATCCAGTACTCGCCGTCCTTGGTGCCGTTGACCGCGCCGGTCTTCTGCTCGATCTTGGTGCCGTCGTCGTCGGCGGGGCGCCACTTGCCGGTGGCGTCGTCCTTCACGAGCTCGGTGGTGTTGCCGCCCAGCGACATCACCACGTGGTCGGAGCCCCAGCACAGGTCACCGTTGTCGGTGGTGTTGTTCGGCGCCTTGTCGTCGACCTTGCCCTTGTCGTCGGAGCAGGAACGGTACTTGCGCTCGATGAAGCCGGGCTCGTAGTCCCAGCCCTCGGCGACCCACGACGACTGGGCGTTCGTGGACGCGGTGCGGCCGTCGACGGACTGCGAGGAGTACGAGAGCTCGATCTCCGGCTGCGGTCCGCCCGGGACCTCGGGTGCCTCGATCGGGTACGTCCACGAGAAGCCGCCGGAGGAACTGCCCGCCATCCAGGAGCCCGACGGCGACAGCGAGGTCGCCTCGTGGCTGCCGCCGGGACCGGACGCGGCCGCGGTGGCGGCGAGGACCATCGGGGCGGCCGCGGTGCTGCGGGCGGCGAAGCCCTGCACGGGCGCCGAGCCCAGGTCCACGGTGGCGTCGACGGTGTGGGCCGCCGGGTCGTTGGAGCCGCGCAGCTCGGTGCGGGTGCGGCACTCCGCCTTCTGCGGGGTCGTCAGCGCACAGGCGGGCAGCTGGACGAGGCGGAGCCGGGAACCCCAGTCGCCTCCGAAGGTGTCCTTGACGGCCGAGTAGTCGAGCTCGACCTCCACGGCGCCGGACGCGGCACCGGCGGTGCCGTCCTCGGCTGCCGCCGGGGTGGCGGTGAACAGGACGCCCTCCACACCGGCCCTGCGGGCCGTGGCGGCATCCTTGACCTGGACCCGGGCGGCGGAACCGGCCGCGGCCTTCGGCGCCTTGGTCCGGGCGCCCTTCGACCGCGGGGCATCCTGCGCCTGACGAAGCCGCACCGGCAGCTTCGCGAGCGCCTCCGGGGCCTTGCCGAGCGCGGAGCCGCCTGCGGCTCCCAGGCGCTGCCTGGCGGCCTTCTTCGGAGTCTTGCCCTGCGGGTCCGTGACCTGGACCAGGTAGTCGCCGGCCGGGACCTTGCCCAGCGACGGCTGCCAGTCCTTGGCCGCGGCGTTCCTGGCCTCGCGACGCTCCTTGGAGAACGCCCGGCCGGCGACCGAGCGGTCGCGCTTGAGTTCTTCGAGATCCGTGCCACGGCCTGCGGCGGCCGCCGGATCGTCCGGTATCAGAGTGATCATCATCGCCATGAAGGCGACGAAGGAAACGGATCTATGCCAGTGCCCCAAGTAGCGCAACTGGCGTAGGAATTGTTGCACGAGCTACCCCCACCCTACGCAACTGAACAGTTGATCGACGTGACCCTAAGGCGCGAGATCTCTGCCTGCAACACAGTCCTTTGCAATGACACAACCCCTCGTTTCGCCACAAGTAGGCAAAACCCTGTCGTCAGGTCCCGTGTACTGTTCCGCCGGAGTCGCTTGAGATCGACTTCACGACTGAACGGACCTGGGGGGTTCAACTACATGTCAGAGATAGGTGCGTGGAGACGGGGGGCGACACGGACCGCGCGCACGGCGCTCGTTGCCGCTCTCGTCGGAGGCTCGCTTGGCCTCACCCCGATCGGACTCACCTCCTCGGCCGCCGCCGAGGACAAGACCTCCTCCGCTCCGGCCGGTTCGGAGGCACACGCCCTGCGGCAGGCCAAGGAGACCGGCAAGCAGGTCGAGGTGCTCTCGGAGCGCAGTGAGACCAGCGAGACGTACGCCCTGCCCAACGGCAACCTCCGCCGTGTCCAGCACTCCGTCCCGCAGCGCGTGAAGCGCGAGGGCGCCTGGACCCCGATCGACACCACACTGGCCGAGGTCAGGGGGCGTGTCGCGCCCAGGGCCGCGGCGGGGAACGTGACCTTCTCGGCCGGCGGCGCCGACCCGCTCGTGGTCCTCACCGACCAGGGCCGGAAGATCTCCCTGAGCTGGCCGAAACCGCTGCCCGAGCCGGAACTCGAAGGCTCCACCGCCACGTACCGCGAGGTGCTGCCGGGTGTCGACCTCGCGGTCGCCGCCGGTGTGGACGGCTTCAGCCAGGCGCTGATCGTCAAGTCGGCCGCAGCGGCGGACAATCCCGAGCTCGCCACCATCGACTTCGACCTCAAGGCCGATGGTCTGACGCTCAGGAAGGACGCCGCGAGCGGCACTCTGACCGCCGTCAACCCGGTCGGGCAGACCGTGTTCGCGACGTCGACGCCGCGGATGTGGGACTCCTCCGGCTCGGAGGATTCGACCGCGGCGCAGACCGCCACGGCGCCCGCGGCGCGAACCGCCTCCGCGAGGACGCTGTCGGCGACGACGACCGCGCCGTCCGCCACCGCCGCCGCGCAGGAGGAGACCCCGACCGATCTGACGCCCGGCACCAACAGCGCGGACGTCGGGGTCACTGTGGCGGGCGGCCAGCTCACCCTGACGCCCGACCAGGAACTGCTGGACGACCCCGGGACCACGTACCCGGTCTACATCGACCCGCGGATGACGGGCACCCGCCAGGCCTGGACCATCGCCTACAAGCCGCACCCCAACAACAGCTACTGGAACGGCACCGGCTGGAACGGCGGCACCACCAGCGAGGCCCGCGTCGGCTACGAGAGCTCGACCGGCGGCACCGCCCGGTCGTTCTTCCGGGTCGACTCCAAGTTCCTGGCCGGTGTAAAGGTGATCGACGCGCAGTTCCAGATCACCGAGACGCACTCCTGGTCCTGCACCGCGAAGCCCGTCGAGCTCTACCTGACCGGCTCCATCAGCTCGTCCACCACATGGAACAAGCAACCGTCCTGGTCCACTCGCCAGGACAGCCGCAACTACGCACACGGCAACGAGTCCTTCGGCTGCCCGGACAAAGCGGTCGACTTCACCGCCAAGGACGCGGCGGTCAAGGCCGCCGCCAGTAAGTGGACCAACATCACCTTCGGTCTTCGCGCCCCGCAGAGCGCGGAGGACAACAAGGACGCGTACAGCTGGAAGAAGTTCAAGCCAGACGCCAAGCTGATCGTCGACTTCAACCGTCCGCCGAAGGCGCCGTGGGCGCTCGACACGATCCCGAGCACCAAGGTCAGTGCGACGGAGTGCGGGAACGGCTCCTCGTACGTGACACTCGGCAACACGGATGTGACGCTCACGGCCCAGGTCTGGGACCCGGACGGCGGTGACGTCAACGTCCAGTTCCATCTGTGGGCGACCGGCAAGCACGACGTGGCGCCCGGCGTGTTCTTCGACAAGAAGGTCAAGGTCACGGTCTCGGCCAAGAACTCCGCGGGAGCGCCAGCCCGGGTGATCGTTCCCAAGGCGCTGCTCGATCAGCACAAGGGCGCCTCCAACGGCCAGTTCTCGTGGAAGGCCCAGGTCGAAGACGTCGCCGACGCGGGCTTCGCCTCCGACTGGACTCCCACTCAGGGGGCTCCCGGTTGCCGCTTCGGGTTCGACCCGACCGCACCGTCGGTGATGCCGACCGTGCAGTCCAAGGAGGACGTCTACCCGGAGAACGCCGAGGGTGCGCTCGCGCGCACTCCCGGTCAGTTCATCCTGGGCGCCAACGGCGTCGGCGACATCGCCGAGTACAAGTGGGGCCTGGACCGCACGCCGCCGAACAACTCCGCCAAGCCCGCGACCGCGGGAGGCGATGCCGAGATCACGGTGACACCGCTCACTCCCGGTCCGCACACCCTGTACGTGCAGGCCTTCGACGCCGGGAAGAACGCGGGACCGATCTATCCGTACCGGTTCTACGTCAGGAGCCCCGGTGTGATGGACAAGCCGGGTGATGTCAACGGCGACGGCCTGCCCGACATGTTCGCGGTGGACGGCACCGACAATCTGCGGCTGTACGGCGGTACGGGCAACGGCGCGGTCGCGAACGCCCTCCCCCTCTCGTCGGGCGGCGGCTGGTCGGACGCGCTGATGACCCACCGCGGTGACTGGACCGAGGACTTCTACGAGGACCTCGTCGCCCGCAAGTCCGACGGCAAGCTGTGGCTCTACCCGAACAACGGCCAGGGCGAGTTCACCGAGGACACCAAGCAGGAGGTGTACGTCTTCCCCGACGACGAGACGGGTGTCCCCACCGACACCTCGGCGGTCAAGCAGATCGTCTCCGTCGGGGACATCACCCCGAACACGGAGAGCTACAACCCCGACTTCGTCGCGGTCATAGGCGACCAGCTCTGGTTCCTTCCCGGCTGGTCGGGCGGATCCCTCGAGTCGGGCTACCTGATCGGCAACTCGGGCTGGGCCGCGATGACGCTCGCTTCCCCCGGCGATGTGGACGGCGACGGCTTCGTCGACCTCGTCGCCCGGGACAACTCCTCCGGTGCCCTCTGGGTCTACCACGGCAAGAGCAGGGGGGACGCGGACGGCGACGGCGTTCCGGACGGCGGCACCGATCCGGCCTCGCTGGGTGTCGGCTCCGGCCGCACCCAGTACGCGAGCGGCTGGACCACGGCGACGCGACCTCTGGTGACAGCGAGCGGTGACTCCAACGGGGACGGCGTGCCCGATCTGTGGACCACCACGTCCAACACCACCGCCGGGCTGGAGTTCGTGCCGGGTCGCAGGACCGGGCTGGTCGGCACTCCTTCTGTCGTCGGCGCCGGCGGCTGGCAGGCGATCAAGGCGATCTCCTGACACAGGACGGGCGGCGTTGCCGACCGGTCCGACGGCCGGTCGGCAACGGCTCCGCCGGGGCACATCCGCACCGGCGGCCGGAGTCCTGAAGTCCCGGGGAAAGAGGCCCGGCCCCGCGGTGCGCGCGGGGCCGGGCCTCCCGCTGTCGGAGCGGTTCCCGGCCCGGAAACCCCGGATCAGATGGTCTGCGGTTCGAAGTCCCAGTAAGGCCGGTTGCGAGAGCGGGCCGAGACCGTGTGGACGTGCTGGGGACCCAGCGTCGCGGCGAGGTCCCCGAGCGCCTCCGACTCGATCTTGTCGGCACGCTGCCGGTCCCTCAGGGCGCGCAGATCGGCCGCGTGGGCGATCCGGGAGGACAGCGTCAGCGGATGGGTGCGGCCCAGTGCCTCGACCGCCCGGTCGATGGTGACGCGGGTCAGTTCGGCGGCGCCTTCGGGGTCACCCACCAGATTGCGCAGCGCGGAGGCGTTGACGGCGCAGCCGAGCGTCCAGGGGTGGTTCTCGCCGACGGCCCGCGTCATGTCGCCGAGGGCCTCCTCGACGAGCACGTGGGCCTGCTCCCGGTCGCCGACGTTGCGCAGGACGAGGGCGTGGTTCCCCCGGGTCCCGGCGACGTACGGATGGCCCTCGCCGAGCATCTCGGAGTAGATGGCGACGACCCGTGCGCTTATGTCCCTGGCCTGGTCGATGTCGCCGTGCTCCCGGGCGAAGCAGCACTGGCTCGCGGAGAACATCACGGTCAGCGGATCGGCTTCGCCGAGCACGCGCTCCGCACGCTCCAGGATCCGGGTGAACATCTCCTCGGCCTTGGCGCGCTCGCCCATGCGGTAGTGGCACAGGGCCAGATTGTGTTCGGCCCGCAGGGTCTGCGGGTTGTCCCGGCCCAGGACGAGCCGGTGCACACGGACGCTCTGCGCCTGGAGGGACTCGGCCTCGTGGTAGCGGCCGAGGAGACGCAGGTCCGTGGCGTAGTTGATCTCCGAGTAGAGCGTCCAGTTGTGCCGGGGGCGCAGCAGCTGCCTGCGCGCCTCCAGGGTGCGGCGGTTCAGCTCCAGGGACTCGCCGTAACGGCCGAGCAGGCGCAGGGACATCGCCATGTTGTTCTGGGCGTTGAGGGTCCGGGAGTCCTGCTCGCCAAGGAGTTCGCGGTAGGCGTCGAGGATCCACTGTGACAGCTCCAGTGCCTCCTCGTACCGCCCGAGCCCGCGCAGATCGGCCGCCAGACCGCCGGCCGCACGGAGGTGCTCCAGGTCGTCCGGGCCGCGCTCGTTGCGCAGATGGTCCGCGGCGGCCCGCTCGATGGCCTCCGTGCCCGCGTAGTCGCCGACGGCGCGCAGCAGGTTCGCGTAGTGGTAGCTGAGGTCCCAGATCCTCGGGTGCGTCTCGCCGAGGAGGGCGCGCCAGGCGGCCATGGCGCGTTCGCCGAGCTTGATGCCGGCGCGGTACTCGCCGGACAGGTACATGTAGCGGAGGCAGTTGAGGACCAGGGTGTGGACCGCCGGGTCCTCACTGGCCAGGGCGTCGGCGTACTTGAGGTGCGGGGTGATCTCCGCGTACCGCGGCCAGAGCCGGGTGTCGGTCGGGCGTCCCGGGTCGGCGCCGGCGAGGGCGCGGCGGACGACCTCGACGAACTCGGCCGCGTTCCGCTCGGGCATGTCCTTGCGGACGATCTGGTGGACCATCCGGTGCAGGTACAGCGACTCCCCGGAGGTGGACGCCTCGTCCGCCAGGGACTCGTGCGACTCCAGCCGCACCACCGAGTACTGGCGCAGCTGGGCGATCGCCCGGTTCCACAGCAGCGGGTCGTTCATCAGCCCCGACAGGGACTCGGGCATGGTTCCGGACGGCATCTCCTTGAGCAGCCGCACGGGTACGGAGCCGGGGGCGAAGAAGGTGCACAGGCGCAGCAGGTCGACGGACTCCGGGACGGTCTCGCGGAGCTTGTTCAGCAGTATCGACCACGCCGTCTGGAAGGCCAGCGGGAAGTCGGCGGAGACCTTCACGACGTCCTGGTCGATGCCGCCTTCGAGGAGCTCAATGTACTCGTCCACCGACATGTCGGAGTCGTTGAGCCAGCCCGCCGTCTGGTCGAGGAGGAGCGGCAGGTCCTCCAGGGCCGCCGCGAGCTGATCGGCCTCGGTGTGGGTCAGCCGGGGGGCGCGGCGGCGGATGAAGGCGACCGACTCCTCGCGGTCGTAGACCTGCACCTCCAGCAGATTGCTGTTGTGCTCGCTCCACTCCGGGTTGCGGGAGGTGATCAGGACGTGGCCGGGGCCGGTCGGCACCAGGTCCCAGATGTGCTCCGGCTCGTCCGCCCCGTCCAGGACGAGCAGCCAGCGCTGGTACGGCTCGCCGCGACGCAGGGCGTCGCGCACGGCGCGCAGCCGCTCACCGTACTCGGCACCGGTGGAAAGACCCAGGGCCGGGGCGAGTTCGGCGAGCTTCTGGCGGTAGGTGACGCGCTTCTCGGCGGAGACCCACCACACGACGTCGTACTCGGAGCCGAAGCGGTACACGTACTCGGCGGCGAGCTGGGTCTTGCCGACACCCGACATGCCGTGCAGGGTCACCACTCCGGCGCCGGGGCCGGCGTCCTGGAGGGCGTGGTAGGCGGAGTTGAGCAGGCTCTCGCGGCCGGTGAAACGGGTGTTGCGGCGCGGGACGCCGCCCCACACCTCGGGGGTGTCGGCCGGGTAGCGGGGGCCCGGCCGGCCGCCGGCCGGAGCGACCGGCTCGGCGGGCAGGTCCAGCCGGGCCAGCAGCCGGCGCTCGGCCTCGTCGGCGCCGACGTTGGTGAGGTCGGCGGCGGCGAACACGGCGGTGGCGGCGGGCAGCGTGGAGGTGGTGATGGAGACGGCGGCGAACCGGTCGGGCTCGGCGGCGACGACGTCGCGCAGCGCCCGGTTCCACTCCGCGTGGCTGCGCGGGCCCAGCTGGAAGTACCAGTCGCTGAGCAGGACGAGGATCCGGCCGGGGGCGAGCATCAGGTCCCGCAGGTTCTCCTCGAGCGGGGTCTGCACGGGCGGGTCCCAGCGCTGGAACACCACGCGCATGCCGCGCCGTTCGAGCCGGTCGCCGACCCAGGCGGCCCAGGCGCGGTTGAATCCCGCGAAACTGATCGTGACGGTCTCTGTCCCGGTCGCTCCAACGGGCTTGCGCGCTGCGGGCATTCAACCGTCTCCCTGCTCCGTGACATTCCATACGAACATACAACGGAACGTGGTGTCACCGCTGCGTTCCGTTTCGCTGGCACCAGATCACGCGCGCGGTGTCGACATATGCCGCCGCCCTCGCCAAGTGCCCGAAAGGGGGCGGCTGATCAGCCAGATGGTCGTAGAGCGCGATCATCTCGTTGACCACGGTGCGCCCTTCGCGGGTGAGTGCCCCGGAGCCCGCGAGGACGGGGAGCACCGCGCCGACCTGTTCGCGGCAACGCGCGTGCTCCGCCCAGGCGAGGTCGCGGTGTGCGGAGTTCCGGGCGCCGAGCGCGAACCGCTGCCAGTAGTCGGCCAGCGCGATGTGCGAGTACGCGCCCTGCAGCAGGCCGTCGAACGGCCGCGGGTCCGATCGCCAGGGAGCGAAGTGCCGCGGTGCGGCGTCCTCGTGGTGCAGCGGGGCGAGCGCGCACAGCGCCGCCAGTTTGGTGTGCTGGAGCTCGTGGACGAGCGTCGCGGCGAAGTACGCGGGCGTGGACGGCTTGCTGCTGAGGACGGCCCCGAAGGCCTCGCGCCGGGTGCCACTGCAGTGCGACGCGCTCCCGCCGGTGGGGCCGGAGCCGGGCGGCGGGGCGAGCGGCACGAGGCAGCGGAGCAGTACGGCCGCCTCCGCGGTGCGGTGCTCGCCGCCGATCCGCAGCAGGGGCTCGATCCCGGACCAGGACTCCGCCCACGCCTTGCGTTCGCCGTCGTCGAGCGCGGCCCCCGAGCTGAGCCCGTGCCGCTCCAGCCCGCCACCCTCGGTGCGGTACGGGTGGAGGTCGTCGAGCGGCACGGGGTGGGAGCCGGGCAGGACGGCGGGCAGCGAGAACACGGACTGCCAGCGCGGATCGCCGCAGTGCGCGGTCCCGTCGGCGGCCCTTCGTACCGCCACCCGGCTCCCCCAGCCTGCTCCGAACGTCAACTCCTCGCCGTCGAAGGCGATCTCCACCGGCT
This sequence comes from Streptomyces wuyuanensis, assembly GCF_900103455.1. Classification (GTDB taxonomy): domain Bacteria; phylum Actinomycetota; class Actinomycetes; order Streptomycetales; family Streptomycetaceae; genus Streptomyces; species Streptomyces wuyuanensis. The sequence continues at coordinate 479,587 of NZ_FNHI01000002.1, read as the reverse complement.
CCGGGCCGGGCACGCGCAAGGCGCCCAGGAGCGGAAGCACCAGCGTCCCGTCCCGGGGCGGGAGCCGGGTGGTGAAGGGCAGCCCGGCGCGGACCGCGGCCGCGGCGGCGAGGGCCCCGAAGTGGTCGAGTCCCGCGCCCGGGCGGGGCGCCGGTCCGGGCGCGGTGAGCCCGTACAGGCAGCGCTGGGCCCAGGGCCCGGTCAGCGGGTAGAGCAGCAGACCGCGCACGGCCTCCCGGTCCTTGCGCTCGGCGGCCTCCAGCAGTGCCCAGGCGTCCCGCATCCGCGCGGCAGCCCGTCGCCCGGATGCGGCGGGTGCCGACTCCGCCGCGTCCAGGAGCGCGCGCAGCAGCACCATCCGGCGGGTGTGCTGGTCCCGTACGAGCAGTCCGAGTGCCTCGTGGCCGCCTTCGGTGCGGCCGAGTTCCCGAAGGGTCCGCCCGGGGACGGGCGCCCTCACCGGACCGCTCCGGCGCCGGCGCCGGCCGCGGCCAGCCGGCCGGCCGCGTGCCGGATGAGGCGTTCGAGGTCGGCGCAGTAGACGGACGGGTGGGTGAAGCCGGCGCCCGCGCGGTAGCGGTGGGCGTAGTGACCGCCGCCGCACACCGTCAGCAGCGGGCAGGCGCAGCACTCGGCGGAGAGGGCCGCCGCGCCCGCCTGCCGGGCGGCCATCCCCGGGTGGCCGAGGACGGCGTCGAAGGCGTGCCGGAAGACGTCGAGGCCCGTTGCGGCGGCGCCGTCGTAGGCGGACTTCAGGGAGTCGACCTGCTCGATCGCCCCGTCCGTCTCCACGACCACGGCGTTGACCGGGTCGAGGCCGAGCGACTCGGTGGCGCCGGGCAGGCCCAGGAGCAGGGCCAGGCACTCCTCGAAGAGCCGGACCCGCGTCTCCCGCCGCCGGGCCCCCCACCAGCGGTCGAAGACCGCGACCAGCCAGTCGCCGTAAGGGGTGGGTGCGTCGGGGAACCGGTGCGGCGTCCCGGGCGCGGCCGCGGGGTGCCCCGGCGGTGGGGAGGTCCAGTTGCCGTGCGGCAGCAACAGGTCGAGGGCCGGGGGCGCGAGGTCCAGCAGGGACTCGTACGTCTCCACCGGATCGGTCCGCGGGTCGACGACGGTGAGGATGCCGGCGTACGCGTCCGGATGGCGCTCGGCGAGGAGCCTCGCCCCCCGCGACGCGGCGGGCCAGGACGGCCGCCCCGCGTGGTCGGTGCGCAGGGCGTTGTGGGCGGGGAGGCCGCCGTCCAGGCTGATGCCGATGCGGACGCCGTGGCGGGCGAGGGTGCCGGCGCGGGCGCCGGTCAGCAGGGTGGCGTTGGTCTGCACGGTCGCGCGGACGGTGCAGCCCTCCGGCACCCGTTCGCGCACGAGGGAGGCGAAGGCGCCCAGCCGGTCCGCGCCGGCGAGCAGCGGCTCGCCGCCGTGCAGCACGAGCGAGAGCCCGCCCAGGCCGTGAGCGGCGGCGTGCTCGGCGATCCGGGCCGCGGTGCGGTCCAGGACGCGGGGCGGGGCGGCCGCCGGCCGGTCGCGCCAGGTCCGGTCCGGGCCCGCGTACAGGTAGCAGTAGCGGCAGGCCAGATTGCAGCGGCCGTGCATCTTGACGATGAACTGGCCGAACGGCACCGGGGGCATCGTCCGACGAGACACTCCGGCACCCCCATGCTGTACGGCACGCGGTACGGCCCCCGCTGCCGGCCCGAGGCGAGTATCCCTGCGGGGCCCGGCGGGCAAACCCACGCCGGGCGACGTTGTCCTGTTCACCGGAGTGCCGGGCCGAAACCGGACCCCCGGCCGGGACGGGACCCCGGATCGGGACCGGGCTCCGGCACACCGCACCACGCGACGGGACCGCGGGCGGACCGCCGGCCCCGGAGCCCGGCGATCAGAACGCGTTGGTGAAACCCCACAGCATCTCCCGCGGCTGCTCGGCCCTCCCCCGCAGTTCCGCCAGCACCTCGGAGAGCACCGGGTGGTCCAGCGTCCGCAGCCGCTCCAGGTCGAGCCCGAGCAGATCGGGCAGTTCACCGCTCGTGTCCGCCGCTCCCGCGGGACTCTCCGCCGACTCGCCCATCACGCCTCCCCGTTGCCGTTTCCCGGTCCGTGCCCCGTGCCGGGTGCTCATCGCTCCAGTTCGGCGAGCCGCTCCGCGGTGGCCTCACCCTCCGCGCCGCCGCCGTCCGGCAGCCTGCGCCACTCCCGGACCGCGGCCCGGTACGCGTCGCGCGCGGCCCTGGGTCGGCCCGCCTCCTCATAGGTCCTACCCCGCCAGTGGTTGGCCCTAGCACCCAACAGCATTGCTTCTTCGCGCTGTTGGGCGTCTTCGCATTCGGCCAGGGCCGACCTCGCGTACTCGGCGGCATCGCGGAACGCCTCGGCCGCCTCGTCGAGCCGGGCCGGTCTGCCCAGGCTCTGGTAGGCGGCCAGCCGGGCCCGGCCCAGCTCCAGCGAGCAGCGTGCGGCGGTCAGCGGGTCGTCGGCCTCCTGCGCGGCGAGCCCGAAGAGGTACTCGGCCTCGCGCAGGTCCACCCGGTCCTCGGTGGCCCGGTGCCGCAGCATCAGGGCCCGGCCCAGCATCAGCAGCCGCTCCGCCTGGTGGACGCTGCCGGCCGCCGTCTCCGTGCGGCAGTCCCTGAGGACGCGGACCGCGGCGCCGATGTGGGCGCGCCCGCCGGGGAGTTCGGCTCGTCGGAGCAGGGCGGCGCCCCACTCGGCGAGCAGGTCCGCGTGGGCCCGGGAGTCGCGCGGAACCCCGCGCGACGCGGCCTCGAAGGAGCGGGCCGCCTGCTCCAGCCGCACCGGGTCGCCGGACTGCTCGTGGCGGTGCACGCTCACCCGGCCCGCCCTGATCTGCAGCGAGGCGCGCAGCCGCGGGTCGCCGACGGTCTCCAGCGCCTGGTCGACGAGCGCGCCGGCCTCGTCCACGCCGTCGCCCGACCGCAGCAGAGCGTCGACGAGGTCCAGCAGGACCCGCTGCCGACTGCCCAGGGTCTGCGCGCCGCCGCCCGCGCCGAACGCCTTGCGCAGGGAGCGCGCCGCCTGGCCCGCGTACAGCCGTGCCTGCTCGGTGTCGGTGGTAGCGCCGGAGAGCCGCAGCAGGGTCCTGCCGTGCGCGAGCGGCAGGCTGACCGGCCGGTTCTCCTGGTCGGGCCACACATCGGCGAAAGCCTCGAGCATGCCGACGGCGCCCTGGAGCAGGGCGCTGTCGCCGCCGAGGCGCCACTGGGCCTCCAGGGCCCGCACCCGGTCCAGGGTGAGGCGCAGGGCCTCGGCGGCGTCGAGGCCGGGTGCGGCGCAGGCCGCGGTGTACTCCCGGTCGGCACGGCGGAGCAGGTCCAGCGCCCCGCGCCGGTCGCCGCGCCGCCGGCGCTCCTCGGCGGCGGCGTGCAGCACCTTGGCGAGGATGGCGCGTTCGCGTACGGCGCCGGGGTGGGCGGCTGCCCTTTCCGCGGCCCGTTCGGCCTCCCGCAGCAGTTCGCCGCCGCCCTGCACCTCCCACAGCCTCAGCAGGCAGCGGGCGAACTCGGCCCACAGACCCGGGTCGGAACCCGGCCGCTGTTCCCGCTCGGTGGCGCCGCGCAGCAGCTGCACGGCGTCCATCAGGTAGTGGACCATGCTGTCGCTCTCGAACTGCCGCAGCAGGGTCCGGGCGCGGTCGACCGCGGCGTGCTCCGGCCGGCCCTCCTCGGGCGGCCCGGCGGGACCGTACGGCGCGAACTGCTCCGGCAGCGGCATGAACCGCTCCAGCACCCGGGCCGCGACCTCGGCGAAGGGGGACGGCACGCGCTCCTCGCCGTTGTCGCCGGGCCCCTCCGTGTCGTCGTCCGGGCCACCGTGCGGGTAGGGGGCGTGCCGGCCGTCGTCGAGCTGGGCCAGGGCGAGGGCGGGGAAGTTCGGGCCCCCCTTGCCGAAGCGCTGCTCTATGTACTCCGAGCAGTGCTTGAGCACGAGCACGGCCTCGTCCCGTCCGAGCGGGCCGAGGAGCGCCTCCCGGACGCCCGGCGCGAACTCGTACCACTGCCCGTCGTCGCGGCCGTCGTCCCCGGCCCGGGCCAGCAGTCCGCTCAGCAGCACCTCGGCGAGTTCGGACGGCCCGGAGTCGGGCAGCATCGTGCGCTGCACGAGCTGCATCACGGGCAGGTAGAGCGGTGCCGCGGCCAGATAGACAGCGAGCTGACCGGCCGCCGGGGACGCCGCGGACCGGAAGGCGCTGACGAGTTGGAGCGAGGACGGCCGGCGGGCGCGGCGGGCGGCGGGCGCGGCGGGCTGGTCGCCGCGCACCAGGCCGACCGCTCCGGACACCCGGCCGGCGCCGGTGCCGGAGAGCAGCCTCGCCCAGGCCCCGAGCGCACCGGCGACGGGAGGCAGGACCGGTACCGGGAGTTCCCCGCGGGAGGTCCGGGGCGCCGGGGCGGACTCGTCGGTGAACCTGAGTGCGGCGGCTCCCGCCGGGCCCTCGCCCCGGGACAGCACGCCATGGGTGACCGGCAGCCGCGTGCGGTTCCACATGCGCTGCGGCAGCGGCTGGACGACGGCGGCGGGCGCCTGCCTGGCGAGCCGGTGCAGCAGCCGGTGGGCCCGCCCGCTGTGCCACAGGGGTCCGGCGCAGTCGCTGAGGAGGACGGTCACCCGGCGGCCGGTGGGGTCGCTGAGCCGGTCAGCGGAGTGCAGCGGGGCGGCGGCGGGGTCGAGGCTCCGGCTGACGGCGGGCGCCCCGTCCGGCCCTTGGTGGAGATAGCGGACCTGGACGTCCCTGAAGGCGCCCAGCCGGGCGAAGACCAGCTGGAGTTCGGCGAACAGCCGGTCCCAGACGCGCATCGAGGAGGAGGCGTCCATGACGAACTGGAGCAGCGCGTCGGCCCTGGACACCCCCGCGAAGACGGGGAGGACCAGCCCGCCCGCGCGGGCGCTGCGTTCCGCCGTGGCCGCCTCGTCCAGGACGGTGCGCGCCGGCGGGGCGGCAGGCCGGTAGCGCTGCAACGGCCGCAGGGCGCGCTGGAGTTCGAGGGGGGCCGGCAGGACGGGGGCGGCCGGTACGCCGACGGTGAGCGTGGTGCGGTCCTCGCCCGGCCCCGGGCGCGGGAGGCCGTCGCGGCGCGGTACGGGGTACAGGGCGACCCGCCGGTCCTCGCCGTCGAGTGCGGCCCGGGGGGCGGGGTGGTCGCGATCCGCGGCGTCGCCGGGGCCGGCGGGCTCCCCCGGGACGGCGGGACGGGCCCGCGTCTCCCCGTGCGTCGCCGGGGCCGGGGCGGCGGGCCGCTGCCCGGGTTCCGGCGTCGGCCCGGGCCGCCGGGTGTGGCCGGCGAGCCAGAGGGCGTCGCAGAGCTGCTCGGCGTCGGGGTCGAGCCCGGCGGCGCGCAGCCGGGCGACGAAGGTCGGCAGCAGTCCGCCGTCCTGCGGCGGCGGCTCCTCGCGGGGCGGGCCGCCCGGTCCGTGCCGTGCGCTCGCGTCGGGCATCAGTGCCTCACCTCGGGCGGTCGAGTCGCTGGATGAGCAGGTCGGCGAGCCGGTCACGGCCGGCCGGGGCGGCGGCGTCGGTGAGGTAGATGGCGTTCAGCAACTGGTCGGTGGCGAGGAGTTCGCTGCGGGAGCGCTCCAGGAAATGGGCGATGAGGTCCTCGCCGGAGCGGGCGGCCTCGTCGCCGAGGTGGGCGCGCACGAACGTGGCGAGCCGCTGGTGGTCGGGCCGGCCGAGCTCCAGGTGGATGCAACGGCGCATCAGCGGCGCCGGGAAGTCCCGTTCGCCGTTGCTGGTGAGGACGACGAAGGGGAAGGCGTTGCACTGCACCCGGCCGCCCATCACGGTCGCCCTGGTGCCGTCGTCGGTGAGCACCTGGGCGCGCCCGTCCGGCAGCCGGTCGGCGACGCGCTCCAGCTCGGGAATGCCGAACTCGCCCTCCTCCAGCACGTTCAGGAGGTCGTTGGGCAGGTCGATGTCGCTCTTGTCGAGTTCGTCGATGAGCACGACGCGAGGCCGCTCCGAGGGCAGCAGCGCGGTGCCCAGCGGGCCGAGCCGGATGTAGCCGCCGATGTCGTCGGCGGCGCCGTCGCGCCCGGCCGCGGCGCCGTGCGCGGCGATCTGGACGTCCTGCAGCCTGGCGATGGCGTCGTAGTGGTAGAGGCCGTCCTGGAGCGTCGAGCGGCTGACGATGGGCCAGCGAAGCACCCGGCCGAGGCCCAACTCGTGGGCGACGGAGTGGGCCAGCGTGCTCTTTCCGGCGCCGGGGCTGCCGGTGACGAGCAGCGGGCGGCGCAGATAGAGGGCGGCGTTGATCATCTCGAGTTCCTCGGCTCCGGGCCGGTGCAGTTCGGCGACGTGCCGGTGGCCGCCGAGCCTGCGGTCCGCGGAGCCGTCGGCGCCGCTCGCGGCGGCGTGCCGGCCCGCGAAGTCCCGCCACGGCGGCGGGGGCGGCAGCTGCCGGATGCCCTCGTGAGGTTCGCCGGCCCCTCGGTAGATGAGCCACTCGCTGGGTTCGCTCATTGCGTGTTCCTCGTCGTCACTCGTCCGCAGGGGGCAGCGGCAGCCGTCGAACGTGCCTTACGGTAGCGATCCGTTGTACGCCCCGTAAGGGGATGTCCGGCCGGGCACCTCACGGGGCCTCCAGCAACTGGCCGGAGCCGGGCAGGGGATGGTGCGGATCGTCCCAGAACAGCGCGACGCCGTCGGACCAGTACGTCTCCGTACGGCCCGCGTGCACGCCGCGCCGCAGTTCATGGATCGTGTGCGGCAGCCGGTCGGCTGTGCCCGCCCCGGCGACGGTGCCGGCGGCCCGCCGGTGGAACTCGGTGCAGACGGTGTCCGCCCGCCGCCCGTCGGGGCGGCGCCACAGGGCGAGGCCGAAGCCTCCGTCGAGGACCCGGAGCAGACCCGTGGCGCCGTCCGGCCCCGGCCCGGCCCCGGACCGGCAGAGCACCGGAACCGTCTCGTGCGCCATCGAGCGCAGCTCGGCCGGTTCGGGTACGGGTACCCCCAATCCGTCCTCGCAGTCGAGGACCTCGGCCCGCATCAGGGCGTTCCTCGTGCGGTTCCAGCGCGCGAGGCGCTCGCTCGCTCCGGCGTCCGTCTCCGGGGGCGGCAGGTCGGAGCAGCGGATGACGACGGGGCGGGCGGCCCCCAGCGGCGGCCCGTCCGGCGGTACGCGCCAGCTCTCGACGTCCAGCCCGAGCATCGCCCGGACCACGGCGACCTGGAGGACGGCCGGGCTGCCGGGTTCGTCGCAGCGGCGGAACGCCTCGGTGAGCGGCGCGGCCAGGCACGACGGGAGGTTCGCGAAGGCGGTGCCGTGGCTGTCCTCGGCGACCGGAAGGACCTCGCCGCCGGGGCGGGAGACGCCGACGCGCCAGTCGTGGCGGTCCCGCTCCCAGCCTCTTGGCTCCAGCTCCAGCAGGACGAAGGGCCGTTCGTCCGGGCGCCGTACGGGACGGTCGGACGCCGGGGCGGGGTGCCGCTGGTGCGCCTGGTCGGCGCGGACCCGGCCCGCGTGCCACAGCAGGGTGAGCTCGTGGCGCAACTCCCGCGGCAGTCGGTCCTCCGCGATCCGCTTCACCCATTCCCACAGGGACTTCTCCGCGGTCACGGTCGACGGTGCGGCGTAGGGCCGCTCGGCGGCGATGACGCTCATGCAGTAGCGCAGGACGAGTTCCAGGGCGCCGTCGCGGTCCCGGGTCTCGTACAGCGCGCCGACGGCGTCCCGCCAGCCGCGCGGCGCCGGCCGGTGGTCGCGCGGGTACACGCCGGGCAGCCGCTCGAGCTGCTCCAGGAGGCTGTGGGTGCTGACCGGCGGCGGGAACTCGGCGAGCCGGCCGAGGAGGTCGACGCGCTGCTGCGGGCTGAGGGCGCGGCCGGCCCCGGCACGCAGCTCGCTCTGGACGTCCGCCCAGGTGCTGTCCGTGCTCACCGGGCTGTTGTGCCGGTCGGCGTGATAGCGGTCGTGGGCGTGGAACACCGCCTGGTAGACGTCGTCGGTCTCGGCGGTGACCGCTCCGGCGGGCACGGGCAGCGAGCGGAGCCGGTCGACGCCGATGGACGTGCCGCCCTTGCTGCCGCCGAGGCGCGACTTGAGCACGCCGACGACCTCGCCCCGTGCCGGGTCGACGACCGGCGAGCCGGAGACGCCCGGAACGAGCCAGTCGCCGTCGATGCGGATCTGCGCGTCGGCGTCGGACCAGCCGCCGTAGGTGCCCATCACCTCGCACCGCCCGCTGAGCCTGGTCGGCCGGCCGTCCACGATCGTCCAGCCGGAGAAGAGGACGCTCTCGCCGCCGAAGAGCGCTCCGGGCCGCTCGGTGACGTACACGCACGGGTGCTCGACGGGCCGCAGCAACCGGATCAGCGCGAGATCGGGCGCCGGCCAGCCGCCTGAGTCCGGCGGGAGGACCGCCTGGTGGGCGGTCGCGTACGGGCCGTCGGCGGCCGGGGGCTCCGGCAGCGCGGCGACGACCGCGCCGGCGACGGTCGTCTCACCGCTGCCGGGACCGGTCTCGAAGACCACGTTCACCTCGCGCCCCTCCCCCTGCATCGCCACGTGCGCACAAGTGAGGACCCAGCTCGGGGCGATGAAGAAGCCGCTCCCCAGGAAGCCGCCGCCGGATCCGTCGGGAACATGCCCCGGCGGCGTCCCGTGGATACGTACGGTCGCGGCCATCACGAGGTTCAGCAGTGCACGGGGCATCCGTCCCCGGGCGCCCCCTGCGCCCCCCGGCCACCCGTCGGTCATGACCGGCCGCCGCCGGGCGGCAGGGTGCCGTCCGGATGCGCCGGTGCGCCCGGCGCCGTCCGCGGCACCTGGGCCGGGGGCCGCGGCGGCACGGGTGGCGCGGGCGGAACGGGCGCCTGCGCGGGCGGAACGAGCGTCTGCGCGGGCGGGGCCGGATCGCCGTCGGGCGGTCCACCGTTCCAGGTGAGCGTGACCTTGATGGCCCCCTTGGCCTCACCGTCCGCGAGGAGCCCGACCACCTTTCCCGCCTTGGCGGTGAGCTCGATGCCGAACTCGACGCTGACCTCGTCGGGACGCACCGCCCGCAGGGGCCCGGCGAGCGAACGGGCGACCCCCGTGACGACCCCGTGCAGGCTCTCCATCCTGGCCTGCACCTGCTCGGCGAAACCGGTGTCGCTGTACGGCAGTCCGCCCGGCTCCCCGCCGGGCCCGGGCCGCTCCAGTTCCGCGGCCCCGGAGATCCGCGCCCAGACCGGTGTGCCGTCCGGCAGGACGATGCGCGTGACACGTGCCTCGGAGTCCCCCATGGCATCCCCCGTTCCCTCAACTGCCCGCAGATTAACCCCGGTAGCGGCGCCGGTGCGGGCGAACGGCCCGGGTGCCGGTCCGGGCGGCCGCCGGCACCGGCCGGACCGACGCGCGGGGCGCATTAGGCTGGTGGCCATGTACTTCACCGACCGTGGCATCGAGGAGCTGGAGAAGCGGCGCGGCGAGGAGGAGGTCACCTTCGAGTGGCTCGCCGAGCAGCTGCGCACGTTCGTCGATCTCAACCCGGACTTCGAGGTGCCGGTCGAGCGGCTGGCCACCTGGCTGGCGCGGCTCGACGACGAGGACGACGAGGAGTAGCGGGGGCGGCTCCCCGGCCGTCACCGCACCGGCCCGCGGTCCCGGCCGTCACCACCACCCGTCCGCGATCCCGGCCGTCACCGCACCGGCCCGCGGTCGCGGGCCAGCGCAAGGGCGCCGTGGGCGAGCAGCACGGCCCCTGCGACCGTCCACCCCGCGCTGCGGCGGGCGAGACCCCAGACGGTCAGCGGGAATCCGGCGGCGATCTGCACGATGGCCGGAACGCTCGGGCCCGTCGGCCGGTGCCCGAGGGCGTGCGCGGTGTGACCGCGCTCCTGCCCCGCCGCCGCTTCTTGTTCTTCCCGTACGGCCGCCGCCCGGGCGGCGGCGCGGATGCCGTCCGTCTGCCCGCCCGGGACGACGCCCTCGGGCAGGACGAGGCCGGTACGGCCCAGGACCGCGGTGAGCCCGATCAGCCGGGCGCGGGCGCCGGCATCCGGCTCGGGGCGGGTGAGCGCTTCCAGGGCCTGGAGGTCCAGTACGGGGTCGAGGCCGAGCCGGGCTGCGAACGTGTGCATCGCCTCGTCCTCCCCCGCCGGTGTGCCGTCCGCGAGCCAGACGTAGCCGACCGGGCGGCGGAACCCCGTGGCGAGCGTGAAGCCCGCGCGGTCCTCGTCCCACCAGAGCGCGAGCAGGGGGTGGTCGGTGGCCACGGCGAGCGCCGTGGCCCAGCCGGAGAGCACCCGGTCCACGGGTTCCGCGCCGCCCGGCCACGGCTCCCCCTCCGGCACGAGCGCGCTCCAGCCACGGCCCGCCGGGGCGAGGAGGAACGGCTCACGCAGCAGTGGGACCGCGGGCCCGATGACGTCGTACTCGGCCCGGCAGAGCAGCAGTCCGCCTGCGGAAGTCGCGTTCATGCGCCACACGCTAAGGCACTTTGCCCGCATTTGCCGCCACCCCTCACAAGCGCCCCTTGACTTCCGGTCACCGCGATATATCGTGTTGCGGAGAAGACGCGATATGTTGCGTCCCAGGCAGGCCGGGAGGTCAGCACCATGCCCGACTCGACATGGGAAGTCGCCGAGCCGACGAAGCTCACCTTCGACGAGCCCGTGACGTCCCTCAACGTGCGCATCGTCAACGGGGCGGTGAACGTCGTCGGAACCGACGAGAGTTCCGCCCGGCTGGAGGTCTCCGAGATCGAGGGCCCGCCGCTGATCGTGACGAGGTCCGGCTCCACCGTCTCCGTCGCCTACGAGGACCTGCCCTGGAAGGGCTTCCTCAAGCTGCTCGACCGCAAGGGGTGGCACCGCCACGCGGTGGTGTCCCTCGCCGTGCCCGCCGACGCGACCGTCGAGGTCGGCGTCGTCGGCGCCGGAGCGGTCGTCTCCGGCATCCGCGGGCGCACGGACGTCCGGGGCGTCAGCGGGGACACGACGCTCGTCGGGCTCTCCGGCACCGTCCGGGCCGAGACCGTCTCCGGCAGCCTGGAGGCCCAAGGCGTCACCGGCGATCTGCGCTTCCAGTCCGTCTCCGGGGACCTGACCGTGATCGAGGGGGCGGGCTCGTCCGTACGGGCCGACTCCGTCAGCGGCGACATGGCGATCGACCTCGACGGAACGCCCACGGACATCCGCCTCACCAACGTCTCGGGCGAGGTGGCCATCCGGCTGCCGCACCCCGCGGACGCCCGCGTCGAGGCCAACACCGCGAGCGGCGCGGTCTCCAACGCCTTCGAGGACCTGCGGGTCAGCGGACAATGGGGCGCCAAGAAGATCACCGGCACACTCGGCGCGGGCAGCGGTTCCCTGCGGGCCACCACCGTGTCCGGGTCCATCGCCCTCCTGCGCCGTCCGCCCCGGGCGGAGGAACCGTACGAGGACGAGACAGGAAAGGCCCTCTGACATGCCCCCCGTATTCGCCCACGGCCGACTCCGCCTGTATCTGCTGAAGCTCCTCGACGAGGCCCCGCGCCACGGGTACGAGGTCATCCGCCTGCTGGAGGAGCGTTTCCAGGGGCTCTACGCGCCGTCCGCGGGCACCGTCTATCCGCGCCTGGCCAAGCTCGAGGCCGAGGGCCTGGTCACCCACGCCACCGAGGGCGGGCGCAAGGTCTACTCGATCACCGACGCCGGCCGCGAGGAGCTCGCGGGCCGCAGCGGGGAGCTCGCCGACCTCGAACTCGAGATCCGCGAGTCCGTCTCCGAACTGGCCGCGGAGATCCGCGACGACGTGCGCGGCGCCGCGGGCCAGTTGCGCAGCGAGATGCGCGCGGCCGCGACGGAGAGCCGCAGCGCCGGCGGCTCCGGTGCAGGCGACGACGCCTGGCAGGCCACGAAGGAGGAGCTGCGCCGCGCCAAGCAGGAGTGGAAGGAGCAGGCGCGCCGGGCGAAGGACGAGTCGCGCCGGGCCCGCGAGGAGGCGCAGACCGCCCGACGCCAGGCCAGGGAGGCGCAGGACCGTGCGCGCGACGAGGTCCAGCGCATCGCCCGCCAGGTCCAGGACCAGGTCCAGGGGCACTTCGCTCGCGGTGACTGGCCGACGGGCGTGAGGGAGGGGCTCTCCGAACTGACCGCGCAGCTGGGCGGACTGGCCGCGCGCGGCACGGCATGGCCGCCGCACGGCAAGCCCGATCCGGCCGATGCGGGCCCCGAATGGGCGAAGGACACGGCGGAGTCGGGCGACCCCGCGCGCGACCTCGAACGCCTCCTGGACCGCTTCCGGGACGACGTCCGCGACGCGGCCCGCGACCACGGCGTGACGGCGTCCCAACTCGGCGAGGCACGCCGCCACTTGTCGACGGCGGCGGCGCACATCTCGGCGCTGCTGCGCGGGGGCGGGTGAACACCGCGGGTGAACACCGCGCAGGTGTCACGCCCGGGGCGTGACACCTGCGCCTGCGCGCCCCGGGGGCCGGCACTTCGCGCGCACCAGGGAGTCCCGCGCTTCGCGTGCGGTCCGGTGGCGCCGGCGCTCGGGACTCGCGCATCCCGGGGCGGCGCGCGGAACGCCGCCGGCGCGTTCCGGTCCCACGCGGGCCGGTGCGACCGCCTCGCCCCTCGCACTTCCTCCGCGGGACCCGGCGGACCGGAGTCTCCGGCCGCCCTTCCTCCGCGGGACCCCGCCGGGCCGGGATGCCGGGCCCGTCCCGCGCGCTCGGGTGCGCCCGGGGGCACCGGCCGCAGGGGCCCGAGCCGGCCGCGACCCCTCACACCCGCGGGAACATCGTCCGTTCCAGCGACTCGTACGTGGCCCCGTGCGACGCCAGCACCTCCGACACCACACCCCGCCCGACCGACAGCGCCAGCAGGATGTGCTCGTCGCCGATCGTGCGGTCGCGGCGGCCGACCGCGATGCGGAGGGACTTCTCCAGCACGCCCTTCGCCTCGCGGGTGAAGGGGCGGTGGCCGGACCTCCACCCCTTCCCCGGAGCGGGGGACGTCGGACGGTCGCCGGCGAGCACCCCCGCGCCGTGCGTCTCCTCGACGCGGGACACGATCGCGCCGACGTCGATCCCGAGGCCCGCCAGCGCCTCCGCGTCCGCCTCCGATAGACCGCCCCGGCGCCGGGCGTCCTCCAGCGCGGCTTCGACGGACGCGCGCCGGTCGGCGACCCCGAGCGCACGGAAGGCGAAGGACGCCTTCGTGCCCTCCTGGTCGAACAGGGCGAGCAGCATGTGCTCCTCGGTGATCTCACCGGCACCCGCCCGCTCCGCGTGCCCGACCGCACCGGTCACCACGGCGCGTGCGCCTCGGCTGAACCGTTCGAACATCACTGCCTCCCGTACTTCTTGTGCACGGCCTGCCTGCTCACGCCCAGCTCGGCCGCGATCTCCTGCCACGACCAGCCCTGGTTGCGGGCGCTCCGTACCTGGACGGCCTCCAGTTGCTCCAGCAGCCGCCGCAGCGCGGCGACGGCACGCAGCCCGACGCGCGGGTCGCGGTCGCCCGCCCGCTCGGCGAGATCGGTTGCTTCGGTCATGCCTGTCAACTTACATTGACAATTGGCGACCGTCAACGTCGGTTGACAAGCACACCGACCCGCTCGCCCGGCCGGGCGAGCACCAGGTCGCCGATCCGCACCCCGCCCGACACCGTGACCCGCCATCCCCGCTCGCCCCTCGGCAACGACAGCTCCGTGGGCCGGGATCCGCGCGCCTCGTACACCAGCCGGTACACCCCGCGCTCCGGGTCCCAGCGCTCCTCGCGCACCACCCCCGCGACGGCCGGTGCGTAGGGCGTCGCCGTGAGCTCCTTGTTCGCACGGAAGCGGCCCGACTCGTCCAGCGCGCAGTACCCGCCCCCGTAGCACCAGACGTAACCCGCCCAGCCCGAGCCGTACCGGCCCATCGAGGCCAGGGCGTCGCGGTAGAAGCGGCCCATGTTCGGCAGCGAGTTGTTCAGCGGACCCCACTCCCCCACGACGACGGGCACCCCGTACCGCCTCGGATACTCGGTGACCGCGGCCTCGTAGGACTCGATCCAGCCGGCCTCGGGGTCGTAGTCCGCCCCGGCCTCCATCGCGGCGTTGTAGAAGTGCGGGGCGTAGACGACCTTCGGGTCGTGGATCCGGCCGAGTCCGGTGGGGACGCCCTCGCCGACGATCGGGGTGGGCTCGACGAAGAGCCAGCTGTCGTCGTCGGCCGAACGGACCGCGTCGGCCAGGCGGTTGTACATCGGGGTGAGCTGCTCGCGCTCGATACGGCGGGCGGCCGTCGCCAGGTCCTCGCCCTCGCGCAGCTCGCCCATGGGCTCGTTGACGAGGTCGTAGCCGAGCACGGCCGGATGGCCCTCGAAGCGCTCGGCGAGCACCCGCCACATCCGGGCCTGGGCCCGCCGCAGATCGGCGTCCTCGTACAGATGGGTGAACGCCCGCTGCACGGCCGGCTCGAAGTACTCGGCGAACCAGTCGTCGGGGTGCGGGGTGAACGGCAGGCCGTCCGTACGGGTCGCCCATTCGGGGATGCCCCTGTGCCCGAACGCGGGGCCGAAGACGTCCTGGTGGGCGTCGATCACGACCCGGACGCGATGCTTGTGCGCCCAGTCCAGGACACGTCCGATCCTGTCGAGGTACCGCTCGCTGTAGCGGCCGCGGACCGGCTCGAGGTCGTCCCAGAACACCAGCAGCCGGGCGAAGCCGAAGCCCTGGGCGCGCAGGTCGCGGAAATGACGCTCGGTGATGGCGGACAGGGCCTGCTCACCGCGGTGCGCCTTGTCCTCGACGTTCCAGCCGCGCAGGGTGAGGACACGGCCGTGGTCGTCGGTGAGCCGGGGCACGGCCCGCTGCACGGGGCGGGGGTCCGCGGCGGCGGGCGCGCCACCGGTCAGGACCAGGAGGAGGAGCAGGCCGACGAGTGCGGCGAGTGGGCGGCGCATACGGGACCTCCGGCACGGCGCGGATCGGCAGTGCCGGAGATCCCATCAGCGGAACTGACGGGTCATCAAGAGTTGGTCAGGACAATCTTCCCGAAGAGCTCGCCGGAGGCCATCTTCGCGAAGCCCTCGCGCGCCCTGTCCAGCGGCAGCACCTCGTCGATCACCGGCCGGACGCCCGTCGCGGCGCAGAAGGAGAGCAGGTCCTCCAATTCGTCCTTGGTGCCCATGGTGGAGCCGACCACCTTCAGCTCCAGGAAGAAGATCCTGGTCAGCTCGGCGTGCGAGGGCCGGTCCCCACTGGTCGCGCCGGAGATCACCAGCGTGCCGCCGGGGCGGAGCGACTTGACCGAATGCGACCAGGTGGCCGCGCCGACGGTCTCGATCACGGCGTCGACGCGCCGGGGCAGCCGCGCGCCGGGCTCGAACGCTTCGACCGCGCCCAGGTCCACGGCGCGCTTGCGCTTGGCCTCGTCGCGGCTCGTGGCGAAGACGCGGAGGCCCGCGGCCTTGCCGAGCACGATCGCGGCGGTGGCGACTCCGCCGCCGGCACCCTGGACGAGCACCGAGTCGCCCGGCCGGACCCCGGCGTTGGTGAAGAGCATGCGGTAGGCGGTCAGCCAGGCGGTGGGGAGGCACGCGGCCTCCTCGAAGGAGAGCTCCTTCGGCTTGCGCAGGACGTTCCAGCTGGGGACGGCGACCTGCTCGGCGAAGGTGCCCTGGTACCTCTCGGTGAGGATGGAGCGCGGCTCGTCCGGGCCGACGCCGTGGCCGCTCTGGCCGATGACCGAGTGGAGCACCACCTCGTTCCCGTCCGCGTCGACGCCGGCGGCGTCGCAGCCGAGGATCATCGGGAGCTTGTCCTCGGCGAGGCCCACTCCGCGCAGCGACCACAGGTCGTGGTGGTTGAGGGAGGCGGCCTTGACGTTGATGGTGGTCCAACCGGGACGGGACTCGGGGGCCGGGCGGTCACCCAGCTCCAGGCCGTTCAGCGGCTGGTCGCGGTCGATGCGGGCAGCGTATGCGGCGAACATGACCTTGAGCGTAGGGCGGGCCGGTGCGCGGCGGAACCGCGCACCGGTGTGACACACGTCCCTGGGGGACCCGGGCTGCGCAGGGCACCTCCCGGTTTCGCCCCTACCCGTCCCTCCGCCACTGGGCGGGCGAGTTCTTCGTCGCCGGGTCCTCGTACGAGCCCGCCGTCCCGCGGTCCACGTGGAACGTGGTCAGGGTGGTGACGGGCGAGACCGGGTCCCGGCGGTCGGCGACGACCCGCATGTGGGCACTGAACCGGCGCGGTGTGACCTCGTAGACGTCGTAGCCGTAGCGGTTGCCCTCGAAGTACTTCAGATGCGGGTTGGCCGCGCCCATCAGAGGGCCGTTGGCCTTGTTCCAGTCGGCCGAGTACGCCCCCGAGGTGACGGAGTGCGCCGTGAACTCCGTGCCGATCACGGGCGAGGAGGGGTCGTCGTAGTCGGGCCGGATGTCGTCGACGAAGGCGGAGTGCCAGTCGCCGGTGATGACGACGAGGTCCTCCAGGCCGCTGCCCTGCACATGGCCCAGGACTTCCTTGCGCTCGGCGAGGAAGCCGTCCCACTGGTCGGTGAACATGTACGAACCGCCGGGGCGGCCGCGGAGCTGGCTCAGCATGATCGAGTTGGCCCAGACGTGCCAGGTGTCCGGCGCCCGGTCGACGTTCCGCTTCAGCCAGGACTTCTGCCGGGCGCCGAGGATGGTGCCGTCCGGCAGGTTCTGGGCGGACCGGTGGGAACGCAGGTCGAGGACGGTCAGCTCCAGCAGGTCGCCCCAGCGGCGGGTCCGGTGGATCTCGGGGTCGGGCAGCGCGGCGGCTCCGGCGTCGCGGTGCGGCATGTTCTCGTACCAGGCCTGGTACGCGGCGGCGCGGCGCTTCATGAACGGGGCGCCGCCGCCGGTCCCCGAGTAGTCGTTGACGACCTCGTGGTCGTCCCAGGTGAGGAACCAGGGGTGGGCGGCGTGGGCCTCGCGCAGCGAGCGGTCGCCCTTGTAGAGGGCGTGCCGGCGACGGTAGTCGGCGACGGTGAAGATCTCGCCGCCCTCGTGGTCGCGGACGTGGTCGGCCGGGACACCGCCCACCTGGCCGTGCTCGTATATGTAGTCGCCGAGGTGGACGACGAAGTCGACGTCCTCCCGGGCGATCCCGCGGTGTGCCGCGTAGAAGCCGTCGTGGAACGCCTGGCAGTTGGCGGCGGCGAAGCGGACGGAGGCGACGTGCCCGGCGGGCGCGGTCCTGGTGCGGCCGGTGCGGCTGGTCCTGCCGAGCGCCGTGAAGGCGTACCAGTAGCGGGTGCCCGGGCGGAGCCCGGAGACCGGGACGTGGACGCTGTGCCCCAGGGTCGCGGACGCGGGGGCCGTACCGCGGGCGACGACGCGCCGCAGCGCCGGGTCGGTGGCGACGACCCAGTCGACCTCAACGATCTCGGGCAGCGGCTGCTCGCCCGCCAGCGGTTCCGGCGCCAGCCGCGTCCACAGCAGGACGCTGCCGGTCTGCGGGTCGCCGGAGGCGACGCCGAGGGTGAACGGCGCGGGGTCGTAGTCCGCGCCGAGCGCCTCCGCCGCCTCGCGGGCCTGCGCGGGCGTGAGCCCGGCGCTCAGCGGCCAGGCGAGGTTCAGGGCACCGGCGGCGCCGGCGGCCTTGAGCAGATCACGACGGTTGAGCCTGGTCACTGGTGTCCCCCGGAAGGCTTCGCGGTGGCGGTCAGGGTGAGCGAGACGGCGTCGGCGTAGCCGTCGTTCGAGGTGCCGCCGCCGCTTCGGGTGAAGACGAGCAGCACCCGTGCGGTGCGGGCGCCGGGCGGCACCGCGGCGGACGCGGTGCGCTCCAGCAGCGCGGTACGGGACTGCCGCTCGGCCGCCGTGACGGGGCCGAGCACCGACAGGGCGACCGGCGTGCCCCTGCCGTCCCGGAACTCCACGGACAGCCGGACGCCGTCCTCCTGGGCCGCGTACCCGCCGAGCCAGCCGGCGAGCGTGTACCGGACCCGGCCGGCGTCGACGGCCTGCCGCCCCGTGCGGCCCTGCGCGGGCAGCACGATGTCCTGCACGAGCGCGGTGCGGGGGCTGTTGCCGCCGGAGAAGAAGCGGCTGCCCCGGGAGGCCGGGCCGGGGTCGGCCGCCGTCGGGTAACCGCCCCCGAGGCTGTACGCGACGAGCGCCGGCGCCCCCTCCCACACGTCCCAGCCGTTCACGTCAACCACCGGATCCGCGGACCCGCCCGGCCCGCTCTCCGCGTCACCGTTCACCACGAGATTCATTCACGCCTCCCCTGTTCCATTCGGCTTGCGAATCCCAGCAGTTGGCGGTGAACCGGGGAAGACGGCGTGGGTAACGGGCGGGGATGCGGGCGGGTCGTCCGCGGGACCCGCGGCGGTGGGGGTCGGCGCCGGACCGCCGGGCCGGGGCGGACGCCGTGCCGTCCCGGGCACGGGCGCGGACCCCTGCCGGCCCGGACCCCGGCCGGCCCGGGAACGCGCGGGCATCCCCACGACCGAAACCGTCCGCGCCACGGCACCACCCGGCAGCGCTGCGAGCGCGAACCCCGGCCGGCCCATGAGGGGCCTCAGGAGGGTCCCCTCGCCCGTCCGGCCGAACCCGGGCCGCCGACGGAGCGACCCGGCGCGGACGTGCCACGGCCCCGGACGCGTCCAGCGCGTCCGGGGCCGTGAAAGGGGCGGTCGGGGGGGGCGTCCGACTCCGACGACGGGCGTCGTCAGCGCCGGGCCACTCCCTCGGCTCGCGCCGCGGCCGCCACCGCGGCGGTGACCGCCGGGGCGACCCGCTCGTCGAACGGCGACGGGATGACGTAGTCCGGGGCGAGCGCGTCGCCCACCACGTCGGCCAGCGCGTTCGCCGCCGCGATCTTCATGCCCTCGGTGATCCGGGAGGCCCGCACCTGCAGCGCGCCCGCGAAGATGCCCGGGAACGCGAGGACGTTGTTGATCTGGTTGGGGTAGTCGCTGCGGCCGGTGGCCACGACCGAGGCGTACTTGTGCGCCACGTCCGGGTGCACCTCGGGGTTCGGGTTGGCCATCGCGAAGACGAAGGCTCCCGGCGCCATCGAGGCGACCGCGGGCTCCGGCACCGTGCCGCCCGAGACGCCGATGAAGACGTCCGCGCCGGCCAGCGCCGTCTCCAGCGAGCCGCTGAGGCCGGCCCGGTTGGTGATCTCCGCGAGTTCCCGCTTGACCGGGGTCAGGTCGTCGCGGTCACGGCTGACGATGCCCTTGCGGTCGGCCACCGCCACGTCGCCGAGCCCCGCCTCGAGGAGGAACTTGGCGATGGCGACACCGGCCGCGCCCGCGCCCGAGATCACGGCGCGCAGGTCGCCCAGACCCCGGCCGGTCAGCTTGGCCGCGTTGCGCAGGGCCGCGAGGGTGACCACGGCGGTGCCGTGCTGGTCGTCGTGGAAGACCGGGATGTCGAGCCGCTCCTGGAGCTTGCGCTCGATCTCGAAGCACCGCGGCGCCGAGATGTCCTCCAGGTTCACTCCGCCGAAGGACGGGGCGAGCCGCACGACCGTGTCCACGATCTCGTCGGTGTCCGTGGTCGCGAGGGCGATCGGAACGGCGTCCACGCCGCCGAACTGCTTGAAGAGGATCGCCTTGCCCTCCATCACGGGGAGGGAGGCTTCCGGTCCGATGTCTCCGAGTCCGAGAACCGCCGTGCCGTCGGTCACGACCGCGACCACCTGCGATTTCCAGGTGTAGTCGTGGACGAGTTCCGGCTTCTCGGCGATCGCGGTGCACACCTTGGCGACACCGGGTGTGTATGCGAGGGACAGGTCGTCCTTGTTCCGGACGGGCACTGTGGCCTGGACGGCCATCTTGCCGCCGCGGTGCAGCGCGAAGGCCGGATCGAAGGGTTCGCCGGAGTCCCCGGGTGCACTCTCCGTCCCGCTGGCGCTGCCAGGATTGACGATCTCCGCTGCCATGTTCGTTTGACCCCTTAAGTCTTCATCAGTTGAGGGTGGCCACTCCTGGTTGAGGAGGGGTGGGCGGGCACCGCGTCCGTTCCCTGCCCTGGATGGTTGGCCCGCCCCGGCAGGGGGAGGTACGTACGCGCGGGCGCGCCGCACAACGCGCCCTGAGCCCCGGATGAGGGGTGTAAGGATCCTTCTTACCGGACGGACGGCACCGGAGACGAGCCCATTGGTCCGTCCATGATCTCCCAGTGACCTGACTCATAGCGACATATGCTGACAAGACAGGAACACTTGGCAGAAAGCACGATGAATGGCGTCCGCATCCCGAGACGGTCCGAAGATCTTCCGGTCGGAAGAAGGAAAGGCCGCAGATGATGCGGCTGGTACGGCCCTGATGTACCGGCCCGTAGCGCTTCGGGGGTCACCCGTTATCCGATTTTGACATGCGTAGCCCACTGAATGGGCTAGTCCGAATGGCAAGATGCCGGAAACACACAAGGTCGACACTCGAAGATGAGTGCGCGACGCCTGGCAAACCCACACCTGCCGGAGGACCACGATCATGACCGCAAGCACCACCCGCCGCTCGACCGCCGCCAAGTCCCGAATCGCCGCGGTCAGCGCGATCGCGGTCGCCGGTGCCCTGCTGCTCACCTCCTGCGGTGACCAGACGAACTCCGGCTCGGGCACGGGTGTGAAGGAGAGCGCTGCCGGCAGCGGCGCGCCGCTCTTCGACAAGCTGCCCAAGAAGTACCAGGACGCCGGCGTGATCAAGGTCGGCACGGACGCGGCGTACGCCCCGATGGAGTACGAGGAGGGCGGCAAGATCGTCGGTATCGACCCCGACATCGCTGCGGCTCTCGGCAAGCAGCTCGGCGTCGAGTTCAAGTTCACCTCCGGCACCTTCGACGGTCTCATCTCCTCGCTCAACACCGGACGCCAGGACATCGTCATGTCCGCCATGAGCGACACCAAGGCCCGCCAGGAGGGCCTGGACGACAAGGGCAAGAAGACCGGTGAGGGCGTCGACTTCGTCGACTACTTCAACTCGGGCGTCTCGCTGCTGGTCAAGAAGGGCAACCCGCAGAAGGTCACCTCGCTCGACGACCTGTGCGGCAAGAAGGTCGCGGTCCAGCGCGGCACGATCTACGAGGACACCTTCAAGGCCCAGGCCGCCAAGTGCGCCAAGGACGGCAAGGGCAAGCTCACCATCGAGGCGTTCGACACCGACGCCGAGGCCCAGACCCGCGTGAAGTCCGGCGGCGCCGTGGCCGACCTCAACGACTACCCGGTCGCCGCGCACATCGCGAAGACCGCGGGCGGCGGCAACGACTTCGAGGTCGCGGGCGACCAGACGGACGCCGGCCCGTTCGGTATCGCCGTCGACAAGGACAACACCCAGCTGCGTGACGCGCTGAAGGAAGCCCTGGACGCGATCATCAAGAACGGCGAGTACGGCAAGGTCCTGGAAAAGTGGGACGTCAAGGGCAGTGCGGTCACCGAGGCGACCATCAACGCCGGTAAGTAAGTCTGGCGTACCCCGTCTCGAGCGTTCCACTGAAGGGCAGTCACTGTGACTGACAAGTTCGACAAGACGCCCGCGGACGAGCCCCCCACGGGCTCGTCCGCGAGCAAGGAAACAACCGCCACGGCCCACCCCGAGCAGATCAAGGCCATCCCGGTACGGCACTACGGCCGTTGGGTGTCCGGCGCGGTCGTGCTGGTACTGCTCGGCTGGCTCGCCTTCGCCTTCGCGCAGGGCGACATCCGCTGGGCCACGATCACGGACTACCTGTTCGACGGCAGGATCCTCCAGGGTGCCCTGAACACGATCATCATCAGTGTTCTGTCCATGCTCATCGGCCTGGTGCTGGGCATCGTCTTCGCGGTGATGCGGCTGTCGAAGAACCCGGTGACCGGCGCCGTGGCATGGCTGTACATCTGGTTCTTCCGGGGCACCCCGGTGTATGTCCAGCTGCTGCTCTGGTTCAACTTGGCGCTGATCTTCCCGATCCTGAACATCGGGTTCTACAAGGACGAGATGGTCGACGTCATGACCCCGTTCCTTGTGGCCCTGCTGGGCCTGGGCCTGAACGAGGGCGCCTACATGGCCGAGATCGTCCGGGCCGGCATCCAGTCGGTCGACGAGGGCCAGACCGAGGCGTCGCACGCGCTCGGCATGTCCAACGGCAAGACCATGCGCCGGGTCGTGCTGCCCCAGGCGATGCGGGTGATCGTGCCGCCCACCGGCAACGAGTTCATCAACCTGCTCAAGACCTCGTCCCTGGTGTCGGCGGTCCAGTACACCGACCTGCTCCGGGCAGCGACGAACATCGGCTCCACCTCCTTCGCCATCATGGAGATGCTGATCGTCGCCTCGATCTGGTACCTGGCCCTGACGAGCGTCTTCAGCGTCGGCCAGTACTACGTCGAGCGGTACTACGCCCGCGGTTCGCTGCGCCAGCTGCCGCCCACGCCATGGCAGCGGGTCAAGACGAATCTGCGATTCCTCCAGAGCCCCAGGGGGGTGTGACACATGACCGCCATGGTGAAGGCCGAAGGCGTCCACAAGTCCTACGGCGCCGCCCACATCCTCAAGGGCATCGACCTCGAGGTAGCCCCCCGTGAGGTGTTCTGTCTCATCGGCCCCTCCGGCTCCGGCAAGTCGACCTTCCTCCGGTGCATCAACCACCTGGAGAAGATCAACGCGGGCCGGCTCTGGGTCGACGGCGAACTCGTCGGCTACCGCCAGAAGGGCGACAAGCTCTACGAGCTCAAGGACAGCGAGGTCGCCCTCCAGCGCCGTGACATCGGCATGGTGTTCCAGCGCTTCAACCTGTTCCCCCACATGACCGCCGTCGAGAACGTCATGGAAGCCCCCATCCAGGTCAAGGGCGAGGCCAAGGCCGTCGCCCGGGAACGGGCCCTCAAGCTCCTCGACCGCGTCGGCCTCGGCGACAAGGCCGGGAACTACCCCTCCCAGCTCTCCGGCGGCCAGCAGCAGCGCGTCGCCATCGCCCGCGCCCTGGCGATGGAACCCAAGCTGATGCTCTTCGACGAGCCCACCTCCGCCCTCGACCCCGAGCTCGTCGGCGACGTCCTCGACGTCATGCGCGGCCTCGCCGAGGACGGCATGACCATGGTCGTCGTCACCCACGAAATGGGCTTCGCCCGCGAAGTCGGCGACAACCTCGTCTTCATGGACGGTGGCGTCGTCGTCGAATCCGGCAACCCCCGCGACGTCCTCACCAACCCCCAGCACGACCGCACCAAAGCCTTCCTCTCCAAGGTGCTGTAACGCTCGGTGGACCGTCGTACCGAACGCCGGAGGCGGCAGGGCATGCCCTGCCGCCTCCGGCGTTCGCCCGTCCGGGCCCGCTTACCGCAGCGCCAGCACCAGCGCGTCGGAGGGCGACGCCCACACGGGGCGGGCCTCGGCGAAGCCGGCGGCGCGCAGGGTCTCGGTGTGCCAGCGGACGGACGGGGTGTCACCTTCGGCGTGCTCGCCGTAGATCTCGAAGCGTCGGGCGGTGGGGCCGGCCAGGACGGGGTCCGCCGCCGCGAGGGCCCACCAGTCGGCCCAGTCGAGCGCCCCGGCGGCCCTGGCCCGCTCCATGGCGGCGTGCCGGTGGGCGCGCTCGGCCGCGTTGATGCGCGGGGTGTCGTCCTTCATGTGGTCGGCGTTCATGAACACGCCGCCGTCCGCGACCAGGCCGGCGAGCTGCCCGTAGAGGGCGGCGAGGGGCTCGGCGTGCAGCCAGTGCAGCGCGGTGGCGGTCAGTACGGCGTCGTACGAGGTGTGCGGGAGGGCCGCGGTCCAGCCCGGGTCCTTGAGGTCGGCGGTGACGAAGGTGACGCGCCGGTCACCGGCGAAGTACCCCTCGGCGATGGTCAGCAGCGCGGGGTCGAGGTCGACCCCGACACTCTCCGCCTTCGGGAACCGCTTGAGCAGTCTGTCCGTGATACTTCCCGTACCGCAGGCGAGGTCCAGGACTCTCGGCTCGGGGCCGGCGAAGGCCTCGACCATGTCCAGCATCACCCGGAACCGCTCCTCGCGGTCGGGCATGTACCACTCCTGCTGGCGGTCCCAGCTCTCCTGCCAGGCCCGCCAGTCGGTTCCGGTCGCGGCCGCGCTCTCGGTCATCCGTACCCCTCCAGTCCGTAATACCCTCGTAACCAGAGCATCACTTACCTCATCCATCGCCGACACTAGACCTCATCCGTAAGGACTACAAGTGGAACTGGCCTCTTACTCGGACTACGCCGTGCGTCTGGTCAACACCGAGGAGCCGGCCCGCAGCAAGGACACGCTCACGTCGGTGGAGGCGGTCCGCGAGCTCTTCGGCGCGGCCTCCCAGATGGCGCGCCGGGCCACGGACTCGGACGTCACCCGCTTCCGGTCGGTACGGGCCAGGCTCCGCGCGGTCTTCACCGCCGCGGACTCGGGCGACCAGACCCAGGCCGTCGACCTGCTCAACTCGCTGCTCCTGGAGTTCCCCGTCAGCCCGCAGATCTCCGGCCACGACTTCCTCGACGAGGAAGGCCGGCCGCGCTGGCACATGCACCTCGCCGACCACCCGTCCAACGCGACCTCCGGCTACGCCGCGATCGCCGCGATGGGACTCGCCTTCCACCTCACCGAGTACGGCGTCGACCGGCTCGGCCTCTGCCAGGCCGCGCCCTGCCGCAACGCCTACCTGGACACGTCCACGAACCGCTCGCGCCGCTACTGCTCGGACCGCTGCGCGACCCGCGCCAACGTCGCCGCCTACCGGGCCCGCAAGCGCCTGGAGACCGAGCGGTCCGAGAGCACGGGCCGCACGGCGGAGAACGCCCAGGCCAGCAGCCCGAGCGCCGACCTCTGACCCCGCGGGCGCGGGCGGTACCGCGCCCGCACCCGGCCGAGCAGCAGGTCCTCGGGCACAGCGCCGAACAGCCGGCTGTCGCCCTCCGCGTACGGGTTGTCGCCCAGCACCCACCAGCCGTCCTCGCGCCGCTCGACCGCCCGCTTCACGATCAGCAGGTCCTGCTGCAGCGGGTGCCGCAGCACCGCCACGTCCCCGGCCCGGACGGCCGCCCCGTAGTGCACCAGCAGCCGGTCCCCGTGTGCCAGCGTGGGGTGCATGGAGGGCCCCGTCACCTCCGCGACCCCGAAGGGCGCGCCGGGTTCCCGCCCTTGCTCCGTCATCGACCGCCTCCGGGTCCTTCCGTATGTTCCGCCACACGTCCCATGGTCACCCCGGACTTTTGACCTAAGCCCCAGGGGGCACCCGCGAAAACGCGCCTCTCACGGAGTAATGTCCCACCTGAGAAGACGATCACGAGGAAGGACAGCTCAATGCTCTCCCGCCTGTTTGCCCCCAAGGTGAAGGTCAGCGCACACTGCGACCTCCCCTGCGGTGTCTACGACCCGGCCCAGGCCCGCATCGAGGCCGAGTCGGTCAAGGCCGTTCAGGAGAAGATGGCCGCGAACGACGACCCGCACTTCCAGGCCCGTGCCACGGTGATCAAGGAGCAGCGCGCGGAGCTCGCCAAGCACCACGTGTCGGTGCTCTGGAGCGACTACTTCAAGCCCCCGCACTTCGAGAAGTACCCGGAGCTGCACCAGCTGGTCAACGAGACCCTGAAGGCGCTCTCCGCGGCCAAGGCCTCGACCGACCCGAAGACGGGCGAGAAGGCCCTGGAGCTCATCGCCGAGATCGACCGCATCTTCTGGGAGACCAAGAAGGCCTGATCTTCGATCATGCCTCTTGACCTGCGATTTCCTTGGTTGCAGTGTCTCCGAGTCCGCACCCGGTCCGCATGCCGCCGAGCACGGCGTCCATGACGGCCCGGGTGCGGTCTTCTTCGCCCGGCCAGAGGTGCGCATGGATCCGCAGCGTGATGACGGACGCGCGCCCGAGGACGGGCTGCACCTGCTTGGCGCTCGCGCCGCCGGTGATGAGCGCGGAGGCGCAGAAAAGCCGCAGATCGTGGGTCACCATGTGCGGCAGCTCGACGGACTTGCGGCCCTCACACCATCTTCGGCCCGAAGGCGGGCGAGAAGAAGGAGCTGCGCGGTCTGCTGAGCGCCGGACACCGGCGCAACCGCCTCGCCTGGCTGGCTCCGTTCACGAGAACGGGTTCTGGCTCAGGTTCCGTGCAGCAGTGGCTGAGCGTTGCGAGCCGGGAGGTGGCTGCCTCGCTGGTCAGGGCTGGATCTCATCCGGCCCGTACGACATTGGGGTGCCGATTCACGAACCGAGGAGAGCTGACGTGCGCGACAGTCCGCGGACGAAGGAAGTCCTCGATGTCCTGCATGCCGAGCTGGAGGTTGGGCGATCGACGAAGACCGGGTTGGCCACGCGGGCTGCATGGCTGGCCTTCGTGCGATTCGCGAGGCAGCGCTTTGCCACCGCGCCGCCACCCGACTCGGACGGCTTGCTCTTCCAGTACGGCACGTACGCCTTCAGCGGGCGCCCGATGTTCACTGTGGACCTCACGCGACAGTTCGACATCGGTGACGACGGCGGCGAGCACGACCACTACGTACAGATCCACTGCGAACTCCGCTACGAGTGCGAACCCCCCTGGACGCCCTGGGAAGCTTCAACTCATGGTTCTTCCACGACGCCGATGCGGACCTCGATGAGTGGCTCGCCGCCATGGAGGGGCACCTCGAACTGCTGCTTGCTCGTGTGCCCGCCGAGATCGATGTGTACGAGGAGCCGGTCTAGTACTGGTCTAGTACTCCAGTCGCAGTTATGGATCTTGGAGGGCTGCCGCCGACAGCAATCGAGTACAGGAAACGCGAGCGGAGTGAGTCCTCACTCATTGACGGAGTGAGGACTCACTCCGTACTCTCGCAGTCATGACACCACCTGAGGAGAACCAGACCGCCCGTCGCCGCGCCCCCGGGATGTCGCCGGAGCGGCGCCGCGAGATGATCATTCAGACCGCGATCCCGCTGATCACCGAGTACGGCTCGGCTGTGACGACCGCGAAGATCGCCCGCGCCGCGGGCATCGGCGAGGGCACGATCTTCCGGGTTTTCGCCGACAAGGACGAGTTGCTGCAAGCCTGTATCGCGGAGGCGCTCTCCCCCGAGCACGCGATCCGCGAGCTCGACGCGATCGACGTATCCCAGCCGCTGCCCGACCGGCTCGCGGAGGCGGCGGAGGCGCTGCAGGCGCACATGGACCGGCTCGGCGCGATCATCGGCTCGCTGGGGCACGGCGGCGGCAAGCACCCCGGCACGGTGCGCGGCGCAGGCCGCGACGAGTCGACGACCCGTATCCGCGCGGCCCTCGCGGAGCTGCTGGAGCCCGACAAGGCCGCCCTGCGCCGACCGCCGGAGCAGATCGCGGCCCTCTTCATCGGGCTGCTCTTCACCCAGCCGCGTACGAAGGACGAGCCCGACCTGACCCCGCAGGAGCTGGTGGAGGTCTTCCTGCACGGGGCACTCTCGGGGGACGCCAAGTGAGCGCGCACAGAGGGCGCCTGGGGGTTACGGCCCTGGCCGTCCTGGCCTCCGTCCTGGTGTGGCTGGTCGCGGACCCACTGCTGGGGCACCGGCTGCGGATCGCCGACGGCGAGCAGACGCTCGACATCGGCGCCGTGCCTGTGGCGGTCGTCGCATTGCTCGCGTCGCTCTGCGGCTGGGGACTGCTGGCCGCCCTGGAGCGGTTCGGCGTACGGCGCGCCCGCGCCATCTGGACCGGGGTGGCCGGCGCCGTACTGGCCGTTTCCTTCCTGCCGTTCATCGGCGACGGCATGGACGGCGGCACCCGGGTCACTCTCGCTCTGATGCACCTGGCGGTGGCGGCGGTGCTGATCCCGGGGCTGGGCGGCAGGACCCCCCGGGGCGGGAGCCGGTGCCGCTAGTACTCCGGCCATTGCTGTGGATCTTTATGCCGTGGCCTCGCGTCAACGGTAGTGGCAGTCGCGGGCGCGGGCCTGGTGTCGGCGGCGCCATAGGGACCAGCGCGGACGACGCCGGGGCCCCGGCTGGACGCCGACGCAACGGATGTCTTGGAGGTCTCGTCCAAACGGGATCGAGGCACCAACCGCGATGCGGCAGCAGATGCACGGGGTCTACGACGGGCGTGTCCGCGAGGGGCTGCGCCGCGGATGGGCCGTCCGGTTCCAGCACGGCGCAACTCCTCCCGCGCACGGAGCCGGTGGTGGAGGGCCGGGTGCGGTCTGCATGATGGACGGCGGCCCACCCGGCAGGCCGTGCCACTCCGGCGCGGCCGCGGCCGGGAGGACGGCGGGAACCGACCACGGACCGGAGGGGAGCGGAACATGTTGTGCGTGCGGGGCGTCGTCCTGCCCGAGCGGGAAGAGCGGACGCTGTGGATCGACGGGGAGCGGCTGCGCACCGACGCCGCTTCGGGCTCCGAGGCCGACCTCGTCGCCTACGACACCGACCCGGCGCTGGAGCCTCGTGCACTGGCACACCCCAGCCGGATCGTGCTGCGCGGCCGGGTGGTGCGCTGACCCCGGCGCACGTCCCCGTCCCCCGGGGCCCCGGCCCGCGGGTGTCCCGCCCCGGTGGCCCCGGCCCGGGAAGGTTCAGGCCGCCGGCGTGTGCAGCAGCGGGCTCTTGTTGCGCAGCAGCCACTGCCGGTACGCGGCGGCGCGGAGGGCCGCCTCGCGGTAGGCGGCGAGGAGTTCGGCGTAGACGAGGGCGAAGGTCTCCGCGCCCGGGCCGGGCCGCCGGTAGAGCAACAGCCGTACCGCGAGGGGGTCGTCGCGCAGCGGGCGTATCGCCATGTCGTCGCGCGGGCCGGAGGTGGGCTGGCAGGGTGCCACCGCCTCGCCGACCACGATGAGGGACGTGGCGGTGTGGTAGTCGGCGTGCAGCACCGGAGGGTCGATCCCCGCGGCGGTGAGGACCCGGCGCAGTCCGTCCCACTCGCCGTCGACCGTGGGGTCCACCATCCACCGGTCCTCGGCGAGATCGGTGAGGTCGACCACCGGGGCCGCGGCGGCCGGGTGGTCGCGGGCCATGGAGATGAACTGCGGCTCCCGCTCGACGAGGACCCGCCGTTCCAGCCCTTCCGGCACCAGCAGCGGGCAGCCCTCGACCTCGTGGACGAACGCCACGTCCAAGTGCCCCGCGGCGGCCATGCGGAGCAGGGTGTTGGCGGAGACGTTCATGTGCAGGGAGAGGTCCGTGCCGTCGGGGAGCCGCTGTCTGAGCCGTCGCAGCCAGCCCGCGAGGGCGCGGCTCGCCGTGGAGCCGATGCGCAGCCGTCGATCGTCCGCACGGGCGACGGCTGCCCGGGTCTCCGTCACGAGCGCCGACAACCCCGCGATCAGCGGACGGGCCCGGCTGAGGACGGTGCGGCCCAGCGGGGTGGGCCGGCAGCCCGTGCGCTCCCGGAGGAAGAGCTCCCCGCCCAGGGCGTTCTCGATCCGGCGGAGCTGGGTCGTCAGGGACGGCTGGCTCATGCCGAGCCGACGGGCGGCCTTGTGCAGACTGCCCGCGTCGGCGATGGCGCACAGCACGCGCAGATGCCTCACCTCCAGCTCCATACTGCGAGAGTAGGACGGCACCCTTCGTCACACCAGACACCTGTGTCGCTCCAATTTCCTTGATTCACAAGGGAGTTGGAACTGGTCATGTCCGTGATGCCGCAGGGTTATCGCCAGTTGGCATCATCCGCCGGCGGGCCGGGCTCCCCGACACTCTCCTCACCGATCCCCACTCGGATGAGGAGAACCCCCCATGAGACACCCCGAGCGACGCCCCCGGGCGTTACTCTCCGCCGCACTCGGTCTGGGCCTCGCCGCGGCCCTGGCCTCCGCCGTACCCGCCACCGCCGCCCCGGCGCCCGACGCCGCGAGCCCCGCCGTCCCCACCGGCCCGGCCGCGTCCGCCGTCGCCTACGACGGTTCCGCCGAGGACGCCCGCGCCACCAAGGCGTTCTTCGACGCGGTGGTGAAGTCGGTCGCCGAGAAACGGGCCGAGAACCCGGGCGCGCAGGCCGTCACCGTCGTCTACAACGCGAGCAGCGCACCGAGTTTCCGCTCGCAGATAGCCGGCAGCACGCAGATATGGAACGGCTCCGTGTCCAACGTGCGGCTGCAGGAGGGCTCCAACCCGGACTTCCGGTACTACGAGGGCAATGATCCGCGCGGATCCTACGCCGGCACCGACGGGCACGGCCGCGGCTACATCTTCCTCGACTACCGGCAGAACCAGCAGTACAACTCCACCCGGGTCACCGCTCACGAGACCGGACACGTGCTCGGGCTCCCCGACCACTACTCCGGCCCGTGCAGTGAGCTGATGTCGGGCGGCGGTCCCGGAACCTCCTGCCAGAACGCGTATCCCAACGCGGCCGAACGGGCCCGGGTGAACCAGCTCTGGGCGAACGGTCTCGCGGCCGCCCTCACCAAGGTCTCCTGACGCAAGACCCCCACGGCGCCTCGTGCCCGGGTTCCGGCCCGGGCACGGGGCGTTCCACTCATCGGAGTGCCGCCGACGCCGGTTTTCGCAGCGCCGCCGGTGCGTGTTCTCGCAGCGGCGCCGGACCGCGGGCCGGTTCCGGCACGCCGTCCCGCCCCCACGGCGCGTCGGCTCAGGCGCTTTCCAGCAGCCTCCGGTCCAGTTCCGCACCCTCGGGCAACTGCCGCCGAATCCGCCCGAGCGCGTCGTCGAAGTCGCCGTCGGCCACGCCGGACTCGTACGCCGCCCCGCCGAAGTGCAGCGTGAGGTTCAGATCCGTCCGGCCGGGCGTGCCGTCGGCCCCTGGCTCACCGAGCGTCAGCAGGCAGCTGAGCGTGGCCTGTTCCGCACTCCCGCGCTGGGTGACGGGCAGCGGCATGTCCCATTCCAGTACGCAGCCGGAGAGTCGTTCACCCGATTCCGCCGCGCCCAGGGCGGCGAAACTCGGCCCTTCGTACTCGACTCCCCTGATGCGGGTGCTCACTCTGTGCCCGCTCGGGGCGATCGCCAGGGCGATCGCCTCCGCACCCCGGCGGTCCCGGTACCAGCCGGTCCACACGTCCGTCGACTCCGTTGACATGGCGCGGACTGTAGCGGTACGACCGGCCCTGTTGTACAGCCGGTCGGCTCTCGAACGGTTCTGCGCCGCTCCGGTCAGGCGGACGGGCCCGCGGCCGGCTCCTCGTTCGTCCCCTTCGTGCCGTCCGCACCCCGCCGGCGCCCCGATTCCCGGGCTTCACCGGTACCGCGCGTGCACGCGGAGTTGTGGCAGGGCC
The DNA here is from genome assembly GCF_900103455.1 of Streptomyces wuyuanensis. Taxonomy (GTDB): domain Bacteria; phylum Actinomycetota; class Actinomycetes; order Streptomycetales; family Streptomycetaceae; genus Streptomyces; species Streptomyces wuyuanensis. Next base: position 448,547 of record NZ_FNHI01000002.1, on the reverse strand, counting down.
CGGGCCCCCACTCGGGGACGAACACACCGAGCACCTTGCGTCGTCTGATGGCGGAACCGACAGGCTGTCCGCAGGACGGACACGCGTACTCGCCCTGCGGGCGGCGGACGGTCCGGCGTCCTTCGCTGCCCATGGGTCCAGGATAAGTCGGCGGGCCCGGGACGAACAGCGCTTGCGCGCCCCGGGCGCCCCCGCCGGCGCGGCTACCGCTTCCTGCTGTACTTCCGTACGAGCACCCCGTTGCCGAAGGTGCGCACCCAGTCCAGTGTGAAGTCGGTGACGGCGAATCCGGCGCCGAACATCGGCATACCGCTCCCGTAGACCTGCGGATAGGTCTTGATCACCAGTTCGTCGATCTCGTCGAGGAGTTCACCGGCGATCCGTGAGCCGCCGCAGAGGTAGATGCCGAGTTCGCGGTCCTCGGCCTTGAGGGCTCGCACCCTGCCGACCAGGTCGTCGGCGATGATCTCCACGCCGGCGTCCGGGGACTTCTCCAGCGTGCGCGACGCGACGTACTCGCGCAGGTGCCCGTACGGGCTGGTGATGCCGGCGTCCAGCGCCAGCTGGTAGCTGGCACGGCCCTGGATCAGGGTGTCGAAGTGCTTGTTCGGCGAGTCCTGGAGGCCCAGCGCCTCGCGCCCCAGGACCGCGATGGTCTCGGGATACTCGGACTTGAGGTACTCCAGGTAGTCGTTGTCCACGAAACCGAACATGGACGAGGCATCGCCGTCCGGGTCTCCGATGAAGCCGTCGATGGAGCAGGCGATGAAGTACGTGAGCTTGCGCAAACCGGTCCTCTTGTTCCGTCGGGGATGCGGGCCCGGCCGGTCCGCCGAACCACTGCGGATATAGTGCTCCAGACGTAGTGGTTGCGCAAGTGCCTTTTTCGGAGGGCGCATTGACGAGAAAGGGGAAGGCATTGGCCAGGAACCCGGGACGCAGGACCGCACTCGTGGACGCCGCCATCGAGGTGCTCGCCCGCGAAGGGGCCAGGGGCCTCACCTTCCGCGCGGTCGACAGCGAGGCCGGGGTGCCGCCCGGGACGGCGTCGAACTACTTCACCAGCCGCGACGACCTGTTCACCCAGGCGGGCGCGCGGATCCATGTGCGGATGACGCCCGCGCAGACCGACGTCGACAAGGCGATGCGGCCCGCGCCGACGCGTGAGCTGTACGTGCGGCTGATGCAGTGGCTGGTGCGGCGCATGACCGAGGAGCGGACGGGCTACCTCGCGATGCTGGAACTGCGACTGGAATCGACCCGCCGCCCGGCGCTCCAGGCGGAGCTGAACCGCGCGGTCGGCGCCGAGCTGGAGGCCAATCTGCGCCACCACCTCGACTCCGGCCTGCCGGGCGACGCCGACACCTTCCTCGCTCTCTACCTGGCCATGACCGGGCTGATGCTGGAGCACTTCACCCTGCCCGAGGTGCTCTCCGACCGGGACGTGGACGAGCTGGTGGAGACAGTGGTCAACCGGATCGTCCCCGCGGAGTGACGAGCCCGGCGCGGGGCCGTTTCCCCGCGTGGTGGCCTCCGGCGGGTTCGACCGCGCCGCCTGCGTTCACGGCGGATTCGCGCGCACGGATTGCATCCGCGGCGGGTTCGACCGCACCGCCTGTATCCACCGTGCGGCGTGCGGCGGCGGCCTCCCGACCGGCCGTCGAGCGGCACGGCTCGACGGAGTCCGGCCTGCGGCCCGGCAGGCGCGGGGCAGCGAGCCCGGGCGGCTGGTGCGGGACAGCGGGCCCGGGCGGCGCGGGGGATCCGCCCCGGGCGGCAGGGGCACACCGTGGCCGGCGTTCACCGTCCGGACAGAGGCACGCCGCGGCCCGCTCCGCCTTCGCGGGCAGGGGACGCCGTGGCCGGCTCCGCCCTCGTGGGCACCCGCGGGCCGGTGCCGGAGCGCACCGCCCGGGCGCCTACGGGGCGGGGTCCGCGCCCCGGCGCCTACGGGGCGGGGGTCCGCGCCGCGCCTCCGCTCCCCGGGGCGACGGGCTCCCGCCACATGGGCCACATCAGCGGGCCGTCGGGCAACTGGACGGTACGGTCCGTGAACGCGAAGCCCAGCCGCTCGTAGAGGCGGCCGCTGCGGGCGCTGCTCGCCTCCAGGTAGGCGGGCACCCCCTCCCGGTCGCAGCGTTCCAGGGCCGGGGCAAGCAGGGCGGTACCGAGCCCTTCGCCCTGCCGCTCCGGAGAGACCGCGATCAGCAGCAGATACTCGTGCGCCCTGCCCTGCGGATGGACCGCACCGGTCAGCCGCCCGACGAGTTCGGCCCGCTCGTTGTCGGGGTCGGCGATCTCCCTCATCCGGGCGGGGGTGTCGTCCTCCTCCTCGGGCGCCTGGGCGGGCACCTGGAGCCAGAGCGCCGCTGCCGTCCCGTCCTCGGTCATGTCGACCCGCCCCTCGGTGAGCGCGATGTCGAGGAAGACCCCGAGGAAGACCCCGTGCACCCGGCGGCGGTGGGCCTCGTCGGGAAAGACCCAGCTGCTGACCGGGTCGTGCATGAACGCCTCGTCGAGCAGCCGCACCACCGCCTCACGGTCCCGCTCCCCCGCCTGCCGTATCCGTACGCCCATGTCCGGGCCGCCTCTCCGAGATCGTCAACTGGCCGCTGCGATCCTAGAGTTGCGGCCCGGAGTGCGCACCGGCACGCGGGCTCGTCGGGCAGGCCCGGACTCAGCGGCTGCGCCGCGTGACGAACTCCGCGAGGGAGAGCAGGTCTCCCGCCGCCCTGAGGTCCGGGGCGGCGAGGGACAACTGCTGCACGGCCCGGGCCATCCGGTCCGCCGCCTGGAGCTGGGCCCAGTCCCGGCCGCCTGCCCGCTCCACCGCGTCCGCGGCCCGGGCGACCGCCCCGGCGTCCATCGGCCCGGTGTACAGCTCGGCGAGCTCCGCCCCCGCCTCCGTGCCCGAGCTCAACGCCGCCACCACCGGCAGCGACTTCTTGTGCGCGGCCAGATCGGCACCGGCCGGCTTGCCCGTGCGGTCCGGGTCGCCCCAGATGCCGATGAGGTCGTCGATCAACTGGAAGGCCAGTCCTGCCTCCCGGCCGAAGGCGTCCATCGCGGCGATCTCCTCCTCCCCCGCCCCCGCGTACAGCGCGCCGAGGGCGCAGGCGCAGCCCAGCAACGCCCCGGTCTTGGCCGTGGCCATGGCGAGGCACTCGTCGAGAGAGACCTCCCGCGGCCCGCGCCGCTCGAAGGCGCAGTCCGCCTGCTGGCCGGCGCAGAGTTCGATCACACAGGCCGCGAGCCGGGCGGAGGCCGCGGCGGCGGCCGGGTGCCGGTCCTCCGCGAGCAGCCGCAGCGCGAGGGCCAGCATCGCGTCACCCGCGACGATGGCGTCCGGGGTGCCGAACACCGTCCAGGCGGTGGGCCGGTGCCGGCGGGTCGGATCCTCGTCGATGACGTCGTCGTGGAGCAGGGTGAAGTTGTGGGCGAGCTCCACGGCCGCGGCCGCGCGCACCGCGTGCTGCGGGTCCCCGCCGAGCGCCCGGGCGGCCGCCAGCACCAGGGCGGGCCGGATCGCCTTGCCCGCGGAGCCGACGGCGGGTGTGCCGTCGGCGTGCTCCCAGCCGAAGTGGTACATCGCCACTCGGCGCATGGTGCCGGGGAGGGACTCGACGGTGTCCCGCAGCCGGGGGTCGACGGCGCTGCGGGCGCGTTCCAGGAGCCGCGCCGCCTCGTGGGCTTCGGTGGCGGCGGCGTCCGGACTGGTCATGGTCACGGTCACGTCCTCTGCTGAAGGGGTGGGGCGGGGGCGGCGCCGGGCCGCCCCCGCCGGTTCGGTGCCGGGCGAGCGGCGCCGGGGTCAGCGCCAGCGGCTCACCTCGACGTTCTCCAGCACGCCGAGGGCGTCCGGCACCAGCACCGCGGCCGAGTAGTAGGCCGTGACGAGGTACGAGATGATCGCCTGCTCGTCGATGCCCATGAAGCGGACGGAGAGGCTGGGCTCGATCTCGTCGGGGATGCCGGTCTGGTGCAGGCCGACCACGCCCTGGTCCTCCTCACCCGTACGCATGCAGATGATCGAGGTGGTGCGGGCGTCCGAGATGGGGATCTTGTTGCACGGGAAGATCGGCACACCGCGCCAGGCGGGGATACGGCTCCCCCCGATGTCGACGGTGTCCGGGTAGATGCCCCGCCGGCTGCACTCCCTGCCGAAGGCCGCGATGGCCCGCGGATGGGCGAGGAAGAGCTTGGAGCCGCGCCGCCGGGACAGCAGCTCGTCCATGTCGTCCGGGCCGGGCACGCCGTCGTGCGGCTGAAGGCGCTGGCCGTAGTCGCAGTTGGCGAGGAGGCCGAACTGCTTGTTGTTGACGAGCTCGTCCTCCTGGCGCTCGCGCAGAGCCTCGACCGTGAGCCGCAACTGCTGCTCGGTCTGGTTCATCGGCTGGTTGTAGAGGTCGGCCACCCGGCTGTGGACCTTCAGCACGGTCTGCGCGACGCTCAGTTCGTACTCGCGCGGCGCGGCCTCGTAGTCGACGTACGTGTGCGGGACGACGGCCTCGCCGACATGGCCGGCGGAGAGGTCGATGGCGGCCTCTCCGTACTTGTTGGTCCGCTGGTGGGGGATCGAGACCACGGACAGGAGATGGCTGCCGAGGGACTCGGCCCGGTCCGCGAGGGTCAGCACGTCCTGCCGGGTGAGCTCCAGCGCGACGCACGCGGTACCGGCGCGGGCCGTGAACTCCCACACGGCGTCGCCGTCGACCAGCGACCTGTCACCGAAGTACGAGCCGTCGGCGAGGACGCCGAGCACGGCCTCGTCCCCGTAGGGCCCGGTGCCGATCTGCTCCACCCGTCCGTGCGCGAGGAGGAACACCCGGTCCGCGGTCTCGCCCTTCGTCGCCAGCACGTCGCCCGGGGCGAACCGCACCTGCCGGCAGCGCTGCGCCAGTTCGCGCAGCACGGCCTCGTCGTCGTACCCGCGCAGTGGTGGCAGCTCGCCGAGCTCGGCCGGGATGACCTCGACCTGGCTGCCCGTCTGGACGAAGGTGACGCGCCCGTCGCCCACCGAGTAGCTGAGCCGACGGTTCACCCGGTACGTACCGCCCTGCACCTGGACCCAGGGCAGCATCCGCAGCAGCCACCGGGAGGTGATCTCCTGCATCTGGGGCGCCGACTTGGTGGTGGTCGCCAGGTTCCGCGCGGCGGCCGTACCGAGACTCTGCTGCGGCGGTGCCGCGTCCTGGCCGCCCTCGCGCACCTCGTCACCAACCGAACCAACCGACATGGGACTCCTTCGCAATCATGGATTGACCTGCAACGAAGAGCCTTCCAGCACGCTGCGTAGGCCCGCCATTACACAAATGAGTGGGACTAGACCGGGACGTGCGGGGCATGGCGTGCGTTTTCCGCCCGATCGGCGCACTGGCCGGATCGGCTCGCACACCGTGCGAACGCCTCGCCTGGTCACGGGGGTTGGGGTAGAAGCCCCGTACGAACACTTCCAGCCGTGAAGGAGTCGGACATGGCCCCACCGATGTCCGCGGACAGCTTCCTCGACGCCCTGCGCGACGAGGGGCTGACGGTCGTCCAGGTCGGCGACTGGCGCAACCACAACCGCAACCACAAGGGCCCCTGGGGCCCCGTCCACGGGGTGATGATCCATCACACCGCCACCCGGGGCACCGCGGACACCGTCCGCATCTGCCGCGACGGCTACGAGGGCCTGCCCGGCCCGTTGTGCCACGGCGTCATCGCCAAGGACGGCAAGGTCCATCTGGTCGGTTACGGCCGGGCCAACCACGCCGGACTCGGCGACGACGACGTGCTGCGCGCCGTCATCGCCGAGAAGGCGCTCCCCCCGGACGACGAGGCGAACACGGACGGGAACCGCCACTTCTACGGGTTCGAGTGCGAGAACCTCGGCGACGGCAGGGACCCCTGGCCGGAGGCCCAGCTGGTGGCCATCGAGAAGGCGGCCGCGGCCGTCTGCCGGCGCCACGGCTGGAACGCCCGGTCGGTCATCGGGCACCTGGAGTGGCAGCCGGGGAAGATCGACCCGCGCGGCTTCACGATGAACGCCATGCGCGCCCGGATCACCGAACGGCTCAAATGACGCGGTCCGTGTGAGCGCGGCCGCCCCGGCGGGGCCGCGGAGACGCCGGCGCCGGGCACGGCGGCGTGAACGCAGCGGGCCGCGGCGGCCGGACACGGGCGGCGCGTGAACACGCCGGGCCGGGCGGCGACAATGGCGGCGTGAACGTGTTCGACCTCGCCGTCCTGCGGCCCCGGCTGCCCTCCCCTCTGGAGCCGGTGGCCGACGAGCGCTTCGCGCGGCACGGGGCACGGCTGCTGCTCAAGCGGGACGACCTCATCCATGCGGATCTGCCGGGCAACAAGTGGCGCAAGCTCGCGCCGAACCTCCGCGCGGCGGCCGGCCGGCCCGTGCTCACCTTCGGCGGCGCGTACTCCAACCATCTGCGCGCCACGGCCGCCGCCGGGCGCCTGCTGGGCTTTCCGACGGTCGGCGTCGTCCGGGGCGACGAGCTCGCCGGGAAGCCCCTCAACGCGTCACTGGCCGCCTGCGCCGCCGACGGGATGCGGCTGCACTTCGTGGACCGGGCCACGTACCGCCGCACGTCCGAACCGGAGGTGCTGGCCGAGCTCCTGGAGCGCATCGGGGAGCGTGAGGGGTGCTGGGTCGTCCCGGAGGGCGGCAGCAACGCCCTTGCGGCGCAGGGCTGTACGGAGCTCGGCCGCGAGCTGCGCGGCAGGGCCGACGTGGCCGCCGTGGCGTGCGGGACCGGCGGGACGCTCGCCGGGCTCGCCGCCGGACTCGGGGACGGAGCGCGGGCGCTGGGCATCCCCGTGCTCAAGGGGGCCTGCCTCGGCGAGCGGACGGCCGCCCTCCAGCAGGAGGCGTTCGGCGGACCGGCGGGCGACTGGTCGCTGGACGAGCGGTTCCACTTCGGCGGGTACGCCCGTGTCCCGCCCGACCTCGACGCGTTCGCGCAGGATTTCGAAGCACGTCACGGACTGCCCGTGGAACGTCTCTATGTCGCCAAAATGCTCTACGGACTTGTCGTCCTCGCCGGCGAGGGCGCCTTCCCGCCCGGGACCACCGTCGCGGCCGTGATCACCGGCCGGCCTCAGTCCGCGGCCTCGCGGTAGGCGGCCGCCTCCTCGAGGTCCAGCCGCCGCAGCAGCGCCCGCATCATCTCGTCGTCGATCCGCCGTTCGTCGCGCAGGCGCACGAACACCTCGCGTTCGGCCTGGATCACTTCGCGGGTGAGGCGGCGGTAGGTGTCGTCCGCGGACTCGCCCGTGACGGGGTTGACCGCCCCGAGCCGCTCCCAGGGCGAGTTCCTGCGGCGTTCGAGCACCGTGCGCAGCCGGTCGAGCAGCGGGCCGGGGAGGGCGTTGCGCGGGTCGTCGAGGAGTTCCTCGAGGCGCTGCTCCGCGGCGGCGGACGCCTCGCTCTGGGCCTGCGCCTCGGCCAGGGTGACGCTCTGCGGGTCGCGCTCCGGGAGCTTCAGCACGCGGATGAGGGCCGGCAGGGTGAGCCCCTGCACGACCAGGGTGCCGATCACCGTGGTGAAGGTGAGGAACAGGATCAGGTTGCGCGCCGGGAAGGGTTCCCCGTCCGCCATGAGGATCGGGATGGAGAAGGCGATCGCCAGCGAGACGACGCCCCGCATCCCGGCCCAGCCGACGATCACCGGGGTGCGCCAGTCCACGCCGGGCTCGCGCTCCCTGATGCGCTTCGACATCATGCGTGGCAGGAAGGTCCCGGGGAAGACCCACACGAAGCGGGACACGACCACGACGACGAAGATGACGACGGCGTACCAGGCGGCCTCCCCGACCGAGAAGGAGCCGAGCTTGCGCACCACGTGCGCCAGTTGCAGTCCGATCAGCGCGAAGACGGCCGACTCCAGGATGAAGGCGACCATCCGCCACACCGCCTCCTCCTGGAGCCGGGTGGCGAAGTCGACCTGCCAGGAGCGGTGCCCGAGGAAGAGGGCGACGACGACCACGGCCAGCACTCCGGAGGCGTGGACGTGCTCGGCCGCGGAGTAGGCGACGAAGGGGATCAGCAGGGACAGGGTGTTCTGCAGCAGGGGTTCCCTGAGATGGGTCCGCAGCCAGTGGATCGGCACCATCAGCACCAGGCCGACGCCGATGCCGCCGGCCGCGGCGACCAGGAACATCCCGACGCCCTCGCCCCAGGTGATGCCCTCGCCGACCGCGGCCGCCAGCGCCACCCGGTAGGCGGTGATCGCGGTGGCGTCGTTCACCAGGGACTCCCCCTGGAGGATCGTGGTGATCCGGCCCGGCAGGCGGAGCTTGCGGGCGACCGCGGTCGCCGCCACCGCGTCCGGCGGGGCGACCACCGCGCCGAGCACGAGCGCCGCGGTCAGCGGGAGGCCCGGGATCACCAGGTGCGCCACCCACCCGACGAGGAGGGTCGCGAACAGGGTGTAGCCGACGGAGAGCAGGGCGATCGGCCGGATGTTGGCCCGCAGATCGAGGTACGAGCTGTCGAGGGCCGCGATGTGCAGCAGCGGCGGCAGGATCAGCGGCAGCACGATGTGCGGGTCCAGCGCGTACTCCGGGACACCGGGCAGGTACGAGGCCACGAGCCCGACCGCGACGAGCAGCAGCGGGGCGGGCACCACCGTCCTGCGGGCGATTCCCGCGATCGCGGCGCTCGCCGCGACCAGCGCCACCACCGACAACGCCTCCATGATCCGCCCCTCACACGCTCACCCACGTCGTAACCTGGCCATCATGAGCGAGTGCCCGCACGTTCTCGACCTGCCGCGCCCCGAACCCGCGCCTCTGAGCGACACCTGCGTTGAGTGCCAGGCGACGGGGACGCACCCGGTGCAGCTGCGGATCTGTCTCTCGTGCGGACACGTGGGGTGCTGCGACTCGTCGCCCGGCCGGCACGCGACCCAGCACGCCGAGCAGGAGGAACATCCGGTGATGCGTACCCTGGAGCAGGGAGAGAGCTGGCGATGGTGCTTTCCGGACGGTTCGATCGTCTGACGTCTGGGTACGTCAAAGCTCCGCCGATTTCTCGCAATTGAGGACCGCAGAGCACTAGCCACTGTGTGTACTCATGGGCTTACCATGAGTGACAGAGCCGGGTAGGGGTCCCGGCGACACGGCACCATGGATCGCGATAGCGTCGCCAGTCCAGGTACTGGCTGCGCACCGACGCGCAGCACTCGGCTCCGGGATCGCCCTCCCGGAGCCTCGATCGACCTTGTGCCACCTTGGAGGTGAGGGTGTCCCAGATCGCAGGCGAGCCCGGGACTCAGGACTTCGTGGAAGTCCGGCTGCCCGCTGCGGGTGCCTACCTGTCCGTGTTGCGTACGGCCACGGCCGGCCTCGCGGCGCGCTTGGACTTCACCCTCGACGAGATCGAGGACCTGCGCATCGCGGTCGACGAGGCCTGTGCGATCTTGCTGCAGCAGGCCGTCCCCGGATCCGTTCTCAGCTGCGTCTTCCGGCTCGTCGACGATTCCCTGGAGGTCACGGTCTCGGCTCCCACGACCGACGGCCGCGCCCCGGAGCGCGACACCTTCGCCTGGACGGTGCTCTCGGCACTGGCGGGCAAGGTCGACTCCTCCGTGGCCGACGACCGTACGGTCTCCATCAGCCTGTACAAACAGCGCGGCGCGGGACCCGGGCCGGCGTGAGGGACGGGGACGGTCCGGTGCGCGACGAGGAGCGGATTCCCGGAACGCCGAACGGCGGGCGCACGGCTCCGGCGGGGCCGGGCGGCGGACCGGCGGGCATCCCGGAGCAGCAGGCCAGGCCGCACCCGGTGGACGAGCGTGACGGCCTCCCGGCCGCGGCGGAGCAGAAGCAGGCTGGGGGTACCTCCCAGGCGAAGCACTGGCAGAGGGCGGCCATGAGCGAGCACGAGCACGACCTCAAGGAACACGGGCACCACGCTCCGAACGACCCCCGGAGCGAGGCGCGGTCGATGTTCATCGCGCTGCGCAAGCTCCCGGAGGGCTCCCCCGAGCGCGCCGAGCTCCGCAACCAGCTGGTGCGGATGCACCTGCCCCTGGTGGAGCACCTGGCCCGCCGCTTCCGCAACCGCGGCGAGCCGCTCGACGACCTGACCCAGGTCGCCACGATCGGACTGATCAAGTCCGTGGACCGGTTCGACCCCGATCGGGGCGTCGAGTTCTCGACGTACGCGACGCCGACCGTCGTGGGCGAGATCAAGCGGCACTTCCGCGACAAGGGCTGGGCGGTGCGGGTGCCGCGGCGGCTGCAGGAGCTGCGGCTCGCCCTGACCACGGCGACGGCGGAGCTGTCCCAGCAGCACGGCCGCTCCCCCACGGTCCACGAGCTGGCCGAGCGCCTCGGCATCTCCGAGGAGGAGGTCCTGGAGGGCCTGGAGTCCGCCAACGCGTACTCGACCCTCTCCCTGGACGTCCCCGACACCGACGACGAGTCCCCGGCGGTCGCGGACACCCTCGGCGCGGAGGACGAGGCGCTGGAGGGGGTCGAGTACCGCGAGTCGCTGAAACCGCTGCTGGAGGACCTGCCGCCGCGGGAGAAGCGGATTCTGCTCCTTCGCTTCTTCGGCAACATGACGCAGTCGCAGATCGCGCAGGAGGTCGGCATCTCCCAGATGCACGTCTCCCGCCTCCTGGCACGCACGCTCGCCCAGCTCCGCGAGAAGCTCCTCGTCGAGGAGTGATCCCCTCCGGCGGTTCCGGACGGGCCTTCGCGCGCCTACCCCGGCCGCCGGAGGCTACGCCCGGCCGCGGATGCCCAGTGCCTCGGTCGTGCGCGGGTTGAGCAGCAGCACCAGCGAGGTGACGGCCACGACCGCCAGCACGATGCCCGCGGGGATCAGCGCACCCGACGAGCGGAGCAGGGTCCAGGCGACCGGCAGCGCCATGATCTGGGTGACGATCGCGGGGCCGCGGCTCCAGCTGCGGCGCAGCAGCAGTCCGCGCGCCGCGAGCAGGGGGATGACCCCCAGCGCGATCAGCGTCACCCCACCCGTCTCGGCCTGGGACGTGCTCTCCGGCGCTCCGGTCAGGCCCGAGACCAGCATGTAGATGCCGCCGGCGAACAGGGCGAGGGCCTCGAGCCCGCACAGGCCTGCCGCCGCGGTCAGCCGGCCGGGCCGCTTCGCGGGGGCGCCGGGGATGGTCTCGGGAGTCTGCTCAGCACTGCTCACCCCTGCAGGGTAGCCCCGCGCCCCGAGCACCCCGGGGGACGGGCCGTGCGGGCGCCGCTCGCCCCGGACTGGGCCGTGTACCGCGTGGTAGGTACTCTGGCGGCCATGCGCGCACTCCTCGTGGTCAATCCGGCAGCAACCACCACCAGTGCCCGCACCCGTGACGTCCTCATCCACGCCCTCGCGAGCGAGATGAAGCTGGAGGCCGTCACGACCGAGTACCGCGGGCACGCCCGTGATCTCGGCCGCCGGGCCGCCGACTCGGACGACATCGACCTGGTCGTGGCACTGGGCGGCGACGGCACGGTCAACGAGGTCGTGAACGGGCTGCTGCACGGCGGACCGGACCCGGACGGCCTGCCGCGCCTCGCGGTCGTGCCCGGCGGCTCCACGAACGTCTTCGCCCGCGCCCTGGGACTGCCGAACGACGCCGTCGAGGCGACCGGCGCGATCCTGGACGCCCTGGAGACGGGGAGCGGACGAACGGTCGGTCTCGGCATAGCGGCCGGCACGCCGGACACCCCGGACGAGGGCGTTCCACCCCGCTGGTTCACGTTCTGTGCCGGTTTCGGCTTCGACGCCGGGGTCGTCGGCCGGGTCGAGCAGCAGCGGGAGCGCGGCCGGATCTCGACGCACTCCCTCTACATACGCCAGGCGGCGCGGCAGTTCCTCGCCGACCCGCACCGCCGCAGTGGCGCGATCACCCTGGAGCGCCCCGGGGCGGATCCCGTGCGCGAGCTCGCACTGGCCATCGTCTGCAACACCTCCCCCTGGACCTACCTGGGGAATCGCCCGGTGTACGCGACTCCGGCCGCGTCCTTCGACAGCGCGCTGGACGTACTCGGCCTGGGCCGGCTCTCGACCGCCGCCCTGGCCCGCTACGCGACCCAATTGCTCACCTCGACCCCTGATCGCGGCCCCCGCGGCAAGCACGTGGCCTCTTTTCACGACCTCACGGACTTCACCTTGCATTCGAAGGTGGCACTGCCCTTCCAGATGGACGGCGACCACCTGGGACTGCGCAGCAGCGTGACGTTCACAGGCGTACGCCGTGCACTGCGTGTGATTGTGTGAGCGGAAGGGGCAAAAGTCCTTCCACTCGAACGTTTAGGCGCGGGTCCACCCCATGGAAGTACGGCTGTGACCTAGTCGACACCGAGGAATCAAAAAAAACTTTCCGGAAGGGGTTGTATCCGCAGCCGAGGTTTGCGAATCTCTACATGGCGATCGGGACGGCCCGCAGGACCGGCCTCCACGGAGAGCCAGAACCCCTCCTCAACCTGGACCACACCAGTTCAACTGGGCGTCGGCCCTTCACTTGCGGGGGGATTCGTGAAAGCGTTCACATTCACAAGCAACCTGCACGTAATACCAAGAGAGGTAGCAGCCATGGACTGGCGTCACAACGCCGTTTGCCGCGAGGAAGACCCCGAGCTGTTCTTCCCCATCGGCAACACCGGTCCTGCGCTGCTGCAGATCGAGGAAGCCAAGGCCGTCTGCCGTCGCTGCCCCGTCATGGAGCAGTGCCTGCAGTGGGCGCTCGAGTCCGGCCAGGACTCCGGCGTCTGGGGTGGCCTCAGCGAGGACGAGCGCCGCGCGATGAAGCGCCGCGCAGCCCGCAACCGGGCGCGCAACGCCAGCGCCTGACGGCCCCCTGCTAACAGCCTGAGCCCGGCGGCGCGTACGGCGAGTACGCATTCACCGCCCCCGAGCCGCAGCGCGCAGCAGTATCCCGAAGCTTTCGAGCCCCGGACCATCTCCAACGGTCCGGGGCTCGCTGCTGTGCACGCGGGAACGACCGGCCAGGGGTCGGGACGGCCCGGGAGTCCTCCCCGCCATCCGCGCGGGCGCGGCGCGCGGCAGTAGGAGTACCCCCCTGCCCGGCGTTCCCGGGCCACTTCGCGCCGACGCCCGCGGCGGCCACCTCGCTGAGGCTCGGAGCCGCTTCGGGATGGCCGCCCGGGCTACTTCTGGCTCCGTACGGGAATGTCGAGGACGACCCGGGTCCCGCGGCCGGCGGCCGGCTTCATGTCGAAGGTGCCGCCCAACTCCCCCTCCACCAGGGTTCTCACGATCTGGAGGCCCAGGTTCCCCGCCGTCTGCGGGTCGAAGTCCTCGGGCAGCCCACGTCCGTCGTCCTGCACGGTGATGAGCAGCCGCTCCGCGCCGCGGGGGCCGCCGCGCACCGCCGACACGTCGACCGTGCCGTGCTCCCCCGGCGCGAAGGCATGCTCCAGTGCGTTCTGCAGGACCTCGGTCAGCACCATGGAGAGCGGCGTGGCGACCTCGGCGTCGAGGATTCCGCAGCGGCCGGTGCGCCGGCACTCGACTTTGCCGGGGGAAATCTCCGCCACCATGGCGAGGACCCGGTCGGCGATCTCGTCGAACTCGACCCGCTCGTCCAGGTTCTGGGACAACGTCTCATGGACGATGGCGATGGAGCCGACCCGCCGGACCGCCTCGTTGAGGGCCTCCCGGCCCCGCACGGAGTCCATCCGCCTGGCCTGGAGACGCAGCAGCGCCGCGACCGTCTGGAGGTTGTTCTTCACCCGGTGGTGGATCTCCCGGATGGTGGCGTCCTTGGTGATCAACTCACGTTCACGGCGCCGGAGTTCGGTGACATCGCGGAGCAGGACGAGGGAGCCTATGCGGGTGCCCTTGGGCTTCAGCGGGATGGCGCGGAGTTGGATCACTCCCCCGTTGCCCTCGACCTCGGCCTCGCGGGGGGCGTAGCCGCTGGCGAGTTTGACCAGGGCCTCGTCCACGGGCCCCCGGGACGGCGCCAGTTCGGCCGTGATCTGCCCCAGGTGCTGCCCGACCAGATCGGCGGCGAGGCCGAGCCGGTGGTACGCGGACAGCGCGTTCGGGGACGCGTACTGGACGACTCCGTCGGCGTCGAGGCGGATCAGTCCGTCTCCGGCGCGCGGCGAGGCGTCCATGTCGACCTGCTGCTCGGGGAACGGGAACGCACCGGCGGCGATCATCTGGGCCAGGTCGGAGGCGGACTGGAGATAGGTCAGCTCCAGCCGGCTCGGGGTGCGCACCGTGAGCAGGTTGGTGTTGCGCGCGATCACCCCGAGGACCCGGCCTTCACGCCGTACGGGGATGGACTCGACCCGCACCGGCACCTCCTCGCGCCACTCGGGATCGCCCTCGCGCACGATGCGGCCCTCGTCGAGCGCGGCGTCGAGCAGCGGACGGCGGCCGCGGGGAACCAGGTGCCCGACCATGTCGTCCTGATAGGACGTGGGCCCCGTGTTCGGCCGCATCTGGGCGACGGAGACGTAACGCGTGCCGTCCAGGGTCGGTACCCACAGGACGAGGTCCGCGAAGGAGAGGTCGGAGAGCAGCTGCCACTCCGAGACCAGCAGATGCAGCCACTCGAGGTCGGACTCGCTCAGAGCGGTGTGCTGGCGTACGAGGTCGTTCATGGAGGGCACGTTGCGAGCGTACCTTTGGTGAGAACCTGACGGGACGGGCCTCCGTGGTGGAGGATGGGCCCCGAAATCAATGCGTGCAGACGGATGGACAGGGCAGAATGGTCTAGTCCACAATGACACCGTTGTACCGGATACGATCCGGACGACAACAGAAGACCTCCGCCCTCCCCGCACAGGAGGGTGGACCGAGGACCCGGCGCTCTCTGCCCTGACTGCGCCGCGGGCCTCCACACGGCCGAACGGGACCGCACACCCGCCGGCCGGGCAACTCCGGGCTGCGGTGCCGGACGGGCTGAGGGTCCCGTCCCGGCGCCGCGGCCCGCGGGTCTTTCTGGGGCCGGTCCTTCACTGGCCGGTCTTTCACCGGCCGTTTCAACGGCCGGGCGCGCGCCGCCGGCGGCCCGATGCGGCCCCGCCCGCCCGCACCCGGCGGTCGCGGATCAGCGGGTCTCGGTGACCTTGGCGAGGGCCCGCGGGGCGTCCGGGTCCTGGCCCCGCGCGATGGTCACCTCGTACGCCAGCAACTGGAGCGGAAGGATCTCCAGGATCGGCTGGACCTCCTCCGCCACCCCTTCGGTGGGCAGCACGAAGCCTGCGGACGCCGCCTCGACCTGCGGTTTCGGCCCGACGACGAAGAGGTCGGCACCACGCCCACGCAGCCGGTCGAGCACCGGCTGGAGCGCCTCGCCGCCGCGGCCGTCCGTCACCACCGCGATCACCGGGGAGATGTTGTCGACCATGGCGAGCGGGCCGTGCAGCAGATCGGCGCCCGAGTAGGAGAGGGCCGGGATGTAGCTCGTCTCCATCATCTTCAGCGCCGCCTCCTTGGCGGTCGGGTAGCCGTAGCCGCGGGACGTGATGACCATGCGCTCGGCGAAGCGGTAGCGGGCGGCCAGCCGCCGCACCTCGTCCCCGCGGGCCAGGATCTCCTCCGCGAGGCCGGGCAGCACGTGCGCCGGCGCACCTTCCCCGCCGCGCAGCCCCTCGACGAGCAGATAGAGCGACAGGAGGGACGCCGTGTACGTCTTGGTCGCCGGCAGGGCCTTCTCCGGGCCCGCCAGGATGTCGACGTGGTACTCGGAGACGGCGGCCAGCGGCGAGTCCGGGTTGTTCGTCACCGCGAGGGTGATCGCGCCGGCCTCGCGCGCCGCCCTGGTGGAGGCCACCAGGTCCGGCGAGCCGCCGGACTGGCTCACCGTGATCACGAGGACGTCGGTGAGGCTCGGCTTCGCCCCGTAGGCCGTCGTCGTGGACATGGAGGTCAGTCCGCACGGCAGCCCGAGCCGGACCTCCA
The DNA here is from genome assembly GCF_900103455.1 of Streptomyces wuyuanensis. Classification (GTDB taxonomy): domain Bacteria; phylum Actinomycetota; class Actinomycetes; order Streptomycetales; family Streptomycetaceae; genus Streptomyces; species Streptomyces wuyuanensis. Next base: position 432,649 of record NZ_FNHI01000002.1, on the reverse strand, counting down.
GCAGGTACTTGGCGTACAGCGCGGCGTTGTCGGACGTGCCGCGGGCGGTCAGCAGCACGAACCTCGGCTTCCGCTCGGCGATCGCCGCGGCGGTCGCCCGGATTCGCGGCGCGCCTTCGGCGAGGATCCGGCGCAGGACCGCGGGCTGCTCGGCCACCTCCCCGGCCATGATCCGGCCCGGCCGCTCGCTGTGCCCCTCGGACGTCGTGGTGGACATGACGTGTGCCTCCCATACGAACCGGGCGCCGTCCGGGGTCAGTCGACCACGGGGAACCACACCCCCGCCAGCCGGGATTCACCGGGGCGCCACCCCATTCTGCTAGATTGGTCTATACCACATGACCTTTCAATCGATCGGCAGGCCCAGCGTGGAAGTTGTCATCGTCCAGGACGCAAAGGCAGGCGGGGAGCTCATCGCGCGGGGCATCGCGGATCTGCTGCGCCGAAAGCCCGGCGCACTGCTCGGGGTGGCCACGGGATCGACGCCGCTGCCCGTGTACGAGGCCCTGACGGCCCAGGTGCGGGCCGGGGACGTGGACGTCTCCCGGGCTCGGATAGCCCAGCTCGACGAGTACGTGGGCCTGCCGGCCGGCCACCCCGAGTCGTACCGCTCGGTGGTGCTGCGAGAGGTCGTGGAGCCGCTCGGGCTGAGCCCGGACTCGTTCATGGGTCCGGACGGCTCCGCGGAGGACGTCCAGGCCGCCTGCGAGGCGTACGACGCGGCACTGGCGGCGGCGGGCGGCGTCGATCTGCAGCTGCTGGGGATCGGCACCGACGGGCACATCGGTTTCAACGAGCCCTGCTCCTCGCTCGCCTCGCGAACGAGGATCAAGACGCTGACCGAGCGGACGCGCGTGGACAACGCGCGCTTCTTCGGCGGCGACATCGCGCAGGTACCGCACCACGTCATCACGCAGGGCATCGGAACCATCCTGGAGGCCCGGCACCTGGTGCTGCTGGCCACCGGGGAGGGCAAGGCGGAGGCGGTCGCGGCGACCGTGGAGGGGCCCGTGGCGGCCGTGTGCCCCGCCTCGGCACTGCAGCTGCACCCGCACGCGACCGTGGTGGTCGACGAGGCCGCGGCCTCGAAGCTGAAGCTCGCGGACTACTTCCGCCACACCTACGCGAACAAGCCGGCCTGGCAGGGCCTGTAGGCGCCGCGGGGCCGGGAGGCCGGGGTCCGGGACACCGCGGCGCCGGACCGGCGCCCGGCGGGGACGAACGGGGCCCGCCACCGCAGCCCGTCCGGCTCCGGTGCGCCGCCGCACCCTGGGTCCCGCACGCGCCGGGGAGCGCCGGGCCGGGCGGATGCCCGTACGCGCCCGCGCCGGGGAGCGCCGGGCCGGGCGGATGCCCGTACGCGCCCGCGCCCACCGGCCCGGCGGCCGTCCGGGGCACGCCGCGGCCCCGGCCGTGCGCCAGGGCCCCGCTCCGGCCCTCCGTGACCGGCAGCCCGGGGCTCACCGCCCCACCATCTGCTGCCACCTGGCAGCCCTCGTGCGCCGCACCGGACCAGGAGGCGCCGGGCCGGGTCGAGGGGCGACCGCTCCACGCCCGCCCCGCCACACGCAGGAACGGCGATGCCGGCCCGCCCCTCGATCGGGCGGACCGGCATCGCCGTTTTCGCGACCGGTCTCGACGGCCGGTGCGGCCGTCCTCCTCCGGTGTCCGGTCGCCGGGGCGTCCGGGCCCTCCGGCCCGGCCGCCGGACCGGGGCTGTGCACCGCCGCCGGTCCGAGCCGCCGGACACGCCCTGCGGGCCGCCGGGCGCGTGGTCCTCAGTTCCCGGTGACGGCCTCCGCCGCCGCGATCCCGCAGACCCGGGCCGCGCCGTAGGTGGCCACGTGGAGGGCCCCGCGGGGCGGGGCGGCGTTGAGCCCCATCTCGACGACGATCGTGTCGGGGCGGGCGGCGACGAGGGCGTCCAGGGACTGCGACATCCACGGGTGGCGGTGGGCGTCCCGGACGACGGCCACGATGCGGCGTCCGCCGGCAGCCCGGAGGACGTCGTCGACGGCGGCGTCCGTGTACGTGCCGGTCTCCGTGCCGGGGAGGCGGCGGGCGAGTTCGGCGGCGACGCCCCACGGGGTCTCGTCACCGACGGCGATGTTGGCCACGGGCGTGAACGCGGCGACGTACGGTGCCGTGGTCAGCGGCTCGCTGGGACGCTCGCCGACCGTCACGCGCACGGCCCGCCGCGCGGCCGTCAGGCCGATCTCGGTGCCGGGCGCGGTCCCCTCCTGTGAAGCCGCGCCCGGCTCCGATGCCGCCCCCCTGACCCCCCTGGTCCAGTCCGCGAGCGCGCGCACCCGCGCGGCCGCGTCGGCCAGTCGTTCCTCGGGCAGCTCGCCCTTGCGTACCGCGGTGACCAGCGCGTCGCGCAGTCGCAGCACGGTGTCCTCGTCGGCCAGGCCGCCGCCGACACAGATCGCGTCGGCACCGGCGGCGATCGCGAGGACACTGCCGCGCTCGATTCCGTAGACCGCGGAGATGGCCTGCATCTCCATGCCGTCGGTGACGATCAGTCCGTCGTAGCCCAGTTCCCGGCGCAGCAGTCCGGTGAGGACCTGCGGGCTCAGGGTGGCCGGGCGGTCGGGGTCGAGCGCGGGTAGCAGGATATGCGCGCTCATGACGGACTTGGAACCCGCCGAGATGGCCGCCCGGAAAGGCTGCAGCTCACGGGAGTGCAACGTGGCCAACTCCACATCGATCCGGGGCAGGGCGTGGTGCGAATCGACGGCGGTGTCACCATGTCCCGGAAAATGCTTGGTACATGCAGCGACGCCTGCGGACTGGAGGCCCCGGACGTAGGCGGCGGTGTGCCGGGCGACCAGGGCGGGGTCGGCCCCGAAGGAACGCACCCCGATGACCGGATTGTCCTGGTTCGAGTTGACATCAGCCGATGGAGCCCAGTTGAGGTCGACTCCGCACTCGGCGAGCCTGCGGCCGAGCTCGGCGGCCACCGCCCGGGTCAGCTCGACGTCGTCCACCGACCCGAGCGCGTAGTTGCCGGGGAAGGAGGAACCGGTACGGACCTCCAGTCGGGTGACGTCACCGCCCTCCTCGTCGATCGCGACGAGGACGTCCTCGCGCTCCGCCCGCAACCGGGCGGTGAGGGCCGCGAGCTGGCCGGGCGAGGTGACGTTGCGGCCGAACAGTCCGACGGACGAGAGCCCTTCGCCGATCCTGCGCAGCAGCCAGTCGGGGGCGGTCGTGCCGACGAAGCCGGGCTGCAGCACGGCGAGGGCGTCACGGGTGAGTGTGTCGGTGCGGTCCACGAGCGTTGTCATGAAAGGCGTCATCCCTTCACTGCGCCGGCCGTCAGACCCGCGGCCATCTTGCGCTGGACGAGGAGGAAGAGGATCACGATGGGGACGGCCATCATCGTGGCGCCGGCCATCATCGGCGCGTACTCGGTGCCGTGCTTGGTGGTGAAGTTGCCGAGCCAGACGGTGGCGGTCTGGTTCTGCTGGCTCATCAGCATCAGCGCGTACAGGTACTCGTTCCACGCCTGGATGAAGCCGTACACGGACGTGGCCACCATTCCCGGGGCGAGCAGCGGGAAGACCACCCGCACGAAGGCGCCGGTGCGGGTGCAGCCGTCGACCATCGCCGCCTCCTCCAGCTCCCTGGGGATGTTGACGATGAACCCGCGCAGCGTCCACACCGTGAAGGGGAGGATGAAGGTGAGGTACGTGATGATCAGGCCCGTGAGCTTGTCGTACTGACCGAGGTCGTTCAGCAGCAGGAAGACCGGGATGATCATCGCGACCAGCGGGACCATCTGGACGGCCAGGATGCCCACGATCACGATCTTGCGGCCGCGGAAGGCGAAGCGCGAGATCGCGAGCGCCGCCAGCATGCCGACCACGATGCCGATGACCACCACGACCAGCGAGACGACGAGGCTGCGACCCACCGGACCCCAGAAGTCGGCGATGTCGAAGGCCCGCGAGAAGTTCTCCAGGGTGAACGTCCTGGGGAAGAGGTGCGGGTTCGGGTCGATCGCGTCCTTCGCGGGCTTGAAGGCCGTGTTGAGCATCCAGTAGACGGGGAAGCCGGCGGCGACGAAGACCAGCAGGCCGAGCAGGTTCCAGCCGAGCCTGCCGCGGCCGGGCTTCCGGCGCCCGCCCGGGGCGGCGCTCTTGGTCACGGCGCTCACTCGACTTCTCCGATCTTGAGCATCTGGCGCATGTAGACGGCGACCACGCCGAGCAGCAGGACGACCGTCACCAGGGCGATCGCCGAGCCGCCGCCGTAGTCGTTGACCACGAAGGCCTTGTCGTACGAGTACGTCGTCAGCAGCTGGAACTCGGCCTCCGGATGGCCGTTGCGCATCACGAAGACCTGCGGGAAGACACCCATGTCCCAGATGACGGAGAGCGTCGTGAGCATCACGATGATGGGCTTGAGGACCGGCAGGGTGACGTAGCGGAACACCCCCCACGAGCCGGCGCCGTCGAGCCGGGCGGCCTCCTCGAGCTCCTTGGGCACCTGGGTGAGACCGGCGCTGAGCGTGATGACCACGAAGGGCACGGCGCCCCAGACGACGAGCAGCATGATGACGGCGAGGCCCTGGGGGCCGCTGGCGAACCAGTTGTGCCCGACCATGTCGACGCCCGGCAGCCGGCTCAGCAGCCAGTTGAGGACTCCGTAGTCGGTGTCGAACAGCCATTTGAAGATGGCGGTGGCCACGATGATGGGCATGCCCCAGCTGGCCACGAGCGCGATGTTGATCAGCGTCTTCACCCAGCCCGACACCCGCTGCAGCAGCAGGGCTGTCAGCATGCCGAGGACCATGGTGAGGATCACCGCGCCGCCGGCGAAGACGATCGTGCGGACGACGACGGCCCAGAACTCGCCGTCGCCGAGGATCTTGGTGAAGTTGGCGAAGCCGACCGACTCGGGCTCCTGGAAGCCCCACAGCTGCGGCTGCCCGAACTTCTGGAAGGAGAGGGCGACCAGCCGGGCCAGCGGATAGCCGAGGACCAGCAGCAGGACGAGCAGGCAGGGGGCGAGCAGGGTCCACGGGAGCGCGGCCCCGCCGCCCGCGCGCCGCCGCACGGCCGGCTTCCCCGCTCCACCGGTCCCCCCACCGGCGCCCTGGGCTGTTGACGGCCGCGTCGGCGGCACCTTGGCAGTGGTTGTCTCTGCGGCACTCATCGGGCGCTCCTAGCGGTCCCTCTCCTCGTACGGGAGCAGGGCCCCGTCGCCGACGACGGGGCCCTGCCGGAAGGTCACTTGGTGTTGATGACCTTGTCGATCGCCTCGTCGGCCGCCTTCGCGGCCTCCTCGACCGACTTCTTGCCGGTGCCGATCTCCTGGAGCATCGTCTTCAGGGTCTGGGCCTTCTCCACCTGACCCCAGCCCGGTGCCATCGGGACGAACCAGTTGGACTCGGCGGCCGTGGCAGGCACGACCGTCTTCGGGTCGTTCTTCAGGGTCGCCAGGTCCGTCTTGTTGTTGGGCAGGTTGCCCTTGGCGAGCAGGCCCTTCTGGCCCTGGGCGCCGGTGAAGGCGTTGATCCACTCGGCGGCGACGCCCTGGGCCTTGGACTTGACCGGGATGGCGAGGTCGGAGCCGCCCAGGAAGACGGGGAGCGGCTGACCGGACGGGCCGGGCATCACGAAGGTCTCGAGCTTGTCGGCGAGCTTGCCGACCTTGTCCGTCTCCGGGGCCGCCGCCGCGCCGCCCTCCCACGCCGCACCGAAGATGGCGGCCGAGTTGCCCTGGCCGAACACGATGTGACGGTCGGACTCGTCCTTCGTCTTGTCGCCGTGCATGTACTTGTCGAGGATCGACTTGTACTCGTTGAGGCCCTTGATGGACTCGGGCGAGGAGAGGTTGGCCTTCCACTGGCCCCCCTCGTTCTCGGCGATGGAGCCGCCGGCGCCGTAGACGAAGGACATCGCGGCGTACCAGTCGGGCGAAGGCTGGTACCAGGCGCTGAACTTGGCGCCCTTCTTCTTCTGGATCTTGTCCAGGGCGGCGGTCAGCTCCGCGTACGTCTTCGGGGTGGCCTTCACACCGACCTCGGCGGCGATGTCCTTGCGCCAGGTGCCGACGCGGCCACCGGCGTAGTACGGGACGCCGTACGTCTTGCCGTCGTAGGTGACGGACTCCTTGAGGCCGTCGAGCCAGGCGTCGGACTGGTCGAACTGCTTCGGGTCGACCTCGGCGAAGGCGCCCTTGACCATGTAGCCGAGCATCTCGGTGTTGCCCATCTCGACGACGTCGGGGGCCTTGTCGGTGGCGAGGACGGCGTCGAGCTTGGCGTTCTTGTCCGGCCAGCCGTAGTACTCGTGCTTGATCTTGATGCCGGGGTGCTTCTTCACGACCGCCGCGTCGGCCGCCTTCACCAACTCGGGCCAGTTGTTCTGGGCGTCGACCGTCAGCCAGACGGTGAGCTCCTTGACGTCCGCCCCGGCCTTGTCCCCGCCCTTGTCGCCGTCACCACACGCGGCAAGACCGACCATCATGCCCGCGACGCCGATCGCCGCGATGAGCTTGCGCTTCACGCCACCCTCCTCAGGGATGCTGCAACCCCCCGCCCACCGCGAGGACATACGGAGCCATACGCCGAGTACTGCTCGTGGGGCTGGGACTTGGTCTTTAATGGTTTAGACCAGTACCGGGAGCTTGGCCTAGACCTTTAGGGGTGTCAAGGGTGTATAAGAAGGGCTGTCGTGTCCGTTATCGGACCGACACCTGAGGGAGGGCGACGACCCGTGACCGGACCGTGCCACCATGTGAGCCGCAACCAACGGAGGAGCCGGTGACGGCAGCACCACACGAGTCGGGAAGGCAGGCCATGGCCACGGACGGGGCCGGCACCGAGCCGGAGAACGGGACGGCGACCCGGACCGCGCGCGTGCCCAAGTACTACCGCCTCAAAAGGCACTTGCTGGACATGACGGAGACGCTGCCCCCGGGCACGCCCGTCCCGCCCGAGCGCACGCTCGCCGCCGAGTTCGACACCTCGCGCACGACGGTGCGTCAGGCGCTCCAGGAACTCGTCGTCGAGGGACGGCTGGAACGCATCCAGGGCAAAGGCACGTTCGTCGCCAAGCCCAAGGTCTCCCAGGCCCTCCAGCTGACCTCGTACACCGAGGACATGAAGGCGCAGGGCCTGGAACCCACGTCGCAACTGCTGGACATCGGTTACGTGACGGCCGACGACACCCTCGCCGGGCTGCTGGACATCGCGCCGGGCGGCCGGGTGCTGCGCATCGAGCGCCTCCGGCTGGCGAGCGGCGAACCGATGGCGATCGAGACCACGCATCTGTCGGCGAAGCGCTTCCCGGCGCTGCGCCGGTCGCTGGTGAAGTACACCTCGCTCTACACCGCCCTGGCCGAGGTGTACGACGTCCACCTCGCCGAGGCCGAGGAGACGATCGAGACCTCGCTGGCCACCCCCCGCGAGGCAGGGCTGCTCGGCACGGACGTCGGCCTGCCGATGCTGATGCTCTCCCGGCACTCGCTGGACGCCGGCGGCGAACCCGTGGAGTGGGTGCGCTCGGTCTACCGCGGCGACCGCTACAAGTTCGTGGCCAGGCTGCAGCGGCCCGAGGCGGGCTGAGCACCGCCCGCGCGGACACCGCCGGGAGGCTCGTCGAGACGCGACCGCGGGCCGGGTCAGCCCCCAGGGGCTGACCCGGCCCGCGCTGCACAGAAGCCCCGTACCGGACCGTCGCCCCAGTCGTTGCCGTACCGATACGTGAAGCGGGGGTGACGCTGGCGAATCGGTCGCCTAGATTGCCTGCGCGTTACAGGTGATCACGACGGGACGGGAGCCACACCATGGCCGAGCCGGCACCATCGAATACATCCCAGCGGAGAACAACTCCGCAGTCCATCGCAGTCTGGGTACTCGTCGCGCTCGTCGGCGCGGCCGGTTGGAGCGTGCTCGCCCTCTCGCGGGGCGAGGAGGTCTCCGCCGTCTGGATGCTGGCGGCCGCGCTCGGCTCGTACGCCATCGGCTACCGGTTCTACGCCCGCTTCATCCAGTACCGCGTCCTCAAGGCCGACAGGACCCGCGCCACCCCCGCGGAACGGCTGGACAACGGTGTCGACTTCCACCCGACCGACCGGCGGGTGCTCTTCGGCCACCACTTCGCGGCGATCGCGGGAGCGGGACCGCTGGTCGGCCCGATTCTCGCCGCGCAGATGGGTTACCTCCCGGGCACCATCTGGATCATCGTCGGCGTGATCTTCGCCGGCGCCGTCCAGGACATGGTGACCCTGTTCTTCTCCACCCGCCGCGACGGCCGTTCGCTCGGTCAGATGGCGCGGGACGAGATCGGTCCCTTCGGCGGCATCGCGGCCCTGGTCGCCGTCTTCGCCATCATGATCATCCTGCTGGCGGTGCTGGCACTGGTGATCGTCAACGCGCTGGCGCACTCCCCGTGGGGCGTCTTCTCCATCGGCATGACGATCCCGATCGCCCTGTTCATGGGCGTCTACCTGCGCACCCTGCGACCGGGCAAGGTCACCGAGGTCTCCGTCGTCGGCGTCGCGCTGCTGCTCCTCGCGATCGTCGCTGGCGGCTGGGTCGCCGACTCCTCCCTGGCGGGCTTCTTCACCCTGGAGCCGGGCACCCTGGTCATCTGGATGGTGATCTACGGATTCCTGGCCTCGGTGCTCCCCGTCTGGCTGCTGCTGGCGCCGCGCGACTACCTCTCCACCTTCATGAAGGTGGGCACCATCGTGCTGCTGGCCCTGGGCGTGGTCATCGCGCTGCCGACGCTGAAGATGCCGGCCGTCACCGAGTTCGCGTCCAACGGGCAGGGACCGGTCTTCGCCGGCTCGCTGTTCCCGTTCGTCTTCATCACCATCGCGTGCGGCGCGCTCTCGGGCTTCCACTCCCTGGTCTCCTCGGGCACCACCCCGAAGATGATCCAGAAGGAGACACAGATCCGGATGATCGGCTACGGCGCGATGCTGACCGAGTCGTTCGTCGCCGTCATGGCGATGATCTGCGCCTGCATCCTCGACCCCGGCCTGTTCTTCGCGATCAACTCCCCGGCCGGCGTCATCGGCACCACGGTGGACTCCGCCTCCCAGGCGGTCGCGAACCTCGGCTTCACCGTCACGCCCGAGCAGTTGACGCAGGCGGCGAAGGACGTCGAGGAGGCGAGCCTGCTCTCCCGCACAGGCGGTGCGCCGACCTTCGCGCTCGGCATGTCGGAGATCTTCTCCGCGGTCATCGGCGGCGCCGGGCTGAAGGCGTTCTGGTACCACTTCGCGATCATGTTCGAGGCGCTGTTCATCCTCACCACGGTCGACGCGGGCACCCGGGTGGGGCGCTTCATGCTCCAGGACATGCTGGGCAACGTCTACAAGCCGATGAAGCAGGTCAGCTGGAAGCCCGGCGTCTGGTTCGCCAGCGCGGTCGTCGTCGGCGGCTGGGGGTACTTCCTCTGGGTCGGCGTGCACGACCCGCTCGGCGGCATCAACCAGCTCTTCCCGCTCTTCGGCATCGCCAACCAGCTCCTCGCGGCCGTCGCCCTCGCCGTCTGCACCACGCTGCTCGTGAAGTCCGGGCGCCTCAAGTGGGCCTGGGTGACTGCCGTCCCGCTGGCCTGGGACGCCACGGTCACCCTCACCGCCAGCTGGCAGAAGATCTTCTCCGCCGACCCGAAGGTGGGCTTCTTCGCCCAGCGCGACAAGTACCAGACGGGCATCGACTCGGGCGAGGTCCTCGCCCCGGCGAAGTCGATGGACGACATGCACACCATCGTCACCAACTCGACCGTCGACGGCGTGCTCTGCGCGCTGTTCGCCCTCCTGATAGTGGTGGTCCTGGTCGACGCCGGGCGGGTCTGCTTCAAGGCGATCAGCAAGCCGGAGACCGTCCGGCTCGCCGAGGTCCCGTACGTCGAGTCGAAACTCGTCGCGCCCGCCGGAATGTTCGCCACCAAGGAGGAGAAGGCGGAGCTCGCAGCGGTCGGCGCCGGCGCCCCGGCCCGCGAGTCCGCGGACTCCGGGGCCGCGGGCGGCGGCAAGGCGTGAGTACCGTGGGAGCCATGACGGCGGTGAGCGGGGTACGGCGTGCTCTGGACTGGGTCCGCTGGTACGTGCGCGAGGTCTCGGGCGAGTCGGTGTACGACCGCTACGTGGCCCACACGCGGTCGCACGACCCCGACGCGAAGGTGATGTCCCGCCGCGAGTTCGAACGCTGCCGCATGGACGAGCGGGAGGCGGACCCCCGCAAGGGATTCCGCTGCTGCTGACCGTCCGCACCGGCAGCCGCCCCCGGGCCTTCGCGTCTCCCCGCCGGGGAGACGCGAAGGCCCGTCGCCGTTCCCGGGGCGCACCCTGCCCCCCGCGGACCTCGCCGTGAGCCGCGCGGGCCCGGCGGCCAGGGGGCCTCGGGGACCCCGGCGCGCGGGCCCATCCCGGCGACGGGGCAGCCGAGTTCGGGGAGGACCCCGCCCGCCCCGCCGTGCTGCGGGACGCCGCCCCGCGGGCCGCGGAAGCCGGCGTACCGCTCGCGGCGGGCGGCGAGGAGCCGATCGCCGGCGCAGTGACGTTCACGGCCGGCGGCGGCCCCGGGCGGATGCCGCGGGACGCGGCGAAGCCGCGTCCCGGATGCATGCCGTCGTTCCGCGGGCCCGCGGCGAGGGTTTCCCGCCGGGCACCCGCGCGCGCGTCACGCCGCCCGCGCCCTCGGCCGCACCGGCCGGCGCCCTCCACCCGCTCCGCGGCGCACGCCCGCATGCCGTCTCCGCGAACGGCCAGGCCTCGTACGGGCACCCGGAAGGGGACGGCACCCGGGCCCTGCCCGCCGCCGCGGGGGTGTACGTCCTTGAGCTCCAAGCGGGGCCACGACACAACATGTGGGGGGTTCCGCAACTCGCGGCCCCCACATGTATGCTCATGCTCGCTGTCGCCGCAGGGAAATCCGGTGGGAATCCGGAACTGTCCCGCAACGGTGTACGGCGTGCGCGGGCCCGGATCCGGGGCCCCGTACGCCCGTGAGTCCGAGGACCTGCCGACGGTGCGCCCGGACCGTCCGGCCCGGGTGCCCAGACGTCCGGGCCTCGCGGAAAAGGCCGGTGGACGCGGTCCGCCCTGCCCGGGTGTGCGTCCGTGCCCCCGCGCCCCGCCGGCCCCCAGCCGAGCGAGGGAGAGCACCCCGTGACCATCGCGCCGCCCGATCCTGCTTCAGCGAAGCTCGCCGACGGACCAGGCACCGCGCTCCTGCGGACCCTGACCGAGCTCACCGCCGACCTGCCCGACGCCGACCCCGGCCGGGTCGCCGCCGCGGCCCTCCGGGGCCGCCACGCGGGCTCGGACGAGGCCGAACTGCGCGAACTGGCCACGGAGGCGGCCGCGGGCCTCATCTCCGAGGACCCGGCGTACTCCCGGCTCGCGGCCCGGCTGCTCACCCTCACCATCGCGGCGGAAGCGGCCGGCCAGGGAGCGTCCGCGTTCTCCGCCTCGATCGCCGTCGGCCGGCGCGAGGGGCTGATCGCCGACCGCACGGCCGCGTTCGTGCAGGGCCACGCCCAGCGCCTCGACTCGCTGGTCGACCCGGCCGCCGACGACCGCTTCGGCTACTTCGGCCTGCGCACGCTCTACAGCCGCTACCTGCTCCGGCACCCGATCACCCGCAAGGTCATCGAGACACCGCAGTACTTCATGCTCCGCGTCGCCTGCGGCCTCGCCGAGGACGAGTCGCTGCGCGCGCTGGACGAAGTGGCGTCGCTGTACGGGCTGATGAGCCGGCTCGACTACCTGCCGTCCTCCCCCACGCTCTTCAACTCCGGGACCCGGCACCCCCAGATGTCGTCCTGCTACCTGCTGGACTCCCCGCTGGACGAGCTGGACTCCATCTACGAGCGCTACCACCAGGTGGCGCGGCTCTCGAAGCACGCCGGCGGCATCGGCCTCTCGTACTCGCGCATCCGCTCCCGCGGTTCGCTCATCCGCGGCACCAACGGCCACTCCAACGGCATCGTGCCGTTCCTGCGCACGCTGGACTCCTCGGTGGCGGCCGTCAACCAGGGCGGCCGGCGCAAGGGCGCGGCCTGCGTCTACCTGGAGACGTGGCACGCGGACATCGAGGAGTTCCTGGAGCTGCGCGACAACACGGGCGAGGAGGCGCGCCGTACGCACAACCTCAACCTGGCGCACTGGATCCCCGACGAGTTCATGCGCCGGGTGAACGCCGACGCCGACTGGTCGCTGTTCTCCCCCGCCGACGTGCCGGAGCTCGTGGACCTCTGGGGCGACGACTTCGACGCCGCGTACCGCAGGGCGGAGGCGGCCGGGCTCGCCCGCCGCACCATCCCCGCCCGCGATCTCTACGGGCGCATGATGCGCACGCTCGCGCAGACCGGCAACGGATGGATGACCTTCAAGGACGCCTCCAACCGCACCGCCAACCAGACCGCGGAGCCCGGCACCGTCGTCCACTCCTCCAATCTGTGCACCGAGATCATCGAGGTCACCGACGACGGCGAGACCGCCGTCTGCAACCTCGGCTCGGTCAACCTCGGCGCGTTCGTCGTGCGGGACGCCCCCGACGGCGAGGACGTGATCGACTGGGAGCGGCTGGACGACACCGTCCGCACCGCCGTGACCTTCCTCGACCGGGTCGTCGACATCAACTTCTACCCGACGCAGCAGGCCGGCCGCTCCAACGCCAAGTGGCGCCCGGTGGGCCTCGGCGCCATGGGCCTCCAGGACGTCTTCTTCAAGCTGCGCCTGCCGTTCGACTCCGCCGAGGCGCAGTCGCTGTCGACGCGGATCGCCGAGCGGATCATGCTGGCCGCCTACGAGGCGTCCTGCGACCTCGCCGAGCGCAACGGGCCCCTCCCCGCCTGGGAGCGGACGCGCACGGCCCGCGGGGTGCTGCACCCCGACCACTACGACGCGGAGCTCGCCTGGCCCGAGCGCTGGGCCGCACTGCGCGCACGCGTCGCCGCCACCGGGATGCGCAACTCGCTGCTGCTCGCCATCGCGCCCACCGCCACGATCGCGTCGATCGCCGGTGTGTACGAGTGCATCGAGCCGCAGGTCTCCAACCTCTTCAAGCGCGAGACGCTGTCGGGCGAGTTCCTCCAGGTGAACTCCTACCTGGTGGACGACCTGAAGAAGCTCGGCGTGTGGGACGCGCAGACCCGTGAGGCGCTGCGGGACTCCGGAGGCTCGGTCCAGGGCCTGAACTGGATCCCGGCGGAGGTCCGCGCGCTGTACCGCACCGCCTGGGAGATCCCCCAGCGCGGCCTGATCGACATGGCCGCGGCCCGCACCCCGTTCCTCGACCAGTCGCAGTCGCTGAACCTGTTCATGGAGACGCCGACGATCGGCAAGCTCTCCTCGATGTACGCGTACGCCTGGAAGCAGGGCCTGAAGACCACGTACTACCTGCGTTCCCGGCCCGCGACCCGGATCGCCCGCGCCGCCTCGGGCGCGGCGCCGGCCGCCACCATCCCCGTCCAGCAGGCCGCCGACCCCGACGCCGTCGCCTGCTCGCTGGAGAACCCGGAGTCCTGCGAGGCCTGCCAGTAACTCCGCCCGCCGACCGCACACCACCGCTGGAGGACGGCGCCCCGCGCCGACTGCTATGAACGACAAGAACCTGCTCGACCCGGGCTTCGAGCTGACGCTGCGCCCGATGCGCTACCCCGACTTCTACGACCGCTACCGGGACGCCATCAAGAACACCTGGACGGTGGAGGAGGTCGACCTCCACTCGGACGTCGCGGACCTCGCCAAGCTCACCCCGGGCGAGCAGCACCTGATCGGCCGTCTGGTCGCCTTCTTCGCGACCGGCGACTCGATCGTCGCGAACAACCTGGTGCTGACGCTGTACAAGCACATCAACTCCCCCGAGGCGCGCCTGTACCTGTCGCGGCAGCTCTTCGAGGAGGCCGTGCACGTCCAGTTCTATCTGACGCTGCTGGACACCTATCTGCCCGACCCGGAGGACCGCGCGGCGGCCTTCGCCGCGGTGGAGAACATCCCGTCGATCCGGGAGAAGGCCCAGTTCTGCTTCCGGTGGATGGACTCGGTCGAGAAGATCGACCGGCTGGAGAGCCAGGCCGACCGCCGCCGTTTCCTGCTGAACCTGATCTGCTTCGCGGCCTGTATCGAGGGGCTGTTCTTCTACGGGGCGTTCGCGTACGTGTACTGGTTCCGCTCGCGGGGTCTGCTGCACGGTCTCGCGACCGGCACGAACTGGGTGTTCCGCGACGAGACCATGCACATGAACTTCGCGTTCGAGGTCGTGGACACGGTCCGCAAGGAGGAGCCGGAGCTCTTCGACGACACGCTCCGGCAGCAGGTCACCGACATGCTGAAGGAGGCGGTCGAGGCGGAGCTGCAGTTCGCGCGCGACCTGTGCGGGGACGGTCTGCCGGGGATGAACACCGAGTCGATGCGCGAGTACCTGGAGTGCGTCGCCGACCAGCGGCTGACCCGGCTCGGCTTCGCCCCGGTGTTCGGCTCCCAGAACCCCTTCTCCTTCATGGAGCTGCAGGGTGTGCAGGAACTGACGAACTTCTTCGAGCGCCGGCCCTCGGCGTACCAGGTCGCCGTGGAGGGCACGGTCGATCTGGACGAGGACTTCTGAGGACGGCGCCCGACGCAGACGGACGCGCGCGGGCGGGCGCCCGGACCGGGGATCGGTCCGGGCGCCCGCCCGTGTCGTCGTCCGGACGCTCCGCCCGGCGCAGTTCGCGGTCGGTCCTGCGGTCCCCGGCGTGGCCGAGGAGCGGGGCGAGGGCGACGAGGAGGAGGAGGCCGCCGGCGGTCAGGTAGTCGAGGACGCTGTTCATGTCCTCCACTGTCGCGGTACGGGCACGGAAAGGTCAGTGGCAGGACTGTCGTAGGGCATCGAATTACTGCCACACTCCGCTCATGCTGGAGAATGTGGCGGCCGTCGTGCTCGACGGCGTGCACCCCTTCGAACTCGGCGTCCTCTGCGAGGTCTTCGGCCTCGACCGCAGCGACGACGGGCTGCCCGTCCACGACTTCGCCGTCGTCTCGGCCGAGGGCCGCCGGCTGCGGACCCACGCGGGCTTCACCGTGGAGGTGGAACACGGCCCGGAGCGGCTGGCGGAGGCCGATCTCATCGCCGTGCCCACCGGCAGCGACTACACGGCGCGCGACTATCCCGAGCCACTGCTCGCGGCGCTCCGCGACGCCGTCGACCGCGGCGCCCGGGTCCTCTCCGTCTGCACCGGCGCCTTCGTGCTGGGGGCCGCGGGGCTGCTCGACGGACGCCGCTGCACCACGCACTGGCTGCATGCGGACGCGCTGGCCCTGCGCCACCCGCGGGCGAGGGTGGACGCCGACGTGCTGTACGTCGACGAGGGGCCGGTGGTCACCTCGGCCGGCACGGCCGCCGCCATCGACGCCTGTCTGCATCTGGTGCGCCAGGAGCACGGCCCGGAGGTCGCCAACAAGATCGCTCGGCGGATGGTCGTCCCGCCGCACCGCGACGGGGGCCAGGCCCAGTACATCGACCGGCCCCTGCCTCGGACCCGCTGCGACACCGTCGGCGAGGTGCTCGCCTGGATGGAGCGGCACCTGGACCGGGAGATGACCGTGGAGCAACTCGCCGGGCGTGCGCACATGTCGCCGCGGACCTTCGCCCGGCGCTTCCTTCAGGAGACGGGTACGACGCCGTACCGCTGGCTCCTGCGCCAGCGCGTGCTGCTGGCGCAGGAGTTGCTGGAGGCGACGGACGAGACGGTGGACGCGATCGCGGGCCGGGCCGGTTTCGGCAACTCCGCGGCCCTGCGCCACCACTTCCTGCGGACGCTGGGGACGACGCCGAACGCGTACCGGAGGACCTTCCGCGGCCCCGTCCGTGCCGCCTGAGCCCGTCGCCGTTCAGATCCCGCAGCCGGACGCCGACCAGAAGCGGCTCGCGCGGTGGTCGACGTGGGCGTGGTCGCCGTGGCCCGGGTAGCCGGGGCCGAGGATGCCGTTGAAGCCGTGGTTGCGGGCCTGCCGGGCCAGGGTGCACAGGGAGTGCGGGCCTGCGCCCAGGTCCGCCGCGTCGCCGTAGAGATGGCGGCTGCCCGATGCGCCGCCGACCGCGTCGTTGCAGGCGTGGGAGCGGAAACCGCTGGTGACCCGGAGGGGCTGGTCGCCGAGCGCGTGCCGCATGGCCTCCAGTTTCCACATGGTGCGCAGGGCGTTGGACTTGGCGGTGGCGGCACTCACCGCGCCGCCCGCCCAGGTGGAGTTGCAGTCGTTCAGTTCGGCGTAGCTGAAGTGGACGGGGGTGCAGTCGTCGTCCTGGAGGGCGTAGAGCTTGCTGAAGGTGGCGGGGCCGGCGACACCGTCGGCGGCGAGGCCGTAGGCGGACTGGAAGCGCTTGACGGCGGCCGTGGTGGCCGGTCCGTAGTCCCCGTCGACGGCCAGGACCGCCCCGTGGCCGGGATATCCGGCGACACGGATCTGGAGCTGGGTGACATCGGCGCCCGTGGCGCCCTGGGAGAGGGTGCGGGACCAGGTGTAGCAGCCGTCGGCGTGCGCTGTGCCGGCGGTGGCCACGACCCCGCCCAGCGATGCGACCATGAGCATGACAAACGACAGCAGGAGTCGAGCGGTACGTCTGGGCATCGGCCCTCCATGACGGGTCCACCGGATGAGGGAGTGCACGCCAGAGACTGACGGGACGGTCGACGCGCGTCAACAGGGCCCGGGGTGCCGACATTTGTCGGCCCATTGGCGGTAACGGCCGCGCCCCGCGCCGACGTTCGGTGCGGGGCGCGGACAGGCGCTTGCGGAGCGCGCGACGGCCGAAGGGCGGGTCAGTCGTTGGGCACGGTCTCGTAGCGCGGTGTGCCCTCCGCCATCTGCCGCAGCGCGTCCTTGCGGTCCCGCTTCGACAGCCGGTCGATGTAGAGCCGGCCGTACAGGTGGTCCGTCTCGTGCTGCAGGCAGCGCGCGAAGTAGCCGGTGCCGCGCACCTTGATGGGCTTGCCCTCGGCGTCCTGGCCGTGCACCTCGGCGTAGTCCGGGCGGGCGAGCGACGCGTACGCCGTCGGGACCGACAGGCAGCCCTCGTTGGAGTCGTCGAGGATCCGGAGCTCAGGCGGCAGCTCCTGCAGCACCGGATTGCAGACGACGCCCACGTGGCGCGCGCCTTCGTCGTCCGGGCAGTCGTAGACGAAGACCTTGAGGTCCACGCCGATCTGGTTCGCGGCCAGGCCCACGCCCTCGGCCGCCCGCTGGCTGGCGAACATGTCGTCGATCAGCGCCGCGAGCTTGTCGTCGAACTCCGTGACGTCCCGGCACTCCTTGTGGAGCACCGGATTGCCGACGACGGTGATGGGACGGGCACTGCCGCGCTCGCGGTAGGCCGTTTCGCGCTCCTCGCAGTCCTCCGTGTCGACGACGAAGCCGTCGTTGATCTGCTCGTCCGTCTCCTGCTGCGCCATTTCCGCCGTAAGCCTTCCTCAAAACCGTCCCGATGACCCGTACAGCCTACGGCCCTGCGGCAGTGGTCAGCAGACTTCCTCGAGATCGCGCCACTCGCGGCTGTCGGGGCTGTCCGCCACCCAGCCGTCGAGCAGCCCCCGCACGAGCGCGGCGGGGGCGGCGATTCCGCACTCCCGCTCCGGCACCCAGAGCTCGCCGGCGGTGCGGTGGCCCAGCGGACCCGGGTGGCCCGGCTCACTGTGGTCGTGCGGGTCCAGGTGCTCCCCGTCCCCCTCGGCGCTCGGCATCACGCCCTCGGAACACGCCCGGCACAGCAGCCGCACCGACGAGGACCAGTCCTCGGCCGCGAACCCGGCGTCGGCGGCGAGCTGCTCCAGCGCGTCCCGGTCCTCCTCGGTCGCGGCCTCCAGCAGCACCACCCAGGTCGGCACGGGCGAGGGCGCCCAGAGCTCGATCTCGTCGAAGACGGGGAAGCTGTGTCCCGCCGCGGTGGTGCGTTCGCCGTGCGGGACGCCGTCGTGGAGGACGACCTCGCCCCAGCGACGGCCGGACGACGGCAGCGGGATCGACAGCACCTCTATCCGTGCCGGGTCGAGCCTGCGGCCCCACACGACCTCCGCCTCGCCCTCGGGCGACAGCCGCACGGCGGCGCTGCCCAGCTCCATGCCGACGGGCTCCGCGCCCGCCGCCGCTCCCCCGCCGCCCGCGGCGCGCGGGCCACCGGGCACCTTCAGCCCGTACGCCTGCCAGGCGCGCCGGGCCAGCGGCCAGTCCTGCAGGGCGGTGGCGGCGATCCCCACGTTCCACCAGTCGGGGGCGCCCGTCTCCTTGTCCAGCAGGGCGACGGCCCGCAGGCCCGCGGCGCGGGCCTGCTCCCAGTCGTGCCGGAACTTGTGGAGGAGCGCGAGGTTGAACCACGACTCGGAGAGCCAGGGCTCCAGATCCGCCGCGCGCGTCAGCAGCGCGCCCGCGTCCTCGTACCGGCCGTCGCCGATCAGCGTGAACGCGCGGTCGGTGGCCTGCCGCCAAGAGGCGGAGGGCCGATGCCGTACCTTCCCGAAGATCCTCACGATTCCCGCCTGCCGGTCGCTCGGGTCACTGCCCCCGGACACTGCCTGAGTGTCTGCGTGTCGATGTCTCTCAGTGGTCCTTCTTTCGCATCCAACCATGCCCGGTCGGACGCCCGCTCATTACCCATGGGTTACCCAGGCTGAGCGGGACCGAGACCACCGCGCGACAGCACCCGGGCCAGGGACTCCACCACTTCCGGCTGGTAGTCGTGAGCGGTTCCCAGGCGGAGCTGCTCCAGTGCGGCGAGCGCGCTCCCGGCACTTTCACCGGTGAGATCGTCGTACGCGTTGACGGTGCGGACAATACGGGCGGGCAGCGGCTGTTCGCGGTACGGGTCGGCCTGCCGCTCGACGACCACCGCGACCGCCTGCGGAACCCCGGTCTGGCGGACGACGGCACCGCCGAGCAGGGCGATCCTGCGCTGCTCCGGCACCGGCAGCAGGGCGGTCGCCCCGTCCGGTACGGGGTCCACGAGGGAGAGCTGGCCGATGTCGTGCATCAGCGCCGCGTACTCCAGGACGATCAGGTCCGGGCCGGAGAGCCCCAGCTCACGGCCGACGGCCGCGCTCAGGGCGGCGACCCTGCGCGCGTGCCCGTGGGGGGTGTAGCCGGCGATCTCGGTCGCCCGTGCGAGCGAGGCGATGGTCTGCCGGTAGGTCGTACGGACCGCGGCGAACCGCCGGAACGACAACTGCGTGAGCAGCAGCGGCAGACAGAACACCGGCAGGGCCCAGAGCCCGGCGACGGCCGTGCCGAGCGCCATGACGGCACCCGTCGCACAGACCGCGGAGCCGATGCCGGGGAGCGAGCGCAGCTCCTCGCGCAGCAGAGGCCCGAAGGGGTACCTGGTACGTGCACGCACCATCAGGGCCGCGAGGACGGCGTCGCACAGGGCGGTGAGCACCAGCACGAGCAGCATCACCAGGACGTGACCGGGGCCGGTGGCGAGCTCTTCAGGGGCGCCCGGCCCGTGGAGCGGCCGGAAGCAGACCGCGGCGAACGTGACCGTGATCACCCTGCGGGCGACGTGGTCGGGCGCCGGCCCCCGGCCCTGGGCGACGTGCGGGACGGCGCCGGCCAGGGCGCCGGCCGTGACGACGGCCACGATCTGCGGGACGCCGTGCGCGGTGGCCTGACCGGCGTTCTCGGCGAGCAGGGCGTAGGCGAGCGCGCCGGCGGCGCCGAGGGGGGCCGGCTCCCGCTCCCCGGGCAGGGCTCCCCAGCGGGCGAGTTCGCCCACCGCGATCAGCAGCCCGAACGCCAGGGCGACGAGGGGTTCCGCGACCCCGTTCCACCCGGTCCAGCCGAGCCCGGCCGCGGCGAGCACGACCGCCGCCGCGTACACGGCGGTGACGACCCCCGGCGCCCGCGCGCTCATCCGCCCCGCCGGTGCCGGGCGGCGCCGCCGCGCCCGCCGTGCGACCCGGCGGCCGGCGCCCCCTTCGGCTGAGCCGGGAGGGCGGCCCGCCCGAGGAGCGGCCGGGGGGGCACGGCGGGCTCGTCGGCCGTGACGGCGGTCTCCCAGCCGTGCCGGTCCAGGGCGCGGACGAGGGCCCGGACCATCCGGGGGTCGAACTGGGTGCCCGCACACCGCTTGAGCTCCTCGACCGCGGTGGGCACGGGCCGTGCCCTGCTGTACGAACGGGTCGAGGTCATGGCGTCGAAGGCGTCGGCGACGGCCACGACACGGGCGACCTCCGGAATCTGGCGTCCTGCGAGGCCGTACGGGTAGCCGCTGCCGTCGAGCCGCTCGTGGTGGTGGAGGATCGCCGCACGGGCCTCGCCGAGGAAGCCGATGCCGCGGACGATCTCGTGCCCGTACTCGGGGTGCAGCTCGATCACCCGGCGCTCCTCCTGGGTCAGCGGGCCGTCCTTGCGGAGCACCCGTGTGGGCACGCCGAGCTTGCCCACGTCGTGGAGGATGCCCGCGAACCGGAGCACCTCGAGCCGGTCCTCGTCCATCCCCAGCTCGCGGGCGATCAGCACGCTCGCCCGGCCTACCCGCTCGCTGTGACCGCGGGTGTAGCGGTCCTTGATGTCGACGGCCTGGACGAGGGCGCGGATGGTGGACCGATGGGCGCCCTGCTCACGGTGGTACTGCGCGAAGACCCAGCACGAGATGTACATGGGCAGCAGCACGAACAGGGCGGCCGGCGGCCCGTAGGGGCTCCGCCACAGGACCGCCGTCATCAGCCCCGCCAGCCCGTGCACGAGGTGCGGGCCGAGTGAACCCGGCAGCAGCCCGCGCCAGGCGGCCCGGACCGGCACCCGCTCGGCGGTGGCGAGGATGCCCCCGTCGAGCGCGGCCACGACGAGGCAGAACGTCAGCGCGGCGGCGCAGGCGGGGACCAGAGCGTACGGGAGGGCGGGGGCCGCCAGGGCTGCGGGACCGCCGCACAGGGCCGCCGCGCCGGACGCGGCGCCCGCCGCCAGGCTGAGCCGGGCGGCCCGCCAGACCCGCCGGACGCCTCCCGGGCGCTGCTCCACGCGGGCGAGCAGGGCCCCCGGCACCGCGGCGAGCGCGGCCCCGGCGGGCGGCAGCAGCAGGGCGGCGGCGAGCAGGACGGGGAAGAACGATCCGGCGCCGACCGGTACGGACCCGCCCAGCATCCGCCCCAGGAAGGGGCAGCGCCCCGGGGCCTCACACAGGGCGTAGAGACCGGCCAGCAGCGCCACGGTGGTCCAGGGAGTGTCCGCCCCGGGGCGCACGGCGGGCAGGGCGCACGACCCGGCGCCCACCACCGCGCACAGGATGTATCCGCGCGCCGCTCCGGGAATGCGTCTCACCCGCCGTCAGCCTCCTCGGCAGCCCCCAAACAGAGCGTCAGGCTAGCGAGTTGTCCAACTCCGGACATTCGCTTGCCGGGGATTGGCACCATCGGGTGACAGGCGCGTGCATGTGCCCGTGCGGGGGCATGCGGTGTGCTCGTGCGGGGCAGGCGGGCGGCGTGCCCGTGCGGGGCAGGCGGGTGCGACGACACCGGCCCGGGTACGGCGAAGGGGCGCGACCTCATGGGTCCCGCCCCTGTGCCCGCGCCGCGGCCGGGCCGGCTACTCGGCCGGAGTCGGCACGTCCGCCGGGCCCGCCGTCACGTCGTGGTCGGGCACGGCCTCGCCGGCCCTGATCAGCTCGATCCGGCCCATGACCTTGGCACGCAGGTCCACCGGCACGTCGTCATGGCCGCAGCAGCGCTTGACGAGCTTCTTCACCGCCTGCTCAAGGCCGTACTTCTCCAGGCAGGGCGAGCACTCCTCGAAGTGCACCTCGAACTTGGTGCAGTCGGCATCGGGCATCTCACGGTCGAGGAACTCGTACAGATGGTCGAGTACCTCCGCGCAGTCAGTCTCGTGCGGCTCTCCGCAGCTCATGAGCCCGCGCCTTTCCGATCGTTCGTCGACTCCCCGGCGCCCGCGGGAACGAGCCCGCGCTCACGGGCGTAGTCCTCGAGCATGCCGCGCAGCTGGCGGCGGCCACGGTGCAGTCGGGACATCACCGTACCGATGGGAGTCCCCATGATGTCCGCGATCTCCTTGTACGCAAAGCCCTCGACGTCGGCGAGATAGACGGCGATGCGGAACTCCTCCGGGATCGCCTGCAGGGCTTCCTTGACATCGGAGTCCGGCAGGTGGTCGAGTGCCTGGGACTCTGCCGAGCGCAGACCGGTCGACATGTGCGACTCGGCGCGGGCGAGCTGCCAGTCCTCGATCTCCTCCGCCGCACTGCGCTGCGGTTCACGCTGCTTCTTGCGGTACGAGTTGATGAAGGTGTTCGTGAGGATGCGGTACATCCACGCCTTGAGGTTGGTGCCCTCACGGAACTGGTGGAACGAACCGTAGGCCTTCGCGTACGTCTCCTGTACGAGATCCTCGGCGTCGGCCGGATTGCGCGTCATACGCAGCGCGGCCGAGTACATCTGGTCGAGGTAGCCGAGAGCGTCCCGCTCGAACCGCGCGTTGCGCTCGGCGGCCGTCTCTTCCGTGTGGCCGTCGTCGGTCCCAGTGACCGGACCCACCTCCTCCAACGCTGTGGCGAGACCGAGACCGGACCCGCTCGAATCGGAGGATAGACGACCAACCGCTCCGCCCGCCGCCCGAATCGTTGCCGCCTTCGGCGCAGGCAGGACCGTCCAGTCCAGGTCGGCGGCCTGCGACCGGCTCGGGCAGATGGTCGAACCCATGCGACGGACTCCCTCTCCACGCTTGCTGTGCTGACGTGCTGCACAACGGCGAGTGCGCCCCGCACTATTCCCGGCAGCCGCACCGCCCTCCGTCCGGCCGGTCACACCAGGGCGGTGATCCACTTCCGTACGCCGTCGACGACGGTCCCCAGCGCCTCCTGCTGGGTGAGGGCCGCCCGCTTGGGCACCGAGAGCCCGTGGTCGGCCGCGTCCACCTCGATCAGTTCGTACGAACCGTCCGGGAACTCCTCCGGCCTGCCGAACGAATCGTTCCCGCCCTGGACGACCAGAACGGGCACCCCGGCGCCGAGGAGCTCGTCCGCCCGGGACTTCTCCGGCTTCCCCGGCGGATGCAGCGGGAAGCTCAGCGCCAGGACGGCGCGGGCGCCCAGCTCGCGGGCGGTGCGGCAGGCCACGCGGGCGCCCGCGCTGCGCCCGCCGGCGACGATCGGGAGCCCCTTCTTCTCCAGGGCCGGCCACAGTCCGCGCCAGCCGGTGTCCAGGGTCTTCGGCGCGGGCGCGACCTTCTTGCCCGCCACCCGCCACGGCTGCTCCACCAGGGCCACCGTGACCCCGGCGGCCGGCAGCGCGGCCGCCAGGGCCTGCAGGTCCTGTGCGCCGATGCCGCCGCCCGCGCCGTGGCTCACCGCCAGCACGACGCCGGCCCTGCCGGTTGCCGGGTGCCAGGTGATACGGGCGTCCCCGGCGGGTGTCTCGACGATCTCGCTCTGTGTCACGACAGCAGTGTCACACCACAGGCCCGGGAGACGCGGGACGGATCAGAAGAGCGTGCCGACCTCCGGGGCCTCCAGCTCCTCCAGCAGTTCCGGGCCGTTGTTGCGGACGCTGGAGACCGCCGTTCCCACGGGATAGGCGCGCATCAGACCCGTGGGCGGCGGCGCCAGAAGCTCGCGCAGCTCGTCCGGGTCGGTACGGGCCGGGTCCAGCCAGGCATCCCAGCGGTCCTCGGTGAGCATCAGCGGCATCCGCGGATGGATGTCGGACAGCGAGCGCGGGCCCTCGGCCGGCGCGACCCCCAGCGGCCCGGTCTCCGCCTCCGTGGTGATCACGGAGCAGGTCACCCACCAGGACTGTGGGTGGTCGTCCGGCAGGGTCCGGTCGCGCCAGAACTCGTACAGCCCGGCCATGGCGAAGACCGAGCCGTCGGCCGGGGTGACGAAGTACGGCTGCTTGCGGGGCCGCTTCTTCTTCCCCTTCACCTCCAGCTCCCGCTCCTCGGTGCCGGTGACCCACTCGTAGTAGCCGTCCGCGGGCAGGATGCAGCGCCGGGCCACGAAGGGCCGGCGGAACGAGGGCTTCTCGTGGACGGTCTCGGCCCGTGCGTTGATCATCCGGGCCGCGCCCTCGGGGTTCTTGGCGAAGGACGGGACGAGCCCCCACCTGAGTTTCCTCAGCTGACGAACCGGACGACGGTCGTCCGCGTCCTTCAGAGGACGTTCGAGTACCGCGTAGACCTCTTTCGTGGGGGCCACGTTCCAGTCGGGGGCCAGGGCCTCCGTCGGCTCCCACTTCTCGATCTGGAAGAGTCCGGTGAGGTCCTCGGGCCTGCGACTCGCTGCATAACGTCCGCACATGAGTGCCACACTGCCACGACCCCGAGCCTCCCGAGGAGCCACCCCGGAAATGGTCACACCCGAAATCTTCGGCACCCAGCCGGCCCCCGACCGCTGGCTCGTCATAGGCACGGCCGTGCTCGCCCTGGCCGCGGTCGTGCCGCACGCGGTCTGGCGGCTGTCCCGCAACGCGATCACCATCGCCCACGAGGGCGGGCACGGCCTCGTCGCCCTGGTCACCGGCCGGAGGCTGGACGGCATCCGGCTGCATTCGGACACCAGCGGCCTGACGGTCAGCCGCGGCAAGCCGACCGGCCTCGGCATGATCCTCACGGCTGCCGCCGGCTACACAGCGCCGCCGCTGCTCGGCCTCGGCGGTGCCTGGCTGCTCGCCGCGCACCGCATCACGCTGCTGCTGTGGTTTGCCACGGCACTGCTGATCGCGATGCTGGTGATGATCCGCAACGCCTACGGGGCGCTCACCGTGATCCTCACGGGTGCGGCGTTCCTCCTGGTGTCCTGGCTCACCGAACCGGAGGTGCAGGCGGGGTTCGCCTACGCGGCCGTGTGGTTCCTGCTGCTCGGCGGCGTGCGGCCGGCCTTCGAACTGCAGGCGAAGCGCAGGCACGGGGGCGCGCCGGACTCGGACGCGGACCAGCTGGCGAGACTGACGCACGTCCCGCCCGCGATGTGGTTCTTCCTCTTCCATGCCGTATCGCTGTGCTCCCTGATCGGGGGCGGTCGCTGGCTGCTCGGTCTGTGACCGATCGGGATGCCGCCTGACCGGTCGGCGAACGTCCGGTACTCCGCGGGCCCACTAAAGTGAGGGCCATGACCGAGAGCCCCGTGCACACCGTCCTCTGGCCCGCCCCCCACGCGAGTGGGCCCGTCGATGCGACGGTCACCGTTCCGGGATCGAAATCGGTCACGAACCGTGCTCTGGTGCTCGCCTCGCTGGCGGCGGAGCCGGGCTGGCTGCGCCGCCCCCTGCGCTCCCGCGACACCCTGCTGATGGCGGAGGCGCTGCGCGCCATGGGCGTCGGCATCGAGGAGCAGGTCTCCTCCAGTTCCACAGCGACCGGCGGGCCCGACAGCGGGGAGGCCTGGCGGATCATCCCGGCCGGGCTGCACGGACCCGCGACGGTCGACGTCGGCAACGCCGGAACGGTGATGCGCTTCCTGCCCCCGGTCGCCGCGCTCGCCGACGGCCCCATCCGGTTCGACGGCGACCCCCGCTCCTACGAGCGCCCGCTCGGCGGGGTGATCGACGCACTGCGCGTCCTGGGCGCCCGGATCGACGACGACGGCCGCGGCGCCCTTCCGATGACCGTGCACGGGGGCGGGGCGCTGGACGGCGGCGCGGTGGAGATCGACGCCTCGTCGTCCTCCCAGTTCGTCTCGGCCCTGCTGCTCTCCGCGCCCCGCTTCAACCAGGGGGTGGAGGTCCGGCACGTGGGCTCGCGGCTGCCGTCGATGCCGCACATCCGGATGACCGTCGACATGCTCCGTGCGGTCGGGGCGCAGGTGGACGAGCCGGAGACCGGCGGTGAGCGGGACGTCTGGCGGGTCCGCAGCGGTGCGCTGCTGGGCCGGGACCTGACCGTGGAGCCGGATCTGTCCAACGCCCAGCCCTTCCTGGCGGCGGCGCTGGTCACGGGCGGCCGGGTGACGATCCCGGACTGGCCCGAGCGCACCACCCAGCCCGGTGACGCCCTGCGGCAGATCTTCACCGAAATGGGCGGTTCCTGCGAGCTGACCGACGCCGGGCTGACCTTCACCGGCTCCGGCCGGATCCACGGCATCGACGTCGACCTGGGCGAGGTCGGCGAGCTGACCCCCGGCATCGCCGCGGTGGCCGCGCTGGCCGACTCCCCCTCGACGCTGCGCGGAGTCGCGCACCTGCGGCTCCACGAGACGGACCGCCTCGCGGCCCTGACCAAGGAGATCAACGAGCTCGGCGGCGATGTCACCGAGACCGAGGACGGCCTGCACATCCGGCCCCGACCGCTGCACGGCGGCGTCTTCCACACGTACGACGACCACCGGATGGCCACCGCCGGCTCCGTCATCGGCCTCGCCGTCAAGGGCGTGGAGATCGAGAACGTGGCGACGACCGCAAAGACCCTCCCCGACTTCCCGAGGATGTGGACCGGCATGCTCGGCGGGAACTGAGCGGGACGGCACGCGATGCGCCGCTACGGCAAGCACACCGACGAGGACGACGTCCGGGTCCGCCCGAACCGCAAGGGCAACCGGCCTCGCACGAGTATCCGCCCGAAGCACGAGGACGCCGCGGAGGGCATGGTCCTGACCGTGGACCGGGGCCGCCTCACCTGCCTCGTGGGCAACCGCACGGTCATGGCGATGAAGGCCCGGGAGCTGGGCCGCAAGGCGGCCGTCGTCGGGGACCGGGTGAGCCTGGTCGGCGATCTGTCCGGCCGCAAGGACACCCTCGCCCGCATCGTGCGCATCGAGGAGCGCGCCTCGGTCCTGCGGCGCACCGCCGACGACGACGACCCCTACGAGCGGGTGGTCGTCGCCAACGCCGACCAGCTGGCGATCGTGACGGCCCTCGCCGATCCCGAGCCCCGCCCCCGGCTGATCGACCGCTGCCTCGTCGCGGCCTACGACGGCGGCCTGGAGCCGCTGCTGGTGCTCACGAAGTCGGACCTGGCCCCGGCGTCCACGCTGCTGGACCTGTACGGCGCACTGGACATCCCGTACGTCGTGACCTCCCGCGAGGAGCTGTACGCCGGCGAGGCGGCGAACGTGGTGCGCGAACACCTCGACGGCCGGATCACCGCGTTCGTCGGCCATTCCGGCGTCGGGAAGACCACGCTGGTCAACGCGCTGGTACCGGAGGAGAGGCGGCGCACGACCGGGCACGTCAACGCCGTCACGGGCCGCGGCCGGCACACCACCACGTCCGCTCTGGCCCTGCCGCTGGCGGACGCCGGGGGCTGGGTGATCGACACTCCGGGCTTGCGGTCCTTCGGGCTGCACCACGTCGACCCGTCCCGGGTCATCCACGCCTTCCCCGATCTGGAGCCGGGCACCGAGCAGTGTCCGCGCGCGTGTTCGCACGACGAGCCGGACTGCGCCCTGGACGAGTGGGTGGCCCAGGGACATGCCGATCCGGCTCGCCTGTACTCCCTGCGGCGACTGCTGGCGACGCGGGAGCGACGCGACGGCGACTGATCCGCGCACGTTTGCGGGTGACTGCCACTGGTAAGTGCATAATCGCACCGAGCGGGACGAAGCAGTCACTGGACGCGGGACTGGCGACGCGGGAGGCACTGACCATGGCGTGGCTGCTCGTGATCGTCGCCGGATTCCTCGAGACGGGGTTCGCGATCTGCCTGAAGCTTTCGCACGGCTTCACCCGGCTCTGGCCGACCATCGCCTTCGCGATCTTCGCGATGAGCAGCTTCGGGCTGCTGACGCTCTCCCTGCGCAAGCTCGACGTCGGCCCCGCCTATGCGGTGTGGACCGGCATCGGGGCGTCCGGCACGGCGATCTACGGGATGATCTTCCTCGGGGAGGTCGCCTCGACGCTGAAGATGGTCTCGATCGGACTGGTGATCGCCGGGGTCATCGGCCTGCAGCTCTCCAGCCCGGCCCACTGAGAGCCGCGCGGACCAGCCGGCCCGCCCCCTCGGGCGGCCCGGCCACCAGACAGGACAGCGCCAGCCGCACGGCCAGCTCGCAGCGCAGGGCGATCTCAGCGGTCTCCTCGTCCGTCCGGCGGCAGGCGCCCTGTTCCAGCGCGGCGAGCGAGCGGTCCCGGACCGCGGCGACCAGTGCGCCGGGGGCGGGGTGACCGGCGTCCGCGCGCCGCTGGGCGGGGACACCCGGACCCGCGCCGGAGCGGCCGGCGGGCCTCGGCTCCGGGAGGCACTCGCCCCAGAAACCCGTGAGCAGGGCGCGCAGCAGCGGCCGGGAACGCGCCTCGTCCAGGGTCCACTCGGCCAGGCGGACAAGCTGTTCGGCGGCGCCGCCGGGCTCCGCCAGCACCCGGTCCACGCCGCGGAGGTAGGTGTCGGCCTCGCGCCGCACGAGCGCCCGGGCCAGGCCGTCCTTGCTGCCGAACTCGTTGTAGAGCGTCTGGCGGGACACGCTCGCCGCCGAGGCGACGTCGACCATGCGGACGGCGGGCCAGGGACGGCCGGCGAGAGCGGTGAGAGCGGCGTTCAGCAGTGCCTCGCGCGCTGTGGGCATCGTGGGCCTCCCGGGCGGGGCGCCTCCGCGGCCCCGCGGCTCTTCGCTCAGAGTTGACGCCCGGGCACCCACTGTCAAGGGGCGTTCGCAGGACACGGGCCCCTCCGGCCACGACGGCCGGGGACCGGACGGGCCGAACGGGTGGCGGCAGCCCGGGGATAGAGTGCGAACATGGCCGACTACCACGATGATCTGCGTCTCGCCCACGTCCTCGCGGACGCCGCCGACGCGGCGACCATGGACCGGTTCAAGGCGCTCGACCTCAAGGTCGAGACCAAGCCGGACATGACCCCGGTCAGCGAGGCCGACAAGGCGGCCGAGGAGCTGATCCGCCACCAGCTCCAGCGCGCCAGGCCGCGCGACGCGATCCTCGGCGAGGAGTACGGCATCGAGGGCACCGGCCCCCGGCGCTGGGTCGTCGACCCGATCGACGGCACGAAGAACTACGTGCGCGGCGTTCCCGTGTGGGCGACGCTGATCTCCCTGATGGAGGCCCGAGAGGGCGGCTACCAGCCCGTCGTCGGCGTGGTCTCGGCCCCCGCACTGGGCCGCCGCTGGTGGGCGGCGAAGGGCGCGGGCGCGTACACCGGGCGGAGTCTGTCCTCCGCGACGCGGCTGCACGTCTCGAAGGTCGCGAAGCTGTCCGACGCCTCGTTCGCGTACTCCTCCCTTAGCGGCTGGGAGGAGCGGGGCCGGCTCGACGGCTTCCTCGACCTGACCCGGGCCGTCTGGCGGACCCGCGGGTACGGCGATTTCTGGCCGTACATGATGGTCGCCGAGGGCTCGCTCGACATCTGCGCGGAGCCGGAGCTCTCGCTCTGGGACATGGCGGCGACCGCGATCGTCGTCCAGGAGGCGGGCGGCACGTTCACCGGCCTCGACGGGGTCCACGGGCCCCACAGCGGAAACGCGGCCGCCTCCAACGGCCTGCTGCACGAGGAGCTCCTGGAGTACCTCAACCGGGACTGAGCCACCGCCGCCGAGGGCGGTTGCCGGCCAGTACGCCCCCCGCACTCCCCCCGCGGGCACCGCACCCCCTCTTGTTGCCCCGCCGAATCACTGCGACTCTGAGAGTCCCCCCATTTGTGAACTTGTGAATCCCTTCTCGTTGAAGGATTCATCAAGGAGGTGGCTCCATCCATGCTCGTCCGTGACGCCATGAGCACGGTGGTCCTCACCATCGGCCCCGCGCACACCCTCAGGCAGGCCGCACGGCTGATGGCCGCACGACGCGTCGGGGCGGCCGTCGTCCTCGACACCGACACCAGCGGCCTCGGCATCCTCACCGAGCGGGACGTCCTGAACTCGCTCGGCGCGGGCCAGGACCCCGACCACGAATCCGCCGCCGCCCACACCACCACCGACGTCGTGTTCGCCGCTCCCTCGTGGACCCTGGAGGAAGCCGCGGACGCCATGACCCACGGCGGCTTCCGTCATCTCATCGTGCTCGACGCCGAAGGACCCGTCGGCATCGTCTCCGTACGCGACATCATCCGATGCTGGGCACCGGCCCGGCACCGGGCGGAGGCGACCACGCTCGCCGGCTGACCCGGACACACGAGCGGGCCGTGACCTCCCCCGGGGGAGGTCACGGCCCGCTCTCCCACGACAAGCGATCCAGTGCTGGTTTCGTCAGCCGCGCAGGGCCTGGACCGCGGCCTCCAGCCGCTTGCCGAAGTCTCCGTCGGCCCGACGGAAGTTGCCGATCGCCCGCTCGGCGATGTCGTCCCGGGAGACCTTGGCGATGAAGCCCGCCAGGTTCTCGATCAGACGGCCCCTCTCGTCCTCGGACATCAGCCGGTAGAGGTCGCCCGCCTGGACGAAGTCGTCGTCCTCGGAGTGCGACGGGGCCTCGTGGTCGCCGGTGACGCCCGAGACCGGAACCGGCTGCCACAGCGGCCTGTCGGTCTGGAAGGGACCGCCGAAGCTGTTCGGCTCGTAGTTCTTGGCGCCCTTGTGGCGGCCGTCGTACAGGAGTCCGTCACGGGAGTGGGTGCGCGCCTCCGTGGCGTGCGGACGGTTCACCGGCAGATGGTCGGCGTTGATGCCGACGCGGTAGCGGTGGGCGTCGCCGTACGCGAAGAGACGGCCCTGGAGCATCTTGTCCGGGGACGGGCCGATGCCCGGCACGAAGTGCGCAGGGCTGAAGATCGACTGCTCGACCTCCGCGAAGATGTTCTCCGGATTGCGGTCGAGCTCCAGCCGGCCGATCTCGATCGGCGGGTAGTCCTCGTGCGGCCACACCTTGGTGAGGTCGAACGGGTTGAAGCGGTAGGCCGCCGCGTCGGCCGCGGGCATGATCTGGACCTGCACGGTCCACGACGGGAAGTCGCCGCGCTCGATGGCCTCGCGCAGGTCGCGCTGGTGGCTGTCCGGGTCCTCGCCGGCCAGCTTGTTGGCCTCGGCCTGGGTGAGGTTCCTGATCCCCTGGTCGGTCTTGAAGTGGTACTTGACCCAGAAGACCTCGCCGGCCTCGTTGCTCCACTGGTAGGTGTGCGAGCCGTAGCCGTTCATGTGCCGGTACGAGGCGGGGATACCGCGGTCACCGAACAGCCAGGTCACCTGATGGGTCGACTCGGGCGACAGGCCCCAGAAGTCCCAGACGTTGTCCGCCTCCTGGCTGCCCGTGTACGGGTCGCGCTTCTGCGTGTGGATGAAGTCCGGGAACTTGATGGCGTCCCTGATGAAGAACACCGGGGTGTTGTTGCCGACGAGGTCGTAGTTGCCCTCCTCGGTGTAGAACTTCAGCGCGAAACCGCGGGGGTCGCGCACCGCGTCCGCCGCGCCGAGGTTGCCCGCGACCGTGGAGAAGCGCAGGAACGTCTCGGTCCGCTTGCCGACCTCGGAGAGGAACTTCGCCCGGGTGTAGCGCGTGACGTCCGCAGTCACCGTGAACGTGCCGTACGCACCGGCGCCACGGGCGTGGACCACACGCTCCGGGATGCGCTCACGGTTGAAGTGCGCGAGCTTCTCGAGCAGCAGCTGGTCCTGGACCAGGACCGGGCCTCCGGCGCCCGCGGTCTCGCTGTTCTGGTTGTCGGCGACCGGCGCGCCGGCCTCCGTGGTGAGCGGTCCCTGCGTCACGTGCGCCTCCTGCGAAAACTGCGTGCCGACCAGTCCTGTCCCTTGGCCGGCGATGTTCACGATCCTACAATGGACAATGTCTAAGTCAATCAGCGGTCCAAACTCACATTCGTTCGGGGTTCGCTCCCCCGACTGTTAGGCTGATACGTATGAGCGACCTGTTGGAACGACTGCGCGGACGCGGCTGGCGTATGACCGCGCAGCGGCGCGTCGTGGCCGAGGTCCTCGACGGTGAGCACGTCCATCTGACCGCCGACGAGGTGCACGCACGTGCAGTCGAGCGGCTGCCGGAGATCTCCCGGGCCACGGTGTACAACACCCTGGGTGAGCTCGTCTCACTGGGCGAGGTCCTGGAAGTGGCCACGGACCACCGCGCGAAGCGGTACGACCCGAACGCGCACCGCCCGCACCAGCACCTGGTCTGCGCCCACTGCGGCGCGATCCGCGACGTGCACCCGAACGGCAATCCGCTGTCGGACCTGCCGGACTCGGAGCGCTTCGGCTTCACGGTCTCGGACGTCGAGGTCACGTACCGGGGCATCTGCCCCAACTGCGCGAGCGCCTAGGGCCGCGTCGGACACGGCCCGGATCACGCGGGTCGACCCGCATCGCCGCTTCCCGGGCGGGCCGTCTCGGCCCGCCCGTTCGCCTTTCCCCTGCGACCGTTCCCGCCCCGGCGCACCTTCGACGCCACGATGGCGGGGCGCCTCCGTGCGCGTGCCCGTTGTGCCGCCCACCCTGCGGAAGCCGCCGGCGAACCCGGCAAACACCGAAGGCCCGGATCCATGGGATCCGGGCCTTCGGCCTTGAGTAGCGGGGACAGGATTTGAACCTGCGACCTCTGGGTTATGAGCCCAGCGAGCTACCGAGCTGCTCCACCCCGCGTCGGTGAGCTCAACAGTACGTCACCCCGTGGACCAGAGCAAATCCAATATCCATTCACCCGTTCGGGCCGCCGAGCGCGGTGCCGCAGGCCCCTCAGGCAGTGAGCTCCTGGTGAAGCGCCTCGCGCAGCGCGGCCGCACGATCGGCGACCTCCGCGGGCCCCAGCTCCACGGCCCGGGCACACCAGCGCTGGCCCTCCGCGAGCTCCCCGCGACGCGCGGCCAGCAGGGCGAGCCGGAGCGCCGCACGACCGTGCCCGGCGCGGGCGGCACGACCCCACCACAGGGCGGCCTCGCGCTCGTTGCCCTCGCGCGCGAGCAGCAGCCCCAGGTTGAACGCGCCGTTCCGGCTGCCTGCCTCCGCCGCCTCCCGGTACCAGCGGACGGCCTCCGTCACATCGCCCCGGGCCGCGGCGAGCATGCCGATGCGCACCTGCGCCCGGCGGTGTCCCTGCTCGGCGGCCCGCTCGTACCACTCCTCGCACTCGGTCTTCTCGCTCAAGGGCTCACCGAGCGCGGGCGCACGGGGCGGCGGCTGACGGGCGTCGAGCAGCGTGGCGAGCCGGAACGCCGCCTCGGCGCTGCCGCCGCCCGCGGCGCAGCGCAGATGGCGCTCGGCCGCCTGCTCGTCCCCGTCCCTCAGGCAGGCCATCCCGACCTGCAGGGCGGCCTCCGTGTGCCCGGCCGCCGCCGCGCGCTCGTACCAGCGCAGGGCCGTACGGTCCTCGTCGCGGCCTGCGTACAGGATGCCGAGGTTGAACGCGGCGTCCACGCTGCCCGCCTCCGCGGCCTTGGAGAACCAGGGCTCGGCGCCCACCGGGTCCCCGGCCTGCAGCAGCAGGACGGCGAGCGCGTTGGCGGCCTCGCGGTGCCCGGCGTACGCGGCACGGCGGTACCACTGCTCGGCCTGGCCGGTTCGGCCCTGGGCCGCGCAGAGCAGACCGAGGTTGTACGCCCCGTTGACATCGCCCGCGTCCATGGCGGCGCGGTACCAGCGCTCGGCGGACTGCTGCTCACCGCGCGCAGCGTGCAGCGCACCCAGCGCGTTGGCAGCGTTGCCATCGCCGTCCTGGGCGGCCCGTAGCCACCACACGGCGGCGCTCTCCTCGTCACCGGCGTCCTTGAGCAGGAAGCCCAGCGCGCAGGCGGCACGCGCCTCCCCCTCCTTGGCGGAGGTGAGATACCAGCGCGCGGCCTCCTTCAGCTCGCCCCGGCGCTCCAGGATGCCGCCCAGGTGCAGCGCAGCCCGGCGGTGCCCGCGGGCGGCCGCCTGCCGGTACCACTGCTCGGCTTCGCCCGGGTGCTCGGACGCGCCCGGTGCCGTGTCGGCGGTGGGGCGGTCCGTCACCGCGGAAGCAGCCGCGGCGGAAGGCCCGCCGGCGGCGCGCGGGGCGGGGACGACCGCTCCGGCTGCGACGACTCGGCCGCCCGCCACCGCGCCCTCGGAGGCGTTCTCGTCCTCGACCGCGCCGGCGCCCGCACCGGTGTGTGCGTCCGCGGCCGCGGTGGAGCCGCGGCTCTCCTGGGCGCTCCCGCCCGGGGACTGCCGCTCCAGGGCACGCGCCAGCCGGTAGGCGGCCTCACGGTGGCCCTGTTCGGCGGCCGCCCGCAGCCATCGCTCGGCGCCCGGCTCGCTGCGGTGCTCGAGCAGATCGGCGAGGGCGTAGGCGCCGAGGGCGTGCCCCTGCTCGGCGGACTGGCGGAGCCAGTACTCGGCGGCGGGCTCGTCGCCCCGCTCCCGGAAGTGCCGGCCGAGTGCGTGCGCGGCCGCCGCGGAGCCGGCGACCGCCGCGATCCGCCACCAGCCGGCCGCCTCGTCGGCGTAGCCGCGCTGGTGCAGCAGCACCCCCAGGTTGTTGGCGGCGGCGCGGTCGCCCTCGGCGGTGGCCGCGCGCAGATGCGGCTCGGCGCCGTCCAGGTCGCCCCGACGCAGCAGCATCGCGCCGAGGACACTCATGGACGCCACGTCCCCGGCCTCGGCGGCGCGCCGGTGCCTGGCCTCGGTCTCCGCCTCGGCGTCGGTGACGGGCAGGGGTTCCACAGGGGTCAGGGACTCGATCGGGTCCACGGCGTCGACGGCCGTCGCATCGGCCACGCCCACCGCGGCCACCGCGGTGACGGCGTGCTCATGCACAAACCGCCCCGTCTCCAACAGAGTTGTCCCGTCCCCCATAAATTCCATCGTCGCACCACCTACTACCCGCGTACACCTGGTATACCGCAGCCAGTGAGGTCACTTCAGCGTTTTGTCGACATGCCCACAGAGAGACAAGTCAAACACGCGTCGCCCGGGACACCGAACTCAACTCACCCCAATCGGGACACGCTTCGGGGGAAATCACCCCTGACACACGCCGAGGGCCCGGATCCTGATGGATCCGGGCCCTCGATCTCAGTAGCGGGGACAGGATTTGAACCTGCGACCTCTGGGTTATGAGCCCAGCGAGCTACCGAGCTGCTCCACCCCGCGTCGTTGTGTACCTACAGTACCACGGTGCGGAGTGGAGCCTGTCCGGTGAACCACCCGTTCGGTCAGCCTCCGGGTTTACTCGGCGGTGCCCCGGGGGCCGGCGACTGCGCTGCCGCCGCCCGCTCCAACGCCGCCTGCAGATCGGCCTGGGCCTTGCCGTACGCCGCCCAGTCGTTCTTCTTGAGCGCCGCCTCGCCTTCCTCGTACGCCTTCTGGGCGTCCGCGATGGCCTGCTTCAGCGCCGCGGTACCCGTGGCCGGCGGCTGGGGCGTGGTGTCGCCCGGCTCCGTCGGCGGCTGCGTCGCGGGCGGCTGCTCGGCGCCCTCCACTCCGAACACCGCGTTCAGCGCCTCGGCCAGACTGTCCTTGAAGACCGGCTTGCCGCCGTACGACACCGCCACCTTCTTCAGCAGCGGGTAGTTGGCGGCGCCGCCTCGGGCGTACACCGGCTCGACGTACAGGAAGCCGCCGTCCAGCGGAACCGTGAGCAGGTTGCCGTAGTCGATCTCCGAGTCGGTGCCCCGCAGGTCGCGGACGAACGTCGCGACCTCCGGCACACTGTTGAGCTCGCTCTGCACCTGCGAGGGGCCCTGCACGGTCGAGGTCACCCTCAGCAGTCTGATCGACCCGTAGCCCTTGCTGTTCGCATCGGCGTCGACGGCCATGAACGCGCCCAGGTTGGGCCGTCCGCTGGGCGTGAACGTCGTCGTCAGCGAGAACCTCTGGTCCTGCTCACCCGGCATCTTCAAGCTCAGGTAGTACGGCGGAACCGCGCTGCCGTCCTTCTGCGTCGGGTCGGCCGGCACCTGCCAGGCGTCACTGCCGCTGTAGAACTGCTCGGGGTCGGTCACGTGGTACCGGGTGAGCAGTTCGCGCTGGACCTTGAACATGTCCTGGGGGTAGCGGAGATGCGCCAGCAGACCGGGCTTGATCTCGCTCTTCGCCTTGACCGTGTCCGGGAACGCCTTCATCCAGGTCTTGAGGACCGGGTCCTTGGTGTCCCACTGGTACAGGTCGACCGTGCCGTCGTACGCGTCGACGGTGGCCTTCACCGAGTTGCGGATGTAGTTGACCTGGTTCTGCTGCGCGACGACGGCACGCTGGCTGTCGGTCAGCGAGTCGGCCGTGGTGTCCCCGAGCGTCGTACGCGAGGCGTAGGGGTAGCCGTTCGTCGTGGTGTACGCGTCGACGATCCACTTGATGCGGCCGTCGACCACCGCCGGGTAGGCGTCGCCGTCGATGGTGAGCCAGGGGGCCACCGCCTCGACGCGCTCCTTGGGCGTGCGGTTGTAGAGGATCCGCGAACCGTCACCGATCGCTCCGGAGTAGAGGATCTGCGGCTCGCTGAACGAGACCGCGTACGCGGCCCGGTTGAAGGCCCCGGAGAGGTCGACCCCGCTCTTGCCCTTGTAGCTGGTGGTCACCTCGCCGTTCTTCTCGTAGTCGAGCTCCTTCTGCGGGCCGCCGACGATCGAGTACTGCTCGGTCTTCTCGCCGTAGTAGATCCGCTGCTCGTACGTGCCGAGCTGGCCCTTGGTGGGCAGACCGGACTCGGTGAAGTCCGGGGCACCCACCGTGCCCTGGTCCTCGTCGGTGATGGTGTTCGTGCCCTTGGCCGCGATCGCGCCGTAGCCGTGGGTGTAGGTGAAGTGGTCGTTGATCCAGTTCCGCTTCGGAATGCCCTTGATGTTGAGCTCGCGCAGACCGATCACCGTGTCCTGCGGCTTCCCGTCGGGGCCGGTGTACCGGTCCACGTCGAGGGTCGCGGGGAACTGGTAGTACTTCCGCTCCTGCTGGAGCTGCTGGAAGGCGGGCGAGACGATGTTGGAGTCCACGAGCCGGTAGCTGGCCGCCGTGGCGGCCTGCTCGCGCTGCTCGGCCTTCCGCTTCGGGTCGCCCTTGCCCCCGTAGTTCTCCGACTTCGCCGCGTCGATGCCGTACGCCTCGCGCGTGGCCTCGATGTTCTTCTTGATGTACGGGGATTCCTTGGCCTGCTCGTTCGGCTGGACCTGGAACTTCTGCACGATGGCCGGGTAGAGGCCGCCGATGAGGATGGCGGAGAGCACCATCAGGCCGAAGCCGATCACCGGCAGCTGCCAGGTGCGCCGCCACAGCGTCGCGAAGAACAGCACGGCGCAGATGACGGCGATGCAGAACAGGATCGTCTTCGCCGGCAGATACGCGTTGGCGTCCACGTACCGCAGGCCCGTCCAGTTGCCCGCGGCCTTGAAGTCACTGGACTTCACGGCCAGGCCGTACCGGTCCAGCCAGTACGCCACGGCCTTGAGCGCGACGAAGAAGCCCAGCAGCACCGACAGGTGTCCGGTGGCCGCGGCGGTCGCCCGCGCCCCGGGGCTCGTGACGCGCAGCCCGCCGTAGAGGTAGTGGGTGAGGACCGCGGCGATCAGGGAGAGCACGACCGCGGCGAAACCGAAGCCCAGCAGGAACCGGTACCAGGGAAGGTCGAAGGCGTAGAACGCCACGTCCATCCCGAACTGGGGGTCCTTCTGGCCGAACGGCACGCCGTTGACCCACATCAGCCAGGTGCGCCACTGGGAGGAGGCGGACGCCCCGGCGATCAGCCCGACGAGCGCGGTGACCCCGAGCAGCACCCACTTCTTGTACGGGGCGATGCCCATCCGGTACCGGTCGAGGCTCTGCTGCTCGAGCGACATCGCGCTCAGCGGGGGCCGCAGCCGGTGCGCGAGCCAGATGTTCACCCCGACCGCGGCGGCCATCAGCAGGCCGAAGACCGCGAACAGACCGATCTTGGTCCAGAGGGTCGTGGTGAACACCGACGAGTACTTCACCGAGCGGTACCAGAGCCAGTCGGTCCAGAACCCGGCGAACATGACAAAGGCCATGGCGAGCACGGCCAGCACGCCGAGCGTCATCAGCAGCGTCCGTACGCGCCGGGACGGCCGGCCCACTCTGATCCGTGGCCCGGTCGGGCCTCCGCCGCGGTCCGGCATCTGGAAAGCCAACGTGCGCCCCTCGAAGTTCGCGGTCGTGTAAAGCGTTGTCAGGGTGCCGTCCCATGCGTCCGGCACCTTTGCGGTAGGCCCACGCGATCGTAGAGCCCACTCATGCAACTTACTGAGGCTTTACCTAGTTCCCGACTCCGGGGCCGAAGGAGGCAGGATATTGAGCATGTCCAACGTTTCCCCCGGCGGCCCCCCGATGGCCGCGAGCCCGCTCACCCGCGCGGTGCTCGAAATCGACGAGTACGCGTCCGGCCTCGGCTGGGACCAGCCGGCCCGGCTCTTCGCCCTCGTCGACACCGCGCAGCTGCGCGCCCAGGAGCCGGGCCTCGCCGCCCAGCTCGGTCTCGACGACGGGGACGCGGCCGCTCCGCTGACCCCGGTCGAGCAGGACGAGATCCCCTCCGGCACCCCGCTGGACGAGTTCCTCGGAACGATCGCCTGGCCCGACGCGGTGGCGGGGTGCGCACTCACTGTGGAGCGGCTGATGCTGCCGCCGTCCGCCGAGACCTCCGTCCCGGAGGGCCTCGACGAGGCCGGCCTGGCCCGATGGGTGGCCGCCCACCCGGACCGCCAGGAGGTCCGGATGACGGTGGCGGTGCTGCGGGACGGTGCCCGCGAGTCGGCACTGCGGCTGCGGGAGAAGGACTCCGCGACCGAGGTGCTCACCGGCGGCGATCTGGTGCCGGGGCTGGCGGAGGCCCTCTCGGCCACCTTCGAGGCGTAGCAGTGCACGGAGGGGGCGCACCGCGGTCGCGGCGCGCCCCCTCTCCGTCCTCGCGGATTCCGTACGTCCCCGCGGCGTCCGTGCCCGCGGATTCCGGCCGTGCCCGCGGCTCTTCTCAGCTCTTGGAGCAGCTGGGCAGATCGGCGGTCTTCCCGCTGCGGATCTTCTCCAGGGACTTCGTCGCGTCGTCGATCGTCTTCACCCTGACCAGCGTGAGGCCCTCGGGGATGTCGGAGGCTGCGGCGGCGCAGTTGTCGCTGGGCGTCAGGAAGTACTCGGCACCCGCGTTCCGCGCGCCGACCAGCTTCATCTCGATGCCGCCGATGGGACCGACCACGCCCCGGTCGTCGATCGTGCCGGTGCCGGCGACGAACTTGCCGCCCGTGAGGTCGGCCGGGGTGAGCTTGTCGACGATGCCGAGCGCGAACATCAGCCCCGCGCTCGGACCGCCCACGTCGGCCAGCTTGATGTCGACGGTGAAGGGGAAGGTGTGGTCCGTGCCGGCCGTGATGCCCACGATGGTCCGCTTGGCCTGCTCCGACCGCACCGTTCCGACCTGCACGTCCTGGGAACCGGTCGGCTCCTTGCCGGCCTTCTCCGCCGCGGCCGCCTCCTTGGCCGGGACGATCGTGAACGTCACCTCGTCACCCGGCTTGTGCTTGACCACGGCCTTCGAGACGTCGTCCGGCTTCTTCACCGGTGTCCCGTCGACGGCCTTGATGACATCGCCCGCATGCAAGGTGCCCTGCGCCGGGCTGTCCTTGCGGATCGAGGAGACGACGACGCGGGACTTCACCGGAATCCCCAGTTCGCGCAGGGCGGCGACCTTGGCGCTCTCCTGGGACTGGCTGAACTCCTCCGCGTTCTCCTGGTTCGACTGCTCCTCGGTCTTGCCGTCCGGATAGAGCGTCTCGTGCGGCACCACGACGTTGTCGTGTGCCAGCCAGCCGTACACGACCTCCGCCAGGTTCATCCTGTAGTCCGCACCCGTGACCCGGACCGTCGTCATGTTGAGGTTGCCGGAGGTCGGGTAGGTCTTGCGGCCGGAGATCTGGAGGACCGGCTCGCCACCGGAGTCGCCGAGGGTGTTCACCGTGGGCCCGGGCGTCATCTCGGAGTAGGGCGGGGTCATGAACACGCCCACACAGAGCAGCACGATGAGCACGAGAGTGGAGGCGAGCATCGTCGCTGTGCGGCGTGGCATGGAACGACAGTACGGGACTGGTCCGTCAGTGCACCCGTCGGGCCGGTCCGTACGGGGCCGCGACCGGGCCGCTCCCCGCGAGGCTCGTCCCCGCACCCGTGCCGGGCGGCGGTGAGGATCCGGCGGGGCCGCCGGTCGCGTCAGACGGCGTCCGTCCCGGAATGGGCCCTCTCCATGGCGTCCCGGAACCGTGCGTAGCCCGCGAGTTCCGCGACATCACCGGTGGTCCGGTTCCTCGATGCCCAGCTTCCCCATATCGCCGCGCCGATGGCAGCGAAAAGCGGAATCAACAACCAAGCGAGTGCCGCCATCACGACCTCCCTACCCCATGAGCTGGAACAACTGCTCGTACAACTGACCGATCAGCAGATTAACCATTTGCCGCTTCAACGCTCATGCCAGGGGGGCGGTTACGCAAATCGGGCCCGGGGCCGCCGGACGGCGCCACCCAGGGCGGGACAGCCCTTAGGCGCCGACCCACTCCTCCGTGCCGTCCGAGAACTGCTGGTGCTTCCAGATCGGGACCTCGTGCTTGAGGTCGTCGATCAGCTTCCGGCAGGCCTCGAACGCCTCCCCCCGGTGCGGGCACGAGACGGCGACGACCACGGCGAGGTCGCCGACCTC
The DNA here is from genome assembly GCF_900103455.1 of Streptomyces wuyuanensis. Classification (GTDB taxonomy): domain Bacteria; phylum Actinomycetota; class Actinomycetes; order Streptomycetales; family Streptomycetaceae; genus Streptomyces; species Streptomyces wuyuanensis. The sequence continues at coordinate 392,228 of NZ_FNHI01000002.1, read as the reverse complement.
CAGGTCGCCGACGCGGTGGACGGCCGCCAGGGCCCGAACGGGGTACTCGGCGGCGACCTTCTCCGCGATGCGGCGCATCTCGGCCTCGGCGGTGGGGTGGCACGAGTAGCCGAGCGCGTCGACGTCCGCGCCGCCGTCGTGGTCGCGCACGGTGCCCACGAAGAGCGCCGTGCCGCCGGCGGCCGCGTCGCCCACGGCGCGGAACACCTCGTCGACGGAGAGCGGGGTGTCCCTTATCGCCAGCAGCCGGATCGGGTCGTCGGCCGCCTGCTCGCCCGGGTGATCGTTCGTGCGTCCCATGGAGCCATCGTGCCGTACGCCACCGACATCGCGTAATGGCGCGTTCGACCGGGTGGCGGCGGCGGGACTTGGAGCCTCCTACAGAGGGAGGCCGCCCGCACGGGGAGGGAGGTTCCGGTACGGCGGGGGCGGCCCGTGCGGAAGGAGGGGCCCGCCCACCGCCTCAGAGCCCGCGGCGCTTGCGGGCGCGTCGGACGAGGGCCGCCGTGCCCAGCAGCGCGACGGTCGCGCCCGCGGCACCCGCGGCGGCGGTGGCGTCCTTGCGGCCGAGGCGGCGGCCGGCGACGGTGTGCCGGCCCTGGACCTCCTCGAGCAGGGCGGCGAGCACCTCCTCGTTGGTCCACTGCGGACGCCAGCCGGCGTCGTGCAGCCTGCCGACGCTGACGACCCACGGGTGCATCGTGTAGGCGAGGTCACCCGCCGGTGAGGGCGTGAGGCCGATCCGGTGCAGCCGCGCCGCCGCGCCGAGGGCGACCGCCGACGGCAGCTCCATGCGCCGGATGCCGCTGAGCTCCTCGACCTCCTCCTGTTCCAGCCAGCCGTCGCAGCCGACCGCGAACTCGCCGTCGACCTTCTCCAGGGCGGCGTACTCCAGCGCGCTCACCAGGTCCTCGACATGGCAGAACTGCCAGGTGGGGCGGGAGCCGGCGACGACGAGCAGTCTCGGGGACTCGAAGTAGCGCGTGAGCGCCGTGTCGGTGCCGCCGATCAGTACGGCGGGCCTGGCGACCGTGACGTTGAGGCCGGGGTGTGCGCGAGGGGCCCGGCGGCTCAGGCGCTCGATCTCCAGCAGGTCGCCGACACCCGTGGCCTCCGCCGTGGCGCGCAGCTCCGCGTCCTCGGAGAGCGGAACGTCGTTGTCGGACAGCGCCCCGTAGACCATCGCCGAGGTGCACAGGACGACCCGGTGGACACCCGCGGCCGCGGCGGCGGTCAGCACGGTCTGGGTACCGCGTACGTTGTACGCGGTACGGGCCGCGGAGTCGGTCTCGAGGTCCAGGTCGAGGGCGAGGTGCACGACGACGTCGGCGCCGCGGAACTTCTCGGCGATGGCCGGGTCGCGCACGTCCAGGACGTGCCAGTGCGCCTCGGGCACGTCACCCCGGCGCTCGTCGACCGCGATGACCCGGCCGATCTCGTCCGACGCGACGAGGCGCCTGGTCAGCAGGTCACCGACGCCGGAGGCGGCGCCGGTCACCGCGACCACGGGGCCGCGCCCCGTGACCGGGGTCGAGGGGTTTCGCGTTGCGCGAACCTGCGGATCTGGGGAACTCACCGGGCGTCTCCAGCGGTTGTCTTCAGTACGTGCGCGGACAGACGTGTACGTAAGAGGTGGCGTCCATCCTGCCGCAGGCCGTGAGCCGGTGGAGCATCCAGCCCATGTCCGGCTTCACATGTCGACGCCTCCGCCACCGGCCGGGCGCCGCTTAGGCTGGTGGTGTAGTCGGGCATTCGCCGCCGGCAGGAAGCCGGCGGCCCTACGAGCCGAGGAAACCCGTGAGTGACACCCCATTCGGATTCGGCCTTCCGCCGGAGGAGCCGGAGAACGGCGACGAGGGCAAGAAGAAGGATCCCGCCGGAGGTGGGCAGGGCTCCGGCGGCGGCCAGGGCGGCCCGGCCAACCCCTTCGGGTTCGGGTTCCCGGGAGCGGGCGGCCCGGGAGGCGGCGCGGACAATCCGTTCGCCGCGATGTTCGGCTCGCTGAACCCGACGGACCTCGGGGCGGCCTTCCAGCAGCTCGGCCAGATGCTGAGCTACGAGGGCGGTCCCGTGAACTGGGACATGGCGAAGCAGATCGCCCGCCAGACGGTCTCGCAGGGCACGCAGGACGGCACGAAGGATTCCAGCGTCGGCCCCGCCGAGCGCGCCGCGGTCGAGGAGGCCGTGCGCCTCGCCGATCTGTGGCTGGACGGTGCGACGTCCCTGCCCTCCGGTGCCGGCACCGCCGTGGCGTGGAGCCGCGCGGAGTGGGTCGAGGCGACCCTTCCGGCGTGGCAGCAGCTCGTCGACCCCGTCGCCGAGCGCGTGGGCGTCGCCATGGGCGATGTGCTGCCCGAGGAGATGCAGGCCATGGCGGGCCCGCTGATCGGCATGATGCGCTCCATGGGCGGCGCCATGTTCGGCCAGCAGATCGGCCAGGCCATCGGCGTGCTGGCGGGCGAGGTCGTCGGCTCGACGGACATCGGTCTGCCGCTCGGGCCGGCCGGGAAGGCCGCGCTGCTCCCGCTGAACATCGAGGCGTTCGGCAAGGACCTCGGCGTCCCCAAGGACGAGATCCGGCTGTACCTGGCGCTGCGCGAGGCCGCCCACCAGCGGCTCTTCGCCCATGTCCCGTGGCTGCGCTCGCATCTGTTCGGCGCGGTCGAGGGCTACGCCCGGGGGATCAAGGTGGACACGTCCAAGCTCGAGGACGTGGTGGGGCAGTTCGACCCCTCACACCCCGAGCAGGTGCAGGAGGCGCTCCAGCAGGGCATGTTCCAGCCCGAGGAGACACCCGAGCAGAAGGCCGCGCTGGCCCGGCTTGAGACCGCGCTCGCCCTGGTCGAGGGGTGGGTGGACGCCGTGGTGCACGACGCGGCCAAGAACAGGCTGACGTCGGCCGGCGCCCTGCGCGAGACCCTCCGCCGGCGCCGCGCCTCGGGCGGCCCCGCCGAGCAGACGTTCGCCACGCTCATCGGTCTCCAGCTGCGCCCGCGCAGGCTGCGGGACGCCTCCCGGCTGTGGGCGTCGCTCACCGACGCGCGCGGCATGGACGGCCGCGACGGCCTCTGGGCACACCCGGACATGCTGCCGACGGCCACCGACCTCGACGACCCGGACGGGTTCGTCCACCGGGAGCAGCTCGACTTCTCGGAGCTGGACAAGATGCTCGGCGAGGCGGCCGAGGGCCGGGACGGGGACGACACCGACAAGTGAACCTGTACGACGACGCCGTCCGCGTGCTCAAGGAGTACGGCGGAGGGCAGGAAGAGCTGCGCCGGACGTATCTGGACCACTTGGCGGACCATCCCGACGGCATGTGGAAGGCGTGCGAGGCCGGGCATCTCACGGCCAGCGTGCTGGTCGTGGACCCGGCACACGAGCGGGTGCTGCTGACCCTGCACAGGAAGCTGGGCATGTGGCTCCAGATGGGCGGCCACTGCGAGCCCGGTGACGCCACTCTCGCGGACGCGGCCCTTCGCGAGGCGACGGAGGAGTCGGGCATCGCGGGGCTGACGCTGCTCCCGGGCGGTCCGGTGACCCTGGACCGGCACGCGATCCCCGCGCCGTGCCACTGGCATCTGGACGTGCAGTACGCGGCGCTGGCGGCGCCGGACGCGGCTCCGGCGATCAGCGACGAGTCGCTCGATCTGCGCTGGTTCGGCTACGCCGAGGTGGCGGATGTCGCCGACGCGTCGGTCGTGCGTCTGCTGGAGCGGACCCGCGCCCGGTTCTAGGCGTCCGGACCAGCCCGCCGACGTGCCGACATGTCGATGTGTCGTCGCGGGATCGGGAGCCGACGGGTCGGGGGCGGTCCCTCGACCGCCCCCGACCCGTCGTCCCGTGCTCAGTTCCAGACGTTGTTCTGGTTCTGGCTGTGGGAGCCGTGCTGGCCCGTGCCGAACTGGGCCCGGACGCCCTGCCCGACCTGGGCGTTCTGCGGCGGCAGGACCTCACTGGGCTGGACCAGGGCGAACCCCTGGCCGAGGAAGCTGAGCTCCCACCCCTCCCCCGTGTTGCCCCGGCGCCGCCAGACGCCGGTGGAATGGGTCTGCGCCTGCATCTGCACCCGCAGCGAGGACGACCAGGCGACGATCGCGTCGGCGTCCACGTTGACGTACTTGTCCGGGGTGACCTGCATCATCAGCGGCTGCCCAGAGGTCATCAGCGCGACCTTGCCCCGGCCCGAGATGTTGAGCTGGTACTTCCCGGAGCCGGAGATGCCGTACTGGCTGTCCACGGCGATGACCTCCGTGTGCAGCGTGGAGTCCAGCGCCAGCACGTAGGCGCTGTCGACGGTCATGCCGTCCTGGTCCACGTCCACCACGTGGACGTACTGGGCGAGGTTGGCGAAGTAGACCGTCCCCTGGCCCGAGCAGCGCATCAGGTCGAGGCCCTCGCCTGTGCGCGCACGGGCGTTGCGCTGGTTCCTCGACTGGTACTCGCCGTCGAAGTCGATCAGACCCTGGTAGGCGACCATCGCCCCCTTGCGGGCGAGGACGTCGTCGTGTCCGGTGAGCGCGACCCGCAGGAGCTGCGGGTTCTGCACGACGTAGCGCTCCTGGGACTGCTGTTCCGCGTAGCTGAAAAGCGGGCTCTGCATGGTGTGTTCTCGCTCCCCCTCAGCCCCGGACCCGCAGTCGGTCGGTGCTGTCCTCACTCGGCTGTACGACGACGATGCCCTGACCCGAGAAGGCCATCTGGTAGGCCTCTCCACTGCCCCGCCCGATGAGGGAGGAGGCCTTGAAGCTGCGCTTCCCCTTCACCTTCAGGTTCGGCGACCAGGCCACGAGGGCGTCCGGGTCGACATAGGTCTCGTCCTCGCCGCGGCCGCAGTCGACGACGATCGGTGTGCCGCGCGAAGTGAGCGCGACCCACCCGGTGCCCGCGACCGTGACGTTCCACAGCCCCTGGCCGGCGAACTTGGCGAGGCCCTTGACCCGCTCGACGCCCCACTGGAGATGCGCGTCGAAGGCGAGCAGATTGGTGCCGTTGACCGAGATCGAGTCGTTGTTGAGGTTGACGACCACGACGTCCGCGCCGTAGTCGGCCAGGTAGAGCAGCCCGTCGCCGGAGCACTTCATGATGGGCGCGCCCTCGCCGGTGACCCACTGTCCGGCGATCTGGCGGACGGCGGGCGGGTTCGGTTCGTACTGGACGAAGCCCTCGTAGGCGACCATCGAGCCGGCACGGGCGAACAGGTCCTGGCCCGAGGCCATGGCGACCTTGAGCATCGTGCGGCCGTGGTTCTCCATCCGGGCCACCACGGGTGTCGGGGCAAAGCCCGCGAGTTGCTGGTTCATTCTCCGGGCTCCCTCAGACCTCGTAGGGCTGGACGACGATGAAGTTGCCGGGGGCGCCCCGGAACTGGAGGTTCACGGTCTCTCCGCTGTGGCCCGGGTAGGAGTTGCGACGCAGTCGCACCTGGCTGGAGAGGATCACCTGGGAGGCCGCCGACCAGGCCACGACGGCGTTGGAGTCGGCGAACGTGGTGGGCGTGACCGGGAGGACGACCGGGATGCCGTGCGTCTTGACGACGACCGTGCCGGTGCCCTGGAACTGCATCGTGAACAGCGCCCCTCCGGGGATGCCGTGCCCCTCGATGCGGCGGACCTCGTGCTGAAGCGACTCGTCGAAGGCCAGCACGTTCTCCGCGGACACGCAGATCGCGTCCCCCTGGAGCTCGATGGGGTGCAGATGCGCGCCTTCCTCGGCGAGGAAGACCTGGCCGCGGCCGCTGCAGCGCATCAGCTGCATCTCCTGGCCCGTCGCGTTGCCGACGATCCGGCCGGAGAAGCCGGCGCCCTTGTAGCCGAAGTCGACCTTGCCCTGGTACATGACCATGCTGCCCTGGCGGGCGAGCACCGGCGTGCCGCCCATCGCCAGGTCGACCCGCATGAGCTGCTGGTTCTGCGGGGTCCACCGCTGGCCGGTGGGCAGTTCCTTGTAGGGCTGGAGGGCCGCCTGGAGTCCCGCGCCGGACTGCGGGGCACCCTGGGGAACGCCCTGCGGCACCGCCCCCGGCTGGCCGTACGGGGCGGGCTGCTGTCCGTAGGGGGCCGGCGCTCCGGGCACCTGGCCCGGGAACTGGCCGAACTGCGGCTGCTGCGGCGGCTGTCCGTACGGCGACGGCGGCGCCTGGGGCGGCACCGTGCCGGCGGGCGGCGTCATCGGGGCCGCGATCGTCGGCGCCGCGTGGATCTGCGGGTTGGCCGGAGCGGGGGCGGGCGCGCCGAACGCCGGCGCGGGCTGAGGCGTCTGGGGAGCCTGCGGGGCCGGTGGCGCCGCGGGAACACCGAACGAGGGAGCGGGCGCGGGGGCGGGCGCGGCAGCGGCCGGCGGGGCGAACCCGGGCACCCCCTGCTGCGGCTGCGGCTGGGCGGGCTCCTCCTCGGCCACCTCACCGCCGAAGTTCTTCAGCAGCGCGTCGAGGCCGCCGTCGAAGCCCTGGCCGACGGCGGCGAACCGCCAGACGTCCTTGAGGTAGAAGTCGCCCAGCATCACGGCGCGTTCGGTGGAGAACTCCGAACCGGTGAAGGCGTACCGGACGACTTCCTCGCCGCCGGCGACGATCCGGATGTATCCGGGGCCGATCTGCGACATCTGACCGGCGCCGTCGACCGTCGCGGTGAACGACAGCTTGTGGATGTGCGCCGGAACACGGTCCAGCGTGACGCGGAACGACTCCGTGTCGCCGGCCTGTGCTCCGAGCAGCTGGACGGACTCCTCGGGCGTTTTCGGCTGGTTGAAGAAGACGAAATAGCGGTCGTCCGAGAGCTGCTCATTGGCGTCGAGACCGAAGCAGCTGATGTCGAAGGTCAGTCCGGGAGCAGAGATCTGCACACCCACGTACAGATCCGTCCCCGGTGTCAGGTCACTGATCTTGGCCTTGTGGCCGCGTTGGAATTCCCTGGCCATGCGTAACGACCGTCCCCCATCCCGACGAAATGCGATTGCGTCGCGCCAGGCTAACGGCTGGCGGCGACATTGAGCCAAGCCGGGACGCATTCGGTACAGGATCGGCGAAGCTCACTCGCCGCGGGCGGCCGGCAGATGGGGCAGACGGTCCGCGGCGACCACGCCCTCCAGGTAGCCCCGGGCGCGCTCGGTGCGCGGGTAAGACTCCAGGAGCCGCCAGAAACGGGGTCCGTGGCCGGGCACCAGGAGGTGGGCCAGCTCGTGGAGGAGCACGTAGTCCACGACGTACTCCGGCATTCCCTTCAGCCGGTGCGAGAGGCGGATGCTGCCCTCCGCGGGGGTGCAGGACCCCCAGCGGGTGTTCTGGTTCGTCACCCAGCGCACCGACGCCGGTCCGGCGCGTCCGTCCAGGTACTGCTCCGAAAGCCGCCGGGCGCGCTCCGCCAGCTCCCCGTCGCCGAGCGCCCGCTTGCTCTCCTGGGCCGCGAGCTTGTCCAGCATCACCGTCACCCAGCGCTGCTCCTCCGCCTCGGACATCCGGGCCGGGATGAGCACCACGGTCCGGTCGCCGTCCCGGTACGCGGAGACCGTTCTGCGGCGCCTGGCGCTGCGGCGGACCTCGACCGCGCTCGTCGCGGAGTGGTGGGACGGCTGGGCGGTCGTGCTGCGCTGCTGGCTACGGGAGCGGAGCGGTCGGTCGGCGGACACGCCCCGACGTTACCCGCTGGAGCAGGGGAAGTCCCGCCCCCGGGCGGGTCGGGATGGCCCGGCGGAACGGTCCGGGCCCGAGCCTCGGAACGAGGGCGCGGCACTTGAACGACTAATACCCCACACCTGTGGACAACCTTTTCCGCCGCCCGGCGAGGACGGGCATTCTGATGCCGTACGAGAAGGGCCCCGCCGGAATCGGCTCCGGTGGGGACGGTGAACGGACGTCACGCGTACGGAGCGTGAACCGAGCGCGGACGGAACGGCGTGCGAACGGGGGCGGATGTGCATCCGGTGGTGAAGCCTGCACTGCGGCAGGCATGGCGGGATCTGCGATATGTGCAGTTCGGAGTGACGGCGGCGCATGCCGTGGTGATGGGGCCGGTGGACACGGCGACCGGGAGCCTGCTGTCGCTGTTCGACGGCACGAGAGGGCTGCCGCGGCTGCGTGAGGAGGCCAGGGCGATAGGACTTCCCGACGGCCACGCCGACGCTCTGCTGGAGCGGCTGGCCGAGGCGGGCCTGGTGGACGACGTGACGGGCGGCGGACCGGCGGCCGCCGCGCTGCGGAAGCGGACGGGGGCGTACGACCGGCTGCGGCCTGATCTGGCGTCGCTGTCGGTGGTCCACCCCGAACCCGGCGGCGGGGCGGCCCGGTTGGCTGCCCGTGGCGCGATGCGGGTCCAGGTGCGCGGCGCGGGCCGGGTCGGTGCGGCGCTCGCCGCCGTGCTGTCCGCGTCCGGGGTGGGCCAGGTGGAGGTGCTGGACGGAGGGCGAGTGGAACCGTGGGACGTGGCGCCGGGCGGGGTCCCCGCGGAGGCGGTCGGCGAGCGCAGGGCGGTGTCCGCGCAGCAGCTCGTGCGCCGTTCCGCTCCGGGCGGAACGCGGCGAACGGCCCGGCGCCCGGACGGCGGGCAGACGGAGCCGCCGCCCCTCTCCCTGGTGATCGTCGCGCCGCGCGACGGCCTCTCGGCGTACGCGCCGGACCCGGGGACCGCAGAGGACTGGATGGCCACCGGAACTCCCCATCTGTACGCGGGTGTTGCCGAGGCGTCCGGCGTGGTGGGGCCGCTGGTGCTGCCCGGGGGCTCGGCGTGTGCCGGCTGCCTGGCACTGGGGCGAGCCGAGCGGGACCCGGTGTGGCCGCGGATGGCGGCCCAGTGGCGCATGCCGCGCCACCGCGGCGCGGGGCCGGGGCCGTGCGACCTCGGACTCGCCACCACGGTCGCGGGCATGGCCGCCTCGCATGCCCTGTCCTTCCTGGACGGTGAACTGCCCGCCAGTACGGGGACCCGCTGGGAGGTGTCCTTGCCGCTGCTCGAGTGGCGATCGCGGCGGATCGGGCCCCACCGTGACTGCCCCTGCGGGGCGGCTGGGCAGACTGAGGGGGAGCGCGCCTCGGGGGCGGGGACGCCGCACGACACAATGGCCGGGGTAGCGGCGTCGACGGAGCAGTGCCGGACGGCGGACGCGGCACGGCAGCTGGGAATTGGAGGGGCGCATGTCTGATCTTCCCCGGAAGGCGGTCACCCGTACGGCCAAGTTGGCCGCTCTGCCACTGGGCTTCGCCGGCCGTGCCACATGGGGCCTGGGCAAGCGGATCGGTGGCAAGTCCGCGGAGATCGTGGCGCACGAGCTGCAACAGCGCACGGCGGAGCAGTTGTTCAAGGTGCTCGGCGAGCTGAAGGGCGGCGCGATGAAGTTCGGGCAGGCCCTGTCCGTCTTCGAGTCGGCGCTTCCCGAGGAGGTGGCAGGGCCCTACCGGGCCGCACTGACCAAGCTCCAGGAAGCCGCTCCGCCGATGCCGACGCGCACGGTCCACGAGGCCCTGGCGGAGCGACTGGGCGAGGACTGGCGCGAGCTCTTCCTGGAGTTCGAGGACAAGCCGGCGGCGGCCGCGTCCATCGGCCAGGTCCATCGCGCGGTCTGGCACGACGGGCGCGAGGTCGCGGTGAAGGTCCAGTACCCGGGAGCCGGAGAGGCACTGCTGTCCGATCTGTCCCAGTTGAGCCGGTTCGCCAGGCTGCTGGGACCCCTGATCCCGGGAATGGACATCAAACCGCTGATCACCGAGCTCCGCGACCGGGTGTCGGAGGAGCTGGACTACGAACTGGAGGCCGAGGCCCAGCGGGAGCACGCGGCGGAGTTCGCCGGCGACCTCGACGTGGTGGTGCCCGACGTGGTGCACCAGTCCGACCAGGTGCTGGTCACCGAGTGGATGGACGGGACACCGCTGGCGGATGTGATCAGCGGCGGCACTCAGGAGCAGCGGGACCGTGCCGGCCAGTTGCTGGCCCGGTTCCTGTTCTCCGGCCCCGCCCGGACGGGGTTGCTCCATGCCGACCCGCATCCGGGGAACTTCCGGCTGCTGCCCGCGGCCGGTGCGGCGGAGGGTGATGGCGATCCGGCCGAGTGGCGGCTCGGCGTCCTGGACTTCGGCACGGTGGACCGACTGCCCGGCGGACTTCCCAGGACCATCGGCGACTCGCTCCGGATGACGCTCGAGGGCGAGGCGGATGCGGTCTACGGAGTCCTGTGCGAGGAGGGCTTCGTCAAGGAGTCGATCGACCTCGACCCGGACGCGGTGCTGGAGTATCTGCTGCCGATCATCGAACCGGCGGAGGCGGACCGGTTCACCTTCACCCGCGGGTGGATGCGGACCCAGGCGGCGCGGATAGCCGATCCCCGGTCTCCCGCGCACCAGTTGGGCAAGCAGCTCAATCTGCCGCCGTCCTATCTGCTGATCCACCGTGTGACGCTGAGCACGATAGGCGTGCTGTGCCAGTTGAACGCGACCGTGCGGCTCCGGGACGAGCTGGAGTCCTGGTTGCCGGGCTTCCTGGCCGACGCCGGGGCCGGCGCTGAAGCGGACGCCGCGGCCGGAGGCGTGGTGGCGGAGGCCTGACCTCCCCGGCCCGGTCAGACCGCGGCGCGAGGTCCCGTCTCCGGTCGGCCGGGCGCCCCCGGTCGGCCGGCGGCACGAGGCCCGGCCGGAGGCCCGCTCACCACCACGACGAGTCGAGCCGGCCCTCGATGGCCCTGATGTTGGCCCGTGCGCACTCCTCGCAGAAGTAGTGGCGGCGGCCGTTCTCCACGGAGCAGGTCCAGGTGGGAGGAGTGCCCTCGGCGACCGCGCCGCACCGGGAACACACGACGTTCTCGGCACCCGGCTGGCCAGGGTGATGAGTCTGTTCGTCCACCACGTGACGATAACCCCGCACGGCGCGCGGGACGGGACAACGCACCGCGGGGGGCCGGTCCCGGGGACCGGCCCCCGCGTGGGGCGCTGATTCTGCGGACGACCAGGCCGCCGCGGACGCGGCGGCCTGACGGCCGGACTACTGCATGACGGCCATGGCCAGCGCGCGGCGGGCGCGCAGGGACGCGCGTTCGGCACGCCGCTGCATCCGCCGAGCGGTCGCCAGGCGCTGGGCCCGGCGCTCCGAGTCGGCTTCCCGCAGGCGCTCGTGCATATGCGCACGTGCCAGGGCTTCTGGGATGAGTTGCATTTCACGGGTCCTGTTCTGACGCGAGGCGTTCGCGCCGATGGTGGTGACGTCTGGAGTCGCGGAGCCGGAAGGCTCGCTGGTGGAAGAGGTCATCGGAGCCTGCTTCTGGGGATCGTGCGTGAGGGGACGGTCGACGGTGCCTGGGTACGCGTTCATGCCGCGACCGGGTTCTTGCGCGGACGGCCACGCGGCCGCTTGCGGGCGACAACGACACCCTGGACGAAGAGCTCTCCGCCCCAGACGCCCCAGGGCTCACGCCGCTCCTTGGCACCCGCGAGGCAGGCCTCGACCAGGGGGCAGGTACGGCAGAGGGACTTGGCGTACTCGACGTCCGCGGGCGACTCGGCGAAGAAGACCTCCGGGTCGTAGGAACGGCAGGGGACGGGTACGCCGAGGTTCTCGATGGCGTCGTCGAGCGCGGTCAGCGCGGTGAGGGGGGTCAAGGTGGAGTCCTCCGTGAGGCCGGGCGGGGGGATCGTTTCGGAAGGCGGTACGGACGGGGCGTGCGCTTCGAGTTGCACGGTGGTGTTTTCCTCGTCTGTTCGTCCGGTCTGTGGACCGGGCTTCGGCTGGTACCGGGTCTTGCTGGTCCCGAGGCCCCTTCGCTCTGTTTCCTCATCGGGGAAAACAGAAGGGCCGCGGATCCCGGGTGGGGTTCCGCGGCCCTGAAGGCGCCGGCCTGATCCTGGATCAGGCTGGATCACTCCAGGGTTCGAGCCCACGGAAGGCCCACATCGTGTGGTGCTGCGTCGTCTGCTGCTTGGTTCCGGCACTGGCCGCCGCGAGGGCATAGGCCTTGGCCTCTGCCGCCACTACTCCTGCTTCCAGTGCCTTGGTCGGTCGCTCATTGCGCTCCCGGACGGGCAGACCCGCGCCGGGGGCGACCGGACGGCCGGCCGCGAGGCCGGACAGACCGGTGCCAATGAACGCCGAACCGGAGAGGCCGAGCGAGCAGGCGGAGACGACCGAGCGATCGGTCATTTTGACGGTGGTGCGGATGAAGCTGGTGTTGATGCTGATCACTGGAATCGCCTCCTCTCGGCGTCTCGGGGACCGGCCGGGGCCGATCACGCGTATTCGGATAAGTACAGCACGGCAACAGGGCTTCGGAGAAGCCGCCGTTCCCGTGGTTAAGAACCTATGGGGCTGACTGGCGCGCGCGCAAACTATTTTCTCGACGAGTTTGTATCAGTCGCCCTCCTCGCCTCCACCGACCTCCTGGCCTGCGCAGATGGCCAGGACATCGGCTCCGAAGCGGTCCAGCTTGCGTCCGCCCACCCCCGAGATCCCGGCGAGTTCGCCCTCGCTGCCGGGCACGGCCTCGGCGATCGCCATGAGGGTCTTGTCGGTGAAGACGCAGTACGCCGGCTGGCCCAGCTCCCTGGCCTGCTCCGCGCGCCACTCGCGCAGCCGCTCGTACAGCGCCTCGTCCATGTCGGAGGGGCAGTCCTCACAGCGCATCAGTTTCATCTCGCCGGCGTCGGTGAGCGTCTTGCCGCACACCCGGCACAGCACCGGGCCGCGACGCTTCCGCCGGCCTCCGGCGGCGCCGCGCTCGATTCCTCCGGCGCCTCCGGCCGTTCGGGTACCGGGGGCAGCGGAGCCGGGCCTGAGGCCGTTCAGGAAGCGGGTGGGGCGCCGGGACGCACGGCCGCCGGGCGAGCGGGACAGGGCCCAGGAGAGCGACAGGTGGAGCCGGGCGCGGGTGACACCGACGTACAGCAGCCGGCGCTCCTCCTCGACCTGCTCGTCGGTCTTGGCGTAGGTGATCGGCATCATGCCCTCGGTGAGCCCGACGAGGAACACGGCGTCCCACTCCAGTCCCTTGGCCGAGTGGAGCGAGGCCAGGGTGACGCCCTGGACGGTCGGGGCGTGCTGGGCGGCGGCTCGCTCGTCCAGCTCAGCGACGAGATCGGCGAGACCGGCCTCGGGCCTGACCCGGGCGAAGTCCTCGGCCAGCCGGACGAGGGCGGCCAGCGACTCCCAGCGGTCGCGCACCGCACCCGAGCCGGCGGGGGGCTCGGTGGTCCAGCCCTTGGTGGACAGCACGGCCCTGACCTGCGAGGGAAGGTCCTCCGCGTCGTCCAGCAGGGAGTCGTTCCCGCCGGCGCGGGCCGCTCCGCGGAGGGCTACGCCCGCCTCCCGGACCTCCGCGCGCTCGAAGAACCGCTCGGCGCCGCGCAACTGGTAGGGGACGCCCGCGTCGGCGAGGGCCTGTTCGTAGACCTCGGACTGGGCGTTGACCCGGAACAGCACGGCGATCTCGCCGGCCGGGACGCCCGCGGCGATCAGGTCGCGGATCCGGCGGGCGGTGCCCTCCGCCTCGGCGGGTTCGTCCGCGTACTCCGTGTAGGACGGGTCCGGGCCGGGGTCGCGCTGGGAGACCAGTTCCAGCCGGTGCTCGGCGGCGCGGCCGCGGGCCTGTCCCAGCAGACCGTTGGCGAGATGGACGACCTGGGGCGTCGACCGGTAGTCGCGCACGAGCTTGACCACCGTCGCCTGGGGGTGGCGGGTGCGGAAGTTCAGCAGATGGTCCGGGGTGGCACCGGTGAAGGAGTAGATCGTCTGGCTGGCGTCGCCCACGACGCACAGGCTGTCCCGGTCGCCGAGCCACAGGTCCAGCAGACGCTGCTGGAGCGGCGACACGTCCTGGTACTCGTCCACCACGAAGTGCTGGTACTGGCGGCGAATCTGGTCGGCGATGTCGTGGCGGTCCTGGAGGATCCCGACCGTGAGCAGCAGGACGTCCTCGAAGTCGATCGCCGAGCGGTCGCGCTTCAGCTGCTCGTACAGCGCATAGATCTGGCCGATCTCCGCGGGGTCGCGAGGCGCGTCCCTGAGGGACTTGGCGACGGCGGCGGGATAGTCGGCGGGGACGGTCTGGGTGACCTTGGCCCACTCGATCTCGCTGGTCACGTCCCTGAGCTCATTGCGGTCGAGCCGGACACGGCAGCGGGCGGCCGCCTCGGCGACGAGCTGGACCTTGCGCTCCAGCAGCCTCGGCAGCTCGCCGCCGACGGCTTTCGGCCAGAAGTACTGGAGCTGCCGCAGCGCCGCCGAGTGGAACGTGCGGGCCTGTACGCCGCCCGCGCCCAGCTGCCGCAGCCGGCCGCGCATCTCCCCCGCCGCACGGTTGGTGAAGGTGACGGCCAGCACACTCGCCGGCTGGAGTATCCCGGCACGCACTCCGTAGGCGATGCGATGGGTGATCGCCCGCGTCTTGCCCGTACCGGCGCCGGCCAGGACGCACACCGGACCGCTCAGAGCGGTCGCGACCGCCCGCTGCTCGGGATCGAGCCCGTCGAGCACCGCGTCCGCGGACTCGGGGACCTGAGGGAAGAGGGAGGAGTGCGTTGCTGCTGTCACCCCGCCATGCTGCCAGGTCCCGCGAGATCACCGGGACGGTTGTCCACAGGGGGACGGGTTTGGTCGTACCGGTGGCACCGGTACGGGAATGGCGGCCGGGCCCCGTACGTTCAACACGCGGAAACCCCCGTGGGGCACCCCACCCCCACCGGCCCAGAGGAGCGGGAGAAGGACATGCAGGGAACTCTGACGATGTACAGCACCACCTGGTGCGGCTACTGCCGGCGGCTGAAGAGCCAGCTGGACCGCGAGGGGATCTCGTACGTCGAGATCAACATCGAGGAGGACCCGCAGTCGGCCGCGTTCGTCGAGAAGGCGAACGACGGCAACCAGACCGTTCCGACCGTCCTCGTGGTGCCGCCGAACGGCGGCGAGGACATCGTCATGACGAACCCCAGCCTGGCGCAGGTGAAGCGGGCCCTCGCGATCTGACGCGGCGGGTCCGGCACCGACGACGCCCCCTCCGGTGAAGACCACCGGAGGGGGCGTCGTCGTGCCCGGCGCGCGTCCGGCGGACGCGTTCCGCGCCCGTCGGCGCGGAACGCATGCGGAGCCTCAGGCGGGGGAGCCCGGCTTCGGCAGGGGCTTCCCGTACCAGAGCTCGATCAGCCGGGAGGCGATCGAGATCCCGTACGGGGGAAGGACCTCCCCCGACTCGAAGGCCGCGCGCAGGTCCTCCCGGGAGAACCAGCGGGCCTCGTGGATCTCCTCGCCGTCCACGGAGATCTCGGACGAGGTGGCGCGGGCCATGAAGCCGAGCATCAGGCTGTAGGGGAAGGGCCACGGCTGGCTGGCGACGTACTCGACCTCGCCGACGGTCACGCCGGCCTCCTCGTACACCTCGCGGACCACCGACTGCTCGATGGACTCACCGGGCTCGACGAAGCCGGCGAGGGTGGAGAAGCGGCCCTCCGGCCAGTGGACCTGGCGGCCGAGCAGTGCGCGGTCGTCCTCGTCCGTGACGAGCATGATCACCGCGGGGTCGGTGCGCGGATAGTGCTCGGCGCCGCAGGCCGGGCAGCGGCGGATGTGGCCGGCGGCGGCGATGACGGTCCGCTCACCGCAGCGGGAGCAGAAGCGGTGGAGCCGCTGCCAGTTCTCCAGGGCGACCGCGTGCACCATCAGTCCCGCGTCCCTGGGGGACAGCAGCAGACCGGCCTCGCGCAGCCCCGCGGGGCGGGCGGACTGGTCCATGCGGCCCGGGAGGGAGTCCTTCTGCAGGGCGAAGTAGCTGACGCCGCCCTCGTCGGTTCCGAGGAAGTACCGGTGGGTCTCGGTCGGGGGTGCCTCGAAGGCCGGGGTCGTCACCAGTTCGGTGCGGCCGTCGGGGGTGTCGTCGATCAGCACCTGACCGCCGGAGACGACGAACACCCGGGTCGTCGGGTGGCTCCACGCCGCCGCCAGCCAGGCCTCGTCGAGTCGGTGGTGTGCGGCGCGGTCGATGCCGCTGGGCGCGGTGAGGCCGATGGGACGGCCGTCGGCGACGTGATCGAAGGTGCTCACAGGTGCTTCCCACTCCCCCGGATTGACCGGTTCTCTGCGGATGACCGGTTGTCTGTCAGTGAAGGGCGCCGGCCAGGTCGCCCCACAGGTACGCGGCGGTTTCGACGCCCTTCAGCAGCAGGTCCAGCTCGATCTTCTCGTTGGGCGCGTGCCAGCCGTCCGACGGCACGGAGACACCCAGGAAGAGCACGGGCGCACCGAGCACGTCCTGGAGGTCGGCGGCGGGCCCCGACCCTCCCTCACGCGTGAAGCGGATCTTCTGCCCGTCGAAGGCACGGCTCATCGACCCGGCGAGCGCCTGCAGGGCGGGGTGGTCCAGCGGCGTGAGGCAGGGCCGGGTCGCCGCGCCGAAGGTGATCTCGTGGCGGATGCCCGCGGGGATCCGGGCGGCGACCCAGTCGCGGACCGCTTCCTCGATCCGGTCCGGGTCCTGGCCCGCGACCAGCCGGAAGGAGAGCTTCAGCAGGGCGGAGGACGGGATGATCGTCTTCCCTCCGGGCCCCTGGTAGCCACCGCCGATGCCGTTGACCTCGGCGGTCGGGCGGGTCCAGATGCGCTCCAGAGTGGTGTGGCCGGCCTCGCCGAGCGTCCCGTACGACCTGGCCGTGCGCAGCCACTCGGACTCGTCGAACGGCAGCTCGGCGAGGAGTTCGCGCTCGGTCGCCGTCAGCTCGCGGACACCGTCGTAGAAGCCGGGGACGGCGACCCGCTCGTCGTCGTCGTGGAGCGCCGCGACGATCCGGGCGGCGACGGTGGCGGGGTTGGGCACGGCGCCGCCGAAGGAACCGGAGTGGATGTCCTGGTCCGGTCCGTACAGCGCGATCTCGCAGTCGGCGAGCCCGCGCATGCCGGTGCACACGGTGGGGGTCGTCTCCGACCACATGCCGGTGTCGGAGACGATCACGGCGTCGGCGGCGAGCCGGTCCCGGCGCTGCTCGACCAGGGCGCGGAAGTGCGGCGAGCCGGACTCCTCCTCGCCCTCGACGAGGAGCTTGAGATTGACGGCCGGGCTCGTGCGGCCGGTGGCGGCGAGGTGGGCGCGCACACCGAGAGTGTGGAAGAACACCTGGCCCTTGTCGTCGGCGGCGCCGCGGGCGTACATCCGGCCGCCCCTGACGACCGGTTCGAACGGGTCGGTGTCCCAGCCGTCCTCGCGGGCGGCGGGCTGCACGTCGTGGTGCCCGTAGACGAGCACCGTGGGGGCGTCCGGGTCGGCGGACGGCCACTCGGCGAAGACCGCCGGTGCTCCCTGTGCCGCGCCCGGCGCGGACGGCTGGACCTCCCAGACCTCGGCGGTCGGGAAGCCGGTCTCCGTGAGCTTCGCCGCCAGCCACTCCGCACTGCGCCGTACGTCCTTGTCGTGCTCCGGCTGCGCGGAGACGGACGGGATGCGAAGCCACTCCGCGAGGTCGCCGAGGAAGGCGTCGCGGTGCTCCGCTATGTACGTACGGACGGCGTTGTCCGGGGTGTCGCTCATGGCCTCGAGCCTATCCGGCGCCGGGAGCGGCCTCGCCGACCGCCCGGTCGGGGAGGGGCCGGGGTCCGGTGCCGGCGGGCGGAGGACCGGCGGGCGGAGGACCGGCGGGCGAGAGGTCACCCTGCATGAGGATCCGCTCGAGGCCGGCCCTGCCGGGCAGCCCGCCGGGGCGGACGACCTCTCCGGTGCGGACGTAGACGAACGCCGCGGCGACCGACTCCGGCGGGAGGCCGTGCTGCTCGGCCCAGGCCAGACGGTAGACGGCGAGCTGGAGCGGATCGGCGTCGCGGCCGCGGCTGGTCTTCCAGTCCACGATCTCGAACGCCCCCGTGTCCTCGTCGCGGTAGACGGCGTCGATCCGGCCCCTGACGACCCTGCCCGCCAGGGTGACCTGGACAGGAGCCTCCAGGCGGTACGGGACACGGCGCGCGTAGGGCGTGCGCTCGAACGCCTCCTTGAGCGCGGCGAGCTCGCGCTCGTCCTCGATGCCCGCGCCGTCCGGGTCGCCGCCCGGCAGTTCGTCGGGCCCGAGCATGGGCAGCGGCAGTTCCTCGAAGCGCGACTCCACCCAGGCGTGGAAGCGGGTTCCCCGGCGGGCGGCGCGCTGGGGCGGGCGGGGCATGGGGCGTGCCAGCTCCCGCGCGAAGCCGTCGGGGTCGGCGGCGAGCCGCAGCAACTGGGACGCCGACAGCGACGCCGGCAGGGGAACCTCGCGCACGGTTTCGCGGGCACGCCGGAGCTCGCCGGTGAGCGCTTCGAGATCGCGGTCCCAGGAGGCGATGACCCGGGCGTCCTCGGGGGTGAGGGGCTCGGCGCGCTGGGCGGGCAGCCGGGGGTGAGCCGCGGAGGGGGTGGCCGGGCCGGCACCCGCCCTGCCGTTTGGACCGGGACCCGCCCCGTCGTACGGGAGGTCGTCGACCCCGGGGTCGGCGGACGCGGGGCCGCGGTGGGCGGGATCGCCGGAGGCGGGCGCGGTGTCCCCGCCGGGCACGAGGCCGGCGGGGCCGTGGTCCTCGTCGGGCCACGACTCGTCCGGCCACGGTTCGTCGTCGGGGTCCGTGAGCTCATCGGGCCAGAGGTCCTCGTCGGACGGAGCGTCGGGGAGGGAGCCGGCGGCTCCCGCCGGCGCGGCACCGTCGAAGGGGACCTCCTCACGGTCGTGGGGGCGGGGACCCGTGCCGTCGCTCACGGCTCCGGACCCGACGGGTGCCGTCACGGCGCCGTCGCCGGTCATCAGCGACAGATGGGCCAGCACCGTGTCCGCGGCCGCGCGGCGTCGCGCGGTCGCCGTGGGATCCAGCGGAAGCGGCCACGCCTGCTCCGCCGTCGCGGCGTGGAGAACCGGGTTCTCCGCGTCCTCCTCCGGCTCCTCGGCCCATGCCTCGATCTCTCCGAAGCCCGCGGCGCAGTGGTCGTACAGCGCCTCCAGGAACACGGACGGGCCGCGGCGGCGCTTCTGGGTGGGGCCCCACCAGTGCGCGGAGCCGAGGAGCAGCGAGCGGGGGCGGGTGAACGTCACGTAGCCCAGCCGGAGTTCCTCCGTGCGCTGATGCTCCTTCATCGCCTCCTTGAAGCCCTTGAGGCCCTTGGCGTCCCAGGTGGTGATGCCGGGCAGGGTGGCGGCGTCGCCGCGCAGCGCGTGGGGCAGCACCTTGGCCTGGGAGGTCCAGGACTCACGGGAACGGGTGCTGGGGAACTGGTCGGCGACCAGGCCGGGGACCGCGACGACGTCCCACTCCAGTCCCTTGGACTTGTGTGCGGTGAGCACCTTCACCGTGTTCTCGCCGCCGGGCAGCGCGTTGTCGAGGCCCTTCTCGTACTGCTCGGCCGTCCGCAGGAAACCGAGGAAGGCCAGCAGGGTCGCCTCGCCGTCGAGCGAGGCGAAGGACGCCGCGACGTCGAGGAAGCCGGCGAGGGTCTCGCGGCGGCGGGCGGCCAGTGCGTGCGGCGATGCGGAGAGTTCGACGTCCAGGCCGGTGGTGGCCAGGACGCGGTGGAGGACGTCCATCAGCGGGTCGGCCAGGGAGCGCCGCAGGTCGCGCAGTTCGGTGGCGAGGCGGGCGAAGCGGACCCGGGCCGCATCGGAGAACGGCAGCCCGTCGTCCGGCCCCGACTGTTCCAGGAAGGTGTCGAGGGCATCGGCGAGCGAGACGACCTCGGCCGGGTCGGTGCCTTCCACCGCGGCGGCGAGCCGCTGGTCGGCATCCGCCCCGTCGTCGCCGGCGCGGTGCACCAGCAGGCGGGCCCGGCGTCCGAGCAGTGCCAGGTCGCGGGCCCCGATGCGCCAGCGCGGTCCGGTGAGGAGCCGGACGAGCGCGGCGTTCGCGCCCGGGTCCTGGAGGACCTCGCAGACCGCGACCAGGTCGGCGACCTCCGGCAGGTGCAGCAGCCCGGAGAGTCCGACGACCTCCACGGGGACGTCCCGGGCGACGAGCGCGCCCTGGATCGCGGCGAAGTCGCCCGCCGTACGGCAAAGCACCGCGATCTCGCCCGGTTCCTTGCCCGTACGGACGAGATGCGCGATCGAGTCCGCGAGCCAGTCGATCTCCTCGGCGTGGGTCGGCAGCAGCGCGACCCGCACGGAGCCGTCGCGCTCCGCCCCGGGCGCGGGCCGGAGCGCCTCGACGCCTTCGTGGCGGGCGCGCAGCGGCCCGGCGAGGCCGTTCGCGAGATCGAGGAGGCGGCCGCCGCTGCGGCGGTTCTCGCTCAGGGAGAAGCGGGTGGCGGGGCGGCCGTCGGCGTAGGGGAAGTGCTCGGGGAAGTCGTCGAGGTTGGCCACGGACGCGCCGCGCCAGCCGTAGATCGCCTGGCACGGGTCGCCCACCGCGGTCACGGGATGGCCCGCGCCCTCGCCCGGCACACCGTCCGGGGCGGCGCCCCCGCCGAACAGACCGGCGAGCAGCAGGCGCTGGGCGACGGACGTGTCCTGGTACTCGTCCAGCAGGACCACCCGGAACTCGTCCCTCAGGATGCGGCCCACCTCCGGGCGGGTGAGCGCCAGCCGCGCGGACAGGGCGATCTGGTCGCCGAAGTCGAGGAGGTCCCGGGACCGCTTGGCCGCGCGGTAGCGGACGACGAGGTCGAGCAGTTCCCGGCGGGCGGCGGCCGCCTCGGGGACCTTGCGCAGGTCGGCGTTGCCGAGCTTGACCCGCTCCAGCTCGCTCAGCAGCGCGGAGTCGTGGGCCCGGAGCTCCTCGGGTGCCACGAGGTGCTCGGCGAGCTCCGCGTCGAGCGCGAGCAGATCGCTGACGAGGGAGGGGAAGGACCGGGTCAGCGCCGGGTAGGGGCCCGGGGCCTCGCGCAGCACGCGTGCGGCGAGCTGGTAGCGCGTGGCGTCGGCGAGCAGCCTGGAGGTCGGCTCCAGTCCGAGACGCAGCCCGTGGTCCGTCAGGAGCCGTCCGGCGAAGGCGTGGTACGTCGAGATGCTGGGCTCGCCCGGCGGGTCGTCCGGGTCGATCACGTCCGGGTCCGTGACCCCGGCCCGGACGAGCGCGGTGCGGACGCGCTCGGCGAGCTCACCGGCCGCCTTGTTGGTGAAGGTCAGGCCGAGGACCTGCTCGGGCGCCACCTGGCCCGTGCCCACCAGCCACACCACCCGGGCGGCCATCACCGTCGTCTTGCCGGACCCCGCCCCGGCCACGATGACCTGCGGCGCGGGCGGCGCGGTGATGCAGGCCGTCTGCTCCGGCGTGAACGGGATGCCGAGCAGCTCCTTGAGCTGCTCGGGGTCGGTGATGCGTGCGGACACCCCAGAGAGGCTAACGGCGACCGCCGACAGAGCCGGCCACCGGTGCTCCCGAGCACGTGTGCCCCGGCCGGTCGTCCGTGGTTTCCCGCGCCGCGCCGGCAGGGGCACGGAGCCCGCCGTCATTCGACGATGTGACGTCCTTCGGGCCTGGCGCTGCACGAGGAACGGAAGGAGCAGTGCTCGCACTGTGAGCCGGTACTGGGGGTGAAGCGTTCGTCGAGGACCCTGCCCGCGGCGGTGGCGAGCAGCTCGCCGACCCATTCGCCGGAGAGCGGTTCCTGGGACTGGACGCGCGGGAGGGCGTCTCCGCCCTCCTTCCTGGGGGCGGCCTGGCGCAGGTGCACGAGTTCGGCGCCACCGGGCGGGGGGCGCCGGCCGTCGAACACCTCGTCGACTGCTCCTTCGCGGACGGCGAGCTGGTAGACGGCGAGCTGGGGGTGGTGCGCGACCTCGTCCTTCGTCGGCGTCTGCTTGCCGGTCTTGAAGTCGACGACGTACGCACGGCCCTGTTCGTCCTGTTCGACGCGGTCCATGGAGCCCCGGACGCGCACCTCGTACGGGCCGGCCCCGAGGGTGACGTCGAAGTCGTGCTCGGTGGCGACGGGGGTGCGGCCCCCCCGGTCCATGACGTGCCATCGCAGGAAGCGCTCGAGCGCCGCGCGTGCGTGCTCCTTCTCCTGGAGGGACTTCCAGGGCGCGTCGAAGGCGAGGGCGTCCCACACGGAGTCGAGGCGCTCCATGAGGACGGCGAGGTCGGCCGGGGTGCGGCCGGAGGCGACCTCGTCGGCCAGGACGTGCACGACGTTGCCGAAGCCCTGGGCGGCGGTGGCCGGGGCGTCCGCCCTGACCTCGCGTCCCAGGAACCACTGGAGGGCGCAGGTGTTCGCGAGCTGGTCGAGGGCGCTGCCGGACAGGGTGACGGGGTGGTCGCGGTCGCGGAGGGGCACACCGCTGTGCGTCGGGTCCTGAAGTCCCCACCAGCGGTAGGGGTGCGCGGCGGGCACCAGCGGATGCCCCTCGTCGTCCGTGAGCGCGGCGAGCCGGGCCAGCCGTCGTGCGGCGGCGTCGCGCAGCGCGTCGGACGCCTCGGGGTCGACGGTGGTGGCCCTGAGCTCGGCCACCAGCGGGGCGACCGCGAGCGGCCGGCGTGGTCGGCCGGTGATGTCACGCGGTTCGACACCGAGTTCGGTGAGGAAGCGCGAGGGCTGGTCGCCGTCGTCGGAGGGGGCCTTGACGGCGGTGACCACGAGCCGGTCCCTGGCGCGGGTGGCGGCGACGTAGAACAGCCGGCGTTCCTCGGTGAGCAGGGCGCCGGGGGTGAGGGGCTCGGCGAGTCCGTCACGTCCGATCCGGTCGGCCTCCAGCAGGGAACCGCGGCGGCGCAGGTCCGGCCAGAGACCCTCCTGGACGCCGGCGACTACGACGAGCCCCCATTCGAGGCCCTTGGACCGGTGGGCGGTCATCAGTCGGACGGCCGCGGGGCGTTCGGGCCGGCGCGCGAGGGTGTCGGCGGCGATGTCCTGGGCCTCCAGCTCGTCCAGGAAGTTCAGGGCACCCCGGCCGCCGGTGCGCTCCTCGGCACGGGCGGCGGTCTCGAACAGCGCGCAGACGGCGTCGAGGTCGCGGTCCGCGTTGCGGCCGGCCGGGCCACCGCGGAGGGCGGTCCGCTCCAGGCGCTGCGGCCAGGGCGTACCGGTCCACAGCTCCCAGAGGGCCTCCTCGGCGGTGCCCCCGCCGTCGAGCAGTTCCCTGGCCTTGCGCAGCAGGACGCCGAGGCGCTGGGCCGCACGGGCGTAGGCGGGGTCGTGGGCGGTGAGTCGCTCGGGCTCGGCGAGGGCGCGGGCGATGAGGACGTCGGAGGGCGGCGGGACGCGGTTGCCCGCCGCCCGCTCCTCGTCGCGGAGGGCGCGGCCGAGCCGTCTGAGATCGGCGGTGTCCATGCCGCCGAGGGGCGAGGTGAGGAGGGTGGCGGCGGTGTCGGCGCCGATGGAGGGCTCCTCCCCGCGCGCGGCGCCGGAACCGGAACCGGAGTGGGAGTCCGTGCCGGCGCCGGAGCCGGGCCGTCCGGGGGCGCCTGCGCGGGCCTCGTCCCCGTCCTCCCCGACGCCACCGTCGCCGGCCTGTCCGCCGGTGTCACGGCCGGTCTCGTCGTCCTCGCCGGCGCCCTCGCCGTCCAGCCCGTCCTCGCCCGCGTCGGAGTCCCTCGGAGCGACGGGCCGCGCGGCGGTCCGCAGGGCGGTCAGCAGCGGCGCCACCGCGGCCTCGTGGCGCAGGGGGACGTCGTCGCCGTCCGTCTCGACCGGCACTCCGGCCGTGGTGAGCGCGCGCCGCGTCGCCGGGAGGCTGCGGCTGCCCGCGCGGACCAGGACCGCCATGTCGTTCCACGGCACCCCCTCCTCCAGGTGTGCACGCCGCAGGATGTCGGCGACGTTGTCGAGTTCCGTGGAGGCGGTCGGGTACGTGTACACCTCGACACGGCCGCCGGAGCGTGCGGCGGTCAGCTCTCGGTGGGCGCGGACCTTGTCCGAGGGCAGCCGGGTCAGTGGCATCCGCTGGGTGAGCAGGCGGGTCGCGGACAACAGGGTGGCCCCGGAGCGGCGGGAGGTCCTCAGGACCGCGACGGGGGCCGGGCGGCCGTCGCGGCGGCGGAAGGCCGCGGGGAACTCGAGGATGCCGTTCACGTCCGCGCCCCGGAAGGCGTAGATGGACTGGTCGGGGTCACCGAACGCGACCAGGGTGCGCCCGTCCCCAGCCAGCGCCCGCAGCAGACGGACCTGGGCCGGGTCGGTGTCCTGGTACTCGTCGACGAAGACGGCGTCGTACCGCTGTGCGATGTGCCCGCCCGTTCCCGGCCGCTCGGCGAGGAGCGAGGCCCGGTGGACGAGTTCCGCGTAGTCGAGGACGCCCTGCAGGTCCAGGACGTCCAGGTACTCGGCGAGGAAGGCCGCGGCGGCGCCCCAGTCGGGCCGTCCCGTGCGCCGGGCGAAGTCCGCGAGCGCGTCAGGGCCGAGGCCGAGCTCCCGGCTGCGGGCGAGCACCGCGCGCACCTCGTCGGCGAAGCCGCGGGTGGTCAGACAGGCCCGCAGCTCGGCAGGCCAACGCGCCCCTGCCCTTCCCTCCCGCTCCAGGTCGAGCTGTCCGGCGAGCAGATCGCGGACGGCCACGTCCTGCTCGGGACCCGACAGCAGGCGCAGCGGTTCGGCGAACAGGTCCGCGTCCTGGTGGGCCCGTACCACCGCGTAGCAGTAGGAGTGGAAGGTGGTGGCCTGCGGCGCCCGTGCGCCGCCGAGCCGCACGGCCATCCGGTCGCGCAGTTCGACCGCCGCCTTGCGGCTGAAGGTGAGCACCAGCAGCCGCTCGGGGTCGGCTCCCCGCTCGATCCGGGAGGCGACGGCCTCGACGAGGGTCGTCGTCTTTCCCGTGCCCGGCCCCGCGAGCACGAGCAGCGGCCCGTGACGGTGGTCAACCACCGCGCGCTGTGAGGCGTCCAGGAGAGGGGGATCCACCGGGCCCGGCGAGGTACGCACCAGTCGGTACGCGCCCGGGGTCCGCCCCTTGCGCCCTTGCGGGCCCGGGGGGAACCCCTGCCGTACCCGACGGTGCGGTGTACGCCCGGTGGAGGAGGAGGAACTCACGTGGATCGCCGGTCCTGGTGGGTGTGCTGACGGTGGTGACGACGGGCCCGGTGCGGGAGCACGGGCGGGGCGGACGGGCCTGGGGGCCGGTGGAGGAGGTGGCCGCTGGCGCGGGCGCCGGCGGCGGCGGGGAAGACGCTACGCCCGCCGGCGCCCCGGCGCAGACGTACCGCTCGGGACCGCCGCCGACAGCGGCGGCGGGCTCCGGACGTCCCATCGCACCGCCGGATGGCGGAAGCTGTCAGATGTGAGCCCCTCCGCCCGCCCCGTCCGCGGCGCCGTCCCAGCGGGCCCGCCGCATGTCCAGACGCGGCACGTGGCCCTCGGCGCCCGGCGGCGCCTGCCGCAGCGGGGTGCCCTCGGTGCGGTAGTGCTGCAGTGCCCTCGGTTCGTGACCGGACAGCAGGGTGCCGTCGGAGCGCACGACACGCCACCAGGGCACGGAGCCTCCGTAGAGCGCCATCACCCGGCCGACCTGGCGCGGTCCGCCCTCGCCCAGCCATTCGGCGACGTCGCCGTACGTCATGACCCGGCCGGGCGGGATGTGCTCGGCGACCTCGAGCACCCGCTCCGCGTACTCCGGCAGTTCCGGCACCTCATCGCTCATCCGGCCCATCTTGCCCCATGCCACCGACAGCGGGCCTGGAGCACTGCACATCGCATATATCAAGACAAAGACGGGCAAGTGGCACAGCAAGCACCTTCGCGTCGCACCCTGATGCCACCCTCTGTCGGTTCGCCATGCCACCATCGTCCGGGCGGTGACTGGTGATACGAGATCAAGAAGAGACCGACACGACGAAGGAGCTGGGCGTGCAGCCTCCCGCGGCGGCGAGCACCTCCGGCTCCGAGTCGCGCTCCGAAACCGCCGGACCGCACCAGGCCCCCGCCCAGGGCCCCGCACCGGACCGGGACCGGAAGACCGCACCGGCACACCCGTCCACGAGCCCCTCGCCGGCCTCCCCGGCCGACGACGCCGGTGAGCACACCCGGCCCGCAGCGCCCGCGCGCCCTTCCGCCGAGTCCGGGCGCCGGGCCGCGGAGCCCGAGCGGCGCCGCCCGGACGGCGGCTGCGGCGACGCGGACGACGTGGCCCACATCGACCGCCTCTCCGGTGACGAGCCGCTGCTGCCCGCGCGCGTCCATCGGCCCTCCGACCTGACGCGGCTGCTCGCGGGCATCCTGGCGGTCGCCGTCGTCCTGGGCCTCGCCGCCTTCGCCCACGGCACGACCACCGGCCTCGAATCGGACATCTCCAAGGGCACCGGCCAGGCGCCCGACCTGCTGGTGAAGCTCGCCGGACTGATGTCGAGCATCGCCGTGCTCCTCGTCCCCGTGGCCTTCGCGATCGAGCGGCTGATCAAACGGGACGGACTGCGCATCGCCGACGGCGTGCTCGCGGCGGTCCTCGCGCACGGTGTGACGCTCGCCACGGACCTCTGGGTCGCCAAGGGCGCACCGGGCCAGATCCAGGACGCGCTGACCCAGCCCGCCTCGGGCGGTGGGCTCACCGACCCGGTCCACGGCTATCTCGCGCCCGTGATCGCCTATATGACGGCGGTGGGCATGGCCCGGAGGCCGCGCTGGCGCGTCGCGCTCTGGGGCGTGCTGCTGCTCGACGCCTTCGCGATGCTCGTCGCCGGCTACACGACACCGTTCTCGATCATCCTGACCGTGCTGATCGGCTGGACCGTCGCGTACGGCACGCTCTACGCGGTCGGATCCCCGAACGTGCGGCCGACCGGCCAGACGCTGCTGGCCGGACTGCGGCACGTGGGCTTCCACCCGGTCACGGCCATGCGCGCGGAGGACGTATCGGACTCGGCCGACCAGGGAGACCGGGGGCGTCGGTACCTCGTCACCCTGGAGGACGGCCCTCCGCTCGACGTCACCGTCGTCGACCGCGAGCAGCAGGCACACGGCTACTTCTACCGGGTCTGGCGCCGGCTGACGCTGCGGAGCATCACCACCCGGCGGTCCACCCAGTCGCTGCGGCAGGCGCTGGAACAGGAAGCACTGCTCGCCTACGCCGCCATCGCCGCCGGGGCCGACGCGCCCAAGCTGATCGCCACCTCCGAGCTGGGCCCCGATGCCGTGATGCTCGTCTACGAGCACCTCGGCGGCCGCTCCCTCGACTCCATGCCGGACGAGGAGATCACCGACGAGGTGGTCCACGGGGCGTTCAGGCAGGTGCGTGCGCTGCAGTCGCGCCGTATCGCGCACCGCAGGCTCACCGGCGACGCGATCGTGGTGGATCGTTCCGGCAGGGTGGTGCTGACCGATCTGCGCGGCGGCGAGATCGCGGCGGGCGATGTGGTGCTGCGCATGGACATCGCCCAACTGCTGACCACGGTGGGTCTGCGGGTGGGAGCCCAGCGCGCGGTCGCCGCCGCCGTAGAGGTACTGGGCTCCGACACGGTCGCGGCCTGTCTGCCCCTGCTGCAGTCGATCGCGCTCAGCCGCTCCACCCGGGCGACGCTGCGGCGGCTCGCCCGGGAGCGTGCGCAGCGCGAGCGGGAGGCGGTGCTCGCGGCGGCGGAGTCGGCGCGGCAGGCCAGGGCGGAGCAGGACACCGGCGCGGCCGAGGACGACAGGAAGTCCGCCCGCAAGTCGCTGCGTGCCGAGAAGCAGGCCGAGAAGCGGGCCATGGACGAGGCGCTCGACGAGGCGCGCGAGGAGGACCTGCTCGCGCAGATCCGCCACCAGGTGCTGCTGATCCGGCCGCAGGCGCCGGTGGAACCGGCCCGGCTGGAGCGGATCAGGCCGCGCACGCTGGTGAGTCTGATCGCCGGGGCCATCGCCGCCTACTTCCTGCTCTCACAGCTCACGCGGACCGATCTCAGCGTGGTGAGCCAGGCCGACTGGGGCTGGGTCGCCGCCGCGGTCCTGTTCTCGGCGCTGAGCTATGTGGCGGCGGCGATGAGCCTGCTGGGCTTCGTGCCGGAGCGGGTGCCGTTCCTGCGGACCGTCGTCGCGCAGGTCGCGGGCTCGTTCGTGAAGATCGTCGCCCCTGCCGCCGTCGGCGGTGTCGCCCTGAACACGCGCTTCCTCCAGCGTTCCGGGGTCCGCCCCGGGCTCGCGGTGGCGAGCGTGGGCGCCTCGCAGCTCTTCGGTCTCGGCGCCCACATCCTGCTGCTGCTGGCCTTCGGCTATCTGACCGGCACGGAGAAGACGTCGTCCTTCACACCGTCGAGGACGGTCATCGCGGGCCTGCTGACCGTGGCCGTACTGGTGCTGGTGGTGACCGCGATCCCGTTTCTGCGGAAGTTCGTGGCGACGCGGCTGCGGTCCCTGTTCGCCGGGGTCGTGCCGCGCATGCTGGACGTGCTCCAGCGACCGGGGAAGCTGCTCACGGGAATCGGCGGCATGCTGCTGCTCACCGGCTCCTTCGTGATGTGCCTGGACGCATCCATCCGGGCCTTCGGCAACGGCGACCAACAGCTGAGCTACGCCAGCATCGCCGTCGTCTTCCTGGCCGGCAACGCGCTGGGGTCCGCCGCCCCCACGCCGGGCGGCGTCGGAGCGGTGGAGGGGGCGCTGACCTTCGGCCTCATCGCCGTGGGGCTGCCCGCCGAGGTCGCGGCCCCGGCCGTGCTGCTGTACCGGCTGCTGACGCTCTGGCTGCCGGTGCTGCCGGGGTGGCTGTCCTTCAACCACCTCACCCGTAAGGGCGCCCTCTAGGGGCCCGTTGCGGAAGTAGCTCCGTCCGCCCGCAGGGCGGGGTCTCCGGCGCCCTTCACGGTCCCCGCCGACAGGCGGAGCGCCGCACGGGGCCGCAGGATGGGGGCATGCCGACCTCCCCCACCGGCCGCCACGCCGCCGGCCCCGACTCCGGCGGCGACGGACGAGACACCGACGACCCCGGCCAGCCGGAGGCGCACGGCCGGGACGGGGACACCCCGGCACCTCGTCCGGACGGCGCCGCACGGGCCGACGAGGGGCCCGGCGCGAGCCCCAGCGGGCGCCCGCACCGCCGCGGCGGTGCCGCACGGCGTGCCGGCACCCTGCTCGCCGCCGCGACCGCCACCATGCTCCTCGTCACCGCCGGCTGCTCCGACGGCGACGGCGGCGGGGGCGGGAGCGAGGAGGAGCGCGACCGGGACCTCGGCAGCCAGAACCTCGACTGGAAGCCGTGTCCGGCCCCCTCGGAGGCCGAGGGCGGCGGCACCGCACCGTCGCCGCTGCCGGGCGGCACCAAGTGGGAGTGCTCCTTCATGGAGGTCCCGCGCGACTGGGCGAAGCCCGAGGGCGAAACCATCGAGCTGGCACTCATCCGGGCCAAGGCCCGTGACCAGGCCAACCGGATCGGCTCGCTGATCTTCAACTTCGGCGGCCCCGGCGGTTCCGGGGTCAGTACCCTGCCCGCGGCGGCGCAGGACTTCGAGCGGCTGCGCGCCCGCTACGACCTGGTGAGCTTCGACCCCCGGGGCGTCGGCCGCAGCCAGCCCGTCGAGTGCCTCGACGACCCGGAGCTGGACGAGTACTACGCCCAGGACGCCACCCCGGACGACAGCGCCGAGGAGAAGACGTACAGCGACAACCTGAACAGGTACGACTCCGCCTGCGAGGAGAACTCCGGCGCGGATCTGCCCCACGTCGGCACCACCAACGCCGCCCGGGACATGGATCTGATGCGCCAGGTCCTCGGCGACGACAAGCTCCACTACTTCGGCATCTCCTACGGAACGGAACTCGGCGGCGTCTACGCCCACCTCTTCCCCAAGAACGTCGGGCGGGCGGTCTTCGACGCGGTGGTCGACCCGACGAGCACCGCGGTGGAGGGCTCGCTCGGCCAGGCCAGGGGCTTCCAGCTGGCGTTCACCAACTTCGCCGAGGACTGCGTGGCCCGCGGGGACGCCTGCCAACTGCCGGGCAGCACCCCCGAGGAGATCCAGCAGTTCGTCATCGACCTCCAGAACCGGCTGGAGAAGAAGCCGATCCCCGGCATCGGCGACCGCGAACTCACCCAGACCCAGGCCACCAACGGCATTGCCCAGGCCCTGTACTCGAAGGAGTACTGGCCGTTGCTGGAGCAGGGGCTCGACGAGGCGGACGGCGGCAACGGCGCCCTGCTCCTCGCCCTGTCGGACGCGATGAACGGCCGCAACAGGGAGGGGCAGTACAGCAATCTCCAGGCCGCCAACGCGGCCATCAACTGCGTCGACTTCAAGGAGCGGTACTCCATGGAGGAGACGAAGGCCCGGCTCCCCGAGTTCCGCGAGGCCTCGCCGATCTTCGGCGAATACCTCGGCTGGGGTCTGATGGGCTGCAACCACTGGCCGGTGCCCGGGCAGTGGGAGACGCCCGACGTCAGCGCGGCCGGGGCGGCCCCGATCGTCGTCATCGGCAACACCGGCGACCCGGCCACCCCGTACGAGGGCGCCCGGGCCATGGTCCAGGCGCTCGGCAAGGGCGTCGGGGTCGAGCTGACGTACGAGGGCGAGGGCCACGGCGCCTACAACAGCGGCAACAAGTGCGTGGCGAGCGCGGTGGACCAGTACCTGCTGAACGGGAAGGTCCCGGCCTCCGGCACCGTCTGCCGCTGACGGACGGCCGGCACCGACGGGCCGGACCACCACCACCCGGTTCCCACCGTCACTGTCAGTGACGGCGCCTAGGATGGCGCAGCAGTGAACGGACAGGGCGAATGCACGGGGGGCAGGAATGTCTTTGCGTACGAGGCCGGCCGCGGCGGCCGTGGCGCTGGCACTGGCCGGCGGGCTGCTCGCGGCCTGTGACGCCGGCGATGGCGCGGGCGGGGACGGCAAGGGCCGTCCCGCCCCCTCCGTCCCGGTGAAGCAGGGCGACGCCGCCCAGGGGCTCCCCGACGCGCTCACGAAGCAGCGTCCGCGGTGGCAACCCTGCGCGGACCAGGAGGGCTGGACCTGCGCGTCGGTGAAGGTACCGCTCGACTACGGCGCCCCGGACGGCGAGACGATCTCCGTGGCACTGATCCGCCGCCCGGCGCGCGACGAGGACGAACGCCTGGGTTCGCTCCTGTTCAACTTCGGCGGCCCCGGAGTCTCCGGCGTTGATCTGCTGCCCCGTGCGTCCGCGGAGTACGAGAAGCTCAACTCGCGCTACGACCTGGTGGGTTTCGATCCGCGCGGGGTGTCGGAGAGCTCGGGCGTGGTGTGCCGCGACGACGCGGGCACGGAGGAGGCCGCCGAGCGCGTCGACCTCACTCCCGACACGGCAGCCGAGGAGGCGGCCTACTTCGCGGACGCCAGGGACTTCGGCGAGGGCTGCGAGCGCCGCGCCGGAAAGGTCCTCCCCCATGTGGGCACGGCGAACGCCGCGCGGGACATGGATCTGGTCCGCCATGTCCTGGGCGACCGCAAGCTCAACTACTTCGGCATCTCGTACGGCACCCAGCTCGGCGGCACGTACGCCCATCTGTTCCCGGCGAACGTGGGACGGACGGTGCTGGACGCGGTGGTCGACCCGACGGCGGACGCCGTGGGGCACGCCCGCAACCAGACCACCGGCTTCCAGCGGGCCCTGGACAACTACCTGAAGAGCAGGGGCGAGGACCCGAAGCGGGGCACCGCCCGGATAGCGGCGCTGCTGGAGCGGATCGACAGGGAGCCGCTGCCGGCGGGCAACGGCCGCGAGCTGAACCAGAGCCTCGCACTCACCGGAATCGTGCTGCCCCTCTACTCGCAGACCATGTGGCCCGACCTCACCGCTGCCCTGACTGAGGCGGAGGAGCGCGGTCGCGGAGCGCGACTGCTCGCCCTGGCGGACTCCTACAACGACCGTGAGCCGGACGGCAGTTACGGCACGCAGAGCCATTCGCAGCGGGCGATATCGTGCGCGGACGCCAAGCAGCGTCCGACCCCGGCCGAGGCGAAGGCCCTCCTGCCGGAGTTCGAGCGGATATCTCCGGTGTTCGGTCCGTTCCTGGCCTGGGACACGGCGGGGTGGTGCGCGGACTGGCCGGTCCCCGGGGAGCACGAGACGCCCGAGACCAGCGCGAAGGGCGCGGGCCCGATCCTGGTCGTGGGCACGACCGGCGACCCGGCGACGCCGTACGAGGGCGCCCGGCGGATGGCGGACGAACTGGGCGAGGGGGTCGGCGTCCTGCTCACCAACAAGGGCGAGGGTCATGGCGGCTACACCCCGTCGAACGGATGCGTGACGGGGATCGTGGACGGCTACCTGCTGGACGGGAAGGTCCCGGAGGACGGCAGGACCTGCGGCTAGGTGCCCGCGCACCCGCCTGTGGCGCAGAGGAAGAGGCACCGCCCGCGGGCCCGTCCGCTCATGCGAAAGGGCCGGCCCAGCGGGCCGGCCCCTTGCTCCGGAGCGCGGGTCTAGTAGACCGGCTTGTCCGGCTCGATCTGGTTGACCCAGCCGATGACGCCTCCGCCGACGTGGACGGCGTCGGCGAAGCCGGCGGACTTGAGCACCGCGAGGACTTCCGCACTGCGGACACCTGTCTTGCAGTGCAGGACGATCTTCCTGTCCTGCGGCAGGTCCTGGAGGGCGGTGCCCATCAGGAACTCGTTCTTCGGGATCAGACGCGCGCCGGGGATCGAGACGATCTCGTACTCGTTCGGCTCGCGGACGTCGATGATGTCGATGTTCTCGCCGTCGTCGATCCACTCCTTGAGCTGCTTCGGAGTGATCGTGGAGCCGAGCGCCGCCTCCTGGGCCTCCTCGGACACGACGCCGCAGAAGGCCTCGTAGTCGATGAGCTCCGTGACGGTCGGGTTCTCGCCGCAGACCGCGCAGTTCGGGTCCTTGCGGACCTTCACCTGGCGGTACTGCATCTCCAGGGCGTCGTAGATCATCAGGCGGCCGACCAGCGGCTCGCCGATGCCGGCGAGCAGCTTGATGGCCTCGTTGACCTGGATGGAGCCGATGGACGCGCAGAGCACGCCCAGCACACCGCCCTCGGCGCAGGAGGGCACCATGCCGGGCGGCGGGGGCTCCGGGTACAGGCAGCGGTAGCAGGGGCCGTGCTCGGACCAGAACACCGAGGCCTGGCCGTCGAAGCGGTAGATCGACCCCCATACGTACGGCTTGTTGAGCAGCACGCACGCGTCGTTCACCAGGTAGCGGGTGGCGAAGTTGTCCGTGCCGTCGACGATGAGGTCGTACTGACTGAAGATGTCCATCACGTTCTCGGCCTCGAGCCGCTCTTCGTGAAGGACCACGTTGACGTACGGGTTGATGCCCTTGACGCTGTCACGCGCGGACTCGGCCTTGGAGCGGCCGATGTCCGACTGGCTGTGGATGATCTGACGCTGCAGGTTCGACTCGTCGACCTCGTCGAACTCCACGATGCCGAGCGTGCCGACACCGGCCGCCGCCAGGTACATCAGCGCAGGCGAGCCGAGGCCACCGGCGCCCACACAGAGCACCTTGGCGTTCTTCAGCCGCTTCTGCCCGTCCATCCCGACATCCGGGATGATCAGGTGGCGGGAGTACCTGCGGACCTCGTCTACGGTGAGCTCGGCAGCCGGCTCGACCAGGGGTGGCAGCGACACGGGGACTCCGTCGTTGGTGGTTGCGTCAGTACGGTTGTTCTGGCTGTAACAGTGCCACGCGCCCTCTCATTCCGAGACACCCGGTCCAATCCGCGAGACAATTTCGTCCCAGTAGCCGGGCAACGAGTCGAATGCCCCGTTCTGTCCCCTGCCCGTGTCCGAACGGTCGGTGAAGAAGATCGTTCCCGCACCCTGCCAGCGGGCGATCCTCATCGCCTCGTCCAGATGGGTCCGGGGCACCCCGTGCACGAAGTGCACGAACCGCTCCGGCGGATGGTCGGCCGTCCACTCCGCCACCTGCGACCAGCGGTAGTCGGTCCACGCGCCGGAGAAGGTGACGAGCTGATCGGCCACCTCCGCGTATCCGGGATGCGGATGCTCGCCGTGGCCCAGGACGATGTGCCCACCGTCGAGAACGGCCTCCAGCGTGGCCGTCGCACGGCGGACCTGTGGCAGGTCCGCCTGCTCGACCGGGCAGCGGTCCAGCAGGAACCCTCCGACCTTGTACCAGTCGAGGTAGCGATGGGCGTCGGAGACGATCTCGCCGAACGTTCGGGCACCGTGGGCGAGGTCGATGCGTCCGAGCACCCGGACTCCGGCGTTGGTGAGCTTGCCCGCCGCCTCCAGACAGTGCGGGTCGGGTCTGCTGCCCGGGCCGTCCGAGACATTGAGGACGGCCCAGTGCAGCGGCGTGCCCGGTCTGGTCAGCTCGGCCCATTCGACCGGGGCGACCAGAGGGTGGGCGTAGCCCGGGACACCGAAACCGAGCCGGTCGGCGCCCGTGGCGGAGAGTGCGCGGTCCGTGCTGATCAGATGCGGCATGCCGCCTCCATCCAGATGTCCGCGAGGGACTCCTCCAGGTTGATCCGCGGCCGCCAGCCCAGGCGGTCGCGGGCGGTTCGTACGTCCGCCTGCTGCCAGCTGCCGCAGCCGTCGGGGTAGGGGTAGGGCGTGGCGCCCAGCTGCTCCGGGACGGACTCGGGGCCCCGGGGGGCGCCGATGACCGGGTGCCCGGGGCGGTGGGGCGCGCCGTCCAGCTCGTGCAGTGCCCCCGCGTAGCCGGCGACCCGGGCGAGCACCGCGGCGGCATCACGCAGCCGCACCGCACGGCCGGTTCCGATGTTGACGACGCCCTGCGCGGCGGAGAGCGAGGCGGCGTGGACGGCGCGGGCCACGTCCCGCACGTCGACGAAGTCGCGCTGGACGCCGAGCCCGCTGAGCTTCAACTCGCCGTCACCGGCCTGCATGGCCCGGCGCATGGCCTCGGCCAGCCGGCCGAGCGGTGAGCCGGCCGGGGTTCCGGGCCCGACGGGCGAGAACACCCGCAGGACGACCGCGTCCAGCCCGGACCCGAGGACCAGCTCGGTCGCCGCGAGCTTGGACACGCCGTACGGCCCGCCGGGGCGCGGCACGGCGTCCTCGGGGGTGGAGGAGCCGGGCTGCGAGGGCCCGTACTCGGAGGCGCAGCCGAGCTGGACGAGCCGGGCGTCGCAGCCGCTGCGTCGCATGGCCTCGCAGACGGTGGCCACGGCCACCGTGTTGTGCCGGGTGAGGTCGCGGGCGCCCCCGCGGGTGGCACCCGCGCAGTTGATCACGACTCCCGGGTGGACGGCGTCCAGGAACCGGGTGAGCGCCCCCGGGCTGCCGCCCGCGAGGTCGAACCGTACGTCGGCATCGTCACCGCGCCCCAGCGCGGTCAGATGCACGGCCGGGTCGGCCAGCAACCGGTCGGCGACGAACCGGCCGAGGAATCCGTTTGCTCCGAGCAGCAGCACCCTCATCGCGCGGCTCCTCGCGGCCGACGGGCCGGTGCTGGGTGTTGCGGGGTCATTGTCGTCTGTCTCCTCGGGGGATCGTGCGGTGGTGGGATACGCCCGCGGCGTCGGCTCCGCGGGAGTGCGTGGGGGAGGTCATGTGGTGTGGGCCGAGGCCCGCGAGAGGGCGGCGGTCGCGTGGACCAGCAGCCCGACGGCGACGGCGCCGCACACGAGGGCGGGCACGGCGGCGGGACCCCAGGCGTCCACCGCCGCCTCGACGGGCCGGGCGAGGGAGGCGCAACCTGGGAGGCGTCCGCCGAGGACCGCGGCCAGCGCCAGCATCTCGCCGGCGCAGGCGAGGCCGAGGCCGGCCGCGGCGGCGTGCGGGAAGCCGTGCACGGTGAGCAGCCGGGCGAGGAACAGCAGCAGGCCTAGGGCGACGGCCGAGGCGAGAGCCACGGGCAGCACGAGGGACGTCAGGACGAGCAGGGCGATGAGGCAGCCGGTGTGGAGGGCCACGGCGCCGAGCAGGAGGGGCCGTGCGCCCGCGGCGAACTCCTCGAGCCCTCTGCTGCCGCCCAGCCTGCGCCGCGCCTGGGCGGAGAACATCCGTGCGGTCCAGGCGGCGGGCGCCACGGCGAAGGCGAGGCCCGCGATCGGCCCGGCCGCGGGCGGCCAGGGCCCGTCGGGCCCACCGGCGACGAGTCCGGCGAGCAGCCCGTCGCCGAGGAGGGCGTACGCCACGAGCCAGCACACCAGGAGCCGCGTCACCGGCACCGTGCGCCCCGGGGCGCGCAGGGGCCCGCGCCGCAGACTCCAGGCGAGCGCGACGGCCAGCCCCACCGCCCCGGCCGCTCCCACTGCCGGCCGGGCCACGCCGTCGGTGAGACGGAGGCCGACCACAGTGAGGACGGCCACCGCGCCCGGTGCCAGCGCGGAGACCAGAGGCGCGGGGCGTGCCCCCGCTTCCTCGTCCCCCGCGGGCGGCGGACTCCCGTCGCCTCGCGGCACCCGGGCGTAGAGCTCCTCGGCGAGCGAGAACACATCGCGGTGCCGGAAGCGGGCCGCGGTCCGGTCGGTGACTCCGTGGGCCTCCAGACCGGCGGCGATCCCCAGCGGATCGACGGCCCGTTCGCACAGTTCGCGGTGGCGGTGCATCAGCGCCTTCACCGGGTCGGCGGGCCCGCGACGGCCGGTCCTGGCCCGAGCCGCGCCGGTTCCGCCCGGGGTTCGCTCCT
The DNA here is from genome assembly GCF_900103455.1 of Streptomyces wuyuanensis. Lineage (GTDB taxonomy): Bacteria > Actinomycetota > Actinomycetes > Streptomycetales > Streptomycetaceae > Streptomyces > Streptomyces wuyuanensis. The sequence goes on along the minus strand of NZ_FNHI01000002.1, from coordinate 355,874 downwards.
TGGCCGCCGGTTCCGGTGAGCGGGCGCCGCGCGCCCCGGCGCCTGCGGGCCGCCGGGGAGCGTCGGCCACGGCGACCGGGCGGCGCTCGGACCCGGGCTGCCGCGCGGTGATGGTTCTGCCGGCCGGGGTGGCGGCGGTGGGGTCAGACATCGGGCCCTCCTGGTGCGGCCGCGGTGGTGATGGATGCGGGGTCCGCCCAGCTGGGACGGGTGCGGCCGCCGGTCCAGTGACCGGGGACATGCGCCTCCGCCGGGGTGGCGAAGGGGACGGGCTCACCGTCGCCGTCGACGGCGTCCGAGTCGCGGTGGACCGGGCTGTGGGAGATGAGCTCCAGATAGATGCCGCGGAACGCGGCGAGGTTCTGCTCGACCGTGAAGAGTTCGAGCGCCCGGGCGCGGGCCGCGGCACCGAGCCGTTCACGGCGTTCGGGGTCGCGCAGCAGTGCCAGACAGGCGTCCGCGAGCGCCCGGGGGTTGCGCGGAGGGACGACGAGCCCCGTACCGCCGATGACCTCGACGACCGCGCCGACATCGGTGGACACGGTCGCCCGGCCGCAGAACATCGCCTCGACGAGGCTGATCGGGAAGCCCTCGACGACGCTGGACAGAACGATCACCGCCCCGGCGGCATAGGCTTCGGCGAGGTCAGGGGCCTCCGGGCCGCCTATCTCCTCGAACGAGACGGGGTTGTCGCCGACCGCGTGTGCGTCCGCGGCCTCGTCGGGGAAGAGCTGCGCGGCCAGGGCCCTGCAGTGCGCGAGATAGGCGCCGGACTCGGGACCCGTCACGGGGGCGCCCAGAATCCGCAGCCGCGCCTCGGGCTCCTCCTTGCGCACCTCGGCGAAGGCGTGGAGCAGTGCCACGAGGTCCTTGGCCGGCTCGACGCGGCCGACCCAGACGAGGGTGTGCGGGTCGCCGGAGTCGTCCCCCTCCCCCACCGCGGTGAAGCGCTCGGCGTCCATGCCGGGGTAGACCGTGCGCAACCGGGCCGGGTCGGCGCCGCACTTCTCCTGCCAGCGTCTGGCGTGGGTGTTCCCGGGGGTGATCACGGACGCCTGTCGGTAGACCTCCGAGGCGAGGCACCCGTGGAAGGCGGCGAGCAGGGCGCGGACGGGGGAGGCGAGGGGCGCGTCGTAGGCCGCGAGGTAGTGGGCGCGCAGTTGCACGCCGTACTCCGTGACCAGCAGCGGCACCCCGAAGAAGCGTTTGGCCAGAAGCCCGGGCAGGGCGGCCGTGCCGCCGGACGCGGCGTGGCAGAGGTCGACCGAGCCTAGGGAGGCGTCGCCGTACCAGTCGAGCGAGAGCGGGCGCAGAGCGCGCTCGAGCTCGTCGGCGAAGGCGAGGTAGTCGGGGACCGCGGCGGTGTGCACGGCCCTGCGTGCGCCGGGGGCGCGGCAGGCGGACTCCAGTGTGCGCACGGCCAGTTCGGAGCGCAGCGCCGCGTACAGTCCGCCGCGCTCCCGGGCGAGTCCGGCCAGCCCGTACAGCCCCTCGGCGAACGCCTCGCGGTCGCCGTCGGAGCAGACGGCACGGGCGAGGGAGGCGAAGTGGGCGGCGAACACGCGCCGTTCGCGCCGGCCGTAGGTGCGCCCGTCGTCCTCGGGCGCCCACAGGGGCGCCGTCCGCACCCGCTGAACCTGGCGCGGGAGTTCCACCCAGCCCTGGTCCTCCTGGTGGGCGGAGCGGCTGAGGGCGTACACGTCGAAGTCGTGCTGCTCCAGCCCGCGCACGAGCCGGTCGCACCAGAGCCTGGACTGACCCGTCGCATACGGATAACCACCGTCCGTGAGCAGTCCGATCCGCACGAGTGCACCCCCGATCTCCTGTGTGGCCGGCCGCCTTCGATCCGACGGCCGCAGCGGGAAAAAGCTATGCGGATATGCCGGTGGCGCGACGGACGGTTGTCCATCGCGCCACCGGAAGGGGTGAATGCACGTAACTTTCCTCGTCTCGTAGCGTTCGGTCGCGCTACAAGCGGTTTCCGTCACGTTCCGTCAGACCGCGGCGAGCTTCCTCCGCATGCCGCGGCGCGGCGCGGCGAGCTCCGGGTCCGGCACCGGCCCCGGCGCCGGCACGGCCGCGAGCAGCTCCTTCGCGTACCGGTCCAGACCGAACCGATCCATCAGCTCCCGCACCCGGCTCTGATCCGCGTCTCGTCCTGCCGCCCCGCCGCCGGCAGCGGTCGGCGACCGACTCGCCCACCGAGCGGGCGCGGGTCGAGCGAGGAGACGGGGTCCTGGAAGACCATCTGGACCTCGCTGCGACCCAGGGGCGGACGGCGCGCGGCGCGATGCAAGGCTCCCGAGACGGCCGTATCACTCCACGGACAGGCTTCGCCGACGCGTTCGGCGAGGGGTGCGCACGCGAGCCGGAGCGCCGCCACCGGGGTTCGCGGATCAATCCCCCGGATGTGCCCACGGGTTGGGGCGGCACTTGATCCCGCCGATGTCCAGCGACTTCGTCTGCTGCTGCATCACGGGGGCGAGTGCGCCCGGTGTGCGGCAGTTCACATGGCCGTGGCCGAGACGGTGACCGACCTCGTGGTTGATGAGCATCTGGCGGTAGGACAGCATCGCCTTGGCGCCGTACGTCTCCGAGCCCTGGGCCCAGCGGTACGCGTTGATCATCACGCGCTCGGTGGAGGCGGAGTCGCAGGACACGTTGTCGACGGTCGTGTCGAGGCTCGACTTGGCGCACCAGGTCGCGGTGGTGCCCGGGCTCGCCAGCGTGATGACGAACTCGGGCTCTCCCGAGGAGACCCGTTCGAAGCTCATGGCGCCGCCGTGTGCCCAACTGCGCTCGTCGTTGAGGGTCTTCTGGACGGCGTCCGCGAACAGCTTTCCGTCCAGACCGAGTCCCTGCTCGACGTCCACCCGGTAGCGCACCTTCCGGCCCTTGCCGGGCGCCCGGTCGAGGCCGGGGACGGCCTCGAACTTCCCCGAGCCCTTGAGCTTGGGGTCGAGCGGGAACTGCCGGGTCATCAACTGTGCGTACGTGGGCGGCGCTGCGGGTGCGGCCGGCACCGCCCGCTGCGGCGGCACCACGCGCTGGTCCGAGCGGGAAGCGCCGTCCTCCGTGATCCGCTCGGCGCCCTCGGCGGCCTGGGTGGCGGTGGACGCGGGCCCGGTGTCGGTGACCTGCCCGGCGACCACCACCGCGAGGACGGTCGTCACCGCCGCGGCCGCGACGCCGGTGACCGTACGGCCGCGGGCGTGTTTGGCGGGGGAATCGTCGTCACCGCCGTCGTCGGACGCGGCCTCAGCGTCCTGCGGCCGCTCGCCTGCGGGCGGCTGCGGGTCGAAGGCCTCCACGAACTCCCGGCGCGGGCCGGGGATCCGGGCGCCCGCACCGATCGGCGGCCGCTGCCGCTGGCCCGGCGGGAAGGCCGGGGACTGTCCGGTCGTGGCGGTGGACGACGCGCCCGGGTGCCGGCCCGTGGTGGCGGCGGTGTGGCCGCGCGGGACGCCCTGCCAGTCGCCGTAGCGCCCGGCTGCCGCGGGCTGGCCGCCCCAGCCGCCGCCCGTCTCGTACTGCTGTGGGTGACCGCCGCGCACCTGCGGTACGCCGTGCGCCGGTGTGCCGTCGGCGGCAGGACCCGAGTGCTCCGGCGAGCCGCTCCGCCTGCGCCGCCCGGTGCCCGAACCCGCGGGCGAGGCCGCGGCGCCGCCGGAAGTGCTCCCGGTTGCGTCGGCCTTGGGTGCGGGGCCCTTGCGGCTGTGTCGTCCCACGCCCCGGATCAGCTCCTCGTGCTGTCGTCGAGTAGTTGCCGTACGGCCTCTGCGACCGTCTCCGGATACTCCATCATGGCGACGTGGCCCGCGTCCGGGAGGGTCAGGAGCCGCGAGTCGCGGAACGCGGCACTCGCCCTGCGCGCCATGCGGTACGAGACCAGTTGGTCCCGGCAGCCGTAGACCAGCAGCGTCGGTGCGAGCACCCGCTCCGCCTGGCGCCACAGACCGTGCTGGCCCCCCAGCGTGTACGCGTCGAGGATGCCGCGCGCGGAACGGGCCATGGCGTCCCAGAAGTAGGGCAGTGCCATCCGGCGCTCCATCTCCTCCACCGCGTGCAGGAGGGCCTCGTCGGTCACCCGGCCCGGATCCCCGTAACAGAGGGCCAGCACACCGCGGACCCGCATCTCGGCCGTCCAGCCGCGCGTCAGCCGCTGGAACAGCGGGGCGACGCCGGGCAGCCCGAGTGCCGCGGTGGGCCAGGCACTGCGCTGGGCGCGGAGCTCGGGCAGCGCGGGCGAGACCAGGGTGAGGGTGCTGACCAGATCGGGCCGGACGGCCGCGACCCGGGTGACGACGGCGCCGCCCAGCGAGTTCCCGAGCAGGTGGACGGGTCCGCGTCCGCTCGCGTCGAGCAGCCGGATCACCGCCCGGGCGTGGGCGGTGATCGTGTAGTTGCCGTCGTCGGGCGGCGGGGAGTCCCCGAATCCGGGCAGGTCGACGGCCTCGCCGTCCACCGTGTCCTCCAGCGCCGCCATCATCGACGTCCAGTTCTGCGACGAGCCGCCCAGTCCGTGGACGAAGAGCGCCGGGGGCAGCCCGGCCCTGGCGGGCGGACGGGCGCGCACCGTGAGCGTCAGACCGGGGAGCGCCACGGAGCGGAGCTCCTCCCCCTCGGCGACCCGCACGGAGCGGATCCGCGGAGCCGGGTCTGCGGCACGGGTTCCCGGCAGCTCGGTCGAAGACATGGGGGCAATGTTACGAGACGATCACGTGCCGGAACCTGTGTTCGGCATCACACATCGCATAGCGTCCGGCCGAGCATGCTCATAGGCTCGATTACGGGGTACTCGCTCCTGGCTGCACGCCGCAAAGGAAAGGGATCCAGATGGCTGCCGACCCGACGGACCCGGAGACCTTCACGGAGGACGACCAGGGGACGCCGAACGAAATCGAGGAGCTGGAGGAGCTCGACGAGGAGACGCCCGAGGCCGACGCCGCAGAGCAGCACACCGAGGTGCGGCCGGTCGGGGACGAGCCGCTGACGCGTATCGACCCGGCCAAGGCGAACGAGGCGGACGCCCTCGAACAGGCCAGGGTGGTGGCTCTCGACGAGGAGGACTACCGCTGATCTGTTCGGTTTCTTGGGGCCACCACCTACCGCGGACGTCCGGTACGTGAAATTCTGCGCCCGCACCGCGCGCACCACGGTTACTCAAAAGTACGATGGCGGGCGCGAGCGCAGAGCGCACGCACGGAACACTGTGCTTGTGACATCGAACGTGGGAGGCGGCGTGACAGCCATCGAGCAGACAGAGGCGGCGCGCCCGCGAGGCACGCGCCTGCCGCGCCGTGCCCGACGCAACCAGCTCCTCGGCGCGGCCCAGGAAGTCTTCGTCGCGCAGGGGTACCACTCGGCGGCGATGGACGACATCGCGGAGCGCGCCGGCGTCAGCAAGCCGGTGCTCTACCAGCACTTCCCCGGGAAGCTGGAGCTCTACCTGGCACTGCTGGACCAGCACTGCGAGGCACTGCTGCAGGCCGTGCGCGGCGCCCTGGCGTCGACGACGGACAACAAGCAGCGGGTCGCGGCCACGATGGACGCGTACTTCGCGTACGTCGAGGACGAGGGCGGAGCGTTCCGGCTGGTCTTCGAGTCGGACCTGACGAACGAACCCGCCGTGCGCGAGCGCGTCGAGCGCGTGTCGCTGCAGTGCGCGGAGGCCATCTCCGAGGTGATCGCCGAGGACACCGGGCTGTCGCAGGACGAGTCGATGCTGCTGGCCGTGGGGCTAGGCGGCGTCTCGCAGGTGGTCGCCCGGTACTGGCTCTCCAGCGGCTCGGGCATCCCGCGCGACACCGCGGTCCAGCTGCTGACCTCGCTGGCCTGGCGCGGCATCGCCGGCTTCCCGCTGTACTCGACCGAGGGCCACGGCGAAGGCCAGTGACGCCTCCGTCCGCCCGCTGTTCGCTGCGGGCGTGCACGGCTGAGCCGTGTGACGTCGCCTCACCGGGCTAATGTGTGCTGCGTACGGCGCGGCTGACCGCGCATCGCTGACCGTTCGGAGGGACATAGCCGTGGAGGTCAAGATCGGCGTGCAGCACGCGCCCCGGGAGATCGTTCTGGAGAGCGGTCAGACCGCCGAGGAGGTCGAGCAGTCGGTCGCCGACGCTCTGGCCGGCAAGGCGCAGCTGCTCAGCCTGACCGACGACAAGGGACGCAAGGTGCTGGTACCGGCCGACCGCATCGCCTATGTCGAGATCGGCGAGCCGACCACGCGCCGCGTGGGCTTCGGCGCGCTCTAGGCACCGACTGCCGGAAGGGCCCGGCGGGCGATGGGACGCCCGCCGGGCCCTTCCGCGTGTCCGCCCCGGTACCCCTTCAGGGCCGGTGTGTCCAGCGGTGATCGGGTGGTCCGGAGGGTTGTTTTCCAGCCGGTCCGGGTAGGACGGGCTACGACCAGATCCGCCCACCCGCCGTCCGTGAGGTGATCCGTGGTGATCCTGGAGGCTCTCGGTTCCGTCCTGCTCGGACTCGCGCTTTCCTGGGCAGCCCTGCGACGGCTTCCGGACCGACTCCCGGCCCAGCGCGTGGTCTACCCGGCGGGCTCTCTCGGCGCCCTGTTCGGCGCGTATCTGACGCACACGGCCCTCGGCACGGGCCATCTGCTCGGCACCCTCCTCGGCGCGCTGTTCGTGGCCGCCGTCACGCTGTCGCTGCTGATCCGGCCGGCGACGCGGCGGCTGCGCCGATCAGCCGCCGCCTGAGGCTCGCCGCCCGCCGCAGCCCGTCCGGCGCCGCGCGCCCCGGCCTTACCCCGCCGTCACGCGGCGAGGCCGAGCGCGGCCATCCGCTTCGTGTGCGCCTTGGTGATCCGGGTGAACATCTCGCCGACCGCCGCCAGGTCGAACCCGTCCGCCACCCCGCCCACGAGCATCGTGGACAGCGCGTCGCGCTCCGCGACGACCCGCTGGGCCTGGGACAGTGCCTCGCCCATCAGCCGCCGCGCCCACAGCGCGAGCCGGCCGCCGACGCGCGGGTCCGCCTCGATCGCGGCGCGGACCTTCTCCACGGCGAAGTTGCCGTGACCGGTGTCGTCGAGCACCGCGAGCACCAGGGCGCGGGTGTCGGAGTCCAGCCGTACGGCCACCTCGCGGTAGAAGTCGCTGGCGATCGAGTCGCCGACGTACGCCTTGACCAGGCCTTCCAGCCAGTCGGACGGGGCCGTCTGGCGGTGGAACTCGTCCAGCGCGGCCGCGAAGGGCTCCATCGCCTTCGTGGAATCGGTCTCGATCGCGGTCAGCCGGTCCCTCAGCCGCTCGAAGTGGTGGAACTCGGCGGATGCCATCTTCGCCAGCTCGGCCTTGTCCGCCAGCGTCGGCGCCAGCTTCGCGTCCTCGGCGAGCCGTTCGAAGGCCGCCAGCTCGCCGTAGGCGAGCGCGCCCAGCAGATCCACGACCGCGGCGCGGTACTGGGGGTCGGCGGAGGCCGCGGCCCAGTCCTGGGCTGCGATCCCGGTCAGTTCTTCGGCCGCGTCCGCGACGGGCGGGGTGGCGTTGTCAGGCGTCTCCATGAAGCGCACAATAGCCCGCCGCCGTCACCCTGGAAGGGCCTGGTCAGCCCCGGTCGCGACACGGTCGCCGGGAATTCGGCCAACACAGATGCACGAATCCGGGGTACAGTGGTATTAAGCCTGCCGGATATTCGGCGGGCCCTCTGAATGAGGATGCCCGGTCGGTGGCCCGATCGGCTCCGACCCGACAGCCCTCTGTGCGCATTCCGCCACATGAGGGGACCTCAGCGGCACGAGCGCTCGAGCGACGGCAGTGGTCCCGCGCCTTCCGGCCAATCCACGGCCGGCACCCGTACCCAGGTGCGGTAGGACCCCCAGCGTTCGCCTCGCGCCGCGTCTCACAGAAGAGGCAACACCCTGACTACGCAGGCCAAGACTTTCCGGGATCTCGGGATCCTTCCCGAGACCGCCGAGGCCCTCGAGGCCGTCGGCATCACGAACCCCTTCCCCATCCAGGAGATGACCCTCCCGGTCGCCCTCTCCGGCACCGACGTCATCGGCCAGGCCAAGACCGGCACCGGCAAGACGCTGGGCTTCGGCCTTCCGCTGCTGGAGCGCGTCACCGTGCCCGCCGACGTCGAGGCGGGCCGGGCGAAGCCCGAGGAGCTGACCGACACGCCGCAGGCGCTCGTGGTCGTCCCCACCCGCGAGCTGTGCACGCAGGTCACCAACGACCTGCTCACCGCCGGCAAGGTGCGCAACGTCCGCGTGACCGCGATCTACGGCGGCCGCGCCTACGAGCCGCAGGTCGAGGCGCTGAAGAAGGGCGTCGACGTCGTCGTCGGCACCCCCGGCCGGCTGCTGGACCTGGCGGGCCAGAAGAAGCTGAACCTCTCCCACGTCAAGGCGCTCGTCCTCGACGAGGCCGACGAGATGCTCGACCTCGGCTTCCTGCCCGACGTCGAGAAGATCATCCAGCTGCTGCCGGCACGTCGCCAGACCATGCTGTTCTCGGCGACCATGCCGGGCGCGGTGATCGGCCTCGCACGCCGCTACATGTCGCAGCCCACCCACATCCGTGCCACCGCGCCGGACGACGAGGGCGCGACCGTCGCGAACATCACACAGCGCGTGTACCGGGCGCACTCCCTGGACAAGCCCGAGCTGGTGGCCCGCATGCTGCAGGCCGAGGGCCGCGGCCTCGCGATGATCTTCTGCCGTACGAAGCGCACTGCCGCGGACATCGCGGACCAGCTCGCCCATCGCGGCTTCGCCTCCGGCGCCGTCCACGGCGACCTGGGCCAGGGCGCGCGGGAGCAGGCGCTGCGTGCGTTCCGCAACGGCAAGGTCGACGTGCTGGTGTGCACCGACGTCGCCGCACGCGGCATCGACGTCGAGGGCGTCACGCACGTGATCAATTACCAGACGCCGGAGGACGAGAAGACGTACCTCCACCGCATCGGCCGTACGGGCCGCGCGGGCGCGACCGGCACCGCCGTGACGCTGGTGGACTGGGACGACATCCCGCGCTGGCAGCTGATCAACAAGGCGCTGGACCTGAACTTCAACGATCCGGTCGAGACGTACTCCACGTCTCCGCACCTCTTCGAGGAGCTGAGCATCCCCGCGGGCACGAAGGGCGTCCTGCCCCGTGCCGAGCGCACCCGCGCCGGTCTGGACGCCGAGGAGCTCGAGGACCTCGGCGAGCCCGGCGGCCGCGGTTCGCGCTCCGGGGCGCGTACGGCCAGGACGGCCGAGCGTTCGGAGCAGCCCGCCCGTACCCGCACCCCGCGTCAGCGCCGCCGCACACGGGGCGGCGCCCCGCTGGAGGCGGAGGCCGCCGGCACCGCGGCCGAGGCACCGGCAGCCGTCGAGGAGACGGCGGAGGAGACGCCGCGCACCCCGCGCCGTCGCCGCCGGACCCGGGTCGGCGGGGCCGCCGAGGCGTCCGCCGTGGCGACGGTCGAGGCACCGGCCACCGAAGCCGCCGACGACGAGCCGGCCAAGCCGCGCCGCCGCCGCACCCGCACCTCGGCCACCACCGCCGAGACCGCGACCGAGGCACCGGCCACCGAAGCCGCCGACGACGAGCCGGCCAAGCCGCGCCGCCGCCGCACCCGCGCCAAGGCCGCCCAGCCGGAGGCCTGAGCCGTTCGCTGAGGGCCCGTCATCCCGCCCGGGATGGCGGGCCCTCAGCCGTGTCAGGGCGGCCCGTGGACGGCCACGAGCGCCGAACGCCCGGGTAACCTCGTCCGCATGAGCCGGCCGCCCACCTTCCGCCCGCCCGCCTGCGCCCGCGCCTACGCGCTCCGCACCAGCCGCGGTGACTTCGCCGTGCTGGACGCCGAACCGGCCGGGGGCGGCCGCCCCAGCCGGGGCACCGCGCTGCTGCTGCCCGGGTACACCGGCAGCAAGGAGGACTTCATCGCGCTGCTGGAGCCGCTCGCCGCGGCCGGCTTCCGGGCCGTCGCCGTCGACGGACGCGGCCAGTACGAGAGCGACGGTCCCGACGACGAGTCGGCCTACGCGCAGTCCGAATTGGCCCGGGACGTGCTCGCGCAGGCGGAGGCGATCGGTGACGCACCCGTGCATCTGGTGGGGCACTCGCTGGGCGGTCAGATCGCCCGGGCCGCCGTCCTCCTCGACGTGCGCCCGTTCCGGACCCTGACGCTGATGTCGTCCGGCCCGGCCCGTATCTCCCCGGCGCAGCAGCACAAGGTCAAGCTGCTGGGTGACGCGCTCGCGGTGATGGAGATGGGCGAGGTCTGGGAGGCCATGCAGGCGCTGGACCCGCCGGAGGAGGCCACCACCGACGGCGAGGAACTGCGGCGCCGCTGGCTGCGGCACCGTCCCGCCCAGCTGCTGGCAACCGGCAGGCAGCTCACCGTGGAGCCGGACCGCGTCGACGAGCTCGCCGCCGTGGGCCCGCTGCCCATGCACGTGCTGTCGGGTGAACGGGACGACACCTGGCCGGTGCCGCTGCTGGACGAGATGGCGGTGCGGCTCGGGGCGCTGCGCACGGTGGTCGAGGGCGCCGAGCATTCGCCGAACACGGACCGGCCGGCGCCGACCGCGGCGGCCCTGGTGGACTTCTGGTCCCGGAACTGACCGTCCCGTTCTCGACAGGCGCTGTCCGGTTCCCGGGCCGGCCGTCGCGGCTCAGAACTGACCGTGCAGGTGGTCCCAGAAGCCGTCCCGCAGCGCCCGCCGCAGATGGGCGTAGCCGCGCAGGGAGTGCTTGAGGAGCTTCTCCGCCTCGATGAGCAGGTCCTGGTCGACGGGACCGGGCAGATAGGGGTGGCCGGGCAGCAGTTCGGCCATCGGATCCCGGCCGCGTTCGGCCATCCAGGTGGCGGCTATCTGCGCGCCGACGAAGCGCACGTCGTCGCGCGACGGGGGCGGGCTGTCGTCCTCGTACGTCGTCACGGGCCGGCGCGTCACATAGGGCCGGCAGAAGTCGAGGTCGAAGGTGCGCTGACTGTCGACCTCCCAGAGCAGCGGCTCCGCCTGGTTGCGGCCCTCGGCCGCCTCTATGCCCCACAGATGGACCCGGGCGCCGTACCCCTGGGCGGCCTCCACCGCGGAGACGAGGTCCTCGTCCCCGCCCACGAGCGCCGCGTCGCTGATCGCCCGGTGCCGGGCCAGTGACTCCAGGTCGGTGCGTATGAGGGAGTCGACGCCCTTCTGCTGGTTGTTGGCGTTGAGGTTGCCGAGCCGGACCTTGACGTCGGGCAGTTCCGCTATGGCCTGCTGCTCGGCTGTGTGGATCCGGCGCCGGGCGCCGTCGTACCAGTAGACGCGCAGCAGCCGGCTGTCCGCGAAGATCGTGCGGGCCTTGTCGATGAACGCATCGATGAGCCCCTCGGCGTCGAGGTCGAACGAGCGCCGGTCCTCGGTACCCGCAACAAGCAACCCGGCCGCAGCATAGACGTAACCGGCGTCGACGAAGATGGCATGCGTGGACGGGGTCTTGGCGACCTCGGCGAGCATGCGCTGGAGCAGCTCGTTGGTGCGCTCCAGGCGGGCGCTCATCTCGGAAAGCTCAGAGTCGTTCATGACGACCCCATTGTGAGCGGGCCGGGGTCTACCTGCCAGTAGTTAGCCATCCAAAAATTTTCTTTAGCGTAGGGAATGTTTGTAGATGACATCCCGTTGAGAGGTACATACACAGACGGCCAGAGGGGAGCTCTTCATGCGCTTCGAGATCATGCGACTCGACGATGTCGACGGTACCGCCGTGGACAGCACTGTCGTGGACGCCGCCTCCGTGGGCCGGATGGTGCAGCAGGCCGCCGCGATCGGCCAGCGTATCTACATCCGGCCGGCCGAGGCCTCGGCTTCGTAACGCCTTCCGGCACAGCGCCCCCGAACGGAAAAGGGTTCCGTTCGGGGGCGCTGTGCCGAGCGGGGAGATCGCCGGCGATCGGGCCGGTCACGAGCCCTGGATCACCTGGGTGATTCCGTTGATGATCTGCTGCACCGCGATCGCCGAGAGCATCATGCCCGCCAGCCTGGTCACCAGCACCACCCCGCCGTCCTTGATCACGCGGATGATCAGCAGCGAGTAGCGCATGGTAAGCCACAGGACGACGTGCATCGCGACGATCGCGGCCCACACCGAGACCTGCTTGGCGGCGGTGCCCGCGTTCTGCACCGCGAGGATGACGGAGACGATCGCACCGGGCCCCGCCAGGAGTGGCATGCCCAGCGGCACGAGCGCCACGTTGACGTCCTTGGTCTGCTTGGGTTCGTCGGTCTTCCCGGTGAGCAGATCGAGCGCGATGAGCAGCAGGAGCAGACCGCCGGCGATCATCAGCGCGGGTACGGAGACATGGAGGTAGTCGAGGATCTGCTGGCCGAGGATCCCGAAGACGGTGATCACACCGAGGGCGACCGCGACCGCCTGCCAGGCCATCCGGCGCTGGACCTTGACGGGGCGCCCGGAGGTGAGTGCCAGGAAGATCGGGGTGATCCCGGGGGGATCCATGATCACGAACAGGGTGAGGAACAGGGAGCCGAAGACGGCGACGTCGAACACAGTGAGGCCTTGCAGGGTGTGGGACAACCGGGTGGTGGACGAGGAGGGGAGGCCGCGAGGCAGGTACGGCCGGGGCGCGCGGGAGTCCCGCGGCCTTCCGGGTGGCGGACGACCGCACTCGCACGAGAGACGTGCGGCCGGCCCCGAGGGACCGGAGGGATGTGGGGCGGTCAGACCTCGCGGCGGGGCGTTCCGCCCGTGCCCGGGACCGGGAACGCGCCGGTCGCACGGCGGATGATCTCGCCGTAGACCTCGGGGTCGGTGGTGAAGTCGCCGAGCAGACAGGTCTTGCGGCTGCCGTGGTAGTCGCTGGAACCGGTGGGCAGCAGCCCGAGCTCGGCGGCAAGTCCGCGCAGCCGGGCCCGAGTCGGCTCGTCGTGGTCCATGTGGTCGACCTCGATGCCGTCGAGGCCCGCCTCGGCCAGCCGGGCGATGACGTCCTCGGAGACGACCTCTCCGCGCTTCACGGCGAGCGGGTGGGCGAAGACCGTGACCCCGCCGGCCGCCTTCACCAGGCGGACGGCCTCGAACGGGTCGAGCTCGTGCTTCTCGACGTAGGCCCGGCCGCCGTTCGCCAGCCAGTCGGGCGTGAAGGCGGCGGACACATCGGGGACGACGCCCAGCTCCACGAGCGCGGTGGCGACGTGCGGCCTGCCCACCGAGCCGTCGCCGGCTATCCGGGAGACCTGCTCCCAGGTGACCGGCACACCCAGCTCACGGAGCTTGCCGACCATGGCTCGGGCGCGCGGCACCCGGTCGTCGCGCACCAGCTCCCGCTCTCGCGCCAGCTCGGGCTCCCCGGGGTCGAAGAGGTACGCCAGCATGTGCAGCCCCACGCCGTCGGTCCGGCAGGAGAGCTCGGCACCGGTGACGAGGGTCAGACCCTCGGGCAGTGCGGCCATCGCCTCGGCATGGCCGCCCACGGTGTCGTGGTCGGTGAGGGCCACGACGTCGAGTCCGGCGGCCGCCGCGTTGCGGACGAGCTCGGCGGGGGTGTCCGTACCGTCGGAGGCCGTGGAGTGGGTGTGCAGGTCGATGCGCACGACGCGGGACTCCAGGGCTCGGGGCGGACGGGCTGACGTTCAATCGTAACGGGGCCCCGGGCACCGCCCCGACCGGCTCGTCGCGTGAAGGCCGTCACGGATCGTGGGTGCCCCGAGGGCCGGGAACGCGCACTCGCGCCACCCCCGCGACCGGCCCGCGGCACCGGCACCCGCGGCGGACGACGGCGCCGGGCCGTGCCGGCGACGCCGTCCGAGCACGCCGGCGGGCCCCGGCGCGGACCGCCCGACGTCACATCAGCAGACGTGGCGACAGCGCCCCGCAGGGCAGCAGTTCGAGTTCCTGACCGGCGTCCCGAAGATCCGTCAGTATCAGTTCGTCGTACATCAGCAGCCCGGTCGACTCGGGCCAGACGATCGCCCACAGCCAGAGCCCGCGCGCCTCGCCCGCGAACACCGCACGGTCCTCCGGAGCGTCGTCGACGTGCCAGAGCGGTGTCGGCCGGCCCGCGGCGAGGACCTTGGCCTGGGGCGAGGTGTCGACGGTCATGTGCGGCCCCGGGTCGGGTCCGTCGATCCCGGCGAATCGGGCGCCGAGACCGACGCCGAGCTCCTCGGCGACGAGCAGCAACTCGCCCACACCGCCCAGGGGTCCGGGGCCGGAGCAGGCCACGGCCGTGGCCCGACCGCCGCTGCGGTCGTCACCGGCGTACGCGACCCCGGTGAACAGCCAGCCGACGGGAAGCGGCCACGGCATCCACACGGGCACCCTGGCGCGGGCCACCACCACACTGAGGGCCTCGACGCTCGGCGGGATCACGGGCTGCAGCGGATACACGGAACCGTGCACATCGCACTGCCACGTGTCGGCGAAGAGACCGGGCGCCCTGACCCGGCCACCACACTTCGGGCAACTGGGTTCGCCCCTCATAGCGCTCAACGGTCCTACCCGTGCGGCGCCGCGTCAAGGACGATCACCTGTCCCGCACGGCGGTTTCACCCGCCCTCAGCAGGGAGAATTATTTGCAGATTACATTAATTAGCCTCTCTAATTCATTGTCTGCATATAGCAACGATCTGAACGGAGAAGCGGAGGAGCGTCCATGCGCGCGAGGATCCGTACGCCGGAGGAGCCGGCCGGGCCGGCCGGACAGGAGCCGGCGGCGAGGCGGGGCCGCCCGGCGGGGCGGGTGGGATCCCGCGCCGGCCGAAGGCCGTCTGGGCCACCGCCGGCGCGTCCGTCGTCACCTTCAAGGGCATCGGCCCGGTCGACCCGATCCTGCGTTCCATCGCCAAGGGGCTGGACGCCACGGCGAGTCACGTCTGGCTGCCGTTCACCTCTTCGTCGCCGCCGGCGCCGCGGCGGGGCGATCGTACGGGTCCGGCGGGCCGCGCTCACCGTGGAGGCGGCCGGGGCGGCGCCGGTCCACGCGTCCCGGAACGGGGTGGCGGTGTTCGCCCACCGACCCCGGGCCCGCGCCCGTCCGGCCGATCGCATCCCCGCCCCGGACCCGTGGGCGGCACGGCCGGCCCGGCGGCCGCGAACCCGGTCCCGATCAGCCAACTCGACCATGAGATGCGTCACTTCACGCCTCGCGCACGGCGGCTGACATCACGTCAGGGGCACGGACTTCCGCAGCGGATCGCGGAGGTCCGTGCCGTGGTTCAGCCACCGCTCGTGGAGCTTCCCCGCGCCGTGCACCCGCTTCCACGCCGCCTCGTTCGGCGTCATCGGCAGCAGGGGAAGGAAGCGGACCGGGTCCATGGGGTCGTCGAGCCCGAGGTCCTCGACCAAGCCGCCGGACTCGGCGACCAGCACCGAGGAGAACGGGGCGCCGGGCCACAGGGGCTCCCCCACGTCCATGGAGTTCCCGGGGGCCACGATCACCCCTTCCACCTGCGGGGACGAGGCCAGGACTGCGAGCGGCCGCAGCACCTTGTCCGTGTCCGCCAGGCCGGCGCGCACCGACAGGACGAGCTCCGCGCGCGGCCCCTTCACCGGGTCGGCGAGGACGTCCTTGGGGTCGGTCATCGGCTGTGCGGACATCCCCAGCGTGGCGTAGCGGACGACGTCCCCGTCGATGAACCGCAGCACCTCGATCCGGTCCGTACCGAGAAAGGTCACCGCGGCGCGCGCGTCCGGTTCACCCAGCGCGCTGCGCAGCCGCGCCTCGACCAGAGCAAGAACTTCTCCCATGCCGCGAGCATAGATCGCATCAGGAACGGGCAAAGGAAGGGATTGACCCTCAGTCGGCTGATAGGCTTGGCCGCCTGTTCGGGACAACATGCAGAAGCATGGTTCTCGGATCCCGACGAGACGTCTTCCCCCACGGGGGACCGGCCGGAGGAGGTGGGGCTGCGATGGATCGAAGTCGACCGTGCAGTACCAACCGCTCTTCCGCGCGAATCCTCCCCTCGTACCGCTGAGGGCTTCCCGCACCGTCAGTTCCATGGCACCGCGCATGACGGAAGAGCACGACTCCCCTGCCTGACTGTCTGTAGCGAACGCCGTCACCGCGTCCCGCGGTGCCGCCCGCTTTGCGGACGTATCGAGACACGTCCTCATTCCGGGCTGTGCCACGCCTCGCACCGGCGGCCTCTCCGTGAAGGAGCCTGCCATGTCGATGATCCGTGACCTGCGTCAAGCGGTCCGCCCCGCCCTGCGCAAGACCAGCGGCCCGTACAGCGCGTACGACGCCACGCGTGACCCCTCCGCCTCCACCGCCGTCGTGGACTGCGCCGTCTACCGCGACGGCAAGCGCCTCGAGAACACCGGCTGCCTCACCCCGCGCGAGGCGATGCTCCGGGTGCGCGAGGGCGGCGGCTTCGCCTGGATCGGTCTGCACGAGCCGACGGAGGAGGAGTTCTCCGGCATCGCCGCCGAGTTCGGTCTCCACCCGCTGGCCGTCGAGGACGCCGTGCACGCCCACCAGCGGCCCAAGCTCGAGCGGTACGACGACACCCTGTTCACGGTCTTCAAGACCGTCCACTACGTCGACCACACCGAGCTGACGCCGACCAGCGAGGTCGTCGAGACCGGCGAGGTGATGTGCTTCACCGGGCCCGACTTCGTGATCACCGTCCGGCACGGCGGCCAGGGCTCCCTGCGCAACCTCCGCGTCCGGCTGCAGGACGACCCGGAGCTGCTCGACAAGGGCCCCTCCGCGGTGCTCCACGCCATCGCCGACCACGTCGTGGACGGCTACATCGCGGTCGCGGACGCCGTACAGGTCGACATCGACGAGATCGAGATCGACGTCTTCTCCGCGCCGTCGAAGGGCAGCACGCGGGGCACCGACACCGGGCGGATCTACCAGCTGAAGCGTGAGGTGCTGGAGTTCAAGCGAGCCGTGACGCCGTTGCTGCGGCCCATGCAGCTGCTGAGCGAGCGCCCGATGCGGCTCGTCGACCCGGACATCCAGAAGTACTTCCGCGACGTCGCCGACCACCTGGCCCGGGTGCAGGAGCAGGTCATCGGCTTCGACGAACTGCTGAACTCGATCCTGCAGGCCAATCTGGCGCAGGCCACCGTCGCCCAGAACGAGGACATGCGCAAGATCACGTCCTGGGCCGCGATCATCGCCGTGCCGACGGCGGTCTGCGGGATCTACGGCATGAACTTCGATCACATGCCCGAGCTCCACTGGCGGTACGGCTATCCGATGGTGCTCGTCGGCATCGGCGGGATCTGTCTCGCCATCCACCGCACGCTGAAGCGCAACGGCTGGCTCTGACGGTCAGGCACCGGACCTCGTAACTCCCGCCCGCCCCGGTGGCCGGGCCCGGTTCCCCACCGCGGCACACTAGGCTGCCGGCATGAACGACGCTTCCGCCCACCCCGCCGAGGACCCCCTGTTCGGGCAGGCCCTCGTGGAGGAGGCCACCAAGAAGTCCGGCCTCATCTGGGTCCGCGGCACGGGCCCGGACCGGGCGCTGTGGCATGCGTGGCACGACGGCGCGGCGCATGTCGTCGGCGATGGACCGGGCGAGCAGCCACTGCCCGGACTGGCCGACGGCTCCACCGCCGAGGTCACCGTGCGCAGCAAGGACAAGGGCGGCCGGCTGGTCGCCTGGACCGCCGCGGTGACCGAGCTGGCACCGGGTTCCGAGGCCTGGGAATCCGCCGTCGGCGAGCTGAAGGGCAAGCGGCTCAACGCCCCGGACGGCGAGCGGATGACCGAGCGCTGGGGCCGCGAGTGCCGGGTGCTGCGGCTGGAGCCCCGCGAGTCGACCACCCAGCACCCCGAGGGCTCCCTGGCCGCCGCACCACTGCCCACACCGGCCACGACCCGGCGGCCCGCTCCCGCGGCCCTGCCCCGGCTCCTCCGCCGCGGCCGCAGGCGCGGCTGAGGGTCCGCGGGCCGCTGCCGCGGCACCGCGACCGGACGTCGGCCCCGTGGCGGCCTGCGGCGCCGGACGCGGCGCTCACCGGTCAAAACCCTCGGACGCACGCCCGCTGAGGCGCGCTGCCGGCGACGGCGCCTCGCGGCTCGGCAGCGGTGTACCGCCACGGAACGGGCGCGGGCCGGTGTCGCAGGAACCGGACGCGGACCGGGGCGGCACGAAGCGCGGCCCCGGGATCAGTCGCTGGCGCGCGGCAACTGCCGGCCGTAGTCGACCGTCTCGCCCTTGGCGGGGGCCTCGAGTGCGAAGTCCTGGCCCCAGTCCCCCAGGGTGAGGACGCCCGCGTCGCCCGCCCGGTTCAGCTGGACCGGATACGGCTCGCCCACCAGTGAGACCGCGAGCGTCCCGCCGTTGCCCTCGCCACCCATGATCTTGATGGTGCGGACCCCCCCGATCGTGACGCGCTCGCCCTTGCTGAGCTTGCCGTGGAGTCCCAGCAGGCCGTCGAGCAGCACGTTCATGTCGGTGAAGCCGCGCAGCTGCTTGTAGGCCGGGTCGTCCTCGGGCACCTTCACGTACTTGTCGTCCAGCTTCTCGGCGGCGGCCTCGTCATCCTTGCCGGGCTCCTCGCCGTCGCCCTTGCCGTCGGAGTCGGCGTGCACCCAGAAGCCCGCGTCGGCCTTCAGATAGAGCGCGTCCCCGACCCGCAGGAGTTCGAAGGTGGAGTTCTTCGACGTCACCGAGCCGACCCCGCCGGACTTCTTCAGCCGCATGTTCAGCTTGTACGTGCCGCCCTTGGACACCAGCGTGCCCGCCACCCGCACCGCGTCCGCCGCGTCGGCCGCCGCCTTGGCCTTCTTCTCGATGGCGGGCGCCTCCAGTTTCCCGACGCCGTTCGTCCCCGCGTCCGGGTCCTCGCCGCACCCGGTGAGGGCAGCGGCCAGCACGGCGCACAGCGCGACGGGGAGCGCGGCCCGGCGCACAGGGGCTGCCGGACCCGGGGGGAGAGCGGTCACGAGCGCACTGCCTCTCATACGCGTGGGGGGTGGCAGACCGCAGCGTACCCGGGGTCGGAGTGCTGTCCGGAGGGCAGTCGTCCGGACCGGCGACGACAGCACCATGGATCGGTACGGGCTAGCCTGAAGCCGTTGAACGATGCCATTTCGGAGCAATCCGTTCCGCTCCTCGTACGATCCCGGCGGTTCACGCCCGATGCCCTCCGCGGGCAGTGGAGGAGGCGCTGAGCATGACGGAAGACGGCCCCCGGATCTTCGTCTCGCATCTCGCCGGTGTCCCGGTGTTCGGTCCCGACGGCGGCACGGTCGGACGCGTGCGTGACCTCGTGGCCACATTCCGGGCCGACCGCCCGCCACGGCTGGTGGGTCTGGTCGTCGAGGTGCTCGGGCACGGCCCCGTCTTCGTGCCCGTCTCCCGCGTGGCCGGCCTCGAGTCCGGCCAGGTCACCCTCTCCGGAACCGTGAGCATGCGCAGATTCGGCCTGAGGCCGGACGAGCGGCTCGTCCTCGGCCAGTTGCTGGACCGGCGGGTGCGGCTCGCGGACTCGGGCGAGGAGGTCAGCGTCCTGGACATCGAGGTGCACCGGCACCCGGCCCGCGGGCAGTGGGAGGCCGACCGGATCTGCGCCCACCGCGACCGGGGCGGGACCGCGCGGCACCGAGGCGAGGCGCTGGCCGTCGACTGGTCGGCGGTGGGCGGCCTGCCCCCGCAGGAGCCCGTGGAGGGTCTCGCGCGCGCTCGGGAGGAGGAGTCGGAGCCGGAACGCACGGCGCGCGCCCTGATGAGGACCGAACCGGTCGTGGTGCCGCCGGAGGCCACCGTCGCGAACGCGCTGGCCCGGATCGGCGAGCGGGACCTGATCCAGGCTCTGGCGGCGCAGGTGTACGTCTGCCGCCCGCCCGTCGAGCCGCCCACGGGCCCGTATCTGGGCACGGTGCACGTCCACCGGCTGCTGCGGAGCGCTCCGGACGCGCCGGTCGCGCCGCTCGTCGACACCGAGCTGCCTCCGCTGGACCCGGACACCCCGCTGCCGGCCGTCAGCTGCTGTCTGACCGCCTACGACCTGGTCGCGGCGCCTGTGGTGGACGGCGACGGGGCGCTGCTGGGTGCGGTCACCGTCGACGCCGTACTGGACCATCTGCTGCCCGACCACTGGCGGGAGGCCGAATACGGAATGTCGGACTCCGACGAGACGGAACCGGGGCCGCCCTGGGCCGGCGCGGAGGAGGAACCGCCGCAACGGCCCGCGGCGACCGCGCTATTCCCGTCCGGGCGCCACGGCGGACGTGACGAAGGCGACCGCTGACGGGGGCCCCCGGGGCGCGATTCCGCGCCGTACCATCGTGCGTATGGTTACGGAAGACGCGGTGCGCGACGCGCTGGCGACGGTGAACGATCCCGAGATCAACAAGCCGATCACGGATCTCGGCATGGTCAAGTCGGTGGAGATCGGGCCCGACGGCGCGGTCGCCGTCACGGTCTACCTCACCGTCTCCGGCTGCCCGATGCGCGAGACGATCACCCAGCGCGTCACGGACGCCGTCTCGGGTGTCGAGGGCGTCACCGGCGTCGAGGTGTCCCTGGACGTGATGAGCGACGAGCAGCGCCGCGAGCTCGCGGCCTCGCTGCGGGGCACGACCGCCGAGCGCGAGGTGCCGTTCGCCAAGCCGGGGTCGCTGACCCGCGTCTACGCGGTCGCCTCCGGCAAGGGCGGCGTGGGCAAGTCCTCCGTGACCGTGAACCTGGCGGCGGCCATGGCGGCCGACGGGCTGAAGGTCGGTGTCGTCGACGCCGACATCTACGGCCACAGCGTGCCGCGCATGCTCGGCGCGGACGGCCGCCCCACCCAGGTCGAGAACATGATCATGCCGCCGTCCGCGAACGGTGTGAAGGTCATCTCGATCGGCATGTTCACCCCGGGCAACGCGCCGGTCGTCTGGCGTGGTCCGATGCTGCACCGCGCGCTGCAGCAGTTCCTCGCGGACGTCTACTGGGGCGACCTCGACGTGCTGCTGCTCGACCTGCCGCCGGGCACGGGCGACATCGCGATCTCCGTGGCCCAGCTGGTGCCGAACGCCGAGATCCTGGTCGTCACCACTCCGCAGCAGGCCGCGGCGGAGGTCGCGGAGCGGGCCGGCTCCATCGCCGTCCAGACCCACCAGAAGATCGTCGGCGTCGTCGAGAACATGTCGGGCCTGCCGTGCCCGCACTGCGACGAGATGGTCGACGTCTTCGGCACGGGCGGCGGCCAGCTGGTGGCCGACGGACTGACGAAGACCACGGGCGCCCAGGTGCCGGTGCTCGGCCAGATCCCCATCGACGTGCGGCTCCGGGAGGGCGGCGACGAGGGCAAGCCCGTCGTCCTCACCGACCCCGACTCCCCCGCCGGCTCCGCCCTGCGGTCCATCGCCGGCAAGCTCGGCGGCCGTCAGCGCGGTCTCTCGGGCATGTCGCTCGGCATCACTCCGCGCAACAAGTTCTGACGCCGCCCGCACGACGACGCAAGCACTGCCCACAACCCCCGGGGGTTGTGGGCAGTCGTCGTCCTCGGCGGCGGGCCGGCCGGGCCCGGCGTCTCCCGCGCGGTCTACGCGTACGCGTCGAGGTCCTGCACCACGGAGAAACCGAGCCCGTACGCGCTCATCCCCCGCCCGTACGCGCCGATGTGCACCCCGTTCCCGGTGGAGCCGGCGAGCACCCAGCCGAACTCGGACTCGCGGTAGTGGAACGGCATCGGCACCCCGTCCACCGGCAGGGACAGCTCCGACCAGGCGGGGCCGGCGAGGTCGTCGGCGAGCTCGAAGGCGGTCTCCGTCTGCTGGTCCAGCCAGTCGTCGCGCAGGGAGTGGTCGAGCTGCGCCGGCCAGGTGTACGCCAGCAGGCCCGAGCCGGCCAGCCAGGCGGCCGAGGAGACGGTCGTGGCGTCCAGGACGCCCGTACCGTCCCCGGTGCGCCGCACCGGGCTCGAGGCGACCGTGACGACCACGGCGAAGCGTTCCTTCTCCGCGCCGGTGGCGTCGGACTTTATCGACGGCTCGTCGCCGTGCCCCATGGAGCCGTGCTGCACCGAACCGTCCGCGGCGGTGCCGACCTGCATCAGCCAGCGCTGTCCGGTGAAGGCCTCGTCCAGGCCGTACCAGGGGAAGGGGGCGCGCAGATAGCCGTCGACGGTACGCCGGGCTGCGGGCACCCCCTCAGCGGTGGAACTGCTGGGCGAATCCTGCGCCCCTACCCGACTCGTCGTCTCCATCTACCCGGCCGCCTCCTTGGTCAGCGAGGTCCGGAACGGCCCGCCCCCCGCGGGCGTCCTCGATCCCGGACAGATGGAGGATAGCCACCCGTCACCGACTCGTTGGGATTGACGGCGGTAGGGGGCCTCAGGTGGCGTCTGCGTCGAAGGGCGGCCGCTCGCCCTGATCGGGCCTTTCGCGCTTCTTGAGGAGATCCGGGGTGGTGCCGCCACCCGGCGTGCCGCCGACGCCGGCCCGCACCGAGCCCTCGGGCTCCTTGCCGTTCACGGCGTCCGCGACCTCGTTCATCTCCTTCTTGAGATCGAAGCTGCCGCGGATCTCCTTGAGGTCCTCGTTCTCGGAGAGCTGCTTCCGGATGAACGCCTTGGGATTCAGGTCCTCGAACTCGAAATCCTTGAATTCCGGGCCCAGTTCGCTGCGGATGTCGTGCTTCGCACTGTCGGAGAACTCGCGGATCTTGCGGATGAAGCGCGAGACGTCCTGGACGACCTTGGGCAGCTTGTCCGGGCCGAAGACCAGCACGGCGAGGACCACGAGCGTCACGAGCTCGAGTGCGCCTATGTCGTTGAACACCTTGCTGCTCCTCGTGTTCTCGTTCTCCGTGCCCGCAGCGCTGGGACGAGCGGGGCCGGCTCCACGGTACCCGGCGAATCTGTCCCGACGGTACCTTCGGGATGTCCGTCACGTGCCGGTCGACGAACCGAGCGTCACCGCCCTGGTCTGCTCCTTGCCGCCGCGGAGCACCGTGAGCTCCAGCCGGTCGCCGGGCCGGTGCGCGCGGATCTTGACGATGAGCTCCTCGCCGTTGTGCACCCGCTGGCCGTCGACCTTGGTGATGACGTCGCCGGGCCGGATGCCTGCCTTGGCCGCGGGGCCGCCCGCGGTGACCGAGGGGGCGCCGTCCTTGCCCTTCTCGCCGACGCGCGCGCCGTCTCCCGAGTACTGCATGTCGAGGCTGACGCCGATCACCGGGTGGGTGGCCTTTCCGGTGTTGATCAGTTCCTCGGCGACCCGCTTGCCCTGGTTGATGGGGATGGCGAAGCCGAGGCCGATGGAGCCGGCCTGCCCCGAGCCCGCGTCGGGACCGGAACCGCCGTCCGCGGCGCGAATGGCGCTGTTGATACCGATGACCCGGGCTTTGGAGTCGACGAGCGGTCCGCCGGAATTCCCGGGGTTTATCGGTGCGTCGGTCTGCAGGGCGTCGACATAGCTGACGTCGCTGCCGTCGCCCTTCTCCCCGCCGGCCGTGATCGGGCGCTCCTTGGCGCTGATGATCCCGGCGGTCACGGTGTTCTGGAGGTCGAAGGGCGCGCCGATGGCCACGACCGGGTCCCCGACCCGGACGTTGTCGGAGTTGCCCAGGGGCAGCGGCTTGAGGCCGGAGACACCACGGACCTTGACCACGGCGAGGTCGTAACCGCTGTCCTTGCCGACGAGGGTGGCGCGGGCCGTCTCTCCGCCGCTGAAGGTGACGGAGATGTCGCCGGAGCTGCCGGCCGGGGAGACGACGTGGTTGTTCGTGAGGATGTGCCCCTGCGCGTCCAGGACGAAGCCGGTGCCGGTGCCCTGTTCACCTCCCCCGCTGACGTGCAGCGTCACCACACCGGGGAGAGCGCTGGCGGCGATCCCGGCGATGCTCTCGGGCGCGCGGCCGGTACCCTCCGGCCCCGACTGCGGCAGCTCGACGGTGGTGATCCCCCCGTTGCGCTCCAGGTACGCGCCGACACCGCCGCCGAGGACTCCGGCGAGCAGGGCGAAGATCAGCGCGCCGGCGAAGGCCATGCCCCGGCGGGACTTCTTCTTCGGCGGCTCGCCGGTCCGGACCAGGGTCGCGCCGGGCGCACCCCAGGGGTCGTACTGCCGCCACTGCTCCGGTACGGCGCCCTGCGGCGCGGGTGCCCCGGCGGGCACGGGTGCCGGTGCGGAGCCCTGGTGGCCGCTGGCCGCCGGGTACTGCGGCGGTGTGCCACCGGTCGCGTTGGGATGCTGCACCGGCGGTGCGGGCGCCCAGGGCCCCGGGCCGCCGTATGGCGGTGTGCCGTACTCGTCCGGCTCGTGCAGGGGCCGCACGGCCTCGCCCGGCTGCCCGGCCGCGGCAGCAGCCGGATACGTCGGTTCGCCGGCCGGGGCCGGTGTCCCGTCCTGGACCGGCTGCGGGTGGAGGTCGCGCGCTGTGCCGTCCTGCCCGGTGCTGCCGTACGCGTTGTGCGCGGCATGCGCGGCGTGCGCGGCGGCGGCCGGCTCGCTCGCGCAGGCGGCCTCCGGGGCGGGGTCCTGGAGCCGCACGCCGTCGGCGGGGGTCCCGCCGGGCGGCTGCGGGGCGGCCGGAGCCGGGTCGCCGGCGGGCTCGGCCGGCGCGCGGCCGGGCAGGCCCGGAGCCGGAGCCTCCGGTGTCGTCCGTGCCGCAGGCGCGGGAAGCGGGTACTCCGACCGGTCGTCGACGGGAGCCCCCGGTGCGACGGCCGCCCTGTCGTCGCTCGCCGGGGCGGCAGGCGCGACCGCGCCCGCCGTGGGCTCCGCCGCCGTGGGGGCCGCGCCGGCGGGCGACGACGGCTCGGGGTGGGCCGGACGGCTCCACCACTTCGGCTTGGGACCCGTCGGCTTCCCGTTCTCCATGCTCTCCCCGCAACTGCCGCTCCGTGTGCCCCGCCGGGCACCGTTCCCTGGATTCAATCAGGTTTGCGGATCGCGTCCTACAGTGCGGCAGGCCTCCCGGAGGCGGCCGGGCGGCGTCAGCGCGGGGGCGGGGCGGCGAGCCGGCTGGGCAGCGGGGACACGGACGGGGCGGGCCCCGGAGCCGTGGCGAGCTGGAAAGCCGAGGCGGTCGGCCGGGCCGGCGTCGGTGCGGCACCACCCGTGAGCAGCGAAGACGCCGTGAACGGGTGGGTCAGCGGCCGCGTCTGGACCAGGGTCTGCGGGGCCACCGCCACCACGGGCGTGCTGTTGGTGCCGGCCACACCGCCCCGTCTGCGGTTGGCTTCCGTGCCCGCGCCGGTGGTGGCCGTGCGCAGCGGCGTCACCTTGTTGCCCCGGTTGTCACCGCGGGCGGAGACGTCGCCGGTGGCGGCGAGCGGCAGGGTGCCGCCCAGGGCGATCGCGGCGAACGACACCGCGCTGGCCGCGGCGAAGGCGAACCTCCGCCCGCGCCACGGGGAGCGCTCCGCCTCCTGCCGTGCCACGTCGTGGATGCGGAATCCGGACCCCGGGCCGCCGTCGGGCAGGCCGTCGCCGCCCGGGGCGTAGCCGAAGCCGTTCGGGGTCACGCCGAAGACGCCATCTCCGGGAAGTCCCCGGCCGAAAGGACCTCCCCGCCCGTCGTCATCACCTCCGGGCGGCCCCGCGGGCAGCCCCTGGAGCCGTGCCAGAAGGCCCTCGGACGGCGGCGGCGGGGCGGCCGTGGCGAAGACGCTCTTCAGCCTGCGCTGGGCATCGGCCTCGGCCTTGCACTTGGGACAGGTCGCGAGATGGGCCAGGACGCGCTCGCGGGCGTCGTGTTTGAGCTCGCCGTCGACCAGGGCAGCGAGCCGGTCCCCCAGATGCTGCTCCGCGGGGGTCGGACTTGTGCTGCTCACGCCGTCCCGCCCTCCCCGGCCACGCCCGCGAGGGAGCGCTGCTCGGCACGCGCCTCCGGAGAGCGGTGCTGCAGGGCCTTGCGCAGGTGGGAGCGGCCGCGATGGATCCGGCTGCGGACGGTGCCGAGCTTGACGCCGAGTGTGGCGGCGATCTCCTCGTACGACAGGCCCTCGATGTCGCAGAGCACCACGGCGGCGCGGAACTCGGGGGCGAGGGTGTCCAGCGCCTGCTGCACGTCGGCGTCGAAGTGGGTGTCGTTGAAGACCTGCTGCGGGGACGGCTCCCGGCTGGGCAGCCGCTCGGCCGCGTCGTCGCCCAGCGCGTCGAAGCGGATGCGCTGCTTGCGGCGGACCATGTCCAGGAACAGGTTCGTCGTGATGCGGTGCAGCCAGCCCTCGAAGGTGCCCGGCGTGTAGGTCGACAGGGAGCGGAAGACACGGACGAAGACCTCCTGGGTGAGGTCCTCGGCGTCGTGCTGGTTTCCGGTCAGACGGTAGGCGAGGCGGTAGACCCGGCCGCTGTGCGTGCTGACGATGTCCTCCCACGAAGGAGGCGTCCACGCCTGCGATTCCGCATCCGATGCGAACGTCGCGGTGGGTACGGAGTCGGCCTGGGCGGAACGGGCGTCAGCGGTGTCGGTCACGGATTTCGGCTCACCCGCCGACCCGAGAAGGCGCCTCAGCACCCCTCTCCGATCCACAGGCGCAGCCGCACCTCCCCTGTCGGCTCTGGTGGTGTCCAGTAGAGCCCCTACCATAGCCACCTCGCCCGTTAGCTCCGGATAAGAATCTTTACGCGAATTTGGGAACGGGTGCCGCTCGTCAAACACCTTTCCCACGCTCTTCCATAACGCCCGGTCCCATCTGCGGGTTCCCGAGCGCAGCGGATACAGTCACGGTTGCGCCAACTACGGGGACAGGAGAGGGTCATTACCGCCAACCGGCAGACGAGCTGGGCGTTCGCCGACGCCTTTGTCGCCGAGGACGAAGCACTGCGCTGGGCCCGCGACCGGGCCCGGGAAGCGGGGCTGCCCTCGGTGTCGCCCGGCACGGGCTCCGCCCTGCGTCTGCTTGCCGCTACGGCGGACGCCAAGGCGGTGGCGGAGATCGGCACGGGCACCGGCGTCTCCGGTATCTACCTGCTCCAGGGCATGCGGCCGGACGGCGTGCTGACCACGGTCGACCCCGAACCGGAGCGCCAGCAGTTCGCCCGCGAGGCGTTCCGCGCCGCCGGCTTCGCCGGGAACCGGGCCCGTTTCATCCCCGGCCGCGCCCTCGACGTACTGCCCCGGCTCGCGGACGGCGGGTACGACCTCGTCTTCTGCGACGGGGACCGGCTGGAGTCGCTGGACTATCTAGCTGAATCGTTGCGCCTGCTGCGGCCTGGGGGCCTTGTGTGCTTCGAGGGCGTCTTCGCGGACGGCCGCACGGTCGATTCGGCGGCCCAGCCGGGCGAGGTGCTGCGGGTGCGGGAACTGCTGCGCACGGTACGGGAGAGCCAGGAACTGCTGCCGTCGCTGCTCCCGGTGGGCGACGGGCTGCTCTGCGCGGTGCGCCGCGGCTGACGGCCGCCCTGCCGCGCCCGGCGGGCGGTACCCGGAAACGGCACTGCCCCGGCGCGGCGAGGTGCCGTGCCGGGGCAGTACAGAAAGGTGTGGGCGCTCCCGCGTCAGCCGACGACCTTCTTGAGGGCATCGCCAAGGGCGTCGGCCTCGTCCGGAGTCAGCTCGACGACAAGCCGACCGCCGCCTTCGAGCGGAACGCGCATGACGATGCCCCGCCCCTCCTTGGTCACCTCGAGCGGGCCGTCGCCCGTCCGCGGCTTCATGGCCGCCATGCTCGTTCCCCTTCCTGAAACCAGCTCATCGTCAGCCGACGGCCCCCTGGGTGGGCACACGTCACCGGCATCGAACACATTGCTTCCCAGCCATTATCCCGCATCGCAGGACCCGATGACCAACATCAGTAGGCATCGCTTGCGCAACGCGCTTTCGCAAAACCACCCAATTCGGGGATCCGCCTGCGATACTTCGCCCCCGCTCGACCTCCACGCGCCGTACCGGCGCCCGGGAATTCTTTGACGCAGGTCACATACCGGGGCGTATGTCGGCTCCGGCGATCTCCGCCATGCTGGGCACGACATCACTGCCCGAGGTGCGAAGGGGACCCGACATGGCCGACACCGTGCTGTACGAGGTGAGCGACGGACTCGCGACGATCACGATCAACCGGCCCGAGGCCATGAACGCGATGAACGCCGAGGCCAAGGTCGCCCTCCGGGACGCCCTGCAGGCGGCCGGAGCGGACACCGGCGTACGGGCGGTGCTGCTGACGGCGACGGGCCGCGCCTTCTGCGTGGGCCAGGACCTCAAGGAGCACATCTCCCTGCTGGTCTCCGACCGGGAGTCCGGCACCCGACACACGATGAGCACCGTGCGCGACCACTACAACCCCATCGTGCGCGCGATCACCGAGATGCCGAAGCCGGTGGTGGCGGGCGTGAACGGCGTCGCCGCGGGTGCCGGCATGGGCTTCGCGCTGGCCGCGGACTACCGCGTCGTCGCCGACACCGCCAAGTTCACGACGTCCTTCGCCGGGGTCGCCCTGACGGCGGACTCCGGGGTCTCCTGGACGCTCCCGCGGCTGATCGGCCCCAGCAGGGCCGCCGACCTGCTGCTCTTCCCGCGGTCGATCACGGCGCAGGAGGCGTTCGACCTGGGCATCGTGAACAGGCTCGTACCGGCGGACGACCTGGCCGCGGAGGCGGCGGCGGTCGCCCGTGCCCTGGCCGACGGCCCGACGCTCGCCTACGCCGCGATCAAGGAGTCCCTCGCCTACGGCGCAGGCCACACGCTGGGCGAGACCCTGGAGAAGGAGGACGAACTCCAGACCAGGGCCGGCGCCTCGGACGACCACGCCATCGCGGTCCAGGCCTTCATCGCCAAGGAGAAGCCGAAGTACGTGGGCCGCTGAGCGATCACGCCCCCGGCCGGGGCCGCCCCGGCACCGGCCGGCGGCCGCCCGCGGCCGGGGCGGGCCGAGTCAGCCCGTGCCCCGGCTCCCGCGGGCCACGCAGTCCGCGAGATGGTCGTCGACCAGACCGCAGGCCTGCATCAGTGCGTAGGCCGTGGTGGGGCCGATGAAGCGAAGACCGCGCTTCTTGAGGTCCTTGGACAGGGCGGTGGACTCGTCGGTGACCGCCGGGACGTCCGCCACCGTGCGCGGCGCCTGGCGGACGGCCGGATCCGGTGCGTACGACCAGATCAGGGCGTCGAGCTCACCCTCCGCCCAGCCGGCCAGCACCTGGGCGTTGGCGATGGTCGCCTCGATCTTGGAACGGTTGCGGATGATCCCCGCGTCGGCCAGCAGGCGCTCCCTGTCGGCGTCGCCGAAGGCCGCGACCGAGGCGATCCGGAAGCCGGCGAACGCCTCCCGGAAGCCCTCGCGGCGGCGCAGGATGGTGATCCAGGAGAGCCCCGACTGGAAGGCCTCCAGCGCGAGCCGCTCGAACAGCGCGTCGTCCCCGCGGACGGGACGGCCCCACTCCTCGTCGTGGTACCTGACGTAGTCCTCGGCGGACAGGCCCCAGGGGCAGCGCAGACGCCCGTCCGGGCCGGCCACGGCACCGCCGCTCATCGCGGCTGCTCCCCGTCTTCCCGCCCGGTCTCCTCGCCGAGAGCGCCGTGGCGCCCGGGCGGGACGTCCGGGGTGTCCGGCGCTCCCGCGCCGTTCTCCGAGGCCGGGCGCTCCTCGCCGGCCTTCTCGAAGAACGCCGACCGCTCCCGCGGCACGTCCTCGGGGCGCTTGTCGAAGAGTCCGGCCGGACTGACCGCCGTCGCCTGCCGGCCCGCCAGCGCGGACTCCAGCTCGGCGATCCGCGCGTCGCGCTCGGCCAGTTCCGCGCCCAGCCGCCCGAGGACCTCGTCGACGTCGAGCATCCGGTAGCCCCGCGCCGTGACGGGCAGGCGCAGCGCGTCGACGTCCGCGCGGCTCACGGGGCGCGTCAGCGGCAGCGGGTCCACCAGGCGCTCCGGCGCCACCTCCGGGAGCACCGCCTTGTCACCGCCGCCGATCACCGCCAGGGTGACCGCGGCGACGACCACGACCATCGCGATGAGCAAGAACCAGAACACGAGCGCGCCTCTCCCCGGAGCAGGAAACCGTCCGCTGCCGATCGTGCCATGCGCCACCGACGGTTAAGGTCGCAGGCGACCGATCGCGAGGAGGAAACAGCGGATGCAGGGGATGCACGACGGGACTCTGCGGCTGGGGCGGCGCGAGTTCGGCGCGCACGAGCCAGTGATCATGGCGATCGTGAACCGGACGCCGGACTCCTTCTACGACCAGGGCGCCACGTTCCGCGACGAGCCGGCTCTCGCCCGTGTCGAGCAGGCGGTGTCCGAGGGCGCCGCCATCATCGACATCGGCGGGGTGAAGGCCGGTCCCGGGGAGGAGGTGTCCGCCAAGGAGGAGGCGCGCCGCACGGTCGGCTTCGTCGCCGAGGTGCGCAGGCGCTTCCCGGACGTGGTGATCAGCGTGGACACCTGGCGGCACGACGTGGGCGCCGCCGTCTGCGAGGCGGGCGCCGACCTGCTCAACGACGCCTGGGGCGGGGTCGATCCCGGACTGGCCGAAGTGGCCGCCCGGTACGGGGCGGGCCTGGTCTGCACGCACGCGGGCGGGGCCGAGCCGCGGACGCGGCCGCACCGGATCGCGTACGACGACGTGATGGCGGACATCCTGCGGGTGACGACCGGGCTGGCGGAGCGTGCGCTGGAACTCGGTGTGCGCCGGGACGGGATCCTCATCGACCCGGGCCACGACTTCGGGAAGAACACCCGTCACTCGCTGGAGGCGACCCGCAGGCTCGGCGAGATGACGAAGACGGGCTGGCCGGTGCTGGTCTCCCTGTCGAACAAGGACTTCGTCGGGGAGACCCTCGACCGCCCGGTCAAGGAGCGGGTGATCGGCACGCTGGCCACGACCGCGGTGTCCGCCTGGCTCGGCGCCCGGGTGTACCGGGTGCACGAGGTGGCGGAGACCCGGCAGGTGCTGGACATGGTGGCCTCCATCGCCGGGCACCGGCCCCCGGCGGTCGCCCGCCGGGGACTCGCCTGAGACTCCCGCCCGCGGCCGGGGCCGGCCCTCGACGGCGGCTGTCCGGGTACCCGGCGGCCGGCGGCGTCCCCGGGCGGCCGGTGCTCGTGCCCCGGGCGCCGTGGCGGGCCGGGCCCCGCCCGCTCAGGCCTCGTAGCCCTCGTACGGAATCGGCGGCGGCGGTCCGGTCTCCTTGGTGACCAGGGCGACGGCCTCGTCCACGTCGTCCGTGACGTGGAAGAGCAGCAGGTCGCGCGCGGACGCCTTGCCCTCGGCGACGACCGTCCCGCGCAGCCAGTCGACCAGGCCGGACCAGTACGCAGACCCGAAGAGCACCACGGGGAAGCGGGTCACCTTCCCGGTCTGGACGAGGGTGAGCGCCTCGAACAGTTCGTCGAGCGTGCCGAAGCCGCCGGGCATGACCACGAAGCCCTGCGCGTACTTGACGAACATCGTCTTGCGGACGAAGAAGTAGCGGAAGTTCACGCCGATGTCGACGTGCGGGTTGAGGCCCTGCTCGAAGGGCAGTTCGATGCCCAGCCCGACCGAGATGCCGCCCGCCTCCCGCGCACCGCGGTTGGCGGCCTCCATCGCCCCCGGTCCGCCTCCGGTGATCACGGCGAAGCCGGCGTCGACCAGGGCCCTGCCGATCCGCACGGCGGCGTCGTACTCGGGGGTGCCGGGGGCGGTCCGGGCCGACCCGAAGACGCTGATGGCGCTGGGCAGTTCGGCCAGGGCGCCGAAGCCCTCCACGAACTCCGACTGGATGCGCATGACCCGCCACGGATCGGTGTGCACCCACTGCGAATCGCCCTCGGTGTCCAGCAGACGCTGGTCCGTGGTGCCGGGCTGGATCTGATCCCTGCGCCGCACCACCGGACCCAGCCGCTGCTCCTCCGGCCGTGCTTCCTCGGGACTGCCCATGACCTGCTCCCTCCGCTGTGGTGCACGTTCCAGGTCAGGGTAGGTCGCCGGAGATGGACAAGAGCGAAATTCCGGAGGTCGGATACGAGGAAGTCAGTGCCGAGGCGGTCCGCCCGGTGATCGCCACGGACGACCGTCACGCGCTGCGCACGGTCCCGTCACGGGGCGCCCCGCCCTCGGTCCGCCCGGTGACGTCACGCGCCGGGGGTCACACGGTGAGCCACTGCCGCAGCCGCTCCTCACAGTGTGTGATCTTGTCGACGGCCACGTGCTCGTCCCGCCGGTGGGCGAAGAGCGCGTCGCCCGGACCGTAGTTGACCGCGGGGACGCCCAGTGCGCTGAAGCGCGACACGTCGGTCCAGCCGAACTTGGGCTGTGCCGTGCCGCCGACGGCCTCCATGAACGCGGCCGCGGCCGGGTGCGAGAGGCCGGGCAGGGCCCCACCGGTGTGGTCGTCGACGATGAACTCGGCGATGTCGCAGTCCGCGAACACCTCGCGGACGTGGGCCTCGGCCTCCGCCATGGTCCGGTCCGGGGCGTAGCGGTAGTTGATCACGACGGTGCACGAGTCGGGGATGACGTTCGTCGCCACACCGCCCTCGATCCCGACGGCGTTCAGCCCCTCGTGGTACCTCAGGCCGTCGATCACGGGGCGGCGCGGCTCGTAGGCGGCGAGCCGGGCCAGGATCGGGCCGGCGGCGTGGACCGCGTTGAACCCCATCCAGCTGCGGGCGGAGTGTGCGCGTTCCCCGGTCGTACGGAGATGGACACGGAGAGTCCCCTGGCAGCCGCCCTCCACCTGGCCGTCGGAGGGCTCGAGCAGGACGGCGAAATCGCCCTCCAGCCAGTCGGGGTGGGTGTCCGCGACATGTCCGAGACCGTTGAGGTGTGCGGCGACCTCCTCGTTGTCGTAGAAGACGAACGTCAGGTCGCGGTTGGGCTCGGGCACGGTCGCGGCGATCCGCAACTGGACGGCGACCCCCGACTTCATGTCCGAGGTGCCACAGCCCCACAGGACACCGTTCTCGTCGAGCCGGGAGGGGACGTTGTCCGCGATCGGCACGGTGTCGATGTGCCCGGCCAGGACCACGCGTTCGGAGCGGCCCAGGTTCGTCCGGGCGACCACGTTGTTGCCGTAACGGTCGACGGTGAGGTGGGGCAGGGCACGCAGCGCGTGCTCGATCGCGTCGGCGAGGGGCTTCTCGTCGCCGCTGACCGACGGGAAGTCGACGAGCCGTGCGGTGAGCGCCGGGCCGTCCAGAGTGAGATCAAGCGCGCTTTCGGACATGGTTACGACCCTAGCGCCGCATCGGGCAACGTTCGCCCCGCGTCGCACCGCTGCCGGTCCGCGGGTACGCCGCCGGAGCCCCCGGCGGGCGGTCCGGCCGGCTCGGGCGGTCCGGCCGGCTCGGGCGGTCCGGCCGGCTCGGGCGGTCCGGGCCCGGCTCCGGCGCCGGGCGCCCGGGTACCGCGCGAGGTGGCCGCCGGGCCGTTCACGGGCCTCCAGTACGGTGGGCGCCGTGACCAAGACCGCCTCCCCCGCCCGGCGCGGCCGCTCCCTTCGCCTCGCGGCCGCGTTCGCCGTACTTCTGGCCCTGGTCGCGTACGTGGTCGTGCAGTACGTGAGCGGCGACGGCGCACCCCGCTGTGTGGTCCGCTCCGGCGACGGAGAGGGCACGGACCGCCCCGGCCCGGACGACGGCGAGGGCGGCGGCTCGTCGTACGAACTCAGCCCCGAGATGGCGGCCAACGCCGCCACGATCTCCGCCGTCGGCACGACCAGGGGGATGCCGGAGCGAGCGGTCACCATCGCGCTGGCGACGGCCCTCCAGGAGTCCGCGCTGCGGAACATCCGGCACGGCGACCGCGACTCCCTGGGGCTCTTCCAGCAGCGCCCGTCGCAGGGCTGGGGCACTCCGCAGCAGATCCTCGACCCGGTGTACTCCGCCGGGGCCTTCTACGAACACCTCGCCGAGGTGCCCGGCTACTCGCGGCTGCCGCTGACGGTCGCGGCCCAGCGGGTCCAGCGCAGCGGCTTCCCGCAGGCGTACGCCAAGCACGAGCCGGACGCCTCGCTTCTCTCCGCGGCGCTCACCGGCCGCGCCTCGGCGTCGCTGACCTGCACGGCCACGCCCTCCACCAAACCCGGCGATCCGGCGAAGGTCCGTGCCGAGCTGGCGCGTTCCTTCGGTTCGGGGGTTCTTCCCGCGGCCGGCGGAAAGGGGCGGACGGGCTCTCCGCAGGCGTCCGAACTGACGGTTCCGGTCGCCTCGACCGCCCGGACCGCCGGCGATGCCGACCGCCGCGGCTGGGAACTGGCCCACTGGGCCGTCGCGAAGGCCGCGGAACTGCGGATCTCCGAGATCTCGTTCGCCGGGAAGGTCTGGAGTGCGGAGGAGGCCGACGAGGGCTGGCGCACGGCCGAGTCGGACGGCGCGGGGGTCCGCATCCGGATCGCCCGCTGACCCTCTGGTCCGGCCGCCCTTCGGGGCGGCGCCGCACGGCGCCGGGCAACGGGGCGGGACGGATCCGGAGGGGCGCGCACGCCGTCGTGGGCCACGGCCGGGCGGGGACTGCGCCTCCCACCGCGGGACCGGCTCTCCGGAGACCGTGACTCCCGCCGCGGAGACGCCGCGAGCGGAAAGGCCGCGAAAGCTCCTCGCCATGAGGCCCGACCCGGTGGTGTCCTCTCCGTCGCGCGGTGACGCGTGCGGCATTTCCGGTCGGGCATCCGTCCGACCCGACACTCTCCCGAGTTATGCGGCGCCCCCCGTCGCGGAGTTTCCACGGCGTGTTCGAACCGTTCCGGGACGGACCCACAATTCCCTTGGGAAATAAGGGAAGTGACGGTTCGGCAGACTGTCCGCGCGCATATTGTTCGCCCGTTTTTGTCCACAGCCGATTATGCGATGCATTGCAAAGTCTTTACCTTGCGCCACCGCAACCTTCCCCGCCCTCCGAGGGGTTGTCAGTGCGTCCGATCACCGGACATCGACCGCAGTCACCACCCAACGTCTTCTCGTCGAAGGAGCATCATGTCCCTCCCCCTGACCCGTCGGATCGCCCGTGCCGCGCTGCTCGTCGCAGCCGGGGCAGCTCCCGTGGTCGGTGCGGCCGGCTCCGCGAACGCCGTGGACCTCCCCACCCGTGACCTGGGCAACGGCGGCCTGACCCAGCTCGACGGCGCCGAGGCCGGCGCCGAGGCCGGTTCCGCCGTCGACGGCGCCGCGCGCGAGGCCGCCGGCACGGCGAACGAGGCGGGCGGCAGGGTGGTCGGCACGACGCTCCCGGCCGCCGCGGGCACCCTGGGCGGCGCGGCCGAGACCGGCCTCCCGGCGGCGCAGGAGACCGCCGGACAGGCCGCGGGCAGCACCGCGGGCGTCCTCGGCGAGACCGCCGGTTCCGCGTCGGCGCAGGGTCTGCCCGCCGCCCAGGACCTGGCCGGCGGGGGCCTCCCGGACGCGGGCGCCGCGCTGCCGGCCGGCGAGCTGCCGGTGCAGGGCCTTCCGCTCTGATCCACCCCGGAGCGTGCCGAACACACGGAAGGGCCCTCGGGAGTTCCGAGGGCCCTTCCGTACGCCGTCGGCCAGGACACGGCGACCGCCCTTCGACGGTCGGCCGGTCACCCGAGGCGCTTGACCGCAGCCTCGACCCGCTCGTCGGTCGCCGTGAAGGCGACCCGTACGAACCGCTCCCCCGCCTCGCCGTAGAAGTCGCCGGGCGCGACCAGGACGCCCAGCTCCGCCAGGTGCGCCACCGTGTCCCAGCACGGTTCGTCCCGTGTCGCCCACAGGTAGAGGCTCGCCTCGCTGTGCTCGATCCGGAAGCCGTGCTTCAGCAGGGCCTCGCGCAGGGCGAGGCGCCGGGCCGCGTACCGGGCCCGCTGCTCGGCGACGTGCGTGTCGTCGCCGAGGGCCGCGACCGTGGCCGCCTGCACCGGCGCGGGCGTCATCATCCCGCCGTGCTTGCGGATCTGCAGCAGCTCGCCGAGCACGGCCGGGTCGCCCGCGACGAAGGCCGCGCGGTAGCCGGCGAGGTTGGAGCGCTTCGACAGCGAGTGGACCGAGACGATCCCCTCGTACGTGCCGCCGCAGACGTCCGGGTGCAGCACGGAGACGGGCTCCGCCTCCCAGCCCAGCTCCAGGTAGCACTCGTCGCTGAAGACCAGCACGCCGTGCGCGCGCGCCCAGGCGACGATCCGGGTCAGCTCGTCCTTGGCGAGGACCCGGCCGGTCGGGTTGGACGGCGAGTTCAGCCACAGGAGCTTCAGCCCGGCGGGGTCGAGATCGGCGACCGGGTCGTCGTAGACCACCGGCGTCGCCCCGCAGAGCCGCGCCCCGACCTCGTAGGTCGGGTAGGCCAGGCGCGGGTACGCCACCTCGTCGCCGGCACCCAGGCCGAGCTGGGTCGGCAGCCAGGCCACCAGCTCCTTGGACCCCACGACCGGCAGCACATGGGTGTGGGAGAAGGACACCGCACCGAGCCGCCGCCCGCACCACGACACCAGCGCGTCCCGCAGCGCGGGCGTGCCCCAGACCGTCGGATAGCCGGGCGAGTCCGCGGCGGCGACGAGGGCCTGCCGGACCAGGTCCGGGACCGGGTCGACGGGCGTGCCGACGGAGAGGTCGACGATGCCGTCCGGGTGGGCCGCGGCGGTCGCTTTGTACGGCTCCAGCTTGTCCCAGGGGAAGACGGGGAGTCGGGACGATACGGCGGACACGGTGCTCACTTTCTCGTTCGTACGGCGAGGCGCCGACCTGTCGACGGCCGGACCGGCCGGGGCCGCCGGCTCGCGGCCGGCGCTGTCCCGCGCCGGACCTCGGGACCGGCGCAAACGCCGCGGTCCCGCACGGCGGACGCACCGTACGGGACCGGGGACGCGGATCAGCCGTTCTGCGGCGGCAGTGCGGCGATGAAGGGGTGGTCGCGCTCGATCAGGCCCAGCTTGGAGGCGCCACCGGGCGAACCGAGCTCGTCGAAGAACTCGACGTTCGCCTTGTAGTAGTCCTTCCACTCCTCGGGGGTGTCGTCCTCGTAGAAGATCGCCTCGACCGGGCAGACCGGCTCACAGGCACCACAGTCGACGCATTCGTCCGGGTGGATGTACAAGGACCGCTGGCCCTCGTAGATGCAGTCGACGGGGCACTCCTCGATGCACGCCTTGTCCTTGACGTCGACACAAGGCTGCGCGATGACGTAGGTCACGCTGTCGTTCCTCCTCGGTAGGGCGCGGCGTCCGGTCTGCGGCTCGCCGCGGGGCTGCGCGGGAGCGCGGCGTCGTCGATGCCCGCACCTAGTATCTCCGTTCCGGGGGATGATCCGAACAGGAGGGGAGGACTGAGCTGTGGAATTCACCGCAGGCGGACGACTGGAGGTCCGCATCACCCCTTCTGACGTGGGAAAACGCGTGTCGGTCCGGCGGCGCGCCGAGTCGGCGGACGGGGCGGCGAAGTTCACCGACACGGTCGGGGTTCTCACATCATGGACCGGGGGTGTGCTGCTGATCACACGCAGGACCGGCGAGACCGTCCGCATTCCGGAATCCTCGCTGGTCGCGGGCAAGGTCGTCCCTGCGGCGCCGGCACGTCGGCGGGGCATGCCGGCAGCGTCCTTCGAGGAACTGGCGCGCGTCTCGGCCCGCGCCTGGCAACCGGTGGAGAGCGAACAGCTGGGCGAGTGGGTGCTGCGCGCCGCCTCGGGCTTCACCCGGCGGGCGAACTCGGTGCTGCCGCTCGGCGACCCGGGCATACCCGTGGACGACGCCCTGGCGCGCGCACGGGCCTGGTACGCCGAACGCGGCCTTCCGGCCTACGTCCAGACCGCGACCGGCGCGGAGGGGACCCAGGAGCGGCTCTGCGCCGCGCTGGCCGAGCGGGGCTGGGAACGGGAGGTCACCGCGGAGCTGCGCACGGGCGGGCTCGCACCGATCGGCGACCTGGACGCCGACGTGCGGCGAGTGCGACTGGGCCGATCCGTGGACGAGCCCTGGCTACGGCGCTACCAGCGGTTCGGTGTGCCGGGGCCACATGTGCTGAAGGTACTGGGCGGCGGGCCATCGGTGTGGTTCGCCACCATCTCCGGAGAATCCGACGTCCCGGCCGCGATCGGCCGGTGTGTGGTCGACGGCCGCTGGGCGGGCTTCATGGCGGTCGAGGTCGACCCCGCGTACCGCAGGCAGGGGCTGGCGACGGCCGTGATGGCGGCACTGGCCCGGCGGGCCCTGGACGAGGGCGCCTCGGCTGCCTGGCTGCAGGTCGAGTCGGACAACGACGGGGCGCTGGCCCTGTACGAGGGGATGGGACTCGCCGTACACCACCTCTATCACCACTTCCGATACTCCCGATCTTCCTGAGCGGGTACGAGACGCATATGCAACCGCCACCTCCCGAGGCCACGGGCCGGCGCCGCCGGTTCGCCGAGGAGGCCCGCTCCGAGCGGCCCGACCTCGCGAAACTGTGCCTGCTCGTGGGCGCGGAGGCCG
Source organism: Streptomyces wuyuanensis (assembly GCF_900103455.1). Lineage (GTDB taxonomy): Bacteria > Actinomycetota > Actinomycetes > Streptomycetales > Streptomycetaceae > Streptomyces > Streptomyces wuyuanensis. The sequence goes on along the minus strand of NZ_FNHI01000002.1, from coordinate 317,687 downwards.
ATCCGCAGCTGGACGATGTGGGACTCGACGCCGCCGAGATCGAGCTGGACCGGCTCGCGGGCCTGCTGCCGTACGGGATCACCGGACCGCACAACTGGGTGGCCGCGCTGTCGTCGCTGCTCGGCGAGAGCTGCGGCTTCCACGGCACCCCCGACTGCTACCAGCGGCTGGAGTCGTCCCTCCTGCACGAGGTGCTGCGCCGCCGCCGCGGGCTGCCGATCCTGCTCTCGGTCGTCTGGATGGAGGTGGCCCGCCGGGCCGGGGCGCCCGTCTACGGGCTGGCGCTTCCGGGCCACTTCGTGGTCGGCTTCGGCGACCCGGAGCAGCCGGTGATGGCGGACCCGTTCGCCGGCGGGCGCCTGCTGACGGGTCCGGACGCGGAACTGCTCGTCGTGGGCACGACGGGCGCCCCGCTCGACCCCTCGATGATGACCCCGGCGGGCCCGCTGGAGATCGTCCTCCGCATCCTCAACAACATCCGTGCCTGGGCAGCCGCCCGCCCCGAGCACACGGACGTCGCACTCTGGGCCGTCGAGCTCTCCCTGCTCCTCCCGTCCCACCCCGCCCGCCTCCGCTTCGACCGCGCTCAACTACTCGTCCAGCGCGGCGACTTCCTCATGGGGGCGGCGGAGATGGAGGCATACGCGGAGGTCGTCTCGGCGGTCGAACCGGCGACCGCGGCGGCGATACGACGCAAGGCGCACGCGGCGCGGTCGATGCTGAACTGAGGCACAGCGCCGCGCCGGCCGCGCCGGTGCCGAACCGGGGCTCACTCGGTCACGGCGGTACCGAACCGAGGCACACAGCCACACCGGTCGATCGTGACCCGAGGCGCTCGGCTGCGGGGCGTCGTGGGACCGGCGGGGACCGCGGGGAGCGCGGGGAGCGCGGGGGCGGTTCTCCCGGCCACCGCCTCGCCCCGTGCGCGGCACGGCCGGGGCCACCGGCCCCGTGAACGCCGGTGTGCGGCCGTACGGCGGCCCCGGGCCGTCACTCCGTGCCCTCGTCGCCACACCGGGCGTCGCAGCATCCGCCGACGGCGACGGCGTTCCGGCCTCGGTACCCCCGGCCCGGCGGGCAGGCGCACGGCGGCGGGCGGGGAACCACGGGCGTCGGCCGGGACCGGGGCCTGGCGCTCCTCCTGGGCCGGATCTCGTGGAAGGACTCGTGGGAGGTCGCCCGGAACGCCTCCTCGTACGGGGCCAGGGCGGTGCGCACGGCGCCGCCCGCGAGGCCGCGGCGGCGGACCCTGCCGCGAGCCAGGCGAAGAAGCCCATGACCGCGCCGAGGGGGCCCGCGCCGACGAGCCCACGAGGGCCGCCGCCGGCCGGTACGCGTACACGACCGAGCCCCCGGCTCCCGGAGGCCGGGACGGGGGCTCGGACGGCGCGGCGGCTGGGCTCAGCCCTGGCCGTCGAGCTCGATCGTCTGGGTGCGTTCCTCGGGCGTCTTGCCGAGCAGCGCCTTCTGCATCGCGGAGGCGACGTCGTCCGCGGACAGCGGGTACTGCTTTCCGTCGCCCTTGGTGACCATGATCCCGTCGAAGACCCCGTCCAGCAGCTCCGTGATGGCCTGCTTGTTGTAGACCTCGACGAGCCGACCGTCGACCGCCTTCATCGAAAGGATCTTCGGCAGGGACCTCGCCGGTCCGAACTGGATCTCCTTGCCGCCGGCCTTGATCGTGACCAGGTCGGACATGGCCGGCTCGGCGAACTCCTTCATCGCCCGGTTCAGCTCGGTCTGGGTGATGGTCGGCTCGCGGGTGGCGACGGGAAGTTCGACGTTGTTCACGCGTCCCGTCTCGACCTGGGCGCGGTACGCGTCCCGCACCGAGATCATCGACTGCCGCACGTCCAGCGTCTTGCCGGCCTTGCCCGGTACCGGAACGACCTTGCCGGGTTCGAACCTGATCGTGCCCTCGGAGGCCGAGCCGGACGTGCCCGCCAGGTCGGTCAGGGCGACGCCGAGCTTCTCCTCGTCGACCGGGATGACCGGCTGCGCGACCCGCTCGCCGCCGAAGAGCGAACCGATGACCGAGACGGGGTTGTAGTCGCTGCCCGCGGCCTCGCGGACGGTGGCCTGGCTGTCCAGGCTGAGACCGGCCTTGTCCGGCGCCAGCTGGACCTTCTGGCCGCCGACGCTGAGCTGCAGCGGGGAGGTGGCGCGCTTGCCGAGCGCCGCCTCCAGCCTGGCCTGGGCGTCCTCCTTCGTCCCGCCGCCGATGTCGACGCCGAGGACCGTGGTGCCCTTGGGCACCTCGGAGTGGTTCAGCAGCAGCCCGGCACCGTAGGCGACGACGAGCAGGCCGAACACGCCCGCGCCGGCGAGCACCGCCTTGGACCGGCCCTTCTTCGCCGGGCCGGACGGCGCCGGGGCGGTCGACGAGGACGGCCGCGCGGGCGGGGCGCCCGGCGTGCCCGCTGCGGCCGCGGGGCCGGGGAAGTCGGGCGCCGAGATGTCGGGACCCGCGCCGCCCGGCCCGGAGGGCCACGGGGACGCGGCGCCGTCGGGGCCACCGGGCTGGAACGGCGAGCGGTGCTCCGGCGGCACCACGGGGATGCCGCTGGTGAGCGTGTCGCCCGAGACGTTCCCGCCCGGGCTGCCGGGTCCGCCCGCGCCGTGTTCGGGCGCGGGCTTCTGCGGGGTGAGTACGGCGGTGTCGTCGCTCATCCGCGGTGGTCCGGCCGGACCACCCCCGGGCGCACCGGCGCCCGGGACGCGGGCCGCGGGGGCTCCGGGAGCGAAGGGCGACGTGCCGGCGGCGGGGCCGGTCGTGGGGCCTGCGGGGCCGGCGCCCGCGGGCCGCTGCCCCGGAGCCGTGCGGCCGGGCGCGTCCAGGTCGGCCGACAGGGCGTCGAGACCGCTGCGGGGCCGGTTCCCGGCACCCTGGGCGCCGGGCGCCTGCCCGTTCCGGGGAGCGGGCGCACCGGGCATCCGGTGGGCTCCCGTGTCTTCGGGACGCGGTCCCGGCACCGCGTTCGGTCCCTGGCCGGGGCCGGTCGCCTGGGCCGGAACCGAGGCCGGCGGGGGCGTGGGGCTCGGTGCCTTGCGCGGGGCGAACCAGTCGCTGGTCTTCTCCTCGGCCGGCTTCTCGGGTGCCTCGGGCGCGCCCGCGTTCCGTGCGGCGTCGGCGGCCGCCGGGGCGGACTGGGCGGGCGCGGGCGGGCGCGGTGTGCTGCCCGTGCGCTCGGCGGCCCCCTGGCGGGGTGCCGGGGCGCCCTTCTTGTCCAGATCGCTCATGGGCGTGCGCATGACCACCGGCGGGATCGGACGCGACCCGGGGATGTTGATCCGGATGCGGGTCGTCAGGGTCGTCTCGGTCCTGGGCTCGTCCGATTGCCGCGCGGACGCGGGTTCGGCTCTCTCCTCCGGAGCGTCCTGCGTCGGGTGCAGCGACGGGTACTGGCGGGATCCGTACGGCGGCGTCCCCGAGGGGTACGCGGCTCCGCCACGCCCCTGGGGGCCGGAGGACGAACTGTCAGTTTCACGGCTCAAAGCAGGTTCTCCCGGTTGGCTCCGCCGCCCGTTCTTACTAGTTCTTCTTGCTGCGGGCGGCTCGGCGGCGCGCACCACCATACTGGCCGCCACCGGTCCGCATCCGGCGACTGCGGGAAGCGGCGTTCCCCGGCCGTCCCAGCGATCGTGGGCAATTCGGCCTCAGATGGGACACGTCACTTGCCAAGTCGGCCGGAAGACCCGCCCGGTTGCGGCAACCGCGTCATGGTGGCACACATCACAGCCAGCACGGTCCCCCCGAGCAGGAAGACGATCTCACCGAGACCGCCCGCGAAGACTCCGTCGCCTTCCGGCCTTCCCGCGCTCAGCAACAGCACCGCGGCGACCCAGCCCGCGGCGGGCGCGACGACGCCGAGCTGCGTGCCGGTGGCGCGCAGTCCGCCGTAGAAGAGGGCGGCCGCGCCGAGCAGCGCCAGGAGCAACCCGAGCGGGAACCAGGCGGCTTGGACCAGCGAACCGGCGGCGCCGACGGCCACGCCGAGGAGGGCGAGGCCGATGTACGCGGCGACACGCGCCGCCATGGGAGGCCTGGCCGGCCGCACTCCGGACCCGCTCATCGCTCTGTCTCCTGTGTCGTCGTGGCGTCCGTGCCGTCCGTCGCGGCGCCGGCGCCCGTGGTTCCCGGGCCGCCCGTCGCGACCCCGGTGACCGTACCCGCGAAGAGGTCGCGCTCACGTTCGCCCGCGGGTGCGCCGGAGGTCCCCCGCGCCAACTGGTAGTACTCCGTGGTGAACAGCGGCTGACCGAGGTCGTTGGAGAGGGCGAAGAAGGGCCCGTCCACGGCGATCTGCGTGGCGTGGGCGCGCATCGCGGCCGCCTTCTGTGCGGCGTATCCCGAACCGTCGATCTCCGCGGTCACCTCCGCGTCGCCGACCACGCCCGGGATGTCGTCGATGTCGGCGACGCCCGGGAACTCCACGTTCGCGGCGCGCAGCCGGGCGAAGCCCTCCTCGGCCACCGAGCGCGGCACCCGGTTCCAGTAGATCTTGGCGATGCCGTACGGCTCGCCGAGGTCGCTCCGGAAGGCCGGGTCGGCGGCGAGCTCCGCCGCGCGCATGGCGACGCGGTGGGCCTGGATGTGGTCGGGGTGCCCGTAACCGCCCTGCGGGTCGTAGGTGATGAGCACCTGCGGCCGTACGCTGCGGATCACCTCGACGAGATACGGCGCGGCCTCGTCCACCGGAGTGTTCCAGAACGCCCCGGGGCGGCGGTTCTGTGGAACTCCCATCATCCCGGAGTCGCGGAAGCGTCCGGCGCCGCCGAGGAAGCGGTGGTCGCTGACTCCCAGCTCCTTCATCGCGGCCGCCAGTTCACCGGTCCGGTGCGCGCCGAGAGTGTCGTCCTCGTCCGCGGCGAGATGCGCGAGCCCGGGCGGGATCACCTCGCCCTCCTCGCCGAGGGTGCAGGTGACCAGGGTGACCAGGGCGCCTTCGGCGGCGTACCGGGCCATCGTGGCGCCATTGTTGATCGACTCGTCGTCGGGGTGCGCGTGCACCAGGAGCAGACGACGGGCTGGGAGATCCGTCATGGCTCCCAGCCTACGAGGCACCGCACTAGAACTTGAGCCCGCCGATCATGCCCGCCACGTTCGTCGTCAGTTCGGTGATGGTGGGCGCGATCGAGGAGCTGGCGAGGTAGAACCCGAGGAGCATGCAAACCGCCGCATGTCCGGCCTTAAGTCCGGATTTCCGGACCAGCAGGAAGACGACGATCGCCAGCAGCACCACCGCCGAAATCGAGAGTGCCACGGCGGTTCACCTCCACAGATATTCGGTCGGGAACGGTCAGCATGCATGTGCCGGAAGGTTCCTACCCACCTAGCGCTACGGATCATAACTATCCGTTCGGCCGCATCGATCGGTGCACGGCAGCACACGGGGGCGCACGGTCCGGGCCGCCGTGTGCACGTCCACGGAAAACGGCGGACCGCTCGGCTAGGTTCGGTCGCATGACCTCGAAGCAGCAGCTCTCCTTCCCTCGCCAGTACGCCAGGACGCAGCGCTTCACCCTCGGCGCACCCCGCGCGTTCACCGTGGCGCCGGACGGGTCCAGGGTGGTCTTCCTCAGGTCCCCTTCGGGGACGGACCGCTCCCACCGGCTCTGGGTGCTGGACCTCGAGGGCGAGGTGCGCGAGCGGGTGGCCGCCGACCCCGGGGTGCTGCTGGGCGGCGAGGACGAGGAGTTGTCGCCGGAGGAGCGCTCTCGGCGGGAGCGCAGTCGCGAGGGGTCCGGGGGCATCGTCGCCTACGCGGTGGACCGGGAGGCGGAGTTGGCCTCCTTCGCCCTGTCCGGGCGGCTGTTCACGGCGGAGCTGCGGGCCGGCACGGCGCGTGAACTGCCCGTCGCCGGGCCGGTGATCGACCCGCGGCCGTCGCCGGACGGGCGTCTCGTGGCCTACGCGGCGGGCGGCGCGCTGCGCGTCGTCGGCGCGGAGGGCGAGGGGGACCGGGCGCTCGCCGAGCCGGACGACGAGCACACGTCGTACGGAGTGGCGGAGTTCGTCGCGGCCGAGGAGATGGGCCGTTCACGCGGCTTCTGGTGGTCGCCCGGGTCGGACCGGCTGCTGGTGGCGCGGGTGGACGACTCCCCCGTGCGGCGCTGGTGGACCGCGGACCCGGCGCATCCGGACCGGGAGCCGGCGCAGGCGGCGTACCCCTCGGCCGGGACGCCGAACGCCGAGGTGGGGCTGCTGCTCGTCGGGCTCGACGGTGCGCGCACCGAGGTGGTCTGGGACCGGGCGCGGTATCCGTACCTGGCGCGGGTGCACTGGTCGTCGGCCGGCGCGCCGCTGCTGCTCGTGCAGACCCGGGACCAGCGCACGGCGCTGCATCTCGCCGTGGACACGGAGAGCGGCGCCACGCGCACGGTGCACGTCGACGAGGACCCGGCGTGGGTCGAGTTGTCCGCCGGGGTGCCTGCATGGGCGCCGGACGGGCGGCTGGTGCGGATCGCGGACGAGGGCGGGGCCCGGGTGCTGGCGATGGGCGACCGGCTGCTGACGGGGCCGCAGTTGCACGTCAGGGCGGTACTGGACATCGGCGAATCGGACGTACTGGTCTCGGCGTCGGCCGGCGAGACGGCGGCGGATCCGGAAGTCGGCGAGATCCATGTGTACCGGGTCGACGAGCGGGGGGCCGTGCGGGTCTCGGAGGGCGCGGGGGTGCACGGGGCGGTGCGTTCGGGGGCGGTGACGGTGCTGGCATCGGCGCGGCCCGGGATGGCGGCCGGCTCGGTGGTCCAGGTGCTGAGGGAGGGCAAACCGGTCACCACGATCACTTCATACGCGGAGGAGCCGGTCATTTCCTCCCGCGCACAGCTCCTCGAAGGGGGCGCACGGCGAATTCCGTGCGCCGTGCTGCTTCCGCACAACTATCAGGAATCGGACGGTCCACTTCCGGTTCTGCTGGATCCCTATGCCGGGCCGCACGGCCAGCGGGTGGTCGCCGCTCACCATCCGCACCTCACCTCCCAGTGGTTCGCCGACCAGGGCTTCGGCGTGGTCGTCGCGGACGGACGCGGCTCCCCCGGCCGCTCCCCCGGCTGGGAGAAGGCGATCAAGGGCGATCTGCTGGTCACTCTGGAGGACCAGATCGAGGCGCTGCACGCGATGGCCGACCGGTTCCCGCTCGACCTCGGCCGTGTGGCCGTCCGGGGCTGGTCCTACGGCGGCTATCTCGCGGCGCTCGCGGTACTGCGCCGGCCGGACGTCTTCCACGCGGCGGTCGCCGGCGCCCCGGTCACCGACTGGCGGCTGTACGACACCCACTACACGGAGCGCTACCTCGGCCTCCCGGAGGAGCGGCCCGAGTCGTACGCGGCCAACTCCCTCGTCACGGACGACGGACTCACCGATCCTGCCGAGCCCGCCCGGCCGTTGATGATCATCCATGGGATGGTGGACGACAATGTGGTGGTGGCACACAGCCTGCGACTGTCCTCGGCATTGCTCGCCGCAGGACGCCCCCATGAACTGCTCCCGCTGACCGGCGTCACACACATGACGCCCCAGGAGCAGGTGGCGGAGAACCTCCTGCTGCTCCAGGTGGAGTTCCTGAAGCGCGCTCTCGGCATGGCCTGAGCCGCCGGTCCGGTGCCGCCGGCCGCCGCGGTCGGCAGAGGGACGGCCGAACGGCGGGTCCGGTGGGGCGGTGTTCGGGCGCCCCGGGGTTCACCGGCCCGGCGGCGATGAGGGCGGCGGCCCGAGGCCGGCGCCCCCTGCACCGAGGTCGTGAGGCCCCCCATCCCGGTGCCCAGTTACCTCGGCCCCGGGCCGGCCAGTCCCCCGCTCCCGGTCCCAGAACCCGGGGCGGAGCCGCTCCGCGACCGACGGCCCCGCCGCTGCGTCCCCGCGCGCCAGGACACCGAGCGTGATTACGCCCGCGGCGAGTTCGAAGACCCAGCTGCCGACGGTGAGCCGGTCCACGGCCGGCAGCGCGCCGAAGTGGTCGAGCAGGTCCAGGCGCACGGACAGCGCGATGCCCGAGATGCCGCTCGCCGTCAGCAGTCCGGCGGCGGCCAGCCCCAGCGGCCGGGCGACGGACGCCCGGAAGAGCACGCCCCCCGCGGCGGTGAGCGAGAGCGCCACGACGGCCGTGTTGAGCCAGCCCGGCGGTGCGCCCAGCAGCGGCAGCAGCAGATCGGCCCGGCCGGTGAAGCGCCCCGCGTAGGAACTTCCGGGGAGTTGGGCCGTCCAGTACAGCTCCCACGCCGCCCGGACCGCCGCGGCGGCGGTGAGCAGCACGAAGGCGGTGAGCAGGGCCCCTCGGCGCGGGCGCGCAGCCCCCGCCGCGGGCGGCCCGCCGCCGTGCGGGGCCGTGCCGTACGAGGACCTCTGGTGCGGGGCCGTACCGTACGGCGCCGTGCCGTGCTCAGCCGCGCGGTACGGGGCATCGGCGGGCCGCCGCCCGGCCGCCACCGTGATGATCAGCCCCACGGCGACGGCGAGTGCGGTGAAGACGGACACGAGCGCCCGGCCGCGCAGTTCACCGGTCGCCCTGAGGTCCATCCAGTGCGCGCTGAGCAGCCACAGCCCCGGCAGCCGCACGGCGAGCGTGACGACGGCGGCGGCGACCAGCGCCCCCGCTGCGACCCGCGAACGCCCCGCGGCGAAGCCCGCCACGGCGTAGCCGACGAGCAGCAGCGGATCGTGGAGTGTGGTGGTGAGCTGCCGTGCGGAGAGCAGCGTGCGGCCGTCGCCTGCCCAGAACCACCAGAGGGCGGCGGGACCGTCGGCCGCGCGGAGATCACGGACGATCCAGGAGGCGGTGATCGCCGCCAGTGCGGCGCACAGCGCAAAGCCCGTGGCCCTGGATCCCCGCGTCAGTGTCACGGGAGCGATGTTCCACGGCTCCCGCCGGGCGGACAAGGGCCCTCCCACGGCCCGCACGGCGCGCCCGCCGAACCGTGGCCCCGCGGGACGACCGGTCCGGTGGCCCCCAGTACGGCCGACCCGCGGCCCGGGAGGTCGACCGGCCGGGGCAGGGCGCACGACCGGCCGGGGCAGGATGCGCCCCGGCCGGTCTACGGCACCCGCACGGCCGTACGCAGTTCAGCGTGACGCGTCCGTATATCGGTGCGGCTTCGGTCAAGTTGCCTGGATGTTAAAGAAATTGATGGTCACTTATCGTGTTTTGGGGCTCTCCGGCCGCCAGTACCCGAGCGCGCTGACCCGGTCCTTGGGCAGGCCGAGCTCCTTGCGGAGGTACGCGGTGAGGGTCCGGGTCGTCGCCGTGTCGCAGGCGATCCAGACGAAGGCGTCCGACCGGTCGTCGCCGAGCAGTCCGGGCAGCGCGGCCTTGACCTCCGCCACGAGGGCGGCCCCGCCGTCCTGTCGCGGCACCCGCCGCAGCTCGTGGTGGTCGGCGCCGGCCCGGAGGGGCAGCTCGGCGTCGGACTCGTGCTGGGTCTCGAACCATATGGTGGCGGGCACCTCGGGCATGGCGTCGAGCAGGGAGTTGACGGCGGGCAGCGAGGCCGGGTCTCCGATCACGAACAGCCGCGGGGGCAGCGGGTCGGGCACGGTGAACCCGGTGCCCTGCAGAGTGGCGTCGATCCTGTCGCCGGGCTTGGCGTTGCGCGCCCACTCGCTGGCGCGGCCGTCGTGCAGCGCGAACTCCATGCTGAACGTGCCCGCGGCCGGATCGGGGTCGACGAGGGTGTAGGCCCGCTGGTGCGGCTTGCCCGCGTCGTCGAACCAGAGGCGCACCCACATCGTGGGGTGCACTCCGGTGGCCGCCAGCATGCCGCCGTCGGTCAGGTGCACCCGGCGGTAGTGGTCGGTGACCTGCTCCGCCCCCGTCACCGTGAACTCGAAGTCCTTGCCCCGGAACAGCTTGAGGACCACGCCCTCCCAGCCATGCCCCACCGCTGTCTCCTCCCCATGCGCCCAGTAAGGTTAGGTCAGCCTAACCTAAAGGCTTGTCCAGCAGGAGAGTGGGGACAGTGTGACGACCGAGGTCTACCGGGATGCCTGGGGCATCCCGCATCTGCGCGCCTCCAGCGCCCTGGAACTGGCCCGCGCCCAGGGGCGGAACGCCGCCACCGACCGGGCCTGGCAGATCGAGGTCGAACGGCACCGGGTGCGGGGCACGACGGCCGCCTTCCTGGGCGCGGACGCCGTCGCCTGGGACCGGTTCGCCCGGCAGTCCCGGCTCGAGGACACGGCCCGGCGCTGCCACGCGGCACTGGACGCCGACACGGCGGCCTGGGTGGGTGCCTATGCGGAGGGGGTCAACGACGGCCTCGCCGAAGGCGCCGGGAACGCGCCCGAGTTCGCCGCCACCGGCCTCGAACCCGGCCGCTGGGAGCCCTGGGTGCCCCTCGGCATCTGGATCGCCACCCACATCCTGTTCGCCGGCTTCCCGACCAAGCTGTGGCGGGAGGAGGTGGCGCGACGGCTCGGCGACGACCTGATCACGCTGTTCGCCACGGACGGTCCCGGCACCTCGGGCAGCAACGGCTGGCTCGTCGCCGGCGGGCGGACGGAGACCGGAGCGCCGCTGATCGCCGGCGACCCGCACCGCTTCATCGAGGACCCGGGTGTCTACCAGCAGATCCATCTGGTGTGCCCGGGCGTCGACGTCGTCGGACTCGCCGTGCCCGGCGTCCCCGGACTCGCCCACTTCGGCCACACCGGCTCCGTGGCCTGGGCCATCACCAACGCCATGTCCGACTACCAGGACCTGTACCGCGAGCGCCTCCGGCGCACCGGCGACCGGATCGAGGCGGAGGGCCCCGACGGCTGGGGCCCCGCCACCCACCACCGGGAGACGATCGAGGTGGCGGGCGGCGACCCGGTCACCGTCGACGTGATCGAGACCGGCCGCGGCCCGGTGATCGCCGGGGACGCCCCGGCGGCGGACGGAATCGGCACGGGGTCGGAGGCCATCAGCCTCCGCTACCCGCCCCGGGTCACCGCGGCCCTCGGCTTCGAGGCGATCCCCGCGCTCCTGCGTGCCCGTACCGTCGGCGACGTGGACCGGGCCTTCGACCAGTGGGCGGAACCGGTCAACGTCGTGCACGCCGCGGACACCGAGGGCGGGCTGCTGCACCGGGTCGCCGGAAGCGTACCGGTGCGGCACGAGGACAACCGGCTGCGGGTCGTGCCCGCCTGGGAGCACGGGCACGACTGGCAGGGGTGGCACGAGACGCCCCGAGCCGAGGTCGGGGACATCGCCGTGATGGCCAACGCCCGTGGCATCGCGACCCCCCTGGGAGTGGAGTTCGCACCTCCGCACCGGGCCGACCGGATCGCCGCGCTGCTGCGGGAGTCGAAGAGCTGGACGGCGCCCGGGATGGCGGCCGTCCACACCGACACCTGGCTGGCGTCCGCCGCCCCCCTGCTGGAGCTGGTGGCCGCCCTGGACGAGGACCGGCTCTCCCCCGGCGCCTCGGAGCTCCGGTCCCGGCTGCTTGCGTGGGACCGCCGGATGGAGGCCGGCAGCTCCGACGCCGCGCTGTTCGCCGCCGTCCGCTCGGCTGTCGTGCGCCGGCTCGCGGCCCACCCCGAACTGGAGCCGCTGAGCCGCCCGTTCGGCTACCCCGAGGTTTTCCTGCCCTGGCTCTACCTGCCGGCGAAGATCGGATACGCCCTGGAGACCCTGCTCACGACCGACCGGCTGCCCGGGATCGACCGCGCGGCGCTCGTCCGTGCCGCCGTCGACGAGGTCGCCGAGGCCGGCGGGCCGGAGACCACCTGGGGCGAGCGCCACCGGCTCGCGCCCTGGCAGGCCCTGCCCGCTCCCGACGGCGAGGAGTGGCCCGGACTGCCCGGCGACCACGACTGCGTGCTGGCCACCTCCAGCGTCCCGGGCGTCACGGACCTGAGTGCGCGCGGGCCCTCCGCCCGCTATGTCTGGGACCTCGCCCGGCGCGAGGACAGCCTCTGGGTGGTCCCGCTGGGCGCCCGGGGCATCCCGGGCGCCGCCCACCACCGCGACCAGCTGCCGCTGTGGCTGCGCGGCGAATTCGTCCCCGTCGTCACCGACTTCGACCTGCTCACCCCCGAGCACCGCACCGAGGAGAGACATGACCACTGAGGCCTCCGCCAGATCGGACGGCGCCGAGGCGCTGTACCGGGAGACCGTCGACGGAGTGGGTACCGTGCACGTGCGGCGCCTCGACCCGGCACGGGACGCGGACGTCGTCCACTCCTGGGTCAGCGAGGAGAGGGCCCGCTTCTGGGGCATGCGCGAGACGAGCCGCGAAGAGGTGCGGGAGATCTACGAGCACCTGGATTCGCTCACCACGCACCACGCCTTCCTGATCGTCCTCGGCGACGAGCCCGTGATGCTCTTCCAGACCTACGAGCCGGAAGCCGACCGGGTCAGCGAGTGCTACGAGGTCGAACCCGGCGACATCGGCGTCCACCTGATGATCGGCCCGGCGAAGGGAAAGCAGCGGCCCGGATTCACCGCCGCCATGCTCAGGGTGCTCGTCGGTCATGTGCTTGCCGACCCGCAGGTGCGGCGGATCGTCGCCGAGCCGGACGTCCGCAACGGCAGGGCCATCGACCGGCTGCGGCGCACCGGTTTCGAACTCGGCCCGGAGATCGTGCTTCCGGAGGTCGACCTGCCCGAGGTGTTCCTCCCGGAGAAGAAGGCCCGGCTGGCCATCATGCGCCGGGAGACGGCCGAGGCCCTGAGGTAGGTCCGCCGGCGCCCGCCCCGCGCCTTCCGGGGCGGGGCCGTCAGTCCTCCGCCGGCCGCCGGGGCGTGTCGTGAAGGTCCCTCCCGGCCCGCGACGCCTGGCACGCTCGCCGCGTTGTCGGAGTCATCCAAGTACGTCCAGTACGAGGATGATCCTCCGTCTTGCCATCGCACGCACCAGACGCCGCAGACCCCGCCCTGCGGGCGGACGGAGCCGTTTTCACAACGGGCTTCAGTCGGACGGCACCACGCACCTCTCCTCGGCGAAGTGACACGCCGAGTCGTGCCGGGCGGGACCCACCGCCTCCCGGAACCGCTCCGGCACCGCCAGCTCCGGCTCCTCCCGCGCGCACCGCTCCTGCGCCTTCCAGCAGCGCGTACGGAACCGGCAGCCGGACGGGACGTTCGTCGGCGAGGGCACATCGCCGGAGAGGATGATGCGCCCGCCGTTCCCGCCGGCGGCCGCGCGCCGCTCGCGGACCGAGGGGTCGGGCACCGGCACGGCCGACAGCAGGGCCTGGGTGTACGGGTGCGTGGGGTGGTCGTAGATCTCGGCGTCCCTGCCGGTCTCCACGATGCGCCCGAGGTACATCACCGCGACCCGGTCCGAGATGTGCCGGACGATCGACAAGTCGTGGGCGATGAACACGTAGCTGAGGCCGAACTCGCCCTGCAGCCGCTCCAGCAGATTGACGACCTGCGCCTGGACGGACACGTCGAGGGCGGACACGGGTTCGTCCGCGACGATGACCTCCGGCCGCAGTGCCAGGCCCCGCGCGATGCCGATGCGCTGGCGCTGGCCCCCGGAGAACTGGTGCGGGTAGCGGTTGACGTACTCGGGGTCGAGACCGACGACGTCCAGCAGTTCCCTGACCCGGCGCCGCCGGTCGCCCTTCGGCGCCGCCTCGGGATGGATCTCGTACGGCTCCCCGACGATGTCGCCGACGGTCATCCGGGGGTTCAGCGAGGTGTACGGGTCCTGGAACACCATCTGGATGTTGCGCCGCACGGCCTTGAGCGCCCGCGCCGACAGCCGGGTGATGTCCTCGCCCTTGTAGCGGATGGACCCGCGGGTCGGCCTCTCCAGGTTGACCAGCAGCTTCGCGAGGGTGGACTTCCCGCAGCCGGACTCGCCCACGACGCCGAGCGTCTCGCCGGCGAACAGGTCGAGGTCGACTCCGTCGACCGCCCTGACCGCCCCCACCTGCTTCCTGATCACGACGCCCCGGGTGAGCGGATAGTGCTTGTACAGGCCGCGCACCTCGATGATCGGCTCGGTCGGCCGGGTCGGCTCAGCCACGGAGGCACTCCCTCCAGAAGAAGCAGGCGCTCCCGCGGTCGCGGCTCACCTCGGACAGGTCCGGCTCGTCGGTCCGGCACACGTCCCGGGCCATCGGACAGCGCGGATGGAAGGCGCAGCCGGACGGGACGGCCGTCAGGTTCGGCGGCAGGCCCTTGATGGCGTACAGCTCCTGCCCCTTGCGGTCCAGGCGGGGGATCGAGTCGAGCAGTCCGCGGGTGTACGGATGGGCCGGGGCCTTGTAGAGGTCGTGGACCGGGGCGGTCTCGACGATCCGGCCCGCGTACATCACGGCGATCCGGTCCGCGACGTCCGCGACGACACCGAGGTCGTGGGTGATGAGCACGAGCCCCATGCCGAGTTCGCGGCGGAGTTCGGCGAGGAGGTCCATCACCTGCGCCTGCACGGTCACGTCCAGGGCGGTCGTGGGCTCGTCGGCGATGATCAGGTCCGGTTCCAGGGCCAACGCCATCGCGATCATGATGCGCTGGCGCATTCCGCCGCTGAACTGGTGCGGGTACTGGCCGACCCGCTCCGCGGCGGCCGGGATCCGGACCCGGTCCATCAGCTCGACGGCCTTCGCCCGGGCGTCCTTCCGCGACATGCCCCGGTGCACGGTGAACATCTCGCCGAGCTGGTCGCCGACGGTCAGCACCGGGTTCAGCGAGGACAGCGCGTCCTGGAAGACCATGGCCATGCCGGCACCGCGGATCCTGCGGCGTTCGCCCTCCTTCAGTTTCAGCAGGTCCCGACCCCGGAAGAGGATCTCCCCGCCGGTGATCCGGCCGGGCGGGGTGTCGAGGATGCCCATGACGGCCTGGGCGGTGACGGACTTACCGGACCCGGACTCGCCGAGCACGGCGAGGGTCTCGCCCGCGGCGACGGACCAGGAGACGCCGTCGACGGCCTTCGCGACCCCGTCCCGGGTACGGAACTCCACGCGCAGGTCCCGCACTTCGAGCAGCGTGCCGGGGCCGGCCGGCGGGATGCCGGGCGCCCGCTCCCGCGTACCGGGGCCGTCGGGCGGAGTGTCGGGGCTCATGGCGGTGCTCCTCAGCGCAGCTTGGGGTCGAGGGCGTCACGCACCGCGTCGCCGAGCATGATGAACGCGAGCACGGTGACGGCGAGCGCGCCGGCCGGCCAGAGCAGCATGTGCGGGGCGTTGCGGATGTAGGGCGACGCGGCGGAGATGTCGATGCCCCAGGAGACCGTGGGCGGTCGCAGCCCGACGCCGAGGTACGACAGGGTCGCCTCCAGCGAGATGTACGTCCCGAGCGCGATGGTGGCCACGACGATCACCGGCGCGACGGCGTTCGGCATGACGTGCCTCAGCAGCAGCCGCGCCGACGAGGCGCCGAGGGCCCGGGCGGCCTGCACGTAGTCGTTCTGCTTGACGGAGATGACCGAACCGCGCGCGATGCGGGAGATCTGCGGCCAGCCCAGCAGCACCATGAAGCCGATCACCGGCCAGACGGTGTTGCTGGTGACGACGGACAGCAGCACCAGTCCGCCGAGGACGACCGGGATGGCGAAGAAGACATCGGTGAGCCGGGACAGCAGCGCGTCCGGCGCCCGGCCGAAGAACCCGGCGAGGCCGCCGAGGACGGACCCGAGGAGGGCCACGCCGAGGGTGGCGCAGACGCCGACGGTCACCGATGTGCGCGCCCCGTAGACGGTCCGGGTGTAGACGTCGCAGCCCTGGCCGTCGAAGCCGAAGGGATGGCCGGGCTGGGAGCCCTGCTGGGCCTTGGCGAGATCGCAGTCGAGCGGGTTGCCGGAGGCGATCAGCTGCGGCCAGATCGAGATGGCCACCAGGAAGAGGATGACGAGCGACGCGATCACGAAGACGGGGTTGCGGCGCAGGTCGTGCCAGGCGTCGGACCAGAGGCTGCGCGGTCTGCCCGCGGGGCCCGGTCCGGGCGGAGCCGCGGGTGCCTTCTCCAGCGTCTCGCCCTCGGCCGTGGCGAGGTCCATGGCGCCGCCGCCACCGGTCGGTGCGATGGCCCGCCCGTCGTCGTACTGGGCCTCAGGCATAGCGGATCCTCGGGTCGAGTACGGCGTACAGCAGATCGACGAGCAGGTTCACCAGCAGGAACACCAGCACCAGCACCGTCACGAAGCCGACGACGGTCTGGGTGTTCTGGCGGAGGATGCCCTGGTAGAGCTGGTAGCCGACGCCGTGGATGTTGAAGATCCGCTCGGTGACGATGGCCCCTCCCATCAGGGCGCCGATGTCGGCACCGATGAACGTGACCACGGGGATGAGCGAGTTGCGCAGCAGATGGTGGGTCATGACCCGGCGGCGCGGCAGCCCCTTGGCGATGGCCGTGCGGACGTAGTCGGCGCGCCGGTTCTCGGCGATGGAGGTCCTGGTGAGCCGGGTGACGTAGGCGAGGGAGACGGCGGCGAGGACGAGTCCCGGCACGATCAGCTCGCCGAGCGGGGCCTCGGAGGACACGGACGGCCGGATCCAGCCCCACTCCACCCCGAGCAGCAGTTGCAGCAGCAGTCCGGTGACGAAGGTCGGGACGGCGATCACGACCAGGGTGACCAGCAGGACGCCGGTGTCGACGGGACGCCCGCGGCGCAGCCCGGTGACCACGCCGAGGCCGATGCCGATGACGACCTCGAAGAGGATCGCCACGAGGGTGAGCCGGATGGTCACCGGGAAGGCGTCCGCCATCAGCTCGGTGACCGGCTGCCCGTTGAAGGCGGTGCCGAAGTCCCCGGTGAAGACGTTGCCCATGTAGGTCAGGTATTGCTGCCAGACGGGCTTGTCGAGGCCGAACTCCTTGCGCAGCTGGGCCGCGGTGGCCGGGTCGCACTCCCGCTCGCCGCAGAGCCCGGCGATGGGGTCGCCCATCACGTTGACCATCAGGAAGATCAGCAGCGTGGCTCCGGCGAACACCGGGATCATCTGGAGCAGACGCCGGATCACATAACGTCCCATGGAGCGCTCCTCGGGTCCGGGGCGGGTGCGTCAGCCGACGTTGATCTCTTCGTAGACGGGGACGCTGAACTGGTTCAGGGACACGTTGGAGATCCGCTCGGAGTAGCCGGCGCTGCCGTTCTGGTACCAGAGCGGGATGGCGGCCATCTGGTCCCGCACGACGCCCTCCGCCTGTTTGAAGGTCTCGATCGCCTTGGCGGGGTCGGCCTCGGCGTTGGCCTGGTCGACCAGCCGGTCGAAGTCCTTGTTGCTCCACTTGCCGTCGTTGGAGGAGGCGTTGGTGTAGTAGAGCGGCTGGAGGAAGTTCTGGATGAGCGGGTAGTCCATCTGCCAGCCGGCCCGGAAGGGGCCGCTCATCTTCGACTGAGTGATCTGGTTGCGGTAGTCGGCGAAGGTGCCGACGGGGTTGCCGACGCAGGCGCGGTCGTTGCCGAGCGCGTTGTTGATGGAGTTGCACACGGCGTCGACCCACTCCTTGTGGGAGCCGCTGTCGGCGTTGTACGTGATCTTGACCTGGCCGCCCGGGATACCACCGCCCTCGGCGATCAGCTTCCTCGCCCCGGCGGGGTCGTACGCGCACGAGTCGCCGCACAGCGCCGCGTCGAAGCCACCGTCGGGACCGAGGACCGGGGACGTCCAGTCCTTGGCGGGGGTCCGGGTCCGCTGGAAGATCCTGTCGGTGATCTGCTGCCGGTTGATCGCCATCGACAGGCCCCGGCGGACCTTCTCCTGGCCGGGCTTGTTCCAGTCCGGGTCGTAGTAGGGGAATGCGAGGGTCTGGATGATGCCGGCCGGGGTGTTGATGTACCGGCCGCCGAGGTCGGCCTCGACGTTCCTGAGCTGGGACGCCGGCACGTCGTCGACCAGGTCGAGGTTGCCCGCCGTCAGATCGGTGTAGGCGGTGTTGCTGTCGGTGTAGACCTTCAGGTCGACACCGCCGTTGCGCGCCTTGTCGTCACCCGGATAGCCGTCCCAGCGGCGCAGGGACATCTGCGAGCCCCTGGTGTAGCTGTCGACGGCGTAGGGGCCGTTGCCGACGGGGCGGGCCAGCCAGGCGTCGTGGTCGGAGAAGAAGCTGCTCGGCAGCGGTGCGAACGCCGCGTACCCGAGGGTTTCTGGCCAGGTGGAGAACTTCTGGGTGAGCTTGACGGTGAACGTCCGCTCGCCCGTCACCTTCAGGCCGGACATGGTCTGCGCGGTGGGCTGCCCGGAGGCGGGATGGACCTGGTCGTAGCCCTCGATGTAGCCGAAGAAGTAGGCGTTGCGCTGGTTGTTCTTCAGATGCGCGCCGTAGTTCCAGGCGTCGACGAAGGACTTCGCGGTCACGGGCTCGCCGTTGGAGAAGGTCCAGCCGCTCTTGACCGCAACGGTGAAGTTGACGGAGTCGGTGGTGTCGATCCGCTCGGCGAGCATGTCCTCGGCCTCGCCGGTCTTCGGGTCGTAGCGCTTCAGGCCCCGGAAGATCATGTCGAGGACCTTGCCGCCCTGGACCTCGTTGGTGTTCGCCGGTTCGAGGGGGTTCTGGGGATCCCCCCAGGAGGACGACACGATCCCGTCGGGCCCGCCGGCCGGGGCTCCGCCGCCGCCGCAGGCACCGGCCGCGAGAACGACGGCGACCGCGCAGGCGGCCCGGGTGACGTGAGCGGCTCCGCGCATGGAGTGCCTCCTCGGCGACCGGGACCTTCGTGGGGCCACTATCGCCCGAGGCGGGGACCGGTGCACTTGCACGACACCCGGGAGAACCCCGGTTGGGCCGAATGGTCGAGCGGGGGCGCGGCGGGCCGGATCCGGAATTTCCCACTCGATCGATCCGGCACCCAACCACCTGCAATCACACAGGAGTTGACGCCACGCTTGCTCACATCACTTCACCTCGAGCCGACTATGCCGCGATGGGGGACCCCCTGCCGGCGGGGAATCCGGTGGCCACCAAAAAGAACCACCCCGGCCGCCCTTCGGGGCGGCGGGGGTGGTTCCTGGTCCGGCCTTGCGCGGCCCGACCGTCAGTCGTCGGAGCCGTGCTCCTCCTCCAGCGCCGCGAGCGCCGGGTCCATGACGACGTCCTCGGTGCGGGCCTCGGTCGAAGGCTCCTCCGGGAAGTGGCAGGCCGTCAGGTGACCCTCGCGGTTCCCGGAGATCTGCACCAGCGGCGGCTCCTCGGTCGCGCACTTGTCCTGCGCCTTCCAGCAGCGGGTGCGGAAGCGGCAGCCGGACGGCGGGTTCACCGGGGAGGGCACGTCACCGGCGAGGCGGATGCGCTCCTTCTTTCCGGTGTCCACGTCGGCCTCGGGCACCGCCGAGAGCAGGGCGTGCGTGTACGGGTGACGGGGCCGGTTGTACAGCGAGTCGCGGTCCGCGACCTCCATCACCTTGCCCAGGTACATCACGGCCACGCGCTGCGAGAAGTGCCGCACGACCGCGAGGTCGTGGGCGATGAACAGGAAGGCGATGCCCAGCTCGTCCTGGACCTTCTGCAGCAGGTTGACGACCTGCGCCTGGATGGACACGTCCAGCGCGGAGACCGGCTCGTCGGCGACGATCAGCTTCGGCTCCAGGGCCAGGGCCCGGGCCACACCGATGCGCTGCCGCTGACCGCCGGAGAACTCGTGCGGGAAGCGGTTGTAGTGCTCGGGGTTGAGACCCACGGTCTCCAGCAGTTCCCGCACCCGGTTCTCACGCCCGCCGGGCGGGTTGATGCCGTTGACCTCCATCGGGCTCTTGATGATGGTGCCGACGGTCTGCCGCGGGTTCAGCGACGAGTACGGGTCCTGGAAGATCATCTGAATCTCGGACCGGACCGGCGCGAGCTGCTTGCGGTTCGCGCGGGTGATGTCCCGGCCGGCGTAGGTGATCTTTCCGGCGGTCGGCTCCATCAGCCGGGTGATCAGCCGGCCGGTCGTGGACTTGCCACAGCCGGACTCGCCCACCAGGCCGAGGGACTCACCGGCGTGCACGGTCAGGTCGACCCCGTCCACCGCCTTGACGGCACCCACCTGGCGCTTGAAGGGAAAGCCGCCGTAGATGGGGAAGTGCTTCGTCAGGCCCTCGACGGTGAGCAGCGGCTCGCCCGCGGGCTTGTCGGTGGGTCCCTGCTGCTTCGGCAGAGTGACGTTCTCGCTCATGTCTCTGCGTCTCCCTAGCCCAGCCGGGGCTTGATCTGATCGATGAATATGGTCTGCTTCTGCTCCCCCGTGAGGTGGCACGCGGCCGCGCGCCCCGCGCCCAGCGACGGCCGCTCACCCGAACACGACGCGCCGGTGACCTGGTCGGTGAAGGCGCAGCGCGGGTGGAAGGGGCAGCCGGTGGGCGGGTTCAGCAGCGAGGGCGGCGAACCCGGGATCGGCACCAGCGACTCGCCGGTGTCCCCGCCCAGACGCGGCATGGAGCTCAGCAGACCCCAGGTGTACGGGTGCTGGGGCGCCCGGAGCACCTCGCGGACGCTGCCGCGCTCCACCGCCCGTCCCGCGTACATCACGAGCAGATCGTCGGCCATGTTGGCGATGACGCCCAGGTCGTGGGTGATGAAGATGATCGCCGACCCGAACTCCTGCTGGAGGTCCTTGAGCAGGTCGAGGATCTGGGCCTGCACGGTCACGTCGAGCGCCGTGGTGGGCTCGTCCGCGATCAGCAGGTCCGGGTCGCACATCAGCGCCATGGCGATCATCGCGCGCTGGCGCATACCGCCGGAGAACTGGTGCGGGTAGTCGTTGAAGCGCAGTGCGGGCTGGGGGATGCCGACCTTGTCGAGCATCTCGATGGCCCGGGCCTTCGCCTCCTTCTTGGAGGCCCCGCGGTGCTTCATGAACGGCTCGGAGAGCTGCCGGCCCACGGTGTAGTACGGCGACAGCGCGGTGAGCGGGTCCTGGAAGATCATCGCGACCTTGTTGCCGCGGAGCTTCTCCAGCTCCCTCTCGGACGCGCCGGTCAGTTCCTGGCCGTCCAGGACGATCTCGCCGTCGATCTCGGTGGTCTTGCGGTTGTGCAGTCCGAGGACGGTCAGGTTCGTCACGGACTTGCCGGAGCCCGACTCGCCCACGATGCCGAGGGTCTTGCCCCGCTCGACGTCGAACGAGAGCCCGTCCACCGCCTTGACGATGCCGTCCTCGGTGGAGAACCGCACCCGCAGGTCGCGGACCGAGAGGAAGGCCTCCGGCCCGGTCGGGGCCGGTGTGTCTTCGGTCTTGGTCATTGTGGTCACGGTCGTTCTCCTAGGCGAGGCGCACGCGCGGGTCGATGTAGGCGTAGGCGAGGTCCACGAGGATGTTCAGGAGCAGGATGAAGAAGGCTCCGAACAGCATCACGCCCATCGTCAGCGGCAGGTCCTTGGTCAGCGACGAGTCCACCGCGAGACGGCCGATGCCCGCCAGGTCGAAGGTGAACTCGGTGACCACGGCACCCGCGAGGAGACCGCTCAGGTCCATGCCGAGGATGGTGACGATGGGGGTCAGCGAACCGCGCCAGGCGTACCGGAAGAAGACGTACCGCTGGCGCATGCCCTTGGCCCGGGCGGTGCGGACGTGCTCCTCCTGGAGCTGCTCGATCATGGTGGAGCGCGCCATACGCGTGTACTGCGCGGTGAAGATCGTGGCCATGACGGCCCAGGGGATCAGCAGGCCCAGAGCCCAGGCCGCCGGATCGTCCGAGAACGGAACGTACTTGGGGCTCTCCAGCCAGCCGGTGCTGTACACGAAGATGCCAAGGACGATCGGCCCCAGGAAGTAGATCTGGAACGAGCTGAGCACCATGGAGGCGCCGCTGACGGCCTTGTCGAGCGAGGTGCCGCGCTTCCAGGCGGCGAGCAGACCCGAGCCGAGGCCCAGGACCAGGAAGATCACCAGACCACCGACGGTCAGCGAGAGCGTCAGCGGGAAGCGGTCGATGATGGAGTCCCACACGAAGTCACCGGTGTGGAAGGAGACCCCGAGACAGGGAGCGTCACAGTGACCGACGGGGAAGTCCCGGCCGGCAACGATTCCGACCATGAAGTCCCAGAACTGCGTCCAGATCGGCTTGTCGAGGCCGAGGTTCTCGCGGATGACCGCGAGGTTCTCCGGGCTGCAGTTCTTGCCGCAGGAGAGCGCGGCGAAGTCCTGGGGGATTGTGTAGAACAGGAAGAACGTGAACGCGCCGATCAGGAACATGATCACGACGGCGCCGGTCAGCCTGCGGATGAGGAACTGAAGCATGGCGGGAAGCTGCTCTCTTCGGAAGCGGCGGGGCGGTGAGGGGTTCATGTCCCGTGGGGGTGCGCTCCGCCTGGCGCGCACCCCCACGGGTCAGCCGTGAGCCGGTGTTACGGCTGCTTCAGGTACAGGTCGTTGATGTCGATGTAGCTCGACTCGGTGCTGTACTTGGCGCCGCCGATGTTCGAACCGAACAGCTGGACCATCTTGGAGTAGTAGACCGGGACGGCCGGGTTGATCTCCTCGACGATGCGGTGGTGGGCCTCTTCCCACTTCTTGGCCGCAGCCTGCGGCTCAAGCTTCAGCGCCTCCTGGATGAGGGCGTTGACCTTGGGGTCGTTGATGTGGGAGTAGTTCGAGGCACCGTCGGAGATCAGGCCACCGTCATAGACCGGGGTGACGACCGTGGACGGGGAGGACCAGTCCTGGCCCCAGCCGGTCATGTACAGGTCGTACGGGTTCTTGATCTTGCCGATGGTCTCGTAGTACGCGGCCCGGTCGATCTCCTTGGCCTGGACGTCGAAGCCGAGCTTGGCCAGCGCGGTCTTGATGATGACCTGCTGCTTCTGGCCACGCGGGGTGTTGGAGTAGGCGTAGGTGAGCTTCGTGCCCTCCTTGACACCCGCCTCCTTCAGCAGCTCCTTGGCCTTGTCGAGGTCACCGTTGGGCTTCTTCAGCTTGCCGAACGGGTCGTAGCTCTTGTCGAAGCCCGGCAGGGTCGGGGCGAACAGACCACCGGCGACCTCACCGCCATACTTGCCACCGTCGGCCTGGACCATGGCCGCGCTCGGCATCGCGTGCGCGATGGCGTCACGGACCTTCTTGTCCTTCATGCGGTCCAGGTTGAAGGTCAGCTGCCAGACGTAGGGCTGGTAGCCCTTGACCGTACGGGCGTTCACCTTCGGGTTGGTGATCACGGCCTGCATCTGGTCCGTGTCGACCTGGTCCGAGAACTGGATGGCGTTCTTGGCGTCGCCCTGGTCGGCGATCAGACGCTTGGTCTGGTTGACCGGGTCGATGGTGGTGGTGAAGTTGTAGCCGTCCACGTACTGGTGGCGCACGGCGTCCGTCTTCGGGTCCCAGTTGGTGTTCTTCACCAGCTTGAGGGACTTGCCGGCCTTGTACTCGGCGATCTTGTACGGGCCGAGGGCCTTGGGGGCCTTGTCGTACTTCTCCTTCGTGTCCGCCTTCTGCGGAACGATGGCGTAACCGGCCATGGCCAGGGCCTGCGGCAGGTCCGGGCGCGGCTGGCTGAAGTTGAAGACGACCGTCTTGGCGTCCGGGGTCGCGAGGACCGTGTCGGGCAGGTGCTTGCCCTTGTACGGGCCGTCCGGCAGCGCCTTGCGGTAGTCGTTGCCGGAGAGCCACGACTGGACGAACGACGGGCCGTCGAAGATGTGCTTCGCGTACAGGCGCTCGATCGAGTGGCGGACGTCGGCGGACGTGATGGCGTTGCCGTCCTCGTCCTTGATGCCGTCCTTCAGGGTGAAGGTCCAGGTCTTGCCGCCGTTGGAGGACTTGCCGGAGTCGGTGGCGATGTCACCGACGACGGTCAGGTTGCCCTTGTCGTCCTCCTGGTAGTTGGTCAGACCGCGGTGGATCAGGTTGGCGAACTGGCCGGCGTCGCTGACGTAGATCTGACCCGGGTCCATGTGGGTCATGTCCGACTGGGCGTAGACGTTGATGGTGCCGCCGGGCTTGGCACCCGGGACCTCGGCAGCCGGGCCGTTGGAGGCGGCAGCGTCACCGTAGGCAACCGGCTTCGACTGGGCCGAGGCGTCAGCCTGGGACTTCGACTCGTCCTTGGCGTTCTTGCCGCTGTTGCCGGAGCAAGCGGTCAGCGCCAGCGAGCCGGCCGCCATCGCGACGACTACAGCGCGTGCGGAGCGCGATCGAATGGCATTCATGATGCTCGTTGCACCTACCTGTCGGTTGTTATCCAGAAGAGCTGCCTGGCCGTCCGGTTGCCCGGCGCGAGGGCGGCAGCTGCCCTCGCACGTGGACGTCACCGTCCGGTCTTGGGGTCGAACGCGTCCCGGACCGAGTCACCGAGGAGGTTGAAGGCCAGGACGAAGATCACCATCGCGACACCGGGGAAGAACATGAAGGCCGGGTCCAGCTCGTAGAGCTTGGCGCCCGTGGCGAACATGCGGCCCCAGTCGGGGGTCGGCTCGACGAAGCCGACACCCACGTACGAGAGGAATGCGATGTTGAGGATGGCGCTGGGCAGCATGTACGTGCCCTGCACCAGGATGGGAGTGACGATGTTCGGCAGGATCTCCTTGAACACGATCCGCGACCGAGGGGCTCCGGAGACCTTCGCCGCCTCGACGAACTCCCGCTCGCGCAGGGAGAGTACCGAGCTGCGCACCAGACGGGCCATGCCCATCCAGCCCAGGAACCACGACACCAGGATGATCGCGACCGCCCGGAGGTAGGTCGGCGTCTCGTCCGTCGGGGAGACGAACAGCGCGGTCACGACGGGCATGAAGGCGATGAAGAACAGCTGGTTCGGGAAGGACAGGAAGAAGTCCGTGATCCGGCCCAGCCAGTAGTCGACCTTGCCGCCGAAGTAGCCGCCGATCAATCCGATGATGACACCGGTCACCACGCAGAGGAACGTCAGAACCAGCGCCATGAACAGCGACGTGCGCATGCCGTAGATCAGCATGGTGAACACGTCACGGCCCAGGTTGGGCTCGACACCGAACCAGAACTCGCCCGAGACGCCGCCGAACGGACCGTTGGGCATGGCGAAGTCGTCGAGCAGGAACGGGTAGTCGGGCTCCTGCGCGTAGAGCGTGTACGGGTTCTTGCCGTACACCGCCGAGATCACCGGGGCCAGCGCGGCGACGGCGAAGAAGAAGAGCACGACACAGGCGGAGATCATGCCCGTGCGGTCGCGCTTGAAGCGCGTCCACATCAGCTGGCCTGGCGACCGGCCGGTGAGCTCCTTCTTGTCCTGGTCCTTGTCCGCGCCGTCGTTGCCGGCAGCGGTCTCCTTGTCCAAGGCGACAGAGGCGGTCTCGCCCTCGATCTCAATTGGACTGGTCATGATGGTGTCCATTCACGGGTGTCGGGTGACCCGCGGTCCTGCGCGCGTAGATGACCGGGCGTATGGCCCGTTCCGGCGTGCTGCGTGACGGTCTCGCCGATTGCCTGCCCGTCACCTGAAGACGGGCACGGCAGTGACACCGCGCCACCGCACGGGTTCTCCCGTGGGCAGGGCGACTGCGAAGAGCGTCAGGTTGGGGTGGATCCCCCCAAGGAACGCGAGCCGAGCGGTTGACCGGGTCTCAGATTCGCCGGCCGCTGCCGGCGACCGGACCGGATGACGTGCGCTGCAAACCGGTCGTCCGAGCCATCTTCGACGACCCGAGCCCACTGGTGCTCGTGGCACCGCGCATGGGTTCCTCCTCATGAGTCCACGTATTCACTGCAAGGGTGGGCACATGACAACGCCGACACCCCTGACGGCGAGATCCGTGCCCCGTGTGCTCGTGAGTCGGCGCTCCCCACAGCGCGTGACCCGTTGACCCGAGCTCAGTGAAGCCAACTATTAGGTAAGTTCGGGCTGTAAACCACACTTAAAGCATCTCGTTTTGGCAACATCACTCCGCCCCAGACGCCCAAAATTCGGACAAAGGGATCGCAGACAGACACGCGCGAAACGGACTGTTAATACAGGTTTCCGGTGAGCTACGTCCGATAGTCGGACGAGTGGCGCAGGAAAATCTGTTGACGGACAGGGCGGACAGACCGGGCACCCGCAGTCTCCCAGACGGGGGCGCGCACGGAAACGGCCCGGGAAACCCCCTCGAGCGGGGTCTCCCGGGCCGTCACGGTCGGTCTGGTCCCGATGTCCGGAACCGGACGGTTCAGCCGTGCTTGGCGCGCGAGGCGGCGCGGGCGCGCTCACGGGCGTCCAGGTTCACCTTGCGGATGCGCACGGCCTCCGGGGTCACCTCGACGCACTCGTCGTCACGGCAGAACTCCAGCGACTGCTCCAGCGAGAGCTTGCGCGGCGGGACGATGGACTCCGCGACATCGGCCGTGGAGGAGCGCATGTTCGTGAGCTTCTTCTCCTTGGTGATGTTCACGTCCATGTCGTCCGAGCGGGAGTTCTCGCCGACGATCATGCCCTCGTAGACCTCGGTGCCCGGCTCGACGAAGAGCACGCCGCGCTCCTGGAGGTTCGTCATCGCGAACGCGGTGACGGCACCGGACCGGTCGGCGACCAGCGAGCCGTTGTTGCGGGTCTGCAGGTTGCCGAACCACGGCTCGTGGCCCTCGTGGATCGAGTGGGCGATGCCGGTGCCGCGGGTGTTCGTCAGGAACTCCGTGCGGAAGCCGATCAGGCCGCGGGACGGCACGACGAACTCCATGCGGACCCAGCCGGAGCCGTGGTTCGACATGTTGTCCATGCGGCCCTTGCGGACGCCCATGAGCTGGGTCACGGCACCCATGTGCTCCTCGGGCACGTCGATGGTCATGCGCTCGACCGGCTCGTGGAGCTTGCCGTCGACGTCCTTGGTGACCACCTGCGGCTTGCCGATCGTCAGCTCGAAGCCCTCACGGCGCATGGTCTCGACGAGGATCGCCAGGGCCAGCTCGCCACGGCCCTGCACCTCCCACGCGTCGGGGCGCTCGGTGTCGAGGACGCGGAGCGAGACGTTGCCGATCAGCTCGCGGTCGAGGCGGTCCTTGACCTGGCGGGCGGTGACCTTGCGGTCCTTGACGCCGCCCTTGTTGTCCGCGCCCTTGCCGGTCGCGCCGCGGCCGACGAGCGGGGAGGTGTTCGTGCCGATGGTCATGGAGATCGCCGGCTCGTCGACCGTGATGAGCGGCAGCGCGACCGGGTTCTCCGGGTCCGCCAGGGTCTCGCCGATCATGATGTCGGGGATGCCGGCGACGGCGCAGATGTCACCGGGGCCCGCGACCTCGGCGGGCTTGCGGGTGAGCGCCTCGGTCATCATCAGCTCGGAGATGCGGACGTTGGAGATCGAGCCGTCGCGCTTGATCCACGCGACGGTCTGGCCCTTGCGGAGCTCGCCCTGCTCGACGCGCAGCAGCGCGATGCGGCCGAGGAAGTTGTCGGCGTCGAGGTTGGTGACGTGGGCCTGGAGGGGGGCCTCCTCGTCGTACGTCGGCGCGGGGATGTGCTCCAGGATGGTGGAGAAGAACGGCTCCAGGTTCTCGCTGTCGGCCGGGACGGTGCCGTCCTCCGGCTTGGTCAGCGACGCGATGCCGTCACGACCGCAGGCGTAGACGATCGGGAACTCGATCTGGTCCTCGTCGGCGTCCAGGTCGAGGAAGAGGTCGTAGGTCTCGTTGACGACCTCGTCGATCCGGGAGTCCGGGCGGTCGGTCTTGTTGATGCACAGGATGACGGGCATCCGGCGCTGGAGCGCCTTGCGGAGCACGAAGCGGGTCTGCGGGAGCGGGCCCTCGGAGGCGTCCACCAGCAGCACCACGCCGTCGACCATCGACAGACCGCGCTCGACCTCGCCGCCGAAGTCGGCGTGGCCGGGGGTGTCGATGATGTTGATGGTGATCGGGGCCCCGCCGTCCTTGGGGTGGTACTTCACCGCCGTGTTCTTGGCGAGGATCGTGATGCCCTTCTCACGCTCCAGGTCGTTCGAGTCCATGACCCGGTCGTCGACGGAGTCGAGCTGGTGCGCGGCGAAGGCTCCGGCCTGCTTCAGCATGGCGTCGACGATGGTCGTCTTGCCGTGGTCGACGTGGGCGACGATGGCGACGTTACGGATGTCGTGGCGCGTGGGCATGGGTGGCTTGCGCTTCTCTCGGATCGTGGGATGCGGCGTCTGTTTCCTCTTACGCCCGCCGGGCGGACGCGCCACGGCTGTGTCCATGGTACGGGGCCGCCGCGCAGAGGGCTTCCCGGCCCGATCCGACCCGGAACGACCTTGCCCGCCGGGAGCACCGGCAGGCAAGGGAATTGAGCTGCTTCTGAGGTCCGGATCACTGGAGCGGAAGGTTCCGCTCCAGAACGCTCGACGACGCGGCTCCGAGGCGGCGGGAACGGGACGGGATCGACCGGACCGGACACGGCACCGCGCAGGGCTCCCGGAGCCGCCGGACACGGCACGGCACAGAGGCACCGAGCCGCCGGACACGGCACGGGCACTGCGGCCGGGCCCCGGCCGCGACCGGGGTCCGGGGCCCTCGGCACGAGCCGCGCCCGTGGTCCCGGGACGCCCCGTACAGGACGGACGGGCCGGTACGCCGCCCGGCGGCACGAAGATCTCCCGTTCCCGGGCAGGGGCCCCGAGGCCCCGAGATCCGACCGGCCCGCCGGGCCCCGGACGCCCGGGCCCTCACGATCGCTCCGTATGCCGTCCGCCGAGGCGGCCGCGGGCGGGCCCCGGCGGACGGCGCCGGGAGGCGCTACTCCGCCGTGGCCGGCCCGGCTCCGTGCGCCGGCTTCGCCTTGACGAAGCCGATGTCCTGGTAGCGCGGGGCCGAGAAGCCGAACGCCCCCGCGTTGGCCAGGTCGCGCTTCGCGGCCACGAGCTCGGGACGCTGGTAGAGGGGGATGGAGGCCGCCGCGGCCCAGATCCGGGCGTCGACCTGCTTCATCAGGTCCCGGGCCTTCCTCTCGTCCAGCTCGGACACCGCCTCGTCGAAGAGCTGGTCGATGCGGTCCGTACCGACCCGGGTGTAGTTCTGCTCCACCAGCAGCGAGCCGTCCGTCGCGGGCTCGGGCTTGGCGTAGATCGGACGGGCGTCGGTCGCCGGGTAGGCCGTGGCCGGCCAGGACCACAGGGCGAGGTCGTAGTGCCCCGACGCGATGTGGTCCTTGAAGAAGCTGTCCTCGGCGACCTTCTTCACCTCGGTGTGGATGCCGACCCCGTCCAGCATCCTGCGGATCCGGTCCCCGACCGTGCGCAGCGACTCGGAGCCCGGGCCCGAGGGGAGGACGAAGCGGAGGCTGAGCGGCTTGCCGTCCTTGCCGAGCGGTCCCGCGACCGGGTTCCGCCCCGGGGCTCTGGTGCCGACCGGCGCATAGGCGCCCGGGACCCCGCCCTCACGCCGGTACGCCTCGGGCATCGCCTTGTCCCCGTCGCTGCCGAGCGGGGCGGCCGCAGGGCGTGCGGCGCCGGGCTTGTCGTCCCCGCCGGTGCCGGTGGCCGCCGTGCCGGCGGCACCGGTACGGGCACCGCCCGCGGCCGGCGGGCTCTGCGACGCGCCGGGCGCACCCGAGCCGCCGGCGGAAGGCGAGCCTCCCGCGGAGGGGCTCTGCGCCGCCGGACTCTGCGCTGACGGGGTCCCGGCCGCCGGGCTCTGCGCCGTCGGGCTGCTCCCCGCCGCCGGGCTCTCCGCGGCCGGGCTTCCTGCCGCGGGGCTCTTCTCGGGCCCCGCCTTCGTACCGGACTCGGCCGACCGTGCACCCTCCCTGGTCCACCCCGCGTCGGCGAGCAGCGCCTGCGCCTCCGCCGTGTCCTGGCCGCCGAGCGCGCCGCTGCTGTCCGCGTACGCGGACTGTCCCGCGAGCGCCAGGTGGCTCCCGACGGGCTTCGCGGGCAGTCCGAGGGGCTTCAGTACGGTCTCGGCGAGCTCGCGGCGGTCCAGCGCCCGGGCCACCGCACGCCGCACCCGCTCGTCAGCGAGCGGACCCGACTCCCCGTTGAGCGCGAGCTGGGTGTACGCGGGCTCCAGGGACTTGCGGACGACGAATCCGCGCAGCGCAGTCTGGTCGCTGCTGAACCTCGTCAGCCCTGCGTCTCCGCGCTCCCGCGCGAGCAGCCCATCCCCGCCCGTCTCCTCCCCGGCACTCCCGGCGGAACGTTCCTGCTGGGTACCGCCGCCGGACTCCCCCGCTTCCGCCGACGCGGCCCCGGGGCCGCTGCCGCCGCCCGTGTCCTTTTGCGCCACGGCGATGCGGTCCGCCACGCCCCGGTCGATCTCGGCCAGATCGACGGCGCCCGTGGCGAGCGCCGCGGCACGCCGGTCGCGCGGCACGGCCCGCAGCACGAGCGAGTCGAGCTTGGCCGGGTCCCCCCACCAGCGCGGGTTGCGGACGAGCGTGACGGTGCCGTCATCGCTGTCGATCTTCTGCAGGGCGAAGGGCCCCGCGGTCGCCGGCAGCTCCGTGCGGGCCCCGTCGTTGAAGGAGGCCGGGCTGCCCGTCGTCTCCTTCGGGTAGAGCGGGGAGAACAGCGATCTCCAGTCGGCGTACGGCCTGGCGAAGGTGACCCGTACCTCCAGGTCGTTCTTGCCGCGCTCGATGTTCTCGATGCGCTCGTAGCCGGCGTTGCGCGCGGTCCAGTACGCCGAGTCCTTGCCGCTGAGAGCCCTCCACTGGGCGACGAAGTCCGGTGCGCCGATCTCCCGGCCGTCGGTCCAGACGGCCTCCTGGTTGAGCTTGTAGAGGACGACCTGCTTGGGCTCGCGGTCGACGAGCTCGGCCGATTCCAGGTAGTCGGGGTTGAGCTGCGGGCGGCCGCGCTGGTCCAGCGTGAAGAGGGAGGGGAGCACGGCGCCGGCGACCCGGGCCGTGGCAGCGTCCGCGTCGGCCTGGAAGGCGTTGAGCGTCGTGGGTACGGAGTCGACGGCCCACCTCAGCGTGCCGCCCTGCTCGACCTGGTTGCGCCCTGCGTGGCCGATGTCCGCGGGGACCGCCACGGCCTCGGAGCCGCCCTCCTCCGACGTGCAGCCGGCCAGTACCGGCAGGACGAGCACCCCGCTCGTGAGCAGTGCCACCGAGCGCAGGGTCCGGGAGCGGCCGGACCGGGACCGGGAGATGCGGAAGCAGGGCGTACGGGAGCACGTCCTCCCGCGTGGGGCGTCGACCTCGGACATGACGTGTACCCCTTCGTCCGATTAGTTGGGTCTTTGATGGGCTTTGGAGATGATCACACCTATTGCGACTTCACTGAAAAGGACGGAGGCCGGGGTGCGGCGCAGACACGGCGGAGCGGACCGAAAACCCCACCCATGCGGCCCAACGGGCAGCCCCTAACGGGTGGCGCGTGGCGCGAATCGGTGCACACGCCTTCACAAGCAGGGATGTGACGCGCGACACTCGCAGGCGCACACACAGCCCTCTGGGGGACATCCCCAGACACCCGCATGCCACCGCGACCGCGGAAGTGAGGGCAGTTCATGTCCCTGCAGGACGAGTTGACGGACGTCAAGCGCCGTCTCGACGACCTGACCCGAACGGTCGAACGGCTGGAGCGGAGCCTCGCGCACAAGCGGGAGGACGCACCCCGGACCCAGCCGGCCGGCCGCCCCGAAGACCTGGTCACCATTCCCGACACCCCGTACGACAGTTCGCTGTGGACGGACTCGGACGACGAAGGCCTGGGTGCGCGCGACCGGCACGCGCCCTAGGAGCTTCGTTGGCCACAGGCACCGAACCTCATACCGACACAGGCGTACGCGGCGCCACGCGCGCCGCCATCGCCACCCGTACCCTCAGGACCGACCGCTGGTGGCTCGCGCCCGCCGCGACCGCCGGCGGTCTGCTCGCCTTCATCGTCTACTCGACCTGGCGGGCCTTCTCGAACAGCGACTACTACGCGGCGCCGTACGTCTCGCCGTTCTACTCACCCTGTCTCGCCGAGAACTGCGTCCCGATGAAGGGCGGCCCGAACTGGGAGATCTTCGGCAGCTGGTGGGGCCTGTCCCCCGCGCTGCTGATCCTCATCTTCCCGCTGGGCTTCCGGCTGACCTGCTACTACTACCGCAAGGCCTACTACCGGGGCTTCTGGGCCTCGCCCCCGGCCTGCGCGGTCGCCGAGCCGCACGCGAAGTACACGGGTGAGACCCGCTTCCCGCTGATCCTGCAGAACATGCACCGCTACTTCTTCTACGCGGCGCTGCCGGTGGCGGGCATCCTCACCTACGACACGGTGCTCGCCTTCCGCGACGAGAACTACGCCTGGGGCCACATGGGCCTCGGCACCCTGGTCTTCCTCGTCAACATCGTGCTGATCTGGGCGTACACCCTGTCCTGCCACTCCTGCCGGCACATCATCGGCGGACGGCTGCGGCACTTCTCCAAGCACCCGGTCCGCTACCGGCTGTGGGGCTTCGTCGGCAAGCTGAACGAGCGTCACATGCTGCTCGCCTGGACGTCGTTGATCAGCGTCGCGCTCGCCGACTTCTACGTCTACCTGCTCGCCTCCGGCGCCTTCGCCGATCCGCGCTTCTTCTAGGGGAAAGGTGCTCACCGATGACTGAGCTCGAACGGCAGCAGTGGGATGTTGTCGTCGTGGGCGCGGGTGGTGCGGGGCTGCGGGCCGCCATCGAGGCGCGTGAGGCGGGCGCCCGTACGGCCGTGATCTGCAAGTCCCTGTTCGGCAAGGCCCACACCGTGATGGCGGAGGGCGGGATCGCCGCCTCCATGGGCAATGTGAACTCCCACGACAACTGGCAGGTCCACTTCCGCGACACCATGCGCGGCGGGAAGTTCCTCAACCAGTGGCGGATGGCGGAACTGCACGCCCAGGAGGCCCCCGACCGCGTCTGGGAGCTGGAGACCTGGGGCGCGCTCTTCGACCGCACCAAGGACGGGAAGATCTCCCAGCGCAACTTCGGCGGCCACGAGTACCCGCGGCTGGCGCACGTCGGCGACCGGACCGGACTGGAACTGATCCGGACCCTCCAGCAGAAGATCGTCTCGCTCCAGCAGGAGGACGAGCGGGAGGTCGGCGACCCCGAGGCCCGGCTGAAGGTCTTCCAGGAGTGCACGGTGACCCGGGTGCTCAAGGACGGCGACAGGGTTTCGGGCGCCTTCTGCTACGAGCGCGAGTCCGGCCGCTTCTTCGTGCTGGAGGCACCGGCGGTCGTGCTGGCCACCGGAGGGATCGGCAAGTCCTTCAAGGTCACCTCCAACTCCTGGGAGTACACCGGCGACGGGCACGCGCTGGCGCTGCTCGCCGGGGCGCCGCTGCTGAACATGGAGTTCGTGCAGTTCCATCCGACCGGAATGGTCTGGCCGCCCTCGGTGAAGGGCATCCTCGTCACCGAGTCGGTGCGCGGCGACGGAGGGGTGCTGCGCAACTCCGAGGGCAAGCGGTTCATGTTCGACTACGTCCCTGACGTCTTCAAGGAGAAGTACGCGGAGACGGAGGAGGAGGGCGACCGCTGGTACGAGGACCCGGACAACAACCGGCGTCCTCCCGAGCTGCTCCCCCGGGACGAGGTCGCCCGGGCCATCAACGCCGAGGTGAAGGCGGGCCGCGGCTCTCCGCACGGCGGGGTGTTCCTGGACGTCTCGACCCGGATGCCGGCCGAGGTGATCAAGCGCCGGCTGCCGTCCATGTACCACCAGTTCAAGGAGCTGGCGGACGTGGACATCACGGCGGAGGCGATGGAGGTCGGGCCGACCTGCCACTACGTGATGGGCGGCATCGCGGTCGAGTCGGACACGGCGGCCACGATCGGCGTGCCCGGCCTGTACGCGGCGGGCGAGGTCGCCGGCGGCATGCACGGCTCCAACCGCCTGGGCGGCAACTCCCTCTCGGATCTGCTGGTCTTCGGGCGGCGCGCCGGACTGCACGCCGCCGAGTACGCCGCGGGCCTCGCGGGTGCGCGGCCCGCGGTCGACGAGGAGCAGATCGACGCGGCCGCGGCGGAGGCGCTGCGGCCCTTCAGCGCCGAGGGTCCCGAGCCGGACGCACCGCCGGAGAACCCGTACACGCTCCACCAGGAGCTCCAGCAGACGATGAACGACCTGGTCGGCATCATCCGGCGGGAGTCCGAGATGGCGCAGGCGCTGAAGAAGCTCGCCGATCTGCGGGTCCGCGCCCGGAGGGCCGGCGTGGAGGGCCACCGCCAGTTCAATCCCGGCTGGCACCTCGCCCTGGACCTGCGCAACATGCTGCTGGTCAGCGAATGCATCGCCCGCTCCGCCCTGGAGCGCACCGAGAGCCGCGGCGGCCACACCCGCGAGGACTGCCCCGCGATGGAGCGCGAGTGGCGGCGGATCAATCTGCTGTGCCGTCTCACCGACCGCGCCATGTCCTTCGGACCGGTGGAACCCGGCGCTCCGGCCGCCGACCCCGTACGCGGCCAGATCGACCTCGCCCGGAAGACCACCGAGCCCATCCGCCACGACCTGCTCTCCCTCTTCGAGAAGGAAGAGCTGGTCAAGTACCTCGCCGAAGAGGAGCTGTACGAATGAGCACGTACGACGCTCGGTTCAGGGTATGGCGGGGCGACCAGGACGGCGGGGACCTCGAGGACTTCACGGTCGAGGTCCACGACGGCGAGGTCGTCCTCGACATCATCCACCGGCTGCAGGCCACCCAGGCGGGTGATCTCGCGGTCCGCTGGAACTGCAAGGCGGGCAAGTGCGGTTCGTGCAGCGCGGAGATCAACGGCCGTCCGCGGCTGATGTGCATGACCCGCATGTCGGTCTTCGACCGCGCCGAGACCATCACGGTCACCCCGCTGCGCGCCTTCCCGGTGGTGCGCGACCTGGTCACCGACGTGTCCTTCAACTACGCCAAGGCCAGGGAAGTGCCGTCCTTCGTGCCGCCGCCGGGTGTCGCGGCGGGCGAGTACCGGATGCAGCAGATCGACGTGGACCGCTCCCAGGAGTTCCGCAAGTGCATCGAGTGCTTCCTGTGCCAGGACACCTGCCATGTGGTGCGTGACCACGAGGAGAACAAGACGGCCTTCGCCGGACCGCGCTTCCTGATGCGCGTGGCCGAGCTCGACATGCACCCGCTGGACGCCGCGGCCGAGTCGGGCCTCGACCGCAGGCGTACGGCCCAGGAGGAGCACGGTCTGGGCTACTGCAACATCACCAAGTGCTGCACCGAGGTGTGCCCCGAGGGAATCCACATCACGGACAACGCGCTGATCCCGCTCAAGGAGCGCGCCGTCGACCGGAAGTACGACCCGCTGGTGTGGCTGGGCAGCAGGATCCGGCGCCGGGACGAGCGCACGACGTAGCACTGCCTCCCGTCCGTGCCCGGGCACGGACGTCTCGCCGAGGGGCGGGCGGGGCCGGCCGTGCGGACCGCCCGCCCCTCGGGTTTCAGAACATGCTCAGGAGCTGCTCCACGCTGGGCTCGGCCGTCGAGTCCCCGTCGGGCAGGGCGAGTTCGAACCACACGGTCTTGCCCCGGGGCGTCCGGCGGGAGCCCCAGGCGGCGCTCAGCAGACCGACCAGTTGCAGGCCCCGGCCGCCCTCGTCGGTGTCCCGTGCCCGCCGGCGCCGCGGCTGCACGAGACCCGCGTCCCACACCTCGCAGACGAGGGTGCGGTCGCGCAGCAGCCGCAGCCGGATCTCGCCCTCGCCGTAGCGCAGGGCGTTGGTGACCAACTCGCTGACGAGCAGTTCGACCGTGTCGACGAGCGGGTCGAGGTCCCAGGCGCTGAGCTGGGCCCGGGCCAGCTCGCGGGCGCGTCCCACGGACCGCGGTTCGCGCGGCAGCCGCCAGTCCCCCACGGCCTCGCTCGCCAGGCCCTGGATACGGGCCATCAGCAGCGCGATGTCGTCCTCGCCGTGCCGGGTGTCGAGGGTGGCGAGCACGTGGTCGCAGACGTCCTCGAGCGAACGCGAGCGGGATCCGCCTTCGAGGGCGTCGGGCGTCCCGCCGCCCGGTCCGCCCGCGGGGCCGTGGGGGGAACGGGGCTCCGGCACGGAGCGGGCCGGCTCGGTCAGGGCGCGGCGGAAGGCACTGAGCCCTTCGTCCAGAGGATGGTCGCGCGACTCGACGAGCCCGTCGGTGTACAGCGCGAGCAGCGCGCCCTCCGGAAGCTCCACCTGGACCTCCTCGAAGGGTTCGCCGCCCACCCCGAGCGGCATCCCTGGCGGCACGTCGAGCATCAACGCCTCCTCGCCCGGCTCGACGAGGACCGGCGGCAGATGGCCGGCGTTGGCGAAGGTGCAGCGCCGGGTCACCGGGTCGTACACGGCGTAGACGCAGGTCGCCAGGTAGACCTCGGAGAGCTCGGGCCCGCGGGACTTGTGGGCGACCCTGGAGGCCTGCTGGGCCCCGCTCGGCGTGCCGAGTCCGCGGGCGATCTCGTCGAGCGCGGAGAGCACCTCCGCGGGCTCCAGGTCCAGGAGGGCCAACGTCCGTACGGCGGTCCGCAGTTCGCCCATGGCCACGGCGGCGCGCAGTCCCCGCCCCATGACGTCGCCGACGACGAGGGCGGTGCGGTGGCCGGGGAGTTCGATGACGTCGAACCAGTCGCCGCCGACCTCGGTGGCCGTGTTGCCCGGGAGATAGCGGCAGGCGATGTCGAGACCGGCGGCCTCCGGGTCGCCGGGCGGCAGGAGGCTGCGCTGGAGGATCAGGGCGCGCTCGTGCTCACGGCGGTAGAGGCGGGCGTTGTCGATGCAGACCGCGGCACGTGCGGCGAGCTCGACGGCGAGTGCCCGGTCCCGCTCGCCGAAGGGCTCGCTGCCCTTGGCCCGGGAGAACTGGACGAGACCGACGACCGTGTCGTGGGCGACCATCGGCACGGCCAGCGTGGACTGGACGAGGCTGCCCTCCTCGCCGGGGATGGCGCGGACCCTGGCCGTGCGCAGGGCGTCGGAGCAGGCGGAGCTGAAGGGGTAGTGGTGGACCGCGCCGACCTGGGGGCTGGCCGGTGTACCCGCCCCGGAGGCGCCGCCGAGCAGGCTCTCGGACACGGTGCTGGCGAAGGCGACCCGGCGCAGCTCGGCGCTGCCGCCGTAGCTCTCGGGCCGGGCGGGGCCCCAGCGTCCGGGTGGGGCCTCTTCGCCCGTGAGCAGCCCCTGGTAGAGGTCCACGGCGGCAAGGTCGCAGAACCCGGGGACGGCGACGTCGAGGAGTTCGCGTGCGGTGGTCTCCAGGTCGAGGGAGTTGCCGATGCGGGCACTGGCCTCGTTGAGCAGGGCGAGGTTGCGGCGGGCGCTGGCCGCCTCGCGGGCCGCGATCTGGCGGCGGGTCACATCGATGCCGAGCCCCGCGACCCCGACGGGCCGGCCGGAACCGCTGTGCACGCGGTAGAGGTTGACCGCCCAGTGCCGCCGGTCGGAGCTGCCGGGGGCGCTGCCGACGATCTGGAGGTCGGTGACCGACTCCCCGGTTTCCAGCACCCGTTGGAGGGCGGCGGTCATCCGATCCGCCTCGGGGCGGGAGAGGTAGTCGTACACGGTCCGTCCGCGGTGGTCCTCGGCGACGCCGCCGAAGACCGTCGCGAAACGCTCGTTGGCGCGCAGCACGGTGAGGTCGGTACCGAACAGGAGGAAGCCAAAAGGAGATTGACCGAAAATCGCCTGCGAAGCGGCGAGATCCGTCTCGATCCGCCGTAGGGCGCGTACGTCGACGACGATACAGAGCGCGGCACGCTCGCCGTTCTCCGTCTCGCTCGGCATGACGTAGACCTCGGCCAGCCCGTGCGCGCCGCCCTCGCCCGGCAGGCGGAAGGGGACGAGGCCCGTCCACTCCTTGCCGTCCAGGATCTCGGCGACCTTGCGGTGACCTCGCGGGCGGAGTTCCGAGGGGATGAAGACGTCGACCGGGTCCTTGCCCCTGACGTCCTCGGCACAGATGCCGAACTGCTCGGCGGCACGCCGACTCCACTGGTCGACCAGCCCGTCAGGGCCGATCGAGAACGACGCGACCTTGATGTAGTCGTAAATGGAGCCGGGCGGACTGCTCTGCCACACCACGCCGCTCGCCGTCTCAGGTATCTCGCTCACGCGACCGTCCCCTCCAGCTCACCGCACCGGACCGGCCATGCCCGCAGTATTCAGCACTACGGCGCCTGGCGGCACGGCGTTCACGATCACAGCACGGTCTCGTTCGTTTTGAGCCGAGCACGCAGTGATCGTCGTCCCCCCACACTCCTAACCAGGCAGGGGCAGCTCGAACCACACGGTCTTGCCCGCTCTGCCGCGTCGCGTCCCCCAGCGGCGAGCCGCACACGCCACCAGCTGGAGACCGCGTCCGCCCTCGTCATCGGGCCCCGCGGGGCGTTCCAGGGGCGGATCCGGAAGCGGATCGGAGACCTCCACGAGCAGCGCGGGGGGTCGCGGCGGGACCGACCCGTCGACGACCGGCCGGACCAGCCGCACCCCGATGGGCCCGGAGGTGTACCGAAGGGAATTGGTCACCAGCTCACTGACCAGGAGGACCGTCACATCGACCACGGCGGGCTCGAGGCCCCACTTCCGCAGGGCGTCGCGGACGGCGTGGCGGGCGGAACGCGCGGCGTCCGGCTCGGCAGGGAAGGTCCACTCGGCGCATGCGCCTTCGGTGTCGATCACGCCGACCACTTCCCGGACCTGCCACGGAATCCCGTCCACTTTGGGGCGGCAATCAGGACATACCCGATATTTAGTGCGGCGTATCCCCGAGAGGGGCGTGCGGTGGCACGAACGGCGTAGGAATTCAGCCGCGTGCGCTCCCCGGCCGGTCCCGCGGCAGACGGCGCACGGCCTCCTCGACGGCGGGACGGTCCTGGGGCAGCCAGTCCACGGCGTCCAGTTCGTCGACGGCGAGCCAGCGCAGCTCGTCGTGGTCCTCCAGTGGGCGCGGCTGACCCGAGATCAGCCGCGCCGTCCAGACCTGGAGCACATAGCCGGGGCCCAGCGGCCACTCGCCGGGGACCCGCTCGACCGGCTCCGCCTCCACACCCAGCTCCTCGCGCAGCTCGCGGACGAGGGCCTCCTCGGGGGACTCGCCCGGTTCGAGCTTGCCGCCCGGCAGCTCCCAGCGTCCGGC
Source organism: Streptomyces wuyuanensis (assembly GCF_900103455.1). Classification (GTDB taxonomy): domain Bacteria; phylum Actinomycetota; class Actinomycetes; order Streptomycetales; family Streptomycetaceae; genus Streptomyces; species Streptomyces wuyuanensis. Next base: position 278,910 of record NZ_FNHI01000002.1, on the reverse strand, counting down.
GAACTCGGGCGGTGCGCTGCGGCGCGCGGCGAGCAGACGCCCCCGGTCGTAGAGGGCCCCGGCCACCACGACGCGGGCTTTCACACGATCTGTCATGCGCGGGAGCGTAACCCGCCCGGCGAGGGGCGCTCCGGCCCGCGGGCGCACGCCCGGCCCCGGTGCGGCGACCGCCGGCCCCGCTCAGGAGGGCGCGGTCTGCCCCATGCGCTCGACCCAGTAGAGCTGCTCGTGCCCCCGGTCACCGAGGCTGTCCGCGACCTTCTGCGCCTCGTCCTCTGTGGCGTACCTGCCCACGCGATAGCGATTGCCGTTGTCGTCCTGGCGAATCACCAGCCAGGGCAGCATCGTGCCACCGTCGGTCATCGCGCCTCTCCCGCCGCCGGCCTGCACTTCTCTAACGATCCCCAGGAAACCGCAGTCTGCATATGCCCGAGCTTACGCCTGACCTTTACTCAGCGGATATGTCTTTTTACGAAGAGAGACGGATCCGGCCAGCGTCCCCTCATATACGAGGGGCGCACTTGGCCGAGTGCGCCCCTCCATCATGCCGCCGCAGGACGCTTCGCCCGGCGGATTCCGCCACCTTCGGCGTCCGCCGGGCGGCACGGCGAGCGGGCGGCCGCGCCGGGTACGGCCTCGCGGACGGCGCCCGGCTGCTGCTCGTCAACGGAGCAGCTCGCCGGCGTCTCGGTCGGCTTTCTGCGGAAGTGGGCCCGGCCGGACGCCGACGAGACGGCCGAGCCGCCTCTCGCCCGTCGGCGCCGGGGGCGTCAACAGGCAGGGCAGCGAAGTGAGTCCGGCCGCGACGAACTGCCGTGAGACTTCTCCGCACTCCCGCAGCCCGGGCCCGGGCCCGGGCCGGCTGTGAACGGTGACCGGCGATCAGCGGTTGCCGACGGGCGGGAGACGCCACGGCGGGGTCGACGCCCTCGGCGGGCGCGAGACCGAGCGCACGAGGGGCGTACGGGAAGAGGACCGCCCAGGGGAGGGGCGAACGGAGCGAGCCGGGGCAGGCCGAGCAGGCAGGGGCCACACCGGCCGCCTCGGCCCGACCTGAGCTCGTCAACGCGCCCCGCGCTGCGCGCACTTCGCAGGCGAGCACCCGGGACCCGAGGCGGGGAGGCGGGACGCCCCCACGGGGGACGCCACCGGTCTCCGCGCCACGGAGACCGGCGCATCGGCGCCCCGCACTCCGCGGGCCGGCGCACCGCGGGCGGGGACACCCGGAGTCAGCGCACCGGAAGGTGGTACGCGATCCGGAAGCGGTCCGCCGGAACCACCACGTCCGCCGTCTCGACGGCACGACCCGACGCGTAGTAGGTGCGCTGGATGACCATCACCACATGGCCGGGCACCCCGCCGAGGGTCAGCAGTTCCTCCGCCAGCCCCGGCCGTGCGCCGACCTCCTCCACCACGTTGTCCACGACGACGTCGATGGCGCCCATCCGCTCGACGACGCCGCAGCCGCCGAGCGGCCCCTCTTCGGGCAGCATCACCGGCGTGCGGCCCGTGATCGAGAGCGGCTCCCACGAGGTGGAGAGCATCGTCGGCTCGCCGGCGTCCCGGAAGACGTATCTCGTGCGCATCACGCGGTCGCCGGGGGCGACTCCCAGCCTGCCCGCGACGGCCGCACTCGCCGGCTCCTGCTCGCTGCTCGACTCCCAGGTGCCTCGGACGCCCTCGGCGGCCTGCTCCTGCCGGAAGGGATTGGCACCGGACGGCGGCCGGTAGCCCGAGCGGGAGACGCGCCGCGGCACCGGCCGCTCCCGCACGTACGTCCCCGAGCCGGAACGCCCCTCCACCAGCCCCTCGGCCATCAGCACCTTCCGCGCCTCCAGCGCCACGGTGTCCGAGACCCCGTACTCCTCGCGGATCCGGGCCTGCGAGGGAAGGCGGGTGTGCGGCGGCAGCGAGCCACTGACGATCTTCTGGCGGAGGTCGCTCGCAACGCGCAGATAGGCGGGCTGCTCACCGAATGTCACTGGCCACTCCCAACAGGTTGACAGACAGCAACAGCGTGGCAACCGACGGTTGATCCTCGCAAGCATGGGCCAATGCATCACGAGCAGTAATTACCGCCGGAGGGGTGGTCGATTACCTCCGGTAGGGCATCGGGCTTCGCACGGACGTGCATCGAATCCTTGACCGCAATGGTCCAGACCAATACCTTTCTCCGCGTACGCGCACGGCAGCACGACCGCCCCTGGAAGCCCTCCGGCACACGCACAGGAATGAGCCTCATGCGCCGAAGAACCCTTGCCCGGCTGACCATCGCCGCCGCCTCGCTCGCGCTCCTCGCCCCGCTCGCCCCGGCGGCCGCGGCCGGCACCGGCCACGGCCGCCCACCCGCGCCCCACGCCCACAAACGCGTCGGCTATTTCACCCAATGGGGCGTGTACGGACGGAACTTCCAGGTGAAGGACCTGGACACCAGCGGCACCGCCGCGAAGCTCACGCACATCAACTACGCGTTCGGCAACGTGAGCGCGGACGGCAAGTGCTTCACCGGCAATGTGCCCGGAGAGGCCGACGCCTGGGCGGACTACGCCCGTCCCCTGGACGCGGCGGCCTCGGTCGACGGCGTCGCCGACACCGCCGAGCAGCCACTCGCGGGCAACTTCAACCAACTGCGCGAGCTCAAGGCCAAGCACCCCGGTCTCAAGGTGCTGATCTCGCTCGGCGGCTGGAGCTGGTCCACGCACTTCTCCGACGCGGCCCGGACCCCCGCCTCGCGCAAGGCGTTCGTGGCCTCCTGCCTCGACCTGTACATCAAGGGCGATCTGCCCGTGGACGGCGCGCGCGGCGGGGCCGGGGCGGCCGCCGGAGTCTTCGACGGCATCGACCTCGACTGGGAGTGGCCGGGGTCGGAGGGCGACACGGACACCGTGTACCGGCCCGAGGACAAACGGAACTTCACCGCACTGGTACGGGAGTTCCGCACTCAGCTCGACGCGTACGGCAGGTCCCTGAAGAAGCGCAAGCACTACGAACTGACGGCGTTCGTCCCGGCGGCCGCCGCCAAGATCGACGCCGGTTTCGAGGTTCCCCGGATCATGCGCGATCTGGACTTCGTGACCCTCCAGGGCTACGACTTCCACGTCTCCGGCGAGAAGACCACCGCGCAGCAGTCGGCCCTCCACGCACGGGACGACTACAGCGTGGACCGGACCGTGCGCGACTGGCTGCGCCGCGGGGCTCCCGCCCGGAAGCTGGTCATGGGCATCCCGTTCTACGGCCAGGGCTGGACGGGCGTCACCGGCGGCGGCGACGGCCTCGGACAGCCGGCGAGCGCACCCGCTCCGGCCACCTGGGCGGCGGGGTACGAGGACTACAAGGCCCTCAAGAAGCTCGCCGGTTCGGGCACCTACACGCTCCACCGCGACCGCCGGAACGGCCACGCCTGGCTCTTCGACGGCACCACGCTGTGGACGTACGACGACCCGCAGGTGCTGCGCACCAAGAGCGCGTACGTCCGTGATCGCGGGCTCGGCGGCGCGATGTTCTGGTCCCTGGACGGGGACACGCCGGACGGGGAGCTCATCACGGCCGTCGACCGGGGTCTGAGGGGCCGCTGACCCTCCCTCACCCGCTCGTGGGCGGCGGGAGCCCGGCACACGCACAGCAGCCGGCGCCCGCCGCCCGCGACGCACCGCGGGGCGATGCGCCTGGGACCGCCGCGTCGCCAGACCGCCGCGTCGCCAGACCGTCGTGTCGTCAGACCGTCGTGTCCTCGCTCGGCAGCGGGTCCTCGTCCTCGGGGTCGCCGGGCTCCTCCGGGGGCTCCGTGGCCAGCCCCAGGGCGGACCGGACGGCGATCTCGGTCTTCTGGCGGAAGGCGTCGCCCGCCTCCGACGTGGCGTCCCAGAAGCCGTCCTCGTCCTGCGCCGCCGCCGCCCGGCCGAAATGGCGGCGTGCCGTGTCGTACTCCTTCGCGCGGGCCAGGGCGTGCTTGCGGGCGGCCGCGGGCCAGGGCCCCGCGCGCAGTTCACGGGCCTCGGTGTCCAGCGTCCGCGCCATCCGCTCGGCCCAGGCGCGGTTGGCCTCCGGGTCGTCCTCGAAGAGCTCCTCCGGCTCCTCCCACCAGACCGTGTCGACGGCCAGCTCGCCCTCCAGATAGGCGAGTTGTGCCGGGTCGAGGGTCGTCCGGTCGCTGCGGACGGACGACTCGAGCTTGGGGCCGGCGCTCGCCAGGGCGCAGGCGACCTTGCGGTCGCCGAAGCGCCAACTGTCCCTCGTCGGCATGTAGTAGTACGGCTCCGCCGTCTCCGGTACGGCCCACCAGTCCAGCGTGTAGCCGCTGTTGATGTCCTCGCACCGCCGCTCCGCCTCGGTCTCGACGGCCTTCTGCCCGGGCCACTCGTCGAACCTGTCGAGCGGGAAGGTGCCCGTCACCTCGCCCTCGTGGGGTCTGTCGCAGTCCACGGTCCGGACGGACTCCGCCTCCTCCTCGTCCTCCAGGCCACGGCCCGGGGTGTCGAAGCACTGCCCGGTCCGCAGGTCGAACGTGGAGTCCGCCGCCGCGCTCTCGCGGGCGGCCTTCCGGAAGCCGTCCCACGCCTCGCCGACGGTGCCGGTGGCGAACGCGACGGTCATGAGGATCGTGCTGATGACGGAGAGCACGGTGCCGGCGATCGCCAGGCCCCTTCCCTCGTCCCCCCTCTTCTTGATCTGCGCCAGCGCGATCAGCCCGAGGACGAGGCCGAGCGGGGGCAGACAGCACACGATTCCCGTGACGAGGGAGCCGATGGCGAAGCCGTTGGTGGCGGGCCGCCGCGGCAGCGCGCCGTAGGGCGGATAGGGCATGCCCGGCGGCCCGCCCGCCGGCGTCGGGTACGGGTACGCCGCCGGCGCAGGCTGCGGCGACGGGGCGGGCGGCTGCGCCGGGCCGGGTCCGCCCGGAGGCGTCCATCCCTGCGACGACGGTTCCACGGGTGCGGCGCTCCTTGTGAAGATCATGCGAACATCTGCGCGGATCAGCGGATCATACGGTGGCGGCCGTGCGGCGGACATCCGGAATACGCGGAAGGGGCGGCCGCTCGGCGCGGCCGCCCCTCACTGCTGGTCGGGCTCCGGACCGGCACGGTCCGGCACTGCGGGAGTCAGAACTGGAGGCCCCAGGCGTCGATCCGGCCCGTGTCGTAGCGGGCGTTGTCGCTCACCCGCAGCTTCCAGGTGCCGTTCGCGACCTCCGAGGAGGCGTTCACGGTGTACGTGGTGTTGATGTTGTCGCTGCTGCCGCCGGTGCCGTACGACTTCAGCGTGTACGCGGTGCCGTCCGGGGCGATGAGCTGGACCTGGAGGTCACCGATGTAGGTGTGCACGATGCCGACCGGCACCTGGAGCGCGGCGGGCGCGTTGCCCGCGATGCCGCTGACGGTGACGGGCGACTCCACGGTGGCGTTGTCGCTGATCGGGTAGTCGGCGGTGTTCTCGAACTTCGGCCCGGGCGGCGTGGTCGTGCCGCCTCCGACGTACAGCAGCCGGTTCGGCGAGCCGGAACCCGGGTTGCCGACCACGTTCGGGGTCGCCGCGGTGGTCAGTGCCGAGGACACCTGTGCCGGGGTGGCCGTCCGGTTGTCCGCCAGGTAGAGGGCGGCGGCACCGGCGACGTGCGGGGTGGCCATCGAGGTGCCGGAGATGGTGTTGGTCGCGCTGTCGCTGGTGTTCCACGCCGACGTGATGGACGAGCCCGGCGCGAAGATGTCCAGCACGCTGCCGTAGTTGGAGAAGCTGGAGCGCGCGTCGGTGCTGGTCGTGGAGCCGACGGTGATGGCCTCGGTCACCCGGGCCGGGGAGTAGTTGGAGGCGTTGGCGCCGCTGTTGCCCGCCGCCACGGCGTAGGTGATGCCGGACGCGATGGAGTTGCGGACCGCGGTGTCCAGCGCCGTGTCGACGCCGCCGCCGAGGCTCATGTTGGCGACGGCCGGCTTGACCGCGTTCTGCGTCACCCAGTCGATGCCCGCGACGACCTGGGCGGTCGTGCCGGAACCGGAGTTGTTGAGCACCCGGACGCCGACGACCTTCGCCTTCTTCGCGACGCCGTAGGCACCGCCGGCGACCGTGGCGGCGACGTGCGTGCCGTGGCCGTTGCCGTCCTGCGCCGTGTTGTCGTTGTCGATGGCGTCGTAGCCGTACGAGGCGCGGCCACCGAAGTCGCTGTGGGTGATCCGTACACCGGTGTCGATGATGTACGCGGTGACGCCCTCGCCCGCGGAGTCGGGGTAGGTGTAGCTCTGGTCGAGCGGCAGCGCGCGCTGGTCGATGCGGTCCAGGCCCCAGGAGGGCGGGTTCGGCTGGGTGCCGGAGATGGTGAACACCCGGTTCTGCACGACGGATTCGACGGCGGGGTCCCCGGCGAACTTCCTGGCCTGCGCCTCGGAGAGCTCGACGGCGTATCCGTTGAGGGCGGAGCTGTACGTCTTCTTGATCTTGGCGCCGTACTCCGCGGCGAGGTCCTTGCCCGCCTTGGAACCGGCGTCGGCGGCCGACTCGTCGAGGGTGACGATGTAGCTGCCGGGGATGGCACCGGGGGCGCCCGCGTTCTCGATCACGCCCACCGGGGCGGGCTCTGCCGCGGTGGCCGGGAGGGCGGAGGCGGCACCGAGTGCCAGGGCGGCGACGGCTATCGCGCTGGCCGCGGACAGTCTTCGCCGCGAGTTACGCATCACGGACATGTGAGGGATCCTCCTCATTGGTGGTGCGTTGCTGTGGGGGAATGCGGCAGGAACATGACAATGACAACGCGGTGGGTGCCCGCGAATCGCCATGCCGCTACCGTCCGAAAGATTGGCTGATCCATAGGAATCCCACAAGAGTTCGGGACGGCCCGTAACACGTGTGCCACACAACTGCCATCCTGGATCACATGACGGACTATCAGTGCCCGATGTGCGACGTGCGGTCCCCGGTCGAGTCGTTCGCCTGGCGCTGCCCGCGGTGCCACGGCCCCTGGGACCTCGACTTCGCGGCGGCCCCGGTGCCGCTCGACTCCCTCGCGGGGAGGGCCAATTCGCTGTGGCGGTACGAGGAGGCGCTGCCGCTCGCCGCGACGGAGGCCACGGGTGGCGGCCCGGGAGCCGTCTCGCTCGGCGAGGGCCGGACCCCGCTGGTACCGCTCACCGGCACGGTGACCGCGAAGCTCGACTTCCTGATGCCGACCCTGTCGTTCAAGGACCGCGGAGCGGTGATGCTCGCCGAACTCGCCCGCCGTCTGAAGCCCCGGCGCGTGATCGCCGACAGCAGCGGCAACGCGGGCACGTCGATCGCCGCGTACTGCGCCCGCGCCGGCCTGGACTGCACCGTGTACGTCCCGGCCGCGACCTCCCCGAAGAAGATCGAGCAGATCACCGCGCACGGCGCCCGCCCGGAACTCGTGCCCGGCGACCGGGAGACGGCCGCACGCGCCGCACGCGCGGCAGCCGACGAGGACGGGGTCTTCTACGCCTCCCACGTCCACAACCCGTACTTCCTGCACGGCACGAAGACCTACGTGTACGAGGTGTGGGAGGACCTCGGCGGCAGCCTGCCCGAGGCGCTGGTCCTGCCCGCCGGCAACGGCACCCTGCTGCTCGGCGCGCATCTCGCCGTCGAGGAACTGCACACCCACGGGCTGATCGCGGAGCGCCCCGCGCTCGTCGCGGTCCAGGCGGCCGCGGTCGCGCCGCTGGCCTCCGCGTTCCACGCCGGCGCGGACGACATCACGCCGTCAACGGCGGTGCCCACCCTCGCCGAGGGAATCGCCGTCCCCGCCCCGCCCCGGGCCCGCCGGATCCTCTCCGCGGTCCGCGCCGGCGGCGGCACCTTCCACACGGTGACGGACGACCAGATCCGCGCCGCCCAGCTCGACCTCGCCGCCCGCGGCCTGTTCGTCGAGCCCACGGGCGCGGCCTGCTGGGCCGCGATCCGGGCACACGGCCTGGAGGGCCGCACGGCGGTGGTGCCGCTGTGCGGGGCGGGGGCCAAGACGGGGGTGGCACCGGGCGGTTGACCCGGCTCGGGCCCGGGCCCCAACGTGCCGGGTGACGGCGAAGGGCCGGCTCCATCGGGAGCCGGCCCTTTGCGGCCTGCAGGCCCGACGATCACCCGGCGTGCGGTGGAGGTTCGGTCACCTCGCCGGAGCGGAGGTCCCGACGCACGGCTTCGCTCCGCGCGGATGCGGCCCATCCGTTCGGCACACCCCGGCACGCTGTCCTCGGCCGTCGCGTCCCGGCTGGTCTCCCGGGTCCGTAACCCGGCACGCTTCCGGCACGGGGCAGGGCGGACGACCGGCGGCCGCGCGCCGGCGAGCGGGCGTGCACGCCCCGGGCCGTCGTGCCCGTCAGGCGCCGGGGTCGGTCTCCGTCCCGGGTGCCAGAACGACGAGGACCTGGTCGGCCGACACCGTGCCGTGCAGGGCGCACCTGATCTCCTCGACCACTCCGCCGAGCGGGGCGAGGATGCGGTTCTCCATCTTCATGGCCTCGACGATCATGAGCACCTCCCCCTCCTCGACCGTGTCGCCCACCGCGCAGGACAGCGCGACGACCGTGCCCGGCATGGGCGAGCGCACGACGTCGTCGACCGCCTCGGCGCCGCTCTCGGCGTGCGTCCTGGCGGTCAGCTCCGTCCGCCGACCGTCGACGACCAGTTCGAAGCGGTCGGCGACGCGGAGCCCGACCCACCTCTGGTCGCCCACCACGCCCCTGAACAGCCCGTCGCGGTGCGAGACGGTGACGCGGAACGTCCTGTCGTGCACCGTGACGTCCACCGCGCCGCCGTGAACTCCTGTGAGCCGGGCCTCCAGCTCCTCGCCGCCGGCGCGCAGGACGACCCGGCCCAGCGGTGCGCCGGAGTCCAGGGCCGGGCGATCCAGCGGCCCGACCGTGCCGGTCCACGGAGAGGCCGCGGGGTCCCCTTTGGGCGGCACCTCCATCGCCGCCGCGCACGCGGCGGCCACGGCCGAGCTTCCGCGGGGCGGCGTGTCCGCGACGAACGCGTCGACCAGGTGGGTGTCGACGCGCCCCGCGACGACCCGGGTGTCCCGGAGCAGGTCCGCCACGAAGCCGAGGTTCGTGGTCAGGCCGACGACCTTGGTGGTGCGGGCCGCATCGGCCAGCCGCCGAAGGGCCGACACGCGGTCGTGGCCCCGGGCGACCAGCTTGGCAATCATGGGGTCGTAGAAGGCGGGGACGTCGCCGTACGTGTCGAAGGCGGCCTCCACGCGCACGTGAACCGCGTCGGCGGGCCATTCGACGACGTCCGCCCGCCCGGGAGCGGGCTGGAACCCCGCTTCCGGGTCCTCGGCGTACACCCGGCACTCCACCGCGTGCCCGGTGGCGGTGATCTCGTGCTGGGCGAGCGGCAGATGCTCCCCGGCGGCCACGCGCAGCTGCCACTCGACGAGGTCGACGCCGGTGATCTCCTCGGTGACCGGATGCTCGACCTGGAGGCGCGTGTTGACCTCGAGGAAGTAGAACCGGCCGTCGGTGTCCAGGATGAACTCGAAGGTGCCGGCGTTGACGTACCCCAGGGCCCTGGCGCCGCGCACGGCGGCTTCGAGCAGCGCCGTACGGACCTCGGCTGCGAGGCCGGCCGCGGGAGCCTCCTCGACGATCTTCTGATGACGGCGCTGGAGCGAGCACTCCCGCTCGAACAGATGGACGAGGGCGCCATGGGTGTCCCCGAACACCTGGACCTCGATGTGGCGGGGGCGCGGCACATAGCGCTCGGCCAGGAGCCGTCCGTCCCCGAAGTTGCCGCGGCCCAGACGAACGGCCTCGGCCACGGCGTCGGCCATGTCCGCCTCGTCCTCGACCACCCGCATGCCCTTGCCGCCGCCGCCGGCCACGGGCTTGAGGATCACCGGGTAGCCGATGCGGCGGGCGTCGGCGACGAGCCGGTCGACCGACTCGGTGGCGTCCTCGGAGCCGGGCAGGACGGGGACGCCCGCCTCGGCCATCAGGGCCCTGGCCGTCGCCTTGTCCCCCATGGCCGCGATCATCGCGGCGTCCGGGCCGATGAAGACCAGACCGGCGTCGGCGACCGCGGATGCGAAGTGGTGGTTCTCCGACAGGAACCCGTAGCCGGGATGTACCGCGTCGCAGCCCGACCGGAGCGCCGCGTCGACGATCGACTCGATGTTCAGGTAGCTGTCGGCGGCGGCCGCCGGGCCGATGCGCACGCGCTCGACGGCGCCCGCCAGATGGGGCGCCGCCCGGTCGGCGTCGGAGTACACGGCCACGTACTCGATGTCGAGACGACGGCAGGTGCGGGCGATGCGGCGGGCTATCTCGCCGCGATTCGCGATCAAGACTCGTTTGAGCATTCTTCGTCACATCCTGAACACGCCGAAGCGTGTCTCCTGCTGGGGGGCGTCCGCGGCGGTCGCCAGACAGAGCGTCAGCCATTCACGGGTGTCGGTCGGGTCCACCACGGCGTCCACCCACAGCCTGGCGGCGTAGTACAGCGGATGGGACTGCCGCTCGTACGTCTCGATGATGGGGCGCTTGATCGACTCCTCCTCCTCGGCGGAGAGGGTCTTCCCTTCCTTGGCGAGCTGGTCGCCGCGGATCAGCGCCATCACCGTCGCCGTCTGCTCCGCGCCCACGGCGGTGGACTTGGCGTTCGGCCACATGGCCATCAGCCGCGGGCCCATGGACCTGCCGCACATGGCGAAGTTGCCCGCACCGAAGCTTCCGCCGACCACCAGGCTGAACTTGGGCACCTTGGCGCACGAGACGGCGTTGACGAGCTTCGCGCCGTGCTTGGCGATTCCGTCGGCCTCGTACTCGGCGCCGACCATGAAGCCGTTGATGTTGTGCAGGAAGAGCAGCGGGATGTCGCGCTGGGCGCACAACTCGATGAAGTTCGCGCCCTTCTGCGCGCTCTCCGGGAACAGCACCCCGTCGTTGATCACCACACCGACCGGATAGCCGCCGACATGTCCCGTGCCGCACACGAGGGTGGGGCCGTACCGGGCGCGGTACTCGGCGAACTCGCTGCCGTCGAGCAGCCGCGCCAGGATCTCGCGGGCCGCGATGGGCTCGCGGAGGTCGGCGCTCAGGATGCCGGGCAGCTCGGCCGGGTCGTACAGCGGCGGTCTGGGGCTCCGCGGCGGTGCCGAAACCGTGCCGGGGCCGGTGCGGCGGACGATGTCCCGTACCAGTTCCAGGGCGTGTTCGTCGTTCTCGGCCAGGTGGTCGGCGACACCCGTGACCCGGGTGTGCAGATCCGCCCCGCCGAGGGTCTCTGCGTCGACCACCTCGCCCGTGGCCGCACGGACCAGTTGGGGACCGCCGAGGAAGATCGTGCCGTTGCCCCGGACGATGACCGCCTCGTCGCACATCGCGGGGATGTAGGCGCCTCCCGCGGTGCACGAGCCCATGACGGCCGCGATCTGGGGCAGCCCGAGCGCCGAGAGTTCGGCGATGTTCCGGAAGATGCGCCCGAGGTGGTACTCGTCGGGGAACAGGTCCTCCTGCAAGGGGAGGTAGATGCCGCCCGAATCGACCAGGTAGACGCACGGCAGGCCGTTCTCGCGGGCGATCTTCTGGGCGCGCAGGTGCTTCTGCACGGTGAGCGGGAAGTACGTTCCCCCCTTCACGGTCGCGTCATTGGCGAAGACCATGACGGGCCGGCCGCCGACGACACCGATTCCGGTGATCAAGGCGGCCGAGGGAACGGGCTCGTCGTACACGTCGTGGCCGGCCAGCTGCCCGATCTCCATGAACGGGGTGCCGGGGTCGAGCAGCTCGACGACGCGTCGGCGCGCCGTGAGTTTGCCGCGTTCGGCGTGGCGGCGATGGGCTCGGGCGTCCCCGCCGGCGATGGCGGCGGCCCGGGCTTCGGCGATGATCTGCCGCTTGCCCTCGAAGGCTTCGGCATTGCGCTGGAACACCTCGGACGAGGTGTCGATACGGGAGCGAAGTGTCGTCATCGGTTTCCGGTCGGATTGGAGGCGTCACGGCGTACGAGGGCGTAGGCCAGCGCGCTGAGCGCGGCGGCGACGCCCGCCCAGACGAGGTTGGTGTGCAGGAGGACGGCGAAGGTCGCCACGACGCCTGCGATCGACTGGGCGAGGAACCCGCACAGCGCGACGGCGTAGGCACCGTGGTCCTTCACGGCGCTCACCGCGACGGCCATGCTGCTGGGGAAGAGCGCCGCCTGCCCGAAGGTGACGGCGCAGTACAGGGCGGTGAACACCACGAGCGCGGCCGTGAGCGGGACGCCCGGCAGCAGCCACAGGACGATCAGCAGCAGACCGGAGCCCGTCATGATCAGGGCGCCGATCCGCATCAGCCGGCTCGACCCGGCGGAGGCGACCAGCCGGTTCACCATGACCGCGCCCGCGAAGTAGGCCAGCCCGAAGAGCAGCCCCACATTGCCGTAGGCGTCCACGCTCAGGTCGAAGTGGTGCTGGAAGACGAAGGGTGCGACCTCCTGGAGGAGGACGATCGTGGCGAAGCCGAGCCCGCCGGCGACGGTGGGCTTCAGGAACGCCGGCACCGTCAGGATGCGCAGGTAGATCCGGACCATGCCGGTCTGTTCGGCGCGGCCCTGCCCGGGGTGCAGGGGCAGTGTCGCCGCACCGAGCGCGCCGACGGTCCCCACCATGGCCAGGACGACGAATCCGGCCTGCCAGTGGGCGTAGGTCCCGATGAGACCGCCCAGGAACTGCCCGCCGCCGAGGGCGGTGACGAAGGCGATCGACAGCACCGACAGGCGACGGGCGAGCGCGTCGCCACCGCCGAGGTCCCGTACGAAGATGCGCGCGATGATGGCCGCGCCTCCGGCGCCGATGCCCTGTACGGAGCGCAGCACGAGCAGCCCCCACGCGGACGTGTTGAGCGCCAGCAGTGCACTGGAGGCGACGAACAGCACGAGTGCGGCGAGCACCGAGGCACGCCGCCCGTACCGGTCCGCCGCACGCCCCCACAGCACGACGGGCGCGGCCGCGCCGATGACGAAGAGGGACACCGACAGCGCGGCGAAGCTGCGGGACACGCCGAGGTCGTGCTGGACCGCGGGGAGGGAGGGCAGGTAGACGGTCGTGGCCATCTGCGCGGTGAACACGAGCAGACAGCCGACGAGCATGGTGCGGCGCTCCGGCTTTCGGCGCTCCGGCTCGGATGCGGGCACGTCGGGCTGCGCCGCGGCCGTCCGGGACGTACCCCTGGACCGGGCCTCAGACATGCCGGTCCCTCAGTTCCTTGAGCTGCCTGCAGAAGTCCTCGATCTCGGCGGCGCTCATGTTCGCGCGGAGCATCAGCCTCAGGCCGGCCTTTCCGCGGGCGATGACGGGGAAGAAGATGGGCGAGGCGTAGTAGCCCCGCTCCAGGAGCGCCTGCGCCAGACGGACGGTCGCGTCCTCGGAGCCGATGTCCACGAAGCGGATGGGCAGTCCGTCGCCGCTCAGCCCGGTCGGGAGCAGGCTGTCGAACAGGTCGATGTTCCGCTGGAGCCGGCGCTGGAGCAACGGGAGTTCGTCCGAGCGGTGCAGTTCGGCCGAGGCCAGCACGGCACCGAGACCGGCGGTGTTGATCCTCTGCGACCACATCAGCGGGCCGCCGTTGCGCAGGGCGACGTCGCGCCGCGCAGGTGAGCCCTTGCGGCCGAGGAAGATCGCACCGCCCGATGCGCCGAAGCCCTTGTTGAGGGATGTGATGATCAGGGTCCGGTCGTTGATCCCGCCCATGGTCTCCAGGACCGCTCCGCGGCCGCGCTCGCCGACGGTGGAGATGCCGTGGGCCTCGTCGAAGAACAGGAACAGGCCGTGCTTCTCCTGCAGTCGGAGCAGCTCCTCGACGGGCGCCTTCCCACCGGTGCTGTACACGCCGTCGGCGATGTAGGCGACCTGGGGGTGCTGCCTGCAGAGGTCTTCGAGGGCGTCGACGTCGTTGTGCCGGATGGTGGTGAGGGGGGCCTCGTCGGCGACGTTCGGCTTCATCGCGTTGAGGCAGAAGTGCGCGTTCTTGTCGAAGACCATCAACGGCGGCGTGCCGTCGGTGAGGAGTCCGGAGGCGAGCAGGGGCAGGCTCGCCCAGGCCGCCGCGGCGCAGGAGGCCACGGTCACGGCCTCCACGTCGAACAACTCCGACAGGGCGTCCTCGGCATCCCTGAGCGCGGCGAAGCGTATCCGCATCCGGGAGGTCGAGGTGTTGAGCGCTCCTTCCGCCCTCACGGCGTCGATCGCGCCTTGGACGATCTTCGGATGGGTGTCCAGGCCGAGGTACGAGTACGAGGACATGTTGACGAACTCGTGGCCGTCGGCCAGCGACCTGTGCCGTCCCTCGCCCAGACCGGCCGCGACGATGTCGAACATGCCGGCCTCTGTGGTGGTCTCCCAGAAGTCGTGGCTTATCCGCGCCGACTTCTTGATGTTCATGTACGCGTGCATGCGTGTGTTCCTCAAAATCCGTGGGACGGTGGCGCCTCGTGAGCTATGCGTACGCGTAGAATCCGCGGCCGGTCTTTCTGCCGAGAAGGCCGGATTCCACCATGCGCGACAGCAGTGACGGCGGAGCGTAGAGCGGCTCCTTGAATTCCTCGTACAGGGCGTCGGCAGCCGCCGCGACGACGTCGAGACCGATGAGATCGCACAGCCGCAGGGGACCCATGGGATGGGCGCAGCCGCCTTCCATTCCGCGGTCGATGTGCTCGGTCGACGCGTAGCCCGATTCGAGCATGCGGACGGCGGACAGCAGGTACGGGACGAGCAGTGCGTTGACCACGAACCCGCTGCGGTCCCCCGCCGTGATCGGCTCCTTGCCGAGCGTCTCGGCGACGAACGTCTCCGCGCTCCGGAGGACGGCCGGGTCGGTGAGAAGCGTCGGGACCAGTTCCACCAGCGGCAACGAGACGACCGGGTTGAAGAAGTGCATCCCGATCACCCGGCCGGGGTGTGCCGTGGCACGTGCGAGCCGGGTGATGGTGATGGCCGAGGTCGTCGAGGCCAGGATCGCGTCCGGGTCCACGGCCTTGTCGAGCGTGGTGAACAGGTCGAGCTTGAGGTCCTCGTCCTCGGGAACGGCCTCGATCACGAGCCGGCGGTCGCCCAGGTCCGCCAGGTCGGTGGTGACGGAGACCCGGGAGAGCGCGGCGTCCCGGTCCGCCTCGGAGAGCTGGTTCCTGGACACCCGTCGGTCCAGGGACGCCGCGAGGCGCCGGGGCGCGGAGACCAGCGAGGACTCCCGGGACACCGCGAGCCGGACGTCCAGGCCGCGCAGAGCGCACAGTTCGGCGATGCCGCCGCCCATGGTGCCCGAGCCCACCACGCCGACGCGCCGGACGGGTCGGGCGGTGGAGTCCTGCCTTGCGGCGCCCTCCTGCCGGGTGGCATCCCAGTCGCCCCGTCCCAGGATTGCCTTCTCGATGTTCATAAGCGCCTGCAACGCCGGTCTCCGGATTCTCTCTCGAACTGGGCGGCTTGAACCGCCTCGCGAATCGAGAAAACCCGCAAGCCATTTCTTCTGTCAATGCCTGCCGATCGGCAAAGATTTGCCGGTGACACTCGAATCGACACCGGCAATTCTTTGCCGGTCACCGGGTATTGATTCCCGGGTTGCGGTGGCGTGTAATCAGTTGCCGTCGGCCGGGGACGACGGCTCGTCTCCGAGAACGACGAATCGCAGTCCCGGGTGTCCGGCGGGCAGGAGGACCTGCGTCACCACTTCGATGACCGCGGGGGCGACGTGCGGCAGGCGAAGCCGGAAGCGGTGGCCGTCGCGGTTGCCGACGATGCACGTCCGCTCTGTCCAGAGGCGCCGGCAGGCGGGGTCCTGGAGGATCTCGTGCAGCAGCGCCGAGAGGCCCGGATCGTCCGGGCGCTCGGCCATGGCGAAGCGGACCATGGCCAGGTAGATGTACGCGTGACGGGACCAGTCCACCAGTTGCTCACGGGCCTCCGGGCTGGTCAGGGCCCAGCGGATGAGGTTGGCGTCCTGGGCGAGGACCCAGGGGAACCACTCGGCCATGGCGCTGTTGTGCGTGACGATGTCCCAACGGGTGTCGGTCACGTAGGCGGGGCGCGGCATCTGCCGGTCGACCAGCTGCTGGAGGGCGGGCCGGTCGGCCGGGCGGCCGGAGCGGGACGGGGTTGCGTACGGGGTGCCGCCGAAGGCGTGGAAGTGCAGCGCCGCACGTTCGTCCGCGTCGAGGCGCAGGACGTCCGCCAGACGGGACAGTACGCGGGGATCCAGACGCGGGATCGAGCCGCGTTCCAGTTCGCGGTACCACCGCTCGCTCATGCCGAGTTCGGAGGCCACTTCCACTTGGGGCAGGGGGCTGCCCAGGCCGAGTCGCTGCCCGGCACGGGCGCGCCAGCTCCGCAGGAGGACCGCGAGTCCCGCCGTGTCCACCGCGATGGACCCACTGGACGCCTTGGGTTCGGTACCGCGCTCTTCGCCCCACATACAACTTCCCCGTGTCACTGCTCAAAGAAATGCGATGTTACCGCGCCGTACGGCGCTGTCTTCGCAAGTCGGGCCAGACCCGAGCACTCCTCGGGCGCCTCGGCCCGCAGCGCCTCTGGCACCCCAACTCGCCTTCCTTTGGGCGGAATTCGCCGAGCCTCGGAGTCGCCGGATGCGTGACGCCTGCCAGGAAGGCGGCGACGGCCTCGTCAGCACGGGCCCGGGCGGCGCGGCTGTCGCCGAGGTCGGCGTAAGTGAGTGCGTGGACGCGCTTGTACGTTTCGGGGATCCCAGCGGGTGAGGGCGTCTCGGTGCTGCTGCTCGGTGCCGATGTGGTCGGCGAGGTCGGTCAGGGTTCGGGCGGTGTGGCTGGCCACGGTGCCGCTGACGCGGGAGTAACTGGATTGGGGGCCGTCGTCTCGGAGGAGGGCGTCTTCGGCGGCGAGTAGGGCGCGCGGCCGAGGTGTTCTCGTTGACTGCGGCGTAGGCGCGGGCGTAGGTGATGTGGAGGAGGGCCTCGGTCTGGCCGTCGACGTGGCCGAGCCCAGCCCGGAGGGCGCCTTCGACGGATCGACGATCCGGTGACGGTGCCCCTCGGGTGCGTACGGTGCAGCGGATTCCGGACCGGCGCCGCACCTGGGGCAGGTACCTGGAGCCAGGCGGACTCCTCCACCCGTTCAGTCTCTGAACGAGAGGGCAGCGAAGCTGTTCGTGCAGCTGAGTGAGTTGACGGTGCCGAGTCGCTGCGCCGGCTGGGATGGATAGCAGGCGGTGCTGCCAAGCCCAAACGATCGCTACTCTCATCGCATGACCGCGAACGGAGATCGCCAGTTCCCCGCCGCGCTCGCCGCTGCCATGGCGGTCCGGCTCAAATGCATTGGCGAGGACGGTGTCGACTTCGAACCCTACGAGTCCTTCCTGACCGCCGATGAGACCACCGAGTGGTTTCGCGCGTGGACCGGCAACGGCGAGCTGAACGGCGACGACTTCCGCGTATTTGGCCAGGACGGCACCGGCGGGAACGCGGCGTTCTGGCTGGTTCGTCCAGGTCAGGAACTGGTAGAGCAGCCCGTTGTCTTTCTGGGCTCCGAAGGAGAAACAGGCGTCGTCGCTCGCGACCTGGGTGGCTTTCTGTGGCTGCTTGCTGACGGCTTCGGTCCGTGGGAAGCAGCCGCCTCGTACGAGCCCGAGCCCGATTGGGCTCCCCGGGTCAATCGCGACCTGGCGGCCATCGCGGAGCAATTTGCTCCGGACCGCCGCGCGTCGGCAGCGACGATCATCGCGCAGGCCGCACAGGAGTTTCCCGACTTCGACGACACCATCATGAATCTTTGCCGTTGAACCCGACTCGATGCCCCGCCACTACGCATGGCGGGGCATCTGACCGGGGTCAGCGGCGCCGACCGCGTTCTTCGGGCCTCATGAACTGGCGTGGCCGGAGAGTGTGGCGTGGCGGACCGCTGATGTGCCGCTGATGGTGCTTTGCCTGCGAGCCGCTTGCGTCCGCCGGTTCGGCTGAGCGGCGATGCGCCAGTTGAGGACCTCGGCGGGGCGCTCGGCGCTGTCGAGTTAGACGTTGAAGCGGAACTCCACCACGTCCCCGTCCTGCATCACGTAGTCCTTGCCCTCCATGCGCGCCTTGCCCGCCGCGCGGGCGTCGGCGACCGAGCCGGTGTCGACGAGGTCGGCGAAGGAGATGACCTCGGCCTTGATGAAGCCCTTCTGGAAGTCGGTGTGGATCACACCAGCCGCCTCGGGGGCCGTCGCGCCCTTCTTGATCGTCCAGGCGCGGGACTCCTTGGGGCCCGCCGTCAGGTAGGTCTGCAGGCCCAGCGTGTCGAAGCCGACGCGGGCCAGCGTGGCGAGGCCGGGCTCCTCGGCGCCGACGGACTGGAGGAGCTCCATGGCGTCCTCCTCGTCGAGCTCGGCGAGGTCCGCCTCCAGCTTGGCGTTGAGGAAGATCGCCTCGGCCGGGGCGACCAGCGCGCGCTGCTCGTCCTTGAAGGAGTCGTCCGTCAGCTCGTCCTCGTCGACGTTGAAGACGTAGAGGAACGGCTTGGTGGTCAGCAGGTGCAGGTCGTGGAGCAGCTCGGTGTTCTCCGAGCCCTGCACGATGCCCTGGGAGAAGAGGGTGTCGCCCCTCTCGAGGATCTCCTTGGCGGCCTCGACCGCCGCGACCTTCGGCGCCACGTCCTTCTTGATCCGGGACTCCTTCTGGAGTCGCGGCAGGACCTTCTCGATGGTCTGGAGGTCGGCGAGGATCAGCTCGGTGTTGATGGTCTCGATGTCGTCCTTCGGCGAGACCTTGCCGTCGACGTGGACGACGTTCTCGTCCTCGAAGGCACGGATGACCTGGCAGATCGCGTCGGACTCGCGGATGTTCGCCAGGAACTTGTTGCCCAGGCCCTCGCCCTCGCTGGCGCCGCGGACGATGCCGGCGATGTCGACGAAGTCGACCGTCGCGGGCAGGACCCGCTGCGAGCCGAAGATCTCGGCCAGCTTGCCGAGCCGGGCGTCGGGGACGCCGACCACGCCCACGTTGGGCTCGATGGTGGCGAACGGGTAGTTGGCCGCCAGCACGTCGTTCTTGGTCAGGGCGTTGAACAGGGTCGACTTGCCGACATTCGGCAGACCGACGATTCCGATCGTGAGCGACACGTTGGCGACTTCCTGGAGTGAGGACTGGCTGGTGGCCGGGCCCGGGAGTGGGCCGATCCCCCAGTTTACGGGCGGGCCGCCCGAGTACGTCACGCGTGCGACGTCTCGAACTCTTGACCAAGCTCACCCAAAGGGCGTGTCCCGTGACGTACTGATCGCACATCGCGACCTACGTTGGTCACGTGGAGCAGCAAAGGACTGGTACCCCGTCGAGGCGGCCGCGGCCGCAGGCCCCTCTTTCGCAGCAGGCCCCCCTGTCCAAGGGCGCCCTCATCGAGGGCGCCTCGGTGTACCGGGTCACGGCCCGGTCCGGCGGGCCGGGGCAGCCGGACACCCCGCAGCGGCCGGGGAAGCGGCCCGCCCCGCGGCCCGCGCGTCAGGGCCCCCCGGTGGTGGCCGCCCTGCGCAGACTGCCGAACCCACGGCTGACGGGACTGGGCGCCGGACTGTTCGTCTGCACTCTGATGCTGGTGATCGGCTCGCTCGACCAGCTCCTGTTCGACGGCTCCGCCATCGTGTACGGGGTGCTGTTCCTGCCGGTCAGCGCCCTGACCGCGTTCTGGGTGCGGAGCGCCGACCTGGTCACCGCGCCGATCAGCGTGCCGATCGCCTTCGCCGTGGGGCTGCTGCCGATCACGGGCGGTTCGGAGGGGACCGGCGGGTCCGGGGGCATCGGCGTCCAGATCATGGCCGTGGTCACCGCGCTGGCGGTGCAGGCGGGCTGGCTGTACGGGGGCACCCTCGTCGCGGGGCTGATCGCGACCGTGCGGAAGATCCGGCTGATGACGACCCGGCGCCGTACCCGCCGGCCTGCCGCGCCGCCCCGCCGCGCCTGAGCGACCGCCCTCCGCATCCGGGGGAAAGGCGCCCGTCGGTCCCGTGACGGGCGCCTTTCCGTGGTCCGCCGTCGACGCCCGCCGTCATTCCGGCGGGCGGGCAGGGATCAGCGGTGCTCGGCCGCCGCCGTCATCGCCGCTCCGACGATGCCCGCGTTGTTCTGGAGCTGGGCCGGGACGATCTCCGCCCGGATGTGGTGGAGGAGCGGAACGAACTTGTCCGCCTTGCGGCTCACCCCGCCGCCGATGATGAACAGCTCGGGCGAGAAGAGCATCTCGAGGTGGGCCAGGTACTTCTGGACCCGGCGGGCCCAGTGCTCCCAGCTCAGCCCCTCGTCCTCCTTGACCTTCGTCGACGCGCGCTTCTCGGCCTCGTGGTTGTTCAGCTCCAGATGGCCGAGCTCCGTGTTCGGCACGAGCCTGCCGTCCAGGAAGAGCGCGCTGCCGATGCCCGTACCGAAGGTCAGCAGCATCACCGTGCCCTTGCGGCCCTTGCCCGCGCCGAAGGTCATCTCGGCCACTCCGGCCGCGTCCGCGTCGTTGAGCACGGTCACCGGCATGCCGAGCCGTTCACGCAGAAGCTCGGCGGCGTCGACGTCGATCCAGTTCTTGTCGACGTTGGCGGCCGTACGGATGACCGAGCCGGTGACCACTCCGGGGAAGGTGACCCCGACAGGGCCGGACCATCCGAAGTGCCGCACCACCTCGGCGACGCAGTCCGCCACGGGCTCGGGCGCCGCCGGGTGCGGGGTGAGTACTTTGTGGCGGGGCTCGGCGAGGTCGCCGCGGTCCAGGTCCACGGGGGCGCCTTTGATCCCCGATCCGCCGATGTCCACTCCGAAGACGTTCATGGACACAACGTTACGAGGAAGGGCTGACCGTCACTCACCGACAGCAGGACCTTCGCCGGACTTCCCCAGATGCCACCCGGCCCCGCGGAGCGCTCCGGCCTTCGGTCCCCCGCCCGGACGGTCAGTCCTCGACGAGGGACGACGCCTCGGCGCGCAGGTCCCGGCGGAGCTCCTTGGGCAGCGAGAACGTGATCGACTCCTCGGCCGCCTTCACGATCTCGACGTCCTCGAAGCCGCGCTGCGACAGCCACTCCAGGACCTCCTCGACCAGGACCTCCGGCACCGAGGCGCCCGAGGTGACGCCCACGGTCGAGACGCCCTCCAGCCAGGCCTCGTCGATCTCCTTCGCGTAGTCCACGAGGTGCGCGTCGCGGGCGCCGGCGCCCAGGGCCACCTCGACGAGCCGCTTGGAGTTGGAGGAGTTCTGCGAGCCGACGACGATGACCAGGTCCGCCTCGGCCCCCATCTGCTTGACCGCGATCTGGCGGTTCTGCGTGGCGTAGCAGATGTCGTCGCTCGGCGGGGAGACCAGCAGCGGGAACTTGGTCTTCAGCCGGTCGACGGTCTCCATCGTCTCGTCCACGGAGAGCGTGGTCTGCGACAGCCAGACGACCCTGGACGGATCGCGGACCTCGACCTTGTCCACGTCCTGCGGGCCGTCGACCAGGGTGATGTGCTCCGGGGCCTCGCCGGTGGTGCCGATGACCTCCTCGTGGCCCTCGTGACCGATGAGGAGGATGTCGAAGTCGTCCTTCGCGTACCGCACGGCCTCCTTGTGGACCTTCGTCACCAGGGGGCAGGTCGCGTCGATGGTGGCCAGCTTCCGCTCCGCGGCCTCCTCGTGGACGACCGGGGCCACGCCGTGCGCCGAGAACATGACGATGGAGCCCTCGGGCACCTCGTCCGTCGTCTCGACGAAGATCGCGCCCTTCTTCTCGAGGGTCTGCACGACGTACTTGTTGTGGACGATCTCGTGGCGGACGTAGATCGGCGCGCCGTACTGCTCGAGGGCCTTCTCCACGGCGATCACGGCACGGTCCACGCCCGCGCAGTAGCCACGGGGTGCGGCGAGGAGGACGCGGCGGGCGTTCGTTGCAGTCATGTCCCCCATCGTAAGGGCGCGCCGGAGGGCCCAACGATCGCCCACGGGGCTGAGACTGGTGCGCGTTCGCGATCACGCGCCGGTGATCCACGACGCGAGGCGGGACGTACGAGGACGGAGGCTCCCATGACGGGCACCGGCGGCACCGGCTCCGGGAATGCCCCCGGGAACGGCACCGGTCCGCACGCGCGGCTGCGCCGGAGCCTCGGCTTCCGGGACCTGGTCGTCTACGGACTGCTCTTCATCGCCCCCATGGCGCCCGTGGGCGTCTTCGGGACCCTCGACGCCGAGTCGCACGGTGCGGTCGCGCTCGTCTACCTCGTGGCCACCGTCGCCATGGCGTTCACGGCGTACAGCTACGCACAGATGGTGCGGGTGGCGCCGATGGCCGGATCGGTCTTCGCGTACGCGCGCAAGGGGCTCGGCGAGGCGCCGGGCTTCGTCGCCGGCTGGATGGCGATGCTCGACTACCTGCTGATCCCCGCGGTGGCCTACCTCTTCTCGGGGATCGCGATGGAGGCCCTGGTTCCGGCCGTGGACCGGTGGGTGTGGACGGCGCTGGCGGTCGTCGTCACCACGCTGCTGAACCTCTGGGGCGTGCGGGCGGCCGCGCGCGTCGGCCTGGTGGTCCTGGCGATGGAGCTGGTGGTCCTGCTGGTGTTCGTGGTCGCGGCGGCACGGGTGCTGGTGACGGACGGCGCGCGGCGCGGCTGGGCGTCACCGCTGACCGGGGACGGCGACTTCGTGCCGGCGGCGGTGCTCGGGGCGGTGTCGGTCGCGGTGCTGTCCTACCTGGGGTTCGACGCGATCGCCTCGTTCGCCGAGGAGGTCACGGGGGGCTCGCGGCAGGTCGCCGGGGCGGTGCTGTTCTGCCTGGGGCTCGCGGGGACCCTGTTCATGGTCCAGACGTATCTGGTGGCGCTGCTGGAACCCGTCTCCTCGGCGCAGCTCGCGGCGGACCCGCGGGGCCAGGGATCCGCGTTCTACGACGCCGTCGACGCCTCCGTGGGGCAGTGGCTGCACGACCTGGTGGCGGCGAGCAAGGCGATCGGCGCGGCGTTCGCCGCGCTGGCGGGGCAGGCGGCTGCAGGACGGCTGCTGTTCGCCATGGGCCGGGACCGGCGGCTGCCGCGGGCCCTGTCCCGCGCGGACGGGGGCGTGCCGCGCGTGGCACTGCTGGTGTCGGCCGGCGTGACGACCGCAGCGGCGCTCTGGGCGGCGCGGCGTGCCGACGGGCTGGACCTCCTGGTCTCGGTCGTGGACATCGGTGCGCTGACGGCTTTCACCCTGCTGCACGCCAGCGTGGTGGGCTGGTTCGTGGTGCGGCGTGCGGCCGGACCACCGAGCTGGTGGCGGCACGGGCTGATCCCGGCACTCGGGGCGGTGGTGACGGTGGCGGTGATCGTGGCCGCCTCGCCGACCGCCCAGGCGGTCGGCGCGGTGTGGCTGGCGGTGGGGCTGCTGGTGCTGATGGCGCAGCGGGGTCGGCGGGAGGCTCCGCCCTTCGCGTAGGCGCCTGTGCGTGGTGCCCCTCGGCCGTGCGAAGCCCTTCGGCGTCGCAGGCGGCCCTTGGTCCTCGGGCCCTTGGGCCCTGCCGAGCGGACTCCGTCCGGCGGGCGTGAAGCGGTGGTCACCGCCCGGGCACGGAGGCCGCGGTGTCGCCGGACCGGGCGTGTCGGAGGCTGCCGTTACGCTCGCGGTCATGGGTCTCACTACGTCAGCCGAAGCCCCCCTGCCCGTCGGCGAGGTGTCGCGGCTCATCGGGGGGTGGATCGACCGGCTCGGCGCCGTCTGGGTCGAGGGGCAGATCACCCAGTTGTCGCGCCGACCGGGCGCCGGGGTGGTCTTCCTGACGCTGCGCGACCCTGCGTACGACATCTCGGTGAGCGTCACCTGCTACCGACAGGTGTTCGACGCGGTCGCGGACGCCGTCGCCGAGGGCGCGCGAGTGGTCGTGCACGCCAAGCCGGAATGGTACGCCCCGCGCGGGCAGCTCTCGCTCCGGGCCGTCGAGATAAGGCCGGTCGGCATCGGCGAGCTGCTGGCGCGGCTGGAGCGGCTGAAGCGGACGCTGGGCGCCGAGGGGCTCTTCGCGGCGGACCGCAAGAAGCCGCTGCCGTTTCTGCCGCAGCTGATCGGCCTGGTCTGCGGCCGGGCCTCGGCGGCCGAGCGGGACGTGCTGGAGAACGCGCGGCGGCGCTGGCCCGCGGTCCGGTTCGAGGTGCGCAACGTCGCCGTGCAGGGCGTGCGGGCGGTGCCGCAGGTGATCCAGGCGGTGAAGGAGCTGGACGAGCACGCCGGGGTGGACGTGATCATCGTCGCGCGCGGCGGGGGCAGCGTGGAGGACCTGCTGCCGTTCTCCGACGAGCAACTGGTGCGGGCGGTCGCCGACTGCCGTACCCCCCTGGTCTCCGCGATCGGGCACGAGCCGGATTCCCCGCTGCTCGATCTGGTGGCCGATCTGCGGGCCTCGACGCCGACGGACGCCGCGAAGAAGGTCGTCCCCGACGTCGGTGAGGAGCTGGACCGGGTTCAGGGGCTGCGGGACCGTGCGCTGAGGACGGTCCGCGGCCTGCTGGAGCGGGAGGAACGCGGTCTGCAGCACTGTCTGCACCGGCGGGTCATGGAGCATCCCCACCGGATGGTGGAGGATCGCGAGCACGAGACGGACGCCCTGGTCGCCCGCAGCCGCCGGGTTCTGGGGCACCTGCTGGACCGCGCGGACTCCGAGCTGTCGCACACGCTCGCGCGCGTCGTGGCGCTGTCGCCCGCGGCGACGCTTGAACGGGGGTACGCGGTACTTC
The DNA here is from genome assembly GCF_900103455.1 of Streptomyces wuyuanensis. Taxonomy (GTDB): domain Bacteria; phylum Actinomycetota; class Actinomycetes; order Streptomycetales; family Streptomycetaceae; genus Streptomyces; species Streptomyces wuyuanensis. Next base: position 254,271 of record NZ_FNHI01000002.1, on the reverse strand, counting down.
AGCGCGAGGACGGCACAGTGGTGCGCTCGGCCGGCGAGGTGTCGGCGGACGACGAGTTGCGGGCGCGGGTCGCCGAGGGCGAGTTCCGGGTCCGGGTGGCCGGCGACTGATCGGCGCCGTGGGGCCGGGCAGGACCTCCGGCCCCGGGGGGAAGCGGTCTGCGCGGGCGCGGCCGGACGACAACAGGCGGATGCACAGGGTGGAGCAGATGACGGCGAGAACCGACGAGAGCGCGCTCGGCTACGAGCAGGCACGGGACGAGTTGATCGAGGTCGTACGCCGGCTGGAGGCGGGCGGCACGACGCTGGAGGAGTCCCTGGCGCTGTGGGAGCGCGGCGAGGAGCTGGCGAAGGTGTGCCGCCGCTGGCTCGACGGCGCCCGCGCCCGGCTGGACGCGGCGCTGGCGGAACGGGACGGGCCCGAGGGCCCGGAGGCACCGGGCGGGACCGCGGCGAGTGCGGACGGCCGCCGGGGCCAGGACGACACGGACGGCTGACGCGCGGCGGCGCCCCGGGCGGGACCGCGCTACCGGCCGGCGGACCTCGTCGGCAGGGCGGGCATAACCACGGACCAGATTTAGTTGAACGTTGGGTTATTGAAAGTTGAGTGACTTGCCTCACCCGGGATCCGATTTAGTTGAATTTTCATCTATCTCGATCGTACGGTGAGGACTCGGCTTGACCCACGCAGCTCATCTTGCTCATCCGGAAGGTACGCAGCATGTCCCTCGTTCTTGACCCCGCAGCCCAGGACCTCCTCTTCCGCCAGGCCCGCACCGCCAACACCTTCACCGACGAGCCGGTGACCGAGGAGCAGGTGCAGGCGATCTACGACCTGGTCAAGTACGGCCCCACCGCCTTCAACCAGTCGCCCCTGCGCGTCGTCCTGGTCCGCTCCGCCGAGGCCCGTGAGCGCCTGGTGAAGCACATGTCCGAGGGCAACCAGCCCAAGACCGCCACCGCTCCGCTGGTCGCGATCCTGGCCGCCGACAACGAGTTCCACGAGGAGCTGCCGGAGCTGTTCCCGCACTTCCCGCAGGCGAAGGACGCGTTCTTCGCGGAGCGCCCGGTCCGTGAGCGGTCCGCGGTGCTGAACGCCGCGCTGCAGGCCGCGTACTTCATCGTCGGCATCCGCGCCGCCGGTCTGGCCGCCGGCCCGATGACGGGCCTGGACTTCGCCGGCGTGCAGAAGGAGTTCCTGGACGACGACCACACCCCGCTGATGGTCGTCAACATCGGCAAGCCGGGCGAGAACGCCTGGTTCCCGCGTTCGCCGCGGCTGGCGTTCGACGAGGTCGTCACGACCGTCTGACCGGCGCTGCCGGGGCCGCACGAGGCCGCCGCACCGAACGGTGCGGCGGCCTCGTCGCGTGCAGGCGGCAGCCTCCTCGCGCGGGATGCGGGATGCGGGACGCCGCCGGGGCGGCCCGGCCGGGGCGACCGTCCCGGCCGCGCGGGTCCCGCGGACGGCCGGGGGCCGTGGACCCGCCCGCCGCGCCGGGGCGCACGCGGGCGCACCGGGGCACGCGGGCGCACGATCCCGCCGGCCGCTGACGCCTGGGTCAGGAGGCGGACGGAACCGGTGACGGCGAGGCGCCGGACTCCGACTCGAGCGCCGCGGCCATCTGCGCGAGCCGCTCGTACGAGGCCGTGCCCGTCACCACCGTCGTCGAGCCCTTGCCGGTGCGGACCAGCGCGTCGTACTTCGGGCCCTCCCAGCGCTGCCAGGTCTCCCCGCCCACCTGCTGGGTGCGCTCGGTCAGGGCCGCCTGCTGGGTGACCCTCGGGACGTACTTCCGCGGCGGCTCCGTCGACTGCTCGACCGCCACGTACTGCCCGTCGGGGTCCAGGAAGCCGATGTGCCAGGCGTGGCCCTCGTCGCGCCGGAAGGTCACCGAGGTGGGCTTCCAGCCCGCGGGCAGCCCTGCCGGGGCCGCCACCGGGTAGGGTGCCGCCCGGCGTGCGGTCGTGAGCTCCACGCTGTAGTCGACGGTCCGGGTCGGGTCCAGGGAGTCGTCGTGCGGAATGAAGAAGTAGATAACGCCTGCGAATGCGCAGATGACCGCCATCGACTGGATCATTCCGCGCACTGTCTGGTTGCCTCGCTTGCCTGCCACCGCACTATCGTCGCATCAAGGTTGTTTGCTCAAACGTGGGCCCCTCTGCTCATTTTGTCGACGTACCGATAGAGTCACAGCACCCTCTTCATCCGGCCGTCGTCGTACAGAAAGGTGCGCTCCGATGACCGAGCATCATCTTCCGTCCCAGCTCGAGGTCTCGCCCGAGGCCCCGGATCGCAACCTCGCCCTGGAGCTCGTCCGGGTCACCGAGGCCGCCGCCATGGCCGCCGGCCGCTGGGTCGGCCGCGGCGACAAGAACGGCGCGGACGGCGCTGCCGTCAAAGCCATGCGCACCCTCGTCAGCACCGTGTCGATGAACGGTGTCGTCGTCATCGGCGAAGGCGAGAAGGACGAAGCCCCGATGCTGTTCAACGGGGAGCGGATCGGCGACGGGACCGGCGCGGAGTGCGACATCGCCGTGGACCCGATCGACGGCACCACGCTCACCGCCAAGGGCATGCCGAACGCGATCGCGGTGCTCGCCGCCGCCGACCGCGGCACCATGTTCGACCCGTCCGCGGTCTTCTACATGGACAAGCTGGTCACCGGCCCCGAGGCCGCCGACTTCGTCGACATCAACGCCCCGGTCTCGGTGAACATCCGCCGCGTCGCGAAGGCGAAGAGCTCCTCCCCCGAGGACGTCACCGTCGTCATCCTGGACCGCCCGCGCCACGAGGGCATCGTCAAGGAGATCCGCGAGACGGGCGCGCGCATCAAGTTCATCTCGGACGGCGACGTCGCCGGCGCGATCATGGCCGTGCGCGAGGGCACCGGCGTCGACATGCTGATGGGCATCGGCGGCACGCCCGAGGGCATCATCACCGCGTGCGCGATCAAGTGCCTCGGCGGGACGATCCAGGGCAAGCTCTGGCCGAAGGACGAGGAGGAGCGGCAGCGCGCCCTCGACGCCGGCCACGACCTGGACCGGGTGCTCCTCATGGACGACCTGGTCAGGGGGGACAACGTGTTCTTCGTCGCGACCGGCATCACGGACGGCGAACTGCTGCGCGGCGTGCGCTACCGCTCCGCGACCGCCACCACGCAGTCGCTGGTCATGCGCTCCAAGTCGGGCACGATCCGGCAGATCGACTCGACCCATCGCCTGTCGAAGCTGCGCGCCTACAGCGCCATCGACTTCGACCGCGCCAAGTAGCACCGAACGCGGACGCGACACACGAGAGAGGGGCGCCCCCCAATGTGCGGTGGGGGCGCCCCTCTCTCGCGTGCCCGGGTGCCGTGGTGTCCGTCAGGCCGCCGACGCCGCCTTCTTGATCTCCGTCTCGCGCCGCCGGCGACGGGCCAGTACGACCCGGCGCTCGGCCGCGGTGAGCCCGCCCCAAACGCCGTACGGCTCCGGCTGGAGCAGCGCGTGCTCCCGGCACTCGACCATCACGGGACAGCGGGCGCAGACCCGCTTGGCGGCGTCCTCCCGCGAGAGCCTCGCCGCCGTCGGTTCCTTGGAGGGCGCGAAGAACAGGCCGGCTTCGTCCCGGCGGCACACCGCCTCCGTGTGCCAGGGCGCGTCCTGATCTTCCCGAGCGGCAGAACGCTGGGGCGGAACGGCTACCTGCAGGGGCTGATGCGGCAGTTGCAGCACGGTCTACTCCTGACGACGGCTTCGCGAGCGAGAGACGATGCAGCAAGGCCTACCCGCTGTACGCGCGCCTATGCACTGAGTGGCACTGAGTTCCGAAGGCCGGAACTGCGGGCGGCCGCTCCCCCCGCACCCGCCGGTCAGTGCCCCAGGTGCTTGCGCAGCCGGTCGTGGAGGTCCGCGATGCGCTTGCCGCGCTTCGGCTTGGCCTCCACGTTGCCGAAAACGGAATAGCCGTTGACGACCACGATCGGCGCCTCCGGGTCGGCCGACTCGAGGGTGACCACCTCGAAGTTGCCGAAGATGCCGGTACCGCTGCCGCGCAGCGAGATGTTCTCCGGGACGCGGACCTCCACGTTGCCGAAGATCGAAGTCGCGTTGATGACGGTGAGCCGCTGCCCGAACATGGCCTCGGTCAGATCGATCTCGATGTTGCCGAAGAGCGAGAACGCCTGGGTACGGGCCCCCACCCGCCAGCGGCCCTTGCGGGTGGAGCTGGAGAAGACGGCGATGAGGTTGTCGGCGGGCCCGGCGGGGGCCTCGGGGCCGTACGCGTACGGCGCGGACTCCTGGCGGGGCGGCCGGCTCGCGGGCAGGTCGCGGACGACCGGCTCCAGCTCGCCGACTGTCTTGGCACGGTAGACCGCGTCGATCCGCTCCGCGTGCTCCTCGGCGTCGAGCCGGCCCTCGGCCAGGGCCTCCCTGAGGATGTCCGCGGTCCTGTCGCGATCGGCGTCGGACGCCCGGATCGCCCCGGCGGGGTCCGCGGGCCGGGCGGGTGCGGCCGGATTCTGGGGCTGTCGGCGGCCGGGGGCGGCGGAATCATGCTTGTCGAGGTCCACACCAACACCCTAGCGAAACGCGATAGATCGCGACTAGTGGCCGCGCGCGACACCCTCGCGATCCGCCGGCCCTGCACCGACGCGCCCCTCACCACCGCCACGCGCCGGCGCACCATCCCCGCCGGGCGCGGGCCCCACGCCACCCCCGCACCCCGCGCCCCGGCGGGCCCCACGCCACCCCGCACCCCGCACCCCGGCGGGCCCCACGCCACCCCGCACCCCGCGCCCCGCGGGGCCCGCGCCACCCCCCCACCCGGCCCCGGCGCCAACTGAGCCCTACCTCACAAGCCCGGACGACGGGGGGCGTCTTACGCTTGTGGGCGCGCTGCCAATGGATGCCAGCCGCCGTCTGCCGAGTGAGGAATGGCCGTAATGCCCCCTGTCTCCCGTCCGACCAGCCCCGCGTTCGAGTACACCGATCTGCTCCCGCTGGGAGAGGACACCACGCCCTACCGCCTGGTGACCGCCGAAGGTGTCTCCACCTTCGAGGCCGACGGGCGTACGTTCCTCAAGGTCGAGCCGGAGGCGCTGCGCAAGCTCGCGGAAGAGGCCGTCCACGACATCCAGCACTACCTCCGCCCGGCGCACCTGGCCCAGCTGCGCAAGATCATCGACGACCCCGAGGCCTCGTCGAACGACAAGTTCGTCGCGCTGGACCTGCTGAAGAACGCGAACATCGCGGCCGCGGGCGTGCTCCCCATGTGCCAGGACACCGGCACGGCCATCGTCATGGGCAAGCGCGGGCAGAACGTCCTCACCGGGGGCGGCGACGAGGAGGCGCTGAGCCGCGGCATCTTCGACGCCTACACCAAGCTCAACCTGCGCTACTCGCAGATGGCCCCGCTCACCATGTGGGAGGAGAAGAACACCGGCTCGAACCTGCCCGCGCAGATCGAGCTCTACGCGACGGACGGCGCCGCGTACAAGTTCCTCTTCATGGCCAAGGGCGGCGGCTCCGCCAACAAGTCCTTCCTCTACCAGGAGACCAAGGCGGTCCTGAACGAGGCCTCCATGATGAAGTTCCTGGAGGAGAAGATCCGCTCGCTGGGCACGGCCGCGTGCCCGCCGTACCACCTGGCCATCGTCGTCGGCGGCACGTCCGCCGAGTACGCGCTGAAGACGGCCAAGTACGCCTCCGCGCACTACCTGGACGAGCTGCCGGAGGAGGGCTCGGCACTCGGCCACGGCTTCCGGGACAAGGACCTGGAGGAGAAGGTCTTCGAGCTGACGCAGAAGATCGGCATCGGCGCCCAGTTCGGCGGCAAGTACTTCTGCCACGACGTGCGCGTGGTGCGGCTCCCGCGGCACGGCGCGTCCTGCCCCGTGGCGATCGCCGTGTCCTGCTCCGCCGACCGCCAGGCCGTCGCGAAGATCACCGCCGAGGGCGTCTTCCTGGAGCAGCTGGAGACGGACCCGGCGCGCTTCCTGCCGGAGACGACGGAGGAGCACCTCGACGAGAGCGGCGACGTCGTCAGGATCGACCTCAACCAGCCGATGGACGAGATCCTGGCCGAGCTGACCAAGTACCCGGTCAAGACCCGGCTGTCGCTGACCGGCCCGCTCGTCGTGGCCCGCGACATCGCACACGCCAAGATCAAGGAGCGGCTGGACGCGGGCGAGGAGATGCCGCAGTACCTCAAGGACCACCCGGTCTACTACGCCGGCCCCGCGAAGACCCCGGAGGGCTACGCCTCCGGCTCCTTCGGCCCGACGACGGCCGGCCGCATGGACTCCTACGTCGAGCAGTTCCAGGCGGCGGGCGGCTCCAAGGTGATGCTGGCCAAGGGCAACCGCAGCAAGCAGGTCACGGAGGCCTGCAAGGAGCACGGCGGCTTCTACCTCGGCTCGATCGGCGGCCCCGCCGCGCGCCTCGCGCAGGACTGCATCAAGAAGGTCGAGGTCGTCGAGTACGAGGAGCTCGGCATGGAGGCCGTCTGGAAGATCGAGGTCGAGGACTTCCCGGCGTTCGTCGTCGTCGACGACAAGGGCAGCGACTTCTTCCAGGACCCCGCGCCCGCGCCGACCTTCACCACCATCCCGGTCCGCGGGCCCGGCCTGGGCTGATCCCGGGACCGCGGGACCCCCCGAGCAACCGCGGGTCCCGGGTATCCGCAGTACCCCGGAGGGCCCTGCCGCCCCGGCGGCGGGGCCCTCCCCCGTGCGCCCGCCCGCACCGCACCCGCCGAGTGCCTCGCGGGCCACCTCGGCCCGTGCCGGTTCGTGCCCCCCACCTCGGCCGGGGCGGCGCCGGACCCTTGCCGGGAGCCCCTCCCGCGCGCGACGGCGCGACCACCTGCGCAGGCACCGAGCCCCAAGTCCGCGAAGCGAGGGGCGAATCCGATGGTCATTCCGGAGGAGCTCGGGGCGATCGCCCTCAGCAGGACGTGGCTGGTGGCCCGCTGAGGCCACCGCACGAGCCGTGGCGGCCCGCACCGTCGTCGGGACGGTCGGGAACCGCTCGGCGGCGGGCCCGCCGCCGAGCGGTTCCCGACCGTGCCGCCTCCCCGGTCCGGTGCCGCCGAGGGCTTCTACTGGGCGGCGGCGCACTTGGGAATACCCGGAACCAGGGGCGTGCTGACCTTGTTCAGGAGGTTTGGAGATGTCCGACACGAGCGAGAACGCAGGCCGCCACCGGATCGAGCACGACTCCATGGGAGAGGTGCGGGTGCCGGAGCACGCCAAATGGCGCGCCCAGACCCAACGGGCGGTGGAGAACTTCCCGGTGTCGGGACAACGGCTGGAACGCGCTCACGTGGAGGCCCTGGCCCGGATCAAGGGCGGCGCCGCCAAGGTCAACGCGGAGCTCGGCGTGCTCGACGAGGACATCGCCCGGGCCGTCCAGGAGGCGGCCGAGGAGGTCGCCGAGGGCCGCTGGGACGAGCACTTCCCCGTCGACGTCTTCCAGACCGGCTCGGGGACCTCGTCCAACATGAACATGAACGAGGTCCTGGCCACGCTGGCGAGCGAGCGGCTCGGCCGCGACGTCCACCCCAACGACCATGTCAACGCCTCGCAGTCGTCCAACGACGTCTTCCCCTCCTCGATCCACATCGCCGCGACGGCGGCCGTGACGAGGGACCTGGTCCCCGCGCTGGAGCATCTCGCGGAGGCGCTGGAGCGCAAGGCCGGGGAGTTCGCCGGCGTGGTGAAGTCCGGCCGTACCCATCTGATGGACGCGACGCCGGTCACTCTCGGCCAGGAGTTCGGCGGCTACGCGGCACAGATCCGGTACGGCATCGAACGGCTGAACGCCTCGCTGCCCCGGCTCGCCGAACTCCCGCTCGGCGGCACGGCGGTGGGCACCGGCATCAACACGCCTCCCGGGTTCTCGGCGGCCGTCATCGCCGAGGTTGCGCGGACGACCGGGCTGCCGCTGACCGAGGCGCGCGACCACTTCGAGGCGCAGGGCGCCCGCGACGGGCTCGTGGAGACCAGCGGCCAGCTGCGGACGATCGCCGTCTCGCTGACCAAGATCTCGAACGATCTGCGCTGGATGGCGAGCGGTCCGCGCACCGGGCTCGCCGAGATCCGCCTGCCCGACCTCCAGCCGGGTTCCTCGATCATGCCGGGCAAGGTCAACCCCGTCGTCCCCGAGGCCGTCCTGATGGTCGCCGCGCAGGTCATGGGAAACGACACGACGGTCGCCGTGGCGGGCGCCGCGGGGAACTTCGAGCTGAACGTGATGCTGCCCGTGATGGCCAAGAACCTGCTGGAGTCGGTGCGGCTCCTCGCGAACGCGTCCCGGCTGCTCGCCGACCGCACGGTGGACGGGATCACGGCCGACGAGGAGCGGGCCCGCGAGTACGCCGAGTCGTCGCCGTCTGTCGTCACCCCGCTCAACAAGTACATCGGGTACGAGGAGGCCGCGAAGGTCGCCAAGAAGTCGCTGGCCGAGCGGAAGACGATTCGTGAAGTGGTGCTGGAGGGCGGGTACGTGGAGCGCGGCGCGCTGACGCTCGAGCAGTTGGACGAGGCGCTGGACGTGCTCCGGATGACGCGACCCTGAGCTCCTCCGGGTTCCGGCGCCGGCGTCCGCCCGGTACCGGGGCCCGGCGCACCGCAGTGAGCTGTACCGCAGCGTGACCGCTCGCCCACGCCTAAGATCTCCGCATGACGGGATCGGCGGGCTTCGAGCACTGGGCGCCGGGGGAGCAGATCCTCTGGCGGTATCGCGGCAACGGCTCCTCCGACGTGCACATCTGCAGACCCGTGACCGTGGTCCGGGACACCGACGAGCTGCTGGCGGTGTGGATGGCCCCGGGCACCGAGTGCGTGAAGCCGGTGCTCGCCGACGGGACGCCGGTGCACCGCGAACCGCTCGCCACGCGCTACACGGTGCCCCGGACGACCGTGCGCGCCCACTGGTCCGGCACGGGCGTCCTGAAGCTCGCCCGGCCCGGCGACGCGTGGTCGGTGTGGCTCTTCTGGGAGCAGGGCTGGCAGTTCAGGAACTGGTACGTGAACCTGGAGGAGCCGCATCTGCGTTGGTCGGGCGGCATCGACTCCGAGGATCACTTTCTGGACATCGCCGTGCAGCCGGACCGGAGCTGGTACTGGCTGGACGAGGACGAGTTCGACCAGGCGCGGACGGCCGGGCTGATGGGCGAGGACCAGGCCCGGCTGGTGCGCGCGGCCGGTCTGGAGGCGGTCGAGGTGATCAGGGCCTGGGGCCCGCCGTACTCCGACGGCTGGGAGGACTGGCGGCCCGACCCCCGCTGGCCTGTACCGGAGCTGCCGGCCGACTGGAATCGGACCCCTGCACCCACGTCCGCATGACGACGCCGTGAGACCCTTGATGCGCCCCCGGGGTTCAAACGTAGGATCGTCCTCCGCAAGGCCACGTCGCATCAACGATTGAGCGCAGCACAAGAACTGACCGTAAGTCATCAAAAGGGGGACTGAACCGTGCCGGATGTGCGCCCGGATCTCCCCCGTTCTGTCGAGGCCCCGCTCGGATTGGGTATGGGCTATATCGACCTTCCAGGGGCGTTGGCGTCCCGGGCCCCGGGTGCGTCCACCCGGTGCTCCCGGGAACCGCGGCACGGTCACGATCGTCACCGCCCCCGGAGGCGCACAGCGGCACCCGGGGCGCCGGGACCCGCCGTGCCGGTCGTGCCGTGCTCGGCAGGACCGGCAGGACGGTTCCCAGCCTCGCACCACCGGCCCGGACGGACGGAATCCCAGGCGTGACGGAGCATCCCACCTCCCACGAAGGCCGGCAGCCTGTCGCTGCCCGGCCGCAGGAGCGCACCCGGCCGCGGCAGGAGGCCGCCGCCCATGCCCCGCTGCCGGCCGCGGTCCCGCCGCAGCCGCCCGCGCCCCCGGAGGCGCCGCAGGACCCGGCGGGCCTGGCGCGCCGCGAGGGCGACCGGCTGCGCTTCGTCGGGGCGGCGACCCGGCGGATCGCCCGCGGCATAGACCTGGACGAGATCGTGCTCGGGCTGTGCCGGGCCACGGTGCCCACGTTCTCCGACGCGATCCTCGTGTATCTGCGCGATCCGCTGCCCGTGGGCGACGAGCGGCCCGTGGCGCCGTTCGTGCTGCGGCTCCGCCGGACCGACCGGCTGCGTTTAACCGACGAGGACACGGAGGGCGCCCTGATGGGCGGCGTCCAGGTGCCGGTGCTCGGCGCCCCGGCCGAGGTCGCGCCGGCCGCCGAACTGTGCGAGGTGATCGCGGGCGGCGCCCTCGCGGAGGTGCTGCGGGGAGTGCGTCCCGTCTTCGGCGACTCGGCCGCAGCCCGGGCCGCCCTGCCCGAGCTGCTGGGCGACGGCAAGACCCTGCCCGCCGGGCACCGGTCGATCCTGGCCCCGCTGCGCGGCCGGCGCCGGGTCACCGGCGCCGCGATCTTCCTGCGCCGTCCGGACAGGCCGGCCTTCGAGCCGGACGATCTGCTCGTGGCCGCCCAGCTGGCGACGCACACCGCGCTCGGCATCGACAAGGCGGTCCTGTACGGCCGTGAGGCGTACATCGCGGACGAATTGCAGCGCACGATGCTGCCCGAAGGACTGCCGCAGCCGACCGGTGTGCGGCTTGCCTCCCGCTATCTCCCGGCCGCCGAGACGGCCCGGGTGGGCGGCGACTGGTACGACGCCATCCCGCTGCCCGGGAGCCGGGTCGCCCTGGTCGTCGGCGACGTCATGGGCCATTCCATGACCTCGGCCGCGATCATGGGCCAGCTGCGGACGACGGCCCAGACCCTGGCCGGTCTGGACCTGCCGCCCCAGGAGGTGCTGCACCACCTCGACGAGCAGGCGCAGCGGCTCGGCACCGACCGCATGGCGACCTGCCTGTACGCGGTCTACGACCCGGTCTCGCACCGGATCACGATCGCCAACGCCGGCCATCCGCCACCGATACTGCTGCACCTCGGCGGCCGTGCGGAGGTCCTGCGGGTTCCGCCCGGCGCCCCCATCGGCGTGGGCGGGGTGGACTTCGAGGCCGTGGAGCTGGACGCGCCCGCCGGCGCGACGCTGCTGCTCTACACCGACGGGCTGGTGGAGTCGCGGCTGCGGGACGTGTGGACCGGTATCGAGCAGCTGAGGGAGCGGCTGGCCGCGACGGCGCAGCTCACCGGGCCCGATCACTCGCCGCCACTGGAGGCGCTCTGCGACGACGTGCTGGACATGCTCGGCCCGGGCGACCGGGACGACGACATCGCGCTGCTCGCGGCCCGTTTCGACGGGATCGCGCCGAGTGACGTCGCGTACTGGTTCCTGGAGCCGGAGGACTCGGCGCCCGGCCGGGCCCGCCGGCTGGCCCGCAGGGCGCTGACCCGATGGGGCCTGGAGGAGCTGTCCGACTCGGTGGAGCTGCTGGTCAGCGAGGTGGTCACCAATGCGGTGCGGTACGCGGAGCGGCCCGTGACCCTGCGGCTGCTGCGCACCGACGTGCTGCGCTGCGAGGTCGGCGACGACTCCCCGCAGCTCCCGCGCCAGCGGCGGGCCCGGGACACGGACGAGGGCGGCCGCGGGCTGTTCCTGGTGAACCGGCTGGCCAGACGGTGGGGAGCGACCCGGCTCTCCACGGGCAAGGTCGTCTGGTTCGAGCTGTCCACCCAGGCATGACCCGTAACGGGACCAAACCTGGACCCGGTCCAAATGTTGCCGACTTCGCATGTGAGGAGTTGACTGGGGCACACGGCCGAAGCGACCACATTCCCCTCGATGGATGGGAGGACGCTCGTGACCGAGTCACCCCCCAAGGCTCCGTACACGACGAACAACCACGGCATCCCCGTGGAGAGCGACGAGCACTCGCTGACCGTGGGGCCCGACGGCCCGATCCTTCTCCAGGACCACTACCTGATCGAGAAGATGGCCCAGTTCAACCGCGAACGGGTCCCCGAACGGGTGGTGCACGCCAAGGGCTCCGGCGCGTACGGCTTCTTCGAAGTCACCAACGACGTCAGCCAGTTCACCAGGGCGGACCTGTTCCAGCCGGGCAAGCGCACCGAGATGCTGGCCCGGTTCTCGACGGTCGCCGGTGAGCAGGGCTCCCCGGACACCTGGCGCGACCCGCGCGGCTTCGCGCTGAAGTTCTACACCGAGCAGGGCAACTACGATCTGGTCGGCAACAACACGCCGATCTTCTTCGTACGCGACACGATCAAGTTCCAGGACTTCATCAGGTCGCAGAAGCGCCACCCGGCCACCGGCCTGCGCAACAACGACATGCAGTGGGACTTCTGGACCCTCTCCCCCGAGTCGGCGCACCAGGTCACCTGGCTGATGGGCGACCGGGGCATTCCCAAGACCTACCGCCACATGAACGGCTACGGATCGCACACCTACATGTGGGTCAACGGCGCCGGTGAGCGGTTCTGGGTGAAGTACCACTTCAAGACCGATCAGGGCATCGACTTCCTCACCCAGGAGGAGGCCGACGAACTCGCCGGTTTCGACGCGGACAAGCACAGGCGCGACCTGTACGAGGCGATCGAGGCCGGGGACGCGCCCTCGTGGACCCTGAAGGTCCAGATCATGCCGTTCGAGGACGCCGCGGACTACCGGTTCAACCCCTTCGACCTGACGAAGGTGTGGCCGCACGGGGACTACCCGCTGATCGACGTGGGCCGGATGACGCTGAACCGGAATCCGGAGGACTACTTCGTCCACATCGAGCAGGCCGCCTTCGAGCCGTCGAACATGGTGCCGGGCATCGGGCCGTCGCCGGACAAGATGCTGCTCGGCCGGCTCTTCTCGTACCCGGACACCCACCGGTACCGGATCGGCCCCAACTACGCGCAGCTGCCGCCCAACCGGCCGCACGCACCGGTGAACTCGTACGCCAAGGACGGTCCCATGCGGTACGCGCCGTCCCGTGCGGCACGGCCGTACGCCCCGAACTCCTACGGCGGCCCGGACGCCGACTTCGCGCGTTTCGGCGACCCCGCGGGATGGGCCACGGCCGGCGAGATGGTGCGCGAGGCGTACAAGCTGCACCGTGAGGACGACGACTGGGGCCAGGCGGGGACGATGGTCCGCAACGTGCTCGACGACGCCGCGCGTTCGCGGCTGGTGTCGAACGTCAGCGGCCATCTGAAGCAGGGCGTGTCACGGCCGGTGCTGGACCGGGCGGTGCAGTACTGGCGCAACGTCGACAAGGAGATCGGCGACCGGATCTCCAAGGAGGTCAACGGAGGCTGACCGCAGCGTCCGTGGGACCACGCGGAAGGGCCCGGCGCCTCGGCGCCGGGCCCTTTCGCGTGTCGCGCGACCCTCAGGTGTTCTGCGGTCGGGGCCGTACGCCGGACGTGGTCCCCGACGTCGTCCCGTCCGTGGTGCCCGCGTTACCGGTGCCGCCGTCGCCCTCGCCGCCCTCCGTGGTGCCGGAGTCGGTCCCGCCGCCCTCGGTGGTACCGCTGTCGGTGCCCTCCGAGGTGCCCGTCGAGTCGCCCGGTCCGGTGGACTCGTCGTCCGACGGCGTGGGGTCGGGCGAGTTGCTCGGCCGGTCGTCCGGCTCCTCCGACTGCGACGGCTTGTCCGAGGGCTCGTCCGGCTCCTCGCTCTCGGAGGGCGACCCGCTCGGGCTCGCCGGGGGCTCCTCCTGCACCGGCTCCATCAGTTCCAGGTCGAAGCGCTCGTCCGAGCCCCCGCCGAGCGCGCCGGTCGTGTACTGCTGCCAGATCATGGCCGGCACGCCACCGCCGTTGGCGCGGCCCTCGTTGACGGTGTCGGTCAGGGTGACCTGGCTGCCCTTGGCGTCCTCGCCGAACAGGCCGACGGCGGTGACGAGTTCCGGCGTGTAGCCCACGAACCAGGCCGAGCGGTTGTTCTCCGAGGTACCTGTCTTGCCCGCCGCGTAGTAGTCGCCCTGCGCGTTGCGGCCGGAGCCGCTGCGCACCACGCCGGTCATCGCCTGGGTCACGGTGTCGGCCGCCTCCCGGCTGATGACCCGGTCGCCGCCCTCGGCCGCGGCCCCCGCCTCGCGGGTCCGGTGCTTGGCGTCCTTGACGATCGAGGGCGTGACCTGCTCGCCGTGGTTGTCGAGGGTCGCGTAGACCGCTGCCATGTCCCAGGTCGAGGCGCCCATCGTGCCGAGCGACATCGCCGGCCGCACCGGCCAGCCCTCGCCGTCGTGCATCCCGAGGCCGAGCGCGGTCTCCTTCACCTTGGCGGGCCCGACGTCCACGATCATCTGGGCGTACACCGAGTTGATCGAGCTGTTGGTGGCCCGCTGGACGGTGACCGGCCCGTAGCTGCGGTCGTCCTCGTTCTCCGGTGCGAAGGGGGTGTCGCTGCCCTCCACCGGGCGCTTGCTGTCGCCGTCGTAGATCGTGTTGAGGCCGATGCGCCGGCCGTCCTGGGTCTCGGCCCTGCTCTCCAGCGCGGAGGCCAGCACGATGGGCTTGAAGGTGGAGGCCGGCTGGTAGTCCCGCCGCGTGGCGTTGGAGATCCAGTGCTCGGTCGCCCCGACTCCGCCGTACAGGGCGACGACCTTGCCGGTCTTCGGGTCGACTGAGGTCGCGCCCGCCTGGACGGTCGCGTCGCGCTTGTCGCCCTTGCGGTCGAGCTTCTTCTCCAGCTGCTCGTCGACGGCCTTGACGAGGGCGTCCTGACGCTTCTTGTCGATGCTGAGCGTGATCGTCCAGCCGCCGGCCTCGATCTGGTCCTCGCCGACGCCGCGCTTGGCCAGTTCGGCGTTGGCGGCCTTGACCAGGTAGCCGGTCTGCCCCTCCATGCCGGGGGCGACCTTCGGCTCCTTCGGGACGGGGAACTTGAGGCCCGAACGCGTGGACGAGTCCAGCCAGTTCTCGCCGACCATGTTGTCCAGGACGTAGTTCCAGCGCTCGCTCACCAGCTTCCTGCCGGTCGGCGAGGCCACCGCCCAGTCGTACTGGCTGGGGGCCTGGAGCAGGGCGGCGAGATACGCGCCCTCGGCGACGGTCAGCTTCTGGGCGTCCTTGCGGTAGTACGCCTGGGCCGCGGCCTGGATGCCGTAGGCGCCGCGCCCGTAGTAGCTGGTGTTCAGGTAGCCGGCGAGGATCTCTTCCTTGTCCTTCTCCTGGTCCACCTTCAGCGAGATCACCAGCTCCTTGAGCTTGCGCGTGACCGTCTGATCCTGGTTCAGGTAGTAGTTCTTGACGTACTGCTGGGTGATGGTCGAACCACCCTGCTTGCCCTTGCCGGTCAGGGTGTTGAGGACACCGCGGGCGGTGCCCTTCAGGTCGACGCCGGAGTCCTTGTAGAAGGTCTTGTTCTCGGCGGCGACGAAGGCCTTCTCGACCTCGTCCGGGATCTTGTCCAGACCGACGATCTCCCGGTTGACGGTGCCGGTGCGGGTCAGGACGGAGCCGTCGCTGTACTTGTAGACGTTGCTCTCCTTCTCCGCCTGCGCGTTGGCCGTGGGTACCGGCACCAGCAGGTAGACGATGAAGAGCGCGCCCATGCCCAGCAGGCAGAGGGTGAAGAAGGTGCCCAGCAGCTTCCTCCAGGTGAAGAAGCGCCGTATCCCCCCGGCCTTGCCCGCCCGGCGCGCGTCGCGCTGCCGGGCTCTCCGCGCATCCGCTCGGCCCATCGCTCCGTTTGCTCCGCTCTCTGTTCCGCGCTCGTGGTTCGTCGTGCCGTACGCCGGCGGTCGTCGCCAGATCAGCTCAGAAAGCTAACACCGGTCGTACAGACAAAGGACAACCGATCCGGCCTTTTCCGGACGTGACAATCAGCACCCGTCTCCAATGGAACCGACTCACGAGAGGTGCGCAGGGTTGCGAGTTCAGATAATGTGTAATCACATTGCTAGCTAGTCGGGCCGCGGTACCGGCCCGCGGAACGGGGGACCACCATGTCTGCGACCAGCACATCCCTGCACAACGACGCCGCACCCGAGATGCCCGAGCCGAGGGTCGGCGAATTCGCCGCGCGCAGCATCGGCGGCGGCCTGGCGCTGCTGCTCGGCCTCGCCGGACTGGCGGCCGGCGTCGCGCTGATGGTGACGGGCGCCACAGCGGCGGCGACGGCCGCGAAGGCAGCACTGATCGTCCTCGGAATCGTCGTGGTGGTCGCCTCGGCCCTCGCGATGTGCGGACTCAACATGATCGCGCCGGGCGAGGCGCGGGTGGTGCAGCTCTTCGGCCGCTACCGGGGCACGATCCGCACGGACGGGCTGCGCTGGGTCAACCCGTTCACCACGCGGGCGAAGATCTCGACCCGGATCCGCAACCACGAGACCGCGGTGCTGAAGGTCAACGACGCCTACGGCAACCCGATCGAGCTCGCCGCGGTGGTCGTGTGGAAGGTCGAGGACACCGCGCAGGCGATGTTCGAGGTGGACGACTTCCGGGAGTTCGTCTCCACCCAGACCGAGGCGGCGGTGCGGCACATCGCCATCGAGTACCCGTACGACGCGCACGACGAGAACGGACTCTCGCTGCGCGGCAACGCCGAGGAGATCACCGAGAAGCTGGCCCTGGAGCTGCGCGCACGAGTGGAGGCCGCGGGCGTCCACATCGTCGAGTCCCGCTTCACGCACCTCGCGTACGCACCCGAGATCGCCTCGGCGATGCTCCAGCGCCAGCAGGCGGGGGCCGTGGTGGCCGCCCGCCGGCAGATCGTGGACGGCGCGGTCGGCATGGTGGAGGCCGCACTGGCGAGGATCACCGAGGACGGCCTGGTGGAGCTGGACGACGAGCGCAAGGCGGCGATGGTGTCGAACCTGATGGTGGTGCTCTGCGGCGACCGTGCCGCACAGCCCGTCCTGAACACGGGCACGCTCTACCAGTGACCCCTCCCGAACGGAAGCAGGTGCTGCTGCGCCTCGACCCGGCGGTGTACGAGGCGCTGGCGCGCTGGGCCTCGGACGAACTGCGCAGCGCCAACGCGCAGATCGAGTTCCTGCTGCGCAGGGCGCTGTCGGAGTCGGGCCGCCTGCCCGGCGGCGTCAAGCCCATCCCCCGCCGCGGACGGCCGCCGAAGGCGCCGCCCGAGGAATGACCGGGCCGCCCCGGAGGGGGTCGCGCCCCGGCCGGCCGGATGGGCGCACGGGACCGGAGCGCCGGAGGGACCGGCGCCCGGACGAAGGCCGCGAGCGTCCGTTCGGAATCGTGACAATCCGTTCCGACCTGCGGGAACAGCCCCGCCGAAACGACTCTGCACCGTGCATATACACACGATGTATACGCACTGTGTAGAGTCCTCGGCATGTCCATCGGTCACACCCTCCTCGGGCTCCTGGAGTCCGGCCCGCGCCACGGCTACGACCTCAAGCGCGCGTTCGACGAGAAGTTCGGTCACGACCGGCCGCTGCACTACGGCCAGGTCTACTCGACGATGTCCCGGCTGCTGAAGAACGGCCTGGTCGAGGTCGACGGCATCGAGGCCGGCGGCGGCCCCGAGCGCAAGCGGTACGCGATCACCGAGGCGGGCGTCACCGATGTCGCCCGGTGGCTCGCCACTCCCGAGAAGCCGGAGCCGTACCTCCAGTCGACCCTCTTCACCAAGGTCGTCCTCGCGCTGCTCACCGGCCGCAGCGCCGCCGAACTGCTCGACACCCAGCGTTCGGAGCATCTGCGGATGATGCGCGTCCTCACCGAGCGCAAGCGCCACGGCGACCTCGCCGACCAGCTCATCTGCGACCACGCGCTGTTCCACCTGGAGGCTGACCTGCGCTGGCTCGAGCTCGCCGCCGCCCGGCTCGACACGCTCGCCCGGGAGGTCACCGCATGAACCCCGCCGGCCCCCTGCTCGCCGCGCGCGGCCTCCACAAGACGTACGGCCACACCAAAGCCCTCGACGGCGCCGAGTTCTCCATCCGCCCCGGCGAGGTCGTCGCCGTGATGGGCCCCTCCGGATCCGGCAAGTCGACCCTGCTGCACTGCCTCGCCGGAATCGTCACCCCGGACGCCGGCAGCATCGACTACCAGGGCCGCGAACTGTCGGCGATGAACGACGCCGAGCGCAGCGCGCTGCGCCGTGGGGAGTTCGGCTTCATCTTCCAGTTCGGCCAGCTCGTACCCGAGTTGACCTGCGTGGAGAACGTCGCCCTGCCCTTGCGGCTGAACGGCGCCCGGCGCAGGGACGCCGAGCGCACCGCCCTGGAGTGGATGGAGCGCGTCGAGGTCGACGACCTCGCGTCCAAGCGCCCGGGTGAGGTCTCCGGCGGTCAGGGGCAGCGGGTCGCCGTGGCCCGCTCCCTCGTGACCGGCCCTCGGGTGCTCTTCGCTGACGAGCCGACCGGTGCGCTGGACTCCCTCAACGGCGAGCGGGTGATGCAGCTGCTCACCGACGCCGCCCGGTCCACCGACGCCGCCGTCGTCCTCGTCACCCACGAGGCCCGCGTCGCCGCCTACTCCGACCGGGAGATCGTCGTACGCGACGGAAGGTGCCGGGACATGGAGCACGCGCTGTGAGCCCCGGGCCCCGGACCCGCGATCTGCTCATGGGCGTCAGGTTCGCGCTGAGCGGCGGCCGCGAGGGCTGGACCCGCACGCTGCTCACGGGCGTCGGCGTCGGGCTCGGCGTGGCGCTCCTGCTGGTGACGACCGCGATCCCGAGCGCGCTGGCCGCACGGGACGCGCGTGCCTCCGCCCGCAGTGAGCACACGGCGCCGACCGCCGAGCAGCCCGGCCGCGACACCCTGCTCATCGGCGAGGCGGACACCCGCTTCCGCGCCGACGAGGTCCACGGCCGCCTCCTCAAGCCGGAGGGGCCCGACGCCCCGCTACCGCCCGGCCTGGAGAGCTTCCCCGCCGACGGCGAGATGGCCGTCTCGCCGTCGCTCGACGCCCTGCTGAAGTCGGAGGACGGCGCGCTCCTGCGCGAGCGCCTGGATCAGCGGATCACGGCGGTCATCGGCGACGAGGGGCTGATCGGGCCCGGCGAACTCGCCTACTACGCGGGCGACGACCGGCTGAGGCAGCTGGGCGGGAAGGTCCCGCGCGTCACGGGGTTCGACAACTCCGCCGAACCGGAACCGCTGGACCCCGTCCTCACCCTGCTCATCCTGCTGGTGTTCGTCGCCCTGCTGATGCCGGTGGCCGTCTTCATCGCGACCGCGGTGCGCTTCGGCGGCGAGCGGCGCGACCGGCGGCTCGCCGCCCTGCGGCTCGTCGGGGCCGACGCCCGGTCGGTCCGCCGGATCGCGGCCGGGGAGGCGATGGCCGGGTCCGTGTTCGGCCTGGTGCTCGGCGCCGGGTTCTTCCTGGCGGTCCGCCAGTCGGCGGCCGGGGTGAACCTGTTCCGGCTGAGCGTCTTCCCCGGCGACCTCGACCCCGCTCCCTGGCTCGCGGTGCTCGTGGCGCTGGCGGTGCCGGCCGCGGCGGTCGCGGTGACGCTGTTCGCGCTGCGCGGTGTCGTCATCGAGCCGTTGGGCGTGGTGCGTACGGCGCGGCCCGCGCGCCGGCGCGTGGTCTGGCGGCTGCTGCCGCCGCTGGCGGGTGTCGCCCTGCTCTACCCGATGATCGGTCAGGGCGACGAAGGCGGCGAATTCAGCCAGTGGCAGGTCATCGGCGGCGTGGTGCTGCTGCTGATCGGCATCACGGCCCTGCTGCCGTGGCTGGTGGAGGCGGTCGTCTCCCGCCTTGGCACCGGCGGGTCCGTCGCCTGGCAACTGGCCGTCCGGCGGCTGCAGATGAGCAGCGGCGCGGCGGCCCGGCTGGTGAACGGCATCGCCGTGGCCGTCGCCGGAGCCATCGCGCTGCAGATGCTCTTCGCCGGCGTGGAGGGCTCGTACACCAGGAACACCGGAGCCGACCCGACCCGGGCGGCGATCATGGCCATGATCCCGAGCGGCAGCGACGCCGCCGGCCGCACCGAGGCCGTGGCCCGGCAGATCGACCAGGCCGAAGGCGTCACCAGGGCGACCGCACTGACCGGCACCGAGCTCGCCACCACGACGGGCGACCCGCAGCGGACGGCCATGCTCACCATCGGCAGCTGTGCGGCACTGCGCGAGGTGGCGGTGCTCCCCTCCTGCAAGGACGGCGACACCTTCGTCCTGGACGGCGGTGACGACCCGGCCGGGGCCGAGGAGATCGCGAAGCCCGGCCGGAAGCTGTACGCGGGCGCCGTCTACGGCGACGACACCGCCGAAGCGGTCCGGTGGATGCTTCCCGCCGACACCCGGCGCGTGGCCGCCCGCCCCGACCCGAACGGCGAAAAGCGCTCGGGCGTGCTCGCGACGAACGGCGCCGCCCCGCGGAATCTCGGCTCCTCCGGGCACGCCTCGGTCTACATCCAGCTGGACCCGTCGGTGCCGGACGCCGTGGAGCACGCGCGTACGGCCGTCCTCAAGGCGGATCCGGCGATCACCCCGTTCCATCTCCAGGACACGGAGCAGTCCGGTCGTTTCGTCTCGATCCGGACCGGACTCCTCCTCGGCGCCTCGTGCGTCCTGCTGCTGATCGGCGCCAGCCTGCTGGTCTCCCAGCTGGAGCAGCTGCGCGAGCGCAAGAAGCTGCTCTCGGCCCTCGTCGCCTTCGGCACGCGCCGCTCGACGCTGAGCGTCTCGGTCCTGTGGCAGACGGCGGTCCCGATCGCCCTCGGCCTCGGTCTGGCGATGGCCGTCGGCGTGGGCCTGGGCGTCGTCCTGCTGAAGATGGTGGCGGCCCCCGTCGCCGTCGACTGGACCGCGGTCGCGTCCATGACGGGCGTCGGCGCCGGCGTCGTGCTCCTGGTGGCGGTCCTCAGCCTGCCGCCGCTGCTTCGGCTGATGCGGCCGGAAGGACTGCGGACGGAGTGAGCCCCCCGTCGTGGAGCACGCGTACCGGGAGGTCTCCCAGGGCCTCCCGGAGCGCGCCCGCGAACTGCTGGAACTCGCCCTGGCGGGCCGCGCCCGTGCGCATCGCCAGGGCGACCCGGCGGGCGGGGGCCGGGTCCGCGAAGTAGCCGGTGGCCAGGGCCGGGTTACGGCCGGTCTCGACCTGGACGGCGGTACGCGGGAGGAGGGTGACGCCCAGTCCGCCCGCGACCAGCTGGACCAGGGTGGACAGCCCGGCCGCGGTGGTGGTGACCGGCGCTCCCTCGGTGCGGCCCGCCTCCCGGCAGATGTCGAGGGCCTGGTCGCGCAGGCAGTGGCCCTCGTCGAGCAGCAGCAGCGGGAGTTCCCTGAGGGCTTCGCGCGGAATGTCCTGGCGGCCGCCGAGCCAGTGGTCGTCGTACGTCACCAGCACGAAGTCCTCGTCGAACAGCGGCAGTTCCGTCACCCCGGGCACCCCGAGGGGGACCGCCAGGAGCAGCAGGTCGAGGCGGCCCGCGGCCAGCCCCTCCAGCAGCGACGACGTCTGCTCCTCGTGGACCTGGAGGTCCAGATCCGGATAGCGCTCGTGGACCAGCCGCAGCACGCTCGGCAGCAGGTACGGGGCGACGGTCGGGATCACGCCGAGCCGCAGCACCCCGGTGAACGGCGCCCGTACCGCCTCGGCCTCCTCCAGCAGTTCGCCGACGGCGTCGAGGACCGCCCTGGCCCGGACGGCGAGCCGCTCACCGGCGGGCGACAGGAGGACCTTGCGCGTCGTACGCTCCAGCAGCTGGACACCCAGTGCCTCCTCCAGCGCGGACACGGCCCCGGACAGCGCCGGCTGACTCATCCCGATTGCGGCGGCCGCGTCCCGGAAGTGCAGATGTTCGGAGACGGCCGCGAAGGCTCGAAGCTGAGCCAGACTGGGCTGTTTGCCCCGATTCGCCACATTCATCGCCACCACTGATAAGCACCTCCGATCACGGCGAGCCAGTCTAGCTATTTCTTTGATCAATGCACTCTGTGCCAGGGTGGAGATCCGTCCAACCCCCCGGAGGCCCTCACGAGGGGCGTCCTGTTGCAAGGAGAGCGTGTGCTCACTGTCGGTGACCAGTTCCCCACCTTCGAGCTGACCGCCTGCGTCTCGCTGGAGAGCGGCAAGGAGTTCGAGCAGATCACCCACAAGTCCTACGAGGGCAAGTGGAAGGTCGTCTTCGCGTGGCCCAAGGACTTCACCTTCGTCTGCCCGACCGAGATCGCCGCGTTCGGCAAGCTGAACGACGAGTTCGCCGACCGTGACGCCCAGATCCTCGGCTTCTCCGGCGACTCCGAGTTCGTCCACCACGCCTGGCGCAAGGACCACGCCGACCTGCGTGACCTGCCCTTCCCGATGATGGCCGACAGCCGGCACGAGCTGATGCGCGACCTCGGCATCGAGGGCGAGGACGGCTTCGCCCAGCGCGCCGTCTTCATCGTCGACCCGAACAACGAGATCCAGTTCACGATGGTGACCGCCGGCTCCGTCGGCCGTAACCCCAAGGAGGTCCTGCGGGTCCTCGACGCCCTGCAGACCGACGAGCTCTGCCCCTGCAACTGGACCAAGGGCGAGAACACCCTCGACCCGGTCAAGCTGCTGGCCGGTGAGTGAGCATGGCGCTCGATGAGCTGAAGTCCGCCCTGCCGGACTACGCCAAGGACCTGAAGCTGAACCTCGGTTCGGTGATCGGCAACAGCGACCTCCCGCAGCAGCAGCTGTGGGGCACGGTCCTGGCCTGCGCGATCGCCTCCCGCTCGCCGATCGTGCTGCGCGAGCTGGAGCCCGAGGCCAAGGCCAACCTGTCGGACGAGGCGTACACCGCCGCCAAGTCGGCCGCCGCGATCATGGCGATGAACAACGTCTTCTACCGGACCCGGCACCTGCTGTCGGACCCCGAGTACGGGACGCTGCGCGCCGGTCTGCGGATGAACGTCATCGGCAACCCCGGTGTCGAGAAGACCGACTTCGAGCTGTGGTCGCTGGCGGTCTCCGCGATCAACGGCTGCGGACAGTGCCTCGACTCGCACGAGCAGGTGCTCCGCAAGGCCGGCGTCGAGCGCGACGTCGTCCAGGAGGCCTTCAAGATCGCCTCGGTGATCCAGGCCGTCGGCACGACGCTGGACGCCGAGGCCGTTCTGGCCGAGCAGTGAGACGTCCCGGCCGTCCGGCCGGGTCGTGACGAGGGCGCCCCGCCCGGCATGCAGCCGGGCGGGGCGCCCTCGCCGTACGCGGGGAAACACGCCGGTCGACGCCGGCCGCCCGCACAGCGGCTCGTGTCACGCGGGCTGTTTGAGCCTGGCCATCAGCCGCCTCGTGTCCTCGATCACGTGGTCCTCGAGCGCCATCAGCGCCTCGGGGTCCGGGAGGAGCACCTCGTCGCCGTCGTCGCCGGCCGGTACGAAGGGGGCGGAGACGGCCACCTCCAGCTCGGCCGGGCCGTCGAGCACGGACAACTCCATCCTCGGAAACGCCTCCGTGGGCACCACGAGATGCGCACGCTCGCCGATGCCGTCGGTCCGCTCGATGGTGCGGCCGTCGCCGTCGGGCGCGTACGGGCGCCTCAGCGCGTCGAACTCCACCCCCGGGTCGGTCTCCTTGTGCAGCAGGTACGACACCGTGACGTGGTAGGCGTCGTCCTTCCCCCGTCCGTCGAGCTCGAAGCTGCAGTGCGCGCGGTCGAGCGCGGGCTGCTCGTCGACCGACGCAGTGGCGCCCTTCCGTACGCCGAGTGCTCCGCCGAGGACCGTGAACCGGGCGTCCAGGCACAGATTCCGGCTCACGCGGTAGCCCTGCAGGTCGGTGGCGCGGTTCGCGTACGCATGCAGACCGCCGGCCCACACCGCGGAGGCGGCCACCGCGCCGCCGAGCGCCCACAGCCACGGGCGCCGGGACGGCGCGGTTCGCCGCCCGTCCCCGGACGGGTCCGCCCCGCCGGCCACCGTGTCACCCGCGCGGGGGGCCGGAACGCCGGCCCCGCCGAGCAGTTCGGGCTCGGATATCACGAGCGCTCCTCGCCCTCCGGGGGCGAGGACTCGGACTTCGGTGCGGGCGGGGCCGGGGTCGGCGCCAGGTCCACCACCGTCGCCCCGTGCGGAGCGGGGCCGATCCGGCTGACCTGCCCCCGGCCGTACGCACGGAGGTAGGTGACCACCGTGTTCGTCACCGCCACCAACGGCACCGCGACCACCGCGCCGCCGATACCCGCCGTCAGACCGCCCGTGGCGACCGCGAGCACGACGGCCAGCGGATGGACGCGGACGGCGCGGCCGAGGATGAACGGCTGCAGCACGTGCCCCTCGATCTGCTGCACGGCGAGCACCACCAGCAGCACCATGAGGGCGGTGAACACGCCCTGGGTGACCAGCGCGACGACGACGGCGAGGGCGCCCGAGACAACCGCACCCACGAGAGGGATGAAGGAGAACAGGAAGATGAAGACGGCGAGCGGAACGGCCAGCGGCACGTCGAGGAAGTAGATGCCCAGGCCGATGAAGATCGCGTCGATGAGGGCGACCACGACCGTGCCCCGCACGTACGCCGTCAGCGTCCGCCAGGCACGGGGGCCGGCGCCGGCGACACCGGGGCGGGCCGCCGAGGGCACCAGCTTCAGGGACCACTGCCAGATCCGCTTGCCGTCGTAGAGCAGGAAGAGGGTCGAGAACAGCGCCAGCAGCATCCCGGTGAGGATCTCCACCATCACGCTCACGCCCTCGAGACCGGCGGAGGTGATCTCCTGCGTGTTGGTGCCGATGGTGTCCTGGAGGTTCTTGGCGATGTCGTTGATCTGGCGCTCGGTCACGTGGAACGGGCTGTTGAGCAGCCAGCGCTTGAGCTCCTCGATACCGTCCTTGACCCGGTCGGCGACGTTGTCGAGGTTGTCCAGCACCTGCCAGACGACGAACCAGCCGACGAGTCCGATCACGACGAAGCCCAGGATCGCCGTGAGGGCAGTGGCGAGCCCGCGCGGCAGCCCGACCCTCCTCAGCCGGGCCACCGTCGGCTGGAGCAGGGCGGTGACCAACAGGGCGGCGACGAAGGCGAGCACGACGAGCTGGACCGCGCTGATGACCCGCATCAGCACCCAGAGCGTCCCGGCCAGGATCAGCAGCCGCCAGCCGGCCTCGGCAGCGACCCTCATCCCCCAGGGGATGGCCTCGGCCGGGTGCGGCCGCGCGGGAACCTCGGGGGCGTACGCGGGAGGAGGCGGGACGTGGTCGGGCGGCACGGTGCCCGGATCCCCGTCACCCGCGCCGTTTCCGTTGTCCCCGGCCGCCGCGGCGGCCCGGCGCTCCTCCAACCGTGCCCCGAGCCGGGACAGTCCGGCCCCCAGCCGGTCCAGCCACGCTGGCGTCTTCGACATCTCGTGCTTCCCTCTCCCCCAAGGTCCGTCCCGACCGTACACGCACCGAGCCCCCCACCGTCGGACGGTGAGGGGCTCAGCGGAGTCGAGCAGCCGGAACACCCGGGTATCCGGGGCCCGGTCGGTACCGGTTGCCTAGTACCAGTTGTTGGCCTGCCAGAACGACCAGGCGCCGCAGGGGCTGCCGTAGCGGTCGTTCATGTAGTTGAGGCCCCACTTGATCTGGGTGGCGGGGTTCGTCTGCCAGTCCGCGCCGGCGGACGCCATCTTGGAGCCCGGCAGCGCCTGCACGAGACCGTAGGCGCCCGAGGACGGGTTCTGGGCCCGGTAGTTCCAGCTGGACTCGTGGTCCACGATGTTGCTGAAGCACTGGAACTGGTCGCCGGGGACCATCTGGCGGGCGATCGCCTGGACCTCGGAGATGCTGTACGAGGACTGCGCCGCGAAGCTCGAGGCGTCGCGGACGGCGGACCGGCTGGCGCGCTCCTCGGCCTCCTTGGCCTCGGCCTCGCGCTGGGCCTTCTCCTCGGCCGCTTCCTTCTTCGCCTCGGCGTCCTTGGCGGCCTGGAGGCGGGCCGCCTCCTCGGCGGACTTCCTCGCGGCCGCGTCGGCCGCCGCCGCCTGGGCGTCGGCCTGCTGGGTCAGGGATGCGACCTGAACCTGGGCCTGCTCACCGACGGGGATGTCTGCGAGGAGCGTCGCGTCTGCCGCGGTCGTCTCCAGGTTGTCGCCGTTCGCGGGCACGGTGTTGCCCGAGGCAACACCCACGACAGCGCCGACAGTGGTGACTGCGGTGGCGGACGCCACTGCGAATCCCCGGACCGAGATCCGGCTCACACGGTTTCCTTCCAGCAACGCCCGCACAGGTGACCTCGCGGGCGCAATCGTGCCCCTGGCACTGGCACTCCCTCTTGCTAGGTCACGGGAGGCACGGGCCCGGTGGGCGCTCCCCTGCGGGAGTGCCGCGTGGTGCTCGGGCGGCATACGGCGGCGTCTGTGGAGTTGTGTGGTGCCGCACCCCTGAGGGTGCAGGTGTGCCGTATGCGGGGCCTGACGGAAACCAGACTCTGCCGGAAGCCGATGCCGCAAGGCAATTCATGGCTGCGTGTGAAAGCTCACACCTCGTTTGTCCCAGGAGTTTTATGGAAAGGGCGGCGCAGCGCGACGCCGCCCGGCTAAGCTCCTTCGCTTCGCCGGGCGGCGTCAACTCCCAAGCCGGGCAGGTCCCGTCAGATCGGCCCGTCCTCCAGCATTTCGGTCACCAGCGCGGCGATCTGCGAGCGCTCGGACCGGGTGAGCGTGACATGCGCGAAGAGCGGATGGCCCTTCAGCTTCTCCACGACGGCGACGACCCCGTCGTACCGGCCGACACGCAGATTGTCCCTTTGCGCCACGTCATGGGTCAGAACGACCCGCGAGTTGGCCCCGATACGGGACAGAACGGTCAGGAGGACGTTCCGTTCCAGGGACTGGGCCTCGTCGACGATGACGAACGCGTCGTGCAGGGAGCGCCCGCGGATGTGGGTCAGCGGCAGCACCTCGAGCATGCCCCGGCCGAGGACCTCCTCGATGACCTCACGGCCGGCGACCGCGGAGAGCGTGTCGAAGACCGCCTGCGCCCAGGGGCTCATCTTCTCGGCCTCGGTGCCCGGCAGATAGCCCAGCTCCTGCCCGCCCACCGCGTAGAGCGGCCGGAAGACCATCACCTTCTGGTGCTGCCGGCGCTCCAGTACGGCCTCCAGCCCGGCGCAGAGCGCGAGCGCGGACTTGCCGGTGCCCGCCCGGCCGCCCATGGAGACGATGCCGACGTCCGGGTCGAGCAGCAGATCGAGAGCGATGCGCTGTTCGGCACTGCGGCCGTGGATGCCGAAGGCCTCGCGGTCGCCGCGAACCAGCCGGACGTTCCCGTCGGAGGTGACCCGGCCGAGGGCCTTGCCCCGCTCCGACTGGAGGACGAGCCCGGTGTGGACGGGCAGGTCGGACGCCTCCGGAACGTGGAGATGCTCCTCCTCGAAGAGAATGTCCACCTGCTCCGCGGACAGGGCCAGTTCGGACATTCCGGTCCAACCGGAATCCGTGACCGCGAGCTCCGCACGGTACTCCTCGGCGAGCAGGCCGACGGAGGACGCCTTGATGCGCAGCGGCAGGTCCTTGGACACGACGGTGACGTCGTACCCCTCTGCCTGGAGGTTCCGTGCCACCGCGAGGATCCGTGAGTCGTTGTCACCCAGCCGGTAGCCGGCTGGAAGCACCCCGGGGTCCGAGTGGTTGAGCTCGACGCGCACCGTGCCGCCGAGCTCGCCCATCGGGATGGGTGCGTCCAGGCGGCCGTACCGGACCCGGTAGTCGTCGAGCAGACGCAGCGCCTGCCGGGCGAAGTAACCGAGCTCCGGATGGTGCCTTTTGGCCTCCAGCTCCGTCACGACGACGATCGGCAGCACGACCTCGTGCTCGTCGAAGCGGGTGACGGCGTTGGGATCGGCCAGCAGGACGCTGGTGTCGAGAACGTAGGTGCGCCTGTCGGACATGCGGCGCTTTGTACTGTTCACCACGGAAGGACGTACCCCCTCGGCTGAGATCGGGGTGCGACGGCGTCGCGGGCTTGGGGTCTCCCCGCCGAACGGCAGGGGACCGGACCGGTCTCCGGCCACGATGCACGGGCCGGGCACCGGCCCTCCGTTCCTTCCGTGCTGGCTGCACGGTCGTCCTGGCGCAAAGGGCCTCCCGGGCGCGCGGCTCG
The DNA here is from genome assembly GCF_900103455.1 of Streptomyces wuyuanensis. GTDB lineage: Bacteria > Actinomycetota > Actinomycetes > Streptomycetales > Streptomycetaceae > Streptomyces > Streptomyces wuyuanensis. The sequence continues at coordinate 226,406 of NZ_FNHI01000002.1, read as the reverse complement.
GTGCCGCGCGCTGTAGAACGGCATCCGGAACGGGTGTCCGGATGTCGACCTGTCAGGGATATTCCCTCGAACAAGCGAGGCCATGCCATGGCATATGACGACGCGTCGATGAACACGCGGTGACCACGCCCGGGACCGCGCCCGCGTGCGCCCCCGCTTCCACCCGACCGGCCCCTTGTGCTTACGCCGAACGTGCGACCGGTCGTCAAGATCCCGCCACCCGGATCCCGGTACGCCCACCGTGCGGGCGCCCTCCCCCTCGAACGGGGACGGCCCCGACCGGGAACCGGTGGGGCCGCCCGCCGTCAGGATCCGTAGCGCCGGTGGCGTGCCGCGTAGTCGCGGAGCGCGCGGAGGAAGTCGACCTTGCGGAAGGCCGGCCAGAAGACCTCGCAGAAGTAGTACTCGGAGTGCGCGCTCTGCCAGAGCATGAAGCCCGACAGCCGCTGCTCGCCGCTCGTACGGATCACCAGGTCGGGGTCGGGTTGGCCGCGCGTGTAGAGGTGGGACGCGATCATGTCGGTGTCGACGATCTCCGCGAGCTCCTCGAAGGTCGTCCCCTTGGCGGCGTGCTCGTTCAGCAGGGAGCGCACCGCGTCCGCGATCTCCTGGCGGCCTCCGTAGCCGACCGCGACGTTGACGAGTATCCCGTCGATGCCGTCCGTCGACTGCTCCGCCTCCTTGAGCACCGACTGGGTCCTCGCGGGAAGCAGGTCCATCGTCCCCACGTGGTGCACCCGCCACCGGCCGTCGGCGGCCAGGTTGCGCACGGTGTTCTCGATGATGCCGAGAAGCGGGCGCAGCTCCTCCTCCGGACGGTCGAAGTTGTCCGTGGACAGCATCCAGAGCGTGACCACCTCGACGTCGGTCTCGGCGCACCAGCTCAGCAGCTCGGAGATCTTCTCCGCCCCGGCCTGGTGTCCCTCCGCGGCCGTGCCGCCCGACGCCTTCGCCCAGCGGCGGTTGCCGTCCAGGATGACGCCGATGTGCTTGGGCACCTGGGCGTGGTCGAGGCGGCCCTCCACCCGGCGTGCGTAGAGCCCGTACACCAGGTCGCGCAGGTTCACAGTCCTTAACCCCTCCGTGCTGTGGCTGACCCCCGACGCCCGTCACACTACTGCGGAGCGGCCACACCTACCCAACCCGGTCTGTCACAAGTCCGTGATAGGGAGGGAAGCGTGAACGATTCCCCCTATTACCGTGCAGCCGAGAGCCGCTACGACTCGATGGAGTACCGCCGCACCGGCCGCAGCGGGCTCAAGCTGCCCGCGATCTCCCTCGGTCTCTGGCACAACTTCGGCGACGACCGCACGCTCGCCTCGCAGCGGGCGATCCTGCGCCGCGCCTTCGATCTCGGGGTGACCCACTTCGACCTGGCGAACAACTACGGGCCGCCCCCCGGGTCCGCCGAGCTGAACTTCGGCAAGATCTTCGCCCAGGACTTCGCCCCGTACCGGGACGAGCTCGTCGTCTCCACCAAGGCCGGCTATCTGATGCACCCCGGCCCCTACGGCGAGTGGGGCTCCCGCAAGTACCTGATGTCGTCGCTGGACGCGTCCCTGAAGCGGATGGGTCTGAACTACGTCGACATCTTCTACTCGCACCGCTTCGACCCGCACACCCCGCTGGAGGAGACGATGGGCGCCCTGGCGTCCGCCGTCCGGCAGGGCAAGGCGCTCTACGTGGGCGTGTCCTCCTACAACGCCGAGCAGACCGCCGAGGCGGCCCGGCTGCTGAAGGAGATGGGCGTCCCGGCGCTCATCCACCAGCCGTCCTACTCGATGATCAACCGCTGGATCGAGGACGACGGGCTCCTCGACACCCTGGAGGCGGCCGGCATGGGCTGCATCTCCTTCGTGCCGCTCGCCCAGGGGCTCCTCACCGGCAAGTACCTCACCGGCATCCCGGAGGGCTCCCGGGCGACGCAGGGCAAGTCCCTCGACCCCGGCCTGCTCTCCGACGAGGTGCTGCGCCGGCTGCGGGGCCTGAACGAGATCGCCCAGCGGCGCGGCCAGTCGCTGGCCCAGCTGGCCCTCAGCTGGGTGCTGCGCGACGACCGGATGACGTCGGCGCTGATCGGCGCGAGCAGCGTCGGGCAGCTGGAGGAGAACGTGGCCGCGCTCCACGCGGCACCGCTCACCGACGAGGAGTTGAAGGAGATCGACGTCTTCGCCGTGGACACCGCGGGCACGAACATCTGGGCCGGTCGCAGCTGACCCTGTGCACTGGTCGCCCGCGGGCAACGAAAACGGGCCGGTCCGTGGGGGGGATACGGACCGGCCCGAGGGGGGGTTTCCACCATAACCCTTCGTGAGGGCGAACGCGTGCTGCGGCATGCCGTCACTACGCTCCGAAATCGGCGGAATGCGGTGCGGAGACGGAAAGTGCCAGGGCAGGGGTCCGGACCGGCGGCGGGGCCCGATCGGGGCCGTACTCCCCACGGGGGACCCGGCTCCCCGGGCGCCCGGTTGACGCCGCCCGGCGCGGGGCGACGACGGCGGACGGACGATCAGGGGCTCACCGGCGGGCCGACGGGCCCACGGGCCGACGGGCACGGGCTCACCGGCGGGCACGGACTCACCGGCGGGCCGACGGGCACGGACCGGCAGGTTTCCCCGGACCGGCCCGGTCTCCCCGCGGGACCCGGCCCGGTTTCCCGGATCAGGCGGGGCCGGTCCTCGGGTGCTCCCTGTTCCGCAGGATCTGGCTCATGAAGTCGTCCCCCCACTGGCCGAGCGGCAGCAGGGCGGTGTTCAGCGACTGCCCGAGCCCGGTGAGCGAGTACTCCACGCGCGGCGGGACCTCCCGGTAGACCTCGCGGTGGACGATCCCGTCGGCCTCCAGCTCCCGCAGCTGCTGGATCAGCATCTTCTCGCTCACCCCGGACACGTCCCGCCTGAGCTCGCCGAAGCGCCTGGTGCCCGCTTCGTGCAGGGCCCAGAGGATCAGGGGCTTCCATTTGCCGCCGACGACGTCCACCGCCGCGTCGAGACCGCAGCTGTAGGAGACCTTGCCCTTCGCCATCGCCAACTCCCCGGTCCGCAAAGCCGTTTCGGCACTTTCCGATGCGACAGTACTGCACCTCGAATGCGGACAGCCGGTGACCGCTACGGCCCCTAGGGTCGGTGCCATGACGACGCCCCGCCGTGTCACCTGGACCGAAGCCAACGCGCGCCGCATCGCACGGCAGCACCTCGCCGTACCCGCCCCCGCGAAGGAGTCATCCCCCGCCGCAGTCACCGGAGCCATGCTCGGCGCTCACGCCCAGGTGCTCTCCGCCGCCGAGCTCTCGGTCGCGCTGCGCCTGGAGGCCGCCACCCGGGCGACCGTGCGGGACGCGCTCCGGACGGACGGCACGCTCGTGAAGACGTACGGACCCCGCGGCACCGTCCATCTGCTGCCGTCGGCGGATCTGCCGCTGTGGACGGGGGCGCTCTCCGCGATCCCCGCCGGGGCCGACCCGATGCCGCCGGACGTCCGGATGACCGAGGAGCAGACGGAGGCGGTCCTGACCGCGATCGGCGAGGCCCTCGCGGACCGCGATCTGACCGTGGACGAGCTGACGGACGCGATCGTGGAGCGCACCGGCCCCTGGGCCGGGGACCGGGTCATGGACGCGTTCCAGGACAAGTGGCCGCGCTGGCGGCAGGTGACGCACCGGGCCGCGCACCGGGGCGTGCTCTGCTTCGGCCCCAACCGCGGCCGCAGGATCACCTACACGAATCCGCACCGGGTCCTGCCCGGGTTCACCCCGATCGACGGCGCCGCCGCGCACACCGAGCTCGTACGCCGGTATCTGCGCGCCTACGGTCCCGCCGCGCCCCGGCACTTCGCTCGGTGGCTGGCGGCACCGCGCGGCTGGGCGGGCGAGGTCTTCGCAGCGGCGGCGACGAGCGGGGAGATCGAGGAGGTCGTGTACGAGGGCGGGGCGGCCTGGGTGGTGACGGGCGACACGGACTTCCCCGCCGAACCTCCCGAGGGCGTGCGGCTGCTCCCCTACTTCGACGCGTTCGCCATCGCCTCCCAGCCGCGCGAGCTGCTGTTCCCCGGCCGCGCCTTCGAACGCGCCCTGGGCGGCGGTCAGGCGGGGAACCATCCCGTACTGCTCGTCGACGGCACCGTCGCCGGCGTCTGGCACCAGCGCCGTTCGGGCCGCCGGATCGCGGTCACGGTCGAGCCGATCGCCGGCGGCACCCTCTCGCCGCGCCGCCGAAGGGCACTGGAGGCACAGGTGGAACGGGTCGGCGAGGTACTCGAGGGGCGGGCGGAGCTGACGGTCGGGAAGGTGGCGGTGGGGCCGCACGCCTGAGCGTCAGCGGGTGCGCCTCAGCAGCGTGACGCCGTCGCTCGCGGCGACGAGTTCGTAGCCGTACGCCCGCTGCGCCGCGTCGAGTTCGGCCTGCTGCTGCTCCGGCGGGTACGGCCAGTGGCCCGTCTTGTACGGCCACGCCTCCGGCGCCTTGCCGTCGTGGATGATCCACTCAGCCGTGGGCCTGGGCAGCCGCTTCCTGTCGTACTCGTACAGATGCCCCTCGACCGGCCAGGTCGGGAACAGCACGACGTCGCACCGGGAGGTGAGCTGGGGGACGAGACGGTTGGAGGCCGCCACCGTCGCCCCGTCCGGGATCCGCTGGAGCAGCGCCCGGGCGGCCTCGATGTGCGGGGTCGTGCGCCAGGTGGCCCGCTGCGCCAGCTGGGCCAGCGGGAAGGACGGCAGCATCACCACCGTCACTGCCAGGACCGTGACCAGGGAGGCGCGGACATGGCGCGCCGCCAGCGGCTGGCCGGCCTGCCGGTAGCGGCCGAGGGCGTCGACGAGCCCGGCGAATACGACGGGCATCAGCACGGCGCTGTAGTGGAACGCGGTACCCCAGTGGAAGGCGTTCTCCGAGAGCATCCGCCAGGCGAGCGTCGGCACGGCGATCAGCGACAGCGGTGACCGCAGGGCAAGGAGCGCACTGGGGGCGAACACCAGCACGAGGGTCATGGCCTTGATGTCGGGGCGGAGCGCGTCGAGCGGCGCGAAGGCCATCGTGGCGAGGAGCGAGCCGTGCCCGTCGGTGAGGTTGCCCCCGTGCGCGTACCCGCCACCGGGGTTGAAGGCGGGCAGCAGCAGCTTGATCTCGATCGCACTGCCGATGAGCCCGGCCGCCGCCGTCGCGATCCCCAGCTTCCTGGGCCCCTTCCACGCGACGTACGCGCCGACGGCGGCGAGAGTCAGCCCCAGGTCCTCCTTGATCAGCAGCAGCGGCGCGGCCCAGGCGACGGCCCGGCCGTAGCGCCGCCGGCCGAGGGCTTCGAGGGCGAAGGCCAGGAGCGGTACGGCGAGGGCCACCTCGTGGAAGTCGAACGCGGCGGCGGAGGCGATGCCCCAACTCGCGCCGTAGCCGAAGGCGACGACGTGCGCGGCGCGGCGGCCGAGCGTGCGGACGGCCCAGCGGGCGAGCGGGACGACGGCGACGGCGAGGAGGGCGGACTGGGCCGTGAGCAGGCAGAGCGGGGACGGCCAGAGCCCGTAGAGCGGCGCGAGAGCGGCGATCAGCGGGTGGAAGTGGTCGCCGAGCAGATTGAAGCCGTCGCCGCGCAACGGGACGACGGGAGCCTCGAGTCGGGCGTAGGCGCGTACGGCCTGCTCGAAGATGCCGAGGTCGTAGCCCGTGGTGCGCAGGAGCTGGTGGCGGCGCACGGCGACGGTCGCGTAGAGCAGGAACAGGACCGCCGCCCAACCCCAGGGGAGGAGGGCGGCGGCGGGACCTTCCGCCGGCCGGGCGTCCGCGGAAACCGGAATCGGCTTCGTGCGCACACGCGAGACCGTTAGATTGTCAAAGAATGTCCGCATACATCCGCATGCTAGAGGGCGTGGCCCGTGGTGCTGTCCACATGACCTGGGATCTCCCCCTCGTGGCGGTCACCCGTGGACTTCGTGCCGGTCGGCTCGAACATCAGGATCGAGGCACCCGGCGACGACGGCTTGTGCTCGGTGCCCCTCGGCACCACGAACGTGTCCCCCTTGTGGAGCTCGACCGTCGTCTCGGCGCCTTCCGCGTCGCGCATCGCGATGTCGAAACGGCCTTCGAGGACGAGGAAGAACTCGTCGGTGTCCTCGTGGACGTGCCAGACGTGCTCTCCGGCGGTGTGCGCCACGCGCACGTCGTAGTCGTTCATCCGGGCCACGATGCGCGGGCTGTACACATCGTCGAAAGAGGCCAGCGCCTCGGTGAGGTTGACGGGTGTGATGTCCATGGCCCCAGTCTCCTCCCCGACGGCCCGATGTCTTCCGCGCGTTCGAGGCGTTAGAGGGCGAGCGCCCCCAGCAGCAGCCCGATCAGCGTGCCCGAGATCATGAACGGCCCGAACGGGATCGCCGTCCCGCGCCCCGCGCCGCGGAGGACGACGAGCCCGAGCCCGTACACCGCGCCCAGCAGGAACCCAGCGAAGGCGCCCACGAACAGCACCTCCCAGCCGTACCAGCCGAGCACGACACCGAGCGACAGCGCCAGCTTCACATCGCCGAAGCCCATTCCGTTCGGGTTGACGAGGAAGAGGACGAGGTACGCGCCACCGAGGACGGGCCCGCCGAGCAGTGCGGTCGGCCATGACCCGCCGGCCCCGGGGACCAGTGCCGCGGCGCCGAGCAGCACGGCCGCCGCGGCGGCCAGCGGCAGCGTCAACTGGTCCGGGAGCCGGTGGACATTCCGGTCGACGAGGGCGAGCAGGACGGCGAGGGGCGCGAGCAGCAGCCACACGGCCAGCTCCGGCCGGGGCCCGACGGCCGATGCGAGCGCGGCGCAGGCGAGGCCGGTGACCGCGGGGACGACGAAGGACGGGCGGTACGCGGCGGGCTCGCGGACGGCGTCGCCGCCGGTCTCGTCCGCACCGCCGTGCGCGTCCACGGTCTCCTGCGCGCCCGGCACTTCCCCGCCGGCGGGGACCTCCCGGGCGCCCGCCCCGGGCGCCCCGGCGGGCACGGGCTCGGGCGGCGCCGGGACGGGCGACACCGCGCAGTTCGCGCAGCGCGCGGTCCCCAGCCAGCCCCGCGCCGGCCCGGTGATCGGATGGCCGGCGGGACAGGAGCACCGCCACGCCTCCTCCGGCTCGACCGACATCCGGTAGGCGGGGCGCGGCACGAGCGCCCCGGCCGCGGCCCCCCACAGGGCGGCGGCGGCGATCAGCGTGACGTACGCGTACTCCACGGTCCGACCCTAGGACCGGGACGGCGCGGGGTCATGGGCCCACGGGCCCACTCTCCGGGATCCGGGGCCCATGAGCCCCCGACTCCGGCTACGGTCTTGGCCCATGGGCGGATGGCAGGACGGCAAGGGCACACTGACGGTCCCCGGCCGGGACGACCCGGTCGAGCTGCTGGTCGCCGCGTCGTACGGGGCGCGCTACCGCGGCCTGCTGGGACGCGACGGCCTGGACGGGGCGCTCATGCTGACGCCGTGCACGAGCGTGCACACCTTCCGGATGCGCTTCGCCATCGACGTGGCGTACCTCGACAGGGAACTGCGCGTCCTCGACGTCCGCACGATGCGCCCCGGGCGGCTCGGACTGCCGCGGCTGCGCAGCCGTCACGTTCTGGAGGCGGAGGCGGGGGCGATGGCGGAGTGGGGCGTACGGCCGGGGGTCCGGCTCGCGATCGGAGGGCCGCGGCGCGCGGCTCCCTGACTCAGGGCGGTCCCGAACCGAGCAGGGTGAACGCCCCGTACGCTCCCGAGGCGACGGCGAGCAGCGCCACCACCGCGACCGTCGTCCGGCGGGCCGGCCGGGTGAGCGCGACCGCGGCGGGCAGCAGCAGCGTGAAGGCGGGCATGATCAGCCGCGGGCGGGAGCCGAAGTAGGCGGCTCCGATCAGGGAGACGACGACGATCCCGGCTCCGTACACCAGCAGCGGCAGCGGCTGACGCTGCTTCACACACAGCCACACCACCCAGAAGAGCAGCCCGATCGCGGCGATCAGCCCGACGCCGGCAAGCGGTTGGGGCCCGGTCAGATGCCCGCCGATGAAACGGGCCAGGGCGACCCCGCCGTCGATGTTGTTGCCCCAGGCGGCCTGGACCTCGAAGTACGCGGTGGGGCTGCCCTGGCGCACGGCGACGAAGACGACGTACGCCAGCCATCCGAGCGGCGCGACGACCACGCCCACGACCGTGCGCCACGTCAGGTCCCTCGTGAACAGCCGCACGAGCCCGGTGACCCCGAGGGCGGCGACGAGCGCGGCGGCCGAGGGCCGGGTGAGCCCCGCCAGCGCGCACAGCGTCCCGGCGGTGATCCAGCGGTCGGTGAGCACGGCGTACAGCGACCAGGCGGCCAGCGCGGTGAACAGCGTCTCGGTGTACGCCATCGACTGCACGAACGCGGTCGGGTACACACCCCACAGCACCGCCAGCAGCACCCCGGCCCGCCGCCCCGCCACATGCGCACCGACGGCGTAGATGCCCCAGGCGGCGGCGAACGCCGCGATCCAGCCGATCACCAGTCCCGCGGTCGCGGCCCCGACCGGCAGCACCTCGGAGACCGCGCGCTCCAGCGCGGGCAGCAACGGGAAGAAGGCCAGATCGGAATGGACGCTGCCGTCGGGCAGCGTCACGTCGTACCCGTAGCCGTTCTCGGCGATCCGGACATACCAGACGGAGTCCCAGCGCCCGTTCAGCCGCCGCAGGGCGTCCTTCCCCTGTACCGCCGCGGCCACGGCGAGGATCGCCATACCCAGCACACGCACGGCCGCGTACCCCAGAAGCGCGGGGGCGGGAGCACCCGCGATCCCCGGCAGGACGGCCCCGCCGCGCGGACGGGAGCCCTGCGGTTCGGATTCGGACCGGTCAGACATGCGCCCGATTATCGCCGCGGGGCAGGAGTGACCGCGCTCACGCCGACCGGGCGGCCTCCCGGCCCCGGGTGTCGGGGCGTGCGCCCGGCTCCGTGCCGACGGCGCCGGGTGCGATGCGCGGGGCGTTCCGGTCGCAACCGGCTCACGCTCGCCGCCACCCGGTCCGGGGCCCCTCGGCGTGCGTACACGCGACAGGGCAGAGCACGGCTACGTCGCAAGGGCCACCAGCAGCCCGATCAGCGCCCCGAGACCGTGAACGGTCCGAACGGGATCGCCGACTTGCGCCCGGCCTTGCGCAGCAGGACGAGCCCGAGCCCGTACGCCGCCCCAGGAGGAACCCCGTCAAGGCCCCCACGAACAGGGCTCCCCGGCCGTACCAGCCCAGCGCGACCCCGAGCGGGAGCGCTAGCTTCACATCCCCGAAGCCGATGCCGTTGGGGTTGATCAGAAAGAGCACGATGTACGCGGCGCCGAGCGCCAGTCCGCCGAGCAGGGCCGACGGCCACGACCCGGCGGACTCGGGAAGCAGCGCCGCGCCCCCGAGCAGCACGGAGGCCGCACCGGCGAGCGGCACGGTCAGGTGGTCCGGAAGCCGGTGGACGTTCCAGTCGATGAGCGCGAGCACTACGGCGACGGGAGCGAGCAGCACCCGCACGGCGGCCTCGGGCCGCGCCCCGGTGGCGGCCGCGAGCGCGGCACAGACGAGCGCGGTGACGACCGGCACGAGGAGCGAGGGCCGGTACGGCACGGGCTTGCGCTCCCGAACGGTGCCCTGCGGGTCCCGGAAGTCGTGAGTGTCCTGTGCGTCCTGCGGCGCGCCGGCTCCCTGCGCGTCCTGCGCGGTCCCGGCGGCGGCCCGCACGGGCGCGGCCGTCCGAGCAGCGGCCGTCGCCGGGACCGGAGCGGCGGCGCAACTCCCGCATCGCAATGCCCAGCCAGCCCCGCGCGGGCCCCGTGATCGGGTGCCCCGTTACCTTCTTCGTGGCCCTGAAACGGGGCTCCTGGCCTCCGGGCCCGGCATGGCTGTTGCCCCCTGTCGAAGCGCTGACCTGGGGGGTGGCGTCACCGGGTCCGGGGCACCGTCTGACCGCTGATGAGAGGCCCGACCGTCACCCGGCCGAGCGCAACGCCCGGCCTTTGAAGGGTGGCAGGTCTGCGTAACGTCGATGCGCGCGCTCGGTGCCGGTGGGGTCCTGGCCGGCGATGCGCACGTCGAGACCGTTCTTGGCGAAGGTCTGGGCCGGGATGCCCGGGGCCAGGCCCTTCTGGCAGCCGTCGAAGATCTTGTGCCGGCCCTTGCTGCTGCTCGATCTCGTAGCGAGTGACGCGCGGCGGTTGGCGCCGTCCTTCTGCCCATTCCGCGATCCGCTCCGTCTGGGCGACCGTCGTGTGCTTCGTCGTGGCGTTGCCGGTGTTCTTCACCTCCACGACGTGGATCTTGCCGTCCTTGCCCTTGTAGGCCTTCCACGTCGGGAAGGGGCCGAAGGCCGATGCGGACCCCAGCGCTTCTCCAACTCCTCGGCGAGCGAGGCGAGGTACGCTTCGGACTCCTCCTGCGCGGCGCCCCACTCGGATCCGGGTACGCCGAAATAGGACCGGCTCTGCCACAGCGGAACAAGCCGGAAGCCCGCGCCGTGGCCACCTGCCCAACCGGTGTCGTCGTCCGCCCCCCGATGCGTCGGCCCGTCCACCGGCACCGGTCCGGCAAGCAGGTCTTCGATGACGCTGACCGCCCCCGGCAGGCTGAACGCCACGCCCGTCGGCCTCACCACTTGGACCTGTCCAAGGGCTCAGGGAGTGGCTCCAGTGCGCCGGCTGCACGCAGTTGCCGGTTGGCGTCGAGGATCGTCTCGATGTCGGGCTCCTCAGCTCCGCCCCGAGTGAAATCGATGATCAGCCCGCCGTGTGCCGTGCGGGCATACGTACCGGAAAGTCCTTCCGGAGCCAGGGCCGCGCGTTTCGCAGACAAGTACACCGATCGGCCGCAGCGGGGAGCTGAATTATCGAGACCGAACTCCTCTCGCACCGCATCGTACTGGGCACGGCCGTAGGCTTGTCCCGTGTCGATGTCCCAGGCGTCGGCGAAAATTCGCAGCACGTCCGAGGAGCGACTCACAGCCAGCACGGATTCATCCAGCTTGCGCGATCGGAACGACAGTGCAACGGAATTCGTCACCCATTCCGAAGTACCACCTGCATGAATCGAAAATGTCACACGAGGCATCCCGGGATTGTTTGTCAGCAGGGATGTCGTGTAGCCAATACGGTCCACGTCGGACTCCGGGTTCTCCCTCTTCAGGTAATCGGAGAGCGCAGCCACCGACAGCGGCATACGCGGCGCAGTGGAAATATCGTCGACTGCCTCGAGCCAGCCGGTGAAAGCCGCATCATTCAAATCGCCCAAGGCCGACAGGCTTTCCACCCAGCGCTCAGCGATCTGAACAACGCTTTCCTGCCGCCTCCCCCACCCCCCGTTGACCACGACGTACAGCACCTTCGCTCTCCCTCTTCCCTCAACTTGTGCCAACAACGTCATCCGCCGTGTGCTCAACCTTAACCTTGATACGCCTCTCCTCAAACATCGCCCGTGCGGCCTCAGCCACCTCCGGATCGGAGAAGTGCCATACAACCGGCTTCCCTCGGGCCGCGTCGACCTGCCGCTGCGCCTGCTTGGCCCAGCGGTTGGCGATGTCGAGCTTCAGCTCCCCCGCTTCGGCGTCGTAGTACTTCGGATTGCGGTACCCGTACTTCGCCTCGAGAAAGGTCCCCTTCGCGGAGTCCCACCCGTCGAAGTTGACGGGCTTGCCGTCGAGTTTGTCGAGGGGGACCTGGTACTCCTTCCCACGGTTCACTCCGGAGATCTGCTCCTGGTAGCGCGCGCCCATCTCGGATTCGTAGCTGAAAAGCGCGGGCTTGATGCGCTCCCATTTCCCGTCGCCGCCGTCCTTGGTCCCGGCGCGGGGGTTCGTGAGGTTCTCGTACCAGGAAGGCTTCGGCTGCTGCTGCGCCCTCTCCAGGCCGGCCTTGCGCTTCGCCGCCTCGGCGGCCTTGCGCGCCTCCTCGGCCTGCTTGGCCGCCTCCTCGGCGGCCTGCTTCTTCTCCGGGTCGACCTCGTCGCACTTGCCGGCGAACAGCGCGACCGGCGCGGCGCCCATCGGGCCCGCGACCACACCCGTGCCGCTGCCGGGGACGCCCGGCCCGCCGCCGTAAGGGATGCGCACGCGCGCGCCCATCCCGATGGTGCAGCCGGTGAGTCCCGCGTCCCTGGCGGCGTCGTCGGCGTGCTGCTGGGCCTCCTTGGCGGCCTGCTCGGCGCCCTCGACGTCGCCGGCCTTGGCCGCCTTGCGGGCCTTCGCCGCCGCCTCGGAGGCCTTCTGCGCGAGCTCGCCGACCTTGCCCAGTTTCCCGAGTTTGCCCAGTTTGCCCAGCTTGCCGACGAGCTTCGCCTCGCCGTAGCCCGGGATGAAGAGGGAGCCGACGTTCCAGAAGACCGTTCCGATGGCCTGTCCCTCGTCGCCCCGGTTCCACATGTCGCGGACCTCGTCCCCGACGAAGACGTCGTCGAGGACGGTCACCCCGGTGTTGACCGAGGCCGAGCCCCAGTCCCAGAGGGCGCCCAGGTAGTCGCCCTTGGACCACTTGTCGCTCGCCCCGGCGCTGTCCTCCAGCCACTGGTCGCCGAGCTGGGAGCCGTAGTCCTTGATGCCTTCCCACGCCTTGCCGGGGTTGAAGATCGTCTCGAACGTGCCGGTGATGTCACCCCAGAGGCCGTCCACGACGACTCCCTCGAAGAAGCCACCGACCTGCTCGGCACCGCAGGACAGGAAGGCGCCGATGCCGGAGGTGCAGCTCTCGCCCTCGTCCTCGCCGTCTCCGCCGTCGTCGTCGAGCCCGTCGTCCGGCACCCCCGGCTGGCCGGTCTCGTCGGTCTCGTCGTCCTCGTCGTAGACGGCCTCGTCCGCGGTGCCCGTGCCGCCGGTGGCGTCACCCGTACCGCCGGTGGCTTCGGCCGTACCTCCGGAGCCGTCCGTACCTCCGGTGGCGTCCGTGCCCGCGGTGCTGCCGCCCGTACCGCCGGTGTCTGCGGTCGCGCCCGGGCCGCCGTCCGTGCCGCCGCTGTCGCCGCCGGTGCTGCTGCCGGTGCTGCTGCCGGTGCCGCCGTCGGTGCCGCCGCCCGCCTCGACGTCCGTCGGTGCGCCGCCGCCGCACGCCGTGCCGGTGATCTCACAGACCGCGGACCGGAGCCCTCCGGCGATCTGTCCGCCGACCCCGGTCGCTACCAGCCCGACGACGATGGCCGCGACGAGGACGATGAGACCGACGTACTCGGTGGCCGTCTGGCCGCCGTCCCTGCGCCACTTGATGAGCCGGGCGAGCCTTGGGGGCCGGCGCTCGACCCGGCTCGCACCGGGCAGAAGGAACCATTCGCGCGCCGACGGACGGAACAGCAGCACGATCACGGCGACGGGTACGAGCAGTTGGGTCAGACCACGGCCGCTGCCGTCGACGAGCGCACTCAAGGCGCCGAAGAGCAGCCATGCCTGCACCGCCAGCAGCGCGCGCCACACCCACACGCCGCCGGTCCACGCCCGCAGCGCGAGCAGCAACCCGGCCACGCCCGGCGCGGCGGCGTACAGCAGCAGTCCGAGGAGTTCCCCGTCGATCCCGTTTACGGCCGCAGCCGTCACGAGAAGACCGAACGCCCCCAGCACCGTGAGCCCGAACAGCACGTACAGCAGTACGAGCACGGCCTGCACGGCCCGCGGCATGGGCTGCCGGCCGTTCCCCGGGACGGGCGGCAAGGTGCCGGCCCCCATCCCTCCGGAAGCGCCCGCAGGCGCAACTCCCGCTGATCCCCCACCGGTTGCAGCCATACACCGGAGGCTAGGGGCGTTCGCGGGGGGCGGTCATGGGCCCGTGGACCCAAAGTCCGCAAGCATGTCCGACTGGGCCCGGGGCCCACCACGCGGCGACGGACCCGGTGCGTAGGCTCGGCTGACGTGCACGTAGTCGCGATCCTCGCCCTCGACGGCGTCTCCGCGTTCGACCTCGCCATCCCGTGCCAGGTGTTCGCCGTCGTGGAGCAGCCAGACGGAACGCCCGCCTACGAGGTGCGGGTCTGCAGCGACCGGACCGTCACCACGACGGCCGGCCTCCAGGAACCGTTCCGGATCTCGTCCAGCTACGGGCTGGACGACGCACGCGGGGCGGACACGGTGATCGTGGCCGGGGTGGCGCCCGAACTGGCCCCGTCCCCGCACGCGGTGGAGATCCTGCGGGACGTGGCGGCGGACGGCGCACGTGTGGCCTCCATCTGCTCGGGCGCGTTCGTGCTCGCCGCGGCCGGGCTCCTCGACGGGGGCAGGGCGACGACGCACTGGATGTTCGCGGACCGGCTGGCAGCGGAGTTCCCCCAGGTGGAGGTCGACCCCGGAGTCCTCTACGTCGACAACGGCCGGGTCCTCACCTCGGCCGGAATCGCTGCGGGCCTCGACCTCTGTCTGCACATGGTCCGGCGCGACCACGGCGCGGCGGCGGCCGCGCGCACCGCGAGGATGATCGTCATGGCCCCGCAACGCGCGGGTGGTCAGGCCCAGTTCATCGAGTACCCCGACCCCGTGCAGGACTCCGCCGATCTGGGGCCGACTCTGCTGTGGATGCAGGAGAACCTCGAACGGCCGCTCACCGTCGCGGACATCGCCGCCCGGGCGGCGATGAGCTCCCGCACGCTCATACGGCGCTTCCGTGCCCAGACCGGCACGACACCGCTGCAGTGGCTGCTCGGCCGGCGGCTGCAACGGGCGAGGGAGCTGCTGGAGACGACCGATTTGCCGATGAGCCGGGTGGCCGGTCAGGCCGGGCTCGGCTCACCGGAGACCCTTCGCCACCACTTCTCCAGGAACGTCGGTACCACGCCGACCGCCTACCGGGCGGCGTTCCGCGGCTGATCCACGGCGGGTTGGTGGCATGGATGGGTGGTGGCCCAGAGCCCCCGGCTCGGTCCGGAACCCCGGCTCGGGTCCGGAATCCCGTCGGCTCGGGCCCGGGACTCCCGGCTCGGGTCCGCGTCTCCGGTACGGCCTCAGACTTCCTCGTGCGGCCAGTCCAGGAGGCGCGCGCCGATGACCGCCGTCTGCAGGGTGTAGCGGTGCACGGCATCGCCCGGGTCGGCGCCGGTGAGCCTGTGGATGCGGTCCAGCCGGTACGTCAGCGCCCGCACGCTGAGATTGAGCCGGCGGGCCGCCTCCGCCGCCACACAACCCGTGTCGAAGTAGACCGTGAGCGTGTCGAGCAGCGGCCGGGCTCCGCCGCGGGCCTGTCTGAGCGGGCCGAGGACGCTCCGCACCAGGTCGGCCATCGCCTGACGGTCTCGGGTCAGCACCGGATACACCAGCAGGTCGGAGGCGTGCAGCACCGGATCGTCCAGGCCCATGCGATCCGCCAGGTCCAAGGCGTTCAGCGCCTCCTCGTAGGAGTGGACGACCCCTCCCGCCCCGGGTGGGCACGCCCGACGGCCACCCGGCCGCCGTCCGTCGCCCCGTACCGCAGTCCGATCCCCGCCTCCGCGGTACGTTCTCCCTGGCCGCGCAGGGAGGCCAGTTCGTCGCGGGTGAGTCTGCGGCCGGTGGCACAGGCACCCGCCAGCGCCTCGGCGTACCCCTCCAGATACGACGCGGTCTCCTGCACGGTCATGACCAGTTCCCCCCGTTCCCCAGACCGCCGATGCCGCTTCCCGGTGCCGGAGATCGAAGCCGGCTCTCGTCCGGCAAACGGCGGTCCGGCATCAAGGGTACGTAAAGACTGCCGGTGGTCGGCAATGCGCACGGAGCCACGGCGTTGGCAGGATCGACTGCGCGGGGGGAGGGCGAGAAGGGCCGAGAGGATTCCTGCCGGAAGCGGGAAACGGGGGAACCGGTACCTGGCGCAGGAAGTCCCGTGGGCGTTGTCGCGTACGACGTCGCCCACGGGACTTCGAGACGCGGGAAACCCCGTCTCCTGGCGCGGGTTCAGCTCTGCGAGCCGCCGCCTTCGCCGCGCGGGAAGGAGACCTCCACCCGGCGGTTCTTCTTGCGGCCCTCCTCGCTGCTGTTGTCCGCGATCGGGTACTGCTCGCCGTAGCCACGGATCTCGTAGCTGATTCCCGAACCCGTGAGCTGCTGGGAGAGAACCTTGTGCACGGCGTCCGCCCGCTGCTTGGACAACACGTCACCGTGCGCGGACGAGCCCAGGTTGTCGGTGAAGCCGAAGACGCGGACCTTCTTGGCACCCTGCTTGCGGATCTCCGCCGCGATCTCGGCGATCCGGGCATTGGCGGCACCGGACAGCTTGGCGCTGTCCTTGCCGAAGAGCACCTCCGCCTGGAGCGCGAACTTCAGGTTGGAGCTGGTCTCCTCACGGCGCTCCTCGCCGCCCTCGGATTCGACGACGGAGACGATGTCGAGCACCCGGGCGGGCGCGAGAGTGGCACCGTCGCGGAGCTTCAGCCCCTGCGAGTTCCCGTCGACCTCGGGCGGCGGCGAAGTCGACTCGGTACCCGGCGGCGTACCCGGGGCGGGCGTCTCATCCGCCCAGGCGCCTCCGGCGGCGGTGAACTGCATGCTGACGACGAGCACGGCCGCGACGAGGGCTGACGCCGCGGCCCTGCGGGAGCGGGGCGTGGTGACGGTCATCAGGAGATCTCAATCGTGGCGGTGGGCATGAGGGGGATCTGGAGATCGACCTGGGTGGTCGAGTCCGGCGGAGCGGGGAACTGGGCGAACACGGCCACTTCCGCACCGGCGTCCACGCCGGTGATGCCAGTCGTGGTCAGGGGGAATCCGTCCGTGTCGCGGAGCACGTAGTAGCGCTTCTTTCCTGCCTTGTCCACCAAGGTCGTACCGCCCAGGGACGGCCCAGTGCGCTTGACGTTGCTCTCCTGGCCATTCCACTGGATGGGAGCGAACAACTTCTTACTCATCGTGTTCTTGAGCGTGCCGGTCACGGTGAGGAATCCCCCCTCGTCCCGGCTCGCGCCATGGATGACGAACTGGAACCCGTTGCTGCCGTTGATGGTCGCCAGCGTCTTGCTGGTGTCCGGCACGGTGTTGCCGCCGTCGTCCTGAGGCTTGCTGTTCCCCGTGGCGGCAGGCGCGGAGCTGCTCCCCTTGTCCTTCGTCGACCCTCCCTCGTCCCCGCCGCAGGCGGTGAGCGAAAGGGAGAGCGCTGTCGCGAGGAGAGCAGCGGTCGCCACCCTGCGTGTGGTCACTCCGTGCCGGATACTCATGCGTGTCATTCCTTCTGCGTTCGTTCGCGGTCAGTTCTCGGTCAGCCGGATGTCGAAGAGGTCCGGCCCGTCCGGCGGAGGGCCCTCGCCCACCAGCCAGGGGACCGTCCCCTTGCACGTCAACGTCCCCAGCGGCTTGGGGACCGGCTTGTAGAGACATCGGGATTCCAGTTCGGCCGTGGCTTCGGCCGTGGCCTTCTTCGTCTCGGTCCCCGGCAGGACGGTGTCCCCGACCGGTTTCCTCGTTTGCACCTCGACGGTGAAGGCCCAACGTCCGTTGAAGGCGGGGCTGCAGCCACCCGGCCCCTTCACGACGGTGTCGTTCTGCTGGGCCATGGGATAGGCCGCCTCGCAGCCCCTGAAGCTCCCGAACTGACCCAGATTGAAGATCGCCGTCAGAAACGCAGGGTTGAGGTTCGCCAGCAGCTCCAGCTCGAACTGGTCCCGAGATTGCTTGGCCGCCGCGAGCGCGGCGGCGTCGGCGCCCGTCTGCGCGCCATTGCGTGTGGCGCCGGCCTGGCCGACCGCGAAGAACGCAAGCGCGAGAAAGAGCAGGCTCGCTACCACCACCACGTAGGCGGGGGCGACCTGCCCTCTCTCGCGGGAGCTGCGCAGCATCAGCCGCCCAGGATTTCGCCGACCTTGGTGGTGAGCCCCGTGGCAATGGTGTCCGCCACGCCCGAGCCCACCAGCGCCGCGATGATCAGCGCGACCAGCACGATCACACCCACGTACTCGACGGCACCCTGGCCCTTGTCGCCGCGGCGCTGGATCGCCTCGACGGTCGTCTTCGCCCAGCTGCCGACGTAGACGCGGGCGTTGGTCGCGGCCTTGAGAGTGATGTTCGACATGGTGTTCCCCTCCTGGTCCGGCCGGCCGCTTGCCGGCCGACTCGTACGAGTCATCGCTGCCGCCCGCGCTTCCGGCTTCCTCCTGGCCGGTCTCGCTGGCGACATGAGAAACGTACGGGGGGAGAACACCCCTCGGCATGGGCCTCAGGGCCCAACCGAGGGCCCATTCCACGGATTGGGCCCTCGGGGCGGCGGCTCCGGTGGGCGCGCCGGTCCCGCTGATTCGGGTCGTGTCAGCCATGGCTCGCCGGCCCCCTTCGGGCCAGGCCGTGCCAGATGGCGATGGCCTCGCCACGGCTTCCGGCATCGAGCTTGGCGAAGATGCGGTTGATGTGGTTCTTGACGGTCTTCTGGCTGATGAAGCAGGTGGCCGCGATCTGCTGATTCGTCATGCCCGACGCGATCAGGTCCATCACTTCCACCTCCCGTTGGCTCAGCTCGGTCAGCAGCCCCCCGGAGCCTGCCCCCGGGGCGGTCCCGGAGGGAGCCGGACCTGCAGAAGAATGTGCCACATTCGCTTGCGAAAGCGAAGAGGGTGCAGCGAATTGTTGCGGAGCAGGGTGACGGGCAACTGAGCCCACCTGCTGATTTGTTGATGATGTGTAGACAGATGACCGGTCCGTGTCGTGTGCGGTTGCAGACACGGAGGGCTGGTGTCCCGGACCTCCGAATGCCGTGCCCAGACCGTCCGGCAGGGGTGCGGGCGGCTGTTCCGGCGAGCCGTTGGTGCCGCGCACCGTTGCGAGCAGCGCGCTGGAGGCCGAGGAGGTGAACGACGCGCGGCCTTCCTTGATGTCGCGGACGGCGGCGACGAGCTGGTCCGCCGTGAACTCGCCGTGGACCAGATAGCCGCCGGCGCCGCGGCGCAGAGCCTCGTGGACGATCTCGCTCTCGCGGCTGTACGTCATCATCAGCACGGGGGCGAGACGCACCAGGTGCGGAAGGGCGGAGATGCCGTCGACACCGGGCATGCGCACGTCGAGCAGGACGACGTCCGGCCGGTGCTTGACGGCCGCGTCGTAGGCCTGGCGGCCGTCGGCGGCCTCGGCGACGACGTGGATGTCCTGCCGGCCCTGGAGCAGCACGGTCAGGCCCGCCCGTACGACCGGGTTGTCGTCGGCGACGACCACCCGGAGCGTGGGCGCGGGGGCCACGGGGGACGGCAGAGCGGGGTAGTCACCGGATGCCGCGTCCGCCGGTCCTTGGGGAGCGGGGAAGGCGGACGGTCCGGAGGAATGGTCGGACGTGAGCGGTGTGGCATGCGAGGACGTGTGCTGTGACACATGGGGTTGCTTCGTCCACTGCTGTCCCGAGGCACGGGAGATGTCGTCCGGCATGATTGCGGCCTCCTCTCGGAGTGGGTCGGGTGCTCGGGTGTTCTGGTCGGGGACGGTCGGTCGATCGGGGGATGTTCGGGTCGGGGACGGGGTCGACCAGGGAGTACCGGGTCAGTTCAGGAGCGGGGTCGCCCGCTGCTGTCTCGGAAGCGCGCCGAGCGGCGCCGGGGCGATGGCCATCAGCGGCAGTTCGAGCCGTACCTCCGTTCCCCGTGCATGGCGCCCGCGTCCGATACGGATGCGGGCACCGACGGAGGCGGCGCGTTCGACCATGCCGACGAGGCCGAAGTGCCCCGCGCGGCGCAGTTCGTCGAGTGTGGTGCCCGGCGGCAGGCCCTTGCCGTCGTCGTAGACGCTGATGCGCAGTACGTCGCCGACGACACCCGCCGAGACGTCGAGGTGTGAGGGACGCCCGTGGCGCTGGGCGTTCTCCATGGCCTCGGACGCGATGGTCAGCGCCTGTCGGGCGACCACCTGGGGCACGGCCGGCACCGGGGCCTGGCCGAGCCGGCGGAAGCGGGCCTGCACCTCGTGCCGCCGTGCGAAGTCCTCGGTACGGGCCGACAGTTCGGACAGGACGTCGACGCCGCCGTCCAGGCCGGACTGTCTGCGGAGGTCGGACAGCAGCTCGCGGGACTCGGCGGCGGCCCGGCGGGCCGAGCGGGCGACGAGTTCCGCCTGGTGCTTGACGGTGAGCGGGTCCATGCGGTCCGCGGAACCGGCCAGTCCGTCCGCGGCCAGCGCCAGCCCGTGGAGCGTCTTGGCCACCGAGTCGTGCATCTCCCGGGCGAGGCGGGCGCGCTCCCCCTCCACCGCCTCGTTGACGGCGAGCCGGGCACGGGCCTCGGTGAGGGCCTGGGTGGCGGTGCCGAAGCCGAGCATGAGGTTGCGCAGGGTGCTGCCGACCGCGCCCGCGATGACGCACAGCCCGGGGAGCAGCAGATCGCCGAGTCCGGCGTTCACGTCCGGATTGACGGCGAACGCGCCGCCGATGATGAGCGACTGGAGCACGGCGAAGACGGCGGCACCGCGCCAGCCGTAGACGAGCCCGGCGAGCAGCGGGGTGCAGAGCGTGACGTACGCGAGGATCGACTCGGGGGACGCGGTCGCCAGGAGCAGCGCGCCGAAGAACGAGTCCACCGCGAGGAGTGCGGGATGCCTGAGCAGGAACGGCCCGAAGCGCTCCCAGTCCCGCAGGGGGATGTACGACACCATGAAGGTGACGATCACGGCGGAGCCGACCAGCCAGGTGCCGAGGCCCGGCCGGGTGTTGTCCAGGGCGAACGGCGCGGCCAGCGCGATCGTCGCCAGCCGGAAGCCGAACACCTGCCGGCAGAGCGCCTGGAGGGCGTTGACCTGGATGGGCAGCGACGGCACGTTCCGGGCCGCGGCGGCAGCGGCCTGCGCCGGCATTCCCCCGCCGATGCCGCCCCGGATGTCGCCGGCGGCCGTGCCGCGCGGGCCGTCGCCGGTTCCGCCGCGGGGTCCTCCGGTGCTGCCGCCGCCTCGTAAGGCGGGGATCCTCATGCCCATGTGGGTCACCTCCTGTTCCGGTCGCTCGCGCTGTCGTGGTCGTCGTGGTCTGCCCGTACGTTTCCCGCGCTGTCGTGGCCGTGCTGCCGACGGGTCCAGGGGTGCCCCGTCGCGCGGGGCGGTCAGCCGCCGCTCAGGATGTCGGCGAAGTCGACGCCGGATCCGTAGTAGAAGCTCATGACGATGAGGATCATGGTCGCGGGGAGCATGACCATCGTGACCACGAGCGTCGTCTTGGGGACGGCCTTGGATGCGGAGCGCCTGGCGTTCTGCGCGTCCGTGCGCCGCATGTCCGTCGCGATCTGGATGAGCGTGTCGACGATGGGAGCGCCGAGTTCCTCCCCCTGCTGGAGGGCCGTGACGAACATCGACACCTGCTCGGATGAGTTCCGCTTCCGCAGCTGCTCGAACGCCTCACGGCGGCTGACGCCCATGTCCATCTGGCGGAGGGTGATGCGGAGTTCGTCGGCCCAGGGACCCTTGTACTTCTCGGCGACCCGCTCCAGGGCCTGCCGGAAGCCGAGTCCCGCGGAGACGACGACGGCGAGGACGTCGAGGAAGTCGGGCAGGGTGCGTTCGATGTCGTTGCGGCGGCGGCGGATGGCGGCGCGCAGGACGACGTCCGTCCAGACGAGCCCGTACACCAGCGCGATCAGGCCGATGACCGCCTGCCCGCGCAGGATCAGCGAGAAGGCGGCGGCCGCGCCGAGCATCCCGTAGACGGCGCGGCGGGCCGCGTAGCGGTCGACGGTCATACCGCCGGGGTTGCCCGCCATGTCGAGCCTGCGGCGCAGGGCGTCGACGCGCTTCGCTCCCATCATGGAGAGCACGGTCGGCGCGAAGCGCATGCCCATGCGGTCGATGCCGGAGCCGACCGCGGTGGTGCGGGTCGAGCCGACCTCGAGTGCGACCGCGAGGTCGCCGGGCAGTTTGGCGTCGGCCCGGTACATCCGGACGCCGTGGAAGGCCCCGTACACCGCGAGGCCGACGGCGGCTGCCAGAAGAAGTCCCATGGCGTGTCCCCCTGTTCCCTTCGTCCGTTCCTCAGACCCGGATCCGGGACATGCGGCGGATGAGGAAGAAGCCGACGGCGTACATGCCGAAGGCGATGACGACGGCGAACTGGCCGACGACCGAGGCGGTCATCTTGTCCAGGGCGCCCGGACGTATGGCGTTGATCATCAGAAGGAAGCTGAGGCCGAGCAGCGGAACGGCGAGCGCGGTCACCTTCACCTGGGAGAGCAGGGTCGTGACCTCGCGCCTGGTCTCCTTGCGTTCCTCCAGCGTCTCGGTCAGGTTCCGCAGCGAGCTGACGACCTGGCCGCCGGCCCGGTTGGACAGGACGAGGGTGGTGACGAGGACGACCAGCTCGCGGGACGGCAGGCGCTCCGCGAGCTCGCCCAGCGCGTCGTCCAGGGTGTGGCCGACGGCGAGCTGGTCGGCGACGCGCATCAGCTCTTCGCCCGCCGGATCGTCCAGTTCCTCGGCGGCCATGGCGAGCGCGGTGCGCATCGCGAGCCCGGCCTGGGTGGCGTTGGCGAGCACACGGGTGAACTCGGGGAGCTGGTTGATGAACGCCTCGGTCCGCTTGGCCCGTTGCCAGTTGAGGAAGGCGTTGGCGCCCCAGAGGCCGATGACGGCGGCCAGGACGCCGAAGAACGGTGCGAAGACGGCCCCGATGGTGAAGTAGACGGCGAGCAGGGCCCCGATCACGTACACGACGTACTCGCCCGGGGTGAGGTCCAGGCCGGTCGTGGCGATCTTGCGTTCGATCCGCTTGCCGAGACCGGTGCCGCGCAGCCTCCGGTCCACCCCGCGGAAGCGGCGCCGCCGGCCCGTGGGGAGGGCGATCTGGCCGGTCTGGGACATACGGTCGACGAGCGCCTGCCGCTGGGCCTTGCCCGAGGAGTAGATGTGCACACCGACGACGCCGAGGACGCAGGCGAGCAGGGTGACGCCGATCGTCAGGAGCGGGAGATTGGCCACGGGCTGAACCTTCTGTCGCGGTCGGGGACGGTGCCTGTGTCTGCCGGGCTCAGGGTGCTCATGCCACCGCCCCGCGCAGTGTGAGCTGGTCCTCCGAGTCGGCGACGCCGAAGGCCGGCGGGATCGGCTCGTTCTTCATGTAGAGCCGCTCGGCGACCCGGCGCGGCAGGGGAAGGTATTCGAAGGAGCCGTGGATCAGACCGTCGGCGGACATCGGCCGGGCGTTGAACCGGCAGACCGTGACGATGCGGTACTCCTCCCTGCCGTGGGAGTCCACGATCGCGATCTCGGTGATCCTGCGGGAGCCGTCGGCGTGCCGGGTGAGCTGGACGATCACGTCGACGGCGCTGTTGATCTGGTCCTTGATCGCCACGAAGGGGATCTCGACCTCGGACATGGAGCCGAGGGTCTGCAGGCGCATCAGCGCGTCCTCGGCGCTGTTGGCGTGGACGGTGGCGAGGGAGCCGTCGTGGCCTGTCGACATTGCCTGGAGCATGTCAAGCGTTTCGCCGCCGCGGACCTCACCGACGATGATGCGGTCGGGGCGCATGCGCAGCGAGTTGCGGACCAGGTCGCGGATGGTGATCCGCCCCTTGCCCTCGACGTTGGCGGGCCGGCTCTCCAGTGTGATCACATGGTTCTGCTGGAGCTGGAGCTCCGCCGAGTCCTCGATGGTGACGATCCGCTCCCCGTCGGGGATGAGGCCCGACAGCGCGTTGAGCAGCGTGGTCTTGCCCGTGCCGGTGGCCCCGGAGACGATCACGTTGAACTTCGCCCGGACGAGGCCCGAGAGCAGCATCGTCATCTGCTCGTCCAGGGAGCCGAGTTCGATCATCTCGCGCAGCGTGAACGCGCGGGGGAAGCGCCGGATCGTGAGGATCGGGCCGCTGAGCGACAGCGGCGGGATGATCACGTTGACGCGCTCGCCGCTGGGAAGCCGGGCGTCCACCATCGGATTGGCCTCGTCCACGCGGCGGTTGACGGTCGAGACGATGCGTTCGATGGTCTGCATGAGCTGCTCGTTCGAGCTGAACCGCATGGGCAGCAGTTCCAGCCGGCCACGGCGCTCGACGAACACCTGCTCGGGCCCGTTCACCATGATCTCGCTGATGGATGCGTCCTCCAGCAGTGGCTCCAGAATGCCGAGGCCCAGGGCCTCGTCCACGACCCGGCGGATGAGCTGCGAGCGCTCGACCGAGGAGAGCACCGGTCCCTCGCGGCTGATGATGTGGCCCAGCACCCGCTCCAGCCGCGCCCGCCGCTCGGCGGCCTGCAGCGTGGACATCTCGGCGAGGTCGATCTCCTCCAGGAGCTTGGCGCGGTAGATCCCGACGAGCTGGCTGTCCGAGCCCTGGCCGGGGCTCGGCTCGGGATTGTTGATGCGCGCCCGGAGGCTCATGTGCTCGACTCCTTCGAAGGGGTTGACCGGACCGGCGGGGCCCGGGTGCCGGTGCCGGCCGGTCAGCGATCGGTGACGGGCATGGTCGCGGAGCGGGTGGCCCGGCCGAAGTCGAAGACCGGGATGAGGGCGGGGATGTCGACGCGCGCGGTGGCGGTCACCTCGTCACCGGCCGGTTCGACGTCGATCTCCGTCCCCTCGGCCAGCCAGTCGCTCATCGCCGCCTTCCCGCCCTGCACTCCGCTCCCGTTGTCGATCGACACGGTCCGTGCCGCCGCCCGTGCCGCCGTCCCCGCCTGCTGCACCGCGTACACGGCGATGCCGAGCTGGATCGCGGCGAGTGCGATCAGCAGCAGGATGGGGATCCAGCCGAGGTACTCGATCGCGGTCTGGCCCCGGTCGCCGCGCCCGCGTGCACCGTGCCGCCGCCGGGAGATGCGCTTCCGCATGGTTCAGCCCTCCCACACGGCGGAGGCCCGCCCGGGTGCGGTGAACGAGAAGTCGATGAAGCCCGGGTAGAGGACCGGGACGACGACATCCACCTCCACGTCGTACAGGTCCCCACCGCCCGGCGGGCAGCTGATCTCGGCCTCCCAGGAGTCCGGCAGGTTCTTCCGCGCCGCCTGCTCGCAGACCTGCACGGCCGCGCCCCAGCCCGCCGCGGCGCCCGCCCGGGCGCCCTCGTCCGCGGAGTTCCCCGCGAGCGAGAACGAGTAGCCGACGAGCGCCGCCTGCCAGAGCAGGATCAGCGTCGCCAGGATGATCGGCACCATTCCGGTGAACTCCACCGCGGTCTGACCGCGGTCCTCCCCGAAGAAGGTCCTCCGGCTGCCGGCGCCTCCCCCGGCGGTGTGCCTCCGGCCGGTCACCCGCGTCCCGGCGGCCCGCACGCCGTCGCCGCGCCCGTCGGCACCGCGCCCGTCGGTAACCCTCCAGTCCGTACCTGCCACGCTGTGCATCGCTTCAACTCGCCCCCTCGGCTTCTCCGGTCCTCAGGACCTTCTGCGGATGCCCAGAGCACCCCGGTCGCTCCTCAACTTGCCCTGCTTCTGGGGTGCTTCATTCGTCTTCACGATCCCCAGCTCTCCCGCCAGCCCCCACAGCGCCTGCTTGACGGTGGACTTGGCCTCGAGGTCCTGCATTCGGCCGGCGTCCACGAGGGCCTGCAGTTCCTTGAAGTTGGCGGGGATCACGACCCGGGAGACCCGGGTGGAGGTGATCCGCTCGACGAGCGGAGGCTGTATCTCCGTGTTGCGCATGTAGCGGTTGACGACGGTCACCGTCTCCTCCGCCTTGCGGATCTGGAGTCGGTCCCAGAGCCTGACCATGCGCTTGGCCGCGCGTACGGCGACCACGTCCGGTGTGGTGACGAGCAGCGTCGTGTCGGCCATCTCGATCGCCGCCGCGTTGGCGCCGTTCATGTAGCTGCCGCAGTCGACGACCACGACCTCGTAGCGGTTCCGCAGCGCGCTGACGATCTGGCGCACCGAGCGGTCGGTGACCTCCTCGCCGCGCTCGCCCTCGCCGGGGGCGAGCAGCAGCCCTATCCCCGTCTCGTGGGCGTAGACCGCGTCCTGGAGCACGCGCGGCGAGATGTCCTGGATGCCGGCCAGGTCGACGATCGAGCGCCGGAACTGGACGTCCAGGTACGAGGCGACGTCGCCCGACTGCAGGTCGAGGTCGGCGAGGGCGACGGTCATACCGCTGGCCCGTGCGGCGAGGGCGAGCTGGACGGCGGTGAGCGTGGTGCCGACGCCTCCCTTGGCACCGCTGACCGTGACCACCGTCCCGCCCGGCCCGGTGAACACATCGCCGCCGGAGCCCAGATGGCGCCGTACGCCGACGGACCACGCGGCCGCGGCCTGCACCCGCTGGGCCAGCTCCTCGTAGGAGAGGGGCAGCCCGACCAATCCGCGCGCGCCGGAGTCCATCGCCGCCGAGTACAGGCCGGGGCTCGCGTCGGCGGTGACCAGAACGACCCCGACCGCGGGGAAGCGCAGGGCGACCTCCCGGATCAGTTCGAGTGCCGGCACCGGACCGATCCGCTCGTGGACCAGGACGACCTCCGGGAGCTCGTCCACGGACTCCGCGGCGAGCCTCGCCAGGGTGTCGATCAGCGATGTCGAGTCACCGACCGGCCCCGCCGGCTCCGCTTCCGGGAGCTGGCTGAGCAGCGTGGTGATGGATCGGGCGGCGTCGGCGTCACCGACGGCCGGGAGGATTCTGGTCGTCATCCGTCTCTCACTTGTCCCCTTCGAGGGTGTAGGTACCCTCCCCCGGGCGCAGTTGGGTCGAACCGCCGTCGGCGAGCAGCGCGAGCCGCACGTTCACCGCGAACGACTCGGCGTACGCGACACGCTGGGCGTCCTTGGTGGTCAGCGCGAAGGTGATCGGGACGGCCTCGCGCAGGGAGCCCCGCCTGTCGTCCTCCTTGGGCTCGAGCGCGGTGAGCCGGCCCACGTCGATCACCCGGGCGTTGGGGACGATGACGCGGGACTGCGCCTTCGCTCCGCCCTGGTCGTCGCCGGCGAAGGTGGCGTAGATGTTGACGGAGTCTCCCGCTCTGATCTTGCCCGCCACTCCCGTGGCGGCGTCGATCATGATGGCTATCTCCTGCTCGTCGCGGTCGAGGGCCGGGCGCTTGACGAACATGTCGTCCTGGAGCAGCGAGCCCTTCTTGAGCTGGGTGACGGCCACCTTTCCGTCGACGACCGAGACGTCGGTCACCGCGTTCTCGGAGAGCCAGCGCTTGGGCATGGTGATCTTCTCGAACTGGTTCGGCTGCAGTGCCTGGTAGGGAGCGACGCCGGACTTGACGCGGTAGGCGGCGACCTCCGGCCCGACCTTGGAATTCACGTCGCCGATCACCGAGAGCACGCCGGCGAACGCGCCGAAGGCGCACAGGACCGAGAGGAGCAGCAGGATGATGCCGCGGCGTTGGCGTGAATTCATGAGCGGGGCAACCTCGATGGAAGACGTGGGCTGATGAGCGGACTGGTACGTGCGGTGGGGCGCGCATACGGCCGGGCCGCCATCGGTCCGCGCCCACCGCATCGGCGGCGCATTACGACCCGTGGTGCATCGGTGTTCCTTCGCCTAGGACACCTGCGGAGGGCGTTCGGTTCTCGGCCGGGGCGAGTGGTGCCGAACAGAAGCCGCAGCGGTCACCGATGAGTTCGATGCCGCACCAGGTGCACGCCTCCCGTCGTACCGACGAAACCAGCTGATAGATCACGGAGATGTCGGGGAGAAAGGCGGCGAATTCGATCATCCGTGGAGTGCCCCACCACCGCGGGGAATCGGCGGGCAGCGCGGTCTCCTGGATTCCCTGGACCTGCCATGCGGGCGCGAGGGTCGCATTCACCCATTCCGACTGCAGCTGCCCTTTCGCCACGAGGAGCTGGGTGGCGAACTCGGGGCCGGTCAGCTCGCCGTGGCCGATCCTGACCAGCTGGGGGCCGGGGTTCGCGACGACGCCGAACTGCGAGCCGGGGACCCAGGACTTGGCGTGGGACTTGAGGCTGACGGGGACGCGGTCGAGCTTGGTGACCGAGTTGAGCAGGGCGCCCGCGTGGATGTAGTGGGAGAGCAGCCGGGCGGCCGAGGCGACCACTCCGGCGCTGAAGTCGCAGACGGACAGCTGGCGCAGCTGCCGGACCAGCACGGACACCCCGAGCGGCGGGAGATCGAGCTTCAGCAGGGCGATCCGGTCGCTCTCCAGGACGGAGCGGACCGTGTGCAGTCTGCGCTCGTGGGCGGCGGGGATGGAGGCGGGGTAGAGGGCGATCACATAGCCGTTCTGCTCCACCAGGACCTGCATGTCGGCGAGCGCCGCGTCCAGCGGCTGGGTGTCCGGCGCGTGCAGCAGCGCCGCGGTGGGCGTATGGCTGTCCGTCGGCGGCAGCACCAGGTCGGCGCTGGTCACAGCAATCGCGGTCGGCACGCTGATTCCCCGTTCGGCTCCGGCCGACGCAGCGACGGCGACCGCAGTTCCCCTGCTCTTCGTGCTTCTCCTGCATCAGCACTTTATCCACGTCCGACAGGTTCAGAGAACAGCTTTCGGTACCCGGCAGTGCAACCCTCACGCAATGCTCACCGGTCAAAGCGGACGAAGCCGCCAGAGGTTAACTCCTGTATCAGAGAGGCGATTTCACGAATCGTTCCTCCGCTTTTCGCGCGGCCCGGACTTCGCGTCGCACGTCGCCCACCCGCGCAAGTCCCGTCCTCGGTACTCCGATGGGCGACGCGGGGGCCCAACCCGCCGTCTGGGCCCGGAATGGGGCCCCAGGGCCCACGCCCCGGGCGCCCGGCATCCGTACCGTCCGGTTCCGGTCGTGAGAGCGGCGGTCCGACTGCGCGAGCGCCGACGGGCCAGTGGGTCAGAGGGCCAGAGGGGGACGGACATGGGACGGGAAGGGCACATACCTCCGCCGCGCAGACGCGGCCGGCGCCCGCGCGACCGGGGGGCCGCAGCCTCGGAGTACGTGGGCGTGATCGTCGTGTCCGCCGCCGTCGTCGGCGCCCTCGTCGGCACCGGCATCGACGGGACCATCGCCGACAGGCTGCGCTGTCTGGTCACCTTCGGCGGCTCCTGCGCCGCACCGGGCGGGGACGAGGCGGCTCCCGGCACCGACGCCGACTACGAGCCCGCGCTGTGCC
This sequence comes from Streptomyces wuyuanensis, assembly GCF_900103455.1. Classification (GTDB taxonomy): domain Bacteria; phylum Actinomycetota; class Actinomycetes; order Streptomycetales; family Streptomycetaceae; genus Streptomyces; species Streptomyces wuyuanensis. The sequence goes on along the minus strand of NZ_FNHI01000002.1, from coordinate 197,548 downwards.
AGATCTCCTCGGTCAGCGACAAGGCCGGCGCCAAGGGCAAGCTGCTGTTCATCGAGTGGGGCGAGGAGTACGGCTTCCAGCAGCAGACGTTCCGCTCGAAGACCGACGTCAACAAGGACGGCACGGTCGACGAGAACGACCAGCAGGTGCTGATGACGTTCACGGACGCCGCCTCGATCGCCGCCAAGAAGGACTGGAAACCGGGCGCCAAGGTCGGGCGGTTCGGCTCGGACAAGGTCGAGCTGGGGGCCGGGATCAAGGTCACCAACGGGGACACCTGGGTGTTCGACAGCGAGGCGGACGCGAAGGCGTTCCGCGACGACCTCGAGAGCCTGAAGACGTACGAGCTGGCCAACCGGCACTCCAACGCCCGGGGCGGCGGTCTGGGCAACAGCATCCTCTATCTCTTCGGCAAGGGCCCCATGGCCGAGGAGGAGAGGCTGCGCGACCGCATCGAGGAGCAGCTGGGCGACCGGCACATCAGCCACGGCAAGGTCGGCATCGAGGCGAGCGCCGCGGGCGGCCTGAAGCTGTCGCCCGGCGACGAGCGGAAGCTGAGCGCCGCACTGGGCGGGAACTTCAGGTTCTCCCCCGAGGCGACCTGGACCGACAACGACTTCAAGGGCACCAAGTCCTACACCTACAGCGCGTCGGTCGAGTACGGCACGAAGGTCGGGTACGAGGCCGGGCCCCTCGGCGGTGAGGCCTCCGCGTCCACCACGCAGACGGGGACCATCACCGTCACCCACGACAAGGAGACGGGTGAACTGCTGCGGATCGACATGACGCGCACGGTCGAGAGGGGCGCCACGAAGGACGGGGTGAAGGTCGGCGGCGACAACGGCGGGGACGGCGACGACAAGCGCGGCGGAAGCGGTTCGGTCAAGGGCACCGACCAGGAGACGGGCATCGAGGTGGTCACCAACTCGATCGTCGTTCCGCCCGGCGCCGAGGGGGCGATGCAGCGCGCGATCGCCCGGCAGTGGCTGGACGGGAACGGTCAGTACGCGGCGCCGTTCGGTTACATGTTTGACGGCCACGCTCCGACGGAGCGGCCGGGCGCCGACGACCCGTTCGGCCGGCTGCTGTTCGACGAGGGCTTGTCGAGCCGCACGACGTACACGGGTCTGACCGATGCGGCGGAGTACGGCTTCGAGCTGAACCTGGGACTGAGCCTGGGCTTCTCGGTCTCGACCGAGGGGAAGGAGGAGATCCTCGATGACGCGGAGTTCCTGGGGGCACCGCAGGGAGGCAGTCGGAGCTATGTCCCGTACAGCTACTGTGCGAACTGATCCCGGCGACAGGAGCACCGAGGCCATGGGCACGCAGGGGGGCACGAGCGGGCGGGTCCAGGGCGCGCCGGGCGCGGCCGGGCGCGGCCGCCGCTTCGTCCGGCGGACCGGCGGTCGGCTGGCCGCGGCCGTCGCCCTGCTCGCCCTCGCCGGATGCGGGTCGGACCAGGGGGCGGCGGTCACGCCGGAGGGCTGGGGGACGCTGGAGACGCCGTCCGTCACGGTCGCGCACCCGCCCGTGTTCAAGGAGCAGGGCGAGGCCGAGCGCAGCAGGTTCAACGCGGCCGCGGCGACCCTGACCGAGGGCGGCCGGGCCGTCGGGACGATCACCGTGCAGCTCGGTTTCACCGAGGCGGACTCCGCGGAGGAGGCGGCCATCGGCGCCGAGGCCGGGATCGCGCTCGGCTCCACGCTCAAGGGGCAGAGGAAGATCACCGTCGCCGGCCCCGAGGGCCGGCAGGAGGCGCGGCGGATCGACTTCGAGTTCACGAGGGGGCCCGACCGGGTCCGGGGGGTGATCGTCACGGGTCTGGACACGGCCAGGAAGGCGTACGCCGTGCGTGTCGACGCGGTGAAGGGACGGCTCGCCGACGACGATCTCAAGAAGATCGTCGAGTCGGTCGCGGTCGGGTAGGGCCGGTGTCCGGCGCACTGCGCGGTGGGCTGCTGACGGGAGGCGGAGGACGATGACGAGGTACGGCTATCCAGGGGCGTCCACCCGGGGCGACGAGGGACGCGGAGCGGCGCTGTTCGCGCTGGCGCGGGCCTGGGCGGCCGGTGTCGTCGTCCTGCTCTTCACGGAGTACGTGCAGGCGACGGTGGTGTACGAGCACGTGGCGACCCCGTCGCGGATGGAGACGTTCGGCGGGCGGCTGTTGCTGATCCATCTGCCGAACGCGTTGTGCGTCGCGCTCGCCGTCTGGGCGGCGGCACGGATCCACCGCGTCCCGTACCGGGACTCGGTGCCGTGGCATCTGACGGCGGCTCTCGCGGTGCCGATCGCGGCCCAGCTGCTGAACATGGGGCTCCAGTGGGAGCGGCTGTCCGCCGAGGGGCTGCTGATGTCGAACGCCGTGCTGGTGCTGGGGTGTGTCGCCGGATACGCGGCGGACCGGTTGCAGGAGGACGCCTGAGGAGCGCGTGGCGGCAGGAGGGCGAGAGCCCGGTCCCGTGGGGACCGGGCCCTTTTGTATACGGGCTTCCGCCAGAGGTCTTGACAACCCGATTGGTCTGGACCAGCTTTGGGCCAGCGGTGGCCACCGTTCCGTACCTCCTCCCCAACTCCCCCACGGAGGCAGCAAAGTGGACCGCACGACACTCAGACGCAGATGGCTCGGCGGAGTGCTGGCGCTCGCCGTCGGCGCCGGGCTCGGGCTGACGGGGGGCGCCGGCACCGCGGTGGCCGCCGACGTCAACAACGCGAGGAACGCCGGGTTCGAGTCGGGTCTCTCCAACTGGACGTGCTCCGCCGGGAGCGGAGCGGTCGTGTCGTCGCCGGTCCACGCCGGGGCCTCGGCGCTCAGAGGCACTCCCTCCGGGCAGGACAACGCGAAGTGCTCGCAGACCGTGTCCGTGAAGCCCAACTCGACGTACCGGCTCAGCGCCTGGGTGCAGGGCTCGTACGTGTACCTCGGCGCGAGCGGGACGGGGACGACCGACGTGTCGGTCTGGACGCCCGGCGGCTCCGGCTGGTCCCAGCTGAGCACCACGTTCACGACGGGCTCGGGCACCACGTCGGTGACGGTCCACACGCACGGCTGGTACGGGCAGCCGGCCTACTTCGCCGACGACGTCTCGGTGTTCGGGCCCGACGGGGGTGGCGGCGACCCCGACCCGGTGGTGCCCCCCACTCCGGGCGGACTGACCGCCGGTGCGGTGACCTCGTCGTCCGTGGCGCTGAGCTGGTCCGGCTCTTCCGGCGCCACCGGGTACAACGTGTACCGGAACGGCACCAGGATCCAGTCGGTCACCGGGACCTCGACGACCGTGACCGGGCTGGCCGCGTCGACGTCCTACCAGTTCCAGGTGTCCGCCACGAACGCCGCCGGAGAGTCCGCGAAGTCGGCGGCTGTGACGGCGACCACGTCGAACGGCGGCAATCCGGGCAACCCCTCGGTGCCGAAGCACGCGCTGACCGGCTACTGGCAGAACTTCGACAACGGCGCGACCGTGCAGAAGCTGCGGGACGTCTCGTCGCAGTACGACATCATCGCGGTCTCGTTCGCCGACTCGACGGCGACCGCCGGCGAGATCGTGTTCAATCTGGACCCGGCCGTCGGCTACGGGTCCGTGGACGAGTTCAGGAGCGACATCGCCGCCAAGAAGAGCGCCGGGAAGTCCGTCATCCTCTCCGTCGGCGGTGAGCGCGGCAACGTCACGATCAACAGCGACGCGTCCGCGACGGCCTTCGCCGACAGCGCGTACTCCCTGATGCAGAGTTACGGCTTCAGCGGGATCGACATCGACCTCGAACACGGCATCAACTCGACGTACCTGACGAAGGCGCTGCGCCAGCTGTCGCAGAAGGCGGGCTCCTCGCTGGTCCTGACGATGGCGCCGCAGACCATCGACATGCAGAACACGGGGACGGAGTACTTCAGGACCGCGCTCGCCGTGAAGGACATCCTCACCGTCATCAACATGCAGTACTACAACAGCGGTTCGATGCTCGGCTGCGACCAGAAGGTCTACTCGCAGGGCTCGGTCGACTTCCTCACGGCGCTCGCCTGCATCCAGCTCGAAGGCGGTCTCGACCCGTCGCAGGTGGGGATCGGCGTCCCGGCGTCCACCCGAGGTGCCGGGAGCGGCTACGTCGACCCGCAGATCGTGAAGAACGCGCTGGACTGCCTCACCCGAGGCACCAACTGCGGCTCGTTCAAGCCCTCGCGGACGTATCCCACCCTGCGCGGTGCGATGACCTGGTCGACGAACTGGGACGCGACGGCCGGCAACGCCTGGTCCAACGCGGTCGGACCGCACGTCCACAACCTGCCCTGACCACGGACGAGCGGCCGCGTCCCACACGCGCGGTCCACCCGTCCTCCCCGTCCTCCCCTGACAGGCAGCGCCACCGCCCCACCGGTGGCGCTGCCGCCGTTCGGGCTGTCAGTGCACCGGGGCCGCCCGGCCGGTCAGTACACCGGTGGCCGTGCGGAGAGGTAGAAGTGCACGACCGGTGCCACTTCCTCCAGCCACTCCTGGAGCAGCGCCTTGCGGCGGGCGGTGATCCGGCACTCGTAGAGATGACCGCCGACATGGGCCACGGCCACCATGAGCACGGTGCCGTAGGGGGCAGGGGCGTAGTGGACGGTCCTGATCTGCGCCCAGGGGAACTCCACGGTGTGGCCCTGGATCTCCAGGGCCACACCCGAGGCGTCGACGACGACCGAGTTGGTGCGGTCGTGCGCGATGAACTCCGGGTCCTCGGCGTTCGCCGGGCCGCCGTAGGGCTGCGGCGGCGCCGGCTGCCCGTACGGGTACGGCTGCGGCGGGGGCGGTCCGTACCCGCCCGGCTGGGGCGGCCCGTAGGGCGCCTGCGGGGGCACCGGTACGGGCGGGCCGAAGCCGGGCGGCGGTCCGGCGGCCGGAGGGTTCTGGTCGGGAAATCCGCCGTGCGTCATGCCCTTCAGTATGGCGCCACCCTCACCAGGGGAGTTCACGCACCTGCTGGACGCACAGCACGACGAACAGCAGGCCCGCCACGCCGAGCATCCCGTTGCTCAGCAGCCCGTTGCGCCACTCCCGCGGGGTGCGCGAGGAGTTGAGCAGCCAGACCAGTGTCAGCGCCAGGAACGGCATGAAGAACGCCCCGATGACCCCGTACACGATGACGAGGCCGAACGGCTGGTCGAGGAAGAGCAGCGCGATCGGCGGGAAGGTCAGCCACAGCAGGTAGGCGCGGAACGCCGGCGACTTGTCGCGCGGCGTCCCGGCCGGCGCGAGTGACGGCCGGTAGTGGGCGACGAAGTCCGCGAACAGCAGGCTGACGCCGTGCCAGACACCGATCAGCGAGGTGAACGACGTGGCGAAGAAGCCGATGAGGAAGAGCTTGGCCGTGGCGGCGCCGTAGCGGTCCTCCAGGATGGTGCCGAGGTCCAGCAGGCCCTTGTCGCCCTTGGTGATCGCGATGCCCGAGGAGTGCAGCAGCTCGGCGCCGACAAAGAGCATCGCGACCACGAAGATCCCCGTGGTGAGGTAGGCGACGCGGTTGTCGAGCCGCATGACCTTCATCCAGCCGGCGTCCTTCCAGCCCTTGGCGTTGACCCAGTAGCCGTACGCGGCGAGCGTGATGGTGCCGCCGACACCGCCGATCAGACCGAGCGTGTAGACGAGGGAGCCGTCCGGGAGGACCGGCGCGAGACCGGCGAACGCGTCGCCGAGGTTCGGTGCCACGCGTACCGCCAGATAGACCGTGACCACGAACATGACGCCCACCAGGACCGTCATGACCTTCTCGAAGACGGCGTACCGGTTGAACCAGACGAAGACGAGTCCGACGAGCCCGCAGAGGATTCCCCACCACTTGAGGTCCATCGCATCGGGGAAGAGCGCGCCGAGCGGCAGCGCGCTGGACGACATCGCGGCCGCCCCGTAGACGAAGCCCCAGACGATGACGTAGCCGATGAAGTAGACCGTGGTCCAGCGCCCGAGGCTGCGCCAGCCGTCGAAGAGGGTGCGGCCGGTGGCGAGGTGCCAGCGCCCCGCCGCCTCCGCCAGGGAGATCTTCACCAGACAGCCGACGACCGCCGCCCACAGGAGCGTGTAGCCGAACTTGCTGCCCGCGATCAGGGTCGCGACGAGGTCGCCCGCGCCGACACCGGTCGCGGCGACGACGATGCCCGGGCCGATGTGCCGCCAACTGGCCTTGCGCATCACCGGGGCCGCCGTGAGTCCTGGTCGCTCTTCCGTCGTGTCCGCCATGCGTGTGGTCCTGCCTTCCCGTTCGTGCCGCACGTCCCGTACTTCGGCCAACCGCTGACCGGTGTGTGCTATTGACCGGGGCATGCCATACCCCGACCATGTGCCCGACACACCAGAACCACCGTCGGCACATCCGCACGTCGCATTCAGCCACCCCCACACTCCCCACCCAGGAGACAGCATGCGACTTCGCACAGGCGGCCTCGGCACACCGAGCCGCACCGGCAAACGCCACGGCCGGAGATCCGCCACCCGGTCCGCCACCCTCGCCGGCCTGCTGGCGCTCGCCGTGGCGGTGCCGTTCACGGCGACGGCCTCTTCGGCGCCGGAACCGGCGGCCTCCGCGACCGCGGCGGCCGAGGAACAGACCCGCCAGTACGAGATCCACGGCCCGTCGACCGTCGCCGAGCGCACGGCCATCGCGGCCACCGGCGTCTCGATCGACGAGGTCCACGACCACACCGTCGTCGTCAGCGCCGACACCGCCCAGGCCAAGCGGCTCCGCGCCCTCGGCCACGACCTCGAAGCACTGCCCGCGCCGCCGTCCCGCAAGACGGCGGGCGCCGCGGTCCAGCCGTTCGACTTCCCGTCCGCGGACTCCCGGTACCACAACTACGCCGAGATGACCGCGGAGATCGACCAGCGCATCGCGGCCCACCCGGACATCATGAGCAAGCGGGTGATCGGCAAGTCCTACCAGGGCCGGGACATCATCGCCGTCAAGATCAGCGACAACGTCGGCACCGACGAGAACGAGCCCGAGGTCCTTTTCACCCACCACCAGCACGCCCGCGAGCACCTCACGGTGGAGATGGCCCTCTATCTGCTGCGCGAGCTCGGCGACGACTACGGCACCGACTCCCGGGTCACCAACGCCGTCAACGGGCGGGAGATCTGGATCGTGCCCGACCTCAACCCGGACGGCGGCGAGTACGACATCGCCACCGGCTCCTACCGCAGCTGGCGCAAGAACCGGCAGCCCAACTCCGGTTCCTCGGCCGTCGGTACGGACATGAACCGCAACTGGAACTTCAAGTTCGGCTGCTGCGGCGGCTCCTCCGGTTCCCCCGGTTCCGAGACCTACCGCGGCCGGGCCGCCGAGTCCGCCCCCGAGGTGAAGGTCGTCGCCGACTTCGTGCGCTCCCGCGTCGTCGGCGGCAAGCAGCAGATCAGGGCGGGCATCGACTTCCACACCTACAGCGAGCTGGTGCTGTGGCCGTACGGCTACACCACGGCCGACACCGCTCCCGGCATGACCCGGGACGACCGCGACGCCTTCGCCGCCGTGGGCCGGAAGATGGCCGCGAGCAACGGCTACACCCCCGAGCAGTCCAGCGATCTGTACATCACGGACGGGTCGATCGACGACTGGCTGTGGGGCAACCAGAAGATCTTCGGCTACACCTTCGAGATGTACCCGAGGGGCTTCGGCGGCGGCGGCTTCTACCCGCCCGACGAGGTGATCGAGCGGGAGACCAGCCGCAACCGCGACGCGGTGCTGCAACTGCTCGAGAACGCGGACTGCATGTACCGGTCGATCGGCAAGGAACAGCAGTACTGCTCCTGAACCGTGCGGTACCGCCCGTGCGGGCGGTACCGGCGCAGGCCCGGCGGGTTTCCGCCGGGCCTGCGCCCGTTCCCTCCCCGATCGGCTCCGTGCGGGCCGGCGGCCGTGAGCGGTTGCGGGTGCCCCGGCGGTGGGACAACCAAGTGGGTGGGACACGACGGGGGAGGGCCGCATGTCGGTCGTCATGGGCACGGGAACGGCGGTGGCGGCGCTGCTGATCGGCACCTCGCTGGCCGCACTGATCGGATTCCGGCGCAGAGCAGGACGGGAGCACGCCGAACGGCCGGCCGTCCCGCCGCCCGGCGATCCGCTCGCCGTGGCACTCCTCGCCGGCGGGACGCAACGGCTCACCCACACCGTGCTCTTCCGGCTGCACGCCGGGGGCCGGATCGTCTCCACGAAGCGCGGGCACACGGTGCAGCCCCCTCGGGACGCCGGCCCCGCGGAATGGGCGGACGCCGAACGGGTCCTGCTGCGCCGGGGGCTCGGCACCACCCTCACCACCGCGAAGGCCCATGAGGCGCTCACGGCGTCCGCGGCGGCGGAGCGGCTCACGTCCCGCCTGGTCGCGGACGCGTTCCTGTGGGACGCGGAGACCACCCGGCGTTGGAGGAGGCTGGCCCTGGGGCACGGTGCCCTCTGCGTCGCCGCCCTGTTCCTCGCGATCGTGACGGGGCCCGAGCCGTACGCCCCGCTCGCCGTCGTGGCCGTGACGGGGTTCGCCGCGCGGTACGCCTTCGCCCGTCTCGGACGGCTCACCCCGGCCGGCCGGTCGGCACTGAAATCGCTGCGCACCGAGTACGAGAGCCGCAACGACTCCCACTGGGCGGCCCTCGACCGGCCCGGGCTGCACCTCGGCACGGAGGCGAACGGACTCGGCGTCGCCCTGCTCGGTACCAAGGCGATCGCCGACGCCAAGATCCGGCGCCGCATCAACCCGGACGGCGGGAGCAACTCCGGTGGCTGCGGGGGCGGCGGCTGCGGAGGTGGCTGCGGCGGCTGAGAGCGGGGCCGCGCACGCGACGTACGCCGCCTACAGCGCCAGGCTGAGCAGCGCCGCCACCACGAAGCCCGCCACCGAGAGCACGGACTCCAGCACGGTCCACGACTTCAGCGTGTCCCGCTCCGAGATGCCGAAGTACTTGGCGACGATCCAGAACCCGCCGTCGTTGACGTGCGAGGCGAAGATGGAGCCGGCCGAGATCGCCATGATGACCAGGGCGAGGAAGGCCTGCGAGTGACCGCCGCCCTCCAGGAGCGGAAGGACGATACCGGCGGTCGTCACGATCGCGACGGTCGCGGAGCCCTGGGCGACGCGCAGGACGAGCGAGATCAGATAGGCCAGCACGATGACCGGCAGCCCGACGTCGTTGAAGGTGTCGGAGAGCGCCTGGGCGACCCCGCTGGCCTTCAGGACGGCGCCGAAGACCCCACCGGCGCCGACGACGAGCAGGATGTTGCCGACCGGCTTGAGGGACTGGGTGGAGACCGACTCCAGTGACCTGCGGGACCAGCCGCGCCGGATGCCCAGCAGGTAGTACGCCGTGACCAGGGCGATCGTCAGGGCCACGAACGGGTTGCCGAAGAACTCGACGACCGAGCGCAGGGTTGACTCCTCCAGGGCGATGGAGGAGAACGTGGCGGCGAGGATCAGCACCAGCGGTGTGCCGATGATGGTCAGCACAGTCCCGAGCGCGACCGGGGCCTCCCGCGGCGCGCGGCCCGTGGCGGCCTGCTCGGCGGCGACGGCGGCCTTGGCGTCCTCGGCGGCCTCGAGCATGTCCTCCGGTACGGGGACGAAGATCCGCTTGCCGATCCACGAGGCGAAGACCCAGGCCGCGACGACGGCCGGGATGCCGACGACGACGCCCATGAGGATGACCCAGCCGAGCGAGACGTGGAGGAGTCCGGCCGCGGCGACCGGTCCGGGGTGCGGCGGCAGGAAGGCGTGGGTCATGGACAGACCCGCGAGCAGCGGCATCGCGTACAGCAGGATCGACTTGCCGGAGCGCTTGGCGGCCGCGTAGACGATCGGCGCGAGGACGAAGATGCCGACGTCGAAGAAGACCGGGATACCGAAGATCAGGCCGGTGAGGCCCATGGCGAGCGGGGCGCGCTTCTCGCCGAAGAGGTTCAGCAGACGGCTGCTCAGCACCTCGGCACCGCCGGACACTTCGAGGATCGCGCCGAGCATGGTACCGAGGCCGATGATGATCGCCACATGCCCGAGGATGCCGCCCATGCCGGTCTCGATGACGGAGACGGCGGCCGACTTCTGGATCGTGCCGAAGAGTTCGGTGACGGAGAGGCCGGCGGCGAGGCCGACGGCTATGGAGACGGCGAGCAGCGCGACGAACGGCTGCAGCCGGGCCTTGATGATCAGGAGGAGGAGCAGGGCGATACCGAGGGCGGCGACGGTGAGCAGTCCTGCGGTCCCTGGTACGAGAAGGAGCAGTCCGCCCGTGTGGGGCGTGGGTGGTGGCGGAGCGTCGGCGGCGAGCAGCACGGGGATTCCTCCGGGGGCGGGGGCTTCGGGGCAGGGCGGATCGCGGCACGGCGCTCCGGGGGTGGGCGCCGTGCCGTGCCGTGGGGGGTGCGTCGGGGAGACCGTCCTGGTGCGGGTGTTCCGGCCGGTGGCCTGTCCGGCGTACCGGGCGGCGGGCCTAGCCGAGGACCGCCAGGGCGTCGATCTCGACGAGGAGTCCCTTGGGGAGGCCGACGTAGACCGTCGTACGGGCCGCCGGGGCCTCCTTGAGGCCCTGCTCCTCGAAGTAGGCGTTGTAGATCTCGTTCATCTCGGCGAAGTGGTCCGTGTCCGTGAGGTAGACGCGGATCATCATCACGTCGTCCCAGCTCGCGCCGCCCTCCTGCAGGACGGAGGCGACGTTCGCGAGGGTCTGCAGGGTCTGCTCGCGCAGGGTCGGCCCGGCGACGGTGGGCGCCTGGCCCTCGACGGCGGGGAGGAAGCCGACCTGGCCGGCGACCTGGAGGATGTCGCCCTTGCGGACGCCGTGGGAGAACTTGGCGGGCGGGACGGTGTGGGTGGCGGGGGTGATGGCGGTCTTCTCGGTCATGCGCTGTCCTCGGATGGGGTGTGGTGACGGCCCGGCGAGCTGCCGGAGTACTCCCGGGTGATGGCGTCGGCGGTTCTGCGCACCAGCGGGAGCAGGCTGAGGAGTTCCTCCGCGGTGACGACGACGTTCGGCGCGGAGACCGACATGGCGGCGACGACACGGCCGTCGGCGCCGCGGATCGGCGCCCCGACGCAGTTGATGGATTCCTCGTGGCCACCGAGGTCGGTGGCCCAGCCCTGTTCGCGCACGGTCGCCAGCTCCTTGAGGAACGCGGCGGCGTTGGGGGTCGAACGGGGCGTGTACATGGGGAAGTCGAGGCGCTCGGCGAGGGCGCGGCGGTCGGCCTCGGGCAGATCGGCGAGGAGCAGCTTCGCCACGGCCGCGACGGTGATCGCGACGGGCTTGCCGATCCGCGAGTACATGCGGACCGGGTAGCGGCTCTCGACCTTGTCGATGTAGAGGACCTCGTTCTCCTCGTACACGGCGAGGTGGACCGTGTGGCCGCACCGCTCGTTGAGAGCGACGAGGTGGGGGTGGGCGATCTCGCGGACGTCGAGGTTCTCCACGGCCTCCTGGGCGAGGGCGAAGAGCCGGGCCCCGAGGCGGTAGCGCTGGTCCTGCTGGCGGTAGACGAGCCCGTGCTCGTGCAGGGTGCGGAGGAGGCGCAGGGCGGTGGACTTGTGGACCCCGAGCCGCTCGGCCACCTGTCCGAGGTCGGCGGGTCCCTGCGCGAGCAGCGGCAGGATGCTGAGCGCGCGGTCGACGGTCTGGCTCATGGCGTACGTACCTCCTCCGTGGCCTGCGCGGCTGCCGTCCAGCCGGGGCCGAGGTGAAGTGTCCCCCAGCCGTCGTCGTCGAGGGCGACGAGGCGGTCCGCGTGGTCGAGGGTGAGCGGTGCCACGTCATGGCCGGCGAGGTCGCGGGCCGCCGGGTCGTGGGCCGCAGGGGCGGTGGGGTCGTGGTGGCCGGGCAGTCCGGCCGGGGGCGGGCTGCCCAGATCACCGGGGACGGTGAGCGCGGCCGCGGCCATCAGATGGCCGTGCCGCAGCCGGGCGCCGAGGGGAAGGCCGCGCAGCGTCGCCGACAGGAAGCCGGCGGCGAACGCGTCGCCCGCGCCGACGGGAGCGACGACGTCCACGCGCGGGGCGGGAACGTGGGTCGCGGTCTCACGGGACCCGCCCGGCCCGGGCCGCGCGTCCGGCCCGGTCGCCGGCGAGCCTGCGGACCGCCCGGGGCCGGTGGTCCGCGCCTCACGGGCGTAGGCCACGGCCCCACGCGCGCCCTGCTTCACGACGAGGACGGCGGGCTCCGGCAGCGCCTCGCGGATCGCCGCGGGCCCGTGCAGGCCCCAGGCGTGCTCCGCCTCGTCCTCGCCCACGAACACGAGGTCGGCGCCGCGGGCGAGTTCGAGCAGCACGGCGGGGTCGTCCCGGCCGAGGCCCGGACGGTGGTTGACGTCGAACGACAGCAGCGGACGGCCGGGGCGCCGGGCGGTCAGAACGCGCATCAGCGCCAGGCAGTCCGGGGACAGTGCCGCGGTGATGCCGGAGAGGTGGAGGACCCTCGCCCGGTCGAGGTCGCCGGTGGGGACGTTGGCCGGGGACATCGCCGAGGCCGCCGAGCCCGCCCGGTAGTAGACGACCTCGTGGGCGTCCGTGGCCCGGTCGGTGGCGGTGCGGAAGTAGATGCCGGTGGGCCGGCCGGGGTCGCGGCCGACCGCGCCGGTGTCGACGCCGTACGCCGCGACGGCCGCGATCAGGTGGTCGCCGAAGCCGTCCGCGCCGACCCGGCTGACCCATTTCACCGAGTGTCCGGCGACCGCCAGCGCACAGGCCACGTTGGACTCGGCGCCGCCGATCGCGCGGGCGAAGGAGGGGACGTCGGCGAGGCGGCCGGGCCGCGAGGGCAGGAACGTGACCATGGACTCGCCGAGACAGACGACGTCCACGACGCCGGCGTCCACTGCTGCGGTTCCGGTCACCCTGTCGCTCCTCTGGTGGTCGTGGCTTGGTCTGATGGGTCCATTGACCCGGCATCGGCTGGGATGTTAGACAGCGCTGAGCGTTATACGCAATGACCGTTGCACATGATGCAACTGCACGTGGAGGAGGCACACCATGCCCGCCGACAACACCGTCGAAGGCCTCGACCGGCTCGACCGCGAGACCGTCGACCACCGCTTCAAGGCGCTCCCCCCGGACGCCGAGGGCCTCACCGTCGGCGAACTGGCAGCCCAGCGGCGCAACCTCTTCACCGGCGGCTTCACCACACCGGTGCTCGCCCTCTCCGCGGAGTCCCTGGAGCACAACCTCGCCCTGCTGGAGACGTACGCCGAGCGCCACGGCCTCGCGTTCGCCCCGCACGGCAAGACCTCCATGTCGCCGCAGCTCTTCGCCCGCCAACTGGAGCGCGGGGCCTGGGGCATCACCGCCGCCGTCCCGCACCAGCTCCGCGTCTACCGCGCCCACGGGATCCGGCGCGTCTTCCTCGCCAACGAGCTCGTCGACGCGGTGGCGCTCCGCTGGCTCGCCGGTGAGCTGGAGCGGGACCCGGACTTCCGGTTCATCTGCTATGTCGACTCCGTGCGCGGGGTGCAGTTGATGGACGAGGCGCTGCGCGGCGCGGCCCGGCCCGTGGAAGTCGTGGTCGAACTCGGCGCGGGCGAGGGCGCCCGTACCGGTGCCCGCAGCGAGGCAGACTGCACGGCCGTCGCCGACGCGGTCGCCGACGCCGCGACCCTGCGGCTGGTCGGCGTCGCGGGATACGAGGGCGAGGTCCCGGACGCGACGTCCGAGCGGGTGCGCGCATGGCTGCACCGGCTCGTCTCGCTCGCCGTCTCCTTCGACAAGGACGGCCGCTTCGCCGACACCGACGAGATCGTGGTCAGCGCGGGCGGCAGCGCCTGGTTCGACACGGTCGCCGAGGTGTTCGCGGAGCTGCCCGAGCTGTCCCGCCCGGTGCTGAAGCTGCTGCGCTCCGGTGCTTACGTCTCCCACGACGACGGCCACTACAGGCATCTCACGCCGTTCAACCGGGTCCCCGAAGAGGGCGCGCTGGAGCCCGCGTTCCGCCTGTGGGCGCAGGTCGTGTCCCGGCCGACCGGACAGCAGGCGTTCGCCAACGCGGGCAAGCGCGACGCCGCGTACGACCTCGACCTCCCCGTGGCGCAGGTCGTCCGGGACGCCCGTGACGGGTCGGTGCGCCCAGCGGCCGGCATCACCGTCACCGGGCTGTCGGACCAGCACGCCTGGCTGCGGACGGACGAGGAGGCGGACCTGGAGGTCGGGGACTGGGTCGGCATGGGCCTGTCCCACCCGTGCACGTCCTTCGACAAGTGGCAGCTGATCCCGGTGGCGGAGGCGGACGGCACCGTCACGGACTACGTCCGCACCTTCTTCTGATCCCCCTTCCGCACTCGGGGCCGGCCCTCACGGCGGGCCCCGGCAACCCGGCGCTCCCGGCCGCCCCGGACCCGTGCCGAGCCGCCCGGCCCGTACAGAGAGGCACCCCATGGACCTCGTCATCCGTGACGTACGCGTCGTCGACGGCAGCGGCGGTGACTCCTACCGCGCCGACGTCGGCGTCCGGGACGGCCGGATCGGCACCATCGCCCGGGAGGGCGGGGGCGAACGCCCCACGGCACGGCGCGTCCTGGACGCGCACGGCCTCGCCCTCTCCCCCGGCTTCATCGACATGCACGCCCACAGCGACCTGGCGCTGCTGCGCGACCCGGACCACAGCGCGAAGGCCGCCCAGGGGGTGACCCTCGAAGTCCTCGGCCAGGACGGGCTGTCGTACGCGCCTGTGGACGACCGCACGCTCGCCGAGGTCCGCACGGCCATCACGGGCTGGAACGGCGACGGTTCCGACGTCGACTTCGACTGGCGCACCGTCGGCGAGTACCTCGACCGCATCGACCGGCAGGGCACGGCCGTCAACGCCGCCTACCTCGTCCCGCAGGGCACCGTCCGGATGTACGCGGTCGGCTGGGACGACCGCCCGGCCACGGACGCCGAACTCGCGCACATGAAGCGGCTCGTCGCCGAGGGCCTGGAGCAGGGCGCCGTCGGCATGTCGTCCGGCCTGACGTACACGCCCGGGATGTACGCGAGCGGCTCCGAGCTCGCCGAGCTGTGCCGGGTCGTGGCCTCCTACGACGGCTACTACTGCCCCCATCACCGCAGTTACGGTGCGGGTGCCCTGGAGGCGTACGAGGAGATGGTCCGGCTCACCCGGGACGCCGGCTGCGCCCTGCACCTCGCCCACGCCACCATGAACTTCGGCGTCAACAAGGGCCGGGCGCCGGAACTGCTCGCGCTGCTGGACGAGGCGCTGGACGCGGGCGCCGACATCTCGCTCGACACGTACCCGTACACCCCCGGCTGCACCACTCTCGTCGCGACCCTGCCGAGCTGGGCGAGCGAGGGCGGCCCGGAGGCGACGCTGGCGCGGCTCGCGGACGACGCCGCCGCCGGACGGATCCGCCGCCACATGGAGGTCCTCGGCTCCGACGGCTGCCACGGCGTGCCCGTCGAGTGGGACACGATCGAGATCTCGGGCGTCACCGAGCCCTCGCTGGCGCCGTTCGTCGGCCGGACCGTAGCGGAGAGCGGGGCACTCCGCGGCGAGGAGCCCTGGGTCACGGCCCGCGGGCTGCTGCTCGCCGACCGGCTCGGCTCCACGATCCTCCAGCACGTCGGCCATGAGGAGAACGTCCGCGCGATCATGCGCCACCGCGTCCACACCGGCGGCAGCGACGGCATCCTCCAGGGCGACAAGCCGCACCCGCGCGCCTACGGCACCTTCCCGCACTACCTCGGCCGCTACGCCCGCGAACTGGGCGTCCTCTCCCTGGAGGAGACGGTCGCCCACCTCACCTCCCGCCCGGCCGCCCGCCTCCGGCTGCCGGACCGCGGCCTGGTCCGCGAGGGCTACCGGGCGGACCTCGTCCTCTTCGACCCGGACACGGTCGCGGCGGGCTCCACCTTCGACTCCCCGCGCACACTGCCGACGGGCATCCCCCACGTCCTGATCGACGGCACCTTCGTCATCGAGGACGGGAAACGCACGGACGCCCTGGCGGGACGGTCGATCCGCCGGGGGCGGTGAGGGCGGGGCCGTCGGTGGCACGGCGCACCGGCCACCACCGTTGGAGTGAAACGGTGACTGGACGGATCAAGTGGTCGGCGAGTGGGCACCGTGAGCGGGCCGAAGAGGTCGCGGGTGGGCACGACGCCTTCGTACGCGGGGCCGAGCAGCTACTGGCGGAAGCCCGTGCGTGGCGGCTCACCGAGATGCGGGAGGAGCGCGGACACACCCAGGCACAGGTCGCCGAACGCATGGGCGTGAGCAAGGAACGCGTGTCGCAGATCGAGAGCGGGCAGGTGTCCGGCACCGAGATCATGGCGCACTACATCCAGGCGCTCGGCAGGAGCCTGATGCTTGTGGCGGTCTTCGACGACGGCGACCTGCGCAAGGTCAACTGAGAGCAGTCGTGTTCACCACCGGAGCCCCGCTGCCAGCCAACATCGCCCTGCATGTCCTCGGACCGGGGACCTGTGGAGCGCGTGGTCCTGCTCACGACCCGCGCTGGGCCACCACCGGGTCGCTACCCGGGGACCGGGGCGCCGCGCGGTGGTGACGGGCGCCGAGCGGGCTGAGTTCGAAGACCAACCGTCCCAGCGCAACAAGGGTGCCCTGACCGAAGACGAGAATCAGCCACCACCCGACATCCCAGTACCAGTTCCCGGTCCAGGGCTGTGTCATTGCCAGCGTCCCGATGAGGTGCGAGACGGCGATGACGATGCCCGCCCGCCGCCGCCGGGGACAGAGGAAAGGCAACATCGCCCAGAGCACGGAGGCCAGCACCAGCCAGGGAGCGAAGAACGGCAGA
This sequence comes from Streptomyces wuyuanensis, assembly GCF_900103455.1. Classification (GTDB taxonomy): domain Bacteria; phylum Actinomycetota; class Actinomycetes; order Streptomycetales; family Streptomycetaceae; genus Streptomyces; species Streptomyces wuyuanensis. The sequence continues at coordinate 180,802 of NZ_FNHI01000002.1, read as the reverse complement.
CCGGACATGATGGGCCTCGGTATCGGTAGAGAGCACAGTCCGGCTACCGTCGCACCGGCGGACCCGCGCTACCAGCTCGGCTGGATATCGCATGGATCACGAAGCACCCCTGGCAGCCCGCCGGGTGGCCTTTCACGTGCGCGGCCACAGCGGCGCATCTGGCCGTCGCGTGAGCACCGCGAGCCGACCCAAGTCGTGTCTGAGGTGAGTTGCGCGCAACGTCGCCTCCGGCCTACCGCAGGATCTCGCGTTCCTTCCCCCGCTCGCGGACCTTCCTGCGCAGGGCGGCGTTCTCCGGCCCGCCGCAGCGGTCGGCAGGGCGCCGTCCCGTGCCCACGTCCTCGCCGACCGTGTCCTCCCTCACGAGAGGCGCGGGCACGCCCTCAAGGACGGCCGCTGGGAAGCCGCCGGATACGTCCTCGCTCCCGGGAACACCCGCCGCCGCGTCCGCGTCTACGGCACCACCCGCAAGGAAGCTCTGGCCAAGCTCACCGAGAAAGTCGCCGCCAGCAACCGCGGCCTTCCCGTGCCCTCCGCGCAGGGCGGCGTGGCCGCGTACCTGACGTACTGGCTGGAGAACAGCGCCGTCCACCAGCTCCGCGAGAACACCCACACCCGCTACACCGCCTGCGTCAACCGTTACCTCGTCCCCGGCCTTGGCAGGAAGAAGCCGGCCAAGCTCACCGCCAAGGACGTCCGCACCTGGCTCAATCAGCTCCGCACCACCTGCCAGCGCTGCACGCACGGCATCGACGCCCGACGCGACCAGCCCCGCCGCTGCGCCGCCGGCCAGTGCTGCCGCAAGCTGCTCTCCCCGCTGGCGCTCACCTACATCCACTCCGTGCTCAAGTCCGCCCTGGAGCACGCCGTCCGCGAGGAGGAGATCCCGCGCAACGTCGCCCGCAACGTCCGCACTGGCACACCCCACCCCCGGCGCTTCGAACCCCTCACTACCGACGAATCCCGCCAGCTCCTCACAGCCACGCGCGGACACCGGCTACACGCGCACTTCGAACTCGCCCTCCACACCGGACTCCGCAAGGGCGAACTCCTCGGCCTGCGCTAGGAAGACCTCGATCACGACGCCGGCACCGCCGCCATCCGCCGCACCCTCCAACGCACCAGCACCGGCGGGCTCACCACGCTGCCCACCAAGACACGGGCCTCCGAACGCCGCATCGCCCTCCACACCCGCTGCGTCCACTCGCTGAAGCTGCACCACGAGCAGCAGCAGCGCGAACGCGAGGCCGCAGGCACCACGGGGCAGCACAGCGGGCACGTGCTCACCACCGCGCAGGGCAGAGCGATCGACCCGACCAACCTCACCCGCGCCTTCGCCACGCTCCTCCGCAAGGCCGGGCCGCCGCATCCGCTTTCACGACCTCCGGCACTCAACCGCGACTCTCCTCCTGGAACAGGGCGTCGAACTCGTCGTGATCAAGCAACTCCTCGGCCACGCCCACATTGGCGTCACAGCCACCGTCTACTCCCACGTCCGACTCCGCCTCCAGCGCAACGCCATCGACACCCTCGGCACCGCGCTGGACGGCCCCACGACCATCGAATCGGCCATCGGCGACGGCGACGAACCGCCGCCCCTTTTCTCCGCCCTCGTCCGCTGACGTTGCCGTCAACTACTGCCGTCAAACGCCACGCGGCCCTCCCGAAAGCTCGGGAGGGCCGCGTGGCAATGGTTACGCGAATTCCGCCAACCATTCCCAGTCGCCGGGCCGGGACCGCAACCGGCTGAATCCCTGTTCGAGACAGTCACTCAGGCTGGAAGATTCAGCGCGAATGAATCCCTGCTCGCCCAGTCCTGGCCCCGACATCACCAGAGTCCAGGGCTCGCCACCTTCCGCCATCCTCTCGTCGTCCACCTTGAGGATCATGGTGACGCCTGAGCGGCCCAGCCTTTCCATGAGCTGCTCAATATCCATCCCTTGTACTCCCATCAGTAACCCCTCAAGGCTGCCGAGATGTCGCTGACGTCGTGCAGCTGACCTTTGCCAACTCTGTCGATGACGCTTCGAAGGTCGGCAGAGGTTGGGCCACTCGTGACCCGGTTCCGACGCATCAGCTCTTCCACGACAGCTTGGGCAGTGCGCTTGTTTCCATTGTTGAACATGTGGCTACCGGCAATATCGCGAATTACGACGGCCGACTTGTCCCAGAAGCTGTTGTAGCGGCTGGCGTTAGCCAAGGTGTTAGCCGGTGAACCACTGAGCAGCGTTTCACCACCGAAACCACGGTTGATATCGGTGATCTCGTCAGGGGTCACACCTGCCTTGAAGCCGCCAGTCAGCGGGCGGTTGGAATTGTGAACCAGTACCGGAGTCTCGCCCGCCAGCACATAGTACGTGTGGAGGTTGTTGACGGTGAGGTTGTAGGCGGGGGCGAGTCCGGTCCAGTGCCGGACGGCGTTGATCTGTGCTGTGCCGCCAGCAGGGGTGCGGAGGGTGTCCTCGGGTGTGAGGTCGGCGGCGTTCTTCCACTTCTTGTCATTCTCGGCCCAGAAGGGGTGGTGGCCGGTCGCGGTGAGGGAGCCGCCGCCGTCGGCCTCGTCGACAGTGATGCTGGTGAAGTCGCGGTCGTCGGGGGTGTAGATGGTTGCGTCGACGCGATGCGAGCCGGTTTCCCCTGTTTCGGGGTTGGTGGCCAAGACGTGGTCGCCGACCCTGATCTGTTCGATCGGGCGGCTGGTGCCGTCGCCCATCAGCACTCGAGTGCCCGCCGGGAAACTGTCCCGGACAGCTTCCTTAGCGCACTCAATTGCTTCCTTGCCTCGTCGGGTTCCCTTGGCGGTGTCCTCGACGGCGTCTGCCCCCTTCTTGATGATTTTGAGTTTGCCGAGGGGGGTGATGGTGACGACTGCCATGGCGCAGTCGCCCCAGGAGGGGTTCTTGACGCATTTCTCGATGTCGGCGCCACCCACAAGTTCCCATACGAGGTCGTCGAGGCCGAAGGCGTCGCTTTCTTCGCACGGGTTGGGGTGGGCGTAGCCGGCGACCATGGTGTATCCGCAGGCACCCGGTTCTTTGCGGGCTTCTTCGGCCTTCCGGACTTCTTCGGCCCGGCGCTTGGCTTCGGCGATTTCCGCCTCGCGCTTGCGCTTGACTTCGGCCCATGCCTGGCTCGCGGCCGCGTCGGCTTCTGCCTGGCTCTTGCCGGCGGCGATCGCGGAGTAGCGGGCTTCCTCTGCGGTTTCGCCGGCTTCTCTGGCGGACTGGCGGGCGTATTCGGCGGAGAACTGGGCCTGTGCGGCGGAGGCTTCGGCGGCGTGGCGTCGCGGTTGGCGGCGTCTGCGGCGCCTCGTGCGGTGGCGGCGGACTCGCGTGCCTGGTCGGCGCTGGCGGCGGCTGCGTCGGCGGACTTCTTGGCCGCGGCTGCGTAGCCCCGAGCCGCGGTAACGGACTTCTTCGCTTCGCCGGCCGCGTTGGCCGCTTCGGTGGCGCATTGTTGGCCTTGGCCGCGGCTTCGGCGGCGCGCCAGCGGTTGGCCTGTGCGTTGGCGGCGATGATCTCGCCTTCGTCGAGGAGCCGTCCGATCTGGGCGCGGTGGGTGGCGGTGAGGTCGTCCTTGACCGCGGCGGTGTACTGGCCGACGGCGATGAACTCGTGGAGCTTGCTCGGGGGGCCTGCCAGGGCCGCCTTGGCCGCTGCCTTGACCTCGTCGCCACCGTTGTTGACGAGCTTGGAGGCGATGACCTCTTCGTCGGTCACGCGAGCGGAGTACTGGCCGACCTCCATGAAGGCCGCCAGGGCCTTGCCGCTGCCGTCCTTCAGGGCGATCTTGGAGGCGTCCTTGACGCTGATCCCGCCGAAGTTGTTGACCTTGGACACGGCGACTTCGAGGTCGGTGTGGCCGACGGTGTACTGGCCGTCGGCGTAGTACGCGGCGATCTGCTCCAGGGTGCCCCTGAGCGCTACCGCGGCTCCCTCCCGGACCGACGGATAGGGGCTGTCCGTGCTGAGCTGGAGGACCTTGTCACGCGTCTCCTCAAGCGCCGCGTTCTTCCAGCCGCTGCGCAGGTACTCCAGTACATCGGCGTCCGTACCGCTCAGCGCGTCGGCAGCGGCCTATCCGCATGTCGGTCTGCTAAGGGCGCCGGCTCCGTACGGGATCTGTTGATAGGCGGTCCTGCGCTGCGACTTCGGTCCGTTCGCCTCGTTCGGGCGGGACGGACCGAAGTCCTGTTGAGGTGCACCCTGACAGGACGATCGCTCCGTCGGGAGCCGCGAGGGCCGGACTCGTTGCGCACCGGCGCAGCGCGACCAGCGCCGACGCGCAGGCGATCACCCCCAGCACGAAGCCGTACGGCGGGGTGTGCCCCGAGGGGGCCGTCTCGTAGACCAGTCCGACGGAGAGCGCCATCAGCACCCGGACGACCGGGGAGTCCCAGGCGGCGGCCGTCGCGGCGACGGCCGCCGTGCCCCAGAGCAGGTACCACGGCTGCACCATGGGCGAGAGCGCCACCAGCACGAGCAGCGACAACCCCAGGCCGTACACGGGGTCGAGAGGCTTACGGCCGCGCCACGGGAGCAGCGTCCGGACGGCGAGGAAGGCGATCGCCGTAAGCGCGATCGCGAGGCCGAGCGTCTGCACCGCGCCCTTCACCGTGGCGAGTTCGGCGCCGGTGAGGGCCCGGGCGGCGAGGCCGGCGACCTGGCCGAGGTCGCTGGTGAGCGACAGGGGCGTGTGGATGGCCCCGGCGACGCTCTGCGTGCGCAGCCAGCCGAAGCCGGTGCCGCCGAGCAGCGACGCCGCGACCACGACCGCGGCGGCCACCGGACCGGGGCCGAGCAGGCCCCTCACCAGGCGCCGCGCCAGAGGCCCTTCGCCCCGTCGGACCACGATCAGTCCGATGAAGAGGAGCGCGAGCGCCGCCGGGGACTTGATCATCACGGCGAGGGCGACGACCGCGCTGCCCGCGATCGGTCTCCCGCGCAGCGCCAGCAGGACCCCGGTCAGCATGAGAGCGATCATCAGGCCGTCGTTGTGGACACCGCCGACGACGTGCAGCAGCAGGAGCGGGTTGAGCACGGCCAGCCACAGCGCGCGGCGCTCGTCCGCCCCGCACTCGACGGCCAGACCGCGCACCGCCCACACGGTGAGGACGAGCGCGGCGACGGCGATCAGCCGCATCCCGAGCACGGCGGGCACGACGGTGCCGCCCGTGACCCACACCACGGCCTTCGCCAGCAGCAGGAACACGGGTCCGTAAGGCGCCGGGGTGTCCGTCCAGTTGCCGCCGACGCTCGCCGCCGCGTCGGCACCGAGCGAGTCCGGGCCGAGCACCGACGGCCCGTGCGCGTACACGTCGTGGCCCTCGAGGACCATCGCTCCTTGGGCGATGTAGCTGTAGACGTCGGCGCTGTGGAGCGGCGGCGCGAGGACGAGCGGCGCGGCCCACCAGCCGAGGGTGACGACGGTGTGCCGGGCACCGGGCCCCTTGCCGTCGTCGCCGGCGAGCAGCCTGCCGTACGCCCACCAGGCCAGCACCAGCAGCGTCAGCCCGGCGTAGGCGAGGACCGCACCGGCCGTGGTCACCGTGGTGCCGTGGGTGTCCCACAGCCCCCAGGGCTCGCGGACGGGCAGCGCCCCGGCGGCGGTGCCGCCCGCCGCGACGGCCAGCGCTCCGGCCGTCCCGAGCCGGCGCGCGCCGGCCGCACTCCGCATCCACATGAGCAGCAGGTCCGTCCCCACCAGGTCTGCCGGCCGGCGCCGGGTCGCAAGGAATGCCGAGCCTACAGCGCCGTCCGCGACCGCTCAGCGGGCGTGGAGCATGTACGTGTTCTCCAGCTCGTCCTGGACGACGGTGGCCTTCTTGTCCACCGTCGTCACGTGCATGTCCTCGTCCGGGGTGTGGGTGCGGAACCGCCAGCCGTCCGGCAGCCGCAGCCGCTCGCCGAGGGAGGCCAGGGAGTCCATCGTCTGGCCCGGGTCCACGGTGTGGGAGTAAGCCTGCAGCACGAAGGTCCGGCCGTCGGCGTCGGTCAGCGCGTACACGGGCCTGCCGGCTTTGAGGACGTACTCGGTGTCCCGGTCCACGGTGGTGGTCACGTAGTGCTTCTTGCCCGAACCGGCGGCGACGTCGACGTCCGGCGGGATGCGGACATCGGCGGCCCAGCGGGCCTCCAGGCCGTCGAACTTCTCGACGTCGCCCCAGTTGTACGTGGTGACCTCGTCGATCGTCCAGAACCGGGGGCCGTTCAGAAAGACGGCGGGGACACCGTACTGCGCCGCCAGGGCGCCGGCGTCCAGCGCGTTCCATTTGTCGAGGGGGCAGTCGTTGAGGCCGTAGGTGTTGTAGACGGCGCCCTTGAGGCCGCCGGTCTCGTCCGGCGAGATCAGCACGACCTCGCCGTAGCGCTCGTCACGCATGCCGCTCTGGTGCCGGGAACGCTTCGCCGGGTCGGACATGGCTCCTCCTTGTCACGGCCCGTCGTCCGCGGTCGCCGGAACCGCGGCGGGCCAGGGCCCGCCTTCAGGCGGGCCCGGGTCGTGACGCGTGTCGTCCACTCCCTCCAGATCAGCACACCCGGGGCGGGCCCGCACGCCGTCGCCGACCTCGAACCACGGGCGCTGATCGGTGAGAGCCATCCGCCGCTGGACGACGAGACCGTGGAGGAGCGGGTGGGGGCCAGGCTGCGGCGGCAGGAGGCGCTGTCGCGCAGGTCGAGCACGCTGTTCGGCTTCGTGCTGCACGAGGCGTCGTTGCGCACCATGGTGAGCGGACGAGAAGCCGTGATTCGCCGGCTGCAACGGCCACTCGAAGCGTCTGAGTTGCGGAACGTGTCCATCCAGGTCCTGCCCATGGGCCGATGCAGCGGCCTGGCGCTGGCGGGTTCGCTGGTTCTGCTGGAGACTCCCGACCACGAGCACTTCGCCTTCACTGAAGGGCAGACGACCAGTGCGCTCTACGCCCAACCCGCCAAGATCAGTGAGCTGTCCCAGCGCCATGACATGATCCGCAGGCACGCCCTCTGTGTCGAGGACTCAGCCGAGTTCATCAGAAAGGTGGCCGCCGAGCTATGAGCGACATACTCACGTGGTTCAAGTCCAGCTACAGCGACAGCGAGGGCGGCGGCGACCGCGTCGAAGTCGCCCTGGAATGGCGCAAGTCCAGCCACGGTGACAGCCAGGGAGGCGACTGCGTCGAGATGGCCGCCTGCCCCCGCACCGTCCACATCCGCGACTCCAAGCTGGGCGAGGTCGGGCCGCGCTTCGCCGTCGCCGGTGACGCGTGGACCCGCTTCCTCGGCGGTGTGTCCGCATGACGACGAGCGCGCGCGTGCCCGGCCCGGCCGGTCTGCCCCTGCTGGGGTCGATGTTCGACCTCAAGCGGGACTCGCTCGGCACCTACCTCGCCGCCCGCCGGGCGCACGGCGACGTCGTCCGCTTCACCGCAGGCCCTCCGGGGCTGCGGATGGAGCTGTACGCGGTGTTCTCGGCGGAGGGCGCCCAGCAGGTGCTGGCGACCGACTCCGCCAACTTCCGCAAGGACAACGCCTTCTACCAGGAAGTCCGGGATTCCTTCGGCAACGGACTGCTGACCAGCCAGGACGACGACTATCTGCGCCAACGGCGGCTCGTGCAGCCGCTGTTCACCCGCCGGCGCGTGGACGGATACGCCTCCGCCGTCACCGACGAGACCGCCGGGCTCCTCGACCGCTGGGCCACGGCCCCCGGCAGCACGGTGGACGTCGTCGACGAGATGACGCGGCTGGCGCTGCGCGCCGTGGCCCGCATCCTGTTCGGCACGGATGTCGAGGCCGCCGTCCCGGTCGTGGAGCGGTGCTTCCCGGTCATCGGCGACTACACGCTCCGGCGCGGCTACTCCCCCGTCAACCCGCCCCGCAGCTGGCCCACTCCGGACAACCGCCGGGCCGCGTCCGCGACGGAGGAGCTGTACGGGGTCTGCGACCGGATCATCGAGGAGCGCCGTGCGGAGGGGGACGCGGCGAAGGGGGACGACCTGCTCGGCCTGCTCGCCCGGGCGGAGAGTTCCGAGGACGGAGCCCTGGACTCGTCGGAGATCCGGGACCAGGTGCTGGTGTTCCTGCTCGCCGGACACGAGACGACGGCCACGTCGCTGGCGTTCGCGCTCCATCTGCTCGCCCGGCACCCGGAGCAGCAGTCCCGGGCGCGCGCGGAGGCCGTGAGCATCCTCGCCGGCCGCACGCCCGAGGCGTACGACCTCGACGCGCTGCCGTACCTCACTCAGGTGCTGAAGGAGACGATGCGGCTCTACCCTGCCGCTCCGGTCATCGGCCGCCGGGCGGTCGCCGACGCGGTCGTCGGCGGGCACACGATCCCGGCCGGTGCGGACGTGGTGGTGGCGCCGTGGGTGACGCAGCGGCATCCCCGCTACTGGGAGGACCCGGACTGCTTCGACCCGGACCGTTTCGCCCCGGGCACGGAGAAGGACCGTCCGCGCTACGCATGGTTCCCCTTCGGCGGCGGGCCGCGCGCCTGCATCGGCCAGCACTTCTCGATGCTGGAGTCCGTGCTCGCGCTGGCCATGATCCTGCGTGACTACGAACTGGAGGCGGTGGACCAGCGGGTCCCCGTCGACGCGGCGATCACCCTGCGGGCGAAGGGCCCGGCGCGCTGCCGGCTGCGACGCGTCTGACCCTGCTCACCGCCGCGGCACGGCCCTGGCCCATTCGGGGCAGGGCCGTGAGCACCTGAGTGACGGCTCGGAGCGGCGCCGGAACCGTCCCGCCGCGGATGTGGATAGTCGACGGCGGACGAGGCCGTGAGGATCGTGCGGGAAGCGTGTCGCCCCAGGAAACCCCGTCCTGGGGAGGGCGCGCCGGTGTACGTCCGCCCGGAGGTGCACCGACGTCTCCCTCTCTCCCGCGTTCCGGACCGGACCTCGCACGCGTCGAGAGGAAGGGCAGAATGAAGAAGCTTGCTTGGGCCGCAAGGAGCATTCCGGCGGCGACCGGGATCGTCCTCGCCGGACTCGTCAACGCACCCTCCGCAGCGGCGGACGACGTGCCCGTGTCGATCACCCGCGCCGACGACCTGATCGACAGGATCGGCATCATGGACGGGCGACGGTGCGAGCGCACCGAACGGGACATCAGTTCCACCGTCGTCGACTACTCGGGAAGTGATCTGTTCGGAACGGTGTTCCGCGTCACGACCGACCGCCGGGGGGACGCCTACCTCAACGACAGCAGGAGCCCCGGCGACTGGATTCCGCTGGAACTCGTCGCCGGCGCTCCGGACTGCACCGAGGACCCCGCCGTCTCCGTCACCGAGGAAGACCCCGGCCAGCTCTTCATCACCCTGGTGGCAGGCAGCGGGAAGATCTACCAGGCCGAGTGCACGGTCTCGGACGCCACGCCCCTGAACTCGGCGAACATCGCCACCGCGTGTTCCCCCGGGTTCTCCCAGATTCCGAACACTCCCGTCTGACCGCCCCTGCGACCCGGCTCCGGCCGGAGCGGAGGACGCACGGAAGGGCCCGTCGCCCGCCGGGATCCGGTCCCTGGCGACGGGCCCTTCCGCCATCCCGTGTCGCCCGCCCGAGCGCTCAGTTCACCCCGCGCGGCCGGAACTGGACGCTGATCCTGGCTCCCACCGCCCGGCTGGTCTTGGGCACGGCGTGTTCCCACGTCCGCTGGCAGGAGCCGCCCATGACGACGAGGTCGCCGTGGCCGAGGGCCCTGCGGACCGTGGGGCCGTGGCCGTTCACGGGCCGGAGCACGAGATCGCGCGGGGTGCCGACGGAGAGGATGGCCACCATCGTGTCCTCCCGGGAGCCCCGGCCGATGCGGTCGCCGTGCCAGGCGACGCTGTCGTGGCCGTCGCGGTAGTAGCAGAGGCCGGCCGTCACGAAGGGTTCGCCGAGTTCCGCCGCGTAGTGCACGCCGAGCGCGTCGCGGGCCTCGGCCAGGACGGGATGCGGCAGCGCCTCGCCCTCGCGGTAGTACGCGAGCAGCCGGGGCACGTCGACCTCGCGCTCGTACATCCGGCGTCGCTCGGCGCGCCACGGGACGCCGTCGGCCAGCTCCTGGAACAGCGCGTCGGCGCCGCTGAGCCAGCCGGGCAGTACGTCGAGCCAGGCGCCCTGGCCGAGCACCGTGCGGCGGACGTCCGTCAGCGGGCCGAGGCGGATCTCGTCGGTCTGGTCGAAGAGCGACCCCTGGAGATGGACTGCTGACATGCGTCCAGAGTACCCAGAAACCGAACACGTGAGCTATTCGAAGAGGCGGGCCCGCGCCGGCCCGCCGACGGTCCGTCCCCGCCGGGCGGCGGGGGTGGCCCAAAACACGGAGCGCGTCCCGCGGCAGCCCCGTAAGCTCGCGTCATGCAGGTGATCCAGTCGACCAAGCTCGCCAACGTCTGTTACGAGATCCGCGGACCGGTGCTCGAGGAGGCGATGCGACTGGAGGCCGCAGGCCACCGCATCCTCAAGCTGAACACCGGCAACCCGGCCGCCTTCGGGTTCGAGTGCCCGCCGGCGATCCTCGAGGACATACTGCGGAACGTGGGGGACGCCCACGGCTACGGCGACGCGAAGGGCCTGCTGAGCGCCCGCCGCGCGATCATGAGCCACTACGAGACCAAGGGCATCCCGCTCTCCGTCGAGGACATCTACCTCGGCAACGGCGTCTCCGAGCTGATCCAGATGTCGATGCAGGCACTGCTCGACGACGGCGACGAGGTCCTGGTCCCGGCACCCGACTACCCGCTCTGGACTGCCGCCGTGTCGCTCTCCGGCGGGACGGCCGTGCACTACCGGTGCGACGAGCAGTCAGACTGGATGCCGGACCTCGCGGACATCGAGCGGAAGATCACCGATCGCACGAAGGCGATCGTGATCATCAATCCGAACAACCCCACCGGCGCCGTGTACGACGACGAGATGCTGCGGCAGCTCGCGGACATCGCCCGCCGGCACCGGCTGGTGGTGTGCTCGGACGAGATCTACGACAAGATCCTCTACGACGACGCCACACACACCCCGACGGCCGCGATCGCGCCGGACCTGATGGTCCTCACGTTCAACGGGATGTCGAAGAACTACCGGGTCGCGGGCTACCGCAGCGGCTGGCTCGCGGTCTGCGGCCCCAAGGCGCACGCCGCCTCGTACATCGAGGGCCTGACGATCCTGGCGAACATGCGCCTGTGCGCCAACATGCCGGCGCAGCACGCGGTGGCCGCCGCACTCCAGGGGCGGCAGTCGATCGAGGACCTGGTCCTGCCGGGCGGGCGACTGCTGGAGCAGCGCGACGCGGCGTACGACCTGCTGACGCAGATCCCGGGCGTGACGTGCGTGAAGCCGAAGGGGGCGCTCTACCTGTTTCCGCGGCTCGATCCGCAGGTCTACAAGATCAAGGACGACCGGCAGATGGTCCTGGACCTGCTCCGGGCCCAGAAAATCATGGTCGTCCACGGGACGGGCTTCAACTGGCACGAGCCGGACCACTTCCGGATCGTCACCCTGCCCAACGCGACGGATCTGGCGGACGCGGTCACCCGTATCGGGAACTTCCTGGACGGGTACAGCCAGCCCTGACGGCGGCGGGGTTCCGGAGCGTGAGCGGACCGGGACGCCCAGCTTCCGGACAGCACTCAACTTTAGACGCGATCTAAGCTAGGATGGCTCCAGAGCTACTGCAGGAGGCCGTCCCCATGTACGAACCGATCCGCTCCAAGTCGGTGCACTCGATGGCCGGCGAGTCCGACTTCCCCCACCGCACCCGCGAGGAGGAGCTGGACATCCAGCTCGCCGGGCATCTCGCCGCGCTCCTCGCCGTCACCCACGAACTCGGCCTCGACACCGAGGCCGAGCGCATCGCCGGGCAGATCACCCGGCTGCGCGGCACCGCGCCGCTCCGTCATGCCGGACTCGGCGGCGCCGACCCGGCCGCCCTGCACCGCCGCGCCCTGGCCCTCGCCGGGCGCGCCCTGGTGGTCGCCGCCTCGCGCGCCGACACCGCCGCCGCGATCCTCGCCGCCGAGCGGATGGACGCGCACACCGCCGCGCTGCACGGCACGCAGCTGGTCGGCGCCCCCTGACGGCCCCGGTCCACGTGCCACGAGGCGCGTGGACCGGGCGCCACCGGCTTTCCCGCGGGCCCTCTCTCCGCGCCAGGCCGTGCCGGGGCCGGCGACCGCGGGCGCCCGGCACGGCCTCCAGGACCCCGTTCTCCCGGGAGCTGCCGCGAAGTGACAAGTACTCGGCGCGCCGTCAGGCAATTTGGCCTCGGTGCGGGGTTCAGGTACTTCGAAGTGCGGTAGTCCGGAAGCAACACACTCCGGACCGCCGCGTCGAAGCCTCAGCTGCCGGGAGCCGGTCACGGAGCACGAGTGGCTGTGTCCCCCCACTACTCGATCATGCGCAGGAGTCGGTCGAACAGCGAACGGTTGTGACGCGTGTCCTCCAACGGGGGAGCGAGCTGAGCGAGCCTGTCCCAGTGGGCCAGTTCGTGCCGGGTGTGGACGGTGTCGGGATGGCCCTCACCTCGACGTCGTGTCAGGTGTGACAGCAGCTTGACCAGCGCGTCCCTCGCCCCGGCCGCATCCCCCGCGACCCCCCGCCACCGGGCCAGCTGGAACCGCACGCGGACGGTGCTCTGATGGTTTCTGCCCCTCACCCAGATCTGCATCGGCATCAGCTTGGCCAGTGCGTCCCTCGCCCCGGCCGCATCCCCCGCGATGCCCTGCCACTGGGCCAGCTGGAACCGAATGTCGACGATCCAGCGATCGTTCTTGATCGGTGACGCCATCTCGATCGCAAGCAGTTCGGCCAGTGCGTCCCTCGCGGCGGCCGGATCCCCCGCCTCCCCCTGCCACTGAGCCAGCCAGTACCGGGTGTGGACGGTGTTGGGATGGTCCTCACTCAGACGCCGTATCTGGATCGGCAGTAGTTCGGCCAGCGTGTCCCTCGCCCCGGCCGCATCCCCCGCCTCCCCCCGCCACTGGGCCAGCTCGCGCCAAGTGTGGAGGGTGTCGAGGTGGTCCTCGCCCAGCATCCGCTTCATGTCGTACAAGAGTTCGGTCAGCGCGTCCCTCGCCCCGGCCGCATCCCCCGCCTCCCCCTGCCGCTGAGCCAGCTCGTACCGGGTGGCGAACCTGTCGGAATGCTCGCCGCCCCAGGTGTGTGGGGAGGCGTCGGAGAGGGCGCCGGCCAGCCGGATGACTTCCCGGTGGTCGCCTCGTTCGGCTGCGGCTCGCGCGGCGGCCCTCGCTTCGGACGGTTTGTCCGTGATGAAGGTGCCGGGTGTCCGGTTGTCCGCCGGACTGTCCGGGACAACCTCTCCCCGATCGGGTTCTTGATCGAGGTCGTCGGTGATGCGCTGCAGTAGCTGGTCGTCCTCGTCGTTGACCTCGGATGCCCGGGCGAGGGCCTGTTCGATGTCGTCCCCGACCGGGTCTGCAGCGGCGCCGGGGTTCGTGAGCCGGGCGATCGCCGCGTCCGGGTAAGGGGTGTCGGTGGTGCCGGCGCGGAGCCTGTCGAGTTCGTCGGAGAGCTCGTCGACGCGTGCCTGGACTCGGGCGGCGAGTACTTCGGCCTGGCGCTGCTTCTCCTGAGCGCGTTGGAGTTCCTGTTCGGCGCGTTGTTCTTGTTCGCGTGCGCGGGTGAGCTGCTGCTGGGCCTGCCGCAGGACCTGGGGGTCGGCATGCGTGGTGCGGAGTTGGTCGCGTTCGGCGGTCAGGTCGGTGATCCGCCGCTCCAGCCTGTTGATCATGGTGAGGAGAACCATGACGAGCTTGGCGGAGTTTCCGGCGGTCTCCCTCAGTTGGTTCTGCTGCTCGAGGGACCGGGTCAGCCGGTCGTAGACCTCGACCAGCTGGGCGCGTAACTCTGCGAGTTCCGCAGCCGAGGAGGGGGCTGGAGTAGCCGGCTTCTGTGGGGCGGGGTGGTTGGCCGCCCGCAACAGCTGCTTGGCCTGGGCCAGTCGCCGCTCACGGAGCAGTGGCTCCGGAACCGTGACACGGATCAGGGCGGTCACGAACTTCTCGTCGGGCACCTTGCCGGCCAGCACATCGCTGATCTTGGTCTTGCTGAAACGGATTTCCGTTGCCAGCGTCTTCAAGGTCTTTCCGCTGACATCGACCTGCACGCGCAGGAACGACGCAAGCTCCTTTGCCTCTTCGGTCTCCGCCCGGATCGGCCCCCACGGCCGGCCGCCGCGCCCGCGTCCCGTCACCCCTGCCCCGCTCACCCGCTTGTCCCCGGACAACATCGCCTTTTCCGGACCTTACCTGCGTCAACACCCTGGACAGGCCTGAACTATCCAGTCAGGCAGCACAGTCTCCTCACCACACCACGCTCCGACCAAGGGGCACGGACAAGGAGCCGCTGATGAACGGGCTGGACACCCGAACCACTGTGCTGCTGCTGGCCGGCGCCGGCGCCACCTACATCGCCTTCCTCCACCCTGGCGTCGGCGTCGCCCTACTGGTCGGAATCGCCGTGATCACGGTGCTGCACCTGCTCATGAAGTGACCGAGCCACTGGCACCGATTGAACCTCCGAACCACTTCTTGGCCGCTCGAAGTACTCGAAGTAGCAGACTCCACCGTCCCGCAGCCCCGGACTCTGCAGCTTGCCACACGGCCCCGGACGCGGGGCAGTGTGGCAAGCTGCGGAACGCCGAAGTGCGGCAGTCCGGGAGTAACAGACTCCGGACCCCCTGTCCTGAGGGACAACCGCGACAGCAAGCGCCAGTGATCACAGCGCAGCGAGGACCGAGCGGCAGGGTGAGGCCGCGGTTCCCGACCCCGGGGGACGGCGGCGCGACCTCCGGGGCGAACCGCGCCGCGAAAAGCCTGCCCAACCCCTGCATCCTTGCTTGCCCAAGGCAACCGAAATCCGGTGTCCGGTCTCCGCCGTCGACAGCCTCGTCCGAGGCGGTGAGCCCCGGAGCGGCCCCGTCACCTCTTTCGTGGCCCCTCAATGGAACGCCTGGCACCCGGGTCCGGTACGGCGGTGTGCTCCGGGGTTTCGGGCACCGCTTGCGGCTCGGCCGCCACGCTGCCGAGCTCAGCGCACTCGCCGACCACCTCACCGCCCACGGCCCGGTACTGGAGATGCTCACCGCGCCCCGGCCCGTCATCTACGACCCCACCGGGCCGCAAGCCGCTGTTCGCCTTGGTCCCGGCGATGGCGGAGACCGAGCAGGAGAGCGTCAGGAAGCAGGGCTGCCCGCCGTCGCAGGCGGTGGAACCGGGCCGGCGCCGCTCCCCCACTCCGAGACGAAAGGCCGGAGCCCGCTCCGTACGCCGTTGTACGGTGCGGGCCCCGGTCTCAGCTCCGAGTGGGGGTTCAGCCCAGTCGGGCCACCAGCGCGCGGTACTCGTCCCACAGCTCCTTCGGGGTGTGGTCACCGAAGGTGTTGAGGTGCTCGGGGACCAGCGCGGCCTCCTCGCGCCAGACGTCCGCGTCGACCTTGAGCAGGAAGTCCAGGTCCTCGTCGGCCAGCTCCAGGCCGGCCGTGTCCAGGGACTCCCGGGTCGGGAGGATGCCGATCGGGGTCTCGACGCCCTCGGCCTTGCCCTCCAGGCGCTCCACGATCCACTTCAGCACGCGGCTGTTCTCGCCGAAGCCCGGCCAGACGAACTTGCCGGCGTCGTTCTTGCGGAACCAGTTCACGTAGTAGATCTTCGGGAGCTTGGACTCGTCGCCCCGTGCCGAGGCGTCCTGCCCGACCTTGATCCAGTGGGCCATGTAGTCGCCCATGTTGTAACCGCAGAAGGGCAGCATCGCGAACGGGTCGCGGCGCAGCTCGCCGACCTTGCCCTCGGCGGCGGCGGTCTTCTCGGAGGCGACGTTCGCGCCCAGGAAGACACCGTGCTGCCAGTCGAAGGACTCCGTCACCAGCGGGACGGCGGAGGCGCGGCGGCCGCCGAAGAGGATCGCCGAGATCGGCACGCCCTTCGGGTCCTCCCACTCCGGCGCGATGATCGGGCACTGTGCGGCCGGGACGGTGAAGCGGGCGTTCGGGTGGGCGGCCGGGACCCCGGACTCCGGGGTCCAGTCGTTGCCCTTCCAGTCGGTCAGGTGGGCCGGAGTCTCCTCCGTCATGCCCTCCCACCAGATGTCGTTGTCGTCGGTGAGCGCGACGTTGGTGAAGACCGCGTTGCCCCACAGGGTCTTCATGGCGTTGGCGTTGGTGTGCTCGCCGGTGCCGGGCGCGACGCCGAAGAAGCCCGCCTCGGGGTTGATCGCGTAGAGGCGGCCGTCCTCGCCGAACCGCATCCAGGCGATGTCGTCGCCGATCGTCTCGACGGTCCAGCCGGAGATCGTGGGCTCCAGCATGGCCAGGTTCGTCTTGCCGCAGGCGGACGGGAAGGCGGCGGCGACGTACTTCGACTCGCCCTGCGGCGGGGTCAGCTTGAGGATGAGCATGTGCTCGGCGAGCCAGCCCTCGTCGCGGGCCATGACGGACGCGATGCGCAGGGCGTAGCACTTCTTGCCGAGGAGGGCGTTCCCGCCGTAGCCCGAGCCGTAGGACCAGATCTCACGGGACTCGGGGAAGTGCGAGATGTACTTCGTGGAGTTGCACGGCCACGGCACGTCCTCCTGGCCCGGCTCCAGCGGTGCGCCCAGGGTGTGGACGGCCTTCACGAAGAAGCCGTCGGAGCCGAGCTCGTCGAGGACGGCCTGGCCCATCCGGGTCATGGTGCGCATGGCGACGGCGACGTAGGCGGAGTCGGTGATCTCGACGCCCAGAGCGGAGAGCGGAGAGCCGAGGGGGCCCATGCAGAAGGGGACGACGTACATCGTCCGGCCCTTCATCGAGCCGCGGAAGATGCCCTTCTCGCCGGAGAAGATGTCCCGCATCTCGGCGGGGGCCTTCCAGTGGTTCGTCGGGCCGGCGTCCGCCTCCTTCTCGGAGCAGATGAAGGTGCGGTCCTCGACGCGCGCCACGTCCGTGGGGTCGGAGGCGGCGTAGTAGGAGTTCGGGCGCTTGATCGGGTCCAGCTTCTTGAACGTGCCCCTGGCCACGAGTTCCTCGGCCAGGCGGTCGTACTCGGCCTCGGACCCGTCGCACCAGACCACCCTGTCCGGCTGCGTCAGAGCTGCGATCTCGTCGACCCAGGCGATGAGTTCCTGGTGGTTGGTGGGGACGTTGCCGGGAGCCGCGATGTCGCGCGCCACGATTGCTCCTAAAAGAAGGGTTTGAGGTTGTTGCCCCGTGGGGGCTGCGACCCGGATGCTTCGTAGCTGCTCATCCGGTGCCGACCGCACTCATCTGATCATCCGTGCCCGGTGCCCATATGTCCAGAGGACCTCTCACGTGAGCATTGCCACTCGGAGTCCGCTACCTACGGCCCCGTAGGTAGCATGCCGCCATGACTGCAGCTTCGCCCGACGTGAACGAGATCGATCCGCCGCCGGTGAAGCCGCGGTTGCGGGGCTGGCTGCACGCGGGGATGTTTCCCGCCGTGCTGATCGCGGGAATCGTCCTGACGGCACTCGCGGACTCGACCCGCGGCAGGATCGCCTGCGGCATCTACGTACTCACCGCCTGTCTGCTCTTCGGTGTGAGCGCGCTCTACCACCGGGGCACCTGGGGCCCCCGCGCGACGGCCGTCCTCCGCCGGCTGGACCACGCGAACATCTTCCTGATCATCGCCGGTACGTATACCCCGCTGACCCTGCTCCTCCTGCCGGACTCCACCGGGCGGGTGCTGTTGTGGGCGGTCTGGGCGGCAGCGGTTGCCGGAATCGCCTTCCGGGTCTTCTGGGTGGGCGCGCCGCGGTGGCTGTACACGCCCTGCTACATCGCGATGGGCTGGGCCGCGGTCTTCTTCCTGCCCGACTTCATGCGGAAGGGCGGCATCGCCGTCCTCGTGCTCGTGATCGTCGGCGGGCTGCTGTACAGCGCCGGCGGCGTGGTCTACGGGATGAAGCGGCCGAATCCGTCACCGCGCTGGTTCGGCTTCCACGAGGTCTTCCACTCCCTCACCCTGGCCGCCTTCGTCGTCCACTACGTGGGGATCTCCCTCGTCGCCTACCAGCACGCCTGAGGGGCCCCGCGGAGCGCGTGAACGGGTCACCGCCGCCGTGCCGGTGGCTGCGGCGGATGTCCGAGAATGACGGCCATGGCCCCCTCCGCACACCGTCCGCCCGCCGCAGGCCGGCCCCCGCTGGGGCTGCGTGAGCGCAAGAAGCTCAAGACCCGTGCGGCGATCCGCCGCGCCCTGTACCGGCTGGTCGCCGACCAGGGCTACGAGGCGACCACCATCGAGCAGATCGCGGCTGCCGCGGAGGTCTCCCCGTCCACGGTCTCCCGGTACTTCGCCACCAAGGAGGACATCGTCCTCACGGACGAGTACCACGCGGTGATGGAGGACATGCTGCGCAGGCGGCCGGCGGGTGAACCTCCCCTGGAGTCCCTGCGCTTCGTCGTCGCACACGCCGTCCGGACCCTCCTGGAGGAGGACCCGGACGGGATGTGCCTGCGTGCGAGGCTGCTGGTGGAGGTCCCGGCCGTACGGGCCCGGTCGGCCGAGACCACGGCCGAGACCTCGCTGCTGCTGTCCCGCGTCCTCGCCGAGCGGACCGGCCGCGACGCCGGCGACCTCGAGGTACGGGTCTTCACCGCCGCCGTGATGGCCGCGCTGCGCGAGGTCACGCTGCACTGGGCGGAGCGCGGCCGGCGGGACGACCTGGCCGCGCTCCTGGACCGTGCCCTCGACACTCTCGGGGACGGGCTGTCCCTCTGAGCGCGGGAAGAGGGCCGGCTACCTCCTCAGGTCCCCTTTCCCGCAGGTGCGACCGTCCCGGTCCGGGTCGAGCCGGAGTGGGTCGTCCTTGCCGTTGACCTTCAGCCGGCCGTACCCGTGCGCCGTGAGCCAGTCGCAGCGGGACCTGGTCGTCGCCTGCACCGGCGCGGGGAAGGCGAGCGGCACACAGACGTTGGCCGAGCCGTAGTGCCGGTCACAGCCCGCGACCTTCGGGCCGACCGGGGCCGAGGCCCTCTTCTTGCCGTTCTTCTTCGGGGACTTGGCGAGATCCCCCGCGAAGTCGTGGACGTGCGCGGACGGGGCGTCCTTCGCGGCCCGTGCCGCCGCGGACGGGGCCCCCAGGTGCACCCACTCGGCCACCGACGGGATCCCGTTGGCGTCCACGCCGAAGAGCATGTACCAGCCGGGCGGGGCCAGGTTGGGGTTGCTGGTGACGTTCAGGTCGATCGTCCGGTCGTCCACCACGCTCATCGGCAGGTCCACGAACCGCTGGTTCGGGTCCGAGGAGTGGGTGACCGCGGCCGGGCGGATCAGTTCCGCCTTGGCGATCGGCCGGTCCACCGTGATCCGCTGGGTGTCGCCGTACTGCCAGGCGCCGTCGATCACCGAAGTGATGCGCGGACGGGGGCCCTTCAGCAGGTACGGCGGGGTGTAGATCGACACGTTGTGGTTGTAGGTGCCGTTGCCGGGGTTGTCGCCCACGGCCATCACCCGGCCGTCGGGCAGCAGGAACGCCGACGAGTGGTAGGTGCGCGGGATCGGGTCGGCCGCGAGGCCCTCCTCGTAGGTGTTGGTCACCGGGTCGAAGAAGGACGCCTCGTACACCGGATCGGCCCGGTCGTGCATCCCGCCGCCGGTCTCCAGCACCTTGCCGTCGGGCAGCAGCACCGCGGAGACGAACATCTTGCCCTCGTCACCGGTCTGCGGGCGCTTGCCCTGGCCCTGGTCGACGAGGCCCTGCGGCAGCGGCGGACCGGCCGTGTACTGCGGGTTCGGCTCCTTGAGGTCGATGATGTCGGTGAGGCGGTTGGCCACCGGGTTGGTCTCGTTGTTGCCGCCGCCGATGGTGAGGACCCGCTGGTCCTGCGCCGGGGGCAGCAGCACGCTCGCGCTCTCGTCCCGCTGGTCCTTGTTCCGCAGGCCCGGCACGTCGGTGATGGTGTTGGCGTCGTAGTCGTAGATCGAGGCGCCGGTGCCGGGGGTGCCGTTGCCGAAGACATGGCTGCCGGAGTAGAAGAGCCGGCCGTCCTGCATCAGGATCATCGACGGGTACAGCCCCCAGAACGACCAGGTCTGGTTGACCTGGTGGAGCGGCAGCCACTTGTTCTCGGCGGCCGAGAACTTCTCCGCCGTCACATTGCCCGTCGAGTCCTCCTTCAGTCCGCCGAAGGAGATGACGTCACCGTTGCCGAGGATCGTCGCCGACGGGTACCAGTGGCCCCCGTTCATGTCGTTGGTCCGCGTGTACGTCTCGGTCACCGGGTCGAAGACGTACGAGTCCTTCAGGCCCTGGTAGCCGATCGTGCCGTCGGCGGACGGATACCCCTTGTTGCCGCTCATCACCAGCACCCGGCCGTCGGACAGCTGGACGTGGCCGGCGCAGAACATGTCGACGGGCGTCGGGATGTTCTTGTACGTCCCGGCCACCGGGTCGTACACGGCGGAGGTGAAGGTCCCCGCCTCGAACATCGCGGGGTCGTTGCCGGAGCCGGCGATGAGGAGCACCTTGCCGTTGTGCAGCACCACCGAGTGCATGGAGCGCACCGGGTTCTTCGTCGGCATGACGTCCCACCGGCCCTTGGCGCACTCCTCGGCCGTGGCCGTGCACACCGGGTCGGGCGTCGGCGGCGCGACCTCCTCCATCGCGTAGTCGTCGGTCGTGACGCTGCCGGTGCCGAAGACGGAGACGCCCCAGGTGATCTGGTCCGTGTTCGGCGGGATGGCCGGGGTGCGGACCTCGCTGCGGGTCCAGTCCCCCTCCATGGGGAGGGTGCGCAGATCGGTCCAGTACTGCCAGCCCGCGGTGGTGTCGTGGCGGAAGAGGGTGAGGGCCGTGTCCGGGGTCGTCGACTTGTACCAGAAGGACAGGTCGTACTGGCGCTCCGGGACGACGTGCGGCGCGCAGTCGGCCGACTCCGTGATGAGGGCCTTGCGGTCGCCGTCCAGCCGTCGGGTCAGCTCGACCTTCATGGCCGCGGAACCGGTGTGAGCGTCGGCGGTGGTGGTGAAGGTGAAGTCGTTGTCGCCCCAGCCCGACTTGGCCCAGCAGAAGGGCATGTCGCCGCTGCCGGGAGTCTCGAAGCCGGGGTTCCTGACGAGGTTGGGTCCCGCGGCGGCCGGCTGCTGCGCGGCGAGCAGCAGGCCCGCGGTCATGGCGGCGACGGTGAGCAGTGCGGTCGTTCTGCGGGTGCGTCCGGTGGGTCTGCGGGTGCGTCCGGGTGGTTTCAACTGGTGCTCCTTGCTGTACCTGTACGGCTCCTTGCGGTTCCGTCTCTGCGCGGCAGGTAGACGAGCGCCTCGGTCCCGGCGAACCGCAGGACGAACGTCGTGAGCAGCGCGAGCGTGGTGGCGGGCAGCACGGCCAGGTGGAACTGCCCGACGAGCAGGGCGATCAGCGGGATCCGCAGCACCAGGTCGGCGTTGGCGAGCAGTGCGAACCGGCCCACACGGTCCGCCCAGTGGCGGTGGTGGCGCCGGTCGCGGAACAGCAGCACCTCGATGAGGAGGAAGTTCCACAGCACGCCGAACTGGTTGGCGAGGATCTCGGCGGGCAGGTAGTGGACCCCGGCGGTCACCAGCGCGTGCAGCGCCAGCAGGTTGGGGACGAACCCGGTGAGCCCGATGACGCCGAAGGCGGCCATCCGGGCGAGAGGGGAGGCGGTGCGCAGCCCGACCAGGTGCCGCAGGAAGCGCAGGCCCTCCCGGGCCGTCGACTTGGACTCGCCCGCGAACCGGTCCTGGAAGACGAACGGCACCTCGGCGACCTCGCCCGGCCGGCAGCGCACGGCCAGCTCCAGCAGGATCTTGTAGCCCAGCGGCTTCAGCGCCTCGGCGGTCACCGCGGACCTGCGGATGGCGAAGAAGCCGCTCATCGGGTCGCTGATACCGCGCAGGGCCCGCGGGAAGAGGCCCTTGGCGAGCCAGGTCGCGCCGCGGGAGACCGCCACCCGGTAGCCGCCCGCGAGCCCGGCGCGGCTGCCGCCCGGAAGATAGCGGCTGGCGACGACGAGGTCGGCGGACTCCTTCTCGCCGGTGGCCACCAGATCCGGGACCAGGGACGGTGGATGCTGGAGATCCGCGTCCATGACCACGATCCAGTCGGACCCGGCGGCCTTCATCCCCTCGACGACCGCGCCGCCGAGTCCGCCCTCGGGCGACTCCCGGTGGATGACCGTGACGGGGAAGGGGCAGTCCTGCGCGGCCTCGCTGATCACGGCCGGAGTGTCGTCGGAGGAGTCGTCGACGAACACGACCTCGCAGGGGAGCCGCGCCGGCACCGAGTCGGTGAGCCGGTGCAGCAGTTCACGTACGTTCGCCGACTCGTTGAAGGTCGGGATCACGACGGTGACGGCTGCCGGTTCGGCGACCCCCGCGGTCTCGCCGAGCGTGTCCCCGAGCGCTTCCGGGCTGAAGCCCAGTCCGTCTGCCGAAGGCGTGTGATGGCTCGTCACTGGTGGTCAGCTCCCCCGATTTCGCGGATCTCGATGCGGTCCTCGCCCTCGCCGAAGACGGCGACCGGCGTGGAGTGCTCCAGCGCGTCCCTCACGTTGGGCAGGTCGCGTGCATCGCGGCGGACGGTCGGCGAGGCGACCACGTAGTCCAGGTCGCGCCAGCCGCGCGGCATGGTCTTCGTCACCGCCGGGTCGAGGTCGGCCTTGTAGAACCAGATGGCCCCGAGCCCCGGCTGGTACCCGGCGTGCACCAGGTCGAGCCAGAGGGCGTCGTCGACGAGCACGCGGGTGCGGGCGGGTTCGGCCACCTCGGTGCTCAGCCATTGCGCGGCGGCCCGGTACGGGGCATTGGCGTCGGCGGTCATCGCGGTGCGGTCGCCGTCGTACCAGCGCGGCACGACGTACACGGCCGCGGCGAGGGCGAGCGCGGCGGCCGCGGACCGGCGGGCGAAGGTGAGCGCCCGCGCCTCGCCGGGACTCCGCCACCGGCTCAGCACGGCGTGCCCGACGCTCGCGGCCCCGCCGGCCAGCACCAGCGCCAGGAACGGCAGCGCCTGGATGACGTACATCGCGGGCAGATAGCCCGACGGGCGCATGGCGACGGCCGCGAGGATGGCCACGGCGAGCGCGGGGCCGGCGAGCGCCCGCGCGGTCACCGACCAGCGCAGTGTGAGGAGCAGCAGCGCGGCGCCGGCGAGCCCGCCGACCGGCAGCACCCGGTCGTAGTAGAGCCAGGACCGGAGCACGCCGTTCGAGCCGGTGCCCTCGCTCAGGATGAACCCGGAGCCGGGCCGGCTCATCTGGTACGTGATGCCCTCCCACAGCGACACATGGCCTTCGCCCGGCAGCAGTTCGCCCTTGAGGAGCGCGAACAGCGGATAGGAGAAGCCGATCAGCGCGCAGGCGGTGACGGCGCCGGTGACCGCGAACTTGCGGGTGTCACGGTGGCTGAAGCGCCACATCGTCACCAGCAGCGCGGGCAGGACGACCAGCATGGTCTCCTTGGTGAGCACCCCGGTCGCGGCGGCGAGCCCGGCGCCGAAGTGGTGCCACAGATGGCGGCTGGGCGAGGCCGCCAGGCAGAACGCCAGCAACATCCACATCACGGCGAGGTTGTCGAGGAAGATCTCCCGCTGGAGGACCACGGACAGCGGCGAGAGCCCGAAGAGGACCATCGCCAGCCCGGCCGCCCAGCGAGGCAGCCAGAGCCGCCGCGCCAGCACGTAGAGGAGGACCGCGGAGGCAGCGCTGATGAGCAGCATCGCCCCGCGCATCGTGGCCACCGTCATCGCGTCGGGCGCGATGAGCGACGGGATCCAGGTCAGCCCGGCGAGCTGGATCCAGCCGAGGGGCGGATGGTCGTACCAGTACGTGTAGTGGGCCAGCCCCTCTCCCTGCTGGACCGCCCATGCCTGGGCGAGGTAGGTGCCCTCGTCGTCACTGAGGGTCGGGAAGTGCTGGATGTTCCAGCCCTGCACCAGCAGGATCGCCGTGAGCAGTGCTCCGCACAGCAGCAGGTCGGGCCGCGAGGACCGGAAGCGGACGACGGGCCGGACGGTGAGCCGTCGTGCGGGATCGGCGGGGCGGGCGGCCGCCACGGGTGGCGCCGCCGTGAGGGTGGAGGTCACGCGGGGACGTCCTCTCGGGTGAGATGCGCACCGACATGGCTGGTCAGCTCCCACTCGTTGCGGCCGCGCTGCTCGCGCCACACGGCCCGGACGGCCGCGCCCGCGAGGAGCACCTGGTAGAAGGGGCCGCCGGCGATGAGCTTGAGGTAGTGCGGGAGGCGGACCCGCAGTCCGTACTGGGTGCCGAAGTCGTGCAGGCCGACGATCTCGAAGACGAACGTCACCATGGCCGTGATCAGCGGCAGGAAGGTGAGGAAGGCGATGCCGACCGGCACGTCGAGCAGGAGCGCGGCGGCGGCGTTGACCGGGATGATCACGCCGGTGAACGCCTGCATGAACGGCGTCATCAGGGTGTAGCGGGCGAGCATGCGCTGCCCCAGCGTGGGCAGTTGCCTCCAGTCCTTCTTCCGGTACACCTGCAGGAAGCCCTGGTTCCAGCGGGTGCGCTGCTTCAGCAGCGACATCAGCGTGCCGGGGGTCTCCTCGCGGGTGACCATGTCGGCGTCGTAGGCGACGACGACCTTCTTGCCCCGGCTGGACAGGCGCACGCCGAGGTCGCAGTCCTCGGCCAGGCAGTTCTGGTCCCAGCCGCCTGCCTCGCGCAGCACGTCGGTGCGGACGAAGACGGTGTTGCCGCCGAGCGGGATGAAGCCCTTGGCGGCGTGCAGGTGGAGCCGGGAGCGGAACCAGAAGAAGTACTCCAGGCAGTTGCGCAGCGCGTACCACGAGGAGTGGAAGTTGATCAGCTGGACACCGCCCTGGACGACGTCGGCGCCGGTGGCGGTGAAGGCGTGGTCGACGTGGGCGAGGAGTTCCGGGTGGACCTGGTCCTCGGCGTCGAAGACTCCGACGACGTCCCCGCGGCAGTGCGGGAGGGCCGTGTTGAGGGCCTTCGGTTTGTTCTTGGTCTCGTGGGTGTCGACGACGACCCGCACCCGGTCGGGATCGCGGGACGCGGCCCGCGCGGCGACCTCCGTGGTCTCCGGGTCGTCGTGCCCGACGATGACGATGATCTCGAAGTCGCGGTGGCTGGACTCCAGCAGCCGGCTGATGGTGTGTTCCAGCACCAGTTGTTCGTGCCGGGCGGGCAGCAGCAGGGAGAACGACAGTCCCTCCGCGCCCGCCGGGCTCTCGAAGCGCGTCGACGCGAGCGTCTCCGGCGTGCGCCACGCGTGCATCTGCCACCAGAGCGTGAACGCCGCCATCCAGAAGAGCGCCAAGGAGATGGCGCCGATGAACAAGGACGTGAGCAATTGGCCCCCCAACGACAGGGGCGACCACCACGGCAGGCCCCCTCGCCCACCGTGCGGTTCCCCCTGAAACCCCCCTGCGCGGGCGCGGCGGAACCGCAGCACGGTCCCGCCGCATGCGCAGCTGCTGTGTCAGCGGTGAAGAGAATAGGGGGAATATGTGACCGACGTACGCCTGTTTCGATGAATGACGCGTTTCGGGCAGGCCACCGAAATCAACCGCAGGCGCTCACCCCTGGGAGCCCAACTCCACTCGGAGCGCCTCCACTTCGGTGACCGGTGCGGCGCACACGAAATGCCGGCAGACATAGGCGGCCGGCTTGCCGTCGACCAGCGGGCGGTCCGCGAGCAGCGGGAACTCGTCGCCGCCCGGTCCCCCCGCGGCGACCACCGCGCCCGGCGCCGTCCCCAGCAGCGCGGCCTTGTGCAGATTCCGCATCCCGGCGTCCCCCGGCACTCCGACGACCGCCACCTCCCGCGGACCGTCGAGCAGCGCCTCCGCGGCGGCGAGCCCCCAGCCGATGAACCGGGGGGCGCGCGGGCCGAGCGCCTTCACCACCCCCAACGCCCTTTCCGCCTCCGTGCGGTGGGCCTCCGAACCGGTGTGCGCGGCGTACGAGAGCAGCGCGCCGGCCGCGGCCGTCCAGCCGGAGGGCGCGGCGTTGTCCGTGGGGTCCTGGGGCCGCCGGATCAGCCGCTCGGCGTCGTGGGCCGTGTCGTACAACTGCCCCTCGGGACCGGTGAACCGGTCCAGGACGATGTCCAGCAGGAACCCCGCGAACTCAAGCCATGCACCCTCGCCGCTGACGGACGCGAGGGCGAGAAAGCCCTCGGCCACGTCGGCGTAGTCCTCCAGCACCCCCGCGTTGGCGCCGGCGTGGCCGTCCCTGGAGGTGCGGGTCAGCCGTGCGCCGTCGTCCATGTGCAGCCGCACGAGCAGATCGGCGGCCTCGGTGGCGCGCTCGACGAGGTCCGGACGGTCGAAGTAGCCGCCCACCTCGGCCAGGGCGGCGATCGCGAGACCGTTCCACGCGGCGACGATCTTGTCGTCGCGGCCCGGCCGCGGCCGCTGCTCCCGCGCGGCGAGCAGCCGCTCCCGTACGGACGAGACCCTCCCTGCGTCGGCGACGCCCGCGTCCTGCGGCAGTTGGAGCACGGACGAGCCGTGCTCGAACGTGCCCTCCTCGGTCACGCCGAAGTGCCGCACGGCGAACTCCGCGTCCTCCTCGCCCAGCACCTCCCTCAGCTGCCCCGGCGTCCAGACGTAGTACGCGCCCTCGGCGTGCTTCCCGGAACCGTCGGCAAGGGCGCTGTCGGCGTCGAGGGCGGAGGCGAAGCCGCCCTCCGGCGTCCTCAGTTCCCGCACCATGAAGTCGGCGGTCTCCAGGGCGACGCGGCGGGCCAGGTCGCTGCCGGTGATCCGCCAGAGATGGGCGTACACCCGGCAGAGCAGCGCATTGTCGTAGAGCATCTTCTCGAAGTGCGGGATCACCCATTCGCGGTCCACCGAGTACCGGGCGAAGCCACCGCCGAGCTGGTCGTAGATCCCGCCCCGGGCCATCGCCTCGCAGGTGTCGGCGGCCATCTGCAGCGCCCCCTCGGCGCCCGTGCGCGCATGGTGCCGCAGCAGGAACTCGAGGACCATCGACGGCGGGAACTTCGGCGCACCGCCGAAGCCGCCGTGCGCCGGGTCGTACTCCCGGGTGAGGCCGAGCAGCGCCTGGGCGAGCTCCTCCTCCCCCGGGGTCCCCTGTCCCCCGTACGCCAGGGTCCGGCCCGCCAGGTCGCGGACGATCTTCCCGGCCACCTCGTCGACCTCGCCGCGGCGGTCGGTCCAGGCGGCGGTGACGCCTTCCAGGATCTGGCGGAACGACGGCATGCCGTGCCGCGGGGCCGGCGGGAAGTAGGTGCCGAAGTAGAACGGCTCGGCCCCGGGCGTGAGGAACACGGTCATGGGCCATCCGCCCTGGCCGGTGGCGGACTGCACGGCCTCCATGTAGACGGCGTCCACGTCGGGACGCTCCTCGCGGTCGACCTTGACGGACACGAAGTGCTCGTTGAGGTATTCCGCGGTGGCGTCGTCCTCGAAGGACTCGTGGGCCATGACATGGCACCAGTGGCAGCTCGAGTAGCCCACGCTGAGCAGAACGGGAACGCCCCGCCTTCTGGCCTCCTCGAACGCCTCGGACGACCAGGGCCACCAGTCGACCGGGTTGTCGGCGTGCTGGAGGAGATAGGGGGACGTCTCATGGGCCAGGCGATTGGGCATACCCCAATCCTCGCGCACCCAGCGGAGGGCTGCCCATCCGGCACGACCACGGCGGCGCGCGGGCCGCACGGCTCGGGCGGGAGGCGGCACGCCCAGGCAGGGGACCGCACGGCGGAGCGGGGAGAGACCCGCATCTCTCCCCGCTCCCGCCGGGCCGGGCCGTCGCCGGTCCGGCGCGCCGGAGGCTCGGCTGCCGTCCGGCGGCCGGCGGCGGCTCCCGGGTGGCTGTCGGCAGGAAGCAGCGCAGTGAGACTTCGTGAGAACCACCCGGAGCCGCCGCTCATCCGACGGTCTCTGTCCTCGTGGTGTCCTCCTCCTCGCAGTCGGGCCAGGGGACTTGGATGTCTGTCAGAGGGGCCTCCCTTCGTGGCCGCGGTGTCCGTTACCGAGCGGCTGCCCTGGGCAACCACGGGCAAACGCCCTCCAAACGGGTGAAGTCGACCGTCACGACGGCCTCCGGGGAGGTGACGGAACCCCCCGCGAAGCGGCTTGATCGCCGGACTCCCTCGCATCGGCGCACGTCTCGCAGGACACTTGGCACCTGAACGGAAGCGGAAGCTCTCGGAGGGGGATCCACATGCGGGACAGCCATCGGGCGGAAGCCGAGGGGCTGTTGGCACGGGCCGTCGAGGAGGAGGTGCGCCGCTCCGGCGGCAGAGCGGACTCCTCGGCGCTGCTCTCACGCGGCCGCGAGGCACTGGAGACGATGGCGGCCGGCGCGGACGAGGAGTACGCGGCGTACCTCCACGCGGTGGAGGAGGCGGAGGCCGGTCACTCGTCCCTGGCGGAGCGGTTCAGCAGGCAGGACATGTCGACTCCCGTACTGGTGACCGCTGTTGCCGCGGTCGCCGCCATCGGCGCGGACATGGCCCTGGGCACGGCGACGGGCACGGCCCTCGGCGCCGGGGCCGTCGTCGCGGTGGCCGGAGCGGCGGCGACCGTCGCCAAGGTGACCGCCTCCCACTGGCCGGCGGCGCATCGCAGAGCCGGTGCGCTCGGACAGCCGGGCGGGCCCGAGCAGTTGCGGCTCCAGTGGCTGACCGCACTGGAGGTCCGGGGCATCCGCCCGTTCCTGGACCAGCAGCGGATGCTGACGGCCGCCACCGCCCGCCCGGTGAAGAAGACGGTGGCGGGCCCGCCGTTGCGCGGGGCGGACCGCAGCCAGGCGGCTCGGCGGCGCAATGTCCTGGAGCAGTCGTTCGCCCATCTTCCGGTGCCCGCAGGGCCGTTCGCCGGGCGCCGGGAGGCGATGGCGCAGATCGCCCGGTGGGTGCACGCGGCGCGGGCGTCGACGGAGACGAAGCCCACGGTCGTGGTGCTGTACGGCGAGCCCGGGTCGGGCCGCACGACGCTCGCTGTACGGGCCGCCCGCGAGCTGAAGGACCAGTTCCGGGGCGCGTGCCTGGTGGATCTGCGCGGGGGCTCCGCGGGTGAGCAGCCGCTGTCGACTCGGGACGCGCTGCTGCACCTGCTGAACCGGCTCGGCGCGCCCCGCGAGCAACTGCTCTTCCGGGAACGGTCGTCGGCGGAGCAGCAGGTGCGGCGCCTCGGCGAGCTGTACCACCAGTACCTGACCGGCCTGCCCGTCACCGTCGTCCTGGACGACGCGAGCGACGCCGAGCAGGTCCGGACGCTCGTCCCGGAGCGCTCGGACAGTCTGGTGCTGGTGACCGCGAGGGAGCCGCTGGAGCTCCCGGAGGACGTCCCGGCGTGGGTGCACCGGATGCCGGTGGAGGCCCTGGACGCGGCCGCCGCCGAGGAACTGCTCGCGTCGTCGGCCGAGGAGCCGTTGGAGGGCCCCTACGACTCCCGCTCGATGGACACGATCCGGGAGCTGTCCGGCGGGCTGCCGCTGGCACTGCGGATCGCTGGCTCGTCCCTGGGCGCCCGGACCCCGCACGCCCTGGCCTCCGACCTCGGCGCGTACGGCCCGGTGGGCCCGGTGGAGCGGGCGCTGTGGCTGCGTTACACGGACCTCCCGGACCAGGGCCGCAGGCTGCTGCGCAGGCTCGCGCTCGCGGGCCGGGCGTCCCTGGGGGCGGCCGCTGCGTCTGCGCTGCTGGGCACGGACGAGACCGAGGCCCTGCGGCTGCTGTCGGAGCTGGCGCGGGCGGGGCTGCTGGACCATGTGCGCGGGGGTGCCCCGGCACCGCCGGGGGTCCCTCCGCGCCCGCAGGGCGCACAGGGAGGGGGCGGCGAGCGCTACCGGCTGCACGACGCCGTTCGGGCCTTCGCGCAGGCGCGGCTGCTGGACGAGGAGGAGCAGGCGGAACGCACGGCCGCCCAGGAGCGGTTGATCATCGGGTACGCGGAACTGGCGGACACGGTGATCCGGCTGGTGGACGGGAAGACCTCCACCCGTGCCGACATGTTCGCCCGGACCTCGGCCGGTCACGGCTTCGCCTCGCTGGAGGCGGCGCTGCGCTGGCTGGACGACGAGTCGAGCTTCATCACCGCGGCGCTCCGGCACGCCGAGGGGGTGGACCAGCAGGCCGTGCTGAATCTCCTGGGGGCCCTGTGCGACTACTGCCTGCTGCGCGGCGACCTCTACCGGCTCGGGGAGATCAACGAGCTGACGCAGGCCGTCGACCAGGGCCTGCTGGTCCGGTCGGTGCAGTGGCGCACCGGTATCGCCGCCCGGCAGCTCGGTGAGCTGGACAAGGCGCGCACCACCCTGTCGTCGGTGGTGAACCTGTACCGCGAGGCGCAGCACGAAGCGGGCGCGGCCCGGGCCCTGTGCTCCCTCGGCATCACGCTGCACCACCAGGGCAATCTGACCGAGGCGTCGGTGAAGCTCCGCGAGGCGATCGAGCTGCAGTCGGCCGAGGAGCTGGCGGCCGACCGGGCGTGGACCCTGCACGCGCTGGCGGCGGTGGAGCGGGACCGGGCCAACATCGCCGAGGCCCGGACGCTGCTCACGACCGCCGTCCGGCTGCACCGGGAGAGCGAGTCGCTGCACGGCGAGGCGTGGTCCCACTTCCAGTTCGGCCAGGTGCATCTGCGCATGGGCGCCGTACCGGAGGCGGAGTCGGCCCTGCGGCTCGCACTCGACCTGTACGGGCGCACCCAGGACGAGCGGGGCGAGGCGTGGGCGCTGACCCAGCTGGCGCGCGCCCGGCTGGTGGACGGCGATCCGTCACCGGCGGTGGAGCAGCTGAACCAGGCCCTCGCCCGGCATCGCGAGAACGAGGACGCGCGCGGTGAGGCGTGGACGCTGTACTACCTGGGCCAGGCCCTGGAGGAACGGGGCGAGCGCGACCAGGCGGTGCGTGAACTGGAGCGCGCCCGGACGATGTTCTCCCGGATGCGGGACGTGTACGGGCTGGCCTGCGCCCGGCACCACTCCGGCCGTGCCACCCGGGACCAGCGCGCGGCGCAGACCGGCAATCTCCGCAACTCCGGTTTCGCCCGCCAGCTCCTGGTCGACGCCCGGGCGGACTTCCAGCGCATCCGGCTGGCCCACGGGGAGGCCTGGACCTGTCTGGAACTGGCCGTGATCGACGCGGGAAACAGCCGGCCCGCCCAGGCCCTGGCGCTCTGCGAGGAGGCGGCCGGGCTGTTCGCCTCCTACGGCGACCGCCGGGGAGCCGACTGGGCCGGCTTCCTGCGCTGCACGCTGCTGCCGTACGCCTCTGCGGGCGGGGTGGAGGTGGGCACGGTCGTCGCGCAGGAGGAGCTGACCGCGCTGCGCGAGGGGCCCCACCCGGCCCGCGACGGCCGGCTGGAGGACTGCATGGAGGCGTTCGCCCTCGTCCTGGAGCGCGGGGTGCGGCTGGAGGACGACTGGCAGGCGTGGCAGCTCGGCATGGTGCCCGGCCGGCACGCCCGGGAGGTGATGGGGGTGCCGGTGGGCTGAACCCGCCGGCGGACGCTCTCGCCGGCGCGGCAGGGCCGGTGTGCCGCCTTCGTACGCGAAAGCCGGGCGTGGCCCGGGTCACGCGCGGAAGTCCCCTGTGCTCTAGGGCACGCGGCCCTCGGTGCGCCGGCTCGGGCGCCGGCGTCCGGGGTCCTGAACACCGGGCGGGCGCCGGGCCGGCGGGCTCGGCGCCCGGGACGCGAGGCTATTCGGCCTTCGCCGTCCCGGCGGTGCCGGGGCGGTTGGCGCCGCCCGCCGCCGTCGCGGCCGGTGCCGGGTTCTCCTCGAAGTTCACGCGGTTCATGTGGCGGTTCATCGACTTCATCAGCAGCCAGACGCCGGCCGCCATCACCGCGAAGACGATGAACCCGAGGACGCCGGGCGTCACCTTGTTCTCGTCGAGCTCCTTGGCGAGAGGGACGAGGTGCGTCATCGCCAGGCCTGTGCTGCTCATCGGTCGCTCCTTGTGTGGATGTACCGACCATACCCGGGCGTCCGCGACGCCTTCTCCCGGCCCACCCCGGGCCGGGAGGAGGTGTGGTGGGGCCGGGAGAACGGCCGGGTCAGGCCTGCTCGCGGACTCCGGCGAACAGGTCGTCCTCGGGCAGGGAGGTGTCGACGAGGGACTTGGCGAGCTCGTACTCCTCGGTCGGCCACACCTCCTTCTGGATCCCCATCGGGACGCGGAACCAGCCCCCGTCCGGGTCGATCTGGGTGGCGTGGGCGATCAGCGCCCGGTCGCGGGTCTCGAAGAAGTCGGCGCACGGCACGAACGTGGTGAGGGTCCGCTCGGCGCGCTGGAACTCCTTCCAGCGCTCCAGCCACTCGCCGTACGGGGACTCCAGGCCGCGCTCGAGCAGGGCCTCGTGGAGGGCTACGGTGCGCGGGCGGTTGAAGCCCTGGTTGTAGTACAGCTTCAGCGTCTGCCAGGCCGGGCCGTACTCGGACTCGGGGTACTTCTCGGTGTCGGCCGCGCCCTCGAAGGCCACCATCGTGATCTTGTGGGTCATGATGTGGTCCGGGTGCGGGTAACCGCCGTTCTCGTCGTACGTGGTGACGACCTGCGGGCGGAAGGCGCGGATCTTCCGCACCAGCTCGCCGGCCGCCTTGTCGACGTCCTCCAGCGCGAAGCAGCCCTCGGGCAGCGGGGGGAGCGGATCGCCCTCCGGCAGGCCGGAGTCGACGAAACCGAGCCACTCCTGCTTCACGCCCAGGATCTCGCGGGCTTCGTCCATTTCCTTGCGGCGTACCTCGTGGATGTTCTCCTCGATGTACCTGTCGCCCTGGAGCTTGGGGTTGAGGATGGAGCCGCGCTCGCCTCCCGTGCAGGTCACGACCAGCACGTCCACCCCCTCGGACACGTACTTGGCCATCGTGGCCGCACCCTTGCTCGACTCGTCGTCGGGGTGGGCGTGGACGGCCATCAGTCGCAGCTGCTCAGTCAAGACTCGATCCTCGGTGATGTGTCGCATCGGACGGCTTCTATAGTGACGGAAACCGGGGGGCGAAAATTCCGGCGTCTTTCCGGGAATGAGAGGACGATCATGGGCGCGGTGCGCGAAGGACTTCCCGAGGGCCGTTACGGGCGCTCGGCGGACGAACGCGCCGACCGCAAGCTCAAGATCATCGGCGCGGTGCTCGGCGCCGGCTTCCTCGCCATGATCGCCTGGTTCGGCTACGACTACGTGTCGGGCCAGCGGATCAGCGCCGAGGTCATCAAGTTCGACGTCACCGCGGAGGACCGGGTCCAGGTCCATCTGGAAGTCCGCAAGGAAGCCGGCGCCCAGGGCTACTGCACCCTGCGCTCGCGCGCCGAGGACGGCTCCGAGGTCGGCCGGCGGGACGTCCGCTTCGACATGCGCGAGACGCGGGTGGACCGGGTCGTCACCGTGCGTACGACGGCGAAGGCGACGAGTGCGGAACTCGCGGGCTGCACCGCGGACGACGGGCCGAAGGGCTGACGTTTTCCCGGCCCTGTCGGCGCTGACCTGCACCGACGCAATTTTCAGAGCTTTCGGTCCTCCCCCTTTTCGTCGCCAATTGTTAGGCTCGTGGTTTCGCCCACTCGTGGAGGTACATCCTTCTGGGTAGGGCGATGCTTTGTATCCCCAGTACCTACGAGGAGCACCTGTGACCCAGACCAGCGAGAACGTCACCTGGCTCACCCAGGAGGCGTACAACCAGCTCAAGGCCGAGCTGGAGTACCTGTCTGGTCCCGCGCGCGTCGAGATCGCGAAGAAGATCGAGGCGGCCCGTGAGGAGGGCGACCTGCGGGAGAACGGCGGGTACCACGCGGCCAAGGAGGAGCAGGGCAAGCAGGAGCTCCGGGTGCGCCAGCTGACCCAGCTCCTGGAGAAGGCCAAGGTCGGCGAGGCTCCGGCGGACAACGGCACGGTGGCCCCCGGCATGGTCGTGAAGGTCGCCTTCGACGGCGACGAGAGCGACACCGAGACCTTCCTGCTCGCTTCCCGCGAGTACGCGTCGGGCGACATCTCGACGTACTCGCCGCAGTCCCCGCTCGGCTCGGGCGTGAACGGCAAGAAGGTCGGCCAGGACGCGGAGTACGAGCTTCCCAACGGCAAGACGGCCATGGTGAGGATCCTCGAGGCCAAGCCGTACCAGGGCTGAGCCGCGCCGCCTCCACGGCACCCGCGCGCACGAGAAGGCCCCGGCAGCGTCGCATCGCTGCCGGGGCCTTCCGCCGTCCGCGGGGACGGAACGACGCGCGGTCCTCGGGTCAGACCGCCGAGCGGTACTTGCGCACCGCGAGGGTGCGGAAGACCACCAGGATCAGCACCGACCAGATGACCGAGGCCAGCACCGGGTGCTGCATGGGCCAGGCGTCGGGCGCCTCGAAACCGGGCGGCAGATTGCCGAACAGCTCGCGGCACGCCTGCACGGTCGCGCTGAACGGGTTCCACTCGGCGATGGTCTGCAGGAAGCCCGGCATATTGTTGGCGTCCACGAAAGCGTTCGAGATGAACGTCAGCGGGAACAGCCAGATCAGTCCGCCGGAGGTGGCGGCCTCGGGCGTGCGGACCGACAGGCCGATCAGCGCGCCGATCCAGGAGAACGCGTAACCGAGCAGGAGCAGCAGCAGGAAGCCGAGCAGCACCTTGCCGAGATTCTCGTGGGTCCGCCAGCCGACGAGCAGCGCCACGACGGCGAGGACGACGAGCGTCAGCGCCGTCTGCACCAGATCGGCGAGGGTGCGGCCGGTGAGGACCGCGCCCCGGGCCATCGGCAGCGACCGGAAGCGGTCGATGAGGCCCTTGTGCATGTCGTCGGCGATGCCCGCCCCTGCGCCCGCGGTCGCGAACGTGACGGTCTGGGCGAAGATGCCCGCCATCAGGAACTCGCGGTAGGCCTGGGTCGAGGTGGAGGCACCGACCTGGATGGAACCTCCGAACACGTACGTGAACAGCACCACGAACATGATCGGCTGGATCATCCCGAAGATGATCATCTCCGGGATCCTGGTCATGCGGATCAGATTGCGCTTGGCGACGACGAGCGAGTCGCTCACCGACTGTGCGATGCCGCCGCGCGGGCGGGGCGCGGCGACGCGATCCGCCGCTTCCTGGACGGTGGTCACTTCACGGCCTCCTTCCCGGCCTTGCGGTCCTCGCCCTGGCGGGCGGCCGGCACCTCGCCGCCGTCCTCGGCACCCTGCTCGGCGTGGCGGCCGGTCAGGGAGATGAAGACGTCGTCGAGGGTGGGGCGGCGCAGACCGATGTCGTCGATCTCGATGCCGGCGGCGTCCAGCTCGCGGATGACCTCGGCGAGCAGCTTCGCGCCGCCGGTCACCGGAACCGTGAGCCTCCGGGTGTGGTCCTCGACCGCGATGTCGCCGGCCGCCGGCCCTTCCGCGCCGAAGCGCCGGAGGATGTCGCGGGCGGGGGCGATCTCGTCGGGCCGGTGGACGACGACCTCGACG
This sequence comes from Streptomyces wuyuanensis, assembly GCF_900103455.1. Lineage (GTDB taxonomy): Bacteria > Actinomycetota > Actinomycetes > Streptomycetales > Streptomycetaceae > Streptomyces > Streptomyces wuyuanensis. Next base: position 145,474 of record NZ_FNHI01000002.1, on the reverse strand, counting down.
CGCTCTCCACCGGTGCGGGCCTTGAGCTGGTCCGCGGTGCCCCGGGCGATGACCTTGCCGTGGTCGACGACGCAGATGTTGTCGGCCAGGTGATCGGCCTCCTCCAGGTACTGCGTGGTCAGGAGCAGGGTCGTACCGCCGCCGACGAGTTCCTTGATGACCTCCCACAGCGCCTGGCGGTTGCGCGGGTCGAGACCGGTCGTGGGTTCGTCCATGAACATCACGGGCGGTGAGACGACGAGTGCGGCGGCGAGGTCGAGGCGCCGGCGCATGCCGCCGGAGTAGGTCTTCGCCGGACGGTCCGCGGCGTCGGCCAGGTTGAAGCGCTCCAGCAGCTCGCCCGCCCTGACCTTGGCGGCCTTGGCGTTCATCTGGTAGAGCCGGCCGACCATCTGCAGGTTCTCGCGGCCGGTGAGATATTCGTCGACCGCGGCGAACTGGCCGGAGAGCCCGATCGACCGCCGGACTTCGTTGGGGTTCTGGAGGACGTCGACGCCCGCCACGACGGCCCGTCCGCTGTCGGGGCGGAGAAGGGTCGTCAGGACGCGCACGGCGGTGGTCTTGCCCGCGCCGTTCGGGCCGAGGAGCCCGAGGACGGTGCCCTCGGGAACGTCGAGGTCAACTCCGTCCAGAGCCCTTACCTCGCCGAAGGTCTTGACCAGACCCTCGGCGTAAATGGCGCCTGGCATGTGGGTGCTCCAAGTCGGGTGGCAGTGGCGTTTATCGTTTGCTTACTTCAGGCGATTGCTGCGCAAGCTTAGATTTCACCAAGCGCCGGCGCAGGCGAATTTACGGCCTGGGCCGGTACCGTAACGCGATACATCGCGACACACAAGCCTTCGCGGGGACTCATTCGCCCGGCCCGCCCCGGCCCCCGCGCCCGGCAACCGCCCCGCCGGCCGGGGCCCGGTGCCGCACGCGCAGGCCCGGCGACGGGTGCGCATACGGCCTGCGACGACGGCGCGCAAGTAAGAGCCCCCGCGGGGGCCCGCGCCACCGTCACCCCGTGACCTGGTAGCCCGCTTCCCGCAGCGCCGCCCCGACCTCCGCGCAGTGCTCCGGGCCCTTCGTCTCCAGGTGGAGCTCCACCTCGACCTCCGTCAGACCGAGCCTGGCGTCGGTCCGCACGTGCCCCACGTCCAGAACGTTCGCATCCGCCACCGACAGCACCCCGAGCAGTGTCGCCAGCGCCCCGGGCCGGTCCGGGAGGCGAAGGCGCAGCGACAGATAGCGGCCCGCGGCGGCCATGCCGTGCCGCAGGATGCGCTGCATCAGCAGCGGGTCGACGTTGCCGCCCGACAGCACCGCCACGACCGGCCCCTCGTACGCCTGCGGATCGCTCAGCAGAGCCGCGACCGGACTCGCCCCCGCCGGTTCCACGACCAGCTTCGCCCGCTCCAGACAGAGCAGCAGCGCCGAGGAGAGCGCGTCCTCGGAGACCGTGCGCACCTCGTCGACCAGTTCCTCGACGATCGCGTAGGGGACGTCCCCGGGGCGTCCCACCTTGATGCCGTCCGCCATCGTCGCCGGGGACTCGATCGACACCGGACGCCCCGCGGCGAGCGACGGCGGATACGCGGCCGACCCCTCCGCCTGGACCCCGATCAGCCGCACATCGGGACGCAGCGCCTTCACCGCCACCGCGATGCCCGCGGCGAGACCGCCGCCGCCCACCCCGACGACGATCGTCCGCACCTCGGGGCACTGCTCGAGGATCTCCAGCCCCACCGTGCCCTGCCCGGCGATGATGTCCGGGTGGTCGAAGGGGTGGATGAAGACGGCACCCGTTTCGTGCGCGTACTCCTGCGCCGCGGCCAGGGTCTCGTCGACGACATGGCCATGGAGCCTCACATCGGCGCCGTAGTCACGGGTCGCGGCGACCTTCGGCAGCGGAGCCCCCTTCGGCATGAAGACCGTGGAGTGCACACCGAGCAGGGAGGAAGCGAGCGCGACGCCCTGCGCATGGTTGCCCGCCGACGCCGCGACGACGCCGGCCGCCCGTTCCTCGGGCCGCAGCCCGGAGATCCGCACATAGGCGCCGCGCAGCTTGAAGGAACCCGTCCGCTGGAGGTTCTCGCATTTCAGGTGCACCGGGGACCCGACCAGGGCGGACAGGTGGCGGCTGCCTTCCATCGGCGTCAGCCGCGCGACCCCGCTGAGCATCTTCCGGGCGCCCAGCACGTCGTCGAGGATGACCGGGTGAAAGGGGCCAGTGGTACGGAAGCTCATGACAGCAAGTCTCGCAGCTCAGCGGCCTGACGGCGGACCCGGGAAGCCCGTCGTCCACAGGTTTCCCCAGGGCCCGTACGCACCCGCCCGGCGCCGCGTACTCTGTCCCCCACCAACCGACCACCGCACGAGAGAGCCCCCGCAGCCATGCCCACATCTCAGGACATGACGACTGATCTTGACGCCGGTCTCCTCGATGCCCTCCAGCACCAGGTGGCCGTCTTCGCGCGCAGAGCCGAGCAGACACGGCTGGGCGGCGTCGGCCAGGTCCGCAACTCGATGGACCGTGCCGCCTATCTGCTGCTCAACAGGCTCGACCAGGAAGGCCCGATGGGCGTCAAGGCCCTCGCGGCCGGCATGGGCATCGACTCCTCGACGGTCACCCGCCAGGTCGCGCCGCTGGTCGACACCGGCCTGGTCAAGCGCACGTCCCACCCGGAGGACGGCCGCGCCGTCGTGCTGCAGCTGTCTCCCCGCGGCCAGGCCCGCCTGGAGGAGGTCCGCTCCTCGCGGCGCGAACTCATGGCCCAGGTCACCGACGGCTGGTCGCCGGAGGAGCGGGAGTCGTTCTGCACCCTCCTCACGCGTTTCAACACGGCGCTCTCCGCCCGGCAGACAGGGCTGCCCGCGGAAGCGACGGAGGCGTCCCCCACCTCTTGACCGGGACCGCCGCCTGCCTTGATATGAGGACGTGCGCGAGAGCCGGGAGTCCACGCTCGCCGGTCGCCGTGCCCGCGAGTTCGAGGCATTCGTCGCGGGCGCCGGTGGCCGGCTGCTGCATGTCGCCACGCTGCTGACCGCCGAACCGGCCGGCCGGTGCCCCCGCGCACAGCGGCTGCTGGTCGGCGCCCTGGCCCATATGTACGCCGAGTGGGACCGGCTGCGGGACGAGGATCCGTACGATCGCACCCGCCAGGAGCTCGTCACCCGCTTCGCGCGCAGCGCCTGGCGTCTGCACCGGCGCTCCCGCACCTGGGAGACCGGCCCGGAGTGCGGCGTACTGGCCCGGCTCGGACCCCAGGAACGGCTCGTCGTGGTGCTGCGGCTGTACGAGAGCGTGCCCGAGGAGCAGACGGCCGCGCTGCTGGGGCTGCCGGTGGAGCGGGTCCGGGCCCTCGGCACCCGCGCGGTCTCCCTGCTGCGCAGCACCCGCCCGCCGCGGCTGCGCGCACCGAGCTGGACCGGCGGCCGGACGGAAGCCCGATGAGCCGCCCGGGGCGCAAGGAGGAGGAGATCCGGCGGATGCTGGACGCCCCGCACCCGCTCGTGCCGGCCGATCTGCACATCCGGGCGGCCCGCCGCGGCGCCCGGCTGCGCCGCCGGCGCCGCGCCCTCCACCACGTGGGCTGCGTGCTGCTGCTGGTGGCCGCCATCGCCTTCGCGGTGTGGGCCGTGGCCGTCGAACCGTGGGTCGTACCGCCCTCGGAGACGACCCCGGAGATCGACGGCTGGTGAAGACCGCACCGGCCGGACCTATCCTGGAATCAGCGGCGCAACGCCTCAGCACCAGGAGGTCGTCATGACCAGAAAAGTTGCCGACTGCCGCAGGTTCCCGAGCGAGACGGACTGCACGCTCACCATCTCGGGCGAGGAGGACGAAGTCCTCCGGGCCGCCACCGCCCACGCCGTCGCCGTACACGGCCACACCGACTCCCCCGAACTCCGCGAGAAGATACGCGGAATGCTCGAGGACGAGAAGGTCAGCGCCTGACGCACGGCCGGATCACGCCGTCCCGGACACTCCGTCAGACCGCCGATCCGGCAGGCCTGTTCACGCGTACACGAGCCCGGCCGGGCGCACGGTCCCGGGCCGGGCTCACGAGTCGGGCGAGGCGCACGGGCCCGTCGGGCAGCGAGCCCGGGTGCACCCGGCCCCGGCCGCGCGACGGGTCGTGCGCACGAAGCGCGGGAGCGAAGCCCCCGAACGCGCCGCCCGTCCCCGCGGCCCCTCCGGTCAGCGGCCCAGCGCCTGCTGGAGGTCGGCCAGCAGATCGTCCGCCGACTCGATGCCCACCGACAGCCGCACCAGATCCCCCGGGACCTCCAGCGCGGAACCGGCGACGCTGGCGTGCGTCATCCGGCCCGGGTGCTCGATCAGGGACTCGACACCGCCCAGGGACTCACCGAGGGTGAACAGTTCGGCGCGGTTGCAGACCTCGACGGCCGCCTCCTCGCCGCCCCGGACCTGGAACGAGACCATCCCGCCGAAGCTCTTCATCTGCTTCGCCGCGATCTCGTGCCCCGGGTGCTCCTCCAGCCCCGGGTACAGCACCCGCGTCACCTTCGGGTGGCCGCTGAGCATCTCCGCGACCCGTGCCGCGTTCTCGCTGTGCCGGTCCATGCGCACCGCGAGCGTCTTGATGCCCCGCAGCACGATCCACGAGTCGAAGGGCCCGGCGACCGCGCCCATCGCGTTCTGGTGGTACGCCAGCTCCTCGCCGAGGCCCGCGTCGGCGGTGACCAGGGCCCCGCCGACCACGTCCGAGTGGCCGCCCATGTACTTGGTGAGCGAGTGCACGACCACGTCCGCACCGAGCGCGAGGGGCTGCTGCAGGTACGGGCTGGCGAAGGTGTTGTCCACGACGAGCTTCGCGCCGGCCGAGCGGGCGATGTCCGCCACGGCGGCGATGTCCGTGATGCCGAGCAGCGGGTTGGACGGGGTCTCGACCCAGATCACCTTCGTACGGTCGGTGAGAGCGGCCCGCACCGAAGCCGGGTCGGAGGTGTCCGCGACCGAGTACTCCACACCCCAGCGCTGGACGACCTTGGCGAACAGCCGGAACGTGCCGCCGTAGGCGTCGTTCGGGATCACCACGTGGTCACCGGGCACCAGAAGCGCGCGCAGCAGGCAGTCCTCGGCGGCGAGGCCGGAGGCGAAGGCGAGGCCGCGGCGGCCGCCCTCCAGCGCCGCGAGGTTCTCCTCCAGCGCCGTACGGGTCGGATTGGCGCTGCGGCTGTACTCGTAACCGCCGCGCAGTCCGCCCACACCGTCCTGCTTGTAGGTGGACACCTGGTAGATCGGCGGGACGACCGCGCCGGTCAGCGGATCGGCGGTGTTGCCCGCGTGGATGGCGAGGGTCTCGAAACTGTGCTGGTCGCTCATGCGACCCGAGAGTAGTCCCCCGCCGGGCCCCCGGGCGCTCCCCGGCCGGTTCCCACCGCATCGGCGTCCGGGACAATGGGCTCATGGAGATTCTCTGGTTCCTGATCGCGCTTGGCCTGCTGGCCGCGGCGATCGGCCCGTTCGTGATGCGCCGCCGCCACGCCGTGAGACAGGTCGCGCCCGGTTCACCGGACGCCGCCGACCCCGCCGCCTACGGATTCGTACGCCAGGAGGATCTCGACCTGCGGCTGCCCGGACCCGACCAGGACCTCCTCGACGTACTCGACCTGGTGCAGCGCACCCAGGACTGGCGGGCCGCGTCCCAGTTGCTCGCCGGTACGGAGAAGGAGGGCGAGCGGCGCTGGCAGCGGGTGCAGGCGTTCGCGGGCGCCGCGTCGCTGGAGCTCCAGCACCAGCCGGGAACCGGTGGATCATGGCTGCGCACCTGGCGCTCCGAGTCGCCGAAGGACGCGGGCGGTGCCGCCGTCCACGCCGAGTTCCTGGTCCAGCAGGCCTGGCGTTCCTCCGGCGGAACCGGCAGCGACGACTTCCGGATCATCCTGGAAGAGGCCCGGTCGGTCTGCGGGGAGGCCGCCCTGCTCGCACCCGGCGACCCCGTCCCGTACATCGTGGAGCTGGCCGTGGCCCGCGGCCTCGGCTACTCCCACGAGCAGTTCGACCAGCTGTGGGCCAAGGTGATCGACCGCGCCCCCGCGCACATGGGCGCCCACCTCGCGGCGCTCCACTACTGGTGCGAGAAGTGGCACGGCTCGCGCGAGGAGGCCGACCACTTCGCGACCACCTCCGCGGCCCGAGCGCCGCAGGGCTCCCTGCTGTCCGCGCTGCCGCTGTTCGCCGTGTTCGAGCACCTGCCCGAGGTCAACCTGGTCTCCGGCTTCTACCAGAGCGCGGTCGTCACCAAGGCCGTGGAGGGCGCGCTGCACGCCGCGCACCACGCGTCCGGGAACGACCCGGTCCTCCCCCTCGTGCGCCATCTGCTGATCTTCTTCCTGGTCAGGTCCGAGCGCTGGGCGGAGGCCATGCAGCAGCTGGTCCACGTCGACGGCCACGTCGGGGCGCTGCCCTGGACCCACGGCAGCGACCCCGCCGGGGAGTACGCGGTCTACCGGGCGCTCGCGGTCGCGGGATACGAGGCGAACGGCGGCAGCCCGGCGACGCTGCCGCACTGACGGCGGGGCCGGCGCAACCGGCTGCCGCTCCGGGCCCGCGGGGGGAATCCCGCGGGCCCGGAGTGCGTTCTGACCTGTGCAACCACTCCCGGAGGAGATTCGCATGTTCCTGAACCGCCGCGTCCCTGAGCTGCCCACCCCCGCCCAGGCCCTCCGCGGTCGCGAAACCCCCGAGTTCGACGTCCCCGCCCGGCACACCGTCCTCGGCAACCCGCTCCTGGGCCCCTACCCCGAGGGCCTGGAGGTCGCCGACTTCGGACTGGGCTGTTTCTGGGGCGCCGAGCGCAAGTTCTGGCAGACCGAGGGCGTGTGGACCACACTCGTCGGCTACCAGGGCGGCTACACCCCGAACCCGACGTACGAAGAGGTCTGCTCGGGCCTGACCGGCCACACCGAGGCCGTCCGTGTCGTGTACGACCCCTCGGTCGTCTCCTACGAAGCGCTGCTGAAGGTCTTCTGGGAGGCCCACGACCCGACCCAGGGCTTCCGCCAGGGCAACGACGTCGGCACCCAGTACCGCTCGGCGATCCACACCCACACACCGGCCCAGGCGAAGGCCGCGGATGCCTCCCGCGACGCCTACCAGAAGGTGCTGACGGGCGCGGGCCACGGCACGATCACCACGGAGATCCTGCCCGCCGAGGGCCGGGCCTTCTACCCGGCCGAGGGATACCACCAGCAGTACCTCGACAAGAACCCCGCGGGCTACTGCGGCATCGGCGGGACGGGGCTCTCCTGCCCGATCGGCGTCGCCAAGGCCGACGGGTAGGCACCGGCACGACCATGTGACGGGTGGCATCCCCGTTCACGTAGTGACCGAAGTGGAACGTCTGGCGGGACAGCTCACCGAACTGGCCGACACAGGCATCGACGTCAGCGAACTGGGCAACGGACCGCGATCGGGCGGACTTCGACGGATGGACGCTGCCGGCTGCCGGCAGGACATCGCGCACGTCAGGCGTGGCCCTGCGCCGGCAGTTCCAGTCGCAGTTCGTAGCCGCCGTCCGGCGTCGGGCCGGAGTCGACCGTGCCGCCCAGGAGTTCGGCGCGCTGGCGCAGGCTGACGAGGCCGTAGTGGGCGCTGGGGAGGGGCAGGGCCGGCCGGGTCGGGGCGGTGTTGGTGACCGTGACGCGGACCGCGCCGCCGTGGTGCCGTACGAGGACCGTGGCCGCGGCGCCGGGCGCGTGCTTGCGGACGTTGGTCAGGGCTTCCTGGACGGTGCGGTAGATGGCGCGCTGGACGGTCGGGGGGAGTCCGTCCGGGGCCTGCGGCCCGCCCGCAGGCCCCGGGGCGGCAGCCTCGCCGCCGGGTGGTACCGGTTCGGGGGGCGGGGGACGCGGCAGGTCGGTGTGGAGTTCGGCCTGGATGCCGCTGCCGTCGACGAGTCGCTGGAGGTCGGCCATGGACGGCTGGGGGGTGAGTTCGGCGGGCCGCCCGCCCGAGGCCCGCAGGACGCTGACCATGTGGCGCAGCTCGTCCAGGGTCTGCACGCTGAGCCGCCTGATCGTGGCCGCGGCGTCCTTGATCTCGGGGTCGCGGGTGCCGACCTGGAGCGCCCCGGCCCGTACGGCGATCAGGCTGACCTGGTGCGAGACCACGTCGTGCATCTCGCGGGCGAGCTGAGCGCGTTCCTTGGCCAGGACGGTCTGGGTGGTCAGCAGCCGTTCGTGGTCCCGGGCCTCGGAGATCTCCGCCAACCGCAGCGAGAGGTCGCGCCGGGTCTGGACGAGCTGGCCGAGGAAGACGGGCGCGGCCGCGGTGGCGGCCGTGTAGCCGAGGGTGATGAGGGTGGCGGTCTTGGTCAGGTCGAGCTCCGGGGACGGCAGCGAGATCATGTCGCAGACCGTGAAGGCCAGCGCGCAGGCCGCGAGCAGGAACCGGCGCCGGGACAGCGAGGCGAGGGTGTAGAGCGCGGCCAGTCCGGCGAATATGGCGTCGTTCAGGGCAACCGCGGGGAGGGCGATCAGGAAGACGAGCAGCGGCACCCGGCGGCGCAGGGCGAGGGCGAACGCGGCGGCCAGGGCGAAGCCGAGGCGCAGCGGTTCGGCGGCGGTGACGTTGACCCAGACGTCGAGCAGTGCCACCCCGACCAGCACGGCGTCCATCAGAGGGGGCGGTACGCGGCGGGAGGTCATGGCGCCTCCTGGTCCCGGGGCGGCCTGAGCAGGCCGGCCCGCTCTGCGAGCAGTGCGGCCTGGACCCGGCCGGCAACTTCGAGCTTGGTGAGGATGGCGCTGACGTGGTCCTTCACCGTGCCGGTTCCCAGGTGCATGCGGGTGGCGATGTCGGCGTTGGAGAGTCCCTCGGCGATCAGTACGAGTACGGCGCGTTCCCGGTCGGTCAGCCGGGCGATGCCCCGTACGGCGGTCTCCTCGGGGCCCGCTTCGAGGTAGCCGTCCACGACGGTCCTGGTGACCTTGGACGACAGGACGGTGCCGCCGTCGGCGAGGGTCCGCACGAGGAAGGGCAGGCCCTCGGGGTCGGTGTCCTTGAGGAGGAAGCCGGCGGCGCCCGCGCGCAGCGCCGTCGCCACGTACTCGTCCATGTCGAACGTCGTGAGCATGGCGACGACCGGTGGGTGCGGCAGGCGGCGCAGGCCCCCGAGGACGGTGAGTCCGTCCACGTCCGGCATGCGGATGTCCAGCAGCACGACGTCGGGGCGGGCCTCCTCCGCGGTCCGGACCGCGTCGGCGCCCGGGACCGCGGCCACGACCTCGATGTCGTCGGCCGCGTCGAGGATGTGCTGGAAGCCCGTGCGGATCAGGGCCTCGTCGTCGACCACCATTACCCGGATCACGCGTGCTCCGCTCGCCGTGCCCCGTGGGACCACTGTCCGATTCGTACCATGTCGGGCGGTGGGCCGCGCGGGTGAGCGGGCCGGGCGGGCGTGCGGGCCGCGGTGGCGGGCTGCCGTCCCGACGCATCGGGAATGTCTCGGTCCCACCCCGGGGAACGCGCCCCGTGCCGGAAAACCCCTCGGCGGCGTCCAAAGGGCCGGCCGTACACTCGGGCGCATGGGTTCGTACTACTTCTTTCTCTGATTCCGGGCGCCGAGCCGGCGTGACCCTCTGACCTGCCGCCGTTCCGGCCGCGGGTGGTCCCCGGCGCTCCCTCCCCCGTCCGACGGAACCCCGCCCGCTTCTTCCGGGCACGTCATCCCAGGGAAAGCCCATGCGCGAACGCGCCCGTACCCAACTGACCCTCAAGGACGTCTCCAAGGCGTACGGAGACCGCTCCGTCCTCGAAGACGTGTCGCTGACCGTACGTCCCGGCGAGCGGGCCGGGGTCATCGGCGACAACGGCTCCGGCAAGTCGACCCTGCTCCGGCTGATCGCCGGTGCCGAACGACCCGACGAGGGCGGCATCACCGTCCGGTTCCCGGGCGGCACCGGCCTGCTCCCCCAGGTCCCCGACCTCGGTCCGGCGGCGACCGTCCAGGACGCCGTCGACGCCTCGCTCGTGGACCTGCGCGCGCTGCAGCGGCGCATCCGGGATGCGGAGGCTCGGCTCGCGGCCGCGTCTGAGACGGAACTCGCCGAGTACGGCGAGCTGTTGCACGCCTTCGAGGAGCGCGGGGGCTACGAGGCCGACGCCCGGGTGGACGCCGCCCTGCACGGGCTCGGTCTCGGCGGGTTGAGCCGGGACCGGCCGGTCGGCTCGCTCTCCGGTGGCGAGCAGTCCCGCCTCGCTCTCGCGTGTGTCCTGGCCGCCGCGCCGGAGCTGCTGTTGCTGGACGAGCGGGACCGGCGGACGGTCACCCGGTACGGCGACGGCTGGACGGGATACCGCGCCGTGAGGGCGGCGGCGCGGCGCCGCCGGGCCCGGGAGCACCAGGAGTGGCTGGACGAGCTGGCCCGTACGGAGGAGCTGGTGGCCGCGGCCGGGCAACGGCTCTCGGGTACCGGCAAGGACCCGCACCAGGGCTTCGGCAAGCACCGCCGCTCGCACGAGGCCAAGCTGTCCGGGCAGGTCAGAGCGGCGCGGCAGCGGCTGGAACGGCTGCGGCGCGAGCCGGTGCCCGCGCCGCCCGAGCCACTCACGTTCCGGGTGGACCTGGCGACGGCGGCGGCGCGGGGTGCCGGCGGCGTGCTGGCCGAACTGGACGGGGTCGCGGTGGGCGACCGGCTGCGCGTCGAGGGGCTCACGGTGAAGGCCGGCGAACGGCTGCTGGTCACCGGCCCGAACGGGGCGGGGAAATCGACGCTGCTGCGGGTCCTCGCGGGCGAACTGGAGCCGGACGGGGGAACGGTCCGCAGGCCGGCCCGGATCGGGTACCTGCCGCAGGAGCTGCCGGCGGTGTCCTCGGGCCGTCCGCTGCTGTCGGAGTACGCCGCGGGCCGGCCCGGTCCGGCGGAGGAGTACGCCGCGGAGCTGCCGGCGCTCGGCCTCTTCCTCGAGGAGGACCTGGCGGTCCCGGTCGCGGCCCTGTCCGCGGGCCAGCGCCGCAGGCTCCAGCTCGCCCGGCTGTTCTGCCGCCCGGCGGACCTGCTGGTCCTGGACGAGCCGACCAACCATGTGACCCCCGCGCTGGTGGAGGAGCTGGAGGCGGCCCTGGCGGCCTACCCCGGCGCGGTGGTCGTGGTCTCCCACGACCGCCGCTTCCGCGCGGCCTTCCGGGCGCCGTGCCTGGAGCTCAGGGCGGGCCGCACGTGCTGACGTCCGGCGGGGGCGGGGGCGGGGGGGCCGTCGGCCCGGCCGCCCGCTATCCCGCCGCCCCTTGCGCCTCGCGCAGCGTCGCGGCCGTGGCCGCCGCGTCGTACCCCTCCGGCACTCCGTCGACGAGGAGGACGTCACCGGCCATGTGGCGGGTGCGCAGTGGGAGCAGGGCCTGGTAGTCCGGGGAGGCGTACCAGTCGCGGGCGGCCGCCATCGAGGGGAACTCGATGACGACGACGGCGCCGGGCCACTCGCCTTCGAGCACGGCGCGTTCGGGGGCGCCGTGCACGAGGAAGCGGCCGCCGAAGGGGTCGAGCGTGCACTGGACGCGTTCCATGTAGGTCAGGACCTCGTCGTCGAGGCGGGCCGGGGGGAAGAGGTTGCCGATCGCGTATGCGCTCATGCCCCGATCGTGCCGCGGCCGTGGCGCCCGGTCGATTACCTCCGGGGTCGGACGGCGGCAGCCGAGGGCGCTCGGCCCTCGGATGCCGTACGGCAGCGCCCGGTGCCGCGCCGCAGGCAGCCCACCCGGAACGGCCCAGGGCGGGCTGCCTGCGGGGGCGGCTCCGAGCGGAGCCTCAGATCGTGGCGGTGTCGATCACGAAGCGGTAGCGCACGTCGCTGCGCAGCACCCTCTCGTACGCCTCGTTGATCTGGTCGGCACGGATCAGTTCGATCTCGGCGCCGAGGCCGTGCTCGGCGCAGAAGTCGAGCATCTCCTGGGTCTCGGGGATGCCGCCGATCCCGGAGCCGGCCAGGGTCCTGCGGCCTCCGATCAGCGAGAAGAGGTTCAGCGACACGGGTTCCTCGGGGGCGCCGACGTTCACCATCGCGCCGTCCGTCTTCAGCATGCCCAGGAACCTGTCCAGGGGCAGTGGCGCGGAGACGGTGCTGACGATCAGGTCGAAGGTTCCGGCGAGGGCCTCGAAGGTGGCGTCGTCGCTGGTGGCGTAGTAGTGCTGGGCGCCGAGCGACAGCCCGTCGTCCTTCTTGCGCAGGGACTGGGACAGCACGGTCACCTCCGCCCCGAGCGCACTCGCGATCTTGACGGCCATGTGGCCGAGGCCGCCGAGGCCGACGACGGCGACCTTCTTGCCGGGGCCGGCGTTCCAGTGCCGCAGCGGGGAGTAGGTCGTGATGCCGGCGCACAGGAGCGGTGCGGCCACGTCGAGGGAGAGTCCGTCGGGGATCCGCACGGTGAACGCCTCGTCCACGACGATGTGCGTGGAGTAGCCGCCGTAGGTGGGCTCCCCGTTCTTGTCGAGGGCGTTGTACGTGAGGACGTTGCCGTTCGTGCAGTACTGCTGCAGTCCGGCCTTGCAGTTGTCGCACACGCGGCAGGAGTCGACCATGCAGCCGACGCCGACGCGGTCGCCGACGGCGAACCTGGTGACCCCGGTGCCGACCTCGGTGACGACGCCGGCGATCTCATGGCCGGGAACCATGGGGAAGATGCCCTCGCCCCAGCCGTCACGGGCCTGGTGGATGTCGGAGTGGCAGATGCCGGCGTACTTGATGTCGATCAGGACGTCGTGCTCACCGACCGCCCGCCGCGGGATGGTGGTGCGCTCCAGCGGGGCCTTCGCGGCAGGGGCCGCGTAGGCGGGAACAGTGGTCGTTTGTGTGGTCATGCATCGAGGCTGACGCCTTTCCCGCTGGTCACCCAGCCCTCTGTCCTTCGTACGTCCGCCGTGCCTACCACTGACAGGGTCAGTCTCCACACGTCCGCCGGCGTGCGGAGCCGGAATACTTGACGTATGGACCAGCGTGCCGAACTCAGCGAATTCCTGCGCTCACGCCGGGCCCGGCTGAAGCCGGCGGACGTGGGCCTGCCCGACTTCGGCCGTCACCGCCGGGTGCCCGGGCTGCGCCGTGAGGAGCTGGCGCAGCTGGCCGGGGTGTCCGTGGCGTACTACACCCGGCTCGAACAGGGCAACGGCCAGAACGTGTCCATCGAGGTCCTCGACTCGATCGCCCGGGCCCTGCGGCTGTCGGACACCGAGCGCGACCATCTGACGCATCTGGCGAAGCCGAACCAGAAGAAGAAGAAAAGGGCGGCACGCCCGGTCCGGAAGCTGCGGCCGCAGCTCCAGTTGCTGATCGACGCGATGGACGCGGTCCCTGCGATGTACGTCGGGCGCCGGATGGACGTCCTGGGCTGGAACCGGATGGCGTCCGCTCTCTTCGGGGACTTCGCCGCGCGGCCGCCGGAGGAGCGGAACGTGGCACGGATGGTCTTCCTGGACCAAGCCGCGCGGGAGCTGTACGTCGACTGGGAGTGCAAGGCGGTCGAGGTGGTGAGCACGCTGCGGCTGTACGCGGGCTGCTACCCGGATGACCGGGAACTGTCCTCGCTGGTCGGTGAGTTGTCGGTCAAGAGCGACGACTTCCGTACGCTGTGGGCGGCCCACACGGTGCAGGAGAAGGGGCACGGGACGAAGCGGCTGCACCATCGGCTCGTGGGCGAGATGACGCTGTCCTACGAGACGTTGCGGGTGCCCGACGACCACGACGTGTCGCTCGTGACGTACCACGCGGAGCCCGGCTCGGCGTCCGAGGAGTCCCTGGGCCTGCTGGCGAAGTGGGGCGTCGACGAGAAGGCATTCCCGGCGGCCGCGGAGCGCGGGACGCGCGGCACCCGCTGAGTGCGGCGGCCCCGGCAGGCGCGCGGCGCGGGGTGCCGGCCGGACCCGCGGTGAGGGGTACGGCGAAGGCGGTGGCCCCCGGATGCTCCGGGGCCACCGCCTTCGTGCGGCAGGTGCGGCGAGTCGGGGCGACGTGCGCCGGCGGGATCAGACCGCCGAGCCGGCCTTCCAGTCCGCCCAGCTCATGTTCCAGCCGTTGAGACCGTTGTCGGGCTGGATCGTCTTGTCCTTGGAGTTCTTGACGACCACGACGTCACCGATGATCGAGTTGTTGTAGAACCAGGCCGCGGGCTGCTTCGGGTCGCCGGCGCCCTTGACGTCGTTCAGGCCCACGCAGCCGTGGCTGGTGTTGGCGCTGCCGAAGACCGAGTCGGGACCCCAGTAGTTGCCGTGGATGAACGTGCCGGAGGTGGACAGCCGCATGGCGTGCGGGACGTCCTTGATGTCGTACTCGCCCTTGCCGTCGTCGTCCGTGAAGCCGACGGTCGCCCCGTTCATCCGGGTCTCCTTGAACTTCTCCGAGATGACCATCCGGCCGTTGTAGGTCGGGTTCTCGGGCGAGCCGGCGGAGATCGGGATGGTCTTGATCGTCTTGCCGTCCTGGGTGACCGTCATGGTCTTGGCGGAGGCGTCGACGGTGGAGACCTGGTTGCGGCCGATGGTGAAGGTCACCGTCTTCTGCTGGACTCCGAAGACGCCGTCGGCGCCCTCGACACCGTCCAGGTTCAGCTTCAGCGTGACGGTGGAGCCCTCCTGCCAGTAGTCGTCCGGGCGGAAGTCCAGCCGCTGGGAGTTGAACCAGTGGCCGACGACCTCCTGGCCGCTGCTGGAGGAGACGGTGATGCCGGACTGCACGGCCTTGCGGTCCGTGATCGCCTTGTTGAAGTTGATCGAGACCGGCATGCCGACGCCGACGGTGGATCCGTCCTCGGGCGTGAAGTTGCCGATGAAGCTGTTGTCGGGCGAGACCGTGGTGAACGAGGAGTTCTCGTGCGCCTCGCGGCCCTTCGCGTCCTTGGCGGAGGCCGAGATCTTGTAGACGGTCGCGCGCTCCAGCTGCCCCTTCGGCGCCCAGCTCTTGCCGTCGCCGGCGAGCGTGCCCTCGACGGCCTTGCCGTCGCCGGTGGTCATGGTGACCTCGGTGAGCGTTCCCTTGCTGACGGTGACCTTGGCGGCGTTGTTGATGCTCGCGTTGGTCGCGCCGTTCTTGGGCGAGATGACTATTCGGGCGTCCGAGGCGTCCTTGGCCGCCGCCTCGTCCACCTGCTCCTGCGACTTCTTCGAGCCCTCGGCGGCAGGGCCGTCGGCATCCGCGCTGCTGCAGCCCGTGAGTACCAGTACGCCGCCGAGCAGGGCGGACGCGGCCAGACGTCCGCGCCGCTTGCTGTCCGTCATCACACGCTTCTCCATCGTCACCGATTTACCTGCGATCTCTATCAAGAAGACCCAAACAGCCCCGCCCGGTTCCAGTCCTGGCGGATTTTGTGGGCAACACCACTCAACGACGCACCCGAGGGCGCGCCGGTTGCAGTTGGGCGCCCCTGGCCCGCGATCCGTCACGCCTCTTCGCCATGGACCGCCCGGGGACGGGCCCCGGCCCGCCGCCCGCGGCGTCCGGGGCCCGGCCGGTCCGTCCGGCCGGCTCCGTCACGTCACGGGCGCCGCACGGTCCGTCCCGTCGTCCTGCCCGTCCTCGTCCGTCTCCCCATCTTCCTCGTCGATATCCCAGCCGTCGGCGTCGGGGTCGTAGTCGATCTGCTCACAGCTCCACGACGCCTGGGCGAGCTCCACACCGGGAACGTCACCGACCAGGTCGAACGGGTCGACGAGGTAGGCCAGGGCCTCGGCGGAGTCCACGCTCACGGATGAGGAGGCGTGGGCGCGCTCCTCGTCCGGCATGAGTTCGTCCGTGTCGATGCGGTCCAGGGCCGCCCCGGTCAGCTCTTCCGGTTCGGCCACCTCCAGCACCAATTCGACGTGTAGCCGCACATAGCGTGATGTCTCAGAAGTGGTCATACGACGGAGACTAGAGCGCGGGGCCTCCCGACTTTCCTGCGACCCGCTGCTTTCATTAGCATCGCCGGAGCATCGCCTCACGCGGTCAATTCGCCGTTGTCACAAGGGGGATCGTTTCCCGTGCCCGTCGCCCGTCGTCCGCTGCTGACCGCCGCCGCGGCCGGTTCCCTGCTCTGTGCGCTGTGGTTCGTGCCCTCTGCGAACGCGACCGGTGACGCCGAGTCCGGGCAGCCGGACCGGGCCCGGTCCGGAGCTTCCGCTTCCGGGGTTGCCGACGGCGCTCGCGGCACCTCGCCGGCGGGGGGCGTGCCGGCCGCGGGCGGCACCGCGGACACCCCCGCCCCGGACGCCGTCCCGGCGGGCGCCGAGGACCCGCAGGGCGGTACGCAGGACCTGTCGCTGGCCGACACGGGCAGCGTGGACACGACGCCCTACCTCGTGGGCGGCACGCTGTTCCTCGGGGTCGGTGCCGGGTTCGTGAGCTATGCCGCACGCAGGAGCGGCGGCCGGCTGGTCTGAGTCCGCCGCGGCCCGGGAGCAGGAGCCGCCGGCAGCGGCCGGAACCGCTCGGGAACGCCGGGAAGGGCCCCCCGCGGGGAGGCCCTTTCGTGTGCGGCACCGTGGGCCACCGGGGCGCGGGCCCCGGCGGACGGCCGCGGGGAGCGAACGGCCGCCGGCTCCCCCGGTCTCCGTCAGGCCAGCGGACCGGTCACCGGCTCCACGGCCTCGATCAGCCGTCCGTCCCGGACGAACGCCTCGGCGGCCGCCAGGTCCGGGGCGAGGAAACGATCCGGCCCGGGACCGTCCACGCCCGCCGCGCGCAGGGCCGCGACGGCCGCCTGCGACGCGGGCGCGGGAGTGAGCCCTCGGCGCAGCTCGATCGCGCGGGTCGCCGCGTACAGCTCGACGGCGATGATCCGGGCCAGGTTGTCGACGGCGGTGCGCAGCTTGCGCGCGGCCGACCAGCCCATGGAGACGTGGTCCTCCTGCATGGCGGAGGAGGGGATGGAGTCGGCGGAGGCCGGGACGGCGAGCCGCTTCATCTCACTGACGAGGGCCGCCTGCGTGTACTGGGCGATCATCAGGCCCGAGTCCACGCCGGCGTCGTCGGCGAGGAAGGGCGGCAGACCGTGCGAGCGGTTCTTGTCGAGCAGCCGGTCGGTGCGGCGCTCGGCGATGGAGCCGAGGTCGGCGGCGGCGATCGCGAGGAAGTCGAGCACGTACGCGACGGGCGCCCCGTGGAAGTTGCCGTTGGACTCGACCCTGCCTCCCCCGGCGCCTCCGGCCTCGGAGCCGCCCCCGGGCAGCACCACCGGATTGTCGATGGCGGCGGCGAGTTCGCGCTCGGCGACCAGGGCGGCGTGGGCGATGGTGTCCCGGCCGGCGCCGGCGACCTGCGGTGCGCAGCGCACCGAGTAGGCGTCCTGGACCCGCGGGGCCTCCTCCTCCTGGAAGTGGCCGGTCAGCTCGGAACCCTTGAGCACGGCACTCATGTTGGCGGCGGAGGCGGCCTGGCCGGGGTGGGGCCGGATGGCGTGCAGCTCGGGCGCGAGGACCTTGTCGGTGCCGAGCAGGCCCTCCAGCGTCAGGGCCGCGGTGATGTCGGCGGAGGTGTAGAGCCTGCGCAGATCGGCGAGGGCCATGATCAGCATGCCGAGCATGCCGTCGGTGCCGTTGAGGAGGGCGAGGCCCTCCTTCTCGTGCAGTTCGACGGGCTTGATGCCGTGGGCGGCGAGCAGTTCGCCGGCGGGGCGGACGGTGCCGTCGGGCCCTTCGGCGTCACCCTCGCCCATCAGCGTCAGCGCACAGTGCGACAGCGGCGCGAGGTCGCCGGAGCACCCGAGGGAACCGTACTCGTGCACGACCGGTGTGATCCCGGCGTTGAGGACGTCCGCCATGGTCTGCGCGACCTCGGGGCGTACGCCGGTGTGCCCGGAGGCCACGGTCTTGAGCCGCAGGAACATCAGGGCGCGGACGACCTCGCGCTCGACGCGCGGGCCCATGCCGGCGGCGTGCGAGCGGACGATGTTGCGCTGCAGCTGGGTGCGCAGGTCGTGACCGATGTGCCGGGTCGCCAGGGCGCCGAACCCGGTCGAGACCCCGTACACCGGTTCGGGCTTCGCGGCCAGTGCGTCCACGATCGCGCGCGCGGCGGCGAGCGCGGAGAGCGCGTCGTCGGAGAGCTCGATCCGGGCGTTGCCGCGGGCCACGGCGATGACGTCTTCGGCGGTGGTCCCGGACGTCCCCACCACGACGGTTTGCATATCCATATTCAGCACCCTACGGATTGAATCCCTCTCTGTCACGGGGTGGGTGGGCTCGACCGGCGGCGGCCGGCTCGACCGTGCCCGGCCACCGCCTGCCCGGGCACGGACGGGCCGGCGGCAGCCCCCGGGGCGCGTGCCGCGCACGCGGCCGGCAGCGGCGCGGACAGTGCCGCCCTCGCCGAGGAGTACGGGGCGAAGGGGCGTCAGTGGCGAGCGTCCCGGAAGCGGCGGCGGTCCTGCGACGACGGCGGCGGGGTGTCCGCGAGCGGCAGCACCGAGTCGTCCCGGCCCGCGACCACGGGCCCCGTCGCACGGGCGGCCTTCGCGCGGTACTGAGCGGCGTCCGCGAGCCGGAACAGCCGGCGTGCGGAGCGCACCGCGCCGATCGGATCGCCCGTCGACGCGACGCCGCACGCGACCCCCTCCCCCAGCTTCAACTCACCCGCCCGTACGCAGAGTTCCTCGGCGACCTCGACGACGTCATCGGCCGACGGCCCGGCCGTGAGCAGGCAGAACTCGTCGCCGCCGAGGCGGGCGGCCAGCGCCCCCGGCAGCATCGCGCCGCACAGCGACAGCACCGAGCCGAAGCGCTCCAGCAGCCGATCGCCGGCCGCGTGGCCGTGGGTGTCGTTGACCCGCTTGAGGCCGTTGAGGTCGCACACCACCAGCGAGACCACGGAACCGTCCGTCCGGTGCCGCTCCAGCACCTCGTCCAGCCGGACGTCGACGGCCCGCCGGTTCGCGAGCCCGGTCAGCGGATCGGTGAACGCGAGCCTGCGAACCTCCTCCAGTCTCTCCTGCTGAGCGATCCCGGCCGCCACGACCTGGGCGAGCACGGTCGCGAAGTCGGCGTCGTCCCGCTCGAACACGGGCTCACCCGCCGGACGCGCCACGTACAGCTCGCCCCAGGCCCGGCCGTGCAGCACGATCGGCGCGACGACGCAGCAGCCGCGCCCGCGCTGCCGCAGCGCGTCGACCCGCTGGTGGCTGTAGCCGTGCTCGCCCTCGGCCGCGCCGTCCGCCGTCTCCACCCAGGCGCGCGGGGCACCGCCCCCGGCCCACTGCTCGTGCAGGAACTCGGTGATCTCCGGGAAGCGGTGCACCGGGTAGGTCTCGCCGTCCGGGAACTCCTCCTCGTCCGGGGCGCGCGCTCCCGCGTTCACGAGCACCTTCAGCCGCCCCCGGTCCCGCTCCCAGACGGAGAGCGCGGCGAAGCTCCCCCTCAGCGCGTCGCACGCGGCCGCCGCCGCGCCGCGCCACAGCTCCCGCGGAGTGCGTGCGGCCGCCATCGCCTGTGCGAGCGCGACGACGGCTCGCAGCCGGACATCCTCACCCATTACCCCAGCTTAGGGAGTTTTGTACGGGTTTCACTCGCCGGGCCACTCCGGCTTCCGCTTCTCGTTGAAGGCCGCGACGCCCTCGGCCCGGTCACCGGAGAACGCCACCGAACGCCAGGCCGCGTCCTCGACTTCGAGCCCCGCCCGCAGGTCGAGCCCGTGGCCGAGCCGCAGCGCCCGCTTCGCGGCCCGCAGGCCGACCGGGGAGTTCGCGGCCATCCGGGCGGCCAGGGCGAGGGCGGCCGGACGGGCGTCGTCGGCGAGCTCGTCCACGAGGCCCAACTCCCGGGCCTCGGCCGCCTCCACGCGCCGCGCGGTGAACACCAGCTCGGCGGCACGTGCGGCGCCCACGCGCCGCGGCAGCAGCTGCGTACCGCCGCCACCCGGGATCACGCCGACGGACACCTCGGGCAGTCCGACGACGGCCGTCGCGTCGGCCACGATCACATCGCAGGAGAGCGCCAGTTCGAAGCCTCCGCCCAGCGCGAAGCCGTGCACCGCGGCGATCGTGGGCATCGGCAGTTCCAGCACCCCGGTGTAGGCGGCGCGGGCGGTCGGCCGCTGCCGCACCAACTCCGCGTCGGTGAAGGAGTTGCGCTCCTTGAGGTCGGCACCGACGCAGAAGGCCCGGTCGTTCGACGAGGTCACGACGGTCACCCGCACCGAGTGGTCCGCCGCCAGTTCCTCACAGGCGGCGGCGATCGAGCGGGCCATCTCCGTGGAGACCGCGTTCATGGCCTTGGGCCGGTCGAGCACCAGCTCGGCGACGTGCCCGTCCTCGTGGCGGCGCACGGCGACGTACTCCCCGAAGCGCTGCTCTGACGTGCTTCCGGACCCGATCTCGGAGCTGACCTCGGACATGATCCACGACCTCCCGGTTAACGATGGTTCACCGGCAGGAGATCCTAGGTCGGGCGCCGCGTCAACAGCCAGGGCTCCACCACGCCGAGCCCGCGCACCGGCCGCTGCCACATGGGCTGCAGCGCGAAGCGGTACGACGGGGGCTCCTCGCCCTCCTTCTCGGCGGCGGCCGCCGCCTCCGCGGCCTCCGCCTCCGACTCGGGCGCGTCGCCGGTGCGCGCCAGCTCCGCCGCGAACGCCCCGTCCACCAGGACGGCGTCCTTCGGCGCTATCGAGGTCAGCCGGCTCGCCAGGTTCACCGTCGTGCCGAACACGTCGCCCATGCGGGTCGTGACCGTCCCGAAGGAGATGCCGACCCGCAGGGCCGGCATCGTCTCGTCGCCGGACAGCGTCTCGATGAGCCGCATCGCGATCTCCGCGGCGGTCCCCGCGTCGTCGGCCGCGAACAGCACCTCGTCCCCGAGGGTCTTGATCAGCCGGCCGCCGTGCGCGGCGACCAGGTCGGCGCAGGTGGTCTCGAACGCCTCGACCAGCTCGCCCAGCTCCTCCTCCTCCAGGCGCCGGGTCAGCCGGGTGAAGCCGACGAGGTCGGCGAAGCCGACCGCGAGCCGCCGGTCGACCATCTCCTCGTCGTCCGCGGCCTGCACGACCCGGCCGGTGGCGGCGGCCAGCTGGCGGCGCCACACGTAGACGAGGAACTCCTCGAGCTCCGGCAGAAGCAGCTCGACGAGGGGATAGGTGACCTCGGTTCGGGTCATCCCCGGCTCGGGAGGCTCGGTGAGGCCCTCCAGGAAGGAGTCGATCTGCCACTCCGCGAGCCGGGCCGTGGTCTGGCCGGTGGACCGCGCCACCTGGACCGCCATCGGCTCGCTCAGCAGCCCGGCCTCCACCAGACCGGCCAAGCGGCGCAGGGCGAGTACGTCGGCCTCGGTCAGGGCCTTGGCCTGGCCGATGTCGGCGAAGCCCATGGCCCGCCAGAAGCGGGACGCCAGGTCCATGGAGACCCCGGCGGTCCTGGCCGCCTGAAAGGGGGTGTACCGGCGGTCCGCGCCGAGGATCAGCTGTTCGAGCCGGATGGCCAGCGGGTCCTTGGTCGGCTCGGCCGTGTGGTCGACCTCGTGGTGCGGCGTCGGGTGGACGTCCGACGTCTGCCTCCGGCCGGAGCCGCCCCCCGAGGAGTCCGCCCCGGCGGACGTGCCCCCGCCGGAGGACTCCCCGGGCGCGCTCCCGCCCGGGGAGTCCCCGCCGGAAGCGTCCGCGCCGGAGGCGCTGTCGTCGACGGTCACCGGCCGCCTCCTGCCCGTTCCCTGCGCACTGCCCTGCCGATCTGTCGTGCGTGCCGGTCCGCGTACGGCCGCGGGAAGCCCGGCGCGGCCTCAACGATACGGCAGGTGTGCCCTAGCTCACGTCCCGGTGGCACGGCCGGTCCGGGGTGTCCGGCCGATCACGCCGGACGGCCGCACCCGCGGTCACCGGCCGTTCGGCCGCAGGTGGACGATGTCGCCGGCCCCGATGGGGTGGTCCTTGCCGTCGGGGGTGGTCACCACGAGCCGTCCGTCGCCGTCGATCGCGACCGCCTCGCCGACCAGGCTCCGGTCGCCGGGCAGCTCGGCGCGGACCGTGAGGCCGAGGGTCGAGCAGCCGGCCGCGTACGTCTCCTGCAGCCGCGAGGCACGGGCGTCTCCGTTCGCCGCCCGCCAGGTTCCGTACCAGTCCTCCAGCGAGCGCAGCAGCGCCCGCAGCAGGGGGTCGCGGTCGGTGGAGACGGCGTTGGCGAGGGCCAGGGAGCCCGCCTGGGGCACGGGGAGCTCGTCCTCGCGCAGGGTGACGTTGATCCCGATGCCGACGACCACGCCGTCGTTGCCCACGCGCTCGGCGAGGATGCCGCCCGCCTTCCGCTCCTCCCCGCCGACCTTCACCATCAGGTCGTTCGGCCACTTCAGGGCGAAGTCGGCCCCGGCCGCCCTGGCCAGACCCGTCGCCGCGGCGACACCGGTCAGCAGCGGCAGCCACCCCCAGCGGTCCACGGGCACATCGGGCTTCAGCAGGACGGAGAGGAAGAGCCCGGAGCGCGGGGGCGCGGTCCAGCTGCGGTCGAGACGGCCGCGGCCCGACGTCTGCTCCTCGGCGACGAGCACGGCCCCCTCGCCGAGCTCCGCCGCTCGGGCCGCGAGGTCGGAGTTGGTGGAGCCGGTCGCCTCGACGACGTCGAGCGAGGTCCACAACCCACCGGGGCGGACCAGCGCGCGGCGCAGGGCCGCGGCGTTCAGCGGCGGGCGGTCGAGATCGGACCATCGGCCGCCGGCGGGAGCGCCGGTGAAGTCGTCGGAGGGGCTGCCGGAGGTGTCGTGAGGCGTCATGCCGCACAGCTTGACCCTTTCCGTCCCCGCGAGGCGAACCGCGGGGGGACCGTGTCGGGTCACGTGCGCAAGCGCTCCGGGGTGTGGCCAACGCCGCACTGCCGAACGGTATCCGCGCCGATACGCTACGAGTCAGTAGCCAGACCTCTCTTTACGTAGCCAACACCCCCGTGACCAGGCAGGGAGCCGCATCCCGATGTCCGAGCCGGCAGAGCACCAAGAGATCGACATCCACACCACCGCTGGCAAGCTCGCGGATTTCCAGCGCCGTGTCCACGAGGCGACGCACGCGGGCTCCGAGCGCGCGGTCGAGAAGCAGCACGCCAAGGGCAAGCTGACCGCCCGTGAGCGGATCGAACTCCTCCTCGACGAGGGGTCGTTCGTCGAGCTGGACGAGCTCGCGCGGCACCGCTCCACCAACTTCGGTCTCGAGAAGACCCGCCCGTACGGCGACGGGGTCGTCACCGGCTACGGCACGGTCGACGGCCGGCCGGTGGCCGTCTTCTCGCAGGACTTCACGGTCTTCGGCGGGGCACTGGGCGAGGTCTTCGGCCAGAAGATCATCAAGGTGATGGACTTCGCGCTGAAGACCGGCTGCCCGGTCGTCGGGATCAACGACTCCGGCGGCGCGCGCATCCAGGAGGGCGTCAGCGCGCTGGGCATGTACGGCGAGATCTTCCGCCGCAACACCCACGCCTCTGGCGTGATCCCGCAGATCTCCCTGGTCGTCGGTCCCTGTGCGGGCGGCGCCGTGTACTCGCCCGCGATCACCGACTTCACGGTGATGGTCGACCAGACGTCGCACATGTTCATCACCGGCCCCGACGTCATCAAGACGGTCACCGGCGAGGACGTGGGCTTCGAGGAACTGGGCGGCGCCCGCACCCACAACACCACGTCCGGTGTCGCCCACCACATGGCCGGCGACGAGAAGGACGCGATCGAGTACGTCAAGTCGCTGCTGTCGTACCTGCCGTCGAACAACCTGTCCGAGCCCCCGTCCTTCCCCGAGGACGCCTCCCTGGACCTCACCGCGGAGGACCAGGAGCTGGACACGCTGATGCCGGACAGCGCCAACCAGCCCTACGACATGCACACGATCATCGAGCACGTGCTGGACGACGGTGAATTCCTGGAGACCCAGGCGATGTTCGCGCCGAACATCGTGACCGGCTTCGGGCGGGTCGAGGGCTACCCGGTCGGCATCGTCGCCAACCAGCCGATGCAGTTCGCGGGCTGTCTCGACATCGACGCCAGCGAGAAGGCCGCGCGCTTCGTGCGCACCTGCGACGCGTTCAACATCCCCGTGATCACGTTCGTCGACGTGCCCGGCTTCCTGCCGGGCGTGGACCAGGAGTACGGCGGCATCATCCGGCGCGGCGCCAAGCTGATCTACGCCTACGCCGAGGCGACCGTCCCGCTCATCACCGTGATCACGCGCAAGGCGTTCGGCGGCGCGTACGACGTCATGGGCTCCAAGCACCTGGGCGCCGATCTGAACCTGGCCTGGCCGACCGCGCAGATCGCGGTGATGGGCGCGCAGGGCGCGGTGAACATCCTGCACCGCCGTACGCTCGCCGCCGCCACGGACGCCGAGGCCCAGGAGAAACTGCGGGCCGAGCTGATCACGGCGTACGAGGACACCCTCCTCAACCCGTACATCGCGGCCGAGCGCGGCTACATCGATGCCGTGATCATGCCCTCCGACACCCGCGCCCAGATCGTGAAGGGCCTGCGTCAGCTGCGCACGAAGCGGGAAAACCTTCCCCCGAAGAAGCACGGCAACATCCCGCTGTAGGCCCCGAGGACCGCGAGGAGCACTGATGATCAAGGTCGTACGGGGCAACCCGACCCCGGAGGAGCTGGCCGCCGCACTGGCGGTGGTCCAGGCGCGGGCCGCGGCGACGGCCTCCGCCGTCTCCGGCGCGCCGCTGCCGCCCGAGGATTGGTCGGACCCGGCCCGTATCGCCCGGGCCAGGGCCCTGCGGCCGGGACCGCGGGCGTGGACGCGGACGTACTGGCCGGGCTGAGCCCGCGAGCGGGAGTTCACGACGGCGCCGCCGGTCCGTGACTAGTCCCTCGGCACCGGGGCGCCTGAGTATCCGTACTCAGGCGCCCTTCGCGTCCCGGCATCACGATCGGAAGCATGCTGTGGTCCGACCCGGAGAACGAACCCCCGCAGGAAATGCGCGACATGCAGGCGATGATGCGGCGTGCCGGCATCCTGCTGGCGCTTGCCATGATCATCGCGATGTTCGTCGTCGGGCTGCACTGAAGGCCGCCCCGAGGGCCGGGGCAGGGCGTCGGGCCGCCGCCCCGTGCGCACCGGCCGTCCTGGTCGTTCCGGTGCCGGGGCCCTGCGCCGTCACCCGCGGCGGGTTGCCGCATCGGACTCCGGGCCGCCGCCCGGGCCGCCTACGATGGCCCGCATGACCGATCAGCGCCGCCGTGTCGTCCTCGCCTCCGCCTCTCCCGCCCGTCTCGGACTGCTCCGCGACGCCGGGCTCGCCCCCGAGGTCGTCGTCAGCGGTGTCGACGAGGACGCGCTGACCGCTTCCGACCCGGGCACCCTCGCGCTCGTCCTCGCCGAGGCCAAGGCGGACGCGGTCGCCGCCCGCCCGGAGGCCGCCGGCGCCCTCGTGATCGGCTGCGACTCCGTGCTCGAACTCGACGGCGAGGCCCTCGGCAAGCCCGCAGACGAGGAAGAGGCCACCGCCCGGTGGAAGTCCATGCGCGGCCGTGCGGGCATCCTGCAGACCGGCCACTGCGTCGTCGACACCGCCACCGGCCGCCGCGCCTCCGCGACCGCCTCCACCACGGTCCGCTTCGGCGAACCGACGGACGCCGAGATCGCCGCGTACGTCGCGAGCGGTGAACCGCTGCACGTGGCGGGCGCGTTCACGCTGGACGGCCGGTCCGCCCCGTTCGTCGACGCCATCGAGGGCAGCCACGGCAATGTGATCGGCCTGTCCCTGCCGCTGCTGCGCCGTCTGCTGGCGGACCTCGGAATCGGCATCACCGACCTCTGGGCCTGACACGGGCAGGGCCTCGCCCCGGGCCGTGGCCCGTCAGGCTGCCGGCGCCCTCATGCCGTCGCCGGACCGTCGCCGACGACGGGCCCCTTGTCCATGGAGACCGACGGGCCCTCGTCCGCGGGCCCGGCCCCTCGCCCGCTCTCCGCCGGCTCCGTCCCGCCGTACTGCAGCAGGGCGAGCACGATCAGCCCCAGCGCCACCATCAGGAACGCGAACGCGTGCCAGCCGACCAGGCCCACGGTCAGCGCGCCCAGCACGCCGTGCACCACCGCGCAGCTGACCAGGAGCACCCGGCCCCAGCGGCCGGGACCGCGGTCGCGGACGGCGGCGACCAGGAAGAGCGTGCCGCAGGCGGCGAGGAAGAACCCGAACACCCCGCCCATCGCCCAGGTGCTGGTGGCCATGACATCCGGATCGAGGCCGTCCAGGGACATGCTCTGGTTGTTCACGAAGGTGGCCATGATGCCGTTGATCACCACGATGCCGACGGCTTCCAGATAGAGCACGATCGCGGCCACCACGGCCACCGTTCTGCGTACCACGGCGCCCACCCCTTAGCTTCCCAGCCTCTGTTACCACCAGTACGAACGACACGGCGAACGCTACTAACGGGTAAACCCGCGGACAAGGGCCCGGGCACGGGCAAAGAATCATTCGGCCATTCGTAGGGACTCCACAAAGAAACGCGCGTCGCCACTGGCCGCTGAGGCAGAGACCTTGACCACACCCGACGGCTACTCTGCACAGGAGAAAACCGACGTACCGTGGTGCGACAAGGGCATTCACAGTGCGGCCACGCCCCGGATCACCCTCCGTGTGGGGAAGCTCACGACTGGGAACGGGTCGAAAGGCCGTGTCGGTAGTCCCTAAACTCAGCGTGTTTCAGCGAAGTCTTCGGCGCGGTGACCCGCCGAGTGCTCCGGCCGGCGCGCCCGGACGGGGACCGGCCCGCGGCGTAGCCGCAAACCGGGGCGTCACCCCCGGGATAACAGCAAGGAGGGAGCCATCGTGCGCAAGGTGCTCATCGCCAACCGAGGCGAGATCGCTGTCCGCGTTGCCCGTGCATGCCGGGACGCCGGGATCGCGAGCGTAGCCGTCTACGCCGATCCGGACCGTGACGCTCTGCACGTCCGCGCGGCCGACGAAGCGTTCGCCCTGGGCGGTGACACCCCGGCCGCCAGCTATCTGGACATGGCCAAGGTCCTCCAGGCAGCCGCCGACTCCGGCGCGGACGCCATCCACCCCGGATACGGCTTCCTCTCCGAGAACGCCGACTTCGCCCAGGCCGTCATCGACGCCGGGCTCACCTGGATCGGCCCCCCGCCGGCCGCGATCCGCGACCTCGGCGACAAGGTGGCGGCCCGTCACATCGCCCAGCGCGCCGGTGCCCCGCTGGTGGCCGGCACCCCCGACCCGGTCTCCGGCGCGGACGAGGTCGTCGCCTTCGCCGAGGAGAACGGCCTCCCGATCGCGATCAAGGCCGCCTTCGGCGGTGGCGGGCGCGGCCTGAAGGTCGCCCGCACGCTGGAGGAGGTCCCCGAGCTGTACGACTCGGCGGTGCGCGAGGCCGTCGCGGCGTTCGGCCGCGGCGAGTGCTTCGTCGAGCGGTACCTGGACAAGCCGCGTCACGTCGAGACCCAGTGCCTGGCCGACCAGCACGGCAACGTGGTGGTCGTGTCCACCCGTGACTGCTCGCTGCAGCGCCGGCACCAGAAGCTGGTGGAGGAGGCCCCCGCGCCGTTCCTCACCCAGGAGCAGAACGCCGAGCTGTACCGGGCGTCCAAGGCCATCCTCAAGGAGGCCGGCTACGTCGGCGCCGGCACCGTGGAGTTCCTCGTCGGCAACGACGGCACGATCTCCTTCCTCGAGGTCAACACCCGTCTGCAGGTCGAGCACCCGGTCACCGAGGAGGTCACCGGCATCGACCTGGTGCGGGAGATGTTCCGCATCGCCGACGGCGAGAAGCTCGGCTACGACGACCCGCCGCTGCGGGGCCACTCCT
This sequence comes from Streptomyces wuyuanensis, assembly GCF_900103455.1. Taxonomy (GTDB): domain Bacteria; phylum Actinomycetota; class Actinomycetes; order Streptomycetales; family Streptomycetaceae; genus Streptomyces; species Streptomyces wuyuanensis. Next base: position 117,772 of record NZ_FNHI01000002.1, on the reverse strand, counting down.
TCGAGTTCCGCATCAACGGCGAGGACCCGGGCCGCAACTTCCTCCCGGCTCCCGGCACCGTCACCTCCTTCGTCGCGCCCTCCGGTCCGGGCGTCCGCCTGGACGCGGGCGTGGAGTCCGGCAGCGTCATCGGCCCCGCGTGGGACTCGCTGCTGGCGAAGCTGATCGTCACCGGCGCCACTCGTGAGCAGGCGCTGCAGCGTGCGGCGCGGGCCCTGGCCGAGTTCCAGGTCGAGGGCATGGCCACGGCCATCCCGTTCCACCGCGCCGTCGTAGCGGACCCGGCCTTCGCCCCGGCGGGCGGCACGCCGTTCAAGGTCCACACCCGCTGGATCGAGACCGAGTTCGTCAACGAGATCAAGCCCTTCGCCGCCCCGGCCGACGCCGAGGCGGAGGAGGAGCCGGGCCGCGAGACGGTCGTCGTCGAGGTCGGCGGCAAGCGCCTGGAGGTCTCGCTGCCGTCCTCGCTGGGCATGACCCTGGCCCGGACCGCCGCGGCCGGCGGAGCGCGCCCCAAGCGCCGCGCGGCCAAGAAGTCCGGCCCCGCCGCCTCCGGCGACACGCTGGCGTCCCCGATGCAGGGCACCATCGTCAAGGTCGCGGTGGAGGAGGGCCAGGAGGTCAAGGAAGGCGACCTCGTCGTCGTCCTCGAGGCCATGAAGATGGAGCAGCCGCTGAACGCCCACCGCTCCGGCACCGTGAAGGGCCTGAGCGCCGAGGTCGGCGCGTCGATCACGTCCGGCGCGGTGATCTGCGAGATCAAGGACTGACGCCGCCCGCCCAGCCGTCACGGACGGGGCCCGCCGGGATGATCCCGGCGGGCCCCGTCCGCGTTCCGCGGGAGGGCCGGCCGGGGTACGCACCCGCGCGCCGATGGCATGCTGGGTGCCATGACGACGAGTACGGCGGCCGGCGCCACAGCGGGCGCGGTCCGGCCGATGCGGGCCGACGCGCGCCGCAACTACGAGCGGCTGCTCGTCGAGGCGCGCACGGCCTTCGCCGAGCACGGCACCGACGCGTCCCTCGAGGACATCGCCAAGCGGGCGGGCGTGGGCATCGGCACGCTCTACCGCCATTTCCCGAACCGGCACGCGCTGATGAACGCGGTCTTCCAGGACGCGCTGGAGTCACTGCTCACCCGGTCCCGGGAACTGGCCTCGGCGGACCAGCCGTGCGCCGCGCTCGTGGAATGGCTGCGCGCCATCATCACTCATGCGGGTGAATACCGCGGGGTGGCCCGGGCACTCATGTCGGCGTCGCACGACGCCAGTTCCGCGCTGTCCCAGTGCAGCGTCCCGCTCCGCGAGGCGGGCGCCCGGCTCCTCTCCCGCGCCCAGGCGGCCGGCGCGGTGCGGGGCGACGTCTCCATCGCCGACCTTCTGCAGCTCACCAACGCGATCGCCCTGGCGGCCGAACAGGCCCCGGCCGACCCCGAACTCGCCGACCGTCTGCTGATGCTGACGTTGCGCGGTCTGAAGGCGTAGTGCCGCATCGGTGGCGGGCCCCGCGGGGCACCGCCGCCACGGCGGCCGGACACCGCTCCCCGCCCGGCCCTTGCGCGGCACGTCCTGCCTGCCCGCCGGACCTGGCCACCCCGAGGCCACGCCCGGACCCGTGACTCGCCCGGCCCCCGGACCGTCGGCCCGGCAGGCCGCCTCCGCCGTGCGGGGAGAACAGTGCCCGCACGGGCACCGCAGGGCGCCGTGTCCCGGTGCCCTCAGCGGCGGCGGAGGTCCGCCACGCGCCGCTCCGGGGCATCAGCCGTCATGGCCGCGGCCGGGCGGAGGGGGGTGGTCGGGTGGGTGGTGCGGCGCTGTCCCGGGAGCGGGACCTCACGGCGCGGATGGGTCGCGTCGACCGCCGTGCCGGCGACGGCCACCTGCACCCCCTGGTCCGCGAGCGCCTGGAGCTCCGTCGCCGCCCGGTCGTCGTGCTGGGGCGGCTCGTCCGTCACCAGGCGGGTGATCACGTCCGTCGGCACGGTCTGGAACATGGTGTCCGTGCCCAGCTTGGTGTGGTCGGCCAGCACCACGACCTCCGAGGCGGCCTGCACCAGCGCCCGGTCCACGCTCGCCGAGAGCATGTTGGACGTGGACAGACCCCGCTCGGCCGTCAGGCCACTGCCGGACAGGAAGGCACGGGAGACCCGCAGTCCCTGGAGGGACTGCTCCGCCCCGCTGCCGACCAGCGCGTAGTTCGAGCCACGCAGCGTGCCGCCGGTCATGACGACCTCGACCCGGTTGGCGTGCGCCAACGCCTGCGCGACGAGCAGTGAGTTGGTGACCACGGTGAGCCCCGGGATACGCGCGAGCCGGCGGGCCAGCTCCTGCGTGGTCGTACCGGCGCCGACCACGATGGCCTCGCCCTCTTCGACCAGGCCCGCGGCGAGATCGGCGATGGCCGTCTTCTCCGCGGTCGCGAGATGGGATTTCTGCGGGAAGCCGGACTCTCGCGTGAATCCGCCCGGCAACACCGCACCGCCGTGCCGGCGGTCGAGCAGTCCTTCTGCCTCCAGGGCCCGCACGTCCCGCCGTACGGTCACTTCGGAGGTCTGGACGACGCGGGCGAGCTCACGGAGCGAAACGGCCCCGTTTGCGCGCACCATTTCGAGGATCAATTGACGACGTTCTGCAGCGAACACGAAACTGACAGTAACCCCAGCGGTAGATGCTTTTCAGCACTTTGCGCCGAATACGGGAAGTTGCCCACACCGGGGTACCGGAAGTGGTATAGGACCCCTGCCCTATCGTCCCGGCTTGCCGGGGTTGATCCCGGCCGCTCCCGCGCTACGCCCCGCCCGTCGCCTTCCGGGTGTGGAGCTGCCGCGCGACTTCGGCGATCGAGCCCGACAACGACGGGTACACGGTGAAAGCGTTTGCGATCTGTTCCACCGTCAGGTTGTTGTCGACCGCGATCGAGATGGGGTGGATCAGTTCCGAAGCGCGCGGCGCCACGACCACGCCGCCGACCACGATGCCGGTGCCGGGACGGCAGAAGATCTTCACGAAGCCGTCCCTGATGCCCTGCATCTTGGCGCGCGGGTTGCGCAGCAGCGGCAGCTTGACGACCCGGGCGTCGATGACGCCGCCGTCCACGTCCGCCTGCGTGTAGCCGACGGTCGCGATCTCCGGGTCGGTGAACACGTTCGACGAGACGGTCTTCAGGTTGAGAGGGGTCACCGCGTCGCCCAGGAAGTGGTACATGGCGATACGTCCCTGCATCGCCGCCACCGACGCCAGCGCGAAGACACCCGTGACGTCGCCGGCCGCGTACACACCCGGCGCCGTCGTGCGCGAGACCTTGTCGGTCCAGATGTGCCCGGACTCGGTGAGCCTGATCCCGGCCTCCTCCAGGCCCATGCCCGCGGAGTTGGGGATGGCGCCGACGGCCATCAGGCAGTGCGTGCCGGAGATGACCCGGCCGTCGGCCAGCGTCACCTCGACCCGGTCGCCGACCCGCTTGGCCGACTGGGCACGGGAGCGGGCCATGACGTTCATGCCGCGGCGCCGGAAGACGTCCTCGAGGACAGCGGCGGCGTCCGGGTCCTCGCCCGGCAGCACCCGGTCGCGGGAGGAGACGAGCGTGACCCGGGAACCGAGCGCCTGGTAGGCGCCGGCGAACTCGGCACCCGTCACGCCCGAACCGACCACGATCAGCTCTTCCGGCAGCTCGTCCAGGTCGTACACCTGGGTCCAGTTGAGGATCCGCTCGCCGTCCGGCTGTGCGTCGGGGATCTCGCGCGGGTGGCCTCCGGTGGCGATCAGCACGGCGTCGGCGGTGAGCGTCTCCTCGCTGCCGTCCGCCGCGGCGACGATCACCTTGCGGGAGCCGTCCATGGCCTGCCCGCCGTCGAGCCGGCCCCGGCCGCGCATGACGCGCGCGCCCGCACGCGTCACGGAGGCGGTGATGTCGTGGGACTGGGCGAGCGCGAGCCGCTTCACCCGCCGGTTGACCTTGCCGAGGTCGACGCCGACGATCCGGGCGGCCTGCTCGATGTGCGGGGTGTCGTCCGCCACGATGATGCCGAGCTCCTCGTGCGAGGAGTCGAAGTTCGTCATCACCTCGGCCGTGGCGATCAGGGTCTTCGAGGGCACGCAGTCGGTGAGTACGGAGGCTCCGCCGAGGCCGTCGCAGTCGACGACGGTCACCTCCGCGCCGAGCTGGGCGGCCACCAGAGCCGCCTCGTATCCGCCGGGTCCGCCGCCGATGATCACGATCCGGGTCACTGGGGTTACGCCTCGCGCTCTCGCTCTGCCGGGTGTCCGTCCCACCCATTCTCCCGCACGCGCGAACCTGCTTCGCGCCGGGGGCTCTCCCGGGCGGGGAGCGGACCGGCGGGGAGGACGGGGGAGCCGGGCGCGAACGCGGGACCTGCGCGTACGGGCCCAGGCGCGCACGAAGGGGCTCCTCCCGGAGGGCCCGTCCCGGGGCATCGGGGCGGGCGGCCACGGCTTCCCCTCCCGTACCCTCGATCCCATGTCGCTCTACGCCGCGTACGCCGGCAACCTCGACGCGCGGCTGATGACCCGCCGCGCACCGCACTCCCCGCTGCGCAGCACGGGCTGGCTCAACGGCTGGCGGCTGACGTTCGGCGGCGAGCAGATGGGCTGGGAAGGCGCGCTGGCCACGATCGTGGAGGCCCCCCGCTCCCAGGTCTTCGTCGCGCTGTACGACATCGCGCCGCTCGACGAGGACTCGATGGACCGCTGGGAGGGCGTAGGGCTCGACATCTACCGCCGCATGCGCGTCCGGGTGGACACGCTGGACGGCGAGGAACCGGCCTGGGTGTACGTCCTGAACGGGTACGAGGGCGGGCTGCCCTCCGCCCGCTACCTGGGCGAGATCGCCGACGCGGCCGAGTCCGCGGGCGCCCCCCACGACTATGTGATGGAGCTGCGCAAGCGCCCCTGCTGACCGGGGCGCAGGGGCGTACCCGCCGGACGCGGCGCCCGTCCCCCGGCACCCGGCAGGTCCCTCGACCGGGCGGCACCACCTCGTCGCGGCCGTTCACGACCGCCGCGGCCACGGCTGCCTCCGCGCCTCCGCCCGGCGCCGCTCCCCCCGCTCGGGCCCTTGCCCGGCGCCCGTCAGCCCGTCCCGGCACGCAGGGCCGCAGGCCGCCGTACCGGTCCCGCGCACCTCCGCGCACCTCCGCGCCACTTCGCCCGCGCCGCTTCGCCCGCTGTGGCCGGCCGGGGGCCTCGCGCGCACCTCCGCGCGGCCGGCGCCGCCGTGAACTGCGCGCGTCGCGCGCCCTCTTCCCCGGCTTTGTGCGTTTCCACCAGGAAACGGTTGCAGAGTCGTGAGCATCGTCATCTACGCGCGTAGGGTTTCTCAGGCTAGGCTTTTCTCGTGAACGTTTCTCATACCCCGGACCCCCATGCCGCCGCCGACGCCGCGGCCGCGCGCCTGCGAGAGCTGACCGGCGCCGAGACCCACGACGTCGCCCTGGTGATGGGCTCGGGCTGGGCGCCCGCAGTCGACGCCCTCGGTGCCCCCGACGCCGAGTTCCCGGTCACCGAACTGCCGGGCTTCCCGCCCCCGGCGGTCGAGGGCCACGGCGGCAAGATCCGCTCGTACCGGATCGGTGAGAAGCGCGCGCTCGTCTTCCTCGGCCGTACGCACTACTACGAGGGCCGCGGCGTCGCCGCCGTGGCCCACGGTGTGCGCACCGCCGTCGCCTCCGGCTGCAAGACCGTCGTCCTGACCAACGGCTGCGGCGGTCTGCGCGAGGGCATGCGGCCCGGCCAGCCGGTCCTGATCAGCGATCACATCAACCTCACCGCGGCCTCCCCGATCGTCGGCGCCAACTTCGTCGACCTGACCGACCTCTACTCGCCGCGGCTGCGGGCGCTCTGCAAGGAGGTGGACGCGACGCTGGAGGAGGGCGTGTACGTCCAGTTCCCCGGCCCGCACTACGAGACCCCGGCCGAGATCAACATGGTCCGTGTCATGGGCGGCGACCTGGTCGGCATGTCCACGGTCCTCGAGGCCATCGCGGCCCGCGAGGCCGGCGCCGAGGTGCTGGGCATCTCCCTGGTCACCAACCTCGCCGCGGGGCTCTCGGGCGAGCCGCTGAACCACGAGGAGGTCCTGCAGGCCGGCCGTGACTCCGCGGCGCGGATGGGCGAGCTGCTCACCCAGGTGCTGGCCCGGATCTGACGGGACACCGCCGCGGCGCCGGAGCGGCGCCCGGCACGGACCCCGCGGGCCGCGCGGGACCGGAAGGCCGGCGGCGGCCCGGGGCGCGGCGGGACGACACCGCCGCCCCGAACGGGCAGGCGCGGGCGCACGTGTCGTCGGGCACACCGGCGGCGGCGCCCACGCTCACGACGACATCAGAGAGGCACATCACCGTGGCGCAGGACCTGATCGCGCAGGCCCGGGCTTGGCTGGCCGAGGACCCCGACGCGGAGACCCGGGACGAGCTGGCCCGGATCATCGAGGCTGGGGACACCGCGGAGCTGGGCGCCCGGTTCGCCGGGACGCTGCAGTTCGGCACCGCCGGTCTGCGCGGGGAGCTCGGGGCCGGGCCGATGCGGATGAACCGCGTCGTCGTCGTCCGCGCGGCGGCCGGCCTGGCCGCCTACCTCAAGGCCCAGGGCCACGCGGGCGGCCTGGTCGTCATCGGCTACGACGCCCGCCACAAGTCGGCGGACTTCGCCCGTGACACGGCCGCCGTCATGACCGGCGCCGGGCTTCGGGCCGCGCTGCTGCCCCGCCCGCTGCCCACGCCCGTGCTCGCGTTCGCGATCCGGCACCTGGGCGCCGTCGCCGGTGTCGAGGTCACCGCGAGCCACAACCCGCCGCGCGACAACGGCTACAAGGTCTACCTCGGCGACGGCTCCCAGATCGTGCCCCCGGCCGACGCAGGGATCGCCGCGGAGATCGAGGCGGTCGGCAGCATCCACCACCTGCCACGCCCCGAAAGCGGCTGGGAGACGCTCGGGGACGAGGTCCTGGAGGCGTATCTGGAGCGCACGGACGCCGTCCTGAGCCCACACTCCCCGCGGACGGCCCGTGTGGTCCACACGGCCCTGCACGGCGTCGGCAAGGACGTGGTCCTGGCGGCCTGGGAGCGGGCCGGATTCCCCGCCCCCGTGCTCGTCGACGAGCAGGCCGAACCGGACCCCGACTTCCCCACGGTCGCCTTCCCCAACCCGGAGGAGCCGGGCGCGATGGACCTCGCGTTCGCCAAGGCGCGCGAGGTCGGGCCCGACCTCGTCGTCGCCAACGACCCCGACGCCGACCGCTGCGCGGTCGCGGTCCCCGACGACACCGCGGACGGCGGCTGGCGCATGCTCCGCGGCGACGAGGTCGGCGCGCTGCTCGGCGCCCACCTCGTCCACAAGGGCGTGTCGGCGAAGGACGCGAACAGCACGTTCGCCACGTCCATCGTGTCGTCGTCGCTGCTGGGCCGGATCGCCGCGGCGGCGGGGCTCGGCTACGAGGAAACCCTGACCGGCTTCAAGTGGATCTCCCGGGCGGAGGGCCTGCGGTACGGCTACGAGGAGGCGCTCGGCTACTGCGTCGACCCGGACGGCGTGCGCGACAAGGACGGCATCACCGCCGCGCTGCTCGTCGCCGAACTGGCCTCGGAGCTCAAGGCCCAGGGCCGTACCCTCACGGACCTGCTGGACGACCTCGCCGTCGCCCACGGTCTGCACGCCACCGACCAGCTTTCGGTGCGCGTGGAGGACCTGGACGTCATCGCCGAGGCCATGCGCAGGCTGCGCGAGAAGCCGCCCGCTGCGCTGGCCGGACTGCGGGTGGTGTCGGCCGAGGACCTGTCGAAGGGCACCGAGTCGCTGCCGCCCACGGACGGTCTGCGCTACCACCTCGAGGGCGAGTACGACGCCCGCGTCATCGTCCGCCCGAGCGGCACCGAGCCCAAGCTGAAGTGCTACCTGGAGGTCGTGGTCCCGGTCGGCGGGCCGAGCGAGCTGTCCGCCGCGCGCGCCCGCGCGGCGGAGGTCCTCGCGGCCGTCAAGCGGGACCTGGCGGAGGCCGCCGGGATCTGAGGGCACGTCGGGCCCGAACCACCGCCCGCGTCCGGCCACGGCCGGGCGCGGGCGCAGTCTTCTTGCGGGTGATTTCCGTACGGCAACCGACCTACCGGCCCGTGCCCCTCCGTGCCCTGCGGGCGAAGGTGGCCCCGGTAGCGCCCGCCGAATCACCGGAGCCCCCGTGCCCCCGACCGCAACCCACCACGCCACCGTCCCCGCCTCCCGCCGGGCACCCGGCTCGGGAGGCGGCGCCGTACCCGGCGGGGAGAGCAGGCTGCTCCATGCGCTGAACCGGGCCGCCCCGGCACTGCTCGGCTATCTCGCGGTGCGGTTGACGGGGCTCCTGGTGCTCGCACGGTGGGCCCATCTCAAGGGCGAGAGCCTCTGGCCGACCCTGGCCGCTTCCTGGGACTCCCACTGGTACCTGGGGATCGCCGACCACGGCTACCACCACGAGCTCGGTCCCACCCTGAACACCAACAACCTGGCGTTCTTCCCGCTCTATCCGGTGCTGGTGAAGGCGGTCGCGGCGGTGACCCCGGGCAGCCGCGCGTCGGTTGCCCTGGCGATCGCGGTGGTGGCGTCCGTCGCCGCGGCGTGGGGCATCTTCGCGGTCGGCGAGCGGCTGCACGGGTGGCGCACCGGGACCGTGCTGACGGTGCTGTGGGGCGCGATGCCCGTCGCCGTCGTGCAGTGGATGGGCTACACCGAATCGCTCTTCACGGCGCTCGTGGCCTGGTCGCTGTACGCGGCGCTCACCGGACGCTGGCTGTGGGCCGGCTGGCTGGCGGCCCTGGCCGGGCTCACCAGGCCGACCGGCGTCGCGATCGCCGCGGCGGTGACGGTGGCCGGGCTGGCGGCGTTCGTCCGCGGGCGCGGACGGCGTGCGCTCGCGGGCGCGCTGATCGCCCCGCTGGGATGGTGCGGCTACGTGGCCTGGGTGGCGCTCCGCCTCGGGCGCTGGGACGGCTACTTCGCGGTCCAGCAGCGGTGGACCAACGTGTGGGACGGCGGGAAGGCGACGCTGGATGAGCTCACACAGCAACTCGCGTACGACGCCGACCCGCAGCTGCTCATGCTGCTCGTCTCGGTCGTGCTGGTGCTGGCCACCGGGCTGTTCCTGCTCTGTCTCGCCGACCGGCAGCCGCTGGTGCTGCTCGTGTTCACGGGTGTGCTGCTGCTGATCGTCCTCGGCAGCGGTGGCGTCTACTTCCCCCGCGCCCGGTTCCTGCTGCCCGCGTTCCCGCTGCTGCTGCCCGCCGCGGTCGCGCTGGCTCGGGCGCGCAGGGCGGCGGCGCTGCTGGTCCTGGGCGGGGCGGTGCTGTCCTCGGCGTGGCTGGGCGGGCATCTGCTGCTGGTGTGGCAGGGGCCGCCGTGACGGCCGCGGCCGTGCCCGCACCCGGCGGGCCCGGGCCGGCGCCCGGGAGGTCCGGCCGCCCGCCGGCGGGGACCGCGCCGGATCAGCCGACGGCGAGCAGGACCACCAGGGCGAGCGCACCCACGACGACGGGGCCGGCGATCTCGTACGCCCAGCGCACCTGGGGTTCGCCCTTGGCGGTCGGGCGGTGCGCGGCCTGCTCGGACAGCTCCCGCAGTTCGGCGATGGTCCGGTCGCCGGGCGCCACGTGCGACGCACCGCCGGCCGGGGCGCCTCCCGGCCCGAGGCGGGAGGAGTCGCCCGCGGCGGCCCTCGACCGGCGGCGGGCGGCCGTCTTGCGCTGCCGCAGCGACACCGGCACGGCCCACAGCTGGTACTTCGCGCCGTCCTCGGTGAAGACCTCGCTGGAGTACGCGGCGCGCACGTCCGAGACCGTCTGCCAGGGCAGCACGATGGTGCGGAAGGGGTTCCTGATGCGGAGCCGGTCGTCGTTGGCGAAGACCGCGGGCCGCAGCGTGAAGGCGACGATCAGCGGTACCAGCACCAGGAGTCCCGCGAGCGCGATCCACGGAGTCAGCCCCTCGCCGCGGACGAGCGCGTCGCCGCCGATCCAGCCGGTGAGCGCGAGCAGCAGCACACCGGCCGCGATGCCGGAAATCGAACGGTAGGCGCGGTCGGCGTAGACCGGCTCGGCGGTCGGCTGCTGGGGGCTCTTCATGCTCCCGATTCTGCCCCATGGGCCCGCGGTGCCCGATGACGAGTCCCGGGTGCCCCCTGTACAGGTTGCTACGCGCGTAGATATGCTGGTCTGGTGACCATGCCCACCATTGCACCTGCATTCGCTGACGTGACCTCGTCCGACAGCGCACTGCGCCGCTTCCTGCACGGGCTGCCCGGGGTCGATCCTGTCGGCCTGGAAGCGCGCGCCGCGTCCCTCGGCACCCGCTCGATCAAGACGACGGCCAAGGCGTACGCCATCGACCTGGCCATCTCGATGATCGACCTGACGACGCTGGAAGGCGCGGACACCCCGGGCAAGGTCCGGGCGCTCGCCGCCAAGGCCGTCCACCCCGATCCGACCGACCGCACCACCCCGACGACGGCCGCCGTCTGCGTCTACCCCGACATGGTGGCCACCGCCAAGGAGGCCCTGGCCGGGGCGGACGTGAAGGTCGCCTCCGTCGCCACCGCCTTCCCCGCGGGCCGCGCCGCCCTCGACGTCAAGCTCGCGGACACCCGTGACGCCGTCGCGGCGGGGGCCGACGAGATCGACATGGTGATCGACCGCGGCGCCTTCCTCGCGGGCGGCTACATGAAGGTCTTCGAGGAGATCCGCGCCGTGAAGGAGGCCTCCGGCCCCGCACGGCTGAAGGTCATCTTCGAGACCGGCGAGCTCTCCACCTACGACAACATCCGCCGCGCCTCCTGGCTCGGCATGATGGCCGGAGCCGACTTCATCAAGACGTCGACCGGCAAGGTCGCCGTCAACGCGACCCCGGCCAACACCCTGCTCATGCTGGAAGCCGTCCGCGACTTCCGCGCGCAGACCGGCGTACAGGTCGGCGTGAAGCCCGCCGGCGGCATCCGCACCAGCAAGGACGCCATCAAGTTCCTGGTGCTCGTCAACGAGACGGCGGGCGAGGACTGGCTGGACAACCACTGGTTCCGGTTCGGCGCGTCCAGCCTGCTGAACGACCTGCTGATGCAGCGCCAGAAGCTGGCGACCGGCCGCTACTCCGGCCCCGACTACGTGACGGTGGACTGAGACCCCATGACCATGGACAAGCATTCTCTCTTCGAGTACGCACCCGCACCCGAGTCGCGGTCGGTCGTCGACATCGCCCCCTCGTACGGCCTCTTCATCGACGGCGAGTTCACCGACGCCGCCGACGGCAAGGTCTTCAAGACCGTGTCCCCCTCCAGCGAGGAGGTCCTGTCCGAGGTCGCCCAGGCGGGCTCCGAGGACGTCGACCGTGCGGTGAAGGCCGCGCGCAAGGCGTTCGAGAAGTGGTCCGCCCTGCCGGGCTCGGAGCGCGCCAAGTACCTGTTCCGCATCGCCCGGATCATCCAGGAGCGCTCGCGCGAGCTCGCCGTGCTGGAGACCCTGGACAACGGAAAGCCGATCAAGGAGACCCGCGACGCGGACCTCCCGCTGGTCGCGGCGCACTTCTTCTACTACGCGGGCTGGGCCGACAAGCTGGGCCACGCGGGGTACGGACCCGACCCGCGGCCGCTCGGCGTCGCCGGCCAGGTCATCCCGTGGAACTTCCCGCTGCTGATGCTGGCGTGGAAGATCGCCCCGGCGCTCGCCACCGGCAACACCGTGGTGCTCAAGCCCGCCGAGACCACCCCGCTGTCCGCACTCTTCTTCGCCGACATCTGCCGCCAGGCGGGGCTGCCCAAGGGCGTCGTCAACATCGTCCCCGGCTACGGCGACGCGGGCGCCGCGCTCGTCGCGCACCCGGACGTGAACAAGGTGGCCTTCACCGGTTCCACCGCCGTCGGCAAGGCCATCGCCCGCGAGGTGGCCGGCACGGACAAGAAGCTCACGCTGGAGCTGGGCGGCAAGGGCGCCAACATCGTCTTCGACGACGCCCCGATCGACCAGGCCGTCGAGGGCATCGTCGGCGGCATCTTCTTCAACCAGGGCCAGGTCTGCTGCGCCGGTTCCCGGCTCCTCGTCCAGGAGTCGATCCAGGACGAGCTGCTGGACTCCCTCAAGCGGCGGCTGTCGACGCTGCGCCTCGGCGACCCGCTGGACAAGAACACCGACATCGGCGCCATCAACTCGGCCGAGCAGCTGGCCCGGATCACGGCCCTCGCCGAGACCGGTGAGGCCGAGGGCGCCGAGCGCTGGACTGCGCCGTGCGAACTGCCTTCGTCCGGCTACTGGTTCGCCCCGACGCTGTTCACGAACGTCACCCAGGCCCACACCATCGCCCGTGACGAGATCTTCGGCCCGGTGCTGTCGGTGCTGACGTTCCGCACCCCGGACGAGGCCGTCGCCAAGGCCAACAACAGCCAGTACGGCCTGTCGGCGGGCATCTGGACGGAGAAGGGCTCCCGCATCCTCGCGGTGGCGAACAAGCTCCGTGCCGGTGTCGTGTGGGCCAACACCTTCAACAAGTTCGACCCGACCTCGCCCTTCGGCGGATACAAGGAGTCGGGCTTCGGCCGCGAGGGCGGTCGCCACGGTCTGGAGGCCTACCTCGATGTCTGAGTCGACGCGTCTGTCCGTCTTCAAGACCTACAAGCTGTACGTCGGGGGCAAGTTCCCCCGCAGTGAGAGCGGCCGGGTGTACGAGGTGACCACAGCGACATCAGCCGCCGGCGCGGGGGGCAAGGGCAAGTGGCTGGCCAACGCGCCCCTCTCCTCCCGCAAGGACGCCCGTGACGCGGTGGTCGCGGCGCGCAAGGCGTTCGGCGGCTGGTCGGGCGCCACGGCGTACAACCGGGGCCAGATCCTCTACCGCGTCGCCGAGATGCTGGAGGGCCGCCGCGGGCAGTTCGTCCGCGAGGTCGGCGAGGCCGAGGGCCTGTCGAAGTCCAAGGCGGGCGCGGTCGTGGACGCGGCGATCGACCGCTGGGTCTGGTACGCGGGCTGGACGGACAAGATCGGCCAGGTCGTGGGCGGGGCGAACCCGGTCGCCGGCCCGTACTTCAACCTGTCGACGCCCGAACCGACCGGTGTCGTCACCGTCCTCGCCCCGCAGGAGTCGTCCTTCCTCGGGCTGGTCTCGGTGATCGCCCCCGTGATCGCGACGGGCAACACGGTCGTGGTCGTCGCCTCGGAGCGCGCCCCGCTGCCGGCGCTGTCCCTCGGCGAGGTGCTGGCCACGTCCGACCTCCCCGGCGGAGTCGTGAACGTCCTCTCCGGCCGCACGGCGGAGATCTCCGCCCCGCTGGCCGCGCACCAGGACGTCAACGCGATCGACCTGACCGGCGCCGATGCGCAGCTCGCCAAGGAGCTCGAGGTCGCCGCCGCGGACAACCTCAAGCGGGTGCTGCGGCCCCGCGCCGAGGACTGGACGGCCGAGCCCGGCACGGACCGGCTGACGTCGTTCCTGGAGACCAAGACGGTCTGGCACCCGACGGGTTCGCTGGGGGCCTCCGGCTCCGCGTACTGACGCCTGCCACCGGCCGCGGGAGGCCGGTGTGCCGAACGGGCCCGCGGGGATGCTCCCCGCGGGCCCGTCGCCGTACCCCGCCCTCAGCCCGGGATGAGCCCGCCGAGCAGCGGGCCGGCGACCGGGACCTCGCGCGGGCTGCCCAGGGAGCCGGTGACGTGCCGGGTGTTGAGCGCCTTGAAGTCGGCGACCTGCGTGCCGACGCCGTTGTCGAGCGGATCCACACCGGTGTGCGCGAGCGGGTTCAGCGGGACGCTCTCGACGGGGGCTCCGACGTACCCGACGGTGTCCGCGAGGGCGTTCACGGTCTCGGAGCCGTGGCCGTCCGCGTGCGCCGCCTGGGCCGGTGCCGCCCCGGCGCCGAGCGCCGCGCCCAGCGCGGTGACGGTCAGCCCGGCCGCCCTGAGGAATTTCGTGCCTGCCATGGGAATCCTGCCTCCAGAAGTAACCGATCGACGACGCAGCGTAGTTGCGATGTGACGCTCGATACCAACCGGACCTCCAGGGGATCCCCTGCACGGGTCAATGCCTCACACTGGTGTCCCGTGAGTTCCCAACCGCCGCCGATGCGCGTCGTCCTGCTGTCCGGGCCCTCCGGTTCCGGAAAATCGTCCCTCGCCGCCCGCTCCGGCCTCCCGGTGCTGCGCCTCGACGACTTCTACAAGGAGGGTGACGACCCGACGCTCCCGCTGATGGCGGGCACGGCGGCCGTCGACTGGGACTCCCCCGCCTCCTGGGACGCCGACGCCGCGGTCGGCGCCGTCGCCGAACTGTGCCGCACGGGACGGACGACGGTCCCCGTGTACGACATCGCCACCAGCTCCCGGACCGGCCGCGAGACCGTCGACATCTCCAGCGCCACGCTGTTCGTCGCGGAGGGCATCTTCGCCGCGGACATCGTGGACCGCTGCCGGGAACTCGGCATCCTCGCGGACGCCCTGTGCCTGCGTGGACGCCCCTCGACCACCTTCCGCCGCCGGCTCGTGCGCGATCTGCGCGAGGGGCGCAAGTCCGTGCCCTTCCTCGTCCGGCGCGGCTGGCGCCTGATGCGCGCCGAGCGCGGCATCGTCGCCCGCCAGACGGCGCTCGGCGCCCACGCCTGCGGCACGGACGAGGCCCTGGGCCGCCTCGCCGCCGCTGCCGCGGGGCACTGCCACCGCGCGCCGGCGACGGAAGCGGTGTAGGCGGCCCGAAGAGCGAACTCCCGTCCACCGGCGCGGGCCCGGCCTCGCGGAAACGGAGCCCGGCGCGGGCCCCGGTGGGGACGCGCGGCTGCTCGGGCGCGGCCCCCGGGCACAACCGCACGACCCCGCTCCGGACGAGCACACGCCGCACGATCCGGCCCTCCTGGCCAGGGCGCCCGCCGCCCGGCCCGCGACCCGCTCCGGACCCGGCAACGCCTCCGGCCCCGGCCCTCCTTGGCCGTCCGCGCACACGCGAAGCGGGACCGTACAAGACCCCCGGTCCTGTACGGCCCCGCTTCGTCTCCCCCGTGGATCCCCCGTGGTCCCCCGTGGTCCCCCCGTACCGCCTTCAGGCCACCAGCTCGCCGAAGGACTCCTCCTCGTCACGGCCGAAGCTGAGGGCGTCGTCCTCGCGCATCCGGCGCAGGGAGCGCCAGATGCTCGACTTCACCGTGCCGACACTGATGTCGAGGATCTCCGCGATCTCCGGGTCCGTGCGGCCCTCGTAGTAGCGCAGCACCAGCATCGTGCGCTGCAGCTCGGGCAGCCGTGCCAGGGCCTGCCACAGGACCGCCCGCAGCTCCGTGCCGCGCATCGCGTCCGTGTCGCCGGCCGTCTCGGGCAGCTCCTCGGTCGGGTACTCGTCGATCTTGCGCCGGCGCCAGGCGCTGATGTGCAGGTTCGTCATCGTCCGGCGCAGGTAGCCGCCGACCGCCGCCTTGTCGCTGATCCGGTCCCACGCCCGGTAGGTGGAGAACAGCGCGCTCTGCAGCAGGTCCTCCGCCTCGTAGCGGTCGCCGGTCAGGTGGTAAGCCGTCGCGTACAGGGAGGCGCGGCGCTCCTGGACGTAGGCGGTGAACGCCGCTTCGGCGTCCGCCCGCTCCCCCGTGACGCTCCGCTCCCCCGCGGCCTCCCCGTACGCGCTTCCCCCGTGGCCCCCCTCGACCCTGACGTCGACGACGGTCATGCAGGACGTGCGTCCCTGGTCCGCCGGCGACGGCCTGTGCTGGCGCCCGGCGCCGCGAACGCACCCCCGTCCGTTCACGGCGCCGGACTTCTCGGTGTTCCGCACGACGTCGTGGAGACGCATGACAACTGCGCTTGAAGAGGTGCTGTGCAGTGCGTTCATCTCGCGCCCCCCGTCGGTAGGAGTCCGTTCGTGCCTTGTGGAGAAGACTCTGCCCGGGTGACTTCACGCCGCTGTCCGCCGACTGTCACAGGCCTGTCACAGGGCCCCGTGTCCCTGGCGGGACGGGCCGTGGCGGTCCAGCGGTCGAACTGTCGGGGCCGCATGGGCCAGAATGACCTCCGTGCCTTTCCTGTTGCTGATCGAGGACGACGACGCCATCCGCACGGCCCTCGAACTCTCGCTGTCACGCCAGGGCCACCGTGTGGCCACCGCGGCGACGGGCGAGGACGGCCTGAAACTGCTGCGTGAGCAGCGGCCGGACCTGATCGTGCTGGATGTGATGCTGCCCGGCATCGACGGTTTCGAGGTGTGCCGGCGGATCAGGCGCACGGACCAGCTGCCGATCATCCTGCTGACCGCCCGGAGCGACGACATCGACGTCGTGGTCGGCCTGGAGTCGGGCGCCGACGACTACGTGGTCAAACCGGTGCAGGGGCGGGTGCTCGACGCCCGGATCCGCGCCGTGCTGCGGCGTGGTGAGCGCGAGTCCACGGACTCCGCGACCTTCGGCTCGCTGGTGATCGACCGCTCCGCGATGACGGTCACCAAGAACGGCGAGGACCTGCAGCTCACGCCGACCGAGCTGCGTCTCCTGCTGGAGCTGAGCCGCCGGCCCGGCCAGGCCCTCTCGCGCCAGCAGCTGCTGCGCCTCGTGTGGGAGCACGACTACCTGGGCGACTCCCGTCTCGTGGACGCGTGTGTCCAGCGGTTGCGGGCGAAGGTGGAGGACGTCCCGTCCTCGCCGACGCTGATCCGCACGGTCAGAGGCGTGGGCTACCGGCTGGACACGCCTCAGTGAGCGGTGCCGCAAAGAGGGCCATACTGGCGGGACTTGGCTGGACCAGTCTCAGACTGCGCCTCGTCGTCGTGTTCGGCATGGTCGCGCTGACCGCCGCCGTGTCCGCGTCCGGCATCGCGTACTGGCTGAACCGCGAGGCCGTGCTGACCCGTACGCAGGACGCGGCGCTGGGCGACTTCCGCCAGCAGATGCAGAACCGTGCCGCGTCGCTGCCGGCGCGGCCGACGGAGAGCGAACTCCAGACGACCGCCGAGCAGATGGCGGGCGGCACGGCCGGCTACAGCGTCCTGCTGCTCGGGGAGCGGGCGGCCGGCAAGCCGATCGTCGGCGCCTCCGACCCGGACCTCTTCACGCTCGACGACGTACCCGCGCAGCTGCGGGACGCGGTGAACGAGCAGCCGCATCTGTTCTGGGTGCGCACCCAGCGCGGCAACACGCCCTATCTGGTCGCCGGTACGCGCATCGTCGGCGGAGGGCCCACCGGCTATCTGTTCAAGTCGCTCGACCAGGAGCGCCAGGACCTGAACTCGCTCGCGTGGTCGCTGGGTATCGCCACGGCCCTGGCCCTGGCCGGCTCGGCGCTGCTGGCGCAGGCGGCCGCGACGACCGTGCTCAAGCCGGTCCAGCGGCTCGGGCAGGCGGCGCGGCAGCTCGGCGAGGGCAAGCTGGACACCCGGCTCCAGGTGTCCGGCACGGACGAACTGGCCGATCTGTCGCGGACCTTCAACAACGCGGCGGAGTCGCTGGAGAAGAAGATGGCGGACATGAGCGCGCGGGAGGAGTCCAGCCGCCGCTTCGTCGCCGACATGTCGCACGAGCTGCGCACGCCGCTCACCGCGCTCACCGCCGTGACGGAGATCCTGGAGGGCGAGCAGGACACCCTCGACCCGATGATCGCCCCGGCCGTGGAGCTGGTGGTGAGCGAGACGCGACGGCTGAACGACCTGGTGGAGAATCTGATGGAGGTGACCCGCTTCGACGCGGGCACGGCCCGGCTGGTCCTGGACGACGTCGACGTCGCCGACCAGGTCACCGCCTGCATCGACGCCCGGGCCTGGCTCGACGCCGTGGAACTGGACGCGGAGCGCGGCATCATGGCCCGCCTCGACCCGCGCCGCCTCGACGTCATACTGGCGAATCTGATCGGCAACGCCCTGAAGCACGGCGGCTCGCCGGTCCGGGTGGCGGTGCGGACGGAGGGCGAGGAGCTGGTCATCGAGGTACGGGACCACGGTCCCGGCATCCCGGAGGAGGTCCTGCCGCACGTCTTCGACCGGTTCTACAAGGCGAGCGCCTCGCGGCCGCGGTCCGAGGGCAGCGGCCTGGGACTGTCCATCGCGATGGAGAACGCCCTCATCCACGGCGGCGGCATCACCGCGGCCAACTCGACGGACGGCGACGGCGGTGCGGTGTTCGTGCTGCGGCTGCCGCGCGACGCCTCCGGCATCTCCCCGGAGGGCCACGGGCGTCCCGGCCAGGAGCGCGACACCGAGCAGGGAGAGGCGGGCGACGCGCGGTGAGCCGAGTACGTGGGTCACGCCGGTCCCCCGTGCCGGACGCGCCGGCGGGCGCCGGTGGCAACGCGGCCGGGACGGAGCACGGCACCTCGCGTCCGGGGGCGCGTCGGGCGGTCGCCGCCCTGGCCGGTGCCATCGCCCTGGCGGCGGCCGTCAGCGGCTGCGGCATCAGGACGACCACGGTGCCGGTCGACGCCGGCCCGGCGCCCTCCCGGGTGCCGTGCACGCTCTCCGGCAAGGAGACCGCCACCCAGACGCAGCCGCAGATGCCGGTGCGGGTGTACCTGGTGTGCGCGTCGGCGCTGGAGGCGGTGGACCGTACCGTTCCGATCTCCGAGGGGCGGACCGGCAACCGGGTGCGGATCGCCCAGGCGCTCCTCGGCGAGCTGCTGGAGGAACCGTCGGAGACCGAGCGGGAGGCCGGGTTCGCCACCCTCGTACGAGGGCCGCTGACCGTCTCCCCGCCGCGTGACGGCGACCCCGCCGGCACGCTGCGGCTGAGCCGTCAGCCCGAGGACCTGCCGCCGGCGGCACTGGCACAGGTCGTGTGCACGCTCGCGGAGAGCGAGGTGGCGACCGGGAGCGGCACGGTGGTGCTCGCGGGTCCCGGCGAGTACGCGCCCCGCGGCTACCGCTGCACGGACTCGGTCAAGCAGCGTCCCGACACGGCCCTGCCGACCGCGGGCCCGACGCCCTCGCCGGCCGCTTCCTGACGGGGCTCGGCAGCCGTTCCGCGACGCGGACGCGGCCGGTGCGGAACCGATCCCGCCGGTCGTCGCGTCTTGGGGTGCGTGCAGCGTCAAGGTTCGGGCGGCAGTGCCGCCATCCGCTTCCGCGTCGCAGGAGGCGTCCTCCTGCTCGCACATCTCGCTCTCGTGGCGTGGCTGACGCTCCGCCCGCTGGATGTGCCGTGGGTGACGGCGGCGAACCTGGAACCGCTGGCGGGCATCAAGGCCGACCTCGCGGCGGGCCCGGTACGGGCGGCCCGCCGGATCGGCGAGGGAATGCTGCTCCTGGCTCCGCTCGGGATACTGCTCCCGATGGCGGGCGGCAGGCTCGCCGTCTCCCCCTGGGCCTCACTGGCACGTACGGTCGCGGCCGGTGCGCTGCTGTCCCTGGGCATCGAACTGCTCCAGACCGCGGTGCCGGGCCGGGTCGCCGACGTGGACTCGCTGCTGCTCAACACGGCCGGGGTGGCGCTGGCCCATCTCCTCGTCGTGCCCGCCGGACGGGCCCGGCTGCGGCGCGGGGGCTCCGGACGGCGGCCGGCAGGCCCTGGGAAGGAGCGGGGGCCCCTGCTCCGGGAGGACGCTCCTCAGGGGCCCACCCCGACGATTCCCAGGGTCGGGATCGCCCCCTAGAGCGACGCTTGTTCCGCTTGTTCCCGGTGAAGATGGAGTCATCGGGAGCCCGACGGAGCGGCTCCCCGGAAGGACTCGTGAAGGAGCCCGCCATGGCCGCACTTGCCCGCCCTCGTGACGGACGCATGATCGGCGGTGTGTGCGCAGCGCTGGCACGGCGCTTCGGCACCTCCGCGACCACGATGCGCGTGATCTTCCTGGCGTCCTGCCTGCTGCCCGGCCCGCAGATCCTGCTGTACCTGGCGCTGTGGCTGCTGCTGCCGACGGAGAAGACCACGTCCACCGCCTGGTGACGACCGCCGCGACCAGCGCGACCAGCGCACAGGGGCGCGCACCCGGATGTCCGGGTGCGCGCCCCTCGTCGTCGGCGCTCGCGCCGTCGGGCGTCCCTCGTCACCGGACGCCGTGCGCCCTGGTCACATGGGCAGCGGCAGGCCGTTCAGGGGCAGGCCGTTCAGCGGCAGGCCACTGAGCGGCAGACCGCCCAGGAGGCCGCCGACGGGGGCGGGTGCGGGGGCGGGCAGGATCCTGGGACCGGACTGCTGGGCGAGCTCCTCGACGGCGGGCAGCACGGTCGGCTGGACGGCGGAGAGCGCGTCCACCGGCGTGCCGACGTCGGGGAGGGACGTCGCGGCCGACGCGGAACCGGCGGCGGCAGCGGCAAAGGCGGCGCCGAGAGCGGCGACACCGAGGGTCTTGGCAGCAGCTTGCTTCATCAGGTGTGTTTCCTTGGGGAGGGGAAATTGCACGGCTTTGCAAGCTAGCCAGCGCCTCCGCGGCCCCGCAAACACCCGGAGGAGGGAAAAAGACCGGGATTTGACACTCCCGGCCGGTTCCCCCCCTCCCGCGCCTCAGCCCTTCTTCGCGGCGGAACCGCTGGTCGCGGCGGTCTGCTGGAAAAGCCACTCGGATTTCAGTTCGGCGTATCCGGGCTTGATGACGTCGCTGATCATCGCGAGCCGCTCATCAAAAGGAATGAACGCCGACTTCATCGCATTGACCGTGAACCACTGCATGTCGTCGAGCGTGTAGCCGAACGTCTCGGTCAGCAGCTCGAATTCACGACTCATACTCGTGTTGCTCATCAGCCGGTTGTCCGTGTTGACGGTGGCCCTGAAGTGCAGCCGGCGCAGCAGCCCGATGGGGTGCTCCGCGTACGAGGACGCGGCACCGGTCTGCAGATTGGAGGTCGGGCACAGCTCGAGCGGGATCCGCTTGTCCCGGACGTACGCGGCGAGCCGCCCCAGCTTCACGCTGCCGTCGGCGGCGACGTCGATGTCGTCGATGATGCGGACGCCGTGACCGAGCCGGTCGGCGCCGCACCACTGGAGGGCCTGCCAGATGGACGGCAGCCCGAATCCCTCGCCGGCGTGGATCGTGAAGTGGTTGTTCTCCCGCTTGAGGTACTCGAACGCGTCGAGGTGGCGGGTGGGCGGGTAACCCGCCTCGGCACCCGCGATGTCGAAGCCGACGACGCCCGAGTCCCGGTAGCGGTTGGCGAGTTCGGCGATCTCCAGCGCCCGGGCGGCGTGCCGCATGGCGGTCAGAAGGGCGCCGACCCGGATGCGGTGGCCGTTGGCCCGGGCCCGGCGCTCGCCCTCCCGGAAGCCCTCGTTCACCGCCTCGACGACCTCTTCGAGGGTCAGCCCCGACTCGAGGTGCTGCTCCGGCGCGTACCTCACCTCGGCGTACACGACGCCGTCCTCGGCGAGGTCCTCGGCACACTCGACCGCGACGCGCTTGAGCGCCTCCCGGGTCTGCATGACGGCACAGGTGTGCGCGAACGTCTCCAGGTAGCGCTCCAACGAGCCGGAGTCGGCGGCCTCGTGGAACCAGATGCCGAGCTTGTCCGGCTCGGTCTCGGGCAGGGCGTCGTAGCCGACGGCACGGGCGAGGTCGATGACCGTGCCGGGGCGCAGCCCGCCGTCGAGGTGGTCGTGCAGAAGAACCTTCGGGGCGCGGCGGATCTGGTCCGTGGTCGGCCCCTGGTGCCCGGGGGCGCTTCCCCGGGAGGACGCGTGGGGTGTCTGGCTCGTCATCTCCGCACTCTAATCCCTACGCGCGTAGAAGGCAGCTGCACGAATCACCTGTCGATACGTAACAGTGACCGTGCGGACGGGTGGAGTACACCTGTCCTTCTGAGACTGTTCTGCCATGGCACACCACGCACTGCCCCGGTGGTGGGGGCGCATGGCGGGCGCGGCGGGGTCGGCCCGTGCCGGGCTCGAGGGGAACGCGGCGCGAGGGGAAGGGCACGGCGGCGCCGCCGTGCGGGCCAGGCTGGGCCGCGCCGTCCGGCCCTCCGGAGAGACGGCGGACGGGGTCGTCACCGGAGTGGTCCTGGTGCTTCCGGACGGTGAGCCCGCTTCGGCACGCGGCCCCTCCACGGTCTCCCACGCCTCCGCGCTGCCGCTGGCGCGCTCCCTCGCCCGTGCGGGCCGGGCGGACGGTCTCGTCGCGCACGTCGTGCGCTACCGCGGGCGCGGCTGGAACGGCCCGGACGCCCGGCTCGCGGCGGATGCGTCCTGGGCCGTGGAAGAGGCGGTCCGCCGTTACGGCGACGTCCCCGTGTGCCTGGCAGGGCAGGGCATGGGAGGCCGCGCGGCCCTGCACGCGGCAGGGCACGACGCCGTCAACTCCGTTCTGGCGCTTGCCCCTTGGCTGCCCGAGGACGATGTCGCCGCGCAACCCGAACCGGTGAAGCAGCTCGTGGGCCGCCAGGTCCTCATCGTGCACGGCACGAACGACGCCAGAAGCGATCCGGAGCTGTCGTACCGGCTGGCGGTGCGGGCGAAGAAGACGAACCGGGACACGTGCCGGTTCGAGGTCCATTCGGACGGCCACGCCCTGCGCCAGTACCAGGACGAAGTCCAGGCGCTGGCCGCGGACTTCGTCCTCGGCTCCCTGTTCTCGCGCTCGTACGCCCGGCCCGTCGCCGACGCGCTCGCCGCACCCCCGCCGCTCGGGCTCCGCATGCCCCTGGCCGCCGGCTTCGGGCGGGCGCTGCGTCACTGACGGTACGGGTGTGCCGTGCCGGGGCTCCGAGGCAGGCGCCCCGGCAGACGGTGCGCGCCCGTCCGTACGACCGCGCCCCGGGCGCCCGGCTCAGTCCGGCAGCAGGTTCCCCCGGCGCGACAGCAGGAACCTCTTGAACGCCGCAACCGGCGGCGTGTCCACGTGACCGTCCAGCCATGCCACGCCCACCTCCCGGATCGCCCGCGGCGCCGTCACCGTCAGCTCGACCACCCCCGGGCGCGGCACCGCCGGCGGCGGCAGGAGGGCCACCCCCAGGCCCGCGGCGACCAGTCCGCGGAGCGTCTCCGCCTCCTCGCCCTCGAAGGCGACCCTGGGCGAGAAGCCCGCCTCGGCGCACAGCGCGTCGGTGATGCGGCGCAGCCCGTAGCCCGGTTCGAGGGTCACGAAGGTCTCGTCCGCCGCCTCGGCCAGCCGGATCCGCTTGCGGGTGGCGAGCCGGTGGTCGTCGGGCACGACGAGCCGCAGCCGCTGTTCGTCGAGGCGCCGGGCGACGAGGTCCGGCGCGTCCGGGACCGGCGAGGTGAGGCAGAGGTCGAGTTCGCCGGCGCGGAGCCGCTCGATCATCGCCTCGCCGTAGTTCTGCACGAGCGTGAAGCGGATGCGGGGATGGTCGACGCGGAACGCCCGGATCAGCTCGGGCACGGTCTCGGAGCCCATGGTGTGCAGGAAGCCGAAGGCGACCTTGCCCCCTGAGGGGTCGGCGTCGGCGCGTACCGACTCCGCCGCCCGCTCGACCTCGGCGAGGGCCCGCTCCACCGAGACGAGGAAGTCGCGGCCGGCCGGCGTCAGCGACACGGTGCGGCCCTTGCGGGTGAACAGCGTGACCCCCAGGTCCTGTTCGAGTCGGACCATCGCGCGCGAGAGCGTCGACTGGGGCACGCCGAGCTCCTGCGCGGCCCTCGTCACATGCTCGTGCCGGGCGACCCCGGCGAAGTACGCGAGGCGCGGCGCGAGGAGCATTCGCATGTCTTCTTCGTAACTGCTCGGTGACAGGCGACCCTGTGAGCTGTAGTCATGCGCCATGGGAACGATTAAAGCCGTTCCATGCATTGGACGCATCAAAAAGGAATGCCTACCTTCGACGTATGCCTTCCGCAAGTACCGGGGCACCCACCACCGTGGGTGCCCTCTCCTCGCCGTCCCCCGAACCCACCTCGTCGCGGCTCGCTCCCGGAGTCCCCGGCTACCGGCGGATGAGCTTCGCGCTCTTCACCGCGGGCGTCGCCACCTTCGCCCTCCTCTACTCCACCCAGGCCCTGCTGCCCGCCGTGTCCGACGACTTCGGGGTGACCGCGAGCGCGGCCAGCTGGACGGTCTCCGCGGCCACCGGGGCCCTCGCCCTGTGCGTACTGCCGCTGAGCGCGCTGTCCGAGCGGTTCGGCAGGGTGCGGCTGATGACGGTGTCCCTGGTGGTGGCGACGGTCCTGGGGCTGCTGGTGCCGTTCGCGCCCGGCCCGGAGTGGCTGGTGGCGCTGCGTGCGGTGCAGGGCGCGGCACTGGCCGGCATCCCCGCCTCGGCGATGGCGTACCTGGCTGAGGAGGTGCGCCCGAAGGCACTGGTCGCGGCCATCGGGCTGTTCGTCGCCGGCAACAGCATCGGCGGGATGAGCGGACGGATCGTGACCGGCTGGGTCGCGCAGCTGTGGGGCTGGCGGGCGGCGCTCGCCGCGGTCGGCCTGATGGCGGTGGTCTGCACCGTGGCGTTCCGGCTGCTGCTGCCGAAGGCGCGGAACTTCACGCCCGGTTCGCTGAACCCGAGCGCGCTGGCGCGCACCGTCCGGGGTCATCTCTCGGACCCGCTGCTGATGCGGCTGTACGGGATCGGCGCGCTGTTCATGACGGTCTTCGGCGCGGTCTACACCGTGATCGGCTACCGCCTCGTCGGCGCCCCGTTCGGCCTTCCCCAGGGCGTCGTCGGCTCCGTCTTCCTGGTCTACCTGGTCGGCACGGTCTCGTCCGCGGCGGCCGGCAGTCTCGTGGGCAGGCTCGGCCGGCGCGGAGCGCTGTACCTCGCGGTCGGTACGACGACGGCGGGTCTGCTGCTGTCGCTGGCCGACTCGCTGACTGCGGTGCTGGCGGGCCTGGTGCTGATCACGGCGGGCTTCTTCGCGGGGCACGCGGTGGCCTCCTCCTCGGTCAGCCGTACCGCGACGACGGGCCGCGCCCAGGCCTCGGCCCTGTACCAGTCGGCGTACTACCTGGGCAGCAGCGCGGGCGGCACGCTCGGCGCGGTCGCCTTCCACTCCGGCGGCTGGGCGGGCACGGTCCTGCTGGGGCTGCTGGCGGTGCTCGGCGTCGTGTCGATCACGCTGTACGGGTCGTACGCGGCCCGTGCGCGGGAACGCCGGCCGGTGCTCTCTGCGGCGGGAGTTCGCCACTGAGGCCACTGTGACGGCGGTCCCGGAAATCCGCCGAATCCGTCCCCTCCTCCCTACAACCGCCGCTCCCCCCTGCGCGTCCATAGGTCAAGGCAACCGCACCGGGCGTACAGGGGAGTTGGTGACCATGGGCCGCGCAGGACACTGGGGGACCATACGGAGACGGGGTGGTGCCGCCCTCGGCATCACCGGGCTGGTCGTGCCGCTGAGCCTCGCGCTCGGCGCCGCGCCGGCCCAGGCGGCGTCGTGCACGACGTCGACCGGGCCGTACCAGAAGCAGGTCGAGAAGTTCATGGGCCTGAAGGTCGACGGGCGGCAGTCGCCGTCCGACTGCAAGGCGATCCAGACCTTCCAGCGCTGGCACGGGATCACCCCGACCATCGGCTATGCGGGCACGGTCACCTGGCGCACGATGAACACGATCCTGGCCCAGCGGGCGGCGGGCACGACCCCGAACAAGGCCGGCACGTGCCCGACGAACAAGGGGCGCATCGCCTGTGTCGACCTGACCCGGCAGCTGAGCTGGATCCAGGACGGCTCGAAGCTCAAGTACGGGCCGGTGCCGGTGCGCACCGGGCGGAACGGCGCCGAGACCCGCACGGGCGCGAAGCGCGTCTACTACCGCAGCACCAACCACTGGTCGACGATCTACAAGGTGTGGATGCCGTACTCGCAGTTCTTCGACGGCGGACAGGCGTTCCACTCGGTGACCAAGAGCATGTACAACCCGCCGGGCTCGGGTGGCTGCGTCAACATGCGGTCCGCTGACGCCAAAGCGTATTGGAACCTGCTCAAGAACGGGGACGACGTGTACGTCTACGGCCGCAAGCCGGGAACCTGACCCCCGTTGTCAGTCCCCTCCTGTAGCGTCCGAAGGGCTGGTGCGGACGGCGACAGGGGCGGACCCATGGGTGATCTGGCATCGACGCAGGACCTCGAGTCCCGGCTGGAGGGCTATCGGACGGAGCTCACCGGTTACTGCTACCGCATGCTCGGCTCGGCCTTCGAGGCGGAGGACGCGGTCCAGGACACGATGGTGCGGGCCTGGAAGAGCTTCGAGAAGTTCGAGGGAAGATCCTCGCTGCGTTCGTGGCTGTACCGCATCGCCACGAACGTGTGCCTGGACATGCTCAACGCGGGCAACCGCCGCGCCCGCCCGATGGACCTGACCGCCGCCACCCCGGTGGCCCGGGCCCAGCTCACCGCCCGTCCGGAGATCACCTGGCTGGAGCCGGTGCCGGACGGGCGGGTGCTGCCGTCGGTGGCCGACCCGGCGGACACGACGGTGGAGCGCGAGTCGATCAGGCTCGCGTTCGTCGCGGCGCTGCAGCACCTGCCGCCGAAGCAGCGCGCGGTGCTGATCCTGCGGGAGGTGCTGGCGTGGAAGGCCGCCGAGGTGGCCGAGCTGCTGGGCACGTCCGTCGCCTCGGTCAACAGCGCGCTCCAGCGGGCCCGTGCCACGCTCGCCGAGTACGACCCATCGGCCTCCGATCCGGCGGACCCGCTCGACGAGGAGCAGCAGAAGCTGCTGGAGCGCTACGTCGCCGCCTTCGAGGGGTACGACATGCAGGCTCTGACGGCGCTGCTGCGCGAGGACGCGACGATGTCCATGCCGCCGTACGACCTGTGGCTGCGGGGCCACGACGACATCGTGGGCTGGATGCTCGGCGTCGGCGAGGTGTGCCGCGGCTCGAAGCTGGTCCCCACGGTCGCCAACGGCTCGCCGGCGTTCGCCCAGTACCACCCGAGCCAGGACGGCGAGGGGTACGAGCCCTGGGCGCTGATCGTCCTGGAGGTCGCCGACGGCCGGATCGGCGCGATGGACTTCTTCCTGGACACCAAGCGCTGGTTCCCGCTGTTCGGGCTGCCGGAGCGGCTCAGCGCCGGGGGCTGACCGGCGACGGCCGGTCAGGGTCGTCGTCACCCAGCCCGACGAGGGAGAGCAGGGCGAGCAGCTCGGGACCCGCGTTCACGAGCCGCAGCTCCCGGCCCAGCCTCCGGGCGGTCAGCCGCAGCCGGACGACGGCGTTGACGGCCGTCAGATCGGCGACGGCCAGCAGGCCCGCGTCGCACACGACGTCCCGGCCGGTGCCGTCACCGGCGGCCTGTCTCCGCAGCCGGGCGCACAACAGCGGCACATCGGCCGGGGTGATCCGGCCGATGAGCTCCACGACGATCGGCTGCCGAGTGCTGTCCACACGAGAAGAGACCGCGCCCGCGACGACAACTCATCGGATCGGCGCGGTCACTTCCCGCGTGGGGCGCGCGCGCACGGGAGGCCGGGCGGGACGTCAGCCGACAGGACGCCCGTGTCGATCGTGAGGGCGAAGGGGCGGGGATGCGGAGCCCTTCCCCGTACTCCACCGTGTCGAGCTCGCGGTACATGGCGTTCTTGGGCTGCCCGTACAGGGTCGCCGTGGGCCGTCCGGAGTGCCCGCTGTCGAGCAGCAGGTGCAAAGGCACTCCGGCTGTCGCGTAGCCGTGCAGCTTCTCGATCCGATCGTGATCGGCGTCGGACTTCGAGGTGATCTCGACGACGAGCAGGGCGGCCGCAGCCGGCATGTAGTGACCGGGTTCGTCAGAGCTGCCGCTGGACCCGCTGGGCGGCGCTGTTGCGGCTGTTCGCAGGCGTGGGTGACACGGTGACGATCCCCTCGATGATCTCCACCTTGCAGCCCTCGGGTACGTCCGTCTCCTCCCAGAAACGGACGAGGTCCCGCTCCTGGCCGTGAGGGGCCGGTGGGTCGACGCTGAGTGCGCTCATGGCGGTCTCCGCCGTCGGTGCGTCACCGGGTCCAGCATGCCGAACGGGACCGGCGGCCCAGCACCGATCCCGTTCGCCCGAAGGAAGTCACCGGGCTCTTGCCCGCGCCCGCATCGTCAGGCGATGCGCTCCAGCACCACCGGGGTCGCCTCGTGCGAGGTGCCCGGTGCGGCGATGTCGAAGGAGCCCTCCAGGGACTGCAGGGCGTAGTCGAACTTCTCGGGGGTGTCCGTGTGCAGGGTCATCAGCGGGGTGCCCGCGGTGACCTCGTCGCCGGGCTTGGCGTGGAGCTCGACGCCCGCGCCCGCCTGCACCGGGTCCTCCTTGCGGGCCCGGCCCGCGCCCAGGCGCCAGGCCGCGACACCGACCCCGTAGGCGTCGAGGCGGGTCAGCACGCCGGAGGCGGGAGCCGTGACCACGTGCTGCTCGCGCGCGACCGGGAGAGCGGCGTCCGGGTCGCCGCCCTGTGCGGCGATCATGCGGCGCCAGACGTCCATCGCCGAACCGTCGGCCAGGGCCTTCGCCGGGTCGGCGTCCTTGATGCCGGCCGCGTCGAGCATCTCGCGGGCCAGCGCCAGGGTCAGCTCCACGACGTCCGCCGGGCCGCCGCCCGCCAGCACCTCGACGGACTCGCGGACCTCCAGGGCGTTGCCGGCGGTGAGGCCGAGCGGCGTCGACATGTCGGTGAGCAGCGCGACGGTCTTCACGCCGTGGTCCGTGCCGAGGCCGACCATGGTGGAGGCGAGCTCCCGGGCGTCCTCGATGCTCTTCATGAAGGCGCCGGAGCCGACCTTGACGTCCAGCACGAGCGAGCCCGTGCCCTCGGCGATCTTCTTGGACATGATCGAGGAGGCGATCAGCGGGATGGCCTCGACCGTGCCGGTGACGTCGCGCAGGGCGTAGAGCTTCTTGTCGGCGGGGGCGAGCCCGTCGCCCGCGGCGCAGATGACCGCGCCGGTGGTGTCGAGCACCCGCAGCATCTCCTCGTTGGACAGCAGCGCCTGCCAGCCGGGGATGGACTCCAGCTTGTCGAGCGTGCCGCCGGTGTGGCCGAGACCGCGGCCGGAGAGCTGCGGCACGGCTGCGCCGCAGGCGGCGACCAGCGGGGCCAGCGGGAGCGTGATCTTGTCACCGACTCCGCCCGTGGAGTGCTTGTCGGCGGTCGGGCGCGACAGCGACGAGAAGTCCATGCGCTCGCCGGACGCGATCATCGCGGCGGTCCAGCGGGCGATCTCCGTCCGGTTCATGCCGTTCAGCAGGATCGCCATCGCCAGGGCCGACATCTGCTCGTCGGCGACCTCGCCGCGCGTGTACGCGTCGATGACCCAGTCGATCTGCTCGGGAGTGAGTTCGCCTCGGTCGCGCTTGGTGCGGATGACGGAGATGGCGTCCATGTGCTTGGGGTCCTTCCGGGTGCGAACCAGGTGGTGCGAAAAATGGCGCGGCCCCTCCGCCGGAGCAGCGGAGGGACCGCCAGGATGATGGCCCCGCGGGGCCTAGCCGAGCTTCTCCGGGCCGAGCTTCTCCGGGCCGAAGGCCAGGGGCAGCATCTCGGAGAGGGGCAGGATGCCCGCCTCGGTCTCCAGCAGCAGACCGGGGCCGCCGAACTCGTACAGCAGCTGGCGGCAGCGGCCGCACGGCATCAGCACGTCGCCGTTGCCGTCCACGCAGGTGAAGTGCGTGAGCCGGCCGCCGCCCGAGGCGTGCAGCTGTGAGACGAGTCCGCACTCGGCGCACAGCGACAGCCCGTAGGAGGCGTTCTCGACGTTGCAGCCGGTGATGGTGCGGCCGTCGTCGACGAGGGCGGCCGCACCGACCGGGTAGCCCGAGTACGGGACGTACGCGTGGGACATCGCGTCCCGCGCCGCCTCGCGAAGGGCTTCCCAGTCGACGGCGCCGGCGGCCGGCGCGGGGCCGGGCGTCACTTGCCCTGGCCCTTCTTGTACGGCAGGCCGTCGGCCTTGGGCGGCCGCAGGCGCTGTGCCGACAGGGCGAGCACCAGCAGCGTGGTGACGTACGGCGCGGCGTCCACGAACTGGCTGGGCAGCGCGTCGGTGAGTCCGTACCAGGCGAAGAGCAGACCGGCGACGGCGAGGGAGATCGCGCCCTGCCAGTACTTCTTCTTGTACAGCTGCCAGGCGAGGACGAGCACCAGCAGGATCGCCAGGAGCAGCAGCATGGCGTGGACGTTCTCGGCACCGCCGCGCAGCTTGAGGCTGTCGGTGAAGCCGAACAGTCCGGCGCCCAGCGCCATGCCTCCGGGCATCCAGTTGCCGAAGATCATCGCGGCGAGACCGATGTAGCCGCGGCCGCCGGTCTGACCCTCCTGGTAGATGCCGGTGGAGACGATCACGAGGAACGCTCCGCCGAGTCCGGCCAGCGCGCCGGAGACGATCACGGCGATGTACTTGTACTTGTAGACGTTGACGCCGAGGGTCTCGGCGGCGACGGGGTTCTCACCGCAGGACCGCAGCCGCAGGCCGAAGCCGGTCCGCCACAGGATCCACCAGGTGGCGGGCACGAGCAGCAGCGCGAGGACGGTCAGCAGCGACAGGTTGGTGACCAGGCCGCCGAGCACGCCCGCCAGGTCCGAGACGAAGAACCAGTGCTTGGCCTGGACGTCCCCCAGGGCTTCCGAGAGCCCCGGAACGGTGATCTCGGTGATCGGGTCGATGCGCGGGGACTGCTTCGACGAGCCGCCCGGGGCCTCGGCGAAGGTGAAGTTCGACAGGTAGCGGGTGACACCGATGGCGAGGATGTTGATCGCCACACCCGAGACGATGTGGTTCACGTTGAACGTCACCGTCATGATCGCGTGCAGCAGGCCGCCGAGCGCGCCGCCGACGATGCCCATCAGGACACCGGTCCACGGGCCCCACTGGAAGCCGGCCCAGGCACCGAACCAGGTGCCCATGATCATCATGCCTTCGAGGCCGATGTTGACGACACCGGCCCGCTCGGCCCAGAGACCGCCGAGGCCGGCGAGGCCGATCGGAACGGCCAGCTGGAGGGCGCCGGAGACCTGGCCGACCGAGGTCAGGTCGTTGGCGCCGCTGATCACGCGGACCAGGGAGAACAGCGCGAGACCGGCCGCGATGATCAGCAAGATGACCGGCAGGGACAGCGTGGGGCGTCCACCGCCCTTCTTGGGCGCGGTGCTCGTCATCGAGACCGTGCTCGTGGACTCGCTCATGCCGTCCTCATTTCGTTCTCCCCCGGCGCTGACGCCTGGGTGGTGCCCCGGTCTCCGTCCACGCGGCTCAGAGCCGCGTCCTTCGTCGTCGTCTGCGGCCCGTCGGCCGCGCGCGCGTCACTCACAGCGCAACCTCTTCCTTGTTCTTGCGGGCCTGGGCGGCGAGCTCCTCGCCGACCTTCTGCTGCTGGCGGCGGAGCCCGTACTGGCGGACGAGTTCGTAGGACACGACGACCGAGATCACGATGAGTCCCTGCATGATCGTCGCGATCTCCTTCTCGTAGCCGAACTGGTCCAGGTCGGCCGAGGTCTTCTCGATGAAGGAGATGAGGAGCGCGGCGAAGAAGATGCCGATCGGGTTGTTGCGGCCCAGCAGCGCGATGGTGATGCCGGTGAAGCCGACGCCGGCCGGGAAGCTCAGGCTGTACGTGTGGGTCTGGCCCAGCAGCAGCGGCATGCCGACGAGACCGGCCATCGCACCCGAGATCAGCATGGCGGTGAGAACCATCTTCTTGGAGTCGACGCCGCTCGCCTGCGCCGCGGACTCGCTGGCGCCGGTGGCGCGCAGGTCGAAGCCGAAGCGGGTGCGGTTGAGCGTGAACCAGTAGACGATGCCGAGGGCGAAGGCCACGAAGGTGAAGCCGTAGATGGTGCCACCCTCCATCGCCAGGCCCGGGAACCAGCCGGACTCGGCGATCTGGCCGGTGGTCAGGTCGTTCGAGCCGGGCAGCTGCTCACCCAGGTTGGCGGGCAGGATCATCCAGGCGATCAGGCTGGTGGCGATCGCGTTGAGCATGATCGTGGAGACGACCTCGCTGACGCCGCGGCTGGTCTTCAGGACACCCGCGATACCGGCCCACAGCGCGCCGACCAGCATCGCGACGACCACGATCAGCAGGATGTGCAGCGGCGCGGGCAGCTCGACGGACGCGCCGACGACGGCGGCGAGCATCACGGCGAGGCGGTACTGGCCGTCCACACCGATGTTGAACAGGTTCATCCGGAAGCCGATGGCGACGGCGAGCGCGGCGAGGTAGTACGTGCCGGCCTGGTTGAGGATGTTGACCTGGACGTCCGTGAACTCGGCCGTCTGGAACATCAGCTGGTACGGCTCGAACGGGTCGCGGTCCGAGACGAGCAGCACCACCGAGGTGAGCAGGAAGGCGACGACCAGGGCGAGGCCCGGTCCGGCGATGCCGAGGAGCACCCGGTCCTTGTCGAACTTCTTCATCGGCCCTCACCGTTCTCGTTGTGCTCGAGGTGGCCGGTGGCAGCGCCGGTCATGGCCGAACCCAGCTCCTCAGGAGTGATCGTGGCGGGGTCGGCGTCCGCGACCAGCCGGCCGCGGTACATCACCCGCAGGGTGTCGGAGAGCCCGATGAGCTCGTCCAGGTCGGCGGAGATGAGCAGCACCGCCAGCCCCTCCCGCCGTGCCTCACGGATCTGGTCCCAGATCTGCGCCTGCGCGCCGACGTCCACACCCCGGGTGGGGTGGGCGGCGATCAGCAGCTTGGGGTGGTGGCTCATCTCGCGGCCGACGATCAGCTTCTGCTGGTTTCCGCCGGAGAGGGAGGCGGCAGTGACCTCGATGCCGGGCGTGCGGACGTCGTACTCGCGCACGATCCGCTCGGTGTCCTTGCGGGCCGCCTTGAGGTCGAGCAGGCCCTTCTTGCTGTTGGGCCGCTCGGTGACGTGGCCGAGGATGCGGTTCTCCCAGAGCGGCGACTCGAGCAGCAGCCCGTGGCGGTGGCGGTCCTCGGGGATGTACCCGATCCCGTCCTCACGGCGCTTGCGGGTCGGCACGTGCGAGATGTCCGACCCGTCGAGGGTGATCACACCGCCGTCGGGGTCGCGCATGCCCATGAGCGCCTCGATGAGCTCGGTCTGGCCGTTGCCCTCGACGCCGGCGATGCCCATGACCTCGCCCTTGTGGATGGTGAAGGTGATGCCGTCGAGAACCTCGCGGATGACGCCGTCGGGGTCTGTCGCGGTCAGCCGCAGCGCGTCGACGTTCAGCATCGGCACATCGGTCACGGTCGACTCGCGGGTCTCCGGCGAGGGCAGCTCGCTGCCCACCATCAGCTCGGCGAGCTGCTTCGGAGTGGTGGTGCGCGGGTCGGCGGTGCCGACGGTGGTGCCGCGGCGGATGACGGTGATGTCGTCGGCCACGGAGAGCACTTCGCCCAGCTTGTGGGAGATGAAGATGACGGTCAGGCCCTCGGCCTTGAGCTCGCGGAGGTTGTCGAAGAGCGCGTCGACCTCCTGCGGGACCAGCACGGCGGTCGGCTCGTCGAGGATGAGGGTGCGGGCACCCCGGTAGAGGACCTTGAGGATCTCGACGCGCTGGCGGTCGGCGACGCCGAGCTGCTCGACGAGGACGTCCGGGCGGACGTTCAGCCCGTACGCGTCCGAGATCTCCTTGATCTTGTTGCGCGCCTTCGCGCCGATGCCGTAGAGCTTCTCGCCGCCGAGTACGACGTTCTCGAGCACGGTGAGGTTGTCGGCCAGCATGAAGTGCTGGTGGACCATGCCGATGCCGGCCGCGATGGCATCGGCCGGGCTGTGGAAGCCGACCTGCTTGCCGTCGATCGTGATGGTTCCCTCGTCCGGCTTCTGCATGCCGTAGAGGATCTTCATCAGGGTCGACTTGCCTGCACCGTTCTCACCGACGAGGGCGTGGACCGTGCCCTTGCGGATGGTGATGTCGATGTCGTGGTTGGCGACGACGCCGGGGAAGCGCTTGGTGATGCCGCGCAGTTCTACAGCCGGCGGCGTTGACGGACTGGACGCGTTGATGACGCACTCTCCTTGGCGGGAAAGGAGCGAGAAAGCAGTGGGCAGGGCGGACGCCATAAGGGTGTCGCGCGGGCAGGGGTGGGGCGAAGTTACCGCGCTCCCAGGGGCTCTACGCGCGTAGCGATACCGAATAGCAAAAACCGATGGCCAGAACCTGGTCCGGGGTCCGGAAGGGCGGCTCGCACTGCCCCTCCGGACCCGGTGACCATCGGGTCGGGCCGCTCGGTTACGGAGCGGTCTTGACCTTGATCGTGCCGGCGATGATGTCGGCCTTGGCCTTGTCGACCGCGGCGGTGACGTCCTTCATCTCGGTGAAGGCCGGGTTGGAGGTGGCCAGGCCGACGCCGTCCTTGTCCAGGCCGTACCGGATCTCACCGGACTGCGGCTTGCCGTCCTTGACCGACTTGATCAGGTTGAAGACGGCGTCCGAGACGTCCTTCGTCACCGAGGTGAGGATGAAGTTCTTGTACGCCGCGAGGCCCTGCTGGTTGTACTGGTCCGAGTCGACGCCGATGGCCCACTTCTTGGCCTTGGCGGCCGCCTCGATCGAGCCCGAGCCCGCGAGACCGGCGGCGGCGTAGATCACGTCGGCGCCGGCGTCGAGCTGGCCCTGCGCAGCGGCCTTGCCGAGGTCCGGCTTCGAGAAGCCACCGAAGTCCGGCGGCTGGGTCAGGTACTGGACCTTGACGTTGACGTTCTTGTTGGTGTCCTTGACGCCCTGGACGTAGCCCGCCTCGAACTTCTTGATCAGCGGGGTCTCGACGCCGCCGATGAAGCCGACGGTGTTGGACTTCGTCACCTTGGCGGCGGCGACGCCGGCCAGGTAGGAGCCCTGCTCCTCGTTGAAGACCATGTTGGCGATGTTCTTGCCGGTCTTGGAGGTGTCGTCGATGAGACCGAAGGTGGTGTCCGGGAACTTCGGCGCGACCTCGGCGATGGCCGGGGCGTAGGCGAAGCCGACGCCGATCACCGGGTTGTTGCCGGCGCGGGCCAGCGACGTGAGGCGCTGGACCTTGTCCGGGTCCGCCTCGCCCTCGCTGGGCTCGGCCTCGGTGCCCTTGACACCGAGGTCCTTCTCGGCCTTGGCGAGGCCCGCGTAGGCGGCGTCGTTGAACGACTGGTCGCCGCGGCCGCCGATGTCGTAGGCGATGGCGGCCTTGGTGCCGCCGTCCGATCCGGCCTCGGACGAGGTCTTGCCGCCACATGCGGTGGCGGACAGCGCGAGAGCCGCGGACGCGATGCCCACGGTGGCGATCCTGGTGATCCGGCGCACTGAGAGGCTCCTTATAAACCTGACCGAAAGCGCCACTTCCGGCGCTGGTTTTGCGGCGATCGTAACGCGCGTAGATGTCAGGTAAAGACGTGTTCGACAGCCGTTATCGGATCGTCGCGTTGGACGAACGTCAGATGAACTGTCCGGTTACGATCGGTGGTCGTCCAGCAGCGCCGCCGCCGTGAAGAGTTCGACGCCGACGCGGATCGCCTCCTCGTCCACATCGAAGTCGCCTCGGTGCAGGTCGAGGCGGGATCCCGAGCCCGGAGTGCGGACGCCGAGGCGGGCCATCGCGCCCGGGACGTGCTCCAGATACCAGGAGAAGTCCTCGCCGCCGAGGCTCTGCTCGGTGTCCTCGATCGCCTGCGAGCCGCGCCGCGCCGCATGGGCGTCGCGCAGCAGCTCCGTGATCACCGGGTCGTTGACCACGGGCGGCACCCCGCGGATGTAGTTGATCTGGGACTTGGCCCGGTGCAGCGTCGCGATCTCGTCGACCGCCGCGTGCACCAGGTCCGGGGCCTCGCGCCAGGCGGGCAGGTCCAGGCAGCGGACGGTGCCCGCGAGTTCCGCCTGCTGCGGGATGACGTTGCAGGCGTGCCCGGACTCGATGCGGCCCCAGGTCAGGGCCAGTCCGGAGCGGGTGTCGACCCGCCGGGACAGCAACGCCGGGACCTCGGTGACGATCTTGGCGGCGGCCGTGACGAGGTCCGTGGTCAGATGTGGACGCGCGGTGTGGCCGCCGGGGCCGTCAAGGGTGATTTCCAGCCGGTCGCAGGCCGAGGTGATCGGGCCGATGCGCAGACCGATCCGGCCGACGTCGACGCGGGGGTCGCAGTGCACGGCGATGATCCGGCCCACGCCGTCCAGCGCACCGGACTCGATCGCGTCGGCCGCGCCGCCCGGCAGGACCTCCTCCGCGGGCTGGAAGATCAGCCGCACCGGGTGGGGCAGCAGGCCCTGCCGGTCGAGTTCGGCGAGTACCAGGCCGGCACCCAGGACCGCCGTGGTGTGCACGTCGTGCCCGCAGGCGTGGGCCCGGTCCGGCACGGTCGAGCGGTACGGCACGCCCGTCTTGGTGTCCGGGATCGGAAGGGCGTCGATGTCGGCGCGCAGCGCGAGCATGGGCCGGACCCGGTCCGTGCCGACGTCGCACACGAGTCCCGTGCCCGTCGACAGCACCTGCGGGTGCAGGCCGGCGGCCTCCAGCCGCGCCTTGATCGCGGCGGTCGTGCGGAACTCCTGGTTCCCGAGCTCCGGGTGCATGTGCAAGTCCCGGCGGAAGGCGATGAGTTCGGTGCGCAGGGGGTCGGACAGCGTGCCGGGCAGAACGTAGTCGCCGGGCAACTCGGCTTCGCCGGGGAGACCGGCGTCGGGCTCGCGGGACATCAACTGGTTCACCCGTTGAAGAGTAGGCCCCTTCAAGGCCCAACTAACTCGAGATCAACAAAAGTTCAGCCCTATAGGGGGAAGAAAATGCGTCTGACGACGCATGGCCGTCGTTCGGTGTGGGTAAGCTCACCCGCTCCTGACCACGATATGGACACTCCGGCCTCCTGTCGCGTCCAGGTCGCCCGTACGGGTACCCCGGGCCGCGCGGGGGGAACGTCCGTACGCAGGGCACCGCCCGCGCGCGGGTCTCACGGACCTTCGGTCGTGTGTCCGCAGGATGCCGGCCGGGCCCCGCCGGGGTCGGGGACACCGGGGCGCGCACCCGGCTCCGCTCCTCCCCGCCCCGGCCGGTCAGACGGGTGCCGAGAGGCGCCGCACGTGCCGCGCCGTCCCCGTGACCCCCGCGAGGAAGCCCTGGGCCCGGGGCGACGCCGTGTCCTTCAGCCATTCCGGGGCGATGTCGCAGACGGCCACCGTCACACCGGTGCCCGCGAGCGCCAGCGGCAGGGTGTGCACGACGGTGGACGGGAAGCTCAGCACCGTACGGCCGACCGGGCCGCGCCGGGCGATCAGCTCCAGCGGCAGATCGGGCCGGACGATCTCCAGACCGGTGGCCGCGGCGAGCCGGTGCAGCTTGTCCGCGCGCTCCCGGCGATGGGCGAAGTACCGGGTGGCGCCGTGCGCCCCGGCGAGCGAGGCGACTGCGTCCAGATACCGGTCGAGGTCGACCACCCCCGTCTCCACCAGCGAGGTTCCCACCAGGTCCGCACCCCGGGTGAGCAGCGGAGGGCCGAACCGCGAGCGGGTCCAGCGGAACCGGTTGGGGGTGACGGTGATGCCGTCCGGGGCCTCCTCCACGGGCATCGCGGTGAAGAGCTCGACGGCGCGGCAGCGCGACGGCGTGAGCCGGCGGCGGGCGGCCGCCGAGACCGGCGCGAGCAGCAGCTCACGCGGGCCGCGGCGGCCCCGGCGGTGCCAGCGCACCAGCCGTTCGCCGCGCGTCAGCTGCGCCACGAACTCCATGGTCGCCGTGCCGTCGTCGACCACCGTCAGCCGCCGGGTGCCCACGAGGGCGAGCAGGAGCTGCACATAGCGGGAGAACGGGTCGCCGATGACGATCCGCTCGGCCCGCCGCAGCACCGGGCCCAGCGCGCGCACGGTCCGCACGACCGCGTCCGCGCCGCCGCGGGCCTCCTGCCAGCGCACCGTGATCCCCTCGTCGCGCGCCAGCTCCGCCATCCGGCGCAGCTGGCCCCGGGACATGGGATCGGTGGGCGACAGCACGACGACCGTCAGGTCGCCGGCCCGGCCCGCCGCGGTGGGGGCGGAGCCGGGCCCCGGCTGCGCTGGTATCGCCGCGAGCGCGGGGGCGTGCGCCCACTCCAGGACGTTCAGCAGCTGGACCGGGCTCTCGACGAAGGCGAGGTCCATGGTCGTCAGACCGCGGCCGGCTCGGCCCGCTCGCCCTGCTCGGCCTCGGCGACGACGCCGGGGACGCGGCGGAGCTTCCTCATCGGGGCGAGCTCGGACTCGTAGACCTTCTTCACGCCGTCGCCGAGGGCCGCCTCGATGGTGCGGATGTCGCGGACCATGCGCTGCAGACCGCCGGGCTCGACGGAGGCGGCCTGGTCCGAGCCCCACATGGCGCGGTCGAGGGTGATGTGGCGCTCGACGAAGGCGGCGCCGAGCGCGACGGCGGCGAGCGTGGTCTGCAGCCCGGTCTCGTGGCCGGAGTAGCCGATCGGCACGTTCGGGTACTCCTGCATCAGGCTGTTGATGACGCGGAGGTTGAGCTCCTCGGCCTTGGCCGGGTACGTCGAGGTGGCGTGGCAGAGGAGGATGTTCTCGCTGCCGAGGACCTCGACGGCGTGCCGGATCTGCTTCGGCGTCGACATCCCGGTGGACAGGATGACCGTCCTGCCGGTGGCGCGCAGCTCGCGCAGCAGTTCGTCGTCCGTGAGGGACGCGGAGGCCACCTTGTGGGCGGGGACGTCGAACTTCTCCAGGAAGGCGACGGCCTCGGTGTCCCACGGGGAGGCGAACCAGTCGATGCCGCGCTCGCGGCAGTGCTCGTCTATGGCGCGGTACTCGTCCTCGCCGAACTCCACGCGGTGGCGGTAGTCGATGTACGTCATCCGGCCCCAGGGCGTGTCCCGCTCGATGTCCCACTGGTCGCGGGGGGTGCAGATCTCCGGGGTGCGCTTCTGGAACTTGACCGCGTCGCAGCCGGCGTCGGCGGCGGCGTCGATCAGCGCGAAGGCGTTGTCCAGGTCGCCGTTGTGGTTGATGCCGATCTCGCCGGTGACGTAGACGGGCCGGCCGGGACCGGCGGTCTTGCCGCCGAGGGTGCGCAGACGGGCGTTCATGTGGGGTTCCTTACCGGGTGGGCGTGCTGGGGGTGGGGGTGCTGAGGGTGGGGCCGAGGAGCCAGGCGGCGATCTCCCGGATCGCGCCCGCGCCGCCCGGGGAAGTGGTGACGGCGCGGGCCGCGGCGCGCACGGAGTCGTGCGCGCTCGCCACGGCGACGGGCCAGCCGACCATCCCGAAGCAGGGCAGGTCGTTGACGTCGTTGCCGGCGTAGAGGACCCGCTCGGGCGCGACCTCGTTCTCCTCGCACCAGCGCTTCAGGGCGGCGTCCTTGCGGTCGATGCCGTGCAGGACGGGGAGGTTGAGCTTGCGGGCGCGGGCCGCGACGACGGGGTTCTGTTCGGTGGAGAGGATCAGCAGCTTCAGCCCGGCGCGGCGCAGCGCGGCGATGCCGAGGCCGTCGCCGCGGTGCACGGCGACGAGTTCGCGGCCGTCGGAGTCGACGAGTACGCGGTCGTCGGTCTGGGTGCCGTCGAAGTCGAGGACGACGGCGTCGACGTCCGCGTGGGTGGGGACGGCCGCCGGGTCGAGCAGGGGCGCCAGGGCGCGGGCCCGGGCGAGGTCGTGCGGGTCGTCGATCTCCAGGACCCGCGCGGGGTCGGTCTCGACGAGCGCGGTGCGCCCGAAGAAGCGGTGCCCGTGGACGCGGAGGCCACGGGCGTCCATGGCATAGGCGGCGCCGGTCTCGAGGAAGTCCTCGGGCCGGTCCTGCCGCCGGGGGCGGTGGCTCTTGTCGTGGTTGACGCCGCGGCCCCCGCCGTCGGCGGCACGGGCGGAGGCGCCCGCCCCCGGCGAGCGGCGCCAGACGAAGGCGTGGAAGGGCGCGACCGCGACCGCGGTGTCGGCGCCGTCCTTCGCCACGGCGGAGGCGACGCGGTCGATGTCCTCGTGGGTCAGGAACGGGCTGGTGCACTGGACGAGGAGGACCACGTCGACGGTGCGGCCGTGCGTCGCCTCGTAGGCGTCCATGGCGTGGAGGACCGCGGACTCGCTGGTCGCGGTGTCGCCCGCGATGCCGGCGGGGCGCTCGACGCAGTGGACCCGGCCGGCCGCGCCGAGGGCCGCTCCGGCCGCCAGCGCGGCGTCAGCGATCGCCGGGTCGTCGGTCGACACCACGACATCGGTGACCAGGGAGGATCCGGTGCAGGCCCGGACGGCACGCGCGACCAGCGGGAGGCCGCCGACCGCGGCGAGGTTCTTGCCGGGCACGCCCTTGGAGCCGCCCCTGGCGGGGATCACGGCGAGGACGGTGGTCATGGGATGGGGGCTCCTTCGGGCCTGCGGAACGGTCACAGCTCGCCCATGCGGCGGATGACGGGCGCGACGCGCTGGACGCCGTGGCGGTAGGCGCCGCGTGCCGCCCGGCGCACCGCGTCGCGGAGGACGCGGCGCACCCCGGTGGGCTCGGCGGCCGGCGCCGCTCCGGGCAGCGGGCGGCCGTCCGGGGCGAGGCGGTGGCGGGCGAGGATCCCCGGCAGATAGCCGGGCGCCGTGGCGGGGGTGTAGTAGGGGGTGAGGGGCGGGAGCTCCGGCCGGCGCAGCAGTGCGGCCACCCGCTCGCGCGCCGCGTCGAAGGCCGTCTCGTACCGCCCGTCGGCGGCGACGCCCTGCCGGGCCAGCCACTCCTCGTCCGGTACGGGCCGGTCGCCGCGGTCGAGCCGGTCCCAGGAGGTGAGCAGCCCGGAGCCGAGGAAGTGGTGGTTGCCGAGCGCCTCACGCACGCCGAGATCGGTGAGGATCGCGGTGGGGATGCGCCGGTGGAGCGCTTCGAGCGCGGCGGTCGAGGAGACGGTGACCAGCAGGTCCGTCCGGTCCAGGACCTCGCCCATGTGCCCGTACACGAGGCTGAGGTTCGGGGGCAGCCCTCCCGGGAGCCGCTCGGCCAGCCGCTGGTACGGGAGTTCCTCCAGGTGCGTGGTGTGCTCGCCGGGGCGGGAGCGCAGCTTGAGCAGCACCTCGCGGGAGGGGTGCAGTCTGGCGTGCCCGGCGAGCCGGCCGAGCAGGTAGAGGCGATCGGACCGGCTCTCCGGGACGGACGGCTGGACGGCGAAGACGACCGTGTCCCGCCCTTCACGCCGCTCGTACGGGGCGCCGCCGAGGAACGGCAGCGCCGCCTCCGTGACCGGCGTGGCATCGGCGCCGACGCCCTCGTACACGGCACGGAACCGGTCCGCGTCGTGGCGGGAGTTGGCGAGGACGACGTCCGCGCCGTGCCGGAGCAGCAGTCCGTCGGCGAGCTTCTCGTAGACGACGCCGACGTAGCCGGTGACCAGCACGGGCCGGCGGGGCAGCCGGAGGGCCGCGATCCCGTGGAGGACGGCCTGAACGGCGCCGCCGACGAGGGCGAGGACGACGACGTCGTACCCCTCGTCGCGCACCGCCCGCAGGAACTCGGCGCCAGTGACCTCGCGGACGGTGTCCGCCGCGACCCCGACCTCGGCGAGCTGCCGCGCGGTGGGCGTCGCCCGCCCGCGCAGCAGGAATCCGGCCGGTGCGGCGGCACCCGCCGGATCGTCCCCGGCGGCGATCCGGCGCGCGGTGAGCGCACCCCACTTCCACCGGGTGTCGGAATCGGCGAGCACGGCGACGCGCGGCGCCTGGCTGGTACGTGATGACACGCCGAGGACGTTAGAAAGGCATTCGGCTCGGCGGCCCAACTGGGCAGCAACAAATGGTTAACAGCGCGTCGACGAACAGCGAAAGCGCCCGGGAGGCGTGCGGGTTAACAATTCCGCCGCACCTTGTTCACCCGCCGTCCCTCCCGCCGACAGAGCGAATGCCGGGGCCCGCGCCTAATGTCCGGCGCGTGGTCAAGCTCTCGGTCATCGTGCCCTTCTACAACGTCCGGGCCTACGCGCCCGACACCCTCGGAAGCCTCCGGTCGAACGCCCGCGAGGACTTCGAGTTCCTGCTCGTCGACGACTGCTCGACGGACGGGACCCCGGAGATCCTGGAGCGTGCCGAACGCGAGGTGCCGGGAGCGGTCCTGATCGGACGCGCACGGAACGGCGGGCTCGCCACGGCCCGCAACACCGGCCTGGACGCCGCCCGGGGCGAGTACATCACCTTCCTTGACGGCGACGACTGGCTGGCGCCGGGCTACTACGAGCGGCTGCTCGCGGCCGCCGAGGGCCTCGGCGTCGACTTCGTCCGCACCGACCACGTGCAGTGCACGGCCCGCGAGCGCAAGGTCTTCCGGGTCCCCGTCGGCCGCCGGAACGAGGTGCTCCGGCCGCGGGACGCGATCCTGCCCACCGACCGGTCCACCTCCGTCGACTACCCCATGGCCTGGGCCGGGATCTACCGGCGGGAGTTGCTGGACCGGGGGCTGCTGCACTTCACGGACGGGCTGCGCACCGCCGAGGACCGGCCCTGGATCTGGCGGCTGCACCGCGGTGCGGAGTCCTTCGCC
Source organism: Streptomyces wuyuanensis (assembly GCF_900103455.1). Lineage (GTDB taxonomy): Bacteria > Actinomycetota > Actinomycetes > Streptomycetales > Streptomycetaceae > Streptomyces > Streptomyces wuyuanensis. The sequence goes on along the minus strand of NZ_FNHI01000002.1, from coordinate 75,603 downwards.
GCGGTCGGTCTGCTCGGGATCTTCTACCGCCGGGGGGTCGCCTCGTCACTGACGCAGATCGGAGACGTACGGCAGCTCGATTTCATCAGGGCTTTCGACCAGGTGCTCGAAGAAACCGCAAACGATCCTGAATCCGAGCGGCTGATGCCGAAAGCCGTAAGAACCTACTGTGCCGTCATTTCCCATCACCTGGGATCGATAGAGAGGTTCGAACCGGCTGTGGCCAGGAAATTGCGTTCCATGAGCGCGGACGCCCTGCGCCGTATGCCGCAGGACATTCTCCAGGACGCACTCGACGGCATGGACGGCGAACGCTCTTCCCGGCTGCGCAGGCTGCGCCGCCGGGCGCCGGGCGCACCCGCGGTCTCCGGCACGGCGGGAGCGGCCTGATGCGTACGACGACGAGCACCGGCCCGGGCGCCGGCACCGCGCGGAGCACGCAGATCTTCTTCGCCTCCACCCTGTACGGCGCGGCGACGCTGGCGGCGGCGCTCGACAGCGGCTGCTTCGCACCGGCCGACCGGCGGCTGCTGCTGGTGAGCAACAACGCGACGACCCCCGAGACGGCGCCCCCGGTCGACCGGATGCCGGGCTTCGAGCGGTTGCGCGGCCGCTTCGACGGCGTGCTGTCGTGGAACGAGGCGATCTCGCCCTTCCATCCGGGCGGCTGGTCGCCGCGCCCGGACGACGTCCCGATGTGGGAGCGCCACCTGCGGATGCTGTGGGACCTCGGGGACGACCGGATCGAGCTTGCTCTGGAGTCCATCCAGGTCAACCCCGCGCTCGCGGTGGCCCAGTTGTTCCCCGACGCCCGGCTCGACGTGTACGCGGACGGGCTGATGAGCTACGGGCCGACCCGCAACAGGATCGATCCGCTGGTGGGCGAGCGGGTGCGCAGGCTGCTGCACCTCGATCTGGTGCCGGGGCTGACACCGCTGCTGCTGGAGGAGTTCGGCGCCCGCCCGGAGACGGTGCCGACCGAGGCGTTCACCAAGGTGGTCGCCGAACTCTCCGCGGACGCGGGGGAAGCAGAGGAAGCGGGGGTCGCGGCGGACGAGGGCGAGGGGCCCGCGCTGCTGCTGGGGCAGTACCTGGCGGCCCTGGGCATCCTCACCGCCGAGGAGGAGGAGGACCTGCACGTGCGGATGGTGCGGGGGGCGGTCGCCCACGGCCACCGCCGGCTCGTCTTCAAGCCGCATCCGATGGCGCCGGCGGCGTGGTCGCGGGCCCTGGAACGCGAGGCGGAGGGCCTGGGTGCCGAACTGACCGTACTGGACCGGCCGGTGCTGGCGGAGGTGCTGTACCGGCGGCTGAGGCCGGCGCTGGTGGTCGGTTGCTTCTCGACGGCGCTGCTGACCGCGAGCACGTTCTACGGCATCCCGGTCGCGCGGGCCGGGACCGAGCCGCTGCTCGACCGGCTGAAGCCGTACCAGAACAGCAACCGCGTGCCGGTGACGCTGGTCGACACGCTGCTCCCCGATCTGGAGACCGGGCACCCCGGTGCCCCGCGCCCCGTGGACGAGGAGGTGTCGGGGCTGGTCCGGGCGGTCGGCTTCGCGATGCAGCCGCAGGTCCGCGCGGATCTGCGCGTGGCGGCGGAGGCCTACCTGACGGCCCGTCTCACCGCGGGTACCGCACGCTACTTCAAGCGCCGCCGCCTGACCGTCCTCGGCCTCCCCGGCAGCCTCCCGGTCCCCCGCCACGCCGCGGTCCGCCGCATGGCCCGCAGGGTCCTCCGCCTCAAGCGCGCCGCGCTCGGCTGACGAGGGTCGCCCCACCCGAGGCCGGGGCGCGCCGGGGAAGCCCCGCTTGGCCCGCCCCGGTGCGGGGCGAGCGCGATGCCTCTCCCCACCGCGCGAGACTCGCGTGCACCCGGCCGGCGCCCGGAGATCACGGCCATCACGCATCGGCAAATCGGCGTCACGTCTGAAATCGCTCGTTTGTCGGTTCAATTGACTTGGTGATCGTGGAGCGTCTAGAACCTCGTTGCCGCTGCGCACGGCTCCGTACCGGCAGGCGGGACGCCGACCCGGGCGCCGGGCGGATCAGCCCGTACCTCGACCGCCCGTTCAACAAGGGAGAAATTGCAGTTCATGCATGTTCTCTGCGTCGACACCACGCGACGGTTCCGGCTGACCCGGATCCGCCACAGACGACCGGCCTTCCGTCCGATGGGCCGGGTGGCGTGACATGGGACGCGATGGACGCGGAGTGCGGCTTGCCGTACGGGTGCTGGTCCCTGCCGGGCTGGCTCTGGCTGCGGGGGCGATCCTGGTGATCGGCACCAGTCACACGTCGGCCACCGTCAACGGCAGCGCCATGGATCCGACCTATTCCCCCGGTGAACTCGTCCTCCTCGAGAGAGTCGACGCGGGTGCGATAGAGCGAGGTGACGTCGTGCTCTACCGGACGGGGAACCGTTACATGGGCATGGCCGTACTGCAGCGCGTGATCGGCATGGGCGGCGACCGCATCAGGCAGAGCCCCGGCGGGCCGGTGACGGTGAACGGGAAGCCGCTCGCCGAACCGTACGTGAAGGACGGCGATCCGTCCGGCATGGCCCAGGAGTACGACGTGGTGGTGCCTGAGGGGCGGCTCTTCCTGCTCGGCGATCACCGTGCGAACGCCAACGACTCCCGCTTCTTCCTCACCGAGCAGGCGGGCAGCGTCGCGGCCACCGCGGTCCAGGCGCGGGTACCCGACAGCCGCGCCGGACTGCTCGTGCCGGCATTGACAGCTCTGCTCGGGCTTCTCGTCGCCGCCGGCGGGCTCACGGCAGGAACGGTCTCCTGGGTCAAGCGGCGGACGGGCCGTGGGAGACGTACACGATGAAACACGTGTCATCCGGCTTCTTCCCGCTCCACACGGGGGCCGGATGCAGCTGACGGCCCGGCCGAGGTGCACGCGTCCTACGGCGAGGGCCTGTACCTCGTGCGTCCCGAGGGCTACATCGGCTGGGCCGGTGAGGACCCGGCCGGGCTCGCGACCGGCTCGGGAAGGTCATGCGCTGCTGAGCGACAGCTTCACCGCGAAGCCGAGGAACAGCGCGCCCGCCGCGGAGGTGGCGCCGGCCGACAGCCGCCTGCGGCGCCGGAAGGCGTCCGCCAGATGGGTGCCGGTGAAGATCAGCAGGGTGAGGTAGAGGAAGCTCGCCAGCTGGGCGAGACCGCCGAGGACGGTGAAGGACACCGCGGGATAGGCGTACGCGGGGTCGACGAACTGTACGAAGAAGGCGATGAAGAACAGGATCGCCTTCGGGTTGACCAGGCTGATCACCAAGGCCCTGCGGAACGGCCGCTCACCCGGCGCGGACCCGTCCGCCGGCTGACCGTCCCGGGGCTCCGTCAGATCCCGCCGCGACCGCCACATCGACCAGGCCGCGCGGAGCATGCCGACGGCGAGCCACGTCAGATAGCCCGCACCGGCGAACTTCACCACCGAGAACAGCACGGCGTTCGCCTGGAGCAGCGAGGCCACACCCGCCGCGGACAGCACCATCAGCACCGTGTCCCCGCACCACACACCCGCGGCGGCCTTGTACCCCGTGCGCACCCCTCGGCGCGCGGCGACCGATAGCACGTAGAGGGAGTTGGGCCCCGGGAGGAGGATGATCAGGACAAGTCCCGCGAGATACGTCGGCAGATCGGTGACACCCAGCATGAGGCGGAGTGTCGCACACGGGTACGACAGCCCGCCTCCGCGTTCCGGATGGCGGAAGGGCGGTCAGAACACGTCACTGGGGACGTAGGTGCCCCACACCTCGCGGAGGGCGTCGCAGACCTCGCCGACCGTGGCCCGCGCCCGCAGCGCCTCCTTCATCGGATAGAGGACGTTGTCCGTGCCGGCCGCCGCCCGGCGCAGCTCGTCGAGGGCCGCGTCCACGGCCACCCGGTCGCGTCCGGCCCGCAGCTTCGCCAGCCGATCGGCCTGCTGGGCCTCGATCGCGGGGTCGACGCGCAGCGGCTCGTACGGCTCCTCCTCGTCGAGGGTGAAGCGGTTGACGCCGACGACGACCCGTTCGCCGCCGTCCGTCTCCTGCGCGATGCGGTAGGCGCTGCGCTCGATCTCACTCTTCTGGAAGCCGCGTTCGATGGCGCTCACCGCGCCGCCGAGGTCCTCCACCTTCCGCATCAGCTCCAGCGCCGCGGCCTCCACGTCGTCCGTCATGCTCTCGACCACGTAGGACCCGGCGAACGGGTCGACGGTGGCGGTGACGTCGGTCTCGTACGCGAGGACCTGCTGGGTGCGCAGCGCCAGCCGGGCCGACTTGTCGGTCGGCAGCGCGATCGCCTCGTCGAAGGAGTTGGTGTGCAGCGACTGGGTGCCGCCGAGGACGGCCGCGAGCCCCTGCACGGCGACGCGCACCAGATTCACCTCGGGCTGCTGGGCGGTGAGCTGCACGCCGGCGGTCTGGGTGTGGAAGCGCAGCATGAGCGACTTCGGGTTCTTCGCGCCGAACTCGTCGCGCATCACCCGGGCCCAGATGCGGCGCGCGGCGCGGAACTTCGCGACCTCCTCCAGGATCGTCGTCCGCGCGACGAAGAAGAACGACAGCCGCGGCGCGAAGTCGTCCACGTCCATGCCCGCCGCGACGGCCGTCCTGACGTACTCGATGCCGTTCGCGAGGGTGAAGGCGATCTCCTGCGCGGGGGACGCCCCGGCCTCGGCCATGTGGTAGCCGGAGATCGAGATCGTGTTCCACTTCGGGATCTCGGCCCGGCAGTACTTGAAGATGTCGGCGATCAGCCGCAGCGAGGGCTTGGGCGGGAAGATGTAGGTGCCCCGGGCGATGTACTCCTTGAGCACGTCGTTCTGGATGGTCCCGGTCAGCCGGTCCGCCGGCACGCCCTGTTCCTCGCCGACGAGTTGGTAGAGAAGCAGCAGCAGCGCGGCGGGCGCGTTGATCGTCATCGACGTGGAGACCCGGTCCAGGGGGATGCCGTCCAGCAGCACCCGCATGTCGTCGATCGAGTCGACGGCCACGCCCACCTTGCCGACCTCGCCGTGCGCGATCGGCGCGTCGGAGTCGTGTCCCATCTGCGTGGGCAGGTCGAAGGCCACCGACAGGCCGGTCGTGCCGTTGGCGATGAGCTGCTTGTACCGGGCGTTGGACTCGACGGCCGTGCCGAAGCCCGCGTACTGGCGCATGGTCCACGGGCGGCCCGTGTACATCGACGGGTAGACACCGCGCGTGAAGGGGTACGAGCCGGGCTCGCCCAGCTTCTCCCCGGGGTCCCACCCTTCGAGGTCGTCCGGCCCGTAGACCGGTTCGATGGGCAGACCCGACTCGGACTCGCGCGCCATTGGTGTGCCTCCCGGTAAAGCTACTCGCCAGTACGCAACTCTCGCGACGGACTGTATCGGCGGGTCTCCGGGCAACGGCGTGCCCGTGACTGGGACCTTGCTCACAGCATGCTCCTTCGACCGCAACCAAGCACGGCCGCCGAGCATCCCTACACACACACGACCTCAGGGGGGCACCTATGCACCGTACGTCCGTTCTGCACAGATCGCTCATGTCCCTCGTGGCGGTGGCCCTGGCCGCAGGGTGCACGAGCCAGGGAACGGGCGGGCACAGCGCCAAGCCGCCGGCCGCCCCGAGCGCCCCGTCGAAGGCCCCGTCGGCGCCCGCCACCGCCACTCCCGCGGCCGACGACGCGAAGCCCCCCGCCCCGTCCCCGGGAACGCCGGGCGGGCAGACGGCGGAGCCCAGGGTGCTGATGGCGGAGGGCACCGAGACCGAGCAGGTTCGCGAACTGCAGGCGCGGCTGCGCCAGATCGGTCACTTCCACCGCAGCCCCACGGCGTTCTACGGCTCGATGACGGCGAAGGCGGTCAGCGGCTTCCAGCGGAAGGGGGGACTCGCCGCGACCGGTTCGGTCGACGAGACCACCTGGCAGCGGCTGCTCGGGCTGACCCGCCCGCCCACGGCCGACGAGCTCCGGCCCGCGACGACCAACACCCTCGACACGCCCGATCCGCGGTGCATGAAGGGGCGCGTGCTCTGCATCAGCAAGGAGAGCAGGACGCTCGCCTGGATGATCGACGGCACGGTCGTGGCGGCGATGGACGTGCGCTTCGGATCGGAGAACACACCCACCCGCGAAGGGACGTTCAACGTGGGCTGGAAGGCCAAGGAGTGGGAGTCGACGCTCTACCACACCCCCATGCCGTACGCGATGTTCTTCAGCGGCGGTCAGGCGGTGCACTACTCCTCGGACTTCGCCGCCCGCGGCTACAACGGAGCCTCGCACGGCTGCGTCAACGTCCGGGACAAGAAGAAGATCGCGTCGGTCTTCGCCCAGGTGAAGGTCGGCGACAAGGTCGTCGTCCACTGGTGAGGCGGTGCGGGCCGCGCGGGCGGCCGGCACGGCGCTCCGCGGGAAGCGGACCGAGCGGGAGAAGTGAGGAGGCGCGGGCGGGACCGGGGGAACGTGTCCCGCCCGCGCCTGTGTGCTCTGAGCCGTGGGTACGGGGGGAACCCCGGCTCAGGCATCGCCGATGACCAGTCGGCTCACTTAGTACTGCGCCGGCCAGCCAAAAAACGTCACACCTGGCCGGAAAATTTTCCTGAGAAAGGAAAACCGCAGGTCAGAGGGATGCGATCGAGAGGGTGCGGACACCGTCCTCCGCCTGCCCGCCGCCGACGGGCAGGCCGGCGGAGGCCGTGGGGAGGGACGAACCGGGGACGGACGCCCCGGAAACGGCGGGCCGGAACGCCGGCCGCATGTCCGTCGGGGGCACGAACGGCTGCTGCGCGGGACCGGGCCGCACGGAGGTGGGCGGCAGGAACGGGGAACGGGGGAAGCCACCCGAACCGGAGCCGTCACCGCCGTCGTCGCCGTCGTCACCTCCGCCGCCCGGGCCGCCGTCGCCCCCCTTGTCGCCGCCGTCACCACCGCTGTCGCCCTCGCCGTCGGCGGCCAGCATCCGGTCGCAGAAACGCTTCACGCGGTCCGCGCCCTGCGCCGCGGCCTCCAGCTTGCGCTTGCGCTCCTCGTCGAGCGTGCCGTTGCGGTAGTCGCGGCAGGCGTCGACGGTCTTGCGGTACCAGTCCCTGCCGTAGGTGTCCCCGTCCGTGCGGCCGTCGTGCGGCGCGGTGGACTCGACCCGCCCCGGACCGGAGCTCGGCCCGTCCCCTGGTCCGCCCGGAGTGTCGGTGCCGCCCGAGGCCGCGGGGGCGCTCGGCGAGGGGGGAGCGTCCGCGGGCGACGGCCGGTCGGGACTGCGGAGTCCGTCGGTCGAGGGCTCGGAGGTGACCGGCCCGGGGGTGACGGCACCCGAGACGGAGGAGGCGGGCGCCGGCTGAGGGCCGCCGAACGGCGTCGGCAGCACGCCGACCCCGGCGGCGACGGCCACGCCGCCCACCGCGAGTCCGGCCAGCGAGGCCGCCAGTCCCCAGCGCACCGACCGGCCCCAGGAGACCTGCCGGGTCTCCGGCGTCAGGCGCACCGTCGGAAGCAGCTCCGCGGCGCCGCCGTCACGCGCCTTGCGGAACGCGGCGAGCGCGGCGTCCTCACCTCTCAGCGGCTCGGCCACCGGGCCCTGGGCCCGCGCGCCGTCGAGCAGCTCAGCCAGCCGAAGGGCCTGGTGACGCGCGTCAATGCCGACGGGCTCGACCGGTTCACCGCGAAGCAACCGCTCCGCCGCGTCCTGATCGAGCCATTCGTAACGCTCGTCGGCCATCACATGTCCTTCTGCGTCCGCAGACGCGAATGCGTCACACCGGCGGAGCGGGACGCGCCGGGGCGAACGTTGCGCGGAGACGGTACCGCGCCGAGTCCCGTCCCGCGCCCAGGAGTCTCGGACGCCCCTCCGTGCTCTGCTCCGTGCTCGGCCCCCATCAGCTCCGCGAGCCGCTTCAGCCCCCGGTGGGCGGCGGTGCGCACCGCTCCGGGCCGCTTGCCCAGGGTCTTCGCCGCGCTCTTCGCGTCGAGGCCGACCACCACGCGCAGCACGACCGCTTCGGCCTGGTCCTGGGGGAGCTGGGCGATCAGTTCCATGGTCCGGCCGGTCGACAGGGCTTCCATGGCCTCGCCGGCGGTGTCGGACTCCGCGGGTTTCCCTGTCAGTTCGGTCTCGTCCCCGCCGACCGCCGGGCGCCTGCCGCGCATCCGTATGTGGTCGAGAGCGCGGTTGCGGGCGATGCGCGCGGCCCAGCCGCGGAAACGGTCGGCGTCACCGCTGAACCGGTCGAGGTCCCGGGCGATCTGCAGCCAGGCCTCGGACGCCACATCCTCGGCCTCCGGCTCGCCGACCAGCGTCCTTATGTATCCGAGCAGCCGCGGGTGAACGGCGCGGTACACAGTCCGGAAGGCGTCCTCGTCTCCGTCCTGCGCCGCGCTCACCGCGGCGGTCAGCTCCGCGTCGTCCCCCAGCACTCCCACTACCCGTTCGTCATCGCGGCTGGTCACCACCGCCGCACAGCCCAGCGCGCAGCGCCACGCTACGTCCTCCGCGGGGGCCGCGTCCATGTCTTGTACAACCTGCAACATTCTGCGGCAGGGGCGCGGTGTGACAGAAAACGCACCTGCGGCGCTGAGAGAAGTACGGGGCCGCCGCGCGGCCCTGGCGGACGGCGACCGGGGCCTCTCCTGTGGGGGGTGGCGGCCCCGGTCGTCCTTTCGCCCCTCCCCCGGATGACGAATCCGGTCGGCCCCGGGCCTGCTCAGCACGCCACCTTTCGGCTGCTGCGGCCGTGCAGCAGCAGGTAGAGCCGCTGCACGGACTCCTCCGGGCCACCCACCTCGAAGCGGTTGACCACCTTGCCCAGCGGGTTCCACGCCCGGCCGTCGGGCATCCGGATGCCCGTCGGCTGCCCGAAGAACTCCCGCTGCCCTGCGTCGAAGTCGATCCACTGCCCACCTGCCCGGCGCACGATGACCTCGCCGGTGTACGCGCCGAGACCCCGCAGGACTTCCTCGACCCGGGCCCGTTCGGGACGGTTCTGCCGTAGTCCGTCCACGACGAAGTCGACGATCCGCAGGCTGGCCACGGAGTAGTCGAGCGGAAGTCTGTTCCGCTCGGTCAGGTGCGCGACGAAGCGGGTGACGTAGGCGCGCATGTCCTGTGCGCCGGGCAGTGTGCCGAAACGGTTGTCCATGCTTGATCAAGCGACGCCATTGTCATGGCCATCACGAGAGATGGGCGTATCGGTTGTCACACCGGCAACTTCCGTCGCCCGTACAACCATGTACGGAACTCAGGCGTCTGGTGACGATCTCGCGGGAGCGACGGCGGCCGGGCGGCCGACGGGCCAGCCGATCGCGATGATCCAGGCGACGTACATTCATTGCACAAGGGATGAATCAGTCTGCGACGGAGAGCGGCCAGGTGGCCCCTGCGGCAGTTCGCACCAGACCGTCTTGGTGCCGGGCCCCTGGTCGACTCCCCACCGCAGGGTCACTGCGTCGAGCAGCGCGAGCCCTCGTCCGCCCTCGTCGTCCCCGGCGGCGACACGCAGGACGGGCAGGGCCCGGGGGTCGGGGTCAGTGATCTCCACGCGCGTGCGGCCTTGCCCATGGAGGACACGAACGGTCACCGGCACCCCTTCGCCGAGGTGACGGATCACGTTCGTCAGCAGTTCGCTGACACACAGCTCAAGGTCCGGGCGGAAGGCGTCGCCGAGGTGCTCGCACACGGCGCGGCGCACGTCGGGCACGGCCTTCGCGGTGGCGAGGAGCTCCAGGGTCAGCGGCAGCATCAGACGGCCCCCTTGCGCAGGGCGGCCACCAGGGCGCGGGCGGTGGTCACATTGCAGTTGCCGAGCGCGATCAGCGGCCGGGTGGGGCAGCGGGCCGCGAAGGTCGGCAGGTCGACACCGAGGGACGGCAGCGTGATGCCGTGGGCGGCGAGGGCGGAGCGGAGCTGCTCGACGCAGTCGTCCGCGTCCGTCGTGTCGTGCATGGGACACACCTTCCTGTGCGCTCTGTGACGAATCACTCACACAGTGGCGTGACGGGCCCTACCGTGAAAGGGGTTCGGATTCCCGCACGTGAACGGCGTGAATCCGGCGCGCGGTTGGTAACGGCACCAGGCGGGGACCATGGGACGACGCAAGGACATCGACGGCTCGGCAGGGGTACCTACGTTCTACGGCAAGGAGCTGCGCTGGCAGCGGGAGCGGGCCGAGCTGACGCTTCAGCAACTGGTGGAGGGCAGCTTCTACGGCGTCAGCCACCTCAGCGAGATCGAACGTGGCGAGCGGCGCATGCCGGCGGAGCTGGCGGAGCACGTCGACCGAATGCTCAAGACGGACGGGTTCTTCAAGCGCCGCTGTGAAGACGTACAGAGAGCCTGACGGCGAGGGCACGCAAAGTACTTTGAGCGGGTACTGGAGGCGGAGAAGCACGCGGAGACGATCGAGGAGTGGAGCCCGACGCTCATTCCGGGCCTGCTGCAGACGGAGGAGTACGCGCGGGCTGTAGTGCGGGCGACGCACCCACTGGCGCCCGATGAGGACGTGGAGGAGAGGGTGAGCGCCCGCATGCCGCGGGCCCGTCTGTTCGAGAACGACCACAACACCCCGACGTACTGGGCGATCCTGCCGGAGTCGCTGCTTCGCGGACCGATCCTCCCTCCCGAGCAGATGGCCGAACAGCTGTACCGCATCACGGCGTTGGCGCACCGGCATCGGATCGTTCCACAGGTCCTTCCCGGGAACTGCGGGCCGCATCCCTTCATGCTCGGCACCGCGAAGATCATGACCTTCCCTGACGCGCCGCCCCTGGTCTACACCGAGGCTCTGCACAGTGGTGACACCATCGACGATCCGGCCCTCGTGAAGGACTACCGCAGGTCGTACGATCTGCTCAGGGCCGCCGCACTGCCACCCGAGGCGTCCCTCGCCCTGATCGAGGAAGCGGCTGAGGTTTACCGAGATGGCAAGCACCCAGATTGACTTGAGCGCCGCCGTCTGGCGCAAGAGCAGCTACAGCAACGGCAGCGGCGGCGACTGCGTCGAGGTCGCCGACGGACTCCCCGGTGCCGTCCCCGTCCGCGACTCCAAGCGCCGCCACGGACCCGTAATCGTGGTCCCTGCCGGCGCCTGGGCGGCGTTCGTCACCGCCGTCAAGGCGTAACCGCGGGGCAGGTTCCCCGTACCGCCCGAGTCACCTCGGGCGGTCGGTCGGCTTCCCCGGCTCACGCTCCTTGGGCGGCTTCCCAGCCTCCGGGCTGACCACAGGACCGGCCCCGGGACCGTCCTTCGGGCCGTCGGGCCGAGGCTGCCCGGCGGCGGCCGACTTCTCCTCGCACCAGGCGCGTACGGCCTCCGGACCACCGGCCTGCGCCTCCAGACGAGCCTTCGCTTCACCTCGCGGCGGTTCGCCCTTGCCGTCCAGCGCATCCAGATAGACGCGGCACAGCGCGTCCTCGGCCGCGGGTGGCATGCCGCTGGGCCTGTTCTTCGCGAGCCCGGTCGCCCCGCTTCCGGGCGTCGGGGAGGGCGTGATCGAGGCTTCCGGTGTCCCGGACTCCGTCCGCGCCCTTTCCGTGGACCGGGTCTGCACGGGCTGCGGCTCGTCCCGGCCGGGCTTCTCACTCCCGCCGAACGGTACGGGAATCGGGAGCGCACCGTTGCCCGCGGCGACGGCCACCCCGCCCAGCGCCCCCATGACGAGGCCCGCGATCAGACCTCTGACCAGCAGTCGGCCACGGCGCCGTTCGGCCTCCGGCCGCCAGTCGTCGCGGGCCCGCCTGCGCCACCACGGCACGGGCGCGGCGTGCAGCCCCGCGTCGCGCGCCGTACGGAACGCGGCGAGCGCCTGCTCCTGCGCGGACGGATCGGACACACCGGGACGACGTGCCGCTTCGAGCAGCGCGTTCAGCTCTGGAGTGCGGGGCTCTTCCCGTTCGTCCCGTTCCGGTGTCATTTCGTCTCGTCCTTCAGGGCACGCGGTCGCGTTCGTGTGGGGGCCAGTCGCTCGGCCAGTCTCCTCAGCCCGCGGTGCGCCGCCGACCGTACAGCGCCGGGGCGCTTGCCCAGCACCCGGGCCGCCGCGGGGCCGTCCAGCCCGACGACGACCCGCAGCAGCACGGCCTCGGCCTGGTCCCGCGGCAGGCTCCCGATCATCTCCAGCGCCTGCTCGGTGGAGACGGTCTCCAGGGCGGCGACGGCCGTGTCCCGCCCGTCCGGAAGTTCGAGTACGTCCTGCTCGAGCAGCGATGTCTGCGGCCGCCGGCGCTGCTTGCGCAGATGGTCCAGCGCCCGGTGACGGGCGATCGTCGCGGTCCAGCCCCGGAAGCCCGCGCCGTCCCCGCGGAAGCGGCCCAGATCGCGGGCTATCTCCAGCCAGGCGTCGGAGGCCACGTCCTCGGCATCCTCGGCGACGAGCCCCCGGAGGTAGCCGAGCAACCCGGGTTGCACCAACCGGTACACCCGGGCGAACGCGTCCTCGTCCCCCTCCTGAGCACGCGCTACGACGACGCCGAGCTCCCCCTCGTACGCCTCCACACTTCCCTCTTCATCTGCGGTCCGGCCGCCGGGCCGACCTCACAAAGCCGTCACGGAAACCCTGAGCACGGCACCCCTGCCGGCGCTGCCGCCCAGCAGCAGCTGCGGCCACTGAACGGAGTCGTCCGCCCCACCTCGAACAGGCTGCCCACCTTACCCACCGGGTCGGACACTCGGCCGCCACACACGTGGAGCCCCCGCGCGGGCTCGGCCCTCGCTCTGTCGGGCTCGCGCTTCGCCGTCCGCCGCACCGGCCCAGCTCGCGCCCAGGGCAGGCCGGGCCGCAGGAATGGCTGGGATTGGGAAAGCCCTCAGTCGACGCGAGGGCGTCAGGGCAGCATGTCGCCCCGGTTCACGCAGGTGTACGAGCCGTCGTCGTTGCGCCCCACGCTGACTCCATCTCGATGGTCCCGCCGAAGCCGATCAGCACCACGAAATCGGCGAAGGTGAAGACGAAGGCGGCTGCGCAGCCGCGCCCCGCCTCCGGCCGGGGACGGGACGGCGGTCTGGACTCGCGCGCAGGCTCGGCGGATCGTTCGTCGATCACGGCCGCTCCTCCCTCTCTTCGACGAGCCGTCGGCGTAGCGGCGTAGCGTGGGGCGAGCCGTGCCGCGAGCTCTTCCGACCCCGGAGACCTCAATGACCGTCACTGCTCAACTCGTCGCCACCGTCGCCGCCCCCTAGGACCCCGAGTCGGCGGACGCCCCGCAGGTGCTGCACTGGGCCGGACGCAAGGTGCTGGTGCAGCGCGGGGACGCCGAGTTGGCCGTCCGTGACCTGGACGGGGACGGGGCGGAGGTGCGATTCCCCGCCCCCTGGCCTCGCGCGTACGGCTCGGTGGCGGTCTCGCCCGGGCGTGATGTCGCCGTGTTCGCCGGTGTGCACGCGTTGCGGGCCGTGGACGCGGGCGGCGCCGTCCGCTGGGAGATCCCGCACGGCTGCTGGTCCGCCACCGTCTGCGAGGAGGCCCACGCCTCGTTCGAGGAGTACGCCGACGATCACGGCCACGGTCATGGCGACCACGGCTCGGCGGCCTTCACCTCCGACGGCAAACTCCTGTGGGCCCACATACGCACTCACGCAGAGCCGGGGCAGGGCACCACCGAGGAGTGGCTGGTCCTCGCCCCGCCGACGGAACGGTACTGGCCCGCGCAGCGACGGGGACTGTGACAGCGGGCTCCTACCACTTCCCCCATCCGGACCCGGCGTACATGGGACTGTCCATCGGTCAGGGCGACGACGACACGCCGCACCGGTCGGCCCAGCGCAGCAGTTGACTGATGGCGTGTCTGATCTGCGCGTCGGGTGCGCGAAGGCGACCTTGGAGGTGAGGACGTACCGGCCGTGCTCGGCGTTGGCCAGGTGCGCGAGCGGTGTGGGCAGCTTGATGCTGACCTCGCCGTCCGGGGTGACGCGGATCGTCTCGTTCCCGTACCGCTTGCCGGACTCGCCGTCAGCGGCGAGGAACCAGCGTTCCGCCTCCCAGCGCTGGCGCCACTCAGGCTCGGTGAGCTGCGCGGCGTCCAGGTTGTGACGGTTGTTGATCAGACGCCTGCCGCCGCGCACGACGTGCACGACACCCGCCTCCCGCTCCACGCGCGCAACGTCCAGGCGGTCCTCCAGCACATGCAGGCGGCGCGACTTGCGGAACCACTCGCCCTTGGAGCGGTAGCCGCCCGGGGCGCGCTTGGTTCCCTTCTCGCCGATGGGCTGGGACAGGCGGTGCATGAGGGTGCGGACACCGGCCTCAAGCCCTTGGATGTGGGCGAGCTGGCAGCGCCGGGACAGCGCCCACTGGTCGTGGGTGGCCTTGGTGAGCGCACCGGCCCACCGGGACGACGACTTCGCGGTCAGGCCCTGCTTGCGGGCGGCCCACGTGTCGTTGTTGTGGTCCAGACCGTCAGCACACCGGGCTTTGAGGTCCAGGGAGGCGAGGCGTCCGAGGTGTTCGCCGACCAGGCGCAACACCTTGTCGTCCACGTCGGTGGGGTGCTTGAGGCGGTCGCGTATCGCCACCCCGGACGGGCCCAGGGCGACGAAAGGGTCCTCGAACTTCCGGAGCTTCTTCTCAGCCATCGGCAGCCGCCGCCTCAAGGGCCTTGCGGGCCCGGTTCTTCGCCGAGCGTCGCCCGTAGAGGCGAGCACAGAACGAGGTCAGCACCTCCACCATGTCCCGCACCAGGTCGTCTTCCACTTCGCCGTCATCAAGGACGACGAGACGACGACCCGATGTGGACAAGGCCGCTTCGACCAGTTCGACATTCATCCGGCCAAGCATGTCCTTGTGCTCCACCACCACGGTGGTCACCTTCGGGTCTGCCAGTAGCCGCTTCGCCTTGGAACGGCAGCCGTTCATACCCGAAGCGATCCCGGACTCGATCCGCACGACCCGGTGACCGGCCTGAGAGGCCCACACCGACAAGCGTGCGGTCTGACGCTCCAGGTCGGGCTTCTGATCGTGCGAGGAGACGCCGGCGTACAAGCCCACACCACCGATCACGTTGGCTGAGGCGTTCGCTTCGATGTTCACCAGGATCGTGCGCGGCCCCACCCGGCGCGCGGGTACCGGCAAGGTGCCCTCATGAAACCAGCGATATCCCGCATGCGGGTTCACCCCCTGCGCCCGCGCCCACTCCGTCAGGTTCATACGCTGATAACGCACCACCCCCTCACGGTTACGCACACTCAACAACCTTTCGCGGCCAGCAGTTGGCAACCCCTTCCCCGTCTCGGGCTCTCCCCTCTCCGCGGGCCGGGGAGCGTGGTGCACCGTCTCCAAGGACGGGACCGCTCTGCATCTGTGGCGCCTGCGGGACGGGGAGTGAGGAGCGGCATCCAAGTACCGCCCGCGCGACGTCAGATGACGTCGTTCTCGACCTCCTCGTAGACCCAGTCGGCCCCGGATCCGACCAGTGAACCCGTCCGCGTACGAAAACGCCCCCGTGCCGGAACACCGAAGAACGGCGCTCCGCCACGAGGGCGCTGCTGGGCGCGTTACTGCCACTTGCATCAGCCCTGGGCAGGGGTCGGACCGGATCAGAACAGCGAGTTGTTCCCCCGCAGTCGGCGGCGCAGGAACGAGGCGAAGGTCTGGTCGTGCAGATGCGTCAGGGACGTGCCGTCGGGCTCGACGTACGCGACGCGCCATTCCGCCGGATCACCGCCGAGCGCGAGCCACCCGAACGCCCGCCCCTCCAACTCGCCCCACTGCAGGAACACCGGGTCCTCGGTCAACCAGCCGACCCGGTCTACGGGGAACACCTTCATCCCGGCGATCACCCCGCCGGGGAACTCCCGCATCACCGCCAGATACTCCTCCGGGTACGCCAGCGAGGACTCCCGGGCCGCCTCCAGTGCCCGGGCGACGCGCTCCTGCGCGTACTCCCGGACACCGGGGACGCCAAGCGCCCGCAGTCTTGTGACGAGCTCGTCCACTGCCCGGACGTCCCGGTTCGCCATCGCCATGGCGGTCGCGCGCATGTCGTCCGCGACCTTCCAGAACGAACCCGACTCGTACTCCTCGAAACTCTCGAACGCGGGAGTGCCCTCCTCGCGCGCCATCAGCGTCCGTGCGACGAACTCGGAAGCGGAGAAGGGAAGGTCCAGCCAGAGCTGGAAGTCCTTGTCCGCCAGGACCGTCGTCCATTCCTCGGTGTCCGGCGCCGCGGTGTCCCACAGCAGCACCCCGTCGCGCGCGGTCCGGCCCCAGGGCACCAGGCCCCCGGGCTCCGGGTGGAGCGACGCCGGGAGCGCCTGCTCGCGGGAGGTCAGGGCCTCGCGCATGTCTCCGAGACGCAGCTCCGCCTCCGCCGCGAAGTCCTTCACCGAGCGCACCGGGACGTCGGCGCGGTTCAGGATCACGGACCCCGCGACCACGCCCGCGGGCACCGCCCGCAGCAGCAGCTCGAAGTCACCGGGCACGACCTGCCCGGACGCCTCTCCCTCCGCGCACGTCGGAGCCGTGAGCCCGAGAAGTCGGACGACATCGTGAAGATTCATGTGTACCTCTCTGAACGGCGTCGACGGTGGGGCGGGCGGGCCGACGGCCGCCTGCCCCACCGCCTCAGCTGCGCCGGATCAGTCGTGGACCCCGGACGCTACCAGCCGGGAGAACGAACCCGACGAGCTCGAAACGTGCATGTGCACGCCGATCGGATTCACGTATCCAGGCACGTAGACCGGGATGGACTGGTAGTAGACCTTCTCGCCGAGCTTGAGCCGCCGCTCGATCTCGTACTCGACGGTCCGCATGCCCTCCTTCTGGTTCTGGTACATGGTGGTCGGGACGATGTTCTCCCGGAAGTGGCTGCCGCCGAACTCACGGGCGATCAGGTGAGCCCGGTTCCAGTCGTCGGACTCGTCCTGGAGGTCCCAGCCCCGCGGATTCTGTGGACCGGTGTTGTCCAGATCCGCCGGCTGCGACGGGTCCAGACAGGCGAACCCGCCGGTGGCCCGGCCCTGACTGTCCACCGGGGAGTTCCACACCAGGCTCGGACCGGAGGACTCGTGGCACCTCCGGCTCTCGTTGTCCGCATTGTCGATCGCCTTGCGCTGCGGGGACTTGTCCTCGTCCGGCCCGGCCGCCCTCATGCCCGAGAAGATTCGGACGATCATGGAGACCGCCGCCCCGGTGTGGAACTTGCCGTTGAAACCGCTACCGCCGCCCGGCGGACCGGGCGCCGGGCCCGGAGAGGGCGACGGAGTCGGCGCGGTGCTCGTCCCGCTCGACGAGCCGGACGAGGTCACGGAATCGGCGGTCGGCATCAGCTGGCCGAGCGCCGTGGCCGCGTCGGACAGGTTCTGCTGACCCTCCGGCGTCGCCGCGTACAGGGCCGTGGCCAGAGCGGCGCCCGCCCACCACAGGGCCGGGATGGCGAACGCGAGATGGCCGTCCAGCTCGACGAAGCTGGTCGGATTGCCGCCCGCGAACGCGTAGCGATTGCCGGTGAACGGGTCCGCACCCAGGTTCATGTCGGCGAGGGCGCCGTTGTACATGTCCCGGGTGGTGAAGCGGTTGAGACCGGGGCTGTAGTCCCGGAAGCCCATGTCATACGTGCCGGACTGGGCGTCCCAGCGCTTCGCGTTGAACCGGTACGGGTTGTACTCCTGCTTCGTCGGGTCAGCGGCGTCCGGCTTGTCGATGCCGGTGAACTCCGTCTTGTCGTCGGAGCCGTAGGCGGTGTAGCCGTACGTCGCCTTGGTGTCGCCGTCCTTGTCGGTCAGCGTCTCGACGTCGGTGTGGGCGTTGTAGCCGTAGTAGCCGTCCTCGCCCGTACCGTCGGTGTTGTGCTTGACCTGGGACAGACGCTCGCCCCACGGGCTGTACTGGTACGACTTCGTCAGCGCCCCGGCGACTTCCTCGCTCAGCACCTCGCCGGACATGCCGAGGTAGTTGAAGTCGGTCGTCTTGCCCTCGGCCGTCTTCGAGGCGGTGCGGTCGAGCGGATCGAAGGTGTACGTCGTCGTCTTCAACGCGCCGCTCTCGTCCCGCTTCTGGGACTCCACGACATGGTCGAAGCCGTCGTACACGCTTCGCTCGATGACCTGACCGCCCGAGGTGACGGACTCCTGCCGGCCGAACGGGTCGTAGTTGTACGTGGCCGCCGAGCCCGATGTGGTGGCCCGCAGCAGTCGGTTGCGGTCGTACTCGAAGTTGGTCGTGACACTGTCGACCGTCTGCGAGACGACGTTGGCGTTGTCGTCGTGGACGTACTTCTCGGTGCCCGCGCCGTTGCCGGTCTTGACCGACTCGGTGAGCCGGCCCGCCGGGTCGTAGGTGTAGTCGGTCGTGGATTCGAGGTACGCCGCATGGTTGTCGGCGTTCATCTTCTTCGCGATGTCCTGCGCCTTGCTGCCGTTGAGGTCGTAGGCGTAGGTGTGCGAGGAGACGAGCGTGCCGGAGCCCTTCTTCTCCGTGGTCGACCTCAGGTCACCGCCGAGCAGGTACGTGTAATCGACGGTGTTTCCGTTGGCCTTGGTCTCCTTCAGCCGCTGGCCGCGGTCGTTGAACGTGTACGAGGTGACCTTCGGCGAGGCGTCCGTGGCAGACTTCCCGACCGAGATCGTCTTGACCAGCTCGCGCAGGTCGTAGGAGTACTTGGCGTACTGGGTCGGGTGAGTGACCGTGTCGGCCTGGCCGTTGGCGTCGTACGTGTACGACGTGACCTTCTTCTCCTGGCCCGCGAGCGCCTCGGTCACCTTCTGGACCTGGTTCAGCCCGTCGTAGACGACCGTGTACGCGTCGATCTTCGCGCCCGAGGACGTGTCGTCGATCGACGTCAGGTTTCCGTTGACGTCGTAGGCGTACGCGAAGGTCCGCTTCTCGGTGTCCGTCTCACCGGCCGTGTCGCGCACCAGCTTGACCCCGTCGGCCACCGCTGTGCCCGAGCTGCTCTGCTCCAGCTTCAGCGTGGCGTCGTTGCCCTGCTTCAGGCTGTAGGAGCCCAGCGACACCCAGGTGCCGGCGGCTGCCGTCTGGTCCTTGGAGACCGCCGGATGCGTGGTCGCACCTTGCGCCAGCGTGTACTTCGCAGCCGTCGCCGCGCCCGTCACCTGCGGGTACTTCACGTACGCGGTGTACGTGCCGTCCTTCGGGATGTTGAGCGTCCAGGTGAAGGCGTCCGTGCCGCTCCCGGCCGCATGCGTGCGGTGGTCATAGCCCTGCTGCCCCGTGCGGTCACCGGTCGCCCAGGTGCCCGTGGCGGCGGTGTGCTGGCTGTCGGAGTTGTCGACGAGCACGACCGACTTGCCCACCGGCACACCGTCGTCCGACTTGGACTTGAGTTTGCCGTCGGGGTAGTACGACTGCGTCATCGTGCGGTCCGAGGAGCCGCCCGCGGACGTGAGCGTGCGGGCCTTCTGGTACCCGAGATCGGTGTAGTCGTACGTCGTGGCGATGTCCCACGCGTCGGTGGACTTCTTCGTCCAGCCGTTGTCGTAGTACTCGAAGACCGTGTCGTTTCGGACCGTTTGGCCCTTCGACGGCGGCAGCGACTGCCGCGCGACCCGGCCGACGGCGTCGTACACCGTCTGCGTGTAGACGTTCGGGTCGCTGTGCGCCGGGTCGGTCGGGTCGTACGGCTGGTACTGCTTGACCGGACGGTTCAGGACGTCGTACTCGGTGCGTGACACGAAGTCGTCGGCGGTGGCCGTCGCGGCGCCCTTGGGGGTGATCACCTTGGTGGTGTTGCCGGCCTGGTCGTACTCGTACTTGGTGACGCGGAACGTCGTCGCGTCGTACGGGACCTTGACCTCGGCCTGCTTGCCCCGCTCGTCGTACGTGTACGTCGTGGTGCTGTTCGCGGGGTCTGTGGACGTGAGGACGAGACCGTCCTTGTCGTAGCTGCGCGAACTGGACTTGCCCGCCGCGTCCGTGAAGGTGGTGACCCGGTGGTTCAGGTCGTACACCATTTTGGACGTGTGGTCGGTCGTGTCCGGGGTCGCGTTCTTCTTCGGGTCGACGACCTTGACCGCGTTGCCGACGTTGTCGAACTCGTAGGTGATCTTGTTGCCCGCGGCGTTGACGGCCGAGGTGAGCTGGTAGATCGCGTCGTAGTGGTTGGTGGTGACGTAGTCGGTGGCGTCCGAGGTCTTCAGCGTGCCCTTCGGCTCGGTGACGGTCTTGACGTTGCCGACCTTGTCGTAGGTGTAGGCCGTGCGCCGCTCGGGCGAGGTGGCCGTGTCCTTCGGAGCCGTGGCCGAGACGATCTGGTCCGCGGCGTCGTAGACGGCGGTGGAGACCGCACCGTTCGGCGCCGTCGACGTGGTCACGTTGTCGTTGGCGTCGAAGACCGGGGCGGGGGTCGTGATGTACTCGCCCGCGGCCTGGTTCTTCGGGACCTTGCTCTCCTTCGGACGTCCGAAGGTGTCGTAGGTCTGGGTGACCTTCTTGCCGAGGGCGTCGGTGACCTCACGGACCTGACCACGTTCGTCATAGACGAAGTCGCTCGACTTGCCCAGAGCGTCAATGATCTTCGCCGGGTAGCCAGTGGGGCCGAAGTCGCTGGAGGCCGTCGGGTTGCCGTTGGGGTCGATCGCCTTGGTGAGCTGGCCGTGGGCGTCGTACTCGTACGACGTGGTGTAGTCGCCGGCGGCAGGCGTGGCGACGCCCTTCGGGTCGGTGACCGTCTTCAGGTTGCCGAACGTGTCGTAGCCGAACTGCCACTTGCGGCCCTCGGGAGAGGTCTTGGTGAACAGGTCGGCCGAGTAGCCGTCAACACGTGTCTGGTACGTGTACCGGGCCGAGTTCTCCGGGTATGTGCCCGGGGCACAGTCGCCGGGAGGCGGAACTCCGGACTTGTTCTGCTCCGCGTCGCGCTTCCAGAGCGGGTAGCCCGTCTTCTGGTCGTAGCAGAACGCGGTCTTGGCGCCGTTGGCCTCCTCCAGGTACGTGACGTTGTGGTCCGCGTCCCACGACATCTTCGTGGTCTCAGACTTGGCGTTGGTCGTCTGGACGGGGCGGCCGAGGTTGTCCGTCACATAGTCGGTCGCGTGGTTCTCGGCGTCGATGACCTTGGTGTCGGTGAACTCAGGGTTGGTCGCGTTGGCCGCGTAGGTGAAGTCCGCGGTGCCCTGCAGACGGTCGGTGATGGTCTGCGTGCGCCAGTGGTACTTCGGGTCGTCACCTTCCCTCGGGAAGTAGTACCCCAGCTGTGTGTGGTTGCCGCGCGGGTCGGTGACCTCGACCAGCTTGACGTTCTTGTTCCCCTGCGTGGCGTCGTAGGTGAACTTGAACACCTTGGGCTGGGACGAACCCACGCCGTCGGTGAACTGACCGAGCAGGCCCTTGGTGGTGTAGTAGAACTCGATCTTGCGGCCCGAGATGTCCGTCACGGACCTCACGTGGTCGTAGATCTTGGAGTTGTTCAGGCTGCCGCTGTCGGTGGTCAGCACGCCCGAGTCATTGACGTACTGGTAGCCGGACTGGCCCTTGGTCCAGTAGTCGACGGCCAGCGACTGACGGCCGGCCGGGTCGGTGATGTACGTGAGGAACTTGGTCGGCTTGTTGTTGGACTTGCGCTCCTCGTACGTGTACGTCTGCGTGTTGCCGTTCTTGTCGATGGCAGACGTCATGTAGCCGTCGCAGCCGAACAGGAACCGCGTCCCGTCCGGACGCGTCAGCGTCCAGGCGTCCGGGACCGGGTCCTTGTTGGGCTTGCAGTCCAGGCCCGACTTCATCGTGACCTTGTAGTGGACGCCCGCGGGAGCCTTCCACGTGCCGTCCTCCTGCTTGCGGAAGACGTGCGTGGTGCCGTCACCGTCCGGGAGACGGATCTCCGTCGGGTTCGGGTTGGGGTGGAAGTCCAGCGGCGCGCCCAGCCTGATCGGGCCGGAGATCTGCGCCGACCAGCCATGGCCCGAGACCGTGTCCGAGGTGTCGAGGCTGTTGTATGCGAAGCGGGCGAAGGTGTTGAGCCCGCGGCCCGGGTTGTTGAACGCGTTGTACGACCAGACGCTGTTGCCGGAGGCCAGGTTGTTCATGACCGTCGAGCCGGCACCGGTGTTCTTGCCCGTGTAGGCATAGAACTTCTCCAGACCGAGCTGGTCGGAGGTCGGTTCCTCGACGGCCACGTTCTGCTTCAGCGGCGCGATGCCGCCGGTCCCGGCGGACAACCAGGTGCCGTCGGAGACCTTGCGCACGTCCCAGCCCAGTGCGTACTCGTCCCGCTTGTTGCCGGCGGCCGAGTCGGACGGGGTCTTGACCTGCGCCTGGATCGTCGCCGACTTGCCCGGCAGCAGGGCCGGGATCGGCGTCTTGAGCTGGTTGCCGGCCGTGGTGGCGTCGGTGCCGTCGGGCAGCTTCCACGTGTAGGACAGCTCGCGCTCACCGGCGGCCCACGCGTTCCCTGTGGTGTTGGTGACCGTGACGTCCTCGGTGTACGTGGAGTCCGTGGCCTTCCGGGACGGCGTCTGCGGCGCGTAGTACGTGTCCTCCGTCGTGGAGTCGACGTAGATCACGCGCAGCAGGGGACGGAGCTGCGGGTCGGGCGCGGCGGCGGACAGGAAGATGGAGCGCTCCTGCGGGCCGGCCGTCGTCTCGTCCTTCAGCTTGAGCAGGGTGCCCTTGTTGCTGCTGGGCGTCTTGACCCAGCCCTGGGTGAGGGAGGTCGCGTCCCACCAGTGGCGGCCGAGGTCCGTGTTGAACGCGGGCACGTAGTCGGAGACGACCGAGGAGTGGTCACCGCCGGCGGTGGTCCACGCGGTGGTGGAGTTCGCGTTGTTCCAGGTGGCCTGGGTCTCGGTGAAGTCCCGGGTCAGCCCGTGCAGGTTGTACTGGGCCTTGGACGCGGTGTCCCGTGTCGTCATCGTGGACCACAGGAAGACCCGGCTTTCCAGCACCGTGGCGGTGGCGGGGATCGTGGTCGTGGGCCACTTGATCACCGAGCGGGTCTTGCCGTAGGTGGCGGAGTTGTTGCCGACGGTCAGCCAGTCCTGCCCGACAGTGCCCTGCTCGATGGTGTTGAGGTTCGTCGTCGGCTTGAGCGAGGACAGGGTGGTGTCCGTGACGCCCGCGCCCGCCTGGATCAGCCGCATCGTGCGGCCGGCCTTCGGGATGCCCACCACGCGGGTCGGCGAGCCGAGGACCTGGCCGTCGGCCGTCTTGACCGCGATCTGGTAGTAGTACGACTTCCCGATCTCCGCGCTGCTGGAGTCCGGCGTCGGGACGGCCGTGGTGTCCGTGTACGTGGTGGCCGTCTTGGCGATCGGCGCGATCAGGGTCGCGGCGGAAGGCGTGAAGACCTGCTGCGTGGAACGGTGCAGCTGGTACTCGGCGATGTCGAGGTCCGCGTCACCGGTGGTGTTGTTGTACGCGGCCCAGGACAGCTCGGGGCCGGTGCCGTGCACGACGGTCGGCGAGTTCAGCGAGGTGCCGGTCTTGCCGAAGGTGACCGTCAGGCGCGGGATCGTGGACGTCTCGCCACCGTAGTCGTAGTCCCCGGCCTGGTACTGGGGACCGCCGAGCGGTGCGGTGCCGGACTCGTCGACGGCCTTGACGACGAAGCCGTGGTTCGTCGCCGTGCCCGAGACCCACTTCTGGACGGTGTCGCCGACCCGGAAGTTGTGCCACTGGTTGTACTCGCCGATGTCCTTGCGGACCTGGGCCGGGTTGACCAGCCGGACGCCGTCGGCGATGGTCCGCTTGGTCGAGTCGCCCGTGTCACCGAGGACGATCTTGCCGGCGTTGCCCTTGGCGAAGTCGATCTGCGTGGTGCCGAGCTGGCGCCAGCCGGTCGTGCCGGTGGCCTGGTTGACCGTGAAGTTCGCGGTCGGCTCGGCCGAGGTCACCGTGTACGGGGCGGCCGTGGCGCCGTCCGCCTGCACCGGGGTGTGGACCTCGACCTTGTAGTCCGCGGCGTCGACGATGTTCGGCTGCCAGGTGTAGGACTCACCGGTCGCGGTGTTCTTGTTGTAGGCGTAGTCGCTCGCGTGACCCGTGCCGCTGACCCGCGGCCACTCGCCGACCGCGGCCGTACCGGTGTCGCCGTCGTCCATCAGGACCGTGGTCGCGGACTGCTCACCACCTGCCAGCGCACTGGTGTTGTTCCACGTCGCAGTGGTCTCGTCCCAGGCGCCCGTTGCCCGGCGGACCTCCACGTCCACGTTCGTGGAACCCGTGGTGTGGACCTGGTCGAAGTACAGCGACAGCTGCGCCGTGTCGATCTTCGAGCCGGCCGGGATCTCGTCCAGCGGGAACTTGATCAGCGAACGGGCGATGCCCGTGCTGCTGGTCTTGCCCGCCGACATGTCCCAGGTGCTGTTGAAGTTCGTCGTCGGCGCGTCCGAGCGGACCATCACGTCCTGCGACTCCGTCGGCGACGGCGCGATCGTGATCGTCGGGTCGATCACCACCGGGTACTGCCGCTCCGGAGCCGCCAGCCACGTCGCGTCCGGCGTCACCGTCAGCCGCCACTGCTTGCCGTGACGGCTCAGCTCCTGCGAGACCTTGGGGCTGTAGGACGTGCCGTACGGGGACGCCTTGTCCTTCTTCGCGTCCGTCATGAACGCCGGCGGGATCACCAGCACCGGGTTGGCAGGATCCTCGCCGAACAGGGCGATCGACCCGTCGCCCCGCTCCTTCGGCTCCAGCGGGCCCGCGTCCAGCGTGAACACGAACCGCACCGGCTTCGCGGGCCGTTCGGCGAGGGTGATGTTCTCCTTCACCCGGCCCGCGCCCACCTCGTACGAGACGTCCGCGCCCGCGGCCAGATCCTTGTAGGTGACCGTGTCACCCTTGGCGGTCGGCGCGACGCCCTTGGCCGCGCCCTCCAGCCCCAGGGTCACCGCCTGGCCGGCGGCCGTCTCGAACCGCACCAGCTTCGACGCGTCCGAACCAAACCAGCTGCGGCCCGCGTTCGTCGTGTTGGCGTAGGCGAACCCCTTGGCCTTCGACGCCGTCACCGTCGTGTCGATCGGCTTCCACGAGCCGTCCGCCTCCGACCGGTACGACTCCGGCGAGGCCGACAGCTCCGCCTCGACGCGCCCGTCCGACATCTGCCAGAACCTCGCCTGCGGCGTACGCCGCTGCGTCAGCTCCTTGACCCGCTTCGGCTGCGGGAGCACCTTGCCCTTCGGCAGTTTCTGCCGACTGGGTATCTCCAGCTTCCCGCCGACGGGGGGCTTGTCCGCCCCTGCTTCGTCGTCGGAGAACCAGCCCGCAATCGTGTCGATGACGCCCTTGTCGTCGTCGCTCGACGGTGATGCGGGGGCCGCGTAGGCGATCTGCGGCAATAGCGTGCTCGCTACCGCCGAGACGACAAGACAGGAGAGAGATCTCCTGTACGGAACTTTCACCTCAATACCTTTCCGCATCGGCGAACCCAGGTCGCCGCATGCGAAA
Source organism: Streptomyces wuyuanensis (assembly GCF_900103455.1). Taxonomy (GTDB): domain Bacteria; phylum Actinomycetota; class Actinomycetes; order Streptomycetales; family Streptomycetaceae; genus Streptomyces; species Streptomyces wuyuanensis. Next base: position 50,311 of record NZ_FNHI01000002.1, on the reverse strand, counting down.
TGGGCACGCCGAACGAGCCGGAGCGGAGAATTCCACCCGGCTTTGAGCATGGCGAAGCAACCGCGAAAAAGGAGTGGCGCATTCTTTTTCACGGAGATCGCGGCGGGTTTCTAATCAAGCAGCTGATGCCCTGTCAACTGCGCGGACATAACTGGACAATCAGCAGGCCACAGGAGGGGCGGTTCGCCCGCTTCATCCGCTCGCTCGCGCCGGATCGGCGGCATGGTGTATAAACCCCCGGTTCCACGTCAGCCAATCACCGAAAGCCGGTCCACTCATGTCGTCCAATGAACTCCCGGAACGTACGGCGCCGGAGAAGGAATCACCGGCGGAGGAAACGCCGACGAAGGAACTCGCCGAACTCTCCGGACTCGCGCCGGCCGAGAACACCGCGCCGGAGGGCGAGGCCACGGAGGGCTCTCCCGACCGGCGCGGCCTGCTGATCGCCGCGGCCGTACTGCTCGCCTGCGGCGGGCTCGTCGGCTACGGCGTGCTCAACACGAAGGAGGAGCCGAAGCCCCGCGCCGTCCCGACGGCGGAAGTGACGTACGAGGTCACAGGGACGGGCACGGCCGAGATCGCGTATCTCGCGCGCAGCGAGGCCGGCACGGCCACGGTCGAGAAGGGCGTCACCCTGCCCTGGAAGAAGTCGGTCGAGGTCCCTCTGGGCCAGGCCCCGAGCGTGGCCATCGTCCTCGACAAGAAGGGCGGCCGGGCCTCGTGCACGCTCGCCGTCCGCGGGCAGCACGTACAGCGCGCCACGGCCATGGGCGAGTTCGGGCGGGCGACGTGTTCGGGCGAGCTCCCCGCCGCCGGAGCGGGCGAGGACTGACCCGGACCCGTGCGAGGCGGGCCCGTGCGACACAGACCCACGCAACGCGCTACGCGCACCGCACGACCGGCGAGCACACTGCACGACCAGCGAGAGCACGCACGACGATCATGCTGTGACTCGTGTCACATCCCATGGTTTCCCGTGACGGTTCGGCATCCGCCATCGCTGTGTGAACCAGGCCATCCATGAGACGGATGAGCCGCGAGTGAATCTCCAAGGGGTGGGGCATTTGAGTCCGCGTACGTCACATGCGTACCGACCATTGAGCATGAAGCGCCGGGTGTGGCTGACGCTCGGCGCCGTGGTGCTGGGTGGTGCCGGTGTGGTGACCGTGGCCACGGCGAGTCCGTCGGACAGGCCGCAGCCGCTGCGGCTGCACGAGCGGGCCGCCGAGCTGCGTTCACTCGCTCTCGCCAAGGGCGGCGCCACCGACCGGGACCTTCCGGCGACGACGACGGAGCCGTTCTCCCTGGTCGGCATCGGCTGGGACGACGACTCCGCGAAGGTCGCGGGCATCGTCGCGCAGGTGCGGACGCGCAGTGCCGAGACCGGGCGGTGGTCCGGCTGGCAGTCCGTGGACCTCGCGGAGTCGGACACTCCGGACGAGGTCGAGAGCGACGGCGGACGCGGAGCGTCCGAGCCGCTGTGGGTCGGCCCTTCCACCGCCGTGCAGGTGCGCGTGGACGGCCGGGCGGCGCTCCCCAAGGGCCTGAAGCTGCACATGGTGGACCCGGGCGTGAGCAAGGCGGAGGCCGAGAACCCCGCCGCTCCGGCCGCGGCGCTGAGCACGCCCGCCGCGGACGCGGACATGGACAGCGCGGCGTTCGCCGTGGAGGAGACTCCCGGCGCGACCGCGACGGACACCCCGGCACCGACGGACACCGCCGCCCCGGGCGGCACGGCGACCCCGACGGACAGCGCCGCGCCGAGCGACACGGCGGCGCCGACCGAGACCGGCACGCCGACCGAGACCGCGACGCCCACGCCCACGCCGACCAAGCCCGCTGCGCTGCCGTCGACGGTCAGGCAGCCGTCGATCATCAGCCGCGCCCAGTGGGGGGCCGACGAGTCGCTGGTCGAGGACCCCGCCGAGTACATCGAGAAGGTCCAGGCGGTCTTCATCCACCACACCGTCGGGGCCAACAACTACAGCTGCGCCGAGTCCGCGGCCCTGGTGCGCGGCATCATGGAGTACCACATCAACGCCGAGGACTGGAACGACCTCGGCTACAACTTCCTGGTCGACAAGTGCGGCCAGATCTTCGAGGGCCGCGGCGGCGGTATCGACCTTCCCGTCAAGGGCGCGCACACCTACGGCTTCAACAGCTACTCCACCGGCATCGCCGTCCTCGGCGACTTCGAGGGCGACCCGGCGACCGGAAAGCCCGCCGGACAGCCGACGAAGGCCGCGCTGCAGTCGGCGGCCCGGGTCGCGGCCTGGAAGCTCGGCCAGTACGGCGGTGACCCGCAGGGCAGCGTCACCCTGACCGCGCAGGGCAACACCGGCAAGTACGTCACCGGCCAGCAGGCCACCATGAAGGTGATCTCCGGGCACCGCGACGCCTTCGCGACCGCCTGCCCCGGCAAGAACCTGTACGCCAAGCTGTCCTCGATCCGCGGCTTCGCCGCCGGCGCCGGCCGCAACTCCGCGATCCCGACGGCCGACTACAACCGGGACGGCATCACCGACCTGGTCGCGGGTCTGCCCAAGTACGCGAGCAGCGCCGGCCGCGTCACCGTTCTGCCCGGCACCACCGACGGGCCGAGCACCACGGTGCGCACGTCCATCGACCAGAACAGCGGGGACGTGCCCGGCGCCAACGAGAGCGGCGACCAGTTCGGCACCACGTCCGCCTGGGGCGACTACAACGGTGACGGCTACGCCGACCTGGTCGTGGGCGCCCCCGGCGAGGACGACGAGTCGGGGCACACCGACACCGGCTCGGTGACCGTGCTCAACGGCCCCGGTCTCACCTCCGGCGTCAGCTACATGACCTCGCCCGCCTACCGCGTGACCGGTGACAAGCTCGGCACCGCCGTCGCCGTCGGCGACTTCAACGCCGACGGCACCGCGGACGTCCTGTCCGTCGCCCCCGGCAAGCCGGGCCGCTGGTGGGTGTTCGAGTCCAAGAACCCCACCTACGCCACCAAGGCCGGCTGGCTGAGCGACACCGCGAACACCTCGGTGGTCTCCTTCGCCTCCGCCGGAAGCGGCGACTTCAACGGCGACGGCTACGCCGACGCCGCCATCACCTACCGCGACTCGTCGGGTGTCGGCCGGATCCTCGCGCTCAAGGGCACGGCCAACGGCCTGGAGCGGATCGGCGTCCTCTACCCGCGCGGCGGCCGCTCGCTCGCCGTGGGCGACATCAACGGCGACGGCTACGACGACCTGGCCATCGGCCAGCCGAACTCCACGGAGTCCGGCCACCTCGCGACGGGCGGCGCGGTCGCCCAGGTGCTCGGCTCGCCCACGGGCCTGACCAAGGACGGCCGTGCCACCTTCAACCAGAACAGCACCGGGATCCCCGACAGCGACGAGTCCGGCGACACCATGGGCGCCTCGGTCTCCGTCGGAGACGTCAACCTCGACGGTTACGCCGACGTGCTCGTCGGCCTGCCCGGCGAGGACCTCACGCGGGACGGCGCCAACCAGGCCAACGCGGGCCAGGCCCTCCTGATCCGCGGCTCCGCCACGGGCATGACCGCCACCGGTTCGGTCGCGTACCACCTGGACACCGCCGGAGTCCCCGGTACGACCGCGCCGAACGAGCGGCTCGGCGCCGCCGTGAGCCTGACCGACCTGTCCGGCTACAGCCGTGCCGATCTCGCCCTCGGCGCGGACGGGACGGACGCCAACAACGGCACGATCCTCCAACTCGACAACAGCAGCACGTCGGGTGTCGTGCCCTCCTCCGGCGTCTTCTACGGCGTCAGCACCCTGGTCGCGCCCTCGGGCCTGGGCATCGGGCGTCTCATCACCCCGTAGCACCACACCACAGCGCCACCACCGAACGGCAGCGGCCGGGACCCCGAGGAGAAGGGGGGCCCGGCCGCTCGCCTTCCGCCGCGTCAGTCCCGCGTGGCCCCGTGCCACCGCCAGGACTCCAGGCGCCTGCGGCCCGGCAGTTCGCCGCGGCCCGTCGCCCAGAGGAGGGTTTCCCAGCGGTCCGTGTCCACCGGGGCACCGGGGAAGAGGCGGGCGAGTACGCGGTCGCAGAGGCCCGCCGGAGGGGACCATGTGAGGCCCAGGCCCTGAGCCACGTCATGGGTGTGGACGAGGGTCTCGACCACACCCATGGCGGCGAAGCCCTCGCCGTCGGACGTCCCGAAGGTGTGGTACGCCCGGGCATCAGCGGGGGCCGTGCGCACCATCGCCGTGAGCATGCCGCCGCAGGCGTCCAGCATCTGGAGCAGACCCCGGGGGCCGGCGGCCCGGTCGGCGAAGGTGACGTTCGCCGGTCCGCCGTCCCGGCGCGTGATCCAGTCGAAGGGGACATCGTTGTCGAGCGGAGGGGACTCGGGGCCGAGCTGGGCGGCGTAGGCGAAGAGGTCGTCGGCGAGATGCTCGACGGTCTCCCAGCAGGTCCACTCCAGGGCGCCCGCCCTGGCGTCCCAGTCGGCGCCGAGGCCCGCCCGCAGGGTGGTCAGCGCCAGCCGTACGGCATGCTGCACGTCGTCGGCGGTGACGGGGGTTCTCGTACGTTCCTCTGATGCGTCCGACACACCTGACGCGTGATCAACGGCCATGACCGGACCGTACCAATGACCGGGAACGGGAGTTCGGGTAAGTCATTTTCGGACAGCCCGTCAATCACCGTTCATTACGGGCGTCACCGTCCCGGCCGTAGCGTCATTGCACACCATATGCCCGCTGCTTCCTTATGCTCCGGCCCCATGAGATGCCGCCCCGTGGCCTTCACCGCCGCGTGCACCGCCGCCGTCTGCCTCACCGGCCTCACGGCCGCAGCGCCTCCCTCGGCTCCCGGTTCCCCTTCCGTCTCCCCCGTACGGTCCCCCGCTTCCCCCGCCCGCGAAGCGGACGCGCCGGGCGCCGGCAGGATCCACAGCGTGCCCGTACCCGGCGACGACCCGGCGCAGCGTTCGCTCCCGGCGCGCACCACCGAACCGTTCAGCCTGGTCGGCGTCACCTGGGACGACCCGGACGCGGAGCTGGTCGGCACCGCCGAAGTCCGCACCCGGGACGGCCGTACCGGTGTCTGGTCGCCCTGGCACCCGCTCGACATGGACGTACGGACGCCCGAGACCGGCCCCGGGCAGCCCTCCGCCGGCCTCCGGGCGGGCAGCCGGCCGCTGTGGACCGGACCGTCGGACGGCGTTCAGCTGCGGGCCGAGGGACAGGCGCTGCCGCGTGGGCTGCGGGTCGAACTCGTGGACCCGCAGGGCGGCGCCCCGGCGCCCCCGTCCGCCGCCCGCACCGAGGCTCCGGCAGGCGCGCCGCCGATGACCATGCGGGCCGGCTGGGGCGCGGACGAGTCCAAGGTCGGCGGGCCGCCCACGTACAACTCCACCACCAAGGCGGTCTTCGTCCACCACACCGCGGGGTCGAACACGTACCAGTGCGCCGACTCGCCCGCGATCGTCCGCGCCGTCTTCACGTACCACGTGGAGGGTCAGGGCTGGAACGACATCGGCTACCACTTCCTCGTCGACAAGTGCGGAAGGATCTTCGAGGGCCGGGCCGGCGGCGTCGACCGGCCGGTGCAGGGTGCGCACACGTACGGCTTCAACGTCGACACCAGCAGCGTGTCGGTGATCGGCGACTACAGCACCGCCACCACGACGTCCGCGGTCCGCGACGCCGTCGCGAAGCTCGCATCCTGGAAACTCGGCCTCTACGGGCTGCCCGTGAACGGGACGACGACGCTCACGGCATCGGTGGACAACGGCAAGTTCCGGCAAGGGCAGCGCGTCACCCTCCCGCGGCTGCCCGGGCACCGTGACGCGTACCCGACCGAATGCCCCGGCGGCAATCTGTACGCCGATCTGCCCGCGATCCGCCTGTCCGCCGCGGCACAGGACGACGGGTCGGGCGCCGGCGATCCGGAGACCTCCCCAGTGCCCTGGCCGCACGACCCGGGGGGCGAGGCCGCGGCCGTCGTACCCGACGACGCCGAGGAGCAGGACTCCGCCGGCGGTGACTTCGACGGGGACGGGGACCGGGATCTGGCCGTCGGCTACCGCACTCCGGAGGGTGCCGCCCCGCTCGTCGTGCTGAGCGATCCCGCGCGCGGACGCCCGACCGCCTCGCCGACCGTCCTGATGGGCGCCGGCGGCTCCGCCCTCGCCTCGGGCGACATGAACGGCGACGGGTACGACGATCTGGCCGTGTCCACCGGACGGGGGATCGTGACCTACCACGGTTCGCCCACCGGCCTGAGCACGGCCGGTGCGCCCACGCTCGCGGTGGGCGCGGACGCCGAGGCACTGACCGCCCAGGACCTGGACGGCGACGGCTACGCGGATCTCCTCGCCGGTTCCGAGGTGATCGCGAGCGGCGGGCCGCTGGGGCTGACCGTGCCGGGCGGCGGACCGGCCGCTGCAGGCGGCCAGGGCACGTGAGACGCGCGGGCCGCACCGCGACCTCCCGTGCGCCTCGGACGGGCCGCCGCACCCGTAGCCGTCCGCCCCGCCCGGGACACCGGTACCGGCCCTCGGGCCGGACTCCGCGCCGCCGGGAAGGTCAGCCCCGGGCCCTCGCCCGCCGGGAGAGGGCCGCGCGCAGCACGCGCCGGCCCTCCGTCGACAGGTCCAGGGCGCGGCGGAGCGCGGCGCCGTCCGGACAGCCGGCGAGGATCTCGAGGATCTGGATCTGCCGGCGCTCCTCGCCGGCGACGAGCGGGCCGCCGGCGCCGCCGGTCGGGTCGAGTTCCCGGTGCAGTTCCAGGGCCAGCGCGGAACAGGCCGTCGCCCATTCGCCGAGCGGTCCGACGGCCCACTCGGACGGGGCGGCGGCGATCATCTTCCGAACGGGGGCCCAGGCCTCGCTCGACGCGTCGTCGACGGGCGTCTCGTCGAGTGCCGCCCTGGCCGCGGCCAAGTGCCCGGCCCAGCCCTCCTCCCCCTCGGCGATACCGGCCCAGAGCGGCCGCAGCACGTCGGGCTCCTCGTCGAGCAGGGGCTGGCAGCGGTCGAGACACGCGAGACCGCTCGCGGCCAGGCTCCGCTCGTCCGCCTCCGCGATCAGTTGCACCAGGCCCATCGACGCCTCCCCGACTGTGCGTTCGCAGTACGTCACTTACAGCGCCGAGTGGCCGAAAATCGTCACCCCCGCGGCCGAAGATCCACCCTGTTGAGTCCGTTTCACCCCATTCCTGGCCGACGGCACCGCCCGGCCCGCGTCGGCGCGCAACCCCGGGGCGGACGGCCGTACGCGACGCGAGAACGGCCGGCGTCCGGAGCCCGGACTCAGCCGAGCCTGTCCGCCAGCGCGTTGAACTGCGCCCACGAGAGCGCCGGCTGACCCGGGGCCCACAGCTTCTGGGACACCGCCCGCAGCGGCATGCGGATGCCCGCCGCCACCTGGTCCTGGGTCTGCGCCTGGGCGCGGTCGCCCCAGATGGCGAGGCGGCCGCCGAGGATCTGGCCGGAGTAACGCTCGGGGACGGGGGTGGTCCCCCGCAGCACGAGCGGCGTCCACTGCTCGTAGATGCGACGGCCCGTCGGATACGTGAAGTCGTTGGGCTCGCCGAGCACGTAGTAGAGGTACTCGTCGTTGAGGTTGACGACCTTGCGGCCCTCCGCCAGGTACTCGGCCGGCGGCCGGGCGCCGATCTCCTTGCCCGTCCAGTACTCGACCTCGATGTCCTTGGCGGGCGAGACCGCGCCACCGCGGAAGAAGCCGTCGTTCCACGCCTTGGGCTGCTTCTGCGCGGCGCGCACCACCGCGGCCCGGTCGTTCAGCCAGCCGGTCGCGAGGTCCTGAACCGTGGCGTTCGGTCCGTACTGCCGCACGGCCGCCCGGGCCAGCTGCGGGTACGACGCCTGCGGGTCGCGCACGGTCAGCGCCTGGTACTCGTCGGCGCCGACGTGGAACCAGCGGCCCGGGAAGAGCTGTGAGTACTCGCGCAGCAGGTCGTCGACGATCCGCGCGGACTCCGGATCGGAGATGTCGATGGCGCCCTGCCGGGGCACTCCCTGGACGTTGCGCAGCTGGAGCTGGGGGTGGGCCCGCATGACCGCGCCCAGGTGCCCCGGAGAGTCGATCTCCGGCACGACGGTGATGTGCAGACTCCGCGCGAGCGCCAGGATCCTGCGCACCTCGGCCTTGCTGAGGTGCTCCCTGGACACGACCTCGGGGTGGGTGTCGGAGGCGATCCGGAAGCCCTGGTCGTCGGAGAAGTGCAGGCCGAGCACGTTGAGCTTGAGGTCGGCCATCTCGCGCAGCCGCGCCTCGATCCAGCCGGGGGTGAAGTGCTTGCGCGCGATGTCGACGTTCAGACCCCGCTGCGGCCGGTCGGGCCGGTCGCGGACGACCCCCTCGGGCATCGCGCCGCCGGATCGGACGGCCTGCTTCAGGGTGCGGGTGCCGTAGAAGACCCCGGCCTCGTCCGGACCGGTGACCCTGACGCGGCCGTCGCGCGCGGTGAGGGTGTAAGACTCGGGCGCGCCCCCGCCGGCGGAGTCGAGCGACAGCTCGATGTCGCCGGCCTTCACGGGCCCGTCGTTGCGGAAGCCGGTCTTCAGCTCCCCCGCCAGCAGCCGGCCCTCGTCGGCGAGCGCCTCGCTCCCCTTGGCGACGACGACGGCGCTGCCCGCCGCCGGACGCCAGCCAGGACCGCGGGCCGCCTCGTGGGCGCGCACGGAGGGAATGGTCATGGGCGCGGTCGACAGCGGATAGGTCTTCGTCGGGGAGGGCTTCGGGGGAGGCGTCGGTGCGGCCTCCGCCCTGGGCGTCCCCTGGGCCCGCTCGGCGCCGGCGGAGCCGCCCGCGGAGCAGGAGGCGACCGCCGACAGCGCGATGGCGGCCGCTACGGCCGGGGTGACCCGCCGCACTCGCCGGGAGTGCCACATCACGAAAAGAACCTCCTCCTCATGAAGAAGTATGACGAACAAAGCCTAATCGGGTGATTTACGCCGAGGTCGTCTACGGTGCACACCGAAACTCTCCCGTCCGGGTGAAATTCGCGCATCCTTCGGACACCTTCTGGCGCGCCTCGATAGCGTTGCAGCTCAACCACCCCACGCTTCCCAGTCGCCCCGGAGTCCACGCTGTCCAGCGAATCGCACACCGGTCTCCCGCAGCGACCGCCCACGCTCCCTCCGGCGGTGCGGATCCCCGCCCCCGCCGGGCCCGCCTCCCCGGCGTCCGTTCCCGGACCGCGTCCGGCCGCCCGGGCGCACCTGCCCGGTCTGGAGCGCTTCAACACCGCCCCGGCCGCCGCCGCGACCGCAACCCTCCTCAGTTGCTGCGGCAGCCGCCGCTGGGCCCGGCGGGTCGCCGCCCACCGCCCCTACCCCGACCTCGGCGCCCTGCTCGCCGCCGCCGACGAGGCCAGTTACGACCTGGCCGCCGCCGACCTCGACGAGGCGCTGGCCGCGGAGTCGTCGTCCGGACTGCATCCCGCCGCCCCGGCCGCGGCGCACACCGCCCTGCGGGCCGCGCACGCCGCCTACGAGGCGAGCTTCGGCCACGCCTTCGTGATCTGCCTGGACGGCTTCCGGGCCGACGAGCAGTCCGACCAGGTACTCGCCGGGATCCGCTCGCGGCTCACGAACGATCCGGACGACGAGCGGGTGGTCGCCGCCGACGAACTGCGCCGGCTCGCCCGGGCACGGCTGGACCATGTGGTGGCCGACCATCCCGGATGCCCCGATTACGGACGCCCCGATAGCCCGTCCGTGCCTGTTTGATCACACCAGCGGACCCCGGGCGAGGGATCCGACAAGTCGTCGCTACGATGGCGAGGGCCGGTGGACCGTACCCGGCCGGGCCAGACCGACAGAGCTGTCACCTTGGAAGGACGCTGGCGGCCGGCTCCAATCCCCGCTCCCGGAGGGTTTTTCCGTGCCGGCTGGAACGCTGTACCGCGGCCGGGAAGGTATGTGGTCCTGGGTGGCTCATCGAGTCACCGGCGTCCTCATCTTCTTCTTCCTGTTCGTACACGTGCTGGACACCGCTCTCGTCCGTGTCTCCCCCGAGGCCTACGACGAGGTCGTCGCGACGTACAAGACGCCGATCGTCGCGCTGCTGGAGTACGGCCTGGTGGCCGCCATCCTCTTCCACGCGCTGAACGGCCTTCGCGTCATCGCCGTGGACTTCTGGTCCAAGGGCCCCCGCTACCAGAAGCAGATGCTCTGGACCGTGATGGGCATCTGGGTCGTCCTGATGGCCGGTGCCGTCTACCCGGTGCTCGGCCACGCCGCACGTGAACTGTTCGGGAGCTGACGCCAGACATGTCCGCTGAGACCCCTTCCGCGATCGGCGCCGTCGAAGGCGCCGCCTACGGCCCCGACAACCCCGCGCCGTACATCGAGCCCCCGCGCAAGCGGACGGGCCGGACCCCGCGGTCGACCCGCGGCAACTTCGAGATGGCCGCATGGCTCTTCATGCGCCTTTCGGGTGTGGTCCTCGTCGTCCTCGTCATCGGCCACCTGCTGATCCAGCTCGTCCTGGACGGCGGTGTCTCCAAGATCGGCTTCGCGTTCGTCGCGGGCCGCTGGGCGAACCCGTTCTGGCAGGTCTGGGACCTGCTGATGCTGTGGCTGGCGATGCTGCACGGCGCCAACGGCCTGCGTACCGTCATCAACGACTACGCCGAGCGGCCGAACACGCGTCTGTGGCTCAAGGGCCTGCTGTACACCGCCACGGTGTTCACCATCCTTCTGGGCACGCTGGTGATCTTCACCTTCGACCCGAACATCCGCTAGGCACGGGGCTGAGGTTCCACACCATGAAGATTCACAAGTACGACACCGTCATCGTCGGCGCCGGCGGCGCCGGCATGCGCGCCGCCATCGAGTCGACGAAGCGCAGCCGTACCGCCGTGCTCACGAAGCTGTACCCCACCCGCTCCCACACGGGCGCCGCGCAGGGCGGCATGGCCGCCGCGCTGGCGAACGTGGAGGAGGACAACTGGGAGTGGCACACCTTCGACACGGTCAAGGGCGGTGACTACCTGGTCGACCAGGACGCCGCCGAGATCCTGGCGAAGGAGGCCATCGACGCCGTCCTCGACCTGGAGAAGATGGGCCTGCCGTTCAACCGGACGCCGCAGGGCACCATCGACCAGCGCCGCTTCGGCGGCCACTCGCGCAACCACGGCGAGGCCCCGGTCCGCCGGTCCTGCTACGCCGCGGACCGCACCGGCCACATGATCCTCCAGACGCTGTACCAGAACTGCGTCAAGGAGGGCGTGGAGTTCTTCAACGAGTTCTACGTCCTCGACCAGCTGATCACCGAGGTCGACGGCGTCAGGAAGTCGGCCGGCGTGGTCGCCTACGAGCTGGCCACCGGCGAGATCCACGTCTTCCAGGCGAAGTCCGTCATCTACGCGTCCGGCGGCACCGGCAAGTTCTTCAAGGTGACCTCGAACGCGCACACCCTCACCGGTGACGGCCAGGCGGCCTGCTACCGGCGCGGACTGCCGCTGGAGGACATGGAGTTCTTCCAGTTCCACCCGACGGGCATCTGGCGCATGGGCATCCTCCTCACCGAGGGCGCCCGCGGCGAGGGCGGCATCCTCCGCAACAAGGACGGCGAGCGCTTCATGGAGAAGTACGCGCCCGTCATGAAGGACCTCGCCTCGCGTGACGTCGTCTCCCGCTCCATCTACACGGAGATCCGCGAGGGCCGCGGCTGCGGTCCCGAGGGCGACCACGTCTACCTGGACCTGACGCACCTCCCGCCGGAGCAGCTGGACGCCAAGCTCCCGGACATCACCGAGTTCGCGCGCACGTACCTCGGCATCGAGCCCTACACGGACCCGATCCCGATCCAGCCGACCGCGCACTACGCGATGGGCGGCATCCCGACCAACGTCGAGGGTGAGGTCCTGGCGGACAACACCACCGTCGTGCCCGGTCTGTACGCCGCGGGTGAGGTCGCCTGCGTGTCGGTGCACGGCGCCAACCGCCTCGGCACCAACTCGCTCCTCGACATCAACGTCTTCGGCAAGCGCGCCGGCATCGCCGCCGCCGAGTACTCGGCGAAGGCCGACTGGGTCGAACTGCCGGAGAACCCGGCCGCCTTCGTGGAGGAGCAGGTCGAGCGCCTGCGCAACTCCACCGGTGGCGAGCGGGTCGCCGAACTGCGCCGCGAGCTGCAGGAGACGATGGACGCCAACGTGATGGTGTTCCGTACGGAGCAGACCATCAAGACGGCCGTCGAGAAGATCGCCGAGCTGCGCGCGCGCTACAAGAACGTGTCCGTCCAGGACAAGGGCAAGCGGTTCAACACGGATCTGCTGGAGGCCGTCGAGCTGGGCAACCTGCTCGACCTGGCCGAGGTCATGGCCGTCTCCGCCCTGGCCCGAAAGGAGTCCCGCGGCGGTCACTACCGCGAGGACTTCCCGAACCGCGACGACGTCAACTTCATGCGCCACACCATGGCGTACCGCGAGGTCGGCGCCGACGGGACCGAGACCGTGCGTCTCGACTACAAGCCCGTCGTCCAGACCCGCTACCAGCCGATGGAGCGTAAGTACTGATGGCTACCCCGACCATGGACAAGGTGGAGGCGGAGGCCGTCTCCTCCCCCTACATCACGGTCACCTTCCGGATCCGCCGCTTCAACCCCGAGATCTCGGACGCGGCGGTCTGGGAGGACTTCCAGATCGAGATCGACCCGAAGGAGCGCGTGCTCGACGGTCTCCACAAGATCAAGTGGGACGTCGACGGCTCGCTGACCTTCCGCCGCTCCTGCGCGCACGGCATCTGCGGCTCCGACGCGATGCGGATCAACGGCAAGAACAGGCTCGCCTGCAAGACGCTGATCAAGGACATCAACCCGGATAAGCCCATCACGATCGAGGCCATCAAGGGCCTGACGGTCCTCAAGGACCTGGTCGTGGACATGGAGCCGTTCTTCCAGGCGTACCGGGACGTCATGCCGTTCCTGGTCACCAAGGGCAACGAGCCCACGCGCGAGCGGCTGCAGTCGGCCGAGGACCGCGAGCGCTTCGACGACACCACCAAGTGCATCCTGTGCGCCGCGTGCACGTCGTCCTGCCCGGTGTTCTGGAACGACGGGCAGTACTTCGGCCCGGCGGCGATCGTCAACGCGCACCGCTTCATCTTCGACTCGCGCGACGAGGCGGGCGAGCAGCGCCTGGAGATCCTCAACGACAAGGACGGCGTGTGGCGTTGCCGCACGACGTTCAACTGCACGGACGCCTGCCCGCGTGGCATCGAGGTCACGAAGGCGATCCAGGAGGTCAAGCGCGCGCTGATCACCCGCCGCTTCTGAGCGAAGAGTCAGACGCTCCGTCAAGGGCCCGTTTCTGTACGCTCGCCGTACGGGAACGGGCCCTTGCCCTGTGCGTTCGCTTCGGGCGGGCTTGTGCCGTGCCAGCTTCTGTCATGCGAGAGCGGGGACCGATGAACCAGCCGAACCCCTACCAGGACGGCGGCGACTACCAGTGGGGCCCGGCGGAGCCCCCGGGCGCACCGGAGTACGGACACCGCTTCGCCCCAGCGCCGCTCGCACCGCTGGGCGGCCCCGGAGTCCCCCTGCTGGCGGTCGGCGACATCGTCGTCCTCCAGGACTCCATCGTGACCCCGAACGGGACGCTGCCCCTCAAGGGGGCGGTGTGGAACGTGACGGACATGTCCCGGACGGAGGAGAGGATCCCCACGACCGGCGTCGTGCTCGCGGTCGTGTTCGCGGTCTTCTGCCTCCTCGGCCTGCTCTTCCTGCTCATGAAGGAGCGGCGGACGACCGGCTACATCCAGGTCGGTGTCAGCAGCGGCGGCCGCCATCACACGACGCTGATCCCGGCGACCGGCCCGGACACCCTGTACTGGGTCATGGACCGGGTCAACTACGCCCGCTCCCTGAGCGCCTGACCCGCCCTCCGGCCCGGGTCCGTCCCGTACCGGCCGGCGTGCGGAGCGGCGGCGCCGGCTCCACGGGACCCTTGCGGGCCTTCGGGCGCCCGCCCCGGACCGGGAGGGCCGGGGCGGGACCGGTCCAGCGGCCAGGGGCCGTCAGGGGGCGGGTGACACCGGCGCTGCGCCGCCCTCCCGGAGGACTCCGCTGTCGCGCAGGAAGTCCCGGAGCAGGTCCGTCACTTCGGCCGGCCGCTCCAGTGAGGGGAGGTGCCCCGCCCAGGGGAGCTCCACGGCGCGTGCCCCCGGGATCAGCTCGGCGAACCGGGCGGCCATGGCCTTGAAGTCGTCGAGGTCGTGAGCGCCCGACACCACGAGGGCGGGGGCCGTGACCGCGCCCGGGTCGACCTGCGGATCGTCGCCTTCCACCGGCTCCAGTCCCGCCCTCTCCGCCTCGGCGTCCGCCGCGAGCTGCACGTCGAAGGCGTGCCGCTGCATGGCTCGCACGCGCTCCCGCACGGGCTCTCCGGCCTCCGGACCGAGCCAGGTGGCGACGTTCAGCTCGACGGCGGCGTCGAGGTCGCCGGCCTCCACGAGTTCGTCCTCCTTCCGGTCGAAGGCCAGCAGGCCGGGCCCCGGTTCGTGGCCGGGCAGCGCGGCACAGAGCAGGGCGAGCGCCGTCACGCGCTCGGGTCGCCGCGCGGCGATCCCGACCGCGACGCCGCCTCCGTACGAGGCCCCGACGAAGGCCGCGCGCTCGATCCCGAGCTCGTCCAGGAGGGCGAGGACGTCGTCCTCGTCGCTGTAGGGGTGCACGGCTTCGGCAGGTGTGCCGCCGAAGCCCCGGAAGTCGGGGCGTACGACGCGGTACCCGGCGCCGGTCAGCGCGTCCCGCTGTTCGTCCCACATCCGGCGGTCGCAGACCGAGGAATGCAGGAGCACCACCGCGGGGCCGTCCCCCGCCACATCGTGAGCAATCGTCATCCGGCCGACTCTACGGGCCGATTGCGGGTGGCGCCCATCGATTTCCGACCACCCCGGATTCGTCTTGAACACGTTCAAGAAGAGGACTACAGTCCTGGACAAGACCTTTTGAACGTGTTCAAGGGAGGGTGGGGAAATGGACCTCACTGTTGTCGCGTACGTCGCCTACCTGCTGATCAGCGTGGCGCTCACCATCTGGGTGGCCCGCACGCTCAGCCGGAACGGACGGATCTTCCTCTCCGACGTCCTGCACGGGAACGAGAAGCTCGCGGACGCCGTCAACCACCTGCTGGTGGTGGGCTTCTACCTCGTCAACTTCGGCTTCGTCGCGCTGTACCTCAGCCAGGACGACGCCGTGGCCGACGCCCGCCGGCTGTTCGAGGCGCTCTCGGTGAAGCTCGGAGTCGTCCTGCTCGTCCTCGGAGTGATGCACCTGGCCAACGTCTATGTGCTCAACAAGATCCGCCGCCGCGGCGTGATGGAGCGGGAGCAGACCCCGCCCGTCCCGCCGCAGGGCTGGACCGGACCGGCCGACAAGGGTCCCTGGGCCACGCCCGCGACGGGTGCGTGAACGGCCGTGGGAGTCCCCGTGAAGCGGCTGACGGTGCTGTACGACGCGCAGTGCCCGCTCTGCGTCCATCTGCGCCACTGGCTGCTGCGGCAGCGGCAGCTCGTCCCGCTGGACCTCGTCCCGGCGGCGTCCGAGGAGGCCGAGCGCCGCTTCCCGGCTCTCCACCACGAGAGCACCCTGCGGGAGATCACGGTGGTCGGCGACCGGGGCCAGGTCTACCGGTCCACCGCCGCCTGGATCGTCTGTCTCTGGGCGCTGGCCGAGCACCGGCCCAAGGCCCACTGGCTGAGCACCCCCGCAGGGCAGCCCTTCGCCAAGGTAACGGTCCTCGCCGCGGCGAAATACCGCGAGCTCACGGCCGCCTCCTGCGAAGGGCGGTGCGAGGTCCCGGTCCCGCCCGGCTAGGCTCGCTGACCGTGAACGACGTGACGGACGAGAAGCAGGACCAGGCCGGAAAGCCCGCGAAGAGCGAGCAGACCCGCACCCTCATCCTCGAGACCGCCCTCCGGCTCTTCCAGGAACGCGGCTACGACAAGACGACGATGCGGGCCATCGCCCAGGAGGCCGGGGTCTCCGTGGGAAACGCCTACTACTACTTCTCCTCCAAGGAACACCTCGTCCAGGGCTTCTACGACCGGATCGCCGAGCAGCACCAGGCGGCCGTCGCGGAGGTCCTGGACGGCGGCGAGAAGGACCTCGCGGCACGTGTCCGGGGGGTCCTGCTCGGCTGGCTGGACATCGCCGAGCCGTACCACGAGTTCGCGGCCCAGTTCTTCAAGAACGCGGCCGACCCGGACAGTCCGCTCAGTCCTTTCTCCCCCGAGTCGGAAGGCCCCCGGGAGGCGGCCATCGACGTCCACCGGCGGGTGCTGTCCGGGGCCTCCGTCAAGGTCGACCCCGAACTGGCCGACGCGCTCCCGCGGTTGCTCTGGCTCCAGCAGATGGGGCTCGTGCTGTTCTGGGTGTACGACCGCTCCGAGGGCTGTGCCAACAGCCGCCGCCTGGTGGAGCGGCTCGCACCCGTCACCGCCCGGGCGATCTCGCTCTCCCGGTTCCGCATCCTGCGCCCCCTCGTGCAGGAGACCCACGAGCTGCTGCGGGACTTCATGCCGACGGCCGCGGGCATGGCCGCCTCGGGCAGGCCCGAGCGGGCGGCGGGCCGCAAGGCCTCCGCCGCGGACGCCGGCCGGGGAGGCGACGAGCACGAAGGCCCGAACGGCGGCAGCGGCAGGGGCCGCCGCCGGGGGCGCGGGCCGACGGCGTGAACCCGCCTGCCGGGCCGGCGCCGTCCGTGCGGCCCGCCCGGCCCCGCGGGGCTCACAGCCAGGCGAGCTCCCACAGCCGCCAGATCCCGGTGCCGTCCGACAGGTACTGGGAACCGGTGACGTCCTCACTGCTGAGCACGTAGTCCTTCTTCTGCCACAGCGGTACGAGGGGGACGTCCTCCGCGACCGCGTTCTGGATCGACCGGAAGTCCCTGGACGCCCGCCCCCGGTCGCCGTACTGCCGGGTGGACTGGATCAGCCGGTCGACCAGCGTGCTCCGGTAGCCGGAGCGCAGGGTGGAGTCCCGGCCGACCAGCGGCTGGACGAAGTTGTCGGGGTCCGGGAAGTCCGGCAGCCAGCCGACGGTGTACGCGTCGTACCTTCCGGCCGCGTACCCCTTCTGGAAGGTCTGCCATTCCGCGGCGGTCACCCGCACCTCGAACAGCCCGGTGCGCTCGAGCTGCCTGCGCAGCTCGGTGGCCTCCGCGGCCGCGGCACTGTCGTCCCGGTGGGCGAGGGTGAAGCGCACCGGTGTCTCCACACCGGCCTTCTCCAGAAGTTCCGCGGCCAGCTCCGCGTCCGGCTGCGGATAGGCGTCGAAGAAGGAGGTGCTGTGCCCGCTGATGCCCTGGGGGACGAGGGAGTAGAGCGGTTCGACCGTGGCCTTGTGGACCGTGGTGGCGATGGCTGCGCGGTCGACGACGGCGGCGACCGCCCGCCGCACGGACTTCTTCGCGAAGGGTTCGCCCTTGCGGACGTTGAAGACGAGGTTGCGGATCTCGGAGCTGTCGGCCTCGTCGATGCGCACCGGCTCCTTGCTGTTCTCCAGGCCGGCGATCACCGAGGGAGGCAGCTGGCGGTGGGTGACGTCGATGCTCCGGTCCTTCCAGGCCGCCGCGAGCTGCTCGGAACCCTCGAAGTAGCGGATCACGACGGGCCCGCCGCGCTTGGTGACCGCGCCCCGGTAGCCGGGGTTGGGCCTGAGCGTGGCACTGACGCCGGGGCTGTACTTCCCGAGCAGGTAGGGGCCGGACCCGTCCACGGTGCCGCCCTGGCGGAGCGAGTCCGCCGGGTACACCGTGCGGTCGACGATCGAGCCGGCCCCCGTGGCGATCTTGTGCGGGAAGGTCGCGTCCCGGGAGCCGAGGTTGAAGATCACGCTGCGGCCCCTGGCCGTGACGGACCTGAGGGTGGTGAACAGGGTCCGCGGCCCGACGTCCGACTTGATCCTGAGCACCCGGTCGAAGGAGTACTTGACGTCCTCGGCCGTGACCTTGCGGCCGTTGCCGAACGTGAGGTCCTCGCGGAGCTCGCAGCGGTACGTCTGCAGGTTCAGCCCCGTGAAGGCGCAGCTCTCCGCGGCGTCGGGGACGGGCGTGGCCGCGCCGGGCCGGAAGGTCAGCAGCGACTGGAAGACGTTGCCGTAGAGCGCCCAGGACCCGGCGTCGTACGCCCCCGCCGGATCCAGTGAGGTGACCACATCGGTCGTCCCCACGGTGATCGGCGTCCGCGGGTCCTCCGAGGGAACCAGCCGCCAGGCGCCGACTCCGGCCACCAGCAGGACGAGACACGTCACGAAAATCCGCAGCCGGATCGAAGGCATAGCCCGAATCCCCTTCACGCCCACCCCTGTTCGTGATGCGATCAGCCAATCACACGGGGTGCACGGCCGAAGGGGAAATCCCTCAACTCCCGGTAACCGTCAGGTTTCGCGGGAGGCGAGTTCCACCACGGTGATGTCGGACGGGGCGCCGACCCGCACCGGCGGGCCCCACGCTCCGGCGCCGCGCGAGACGTAGAGCTGGGTGTCGCCGTACCGCTCCAGACCCTCGAGGGTCGGATTGGCCAGGTCCGCGATGTAGTTGGCGGGCCAGAGCTGACCGCCGTGGGTGTGGCCGGACAGCTGGAGGTCCACTCCATGGCGCACGGCCTCGTGGATGACGACGGGCTGGTGGGCGAGGAGCACCGAGGCACGGCCGCGGTCGCGGTCGCCGAGCGCCCGGACGAAGTCCGGTCCCTGGCCCTCCCGCTCGCCCGCGACGTCGTCGACCCCGGCCAGGTCGAAGCCGGCGATCTCGACGCGGTCGTTGCGCAGCGGGGTCAGACCGAGCTCGCGCACGTGGTCGACCCAGGCGTCGGCGCCGGAGAAGTACTCGTGGTTGCCGGTGACGAAGAACGAGCCGTCGCGCGCACGGAGCTGTGCGAGGGGTTCGGCCGCGCTGCCGAGGTCGGCGACGCTGCCGTCGACGAGGTCGCCGACGACGGCGACGAGGTCGGGCTGCGTGGCGTTGATCGCGTCCACGATCCGCTGTGTGTGGGCGCGGCCCAGCACGGGCCCGAGGTGGATGTCGCTGACGACCGCGATCCGGTAGCCGTGCGTGCCGCGGGCGAGCTTCGCGAGCGGCACGGTGACGCGCTTGACGCTCGGTCCGCGGAGGACGCCGTACGTCCCGTGCCCGACGGTCCCCGCGGCCGCGGCCGCGGCGGCCCCGCCGACGATCCGCGCCACGAACAGCCTGCGCGAGATGGCGCCCGTGGGGCGCCCGCCCTCGGGCGAGCCGTCGGCCACCGGAGCCTCAGCGGCACCGGGTTCCTCGGGGCCCGGCCCGTCGCCGTGGCGGGCGGTGGCGCCGGGGATCTCCTCGGCCGGCGCGGCGACCGCGGTCGCCGCGGCTCCCTGGGCGGCGGCGGGCGGAGCGGGGGCCACGGCCGTCGCGGAGCCGGCTGCGGCGGCGGTCGCGGAGCCGGGTGGTGCCGTGCCTCCGGCCGACGGTTCGTTCGCGTCGGGAGCGGTGTTCGCCGGGGCCTCGGCCGCAGGGTCCGTCGCCGTGGCGGCGGCGAGCGGTGCCCCGGGAACCGGACGGGCCGCCGCCCGGCGGTCCAGGACGCGGCGCAGGAGGGGGCGGACGGCCTCGCCCGCGACCAGGGCGAGCGTCAGGTACAGCAGCACGGCGAGCCAGAGGTAGCCCGGCCAGGCGAAGGTCTGCTGGAGCCGGAAGGGTGCGTCGGTCCGGCTGGTCACGAACGCGCCGACGGTGAGCAGCGGCAGCACGATCACGGCCGCCGTGCCCGCGCGGCGGGCCGCGCCGGGCCCGGCCGTCGTGTCGCGGACGAGGCGCCGCCAGATGTACCAGTGCACCGTCACCAGCAGGGTGACGACGACGGCGATCACAAGCAGGACGACGAGCACGGCACCGTTCCCCTATTCGCGGCCGCGGCGCAAAGCGCGTACGCCACGCAACCCGATGACCCCGACGGCCGTCCCCAGGAGCAGGGACGTGACGGCGAGCAGCAGATGGACCCAGAAGTACGCAGTCGGGTCACCGGCGTCGTCGAAGGCGAGCCCGCTGGCGTCCTGCCACAGGTTCTTGACGAAAGTGACCCAGATGACCCAGCTCCACACCCCGAACGCGAGCAGGAACCAGGAGACGGGGCGACTGAGCTTCATGGACTCAGTATCGCCGCAGTCCACTGCCCCGGAGCGGCGGGGTCCGGTGACACCGGACTCGGGGTCCGCGCCCGCGGAATCCGGAGCCGCGGAGTCCGCAACTGGCGGAGCTGGGCTGTACCGGCGGAGCTCGCGGCGGGTCACCCGGCCGGTGTCGGAGCGGTCGCGGACTCCATGTACGTTCTCGTCCGTGTCTGCTTTGACGAAAACCGCATTGACGTTCGCCGCCGCCGCGTTGCTGCCCGCGCTCACCGCCGTGCCCGCGGCCGCCGCGGCCAAGGCCGACACTCGGGACGAGAAGGCTCCCAAGCCCCCGTCGGTGATGTCCACCGTCGGCGGCGCGCAGCTCGGCAGGCCCGGCACCCAGGTCAAGCTCGCGGCGGGCGCCCCCGTCCTGCCCAAGGACGTGACGGGCAGGTCCTGGATCGTCGCGGACGCCGAGAGCGGCGAGGTGCTGGCCGCGCACAACGCGCACTGGCGCCTGCCTCCCGCCTCCACGCTGAAGATGCTCTTCGCCGACACGGTGCTGCCCAAGCTGTCCAAGGACCAGAAGCACACGGTCACCCGCAGCGAGCTGGACGGCGTCGGCGTGGGCAGCAGCCTCGTCGGCATCAAGGAGAGCCAGACCTACTCCGTCCACGACCTGTGGCTCGGGGTGTTCCTCCGCTCGGGGAACGACGCGGTCCACGTGCTGTCCGAGATGAACGGCGGCATCCCCCGGACCGTGCAGGAGATGCAGGAGCACGCGGAGGAGCTCCAGGCCCTCGACACCCGTGTCGTCACCCCGGACGGGTACGACGAGAAGGGCCAGGTGTCGAGCGCGTACGACCTGACCCTGATCGCCCGGAGCGGTCTGCAGAAGAAGGACTTCCGGGAGTACTGCGCCACTCCCCGCGCCCAGTTCCCGGGCGAGCAGAAGCCGGGCAAGAAGCGCGAGTCGTTCCAGATCCAGAACACCAACCGGCTGCTCACCGGCGAGTCCGGCGTCGCCCCCTACCAGGGCATCGCGGGGGTGAAGAACGGCAACACCACGCACGCCGGCTCCACCTTCACCGGGGTGGCCGAGCGCAACGGCAAGGTGCTCCTGGTCACGGTCATGAACCCGTCGTCGAAGGAGGTCCACGCGGTCTACAAGGAGACCGCCCGGCTGCTCGACTGGGGCTTCGCCGCGGCCGGCAAGGTGGAGCCGGTCGGGGAGCTGGTGCCGCCGAGGTCGGCGGACACGGGCTCGTCGGACGGTTCCGACGCCTCCTCGCCGGCCGGCGAGGAGGGCAAGAAGAACCGGCACGGCCCGGACAAGGCGTCCGCCGCGGGTACCGGCCAGACCACCGGCGCCGGCGTCGCGGTCTCGGTTGCCATCGTCGCGCTGGTGCTGCTCGCGGTCGCCGGGTTCCTGGTCAACCGGCGCTGGCCGCTGCCCGATCTGGTCCGTCGTCTGCCGCGCCGCTGACGGGTTCCCCGGCGTCGGAGCCGCTGTCCGTGGCCGTCCAGGCGGCGCAGTACAGCAGCAGCTTCGCGGTGAAGTTGATCCACAGCAGCAGGGCGACGGGCACGCCGAACGCGCCGTACATCGAGTTCGCCGCCACCCCGGAGATGTAGCCGCTGAGCAGCAGCTTCAGCAGTTCGAAGCCGATCGCCCCGATCAGCGCCGCCACGAACAGCCGGCGGCGCGGGGGATGGACGCCGGGCAGCAGCGTCAGGACGTACAGCAGCATCAGGAAGTCGGCGACGACCGCGATGGCGAGGGCGGCGGTCCGCAGCAGCACACCGCCCGCCCCGCCCCGGTCGATACCGATCTGGTCGGCGGTCCAGCCTACGGCGCTGGACCCGAGCGCCGACGCGGCGAACGAGGCCAGCACGACGGCTCCGAGGCCGAGCAGGACCACGGCGTCCTTGCCCTTGCGGACGACCGGGTTGCCGTCCTCCTTGTCGTCGAGGCCCCAGACGACCCTCAGGCACTCCCGCATCGAGCCGACCCAGCCGATGCCGGCGAGCAGCAGCAGCGCACCGGCGATCAGTCCGACGGTGCCGGCGTTGTCCACCAGCGCGCCGAGATCGACCTGGTCGGAGATGCCCGGCACCTGCTCGGTCAGCTTGCCCTCCAGCGACTTCAGCCGCTCCTTGCTGACCAGCGCGGCACCGATCGCGGCGGCGACGGTGATCAGCGGGAACAGCGCGAGGAAGCTGATGAAGGTGATCGCCGCTGCCAGCCTGGTCCAGCGCGCCTCGTCGAGCTTCTCGTACGAGCGCCATGCGTGCGTCCGCATCAGCCGTCGTACGAGCGGTCCGATGACGGGAAGCCGGGTCAGCCAGTCCATGGCCTACGCCTTCCCCCGGTCGGCGCAGTTGATCCGAAGACGAGCGTTCGCGTGCCCCAGAAGCGCAGACAGGTCGCGAGGACCATGCCTACGCCCAGTCCTGACACGGTGTCGGCACGGGCCGAGGTGAAGCCGAGGACGTGGTGGGAGACGGCGAGGCAGAGCAGCTGGACGAGGGCGCCGGCCGCGTTGACCCCGAAGAAGGCGCAGCAGTCCCGCCAGGAGACCCGCCGGGCGCGCCCGCGGCCGCCGTAGGTGCCCAGCGCGTTCCCCAGGTAGGCCACGCCGGAGCCGGCGAGGAAGGACAGGGCCTTCGCGGTCAGCGGCTCCCAGCCGAGGGCGCCGCGCAGGACCGCGAAGAGCGCGAGGTCGACGGCGTAGGCGCAGCATCCGACCAGCAGGAACGAGACGAGTTCCCGCCCGTCCGGCCCGCAGGCCCGGGCCCGCCGACGGAGGAGGGGCCGGTGCAGCGGCTCGGTCACAGGTCCGCGACCGCCATTCCGTAGATCGCCAGCCAGGCCAGTCCGATGACGGCGAGCGGCCGGTCGCGCAGGACCACGTCCTCGGGGGCGCCCGCGGCACCCCGGTCGGCGAACACCGCGTACCGCAGGACGGCCAGGATGAACGCGATCATCGAGAGCTGGCGCCACGGCAGCAGCGCGCCGTCGGCGGTGCCGCCGCCCTCCAGGGCCCAGAGGCAGTAGCCGAGGACCGCGACACCGGCCGCGAGTTGCCACACGAAGCGAAGGTAGCCGGTCGTGTACGAGGTGAGCAGGGCGCGGGTCGCACCGTCCGAGCCCTCCATCTCGACGGCTTCCGAGTAGCGCTTGGCGGCCACCATGAAGAGCGCTCCGAAGCCGGTGGTGATCAGGAACCAGCGGGAGAGCGGAATGGACAGCGCGACCCCGCCGATCATGGCGCGCATCAGGAACCCGGTGGTGACGACGGCCAGATCGACCACGAGGACGTGCTTGAGCCGGACGCAGTAGGCCACCTGCATCACCACGTACGCCGTCAGCAGCGCGGCCGTCATGGCGTTGCAGAGGACGGCCGCCGCGGCGGTCGAGGCGACGGCGAGCAGCACCCCCGCGGTGTAGGCGACGGGTACCGGCACGTCCCCGCGGGCCACCGGCCGCCGGCACTTCACGGGATGCGCGCGGTCGGCCTCCGCGTCCCGTGCGTCGTTGATCAGGTAGACGGCAGCGGCGGCAGCCGTGAACAGCACGAAGACGACGCCGAGTTGCAGGGCGGTCTGCCGGGACACCAGCTCCCCGGCCGCGGCGGGAGCCGCTCCGACCAGCACGTTCTTGATCCACTGGCGTGGTCTGGCCGTCCTGACGAGACCGATCGGCAGGCGCAGCGGACGCCGGCGCGCGCGGACGCCCCCGCCCGGCGGCGGCGACGGCCGTTCGGGCTCTCCCGGCTGCTCCAGCAGCGCGGTGCTGCGCTCAGACACGGCGTCCTCCGCCGTCCCGGTGCCCGCCGCCCCCGGCCCGCAGCCAGGCGGCTCCGCCGCGTGCCAGCAGCCCGCCGAGCAGCGCCCCGGCGGCCACGTCGGTGGGGTAGTGGACCCCGGCGACCAGGCGGGAGACGCACATGGCCGCGGCGAGCGGCGGGACCACCACGCGGCCCGCCGGGCGCAGCACCCCGAAGGCCACGGCGGCGGCGGCGGCCGAGGTGGCGTGCGAACTGGGGAAGGAGTGGCGCCCCGCGGTGCGTACGAGCGGCTCGCCCGTGGGCAGCAGGGGCCGGGGGCGGCGCACCACGCGTTTGACGCCCATGCTGGCCAGGTGGGCGGCGGCGATCAGCGCGGTGCCGCGCAGCCAGCCCTCACGCCGCTCCCGGTCGGCCACCGCGCAGACCAGGCCCGCCCCGAGCCAGAGCGCGCCGTGCTCGCCTCCGTGCGAGAGCGCACGGGCCGCCGCGGCCACCCGGGGCTCGTCGCCGCAGCCGCGCAGCACTGCCAGCATCCGCCGCTCGGCGGCGGTCCAGCCCGCTCGTCCGTGCCTGTACCCGTGCCCGTGCCGGGGGTCCGGCGGACGGCCCCGGTACGGCGGGTCGTGCGGGTCACCCGGGCCGTGCGTGGCCCGCCGGTCCTGCGGGTCCCGCCGGGGTGCCCCTTCGGCGTCTCGCATCTGCCGCCCCTTTCGATGAACCAGGAGCGACTCTTCTCAACGCGAGGCCGAAATTTGCGGTCATATTTTGTGACACTCGTTTAATCACCCGTTTCGGCGAGTCAGGGATATTGAGCGCAAATCACCTATAGCTGGCGATACCGTCGCGCGCATGTCTGCCGAGTGCGCCCCCGTCGCCCCCGCCGAGCACACCGCCCCGCCCCCGCCCGCGACCCGTTCCGACCCGGACGAGGACCTGCCGGTGCCGGTGACCGGCTGGGGGCGCACCGCGCCCTCCGTGGCGCTGCTGGTCCGTCCCCGTACGCACGAGGAGGCCGTGGCGGCCGTGCACCGGTGCGGCAGCCGCGGCACCATCGCCCGCGGGCTGGGCCGGGCCTACGGTGACGCGGCGCAGAACGCCGGCGGGGCCGTACTCGACATGACCGGGCTGGACCGCGTCCGCACCATCGACGCCGAGGGCGGCGTCGTCGTGTGCGACGCGGGCGTCAGCCTCCACCGGCTGATGGAGGTGCTGCTGCCCCTCGGCTGGTTCGTGCCGGTCACGCCCGGCACCCGCTACGTCACGGTCGGCGGGGCCATCGGCGCCGACATCCACGGCAAGAACCACCATGTGTCGGGCTCGTTCTCCCGCCATGTGCTCTCGCTGGAACTGCTGACCGCCGACGGCGAGGTGCGCACGGTGGTCCCCGGCACCGAGCTCTTCGACGCGACGGCCGGGGGCATGGGCCTGACCGGCGTGGTCCTCTCCGCCACGATTCGGCTGCACCCCGTCGAGACCTCGCTGATGTCGGTGGACACCGAACGCGCCACCGACCTCGACGACCTGATGTCCCGTCTGACCGCCGCACAAGACCGACGCCGGTATTCGGTCGCGTGGATCGACCTGCTCGCGCGCGGCGCGGCGACGGGTCGCGCGGTGCTCACCCGCGGGGAGCACGCGCCGCTCGACGCGCTCCCGGTGCGCGCACGGCGCCGGCCACTGGACTTCCGACCCCGGCAGCTCTTCTCCCCGCCCGGCTTCGTGCCCGAAGGGCTGCTCGGCCGCGCCTCCGTGTCCCTCTTCAACGAGGTCTGGTACCGCCGCGCTCCGCGCGCACGCCGCGGGCAGCTGCAGAGCATCCCGGCCTTCTTCCATCCGCTCGACGGAGTTCCGCACTGGAACCGCGTCTACGGCCGCAGCGGCTTCGTCCAGTACCAGTTCGTGGTCGGCCACGGACAGGAGGAGGCGCTGCGCGAGGTCGTACGGCGCGTCTCCCGGCAGCGATGCCCCTCGTTCCTCGCCGTGCTGAAGAGGTTCGGCGAGGGCGACCCGGGCTGGCTGTCGTTCCCGATGCCCGGCTGGACGCTCGCCCTGGACGTACCGGCCGGGCTGCCCGGCCTCGGCACGTTCCTGGACGGGCTCGACCAGGTGGTGGCCGACGCGGGCGGGCGGGTCTATCTGGCCAAGGACTCCCGGCTGCGGCCGGAGTTGCTGACCGTGATGTACCCGGGCCTCGACCGCTTCCGGGCGCTGCGCGCACGGCTCGACCCGCGCGGGGTGTTCGTGTCCGACCTGTCCCGCCGGCTCTCCCTGTGACCTCGGCCGGCCCAGCACCAATGTGACGAAGGAGCACGCACCATGAAGGACGCTTTCGGCACTCCCCAGACCCTGCTCGTCCTCGGCGGTACGTCGGAGATCGGCCTGGCCACGGCGCGCCGGCTGGTGGCCCGCCGTACCCGTACGGTCTGGCTCGCCGGCCGCCCCTCCCCCGCGCTGGACTCCGCCGCCGACGGACTGCGCGAACTCGGCGCGGACGTACGCACCGTGCCCTTCGACGCCCTGGACCCCAGCGGTCACGAGGAGGTCCTCGGCAAGGTCTTCGCCGAGGGCGACATCGACATGGTGCTGCTCGCCTTCGGTGTCCTGGGCGATCAGGCGCACGACGAGGCCAGGCCGCTCGCGGCGGTCCGCGTCGCCCAGACCAACTACACCGGGGCGGTGTCCTCCGGGCTGATCTGCGCGGGCGCACTGCAGGCGCAGGGGCACGGCTCGCTCGTCGTGCTGTCGTCGGTGGCGGGCGAGCGGGCCCGGCGGGCCAACTTCATCTACGGCTCCAGCAAGGCGGGGCTCGACACCTTCGCCCAGGGGCTCGGCGACGCCCTGCACGGCACGGGGGTGCACGTGATGGTCGTCAGGCCGGGGTTCGTGCGGTCGAAGATGACGGCGGGGCTGGTGGAGGCGCCTCTGGCCACAACGCCCGACCAGGTGGCACAGGCCATCGAGAAAGGGCTGCGGCGGCGCTCCGAGACCGTGTGGGTTCCGGGCGTGCTGCGGGTGGTGATGTCGGCTCTGCGGCACGTCCCACGGCCGTTGTTCCGCCGGCTTCCGGTCTGAGCCGTCAGCGGCACCGCGGGCCTCGGAGGGACGTCGCCCCGGCCGGGACCGCCCCTTCCCGGGCGCCTTGATCCGGGCCGTCCCGCCCGCGGGATCCGCGGTGCGGGGCGGCTCCGGCGTCAGTGGTGCGTGGCGGCCGGTTCGTCGACCGGGGCGCTCTGCGGCGGGACGCCCGGCACGGGACCGCCGCCGAACGCGTACTCGCGCAGCTTGCGCCACACCCCGTCCGCGCCCTGCTCGTAGAGGGCGAAGGAGGTGCAGTTCCACGCGGCCTCGTAGCCGGCCAGCTCCTCGTACGCCCGGTCCATCGCCTCCTCGGCGATGCCGTGTGCGACGGTCACGTGCGGGTGGTAGGGCCACTGCAGCTCACGCACGAGCGGCCCCGAGTCGTCCCGCACCCGCTGCTGGAGCTCGGTGCAGGCCGCGGCGCCCTCCACCACCTTGACGAACACCACGGGCGACAGCGGGCGGAACGTGCCGGTGCCGGACAGCCGCATGGGGAACGCCCGGCCCGCGGCCGCGACCCTCGTCAGATGCTCCTCCACCTCGGGCAGGACCGACTCGTCGGCCTCGGTGGGCGGGAGCAGGGTCACATGCGTGGGGATGCCGTGCGCTGCGGGATCCCCGAAGCCCGCGCGCCGCTCCTGGAGCAGGCTGCCGTAGGGCTCCGGGACCGCGATCGAAACGCCGAGCGTTACGGTCCCCACGTCGTCCTCCTCATCCGGATTCTCGGTGGTCTGCGCAGGCGCCAGTGTGACGCCTGCGGCCGTGGTCCCGCCAGGGCCCTTTGCCCCGGTGCCCTGCGGAACCCGCGGCCTCAGTGCTTGGCGGGCAGGAATCCCACCCGGTCGTACGTCTGCGCGAGTGTCTCCGCGGCGACCGCGCGGGCCTTCTCCGCTCCCTTGGCCAGCAGGGAGTCCAGCGTCTCCGGGTCGTCCAGGAACTCCTGGGTGCGGGCCCGGAAAGGGGTGACGAAGTCGACCATGACCTCGGCGAGGTCGGTCTTGAGCGCGCCGTAGCCCTTGCCCTCGTACCCCTGCTCCAGTTCCGCGACGCCCGTGCCGGTGAGGGTGGACAGGATTGTGAGCAGATTGCTGACGCCGGGCTTCCCGGCCGGGTCGAAGCGGATGACCGTGTCGGTGTCCGTGACGGCGCTCTTGACCTTCTTCGCGGTCGCCTTCGGCTCGTCGAGGAGATTGATCAGGCCCTTGGGGGTGGACGCCGACTTGCTCATCTTGATCTGCGGGTCCTGCAGGTCGTAGATCTTCGCCGTCTCCTTCAGGATGTACGGCGCCGGGAGCGTGAACGTCCGGCCGAAACGTCCGTTGAAGCGCTCGGCGAGATCACGGGTGAGCTCGATGTGCTGCCGCTGGTCCTCGCCGACCGGCACCTGGTCCGCCTGGTACAGCAGGATGTCGGCGACCTGGAGGATCGGGTACGTGAAGAGGCCGACGGTGGCCCGCTCGGCGCCCTGCTTGGCGGACTTGTCCTTGAACTGCGTCATGCGCGAGGCCTCGCCGAAGCCGGTGAGGCAGTTCATGACCCAGCCGAGCTGGGCATGCTCGGGCACATGGCTCTGGACGAACAGCGTGCAGCGCTCCGGGTCGAGGCCCGCGGCGAGCAGCTGGGCCGCTGCCAGGCGGGTGTTGGCGCGCAGCTCGGCCGGGTCCTGCGGGACCGTGATCGCGTGCAGGTCGACCACCATGTAGAAGGCGTCGTGGGTCTCCTGGAGGGCGACCCACTGGCGCACCGCGCCGAGATAGTTGCCGAGGTGGAACGAGCCGGCGGTGGGCTGGATTCCCGAGAGCACACGAGGACGTTCAGAGGCCATGCTCAGCATTCTCTCAGGTGGCGCCGACAGGTCGGGAACCGATCGCCGACGCGCGGTGTATCAGCGGTGTGGGCATGCGGGAGGGGACCCTGGAGGGGGACCGCACTCTGACCGTCGTCGACGAGGCAGCGGTGATCGCGCGCGTGCGTTCCGGGGAGCCCGAGGCGTATGCGGAGCCGGTGCGCGCGTACACACCGGTGGCACTGCGTGCGGCGGTGGCCTGCGGTGCCGGGTCGGACGCGGAGGACGTGGTGCAGTCCGCCTTCTTCAAGGCGTACCGGTCTCTGGGCCGGTTCCGGGAAGGCTCGCCCTTCCGGCCGTGGCTGCTGCGGATCGTCGTCGATGAGACGAGGAACACAGTGCGGTCGGCGGTGCGGATGCGTGAGCTCGCCGGGCGGGAGGCGAGCCTGCCGGGCGGTGCGGAGATGCTGATACCGGATGCGGCCGACCCCGTGGTCGCGGCGGTGGCGGGCGAGCGGCGCGGGCCGCTGCTCGCCGCTCTGGACGAGCTGGGCGAGGAGCATCGGCAGGTCGTGATCCACCGCTATCTGCTGGAGCTGGAGGGACGAGTCGCCGCACTTCTGGCGCTGCCGGAGCCATCGCCCTGGGTGCGGGTCTGTTCCTCGCCCCGGGCGCGGTCGCGGGCGGCCCGGCGAGCGTGCTGAGGGTGTCCCCGGAGTGCGGTGAGGCGACGGGGCTGTACGGCTCGTCGGCGGAATACCGTCGGCCGTCCTCGCTGCTCGACGACGGGGCCGTCGCCGCCGGCGCAGGACCGCCCGCCGCGCCTGGACCGGGTGACGGGAGTGATCCGGATCAACATGGTCTGGATGTTGCGCGACAACACGCCCTGGCGGCTGGACCGCGTCTACCCCTCGGAGGACGGGCGCACGGTGGGGATCCACACGGCGAGAGGACTCCCGGAGTCGTACGACAGGTTCTGGCACGGGGCCGCGGCCCCGCGGGAGCTGACGGCGCTGCTGCGGAAGCTCGGGGTGATGGGCGGGAGGAGCGGCGGGCAGGGCGTCGCCGTCCCGCCGGGGTCGCCGTGGGAGGACGGCGGCGGCACCGCGTCACCCCGGTCCGGTGCGGCGCCGGCTGCCGGGCGGCACCGGCGACTGGGGGGCCATACCGGTGTCCAGCCGCGGGGGCGGTTCTCGGCGCTGCCCTGCGGCCCCTCGCCGCCCGCCTCCCCCACCGCGGGGGCCGGGGGGCGCCGGGGACGGGGACCGGGGCCGCGGCAGCGGCTTTCCGGATCCGTAGGCGGAGGCGATGCCCGCCCGTCGGGAGGCCACGCCCCCGTCGGTGCCAGCCGGGACGGGCCGGACGGCGCGCGCGGGGGCGGGTCCCGGCGCCGGCTCGAACCGGCAGACCCGGTCGGGTCAGGCCGGCAGGCCCGGGGCAGGGAACGCGGCCATCAGGTCGCCGACCTCGGCCCGGATCGTGGCCAGCGCGTCCTCGTCGCCGTTGCGGGCGGCGGCCACTCCACGGTCGATCCAGCCGGCGACGGCCGGCATGTGCTCCGCGGTGAGGCCGCGGGAGGTCAGGGAGGGCGTGCCGATGCGGATGCCGGAGGGGTCGAACGGCTTGCGCGGGTCGTAGGGCACGGTGTTGTAGTTGACCACGATCCCGGCCCGGTCCAGGGCCTGTGCCGCGACCTTGCCCGGGACCTCCCTGGAGGTGAGGTCGATCAGCACGAGGTGGTTGTCGGTGCCGCCGGAGACCAGCTCGAAGCCGCGGGCGAGCAGGGCCTCGGCAAGGGCCCTGGCGTTGGCGACGACACCGTGGGCGTAGTCGCGGAAGGAGGGCTGCGCCGCCTCGTGCAGGGCGACGGCGATGGCGGCGGTGGTCTGGTTGTGCGGCCCGCCCTGGAGGCCGGGGAAGACGGCCTTGTCGATGGCCTTGGCGTGCTCATCGCGGCACATCAGCATGGCGCCCCGAGGACCGCGCAGCGTCTTGTGGGTGGTCGTGGAGACCACGTCCGCGTGCGGGACCGGCGAGGGATGGGCGCCGCCGGCGATCAGGCCGGCGATGTGCGCCACGTCGGCGACGAGCACGGCACCGGCCTCGCGGGCGATCTCTCCGAACGCGCCGAAGTCGATGGTGCGGGGCAGGGCCGTGCCGCCGCAGAAGATGACCTTCGGCCGCTCCTTGAGGGCGAGTTCACGCACCTCGTCGTAGTCGATGAGACCGGTGTCCTCCCGGACGCCGTACTGGACGCCGCGGAACCACTTGCCGGTGGCGGAGACGCCCCAGCCGTGGGTGAGGTGGCCGCCCATGGGGAGGGCCATGCCCATCACGGTGTCGCCGGGCTCGGCGAAGGCGAGGTAGACCGCCAGATTGGCCGGGGACCCGGAGTAGGGCTGGACATTGGCGTGCTCGACGCCGAAGAGGGACTTGGCGCGGGCGACGGCGAGCAGCTCGACCTGGTCGATGTTCTGCTGGCCCTCGTAGTAGCGCCGCCCGGGGTAGCCCTCGCTGTACTTGTTCTGCAGGACGGTGCCGGAGGCTTCCAGCACCGCCTGGGAGACGTAGTTCTCGCTGGGGATGAGCCGCAGGGTGTCGGCCTGCAGCCGCTCCTCGGCGCCCACGAGCGCGGCCAGTTCGGGATCGGCGGCGGTGAGCGCGGGACGGCGGTCGGGCGTGGCGGGAACGGTCATGGCGTCCTCCGGGGCAGATGGCGGGTGCGTCCCGGGTGCCCAGGCGGGCGGCACCTCGCAGGTTCTGCCGCACACGGCTCCCCCGCGGTTCGTTCCGCGTACGCCAGTCGCCGTGCGTACCGCCCACCCTACTGGTGGTGCACCCGGGCCCGGCCACGGGTGCGCGAACGGCCGGGAAACGGGAAGCTCTCCGGCGAACCGCACCGGAAGCCCGATGTTTCTTCACCCGGTGACCGAGCGACGATAGAAAGGGGCACGCACCCGGCCCTGGTCCGATCGGGCGACCCACGCCGCAGTGGACCCACGCCGCAGTACGAACGGAGACCCCGTGTCTGCAACGGAGAGAGCCATCGCCTCCGCGGAGGCGCACAGCGCCCACAACTACCACCCGCTGCCCGTCGTCGTCGCGACGGCCGACGGCGCGTGGATGACGGACGTCGAGGGCCGCCGCTTCCTCGACATGCTCGCCGGGTACTCGGCGCTCAACTTCGGCCATGGCAACCGGCGCCTGATCGACGCCGCGAAGGCCCAGCTGGAGCGGGTGACGCTGACTTCGCGGGCGTTCCACCACGACCGGTTCGCCGACTTCTGCACCCAGCTCGCCGAGCTGTGCGGCATGGAGATGGTGCTGCCCATGAACACCGGGGCGGAAGCGGTGGAGACCGCCGTGAAGACCGCCCGCAAGTGGGGCTACAAGGTCAAGGGCGTCCCGCCCGGCCAGGCCAAGATCGTCGTCGCGGCGAACAACTTCCACGGCCGTACGACGACGATCGTCAGCTTCTCCACGGACGCGGAGGCCCGGGCCGACTTCGGTCCGTACACGCCGGGTTTCGAGATCGTGCCGTACGGCGATCTCACGGCCCTGCAGGCCGCGTGCAGCGCAAACACGGTGGCGGTGCTGCTGGAGCCGATCCAGGGCGAGGCCGGGGTTCTGGTGCCGCCGGCCGGCTACCTCGCCGGGGTGCGGCAGCTGACCCGCGAGCGGAACGTGCTGTTCATCGCCGACGAGATCCAGTCGGGCCTCGGCCGCACGGGACGCACCTTCGCCTGCGAGCACGAGGGCGTCGTACCCGACATGTACGTCCTCGGCAAGGCCCTCGGGGGCGGTGTCGTCCCGGTGTCGGCGGTGGTGTCCTCCTCCGAGGTGCTCGGGGTCTACCGGCCGGGTGAGCACGGCTCGACGTTCGGCGGCAACCCACTGGCCTGCGCGGTGGCGCTGGAGGTGGTCGCGATGCTGCGGACCGGCGAGTTCCAGCAGCGGGCGAGCGAGCTGGGCGACCACCTGCACCACGAACTCGGGCTGCTGGTGGGCGGTGGCGCGGTGGAGGCGGTGCGCGGACGCGGGCTGTGGGCCGGGGTCGACATCGCCGCCTCGCACGGCACGGGCCGCGAGATCTCCGAGAAGCTCATGGACCGCGGCGTCCTGGTCAAGGACACCCACGGCTCGACGATCCGGATCGCGCCGCCGCTGGTGATCAGCAAGGAGGACCTCGACTGGGGCCTCGACCAACTGCGCGCGGTGCTGGCGGACGAGTGAGCGGCGCGCGGGAGCGGAGCCCGGAACGCGATCCGGGAGGGGCGCCGGGGAGGGGTGTTCGGAAGGGCGCGGAATGACCCGGCCGTGAGCGACGGGCGGTGATCCGGGCCGGCACCGGCCGGGCCGGCACCGCCACGCTCGGCCGGCGCGGACGCGTCACTGCCACCCGCCGGCCCGGGGCCGGTGGGCCACCGAGTCGGGCCGGGCTCGGGCCGGGCCGAGTCGGGCCGGGCTCAGATGCAGGACTCACGGCCCGGGCTCAGAGGCGGCAGGGCGCGCGGCCCGGGCTGGGGCCGGACTCACGCCGGAGTCGGGACTCGGGCCGGACTCGGGACCCGGGCGGCCAACGGCCGGTCTCACGGCGGCGCGTCGGGGGAACCGGCCGCCGCCGGCGCCTTCTCACGGGGAGCCGCCCGTCAGGGGATCAGCCGCTGGGGAACAGGCCGCCGGAGGACCGGGCCTGCGGAGAAACAGGCCGGGGGGAGAGAAGCGGCCGTGGAGGACCGGCGGCCCTCAGAGGATCACGTGCGGCAGGAAGCGGGCGTACTCGTCCGTGACCAGTCCCGAGGACTCGCGGATGCCCAGCCCGGCCGCCTCGTTCTCGACGACCCAGGCGCCGAGCACCACCCGGTTCCCGCCGCCGGAACCATCGCCGCCGGGCGCCACCAGATCGGGGAGCGGCGCCAGCTCCTGGTAGCAGCACGGCTCGTCACGCACCTGGGGAGCCGTCCCCGGCTCATGGACCGTGATGCCCGAGCCCTCGCGCCCCAGGAGCGGTTTGGCGACCCAGCCGGTGGAGGCTGCGAGTTCGCGCGGGCCGTCGAGATAGGCGGGCAGCAGATTCGGGTGCCCGGGGTAGAGCTCCCACAGCACCGCGAGCAGCGCCTTGTTGGAGAGCAGCATCTTCCACGCGGGTTCGATCCAGCAAGTGCTGCCGGTGCCTCCGCCGTTGTCCAGGGTGTCCAGGACGTACGGGCCGAAACCGTCCGTGGTCAGCCACTCCCACGGGTACAGCTTGAAGCAGCTGCGGATGAACCGGAGCCGTTCGTCCACGAAACGGCCCGACAGCCTGTCCCAGCCGATCCGTTCCACGGACAACGCCTCGGTGGCCAGCCCGGCCTGCTGAGCGGTCTCGCGCAGATACGCGACCGTCATCAGGTCCTCGCCCAGTTCGTCGCCGTCGGAGTGCACGAAGTGCAGCGGACCGGGCGGCAGCAGCGGGGCCTGACGCCGCCATGCGTCGACCAGGCGCTCGTGCAGCGAGTTCCACTGGTCGGCGCCGGGGAAGCGGTCCTCCATCCAGAACCACTGGGGGCTGGCCGCCTCCACCAGCGAGGTGGGGGTGTCGGCGTTGTACTCCAGCATCTTGGCCGGTCCGGCGCCGTCGTAGCGCAGGTCGAACCGGCCGTACAGGGAGGGAAGTTCCGCGCGCCGCTGCCAGGACTGGGCGACGAGGCGCGCCAGCCGGGGGTCGGTGATGCCGAGGTCCCCGAAGCGGTCGTGCTCCACGATGTGGGCCGCGGCGGCGAGGCACATGGCGTGCAGTTCCTCGACGACCTCCTCCAGCGCCTCGACCTCGGGCAGCGAGAACTCGTAGTAGGCGCTCTCGTCCCAGTACGGCCGCAGGGAACCGTCCGGGTGGCGGGTGAGGGGATAGACGAGACCCTGCTCCTCGACGATCTGCTGCCAGCCGGGGCGGGGTTCGATGGTGTGCCGCTTCATGCCGCCGGGCCGCTCAGCCGCCGCCGGAACCGGAGCAGCCGAAGCCGCCGCGCTCCACCGCGGCCTTGTCGAAGCTGCCGCCCGACATCTTGCCGCCGGACTTGCTGCCGCCGTAGTAGTAGGTGCCGTTCCTGGTGCCGTTGTCGTCGTCGCACTCGTAGTTCGGCAGCACCTCACGGTTGATCGGGTCGACACAGCGCTTGTCGGGCTCCGAACCGCACGATGTGAGCGCCGCCGCGAGCACCCCCATACCGCCGAGCACGACCGTGCTCGACCTCAGCCTGCGACGTGACATCCTTCGGGCCTCCCCCTCGGCGTTCGGACACTTCCAGCCGGTCGATCCGCCGCCGGACAGACTAGGTGACTCCTCTCCCTCATGCATGAGGGGGCTTCTCGCTATGCCGGTGCGGCAGCACTTCCCGTCCGGCGCATTCTCCCTTGGCGGTGAGGACATGGAGGAACACCGCCCATCCGGCATCAGCGATCGAGCGGTTCAGCCCGGCCTTCACGGCGGCCGGTTGGGCAGGAAGCTG
Organism: Streptomyces wuyuanensis; assembly: GCF_900103455.1. GTDB lineage: Bacteria > Actinomycetota > Actinomycetes > Streptomycetales > Streptomycetaceae > Streptomyces > Streptomyces wuyuanensis. The sequence continues at coordinate 15,093 of NZ_FNHI01000002.1, read as the reverse complement.
CCCGGCTGGTCCGGGTCCGGCTTCGGGGCCGGCGTCTTGTCGCCGGGCCAAGGATGTGTTTCCCTCCCCGGCTCAGGCCGGGGGGAAACCCACGCAGGATCAACGGATGGCGCCTGCCGATGTCCGCAACCCGGTCCGCGAACCCTCCCCGTCTAGAGTCGTTTTGTGATCTTTGGGATGCTCTGTGCGCTGAGTGCGTCGGTCTGCTACGGCACGGCCACCGTCTTCCAGGCCGTCGCGGCACGGGCGGCCGCCGGGCAGGGCGAGGGCGCATCGCGCCCGGGGGTGGACGCCGCGCTGTTCGTACGCGCCGTGCGCCAGTGGCGCTACCTGCTCGGGCTCGCCCTCGACGGGGCGGGGTTCTTGCTCCAGGTCGTGGCGCTGCGGCTGATTCCCATCTACGCGGTCGGCGCGGCGCTGGCGGCGAGCCTGGCCGTCACGGCGGTGCTCGCCACGCGCGTGCTGGCGGTGCGGCTGAGCCGGACGGAGTGGGGGGCCGTCGCGGTGGTCTGCGCGGGCCTGGCGATGCTGGGCTTCGCCTCGGGGCCGGAAGGCAGGGCGACCGCCCCGCCGTGGCTGGAGTGGGCGCTGCTCGGCACGGCAGCCGCCGTGCTGCTGGGCGGCGCGGCCGCGGGCCGGCTGCCCGGGCGCTCGCGTGCGCTGGTGCTGGGCGTGTGCGCGGGACTCGGTTTCGGGGTGCCGGAGGTGGCGGTCCGGCTGCTGGACCGGCCCTCCCTCACCGACCCGGCGCTGTACGCGCTGCTGCTGGGTGGTGCGGCGGCGTTCCTGCTGCTCACTTCGGCGTTCGCGCACGGCTCCGTCACCACGGCCACGGCGGGCATGGTCCTCGCGGAGACCATCGCCCCGGCGGTCGTGGGCGTGGTCTGGCTGGGCGACCGTACCCGCGAGGGCCTGGCGTGGCTCGCGGTCCTCGGCTTCGCCGTCTCGGTGGCCGGGGCGCTGGCGCTGGCCCGCTTCGGCGAGGTCCCGGCCCCGGCCTCGCCGATCGGCGCCGACGGGTCCCCACCCGGTGGCCGGAACCGCCCCTGAGCGGCCCCGGCACGGGCCGGACACCGGGGCCGGTCCCGGCTCACGCGGCTCACGGCTCACGGCTCACGGCGCCACGCTGACGGCGGACGGCGGCCCGCGTCGGTCCGGCCCAGCCGCTCACCGGCCGCGGCCGGGCGCCCGGCCGCCCAACGACCGGCGGCCCCGCCCCACCCGGTGCGGGCGCCTGTGCCCCGGCTCAGGGAAGGACCCGGCACAGGGCGTCCAGCGCTCCCGACCATGCGCTGTCCGCAGGGGTGCCGTAGCCGACGACGAGGGCGTCCGGACCCGGTGGGGTGGACGGGTGGTGGAATCGGCCGAGGCCGGAGACGGCGAGGCCCTGCCAGGCCGCGGCCTGGACGATCGCTCGTTCGGTACCCGGCGGGAGTTCCAGCACCGCGTGCATCCCGGCGGCGATCCCGCTCACCCGGATGTCCGGGGCGCGTTCCGCGAGCGCCTCGACGAGCTGGTCGCGGCGGCGCCGGTAGCGCAGCCGCATGGCCCGCACATGGCGGTCGTAGGCGCCGGAGGAGATGAACTCGGCCAGGGTCAGCTGGTCCAGCGTGCCCGAGGCCCAGTCCGACTCCCCCTTCGCAGCGACGACTTCGTTCACCAGCGCCTCCGGAAGGACCATCCACGCCAGCCGCAGCCCGGGGGCCAGGGACTTGCTCGCCGTGCCGAGGTAGACGACCCGCTCGGGGTCGAGTCCCTGGAGCGCACCGATGGGCTGGCGGTCGTACCGGAACTCCCCGTCGTAGTCGTCCTCCAGAATCAGCCCGCCCGTGCCGCAGGCCCAGTCGACCGCGGCGGTGCGCCGGTCCGGGGGCAGGGCGACGCCCATCGGGAACTGGTGCGCGGGCGTCAGCAGCACCGCGCCCGCACCCTTGAGGGAGGCGAGATCGCCGGTGCGGGTGCCTCGCTCGTCGAAGCGCAGTGCGGACAGCCGCAGGCCGGCGTCCGTCAGCCGCCTCCAGTGCGCGTCGAGCCCGTACGCCTCGACCGCCACCTCCCGTACCCGGCCCCTGAGCCCGGCCGACGGCGCTCCGGCCCGCAGCACCGAGGCGAGCAGCATCAGCCCGTGGACGTAGCCCGAGCAGATCACGATGCGGTCCGGGTCGGCGTACACACCACGAGCCCGGGCCAGATAGTCGGCGAGGACGGTACGCAGTTCCGTCCGTCCGCGGGGATCGCCGTATCCGAAGGCCTCGTGCGGCGCGTCGGTGATCGCGCGACGAGCCGCCCTGAGCCACTCTGCGCGCGGGAACGACGCGAGGTCCGGCGACCCGGGCATCAGGCTGTACGCCGGGCGGCCCCGTGCCGGTCCGGGGCGCGGCGGTGAGGGCGCCGGCCTGCGCGGGGGCGATCGCCGGGCGACGCGGGTGCCCGAGCCCTGCCGGGCGGTGAGCCACCCCTCGGCGACGAGCTCGGCGTAGGCGTCGGCGACGGTGTTGCGGGCGATGCCGAGATCGACGGCGAGCGTACGCGAGGAGGGCAGCCGGGTCCCGGGAGCGAGCCTGCCGCTGCGGACGGCGTCCCGCAGCGCGTCCATCAGCCCGGTCCGCAGGCCGGTGCCGCGCAGTTCGACGTGGAGGTCGGCGCCGGCGCCGGATCGAAAAGTGGCCCAGTCATTCGTCATGTAAATGGACCATAGCGCTGTGCCATGTGCGGAGTACGGTCGATGTCATGCCTGAGACCGAGAACGACCTGAACCACGAGCACAGCCCGCGCATGCAGTGGGCCAAGCACGCTCCCGAGGTGTACAAGGCGATGGTCAAGCTGGACGCGGCCGCCCGGCAGGGGGTCGATCCCACGCTGCTGGAGCTGGTGAAGATCCGCGCCTCCCAGCTCAACCACTGCGCCTTCTGCCTCGACATGCACACCAAGGACGCCCTGGCGGCCGGCGAGTCGGTGGACCGGATCATCCAGCTCGGCGCCTGGGAGGAGTCGCAGCACTTCTACACGGCCAGGGAGATCGCGGCGATCGAGCTGACGGACGCCGTGACGGTACTGACGGACGGGTTCGTCCCGGACGAGGTCTACGAGAAGGCCGCGAAGCACTTCGAGGAGGCGGAGCTGGCCCAGCTGATCGCGGCGATCGCCGTCATCAACACGTGGAACCGCTTCGGCGTGGCGACGCGGATGGTGCCCGGCCACTACACGCCCGGCCAGTCCAAGCACTGAGGGCCGCGGTGTCCGCGGCGGACTTCCGCGATCTGCACCACGGCCGGGCACCCGAGGACCCGCTGGTCCTGCCCGGACCGTGGGACGCGGTCAGCGCTCGGGTATTCGCCGACGCCGGCTTCCCGGCGCTGGCCACGCCGAGCGCGGCCGTGGCGGCTTCGCTCGGATACGAGGACGGAGGGACGCCGGCGGACGAGATGTTCGCGGCGGTCGCCCGGATCGTCCGGTCCGTGGACGTCCCGGTCTCCGCGGACGTTGAGGCGGGCTACGGCCTGCCGGCCGGGGAACTCGTGGCCCGCGTCCTGGAGACCGGCGCGGTCGGGATCAACCTGGAGGACTCCGATCCCGGCGAGGCGCTCGTGGAGCCACTGCGCCAGGCGGACCGGCTGGCGGAGATCCGCGCGGAGGCGGGCGACGCACTGTTCGTCAACGCGCGCGTCGACACGTTCCTGCTCGGGGTGTCCGACCCCGGCGCTGCCGCGATCGAGCGGGCGCGGCTGTACGTCGCGGCCGGTGCCGACTGCGTCTACCCGATCGGCGCTCCCATGGACGCGCTGCCGCGACTGCGCCGGGAGATCACGGGGCCGATCAACGCCGTGGCGTCCCCCGGCGCACCGGGCGCACCTGCCCTGGGCCGCCTCGGCGTCACCCGTGTCACCTTCGGCCCCGGCCTCCTGCTGCACACGCTCGACGCGCTCCGCGAGTGGTCGACGAGGCTGCGCGGCTGACCGCGGGCGCACCGGTCCGGCGGGCACCACCGCCTCGGCGGCAGCCGCCGGCCGGGGCGTGCGGAGCCGGCGGCCGCGCCGACCCGCACCGCTGACCCGGGCCCCGGGACCGGGGCGGGGCCCGGCGCGAACGACGCCGGGACCGGCGCCCCGTGGCCCCGCGACGCACCCGGTCCGTACGTGCGCGACACCCGGCGCCCAAAAAAGTGCCCGGGCGCGGGGCGCGGCCCTGACGCACAGGGGTCGCGCACCGCGCCCGGGCAGGGGCCGACGGGCCCCGGAGGCCCGTCAGCCCTACGTCACTTCTTGGGGAGCCACGCCTTCCAGGTCGCCTCGTTCTCCTTCACCCACTTCTCGGCCGCGGCCTCCGGCGACATCTTCTCGCCGGCGATCATCAGTGCGACCTCGTTCTGCTGCTCGGTCGTCCACTTGAAGTTCTTCAGGAACTCGGCGGCCTCGCCGCCCTCCTTCGCGAAGTCCGCGTTGAAGAACTTCTGCAGCGGCGTGTGGGGGTAGGCGCAGGCGACCTTCTTCGGGTCGGCGTCGCAGCCCTCCTTGTACTCCGGCAGCTTGATCTCGACCATGTCCACCTGGGCGTTCAGCCACTGCGGGGTCCACCAGTACGTCAGGAAGGGCTTCTTCTCCTTGGCGTACTTCTTGATGGCCGTGATCTGCGCGGCCTCGGAGCCCGCGTAGTTGGTCTTCAGGTTCAGCTTCAGATTGGCGATGATGGCGTCGTCGTTGGTGACGTAGTCGGGCGAACCCTCCAGCAGTTCGCCCTTGTCCCCGCTCTCCGCGGTCCTGAACTCCTCGGCGTACTTGTTGAGGTTCTTCCAGTCCGTCACGTCGGGGTGCTTGTCGGCGAAGTACTTCGGCACGTACCAGCCGATGTGCCCGGTGACGCCGAGGTCGCCGCCCTTGACGACGGTCTTCTTCGTCTCGACGTACTGCTTCTCCTCCTTGGGGTGGCCCCAGTCCTCGAGGATGCCGTCGATGTCGCCCTTGGAGAGCGCGTCCCAGGCCAGGACCTCCCCCATCTGCTGGGTCTTGACCTTGTAGCCGAGCTCCTTCTCGAGGATGTGCTTGGCCACGGCGACGTTCGCCTGGGCGCCGACCCAGGACGGAACGGTCAGCTTGACGGTCTTGTCGCCGCCGGCCTCGTTGCTCTTGCCGGTCTCGGCGGCGCCGCAGGCGGTGAGGGAGAGGACGCCGAGGGCTCCGGCGACGGCCACGGCGGTACGGAAGGTACGGACGGTGCGCATGGTGCTCCTGTCGAGAGATCCAGAAAGGTGGGTCAGCGGGGGGTGCGGGAGGTCCGCTGGGTGACGCGGTCCAGGACGAGCCCGAGGCAGACGATCGCGATCCCGGCCGTCATGCCGAGGCCCATCTCGCCCCGGGACAGGCCCTTGATCACGTCGTAGCCGAGCGCGCCTCCGCCGACGAGCCCGCCGACCACGACCACGGCGAGCACCAGCACGACGCCCTGGTTGACGGCGAGCTGCAGGGCCGGACGGGCCAGCGGCAGCTGGACGCCGAAAAGCTGCTGGCGCGTGGAGGCGCCGAGCGAGCGGGACGCCTCCACGGCCGCCGGGTCGACCTCGCGCAGACCCTGGGTGGTGATGCGCACGACGGCGGGCAGCGCGTACACGACGGCCGCGACGATCGCCGAGGTGCGGGTGGCGCCGAAGAGTGCGACGACCGGGATGAGGTACACGAACTGCGGCATCGTCTGCATGGCGTCCAGCAGCGGCCGCACCCAGCGTTCGAGTCGTCCGGCGCGGGCGCACAGCACGCCCGCGAGGAAGCCGAGCACCAGCGTGAGCACGAGCGCCGCGAGCACCTGGGAGAGCGTGTCCAGCGACTTGGCCCACACCCCGAGCACGCCGATCGCCGCCATCGCGGCGGTCGCCGTGACCGCGGAGACCCAGTTGCCGACGAGCCAGGCCACGGCGGCGACCAGCAGCAGTACGGACCACCAGGGCAGCCAGACCAGCACGTCCCGCAGCGGGTTCAGGACCCACAGGGTGAACTCGCGCGCCCAGACCTCGGTGAAGGTCAGGTTGGCGGTGATCCACTCCTGGGCCTTGTTGACCGGAGTGGAGATGTCGTACGTCCAGGCTTCGGGCCAGGTCGCGGTGCGTACGGCCGCCGCGGCCGCGACCGCGGCCGCCACCAGCGCCCACGCCCGGCCGCCGTGCAGCCAGCTCCCGGCGGGGGCCGGCACGCCGGCCCCGTTGCCCGCGGCCGCCGTCGTACGGTCCAGCCAGACCGCGATGAGGACGATCGGGAGACCCGCGGTGAACGCCTTGCCGACGTCCGTGGTCGACAGCGCCGAGTACACCTCCTCGCCGAGGCCTCCGGCGCCGACGAGCGCGGCGATGACCACCATGGACAGCGCCATCATGATCGTCTGGTTGAGGCCGAGGAGCATCTGCTTGCGGGCCAGCGGCAGTCGCGCGGTCCACAGACGCTGCAGGCCGCTCGCGCCGAGGGACGCGGACGCCTCCAGCGCCGCCGGGTCGGCCCCGCGCAGTCCGAGCGCGGTGAGCCGGGCCATCGGCGGGGCGGCGTAGATGACGGTGCAGAACAGCGCGGCGGGCGTCCCCGTACCGAAGACCAGCACGAACGGCAGCAGGTACGCGAAGGCCGGCATCACCTGCATGGTGTCGAGCACCGGGCGCAGGGCCCGGTCCACCCGGTCGGAGAGACCCGCGGCGAGACCGATCAGCGCGCCGAGCAGGGCCGCGACCGCGACCGACACCACCATCAGCGCGATGGTGAGCAGTGTGGCGTCCCACATCCCGAGCACGCCGCAGACGGCGAACGCGCCGAGCGCGGTCACCGCGGCGCGCAGCCCGCGCCGCCCCAGGCCGGCGGCCCGCCAGGCCACGAGCACCGCGGCGACCGTGACACCGAGCCAGCCGAGGGCGTCGAGCCCCTGGTAGACGGCGTCGACGGCGTCCGTGGCGGTGTTGGACAGGTGCAGCAGGAAGTACAAGAAGAGCGGGTGGGTGTCGCGGTTGTCGACGACCCAGTCGTTGGCCGCGTCGAGCGGCCCCGATATGTCGGCGGTCAGGCCGGCCGGCCAGCCGCCGCCACCGAGCAGGACGGCGCCGAGCACGAGGAGCGCGGCGAGGACACCGCCGCCCGTGAGCAGCTTGCGCCGGCGCCTTACGGCTTCGCGCAGGCCGCCGGAGTCCTCGGTGCGGGCGTCGCCGGCGGCGGTGCCGGCCTTGGAGACGGTGGTGACGGTGGCGCTCATCGGCCCCACCTCACGGTGCGGGCGGCCGGTTCGCGCGCGGGGCGGAACCCCGTGTGGACGGGCTTTCTCATGCCGCCACCCCCTGTGCCGGGACGCCGGCCACGACCGCGAGCAGCGCGGCGTGGTCCACGACGCCGAGGCAGCGGCCGTCCTCGACGACGCGGACGGGGCCGCCGGAGCGGGCGACCGCCTCGATCGCCTCGGAGACCGTCGCGCCGGGGGCGACCGCGGGGCCGCTCTCGGCCTCGGTCGCGTCGGCCGCGGGACGCATGGCCGTGCGGACGGTCATGACCTGCTCGCGTGGCACGTCGCGGACGAAGTCCCGCACGTAGTCGTCGGCGGGCGAGCCGACGATCTCCTCGGGGGTGCCGAGCTGGACGATGCGGCCGTCGCGCATCAGGGCGATCCGGTCGCCGAGGCGCAGCGCCTCGTTCAGGTCGTGGGTGATGAAGACCATCGTGCGGCCCTCCTCCCGGTGCAGCCGGATCACCTCCTCCTGCATGTCGCGGCGGATCAGCGGGTCGAGCGCGCTGAACGGCTCGTCGAAGAGGAGCACTTCGGGGTCGACGGCGAGGGCCCTGGCGAGGCCGACGCGCTGCTGCTGACCGCCGGAGAGCTGTCCCGGACGGCGCTCCTCCAGACCGGCCAGGCCGACCTTGGCGACGACCTCGGCGGCCTTGGCGCGCCGCTGGGCCTTGCCCACGCCCTGGATCTCCAGTCCGTAGGCGACGTTGTCGAGGACGGTGCGGTGCGGCAGCAGACCGAAGTGCTGGAAGACCATGGCGGCGCGGTGCCGGCGCAGCTCGCGCAGGCGTGCCTTGTCCATGGAGAGCACGTCCTCGCCGTCGATGGCGATCGACCCGGAGGTCGGTTCGATGAGCCGGGTCAGCGTGCGCACGAGCGTGGACTTGCCGGATCCGGAGAGTCCCATGACGACGAAGACCTCGCCCTTGCGCACGTCGAAACCGACGTCCCGCACGGCGGCCGTGCAGCCGGTGCGCTCGCGCAGCTCGGCGGGGCTCAGCGCGGCGAGCTCGGCCGAGCCGGGCACGCGGTCCGCCCGGGGCCCGAACACCTTCCACAGGCCGCGCACCGCGAACACGGGCGGTTCCAGGTCACCGGTGCCGTTGTCGCCGGCCGTTCCGGCGGCCTTGGTGTCGATGTCGATCGTTTCCTTGGTGTCGCCGTTCATCGCGCCTCATTTCCCGTCAGCGTCAGCAGATCCGCACATTTCTCGCCGACCATCAGCACCCCGATCATCGGGTTGACGGCCGGCATGGTCGGGAAGACGGACGCATCGGCGATCCGGATTCCGTCGAGCCCCCTGACTTTCAAGTCGGGGGCGACCACGGCCAGTTCATCGGCGGAGGAACCCATTCGGCAGGTGCCGGCCGGGTGGTAGACCGTGTGCGCGACCTTGCGCGCGTACTCGCTCAGTTCCTCGTCGCCCGTGATCTCCGGTCCGGGACAGACCTCCCGCTTGAGCCAGCCGGCCAGCGGCTCGGACTTCGCGATCTCCCGGGCGATCCGGATGCCGTCGACGAGGGTCCGGCCGTCGTAGTCGTCCTCGTCCGTGAAGTAGCGGAAGTCCAGGGCGGGCTTGACCTCGGGGTCCGCGCTGGTCAGGTAGAGGCGGCCACGGCTGCGCGGCTTGGGGATGTTGGGCGTCATCGACACGCCGTGCGCGGGCCGTTCGTAGCCCAGCCGCTCCGGATTGTCGGTGAACGGGATCTGGTAGAAGTGGAACATCAGGTCGGGGCCGCGCTCGTCGTCGTCGCGACGTACGAACAGGCCGGCGTCCGAGTCCATCGCCGAGTTCTCCGGGATCGGCCCGTGGGTCTCCCAGACGATCACCGACTCGGGGTGGTCGAGCAGGTTCTCGCCCACCCCCGGCAGATCGTGGACCACGGGGATGCCGAGGGCCTCCAGATCTCCCTCGGGCCCGATGCCGGAGTGCATCAGCAGCCGCGGGGTGTCCACGGCCCCGGCGCAGACGATCACCTCGCGCCGTGCCCGTACCAGCCGCTCCTCGCCGTCCTTCGTGCGGACGTGCACGCCGCGCGCCCGGGTGCCCTCCAGCTCCAGCCGGTACGCCCAGGTCTCCAGCAGCAGGGTGAGGTTGGCCCGTTCGTCCATCACCGGATGAAGGTAGGCCACCGACGCCGAGGAGCGCTTGTTGTTCTCGGGGTGGTACGCGAGGTCGAAGAAGCCGACGCCCTCGTGGAACGGCGCCTTGTTGAAGCCCTCGACGCGCGGCACGCCGAGCGCGGACCGGGCCGCCTCGACGAAGTCCCGCGCGATGGCGTTGCGGTCGGCCTCGTCGACCGGGACGACGTTGTTGAGCAGCTTGCCGAAGTACGGGTCCATGGCGGCGGCGTCCCAGCCGTCGGCCCCCGCCTCGGCCCATTCGTCCCAGTCGGACGGCAGCGGCTTGAAGGCGATGAGGGTGTTGTGGGAGGAGCAACCGCCGAGCACCCGGGCGCGGCTGTGCCGGATGTGCGAATTGCCGCGCGGCTGTTCGGTGGTGGGGTAGTCGTAGTCGAGCTCCCCGCCGAGAAGGCCCATCCAGCGGCGCAGGGTGAGGACGTCCTCGCGGTCGACGTCGCTCGGGCCGCCCTCGATGACGGCCACGGTGACATCCGGGTTCTCGGTCAGGCGGGCGGCGATCACCGATCCTGCGGTGCCGCCCCCGACGACGACGTAGTCGTACGCGTAATCGTGCTCGGTCATGGTGGTGGTTGCTCCTGCTCCCCGTGATCAGCCCGCGAACCAGCGCACGGGGCGCGGGGCGAGGTTCTGATAGATGTGCTTGGTCTCGCGGTACTCGGCGAGACCGGCGGGGCCGAGCTCCCGGCCGATGCCGGACTTGCCGAAACCGCCCCACTCCGCCTGAGGCAGGTACGGGTGGAAGTCGTTGATCCAGACGGTGCCGTGGCGCAGCCGCGCGGCGATCCGCCGGGCCCGGCCCGCGTCGCCGCTCCAGACGCCGCCCGCGAGCCCGTACTCGGTGTCGTTGGCGAGCGCGACGGCCTCGTCCTCGGTACGGAAGGTCTCCACGGTGAGGACCGGGCCGAAGACCTCCTCGCGCACGACGCGCATGGTGCGGTCGCACCGGTCGAGGACGGTCGGCCGGTAGAAGTAGCCCGGCCCGTCGGGCCGCTTGCCGCCGGCGCGCAGCACCGCGCCCTCCGCGAGGGCGGAGGCCACGTACTCCTCCGTCTTCGCCAACTGCTGGGAGGAGACGAGCGGTCCGCACTCGACGCCGTCGTCCGAGCCCCGGCCGAGCCGGATCAGCTCGGCACGGCGGGCGAGTTCGGCGACGAAGCGCTCGCGCAGCGACTCCTCGACGATGAGGCGGGAGCCGGCCGAGCAGACCTGGCCGCTGTGGATGAACGCGGCGTTCAGCGCCTGGTCGACGGCGGTGTCGAAGCTTTCGTCGTCCGTGCAGGCATCGGCGAACACCACGTTGGGGTTCTTGCCGCCGAGCTCCAGGGCGACCTTCTTGACGCTGTCGGCGGCGGCCCGCATCACCTTGGTGCCGCTGGCGAGTCCGCCGGTGAAGGAGACGAGGTCGACGTCGGGATGCTCCGCCAGGCGGGCGCCGACCGGGTCACCGGGGCCGGTGACGAGGTTGGCGACGCCGTCCGGGAGCCCCGCCTCCGACAGGAGGCGGATCAGCGCGACGGTGCTGAGCGGGGTGATCTCGCTGGGCTTGACGACGAAGGTGTTGCCCGCCGCGAGGGCCGGCGCGATCTTCCAGCTCGCCTGCAGCAGCGGGTAGTTCCACGGGGTGATCAGGCCGCACACGCCCACCGGCTCGTGCACGACCACGCTGTGGATGTCCGGCGAGCCGGCGTCCACGACGCGGCCGTTCTCGTTGACGACGAGATCGGCGAAGTAGCGGAAGGCATCGGCGACGCAGTCGACGTCGACGCGGCCTTCCTCCACCGTCTTCCCGGCGTCGCGGGCTTCCAGGCGCCCGAGTTCCTCGCGGTCCCGCTCCAGCAGCGCGGCGACCCGGCGCAGCAGCGCCGCCCGCTCGGCCACCGGCGTGCGGGGCCACTCCCCCTCGTCGAACGCCTTGCGCGCGGCGGCGATCGCGGCGTCGGTGTCCTCGGCCCCGCCCTCGGCCACCACCGCGAAGGGCGTGGCGTCGGCGGGGTCGAGGATTTCGCGCGTGGCGCCGGAGACGGCTTTGCGCCATTCTCCGGCCACGTGGATGGTCAGTTGTGCCGACACGTCGCGTTTCGCCTTCCGTTCCCGTTATGTCTCTCACCAGCAAGGACTGGCGAGCGGATCGCCTGCCCCGCGGGACGGAAAGCATGCGCAACGGGTGGCCGGAAGTAACGCGTGTCACTCTCCGGGGAAGTCGTCGCCCGGCTCGTCACGGACGGTGAGCCCGGCAAGCCGGACGGCGTTCGCCGCGGCGCGAGGGCGGGGCCGTACGGCGCATCCATCCGGCGTCGGGCGGTGATGAGGACAGGCCCGCGGGACCCCGGGACGACGCCTCTTGACTTCCGTCAAATCGGGAGGAAACTGGTTCTTACACCAGAAAACCGCAGAGAGCCGCACTCCCTCGGAAGAGACGTCTTGCCGGAGGGCGTGACCCGCTCGGCTCTGGCTAGGCCCCCGGCGAGAAGAGCGAGGACCAGCGCGATCGGCGACGACCGGAGCGCAGGAATCCGCCCGGATCACCGGGGACTGTTTTGTTTCCGGGGGCTTCCGCGTCTGCGTGGGGGCCCCGAAACGCCTGTGGGGCGCCGTGCGAACGCGCGGCGCCCCACAGGCGCATACCGGGTGCCGGTCGTCAGATGAGGCCGAGGCCGCGAACCGCCTCGCGCTCCTCCTCCAGCTCCTTCACCGACGCGTCGATGCGGGTGCGGGAGAACTCGTTGATGTCCAGGCCCTGGACGATCTCGTACTTGCCGTCCTTGCAGGTGACCGGGAAGGAGGAGATCAGGCCCTCCGCGACGCCGTAGGAGCCGTCCGACGGGATGCCCATGGAGGTCCAGTCGCCCTCGGCGGTGCCGTTGACCCAGGTGTGGATGTGGTCGATCGCGGCGTTCGCGGCGGAGGCGGCCGAGGAGGCACCGCGGGCCTCGATGATCGCGGCACCGCGCTTGGCGACGGTCGGGATGAAGGTGTCCGCCAGCCAGGCCTGGTCGTTGATGACCTCCGCGGCGTTCTTGCCCGCGATCTCCGCGTGGAAGACGTCCGGGTACTGGGTCGCGGAGTGGTTGCCCCAGATGGTGAGGCGCTTGATCTCGGAGACCGGGGCGCCGGTCTTGGCGGCCAGCTGCGACAGCGCGCGGTTGTGGTCGAGGCGGGTCATCGCGGTGAAGCGCTCGGCCGGTACGTCCGGAGCGGCGGCCTGCGCGATGAGCGCGTTCGTGTTGGCCGGGTTGCCCACGACGAGGACCTTGATGTCGTCCGCGGCGTGGTCGTTGATGGCCTTGCCCTGCGGCTTGAAGATGCCGCCGTTGGCCTCCAGCAGGTCGCCGCGCTCCATGCCCTTGGTGCGCGGGCGGGCGCCGACGAGCAGTGCCACGTTCGCACCGTCGAAGGCGACGTTCGGGTCGTCGGTGATGTCGATGCCCTGGAGCAGCGGGAAGGCGCAGTCGTCGAGCTCCATCGCCGTGCCCTCGGCGGCCTTCAGGCCCTGCGGGATCTCGAGGAGGCGGAGCCTGACCGGCACGTCCGCGCCGAGCAGTTGGCCCGAGGCGATGCGGAAGAGCAGCGCGTAGCCGATCTGGCCGGCGGCGCCGGTGACGGTGACATTCACGGGAGTGCGGGTCATGGCGATCTCCGTAAGACAGCTGGCGGTGGGGGTCCCTGCCCCTGGTGCTGGATATCTCCACCGTAGTGATCGGCCCCGCCGCGATCGACGCGATCGGCGTGATCGGCGCTTGCGGTGCCAAGGGGTGGCACGTACGCGCCGATCGGCACCGACGGCACCGATCGCGGTGATCGATCTCTCGACGTGAAGAGATATCCAGCGGTCAGGCTATCCGACCCGGGCCCCCCGGAACCCCCGGCCCCTTGTGGTGCGGCTCACTGGAGCGAACTACTGCTCCGTCGTGCAGCCCTTGGTGCCGGTCGTCAGCGTGGCGCACGCCTCGGCCTCGGCCTCGGCGGCCACGGCGACCATCGGGGTGTAGGCGTCCTTGTCCGCGTTGACGAGCCCGTTCTCGCTCTCGCCGCCGGCGCTTATCTGCACCTTGTCGCCCGCGGTGGCCTGGGTTATCCGCGCCCAGGCGGCCCCGCACGTCTTGCTGTAGCGCACCTCCACGAGGGCGGTTCCGACCGTCGCCCGGGAGGTGGTCGTGGCGAGTTGTCCGCCGCACCCCATGTTCTCGGGGTCCTGGCCCGTGCAGTCGGCGCCGAAGCACTTCACCCCGTCGGGCAGCTCCGGCGCGCTGGTGGTCGGCGCCGCCGAGGGCGACTTGGCCACGTCGTTCCCCGGCTCCTCGCCGCCACCGCCGAGGTCGGTCAGCAGCACCGCCGCCGCGATCACCAGCAGCGCACCGACGAGCCCCGCCAGGAACACCGTCGCCCTGCGCCGCCCCTTCGCCCGGCCCGGTCCGCCGGGCGAAGGGGCACCGGGGTGCGAGGGGGCCGTCCGGTTCCCGGCCCGCCCCGATCCGCTGCTGGGCTGGGCGGGGACGAAGGGCCGGTCGCGCGGGCCGTCGTCGTCCGGCGCGGCGGTGGTCAGCCCGCCGGAGCGGCCGCCGCGGCCGGCAGGCGCCGCCGGACCGTTCGGTCCGAACTCACCCAGCGCGGCCCGCGCCTGGGATATGCGTATGGCCTCCATCGTCATGTCGTGGCGCATCTCGGCGCGGCTCCAGGCGCGCTCGGCCAGCTCCCACATGGTCGTGAGATGGACCGGATTGGTACCGGTCACCTCGGCGAGGGCGACGATCGCGCCCTTGGGTGCGAGCAGCCGTCCGTTGAGAAAGCGCTCCCACGACGTCTTGCTGTAGCCGGTGCGGTCCGCGACGGCGGCGATGCTCAGCCCGCTGCGGTCGACGAGCCGGCGCAGCTGGCTCGCGAACTCCCTCACCTGCGGGTCGAGTTCTTCCGGTAGCGCCTTCCAACGAGGCATTGCCTCCCCCTTGTCCCCCGAATACGTGCCTGATGTGCCCCGCGCCGTGGTGCCCCCCGCCACGCCTCCGGGCCCGCGTCGTGCGGACTGCCCGGAGGGATGCGCGAAGCCAGGATGACAGTTCCTGGCGTCGGGGCGCACGGGGGCATTCGGGACGATGCCGTACCCCCGTGTGCGCCGCCGTTCCGAAAGCCGGCCTCAGTCTCGCATCCGTTGCCCGACGATCACACCATGGCGGAACGGTCACTTCCGTGCCACAGGCCCCGGTCGCCTCTTGTGACTGTTTGGCGCGTGCATGACTCTGAATCACGCGACGGCGTCCGTCCTCCTCGGGGGAGGGGACGGCCGCCGTCGCCCCGCGGGAACGGGAGCGGATTCGGCTCGTCCGGCGGTACGCGAACGGCAAATGGAGCGCTAGCTGTTCTGTCCCGGGAGGTTGTGGACGGGTGATGCAGGTCTCGGCTGAGGGATCTTGAAATGGGTGAGGGCCTTCTGGCCTGGTGTGGATTGCGACATCTGCACCGGCGACCAGAAAGGCCCTCGTGCCCCACCGTAATGCACCCCTGACCGAGACCGGACGGCTGCGTCTGGCCCGCTGCGTGGTCGAGGACGGCTGGCCGCTGCGCCGGGCGGCCGAGCGTTTCCAGGTCTCGCCGACCACGGCCCAGCGGTGGGCGGACCGCTACCGCAGGTTCGGCAAGGCCGGAATGACCGACCGGTCGTCCCGCCCGCACACCAGCCCGCGCCGGACGCCCACGAGGACCGAACGGCGG
>NZ_FNHI01000001.1 GCF_900103455.1 Streptomyces wuyuanensis | reverse complement strand
CCCCCCCCGCGGCCCCGTCCTACTCCGCGCCGGAGACGAGGAGTTCGTGGATGAGCCGTGCCGTCGCCGCGTCCCGTGCCGCGGTGAAGGGCAGCGCGTTGCCGCCCGTGATGCGGAACCGCTCGCCGGTCAGCGTCAGGTCCGTACCCCCGGCCTCCTCGACGAGCAGCAGTCCCGCCGCGTGGTCCCACGCGTTTTCCCAGGAGAAGGCGATTCCGTCCAGCTCGCCGCGGGCCACCGCGAGGTACTCCAGACCGGCGGAGCCGCACGGCCGGGAGTGGACGCCCTCGGTCCGCAGGGCGAGGAGGGCCCTCTTCTCCTGAGGCGTCGTGAAGTCCGGGTGGGACATGGCCACTTGGAGGACCCGGCCGGGCTCCGGTGCGCCCGGCCGCACTTCCGCGCCGTCGACCCGGGCGCCGTGGCCGCGCACCGCGACCGCCATCTCGTCGAGCGCCGGCGCGTACGTCCACGACGCCAGCACCTCGCCGTGGCGCGCCAGCGCGACGAGCGTGCAGAAGCCCGGGGCGCCGTGGACGAACTGCCGGGTGCCGTCGACCGGGTCGACGATCCACACCGGCACGTCGCCCCTGATCGCCTCGTACACCGCCGGATCCGCGTGGACGGCCTCCTCGCCCACGACCACCGAGCCGGGCAGCAGGGCCGTGAGGGACGCCGTCAGATGCTCCTCGGCGCTGCGGTCGGCGACGGTCACGAGGTCGTGCGGGCCGTTCTTCTCGACGATCTCGTGCTCGGCGAGCCGGCGGAAGCGCGGCATGATCTCGGAGGCGGCCGCCTTGCGCACCGCCTCCTCGACCAGGGCGAGGGTGGTGGACTCCCAGGGGTTTCCCATCGTCCCGGACAGAAACTCTTCGGTCATACGACCAGCTAAGCACGCCGGACCGACATTCCCGCTGCCGCCCGGTGACCGGTCGGCGGACACCTGGCCGACTCCCGGCGGCGCCGAGGTGAACGCCCGGTGACCGGTCAGCGGCCCACCGCGTAGCCCTGCATGCCGCGCGGGTTCGCCGCGGCGGACAGCACGCCGGTCCGCGGGTCCCGTGCGACCGCGCACAGCCTGCCCTCCGACCAGGGCTCGCCGACCGTGACGTCATGGCCGCGGCGGCGCAGCTCCGCCACGGTCTCCGGGTCCGTGCGCGACTCCACGGTGACGGCTCCCGGGCGCATTCCGCGCGGATGGAACGAGCCGGGGAAGCTGTCGTTGTGCCAGTTGGGGGCGTCGATCGCGCCCTGCAGGTCGAGCCCGCCCCGCACTTCGGCACGGAGGGCCACGGAGAGGAAGAAGTGCAACTGCCACTGGTCCTGCTGGTCGCCGCCCGGGGTGCCGAAGGCCAGCGCCGGCGCCCCGTCCCTCAGCGCCAGCGACGGGCTGAGCGTGGTGCGCGGACGCCGCCCGGGGGTCAGGGAGTTCGGCAGTCCGGGGTCGAGCCAGGCCATCTGCAGCCGGGTGCCCAGCGGAAAGCCGAGCTCCGGCACGACCGGGTTGGACTGGAGCCAGCCGCCGCTGGGGGTGGCCGCCACCATGTTGCCCCAGCGGTCCACGATGTCCAGGTGGCAGGTGTCGCCGCGGGTGGCGCCGTTCCGCGCGACGGTCGGTTCGCCCGCTCCCGCAGCCGTGCCGCCCGCGGTGCCCCGCTCTCCGGCCGCGACGGCGAGGGCGTGTGCGGCGAGGGCGGGCACCCGCCCGCCGGGCCGGCCCGGACGCAGTTCGTGCGACGCCTTCGCGCCGATCAGGGCCCGCCGCCCGGCGTTGTACGGCTCCGACAGCAGCTCGTCCAGCGGCACGTCGGCGGCGTCGCCGTACCAGGCCTCCCGGTCGGCCATGGCCAGTTTGCAGCCCTCGACGAGCAGATGGACGTACTCGGCGGACCCGTACTCGGGCAGCTCGGGCGGCAGCAGCGCCAGTTGCTGCAGCAGGACCGGGCCCTGGCTCCAGCCGCCCGCCTTGCACAGGGTCCAGCCCCGCCAGTCGTACGTCGCCGGCGCCTCGTAGGACGCCGACCAGCCGGCGAGATCGGCCATGGTCAGGGTGCCGGCGTGGCGGCGGCCGGTGGTGTCCGTGGTCGGTACGCCGGACTGCCGGACGAGCGCCTCGGCGACGAAGCCCTCGCGCCAGACGCCCCGCGCCCGTTCGATCTGGTCGGTACGGCTCCCTCCGCCCGCCTCCGCGATCAGGCGCCGCCAGGTCGCGGCCAGCGCGGGGTTGCGGAGCGGCTCGCCGGGCCGCGGCGCGCGGCCGCCGGGCAGGTACACCTCGGCGGAGCTGGTCCACTCCGTCTCGAACAGCGGGCGCATCGTCTCCACCGTCTCGCCGATCCGCTCGACGGGCGGATGCCCGTGCTCGGCGTACTCGACGGCGTACCGCAGCACTTGGGCGAGCGTCCTGGTGCCGTGGTCGCGCAGCAGCACCATCCAGGCGTCGAACGCCCCGGGCACGGCCGCGGCGAGCGGGCCCGTGCCCGGGACCAGCTCGAGCCCGAGGGACCTGTAGTGCCCGATGGACGCTCCCGCGGGCGCGGGCCCCTGCCCGCACAGGACCCGCACGTCGCCCCCGGCGGGCGCGAGGACGACGGGCACCTCGCCCGCCGGGCCGTTGAGGTGCGGCTCGACGACGTGCAGGACGAAGCCGGCGGCCACGGCCGCGTCGAACGCGTTCCCGCCGTCCTCCAGCACGGCCATCGCGGACTGCGAGGCCAGCCAGTGGGTGGAGGACACCATGCCGAAGGTGCCCTGCAGGGTGGGCCGGGTGGTGAACATGTGAGGCGGCTCCCTCGGGGTCGCGCGGATCAGTCCGCTGCGGGGACCGGCCGGTACGGGGCGCCGGCGGCGCGGTGGAGGCCGTGCCGCGCCACGGGCTTCCGCCCGCGAGCGGTTCCGCATGCCCTCGGCAGCGTACGCAGCCCGCACCCCGGCCGGCAGGGTCAGTGCAGGGGGCGCCGGGACTACTCCGCGCCCCGCGGGCGTTCACCACGAAGCGCGCGGAACGGACGGTCGGAGGCGGAGCTGTGCACGGTGAGTACATGGTTCCCGGGGGAAAGCTGGTCGTCGTCGATCTCGACGTGCGGGAGGGCGTCCTGCGGGACGTGCGCGTGTCCGGGGACTTCTTCCTCGAACCCGACGAGGCGCTGACGGCGGTCGACCGCGCACTGGAAGGGGCGCCCGCCGAACTCGACGCCGCGGGGCTGGCCGCGCGGATCGACGCGGCGCTGCCGCCGGGGACCGAGATGTACGGACTGACCGCCGAGGGCGTGGGCGTCGCCGTGCGCCGGGCGGTGGCGAACGCCACCGACTGGACCGACCACGACTGGCAGCTCGTCCACGACGGGCCCCGGTCGCCGGCCCTGCACATGGCGCTCGACGAGGTTCTCACGGCCGAGGTCGCGGCGGGGCGGCGCCCGCCGACGCTGCGGGTGTGGGAGTGGGGCGCCCCCGCTGTCGTCATCGGCAGCTTCCAGTCACTGCGCAACGAGGTGGATCCCGCCGCGGCGGAGCGGCACGGGATCACGGTCGTCCGGCGGATCTCCGGCGGGGGCGCGATGTTCATCGAGCCCGGGAACACGATCACGTACTCCCTTTCCGTGCCCGGCTCCCTCGTCTCCGGGCTGTCCTTCGCGGACAGTTACGCCTACCTCGACGACTGGGTCCTCGGCGCACTCGGCGACATGGGGGTGAAGGCCTGGTACCAGCCGCTCAACGACATCACCTCGGAGGCCGGGAAGATCGCGGGCGCGGCGCAGAAGCGCGTCGCCGACGGCGGGGCGGTGCTGCACCACGTGACGATGGCGTACGACATCGACGCGGACAAGATGACCGAGGTGCTGCGCATCGGCCGCGAGAAGCTCTCGGACAAGGGCACGAGGAGCGCGAACAAGCGGGTCGACCCGCTGCGCCGGCAGACCGGGCTGTCGCGCGAGGCCGTCATCGGGCGGATGATCGACTCGTTCCGCGCGCGCCACGGCCTGGTGGACGGCGGGGTCACACCCCGGGAGCTGGCCCTGGCGGAGGACCTCACGGCCCGGAAATTCGCCACGCCCGAGTGGACGGCGCGCGTACCGTGAGGGCGTGCCCGGCCCCGCGGCGTCACTGCTGCTCTTCGAGCGGCTCACCGACACGGGGTGGGACGCCACCGTGAGCTGGCTGGGGACGTTCTGCCGGCCGGTCGAACCGGTGCCGGGCGGGGGCCTGGACGTGTGGATCGAGGACGCGACGCCCATCGGCGCCGGCGATGTGCGCGGCGGGGGCAACCCGTTCCACATGGCCGAGGAGAGCGAGGACGTCTTCGCCGAGTACGAACTCGGCGGGTTCGAGCGGTCTCCGGTCCAGGAGATCGTCGTCTCTGCGTACGTCCCGGGACGCGACAGCCACCGGCTCCTCGGGCATCCGACCGCCTCGCTCGCCCGGCGGCTCGGGGCGCTCATCGGCTGCAACGGCCTGCTGGGCCACCGGTACGACCTCCACGGGGAGGGTCCGGAGCAGGAGGCCGCCGCACCGGCGGCGGCCCGCGCGCTGGTCGGCGGCATCGGCGGGGTCGTGCACGAAGTCCCGTACACCTCGGGGGACGGCGTGGTCCGGTACACGCATGTGTGCGACGCCGCTTTCATGGAGTCCTGGCTGCGGCACCCGGAGTTCCGGATGGTCAGGTAGCCCCGGCGTCCGGTCCGCCGGCCCGCGCCCCGTCCTCGCTCAGCGCGCCGCGGACGAGGAGGAGCAGGGCGTCGGTGAGTTCCTCGGCCGGTGAACCGGTGGCCAGGCGGCGCAGTTGGAGGCCGGTCACGAGGGCGACGGTGTGGGCGGCGAGGCGGTGCGGCTCGGGGACGCCGAGAGCCGTGAGGATCTGGACGGCGAGGCGGTCGTACGCGCCGAAGCACTCGGCCGCCGCCTCGCGCAGCCGTTCGTCGCGGCCCGCCTGGATGTAGAGCTCGAAGGGCGCGATGTGCTCGCTGTCGAAGACGGTGCCGTCCGCGACCTGGGCTGCCAGGGCGGCCGCGCCGTCGATGTCGACGCCCTCCGCCTCGCCCGCGTCGGCGAGTTCGGTGAAGCGCCGGGTCTCCTCGCGGACGAAGTGCAGCAGCGACTCGCGCAGCAGCTCGTGCTGGCTGGAGAAGTGGTAGGTGACCGAGCCGAGGGAGACCCCGGCCTCCTTGGCGATCCGCCGGTTGGTGACCGCGGCGATGCCGTCCTGGCCGATGATGCGCAGGACGGCGCCGATGATGCGCTGCCGGGTCGGGGGTATGGCGGGTGCGGCGGGCTCCGCGGAGACGCTGGTCTGGCTGGGCATGCGCGTCATTGTTCCACCGGGGCGCTCCACGTCCTCAGCGGGTCGGGGCGGCGCTCGTGCCATCGCCGGTCGGCCTCCAGCTGGGCGGCCAGCGAGATCAGCGGTTCCTCCGAGCCCTCCGGGCCGAGCAGCTGCGCGCCGACGGGCAGCCCTTCGGAGGTGAAGCCGGCTGGGACGTTGACCCCCGGCCAGCCGAGGACGTTCCAGGGCCAGGCGTACGGGCAGACGGCGGCCATGGCGGCGTTGGTGCGCCAGGCGCCGAGGCCGTCGAACGTGCCGATGCGCGGAGGGGGCGCGGCGGTGGTCGGGGTGAGCAGCACGTCGTAGGTGTCGAACAGCGCGCCGATACGGCGGTGCTGGCGCACCTCGCGGGCGCGGGCGGCCCGGACGATCGGCCCGCCGAGCAGCCTGCCGTTGCGCAGTGCCGTGCGGGTGCGCGGGTCGAGCAGCGCGGGTTCGGGGTGGAGGGCGGCGTACTCTGCCACGCCCGCGGTGCCGCGGGAGACGAAGCCGAGGCCCATCAGCCCGTAGCGGGGCCGGGCCTCCTCGACGTGGTGGCCCAGCCGGGCGAGTGCCTCGGCGAGGTCGGCGACGGCCCGCCGGACCTCGGGGTGGGGCCGGGCGCCGCTGAGGGTGAGCGGCGGCCGCCAGGCGAGGGCGATGCGCAGCCGGCCGGGCTCGCGGCGGGCGGCGGCGGAGGCGTCGACGGCGTCGGGCCGGTGCAGGTCCTCCGGGTGGGAGCCCTGGACGGCGTCGAGCAGCAGCGCGGCGTCGGCGACGGTGCGGGCCAGCGGCCCGTTGACCGTGAGCCCGTTGAAGGCGTCGGTCTGGGGGTGCAGCGAGACGCGGCCGCGCTGCGGCTTGATGCCGACGAGATGCGTCCAGGCGGCGGGGATGCGGATGGAGCCGCCGCCGTCCGAGCCGAGGGCCGCGGGCACCAGCCCGGCCGCGACGGCGGCCGCGGAGCCGCCCGAGGAGCCGCCGGGGGTGTGGTCCGTGGACCAGGGGTTGCGGGTGGCGCCGAAGGCCGGGCCCTCGGTGAACGGCCACTGCCCGAGCTCGCAGGAGTTGGTCTTGCCGACGACGACGGCGCCGGCCGCGCGCAGCCGCCGTACCGCCTCGCCGTCGGCGACCGCGGGCGCCCGCTCGCCCTGGCAGCCGAAGTGGGTGGGCAGTCCGGCCACGTCCGTGTCGTCCTTCACGGCGAGGGGTACGCCGAGCAGCGGCGCCCGCTCCCCCGCCGCGAGGCGCCGGTCGGCCTCCTCGGCCTCGGCGAGGGCGGCCTCGGCGCGGACGTGCCGGAAGGCGTTGAGGGTGGGCTGGCTGGCCTCGATGCGCTGCAGCGCCGCCCGGACCAGCTCCACCGAGGTGGTCTGACCTTCCTTCACTTTCCTGGCCTGCTCGGCGAGGCCGGAGAAATCCGCTGTGGACATGACCACCCTGTGCTCCTTATCGTTCGTTCGAACGAACAGAACTGGAGGGTAACCAGATGCGCATCAACGGATCAACCGTTCTGCTCACCGGTGTCACCGGCGGCATCGGCACCGCGCTGGCCGAGGAACTCTCCCGGCGGGGTGCCCGGTTGATCCTCACGGGGCGCCGGCGCGACGCCGTCGAGCCGCTGGCGAAGGAGTACGGCGCCCGCGCCGTCGTCGCCGATCTGGCCGACCCGCAGGACGTGGAACGCCTCGCCGCCGAGGCGTCCGGGACCCAGATCCTGCTGGCCAACGCCGCGCTGCCGTCCAGCGGCGAGCTGCTCGACTACACCCCCGACCAGATCGACCGCGCCCTGGCGGTCAACCTCCGCGCGCCGGCCATGCTGGCCCGGCTGCTGGCCCCGGCCATGGTCGAGGCGCGCCGCGGCCAACTCGTCTTCGTGGGCTCCATCTCGGGCAAGACGGCGACGAAGCACTCCGCGCTCTACAACGCGACCAAGTTCGGTCTGCGGGGCTTCGCGCTCGGGCTGCGGCAGGACCTGCACGAACACGGGGTCGGCGTGTCGCTCGTGCAGCCCGGTTTCGTCCGGGACGCGGGCATGTTCGCGGCGACCGGCGCCGAGCCTCCGGCGGGAATGCGCACGGTCTCGCCCCGCCAGGTCGTCATGGGGGTCGTTCGCGCGATCGAGCGCAACCGGGCGGAAGTGAACGTCGCCCCGCCGGAGATGAGGATCCTGAGCGCCATCGGCGGCCAGTTCCCCGGCTTCTCGGAGCGCGTCCAGCGCCGTTCGGGAGGCGCCGACCGCACGGTCCGCACGATCGTGGCGGCCCAGCGCGACAGCCGCTGAGGCCCGCCGCCGGGCCCACCCCGTATACCACCCCCGTACGGGGCGGGCCCCCTTCGGCGCCCGGGGCCCGGGCCGCTGGGGAGCGGTCCGGGCCCCGGGTCACGCCGGTCGATCAGCCGTGCCTGCGGCGCTGCGGCAGCATCAGCACGGTGTACAGCAGCAGCGAGGCGGCGAGCCCCACCGCCCAGCCGTAGTCCGCGAGCGGTTTCAGGAGGGGGATCAGACCGTCCTCGGGGAACGGCCCCTTCCCGGGGGCGGAGTGGGAGCCGCCGATCGCCAGGACCCCGCCGACGGCGAAGGCCGCGACGGCCCGCCAGTTCCAGCCGGACGAGTACCAGTAGCGGCCCTCGGGCCGGTAGAGGTCCGCCAGTTCCAGATGGGTGCGGCGGACGATCCAGTAGTCGGCGATCAGGATGCCGGCGACCGTTCCCAGCAGCCCGCCGACCAGGCCGAGCCAGGTGAAGATGTACAGCTCGGGGGTCTCGGTCAGCTTCCACGGCATGATCAGGACACCGACGACACCCGTGATCAGGGCGCCGGTACGGAAGTTGATGAAGCGCGGCGCGAGGTTCGCCAGGTCGTACGCGGGGGACACGACGTTCGCCGCGATGTTCACGGAGATCGTCGCGATCAGCACGGTCACCAGGGCGAACAGCAGACCGAAGACGTTGTCCGTCTTGGCGGCGAGCTGCACCGGGTCCCAGATCGGCGCGCCGTAGACGGCCTGGGATCCGGAGGTGACGAACACCGACAGGAGCGCGAACAGGGTCATCGTCGTGGGCAGGCCGAGCGTCTGGCCCCAGACCTGGGCGCGCTGGCCGGCGCCGAAGCGGGTGAAGTCCGGGATGTTCAGGGACAGCGTGGACCAGAAGGCGATCATCCCCATGAGGGAGGGGAAGAAGACCGGCCAGAAGTCCTCGCCCCAGCCGAGCTTGGAGGGCTGGTCGAGCAGCGGGCCGAAGCCGCCGGCCTTCATGGCGATCCAGACCAGCAGCACCAGCGCGCCCACGATGACGAACGGCGCGGCCCAGTTCTCGAAGCGGCGCAGCGTCTCCATGCCCCGGTAGATGATGGCGAGTTCCATCACCCAGAAGACGACGAAGCAGAGCCACAGCGTCCACGGCTGGCCGGCGATCTCGGCCGCCTTGGTCCAGCCGCCGAAGATGGTGCCGAGCAGGACGAAGATGCCCTGCCCGCCGATCCAGGTCTGGATGCCGAACCAGGCGCAGGCGACCGCGGCCCTGATCAGTGCGGGCAGGTTGGCGCCGCGCAGCCCGAAGGAGGCGCGGGCGAGCACGGGGAAGGGGATGCCGTACTTCGGACCGGCGTGACCGGTCAGGAGCATCGGGAACAGCACGATCACATTGGCCAGCGCGATCGTGAACACGGCCTGTTTCCAGTCCATGCCGAGCGCCACGAGCCCGGAGGCGAGCAGCCAGGACGGGATGTTGTGGGCCATCCCGACCCAGAGCGCGGCGAAGTTGTACGTGGTCCAGTGGCGGTTGGCGAGCGGGACGGGAAGCAGGTCGTTGTTGACGAAGCGGCCTCCGGCGGGGACCGCGCCGGGGGCGAGTTCCACCCGGCCCTGGGCGTCGGTGAGCTGGCCGGAGTCGGAGGGGGACGGGGAGGGTGCCGGGGGAACGGTCGCGGTCATGGCCTGGACCCTTCAGCTCGGTCGGGCGGTCGCGTGGGGGTGTTCGGTGCCCGTCAGCGGTCGAGTGCGGGGATGATCTCCGCGCCGTAGGCGTCGATCGTCGCTTCCTTCGCGTCGTGCATGTTGTAGACGGCGAACTGGTCCACGCCCAGGTCCCGCAGCGCCCGCAGCTTCTCGATGTGCGCGGACGGCGGGCCCAGCAGGCAGAACCGGTCGACGATCTCGTCGGGTACGAAGTCCGTCGACGGGTTCCCGGCCCGGCCGTGGTGGCTGTAGTCGTACCCCTGCCGCTCCTTGATGTACGCGGTGAGGGCCTCCGGCACCATGTCCGAGTGCTCCCCGTAGCGCGAGACCAGGTCGGCGACGTGGTTGCCGACCATCCCGCCGAACCAGCGGCACTGGTCGCGGGCGTGTCCGAGGTCGTCCCCCACGTACGCCGGGGCGGCCACGCAGATGGTGACGTCGTCCGGGTCGCGGCCGGCCTCGGCGGCCGCCTCGCGGACGGCCTTGACCATCCACTCGGTGAGGTAGAGGTCGGCGAGCTGGAGGATGAAGCCGTCGGCCTTCTGCCCGGCGAGGGCGAGTGCCTTCGGCCCGTACGCCGCCATCCACACCGGCAGTTTCCCGTCCCGTACCCACGGGATCCGCACGGGCTGCCCGTCGACGACCGCCTCGCGGCCCTCGGCGAGATCGCGGATGACGCCGATCGCCTCGCCCAGCCGGGCCAGGGTGTTGGGCTTGCGCCCGGCCACCCGCATGGCGGAGTCGCCGCGGCCGATGCCACAGACGGTGCGGTTGCCGAACATGTCGTTCAGGGTGGCGAAGGTCGAGGCCGTGACCTCCCACGTCCGGGTCCCGGGGTTGGTGACCATCGGGCCGACGTGCATCTTCCGGGTGTGTTCCAGGATCTGGCTGTAGACGACGAACGGCTCCTGCCACAGCACCGCCGAGTCGAACGTCCAGCCGTAGCGGAAGCCGTTGCGTTCCGCGCGCCGCATCAGACCGACGACCGCCGAAGCGGGCGGGTCCGTCTGCAGGACGAGTCCGAAGTCCACCGGGACCTCCTGGGTCGGGTTCCGCTAGTTCAGGTACTGACAGGTCGAGCGGGGGGTGAACACGCCGTGGCCGACCCGGCCGGTGAACTCCCGTCCGTCGACGACCACTTCGCCCCGCGAGAGCACGGTCTCCACCCGGCCGGTGATCCGCTTGCCCTCGTAGGCCGAGTAGTCGACGTTCATGTGGTGGGTCTCGGCGGAGAGGACCTGCTCCGCGTGCGGGTCGTACACGACGATGTCGGCGTCGGCGCCCGGCGCGATGGTGCCCTTCTTCGGGTAGAGGCCGAACATCCGGGCGGGTGCGGCGCAGGCGATCTCGATCCAGCGGCGGCGCGAGATGTGGCCGTCGATCACCGCCTGGTGCAGCAGGTCCATCCGGTTCTCCACGCCCGGCAGCCCGTTGGGGATCTTGGAGAAGTCGCCGCGGCCGAGGTCCTTCTGCCCGGAGAAGCAGAACGGGCAGTGGTCGGTGGAGACGACCTGGAGGTCGTCGGTCCGCAGCCCGCGCCACAGCGCGGCCTGGTGCTCCTTCGGCCGCAGCGGGGTGCTGCAGACGTACTTGGCGCCCTCGAAGTCCGGTTCGGCGAGGTTGTCGGTGGACAGGAACAGGTACTGCGGGCAGGTCTCGCCGAAGACCGGCAGCCCCTTGTCCCGGGCGGCGGCGAGCTCCGCGACGGCCTCCTCGGCCGAGACGTGGACGACGTACAGCGGCGCGCCGGCGACCCGGGCGAGCTGGACGGCGCGGTGCGTGGCCTCAGCCTCCAGCAGGACCTTGCGGACCTCGCCGTGGTAGCGCGGGTCGGTCTCG
Source organism: Streptomyces wuyuanensis (assembly GCF_900103455.1). GTDB lineage: Bacteria > Actinomycetota > Actinomycetes > Streptomycetales > Streptomycetaceae > Streptomyces > Streptomyces wuyuanensis. The sequence continues at coordinate 721,560 of NZ_FNHI01000001.1, read as the reverse complement.
CCGCGGGCCAGGGCCTGTTCGACGAGGACGTCGATCGCGATGCCGTTCTCCGCGTGCATCATGATCAGCCCGCCGTTGGCGGTGCCGCGCTGCATGGCGCGCAGGATCTGCCCGTCGTCGCTGTAGAAGACGCCGGGGTAGGCCATGAACAGCTTGAAGGAGGTGACGCCCTCCTCGACGAGCAGGTCCATCTCCTTCAGCGACGACTCGTTGACGTCGGAGAGGATCATGTGGAAGCCGTAGTCGATCGCGCAGTTGCCGTCGGCCTTGGCGTACCAGGCGTCGAGTCCCTCGCGCAGGGTCTGGCCCTTGGTCTGGACGGCGAAGTCCACGATGGTGGTGGTGCCGCCCCAGGCGGCGGCCCGGGTGCCGGTCTCGAAGGTGTCGGACGCGAAGGTGCCGCCGAACGGCAGCTCCATGTGGGTGTGCGCGTCGACCCCGCCGGGGATGACGTACTTCCCCGTGGCGTCGATGGTGCGGTCGGCGGTCCAGCTCTCGGCAGCGGTGGACCCGTGCGCGGCGAGGGCGGCGACGCGGCCGTCCTCGACCAGGACGTCGGCGTGGGTCTCGTCGGCGGCCGTGAGGACGAGTCCGCCGCGGATCAGTGTGCGGTTGCTCATGGTCTTCCCCTCGCGTGGACTAGAGGCTGCGCAGGGTGCGTTCGAGGATCGAGGCGCCTTCCTCCGCCTCGGCGACGGTCAGGGACATCGGTGGTGCGATCCTCAGCACGCTGGTGTTGTGACCGCCGCCCTTCCCGATCAGCAGTCCGCCTTCGCGAGCGGCTTCGAGCACGGCGGCGGCGGCCTCCGGGGACGCCTCGTCCGTGCCGGGCCGGACCAGTTCGATGCCGATCATCAGTCCGCGCCCGCGCACCTCGCGCACGGCGGGGACCCCGGCGGTGATGGCGCGGAGCCGTTCGATGAGCAGTCCGCCGACGCGCCGCGCGTTGCCCTGCAGATCGTGCTCCAGCAGGTACGAGAGGTTCGCAAGGCCCGCTGCGGCGGTGACGGGTGAACCGCCGAACGTGGAGATGGAGTTGGCGTCGATGCAGTTCATCACCTCGGCCCGGGCCACGACGCCGCCCAGCGACATCCCGTTGCCGATGCCCTTGGCGAAGGTGAGGATGTCCGGCGGCCCGTTCTCCGCGTGCGCCTGCCAGCCCCAGAAGTGCTCGCCGGTGCGGCCCCAGCCGGTCTGCACCTCGTCGGCGATCCACAGGATGCCGTGGCGGTCGAGGACTTCGCGGAACGCGGCGTACAGCCCGTCGGGCGGGGAGGTGAAGCCGCCGACGCCCTGGATCGGCTCGGCGATCAGCGCGGCCACGTCGTGGGTGTGGCCGAGCAGGTCCTCCAGGTCGGCGACGCACGCCTCGACGAACTGGGCGTCGGAGAGCCCCGCGTAGGGACCGCGGGTGCGCATGCCCCCGTGCACGTACAGGGTCTGCACCGGGGAGAGCGTCGTCGGCGACCACGAGCGGTTGCCGGTGATGGAGACCGCCGAGAAGGACCGGCCGTGGTAGCTGTTGCGCATGGCCAGGATCTGGCCGGACCTGCGGTACGCGGTGGCCAGCAGCAGGGCGGTGTCGTTGGCCTCGGTGCCCGAGGTGGTGAAGAAGACCCGGGCGTCGGGGATCCCGGACAGGGCGGCGATGCGCTCGGCCAGCTCCACCATGGGGCGGTTGAGGTAGAGCGTCGAGGAGTGGATGATCCGCCCGGCCTGCTCGCCGACCGCCTTGGTGACCTCGGGGAGGGCGTGGGCGGTCATGGTGGTGAGGATGCCGCCGAAGAAGTCGAGGTAGCGGTTGCCCTCCGCGTCCCAGACGTGCCGGCCCTCCCCGTGGGTGATCTCCACGGGCTGCCTGTAGTAGAGCGCGACCCAGTCGGGAATGACGGCGCGGTGCCGCTCGTACAGGTCGTTCACGGCCGGACCAGCCCTTCGTACGCGTCGGGCCGGCGGTCGCGGTAGAAGGCCCACTGCTGCCGCACCTCGTCGATCAGGTCGAAGTCGAGGTCCCTGACGACCAGTTCCTCCTCCTTGTCGCTGGCGACGTCCCCGACGAACCGGCCGCGCGGGTCGACGAAGTAGCTCGTGCCGTAGAAGTCGTTGTCGCCGTACTCCTCCTGGCCGACCCGGTTGATGGCGGCGATGAAGTACTCGTTGGCGACGGCCGCGGCGGGCTGCTCCAGCTGCCACAGGTACGCGGACAGGCCGCGGGAGGTGGCCGACGGGTTGTAGACCAACTGGGCACCGCCGAGTCCGAGTTGGCGCCAGCCCTCCGGGAAGTGGCGGTCGTAGCAGATGTAGACGCCGACCCTGCCGACCGCGGTGTCGAACACCGGCCAGCCCGCGTTGCCGGGCCTGAAGTAGTACTTCTCCCAGAAACCCCTGACCTGGGGGATGTGGTGCTTGCGGTACTTGCCGAGATAGCTGCCGTCGGCGTCGATCACCGCGGCGGTGTTGTAGTAGAAGCCCGAGTCCTCGACCTCGAAGACGGGGACGACGATCACCATCCCGGTCTCCCGGGCGAGGTCCCGCATGCGGAGCACCGTGGGGCCGTCCGGGACGGGTTCCGCCCAGCGGTAGTGCTCCGGTTCCTGCACCTGGCAGAAGTACGGGGCGTTGAACACCTCCTGGAACCCGATGACCTTGGCGCCCTGCCGGGCCGCCTCACGGGCGTGCTCCTCATGCTTGGCGATCATGGATTCGGTGTCGCCGGTCCAGGTGGCCTGGACGAGTGCGGCGCGAACGACGTTGGTCATGAGCTGCTCCTTCGACAAGACGTCAGAGCCTCTACGCACGTAGACGCGATGCGTAGGAGGAGAACGTAAGCCCCGTCACACACTGGGGCAAGACCATCGTCGTCAACCCGCAGTGTCGATCATGTTTCGCACCCGAGCGGTCGACATACAGCGTATACCGTACTTTTTCAGGCGCCGATGAGACCTGCGACGCGCAGTGCGTGGACCAGATCGCGCTCACGGGCGGGCGACACCGCGCGGGCGGCGGACAGCAGTTGCGGCACGAGGCGCGGGGGGTCGGCGGCGGCGATCCGCGCGCCTTCCTCCGGGGTGCGGACCCGGAGGAAGGCCGTGAGCAGCACCTCCCCTTCGCGGCGGCCGCCCGCGTCGCCGAGCGCCAGGACGGCGTCGGCGATCTCGTCGGCGGGGCGGGCGACGCCCTGGCGCAGCAGCCGGCCGCAGTCGTCGTCGCGGCCCGCCTCGGCGAGGGCACCGGCGGCCTCGGCGAGCCGGTCCGGCGGCAGCGAGGCCACCTCCCAGAGCAGGGTGGGCCAGTCGGCACCGAGCCCGCAGCGGTGCAGTTCGGCGGCGAGCAACGGCAGCCGGGCCGCGGGGCCCGACGCGGCCTCGCACAGCAGGACGTGGGCCTCCCCGCCACGGCCCTCGGCGCGCAGTTGCCGCAGCGCGGCGACGGTCGCGAGGGCGGCGCGGTGGTCCTCCTCACCGGTGGGCGCGGCCGCCGGGCGGCCGGCGGCGGCCGGCTCGGCGTCCGCGCCCCCGCCGAACCGCGCCCCGCGGGGCCGTTCGGCGGCGACGGGCAGCTCCGGTGCGCCGGGCACGGCTTCGGGCTCGCTCCCGCTCTCGGCCGCCTCGTCGTCGAGCCAGGCGTACCGCGCCCCGCGCGGCCTCCGTTTGGCGCCTCTGCGCGCCTCGCGCCCGGGGGCGCGTCCGGGTCCGGCCGTGCCGTCTCCGGCGGCCTGCGGCGCCTCGCCCCCACCCGCCGCCGAACCGGCCCGCACGCCGGGACGCTCCACCCCGGCGGCAGGCCCGCGCCCCCACCCGGGCCCGGATTCCCCGGCCGCCTCCCCCGGCCCCGCCCGGGTCCCCGCCGCGAACGGCCGCGCGCCGCGGAGGCGTCCGGCCCATGACTCCGGTTCGTTCCCGGCACCGCCCGTCGCCGCGCCCCCGGCCGCGTCACGGCCTCGCTCCGGCGCCGAGGCGGTCACGCCGAACGCCCCTGCCTCCGGCGCGTGGTGGTGGACCGGGGCCGGGCCCCGGCCGTACGGCGCCGGGTCCGAAGGGGCTCCGGCAGGCGGTCCGGAGGGGGGCGCCAGCGCGGCTACGCGGGTGGCGAGTTCGGCACGGCGCGAGGTCGCGCGGGTGTGGTCGTCGTTGGCCCAGGCGAGATCGTGGGCGAGGTCCCGGTACGCGGCGGTGCCCTCGGGTACGGCGGCGAGTCGGCGCATCAGGTCCCGGCCCCGCTCGGCTGCGCGGGCCTGTTCGCGGCGCATCAGTTCCAGCCGCTCCCGAAGGGCTTCGCCGCCGCCCGGGCGGCGGTCGTGGGCGGCCGCCGCCGCGGCATGCAGTCCGCGGGCGTGCGCCACTTCCCCGTCGTCGGCCGCGAGGTCGTGGAGGAGCGACTCCACAAAGTCCCACGGGGGGACCTCCGCGCCCCGCAGACAGGCCGTCAGCCCCTCGGGGTCCCGGCGCCGGAACACTCCGTACCAGCCGCTCTCGGGGTCGAGGCGCTCCGCCACCGCCCTCAGGTATCGCGCGAAGTCGCCCATCCGGTCGGGGAGTTGATGCGCCGCCATTGCCTGCCCGCCCTCCGCCTCGGGTTCGCAGGCATTCGACCCCAGCCGTGTTACGGGACGGCTACGCGCAGTTTTCGCGGACGGTGCAGATCGCTCAACGTGTCCGGAGCGTCACCGCGATGCCGGTGTGCGGGCGCTTGCCCCGCCGCACGACCGCGGCGGGCACGTCGACGACCCAGAACTGCCAGGTGTACTTGCGGCTCAGCAGCTTCCTGACCTTCTTGAGGTCGGCGTCGCCGAGCAGCCGCGCCGTGCCCTCCACCGTCTCGGCGCCCTCCTCGACCCTGCCGCGCACATCGCACGCGGCGACCACGACCCGGCCGTCCCTGCGCAGGCGCTTGACCTTCCACGAGTCGGAGCGGGTCCAGACGTACAGTTCACCGCCCTCGGCGGCGAACCACACGGGCGTGGCGACGCCCGTGCCGTCCTTCCGGAAGGTCGTGAGGCTGATGTACTTCGCGCGGTCGAGCTCCTGGAGGTCCACGGGCGCGAGACTACGCCCCGCGCTGCCGGGCGGGAATCGCGGACCGGCGCCGGGCGGAGCGGACCGGTGCCGGGCGGAGCGGACCGGTGCCGGATCCGCCCCTTCGGGACTGCCCGGCGGGGCGCCCGGTGGCTCACACGGGAGCGAGCGCGCAGCGCGCCACCAGATCGTCCATGGACAGCCCGAGGGCTCCGGTCAGGGCCGCCACCGTGAAGAACGCGGGGGTCGGGGCGCGGCCCGTCTCGATCTTGCGCAGGGTCTCGGCGGAGATTCCCGCGATTGCGGCGATCTCCACCATGCTCCGCCGGCCGCGGGCCTCGCGCAGCAACCGCCCGAGACGCTCGCCGCGTTGACGCTCTTCGGGTGTCAGGGGCGTACGAACCATGCCGTCATTCTAATACCGATGCGACCGGTACCGTAATTGGCGGGGGCGGGGGCGGGGCGGGGAACGGAACGGAACGGACGCCTCACCGGACACCGTGCGCGCCGGAACGCGGCGGTGCGGGCCCGGCCCCGCACCGCCGCGTTCCGGCCCTCGCCACCGCGGACTGGGCCGGCCTCACGGCATGATGTCGTCGCAGGCGATCGGCAGATGACGGGGGCCGCGCAGCACCGCGTTCCTGCGGTACTCGGGCGGGTCCTCCAACAGGCGGGGGTTGACCAGCCTGCGGGCGAGTTCGCTCAGCGCGATCTGCGCCTCCTGCCGGGCGAGGGGCGCACCGAAGCAGCTGTGGACGCCGCTGCCGAAGCCCAGGTGCTCGATGTCCTCGCGATCCGGGTCGAACCGGTCGGGGTCCTTGAAGCGCAGCGGGTCGCGGTTGCCCGCGGCCACCACCAGCCAGAGCGAGGCGCCCTTCGGGATGGTGACCCCGGCGATCTCGATGTCCGCGAGGGTCGTGCGGTTCGGCACCAGCTGAACCGGCGGTTCGAAGCGCAGCAGCTCCTCCACGAGCGGGACGGACAGGCCCGGGTCCTCCCGCAGCCGCCGGAGCACGTCCGGGTTGCGCAGCAGCGTCAGCATGCCGTTGGTGATCAGGTTCACCGTGGTCTCGTGACCGGCGATCAACAGCAGCGCGGCCGTGCTCAGCAGCTCCATCGTCGTCATCGAACCGTCCGGCCCCTTGAGGGTGGCCAGTTCGGAGAGCATGTCCTCCTGCGGGTTCCTGCGCCGTTCCTCGATCAGCCCGGCCAGGTACATGCCCAGCTCCGTACGGGCCTTCTGGGCGATCTTGTTGCGCTCGGTCGCGTCCTCCCCGGGCATCGGGTCCAGGCTGGCCGCGAGGGTGTCGGCCCAGCCGTGGAAGCGCGACTCGTCCTCGCGCGGCACACCGAGCAGCCGGCAGATCACGGTCACGGGGAACGGGTACGAGAACTCCTCGACCAGGTCGATCCGGTCCGTACTGCCGATCCCGGCGATGAGGTCCGAGACGATCCCGCCCAGTTCGCCGCGCATCTCGTGGACCCTGCGCGGCTCGTGGGGCGGCCCGAAGGAGGTGTTCGTCATGCGGCGCAGCCGGTCGTGCTCCGGCGGGTCGAGCCGGATGAAGCTGGGCGGCAGGGCCGTCTCCTCCTCCTGCTGCTGCAGATCGGGACCGGCGGCCCGGGTCATGTTGCGGGCGTCGGAGCTGACCCGGGGATCGTGCAGGAGGCTCAGGATCTCGTGGTAGGTGCTCACGACGTACGCGCCGTCGCCGTCGTTGAGCACCGGCGTCTTCCGGAGCTCCGCGTACAGGGGGTACGGGTCGTGGCGGTTCTCGTACTCGAGGATCTGCCGCAGGAGGCTGCCTTGGGTCATGGCGGGGTCCTTGTGCTCGCTCGCGGCGTCAGTGCCGGCCGGGGGTGAAGGTCATGCGCCGGTCGGCCGGCGAATAGCCGCTGAGGGTGACGGTGGGGCCGTGGGTGGGCACCGACGGGTCGGGGAAGTCGGCCGGGACGGGCCGCGCGCCCTCGGGGCGGCGGTCCACCGTCGGGAACGGGGGCGGGAACGGCGCCGTCGTCTCGATCAGATGCTCGTAGAACGGCAGCCAGCGCGCCTGGTCGAACGTGACGGCACCGATGACGCGGTCCTGGTACCCGTACACCCCGACGAACCTGCGTTCGGCGAGCGAACCCTGGGAGATCAGGATCTCCGTGCCCATGGACGGCACGCCCACGGACTTGATGTTCACGCCGAACTGCGAGGACCAGAAGGCCGGTACCCACATGTGGGGGCGGCGGTCGACGCTCTCGCAGAGCATGTTGTGCGCGGCGGTCTCGGCCTGGCTGACGGCGTTGCCCCAGTGCTCCAGCGACAGGAACTGGTACCCGAACAGCGGGTGCGGCGACCGCGCCACGTCACCGGCGACGAAGATGTCGTCGGTGACGATGCCCCGGATGTCGAACGCCCGGCAGCCGGCGTCGCAGGCGATGCCCCGGGGGCCCGCTCCGAGCCCCGACCCGGCGAGCCACTCCGTGTTGCGCGTCGCGCCGAGCGAGACGACCACGACGTCCGTCTCGACGGAGGACCCGTCGGACAGATGGGCGGAGCGCACGCGCCCCGCCGAGTCGCCCTCGAGCCCGGTCACCATCACGCCCGTGCGCAGATCCACCCCGTTCTCGCGCTGGAGCTGTGCGGCCACCTCGCCCACGACCCCGCCGAGCGCGCCCACGAGGGGCGCGGCACCGCGTTCCGCGACGGTCACGGAGATCTCCCGCTCACGGCAGGCGGAGGCGATCTCCGAGCCGGTGAAACCGGCGCCGATGACGAACACCCGGCGGGGTCCGTCCGCGAGCCGCTTCTGCAGCGCGGTCGCGTCGTCACGGGTCCGCAGGACGAAGACCCCGTCGAGTTCGGCCTCGCGTTCGTGCGGCCACGGCCGCGCGCGGACCCCGGTGGCGATCAGCAGCCGGTCGTACTCGATCTCCTCACCGTCGGCCAGGCGGACGCGCTTCGCGGCCATGTCGAGCCCGGTGGCGGCGATTCCGAGCCGCCAGTCGGCGTCGAGGTTCCGCCGGCGGGGCAGCGCGGTGTGGTCCGCCGTGGTCCTGCTGAGCAGGACCCCCTTGGACAGCGGGGGCCGGTCGTACGGCTCGTAGGGCTCGTCGCCGACCATCGTGAGCGTGCCGGCGAAGCCCTCCTCCCGCAGTGTCTCGGCGGCCCGGAGTCCGGCCAGCGACGCGCCCACGACGACGATGCGCCCCTCGCGCTTGAGCCGTTCGAGATGTCCGTCAGCGGGCATCGGACGCCTCCCCGACGGTCACGGTCTCGTCGGACCGGTCCATCAGGATGGCCTGCACGGGGCAGGCGGCCACGGCCCGGACCACGTCGTCCCGGTGCGCCTCGTCGGGCCGGGGCTTGTACAGCAGCGCTTCCTCGCCGTGCATTTCGAAGACGTCCGGGGCGAGGAAGGCGCACTGCGCGTACCCCTGGCACCGGTTGAGATCGACGACAACTCTCACCACGGATCAGCCCTTCCCGTGCCTGGTCACTCCCCCGGAACCAGCATGCGAGCGCCGGGCCGGTCCCGCTCGCCGTGGCGGGCCGAAGGGGTGAGCGGGCCGGCGCCGGACGGGCCGGACGCCGCGCGCGGGCGCCGGACGGGGCCGGGTGAGCGGACGGGCGCCGGGCCGGACGCCGCGCGCGGACTGTCCGCGGCGGGAACGTCCCGCCGCCGCGGTGCGGGCCACGGACTCCCCGGCGGGGCGGGTTCACACCACGTCGGCCGGCTGCGGCCGGGCTCTCATCCGGACCCGCAGCAGATGGACGCTGATCAGTGCGGACCAGGCCGGGAAGACGAGTTCCGACCACGGGAAGGCCGGTCCCGCGAACAGCAGCAGCAAGCCGGCCGCGTAGCCGATGACGGCCATCGGGCGCGGGATGACGCCGAGCCGGTGGCCGATGGTCGAGGTCGCGAAGACGAAGACGGCGGCCATCCGCATCGAGTACGTGGTCAGCAGCGTGTAGGCGAAGTTGCGTCCGAACTCCGAGGGCTGCTGGTCGTCGAGGATGCTGCCCGCGGCCGACGCGGCCCCGAACATGGTCGCCACGAAGACCAGGCCGCTGCCGAGGAACACCGTCGCGACGAACTTGTCCTCCCGCTCCCCCACCTGGGCCCTCAGGGCACCCATGAACCACAGGAAGAAGATCCCGGCGAACGGGACCAGTTCCAGGGCCGCGTGCACGGCCTGCCGGCGGCCGGGGCTGAGCGTGTCGTCGCCCGCCTCGGCGGCGCCCTCGGGGATCGCCAGCCGCATCAGGACGATCGCGGCGGCCAGCAGCACCGCGAACACGATCCCGGCCAGTCCCGCGGCGCGGGGGGTGCGCAGTCGCTCCCGGTTCGGCTCCATGGGCTGCTCGCTTTCTGTCCCTACCAGCAAGCAGCGGGAGGGCGGCGGTGCGCCACCGGGGCCGCCCGTGAGGGTGACCCCGGTGGTCCGTCCCGGCCGCGCGGTGGGCCCGGCGCTACGGTGCGCCCGACGGGCGCACCACCATCGCCGAGCCTCCGCCGCGGCGCGCCTTCTCCGCCGCGGCCAGCCAGCGGCCGTCGGGCAGTCGCTGCACCCCGGTGGCGGCGCCGATCTCGGGGTTCTGGCGGAACGCATGGCCCAGGGCCTGGAGCTCGGCCCTGAGGGGGCTGTTCCACAGGCCCGGTTCGAGCTCGGTCGTGGGCTGGTTGCGCTGGCTGGCACGCGGGGCGGCGATCGCGTCGACCAGGGGCATTCCGCGATCGACGACACCGGTGAGCGTCTGCAGGGCGGTGGTGATGATCGTCGCGCCGCCCGGCGAGCCGAGGGCCAGCACGGGCCGGGCGCGGTCGTCCAGGACGATCGTCGGGGACATCGAGGAGCGCGGCCGTTTGCCGGGGCCCGGGAGGTTGGGGTCGTGCACGGCCGGGTCGGCGGGGGCGAAGGAGAAGTCCGTCAGCTCGTTGTTCAGGAGGAAGCCCCGGCCGGGCACGGTGATGCCGCTGCCGCCGGTCGACTCGATCGTCAGGGTGTAGGCGACGACGTTGCCCCACTTGTCGGCGACGGTGAGATGGGTGGTGTTCTCGCCCTCGTACGTCGTCGGCGCGGCCCTGCCCGCCGAGGCGCACGGGCGCGGCGCACGCGGGTCGCCGGGTGCGAGCGGGCTGGTGAGGGCGGCGTCGTCGCGGATCAGGCAGGCCCGGGTGTCCGCGTACCGCTGGGAGAGCAGCCCGCGCACCGGCACGTCCTCGAAGGCCGGGTCGCCGACCCAGCGCCCCCGGTCGGCGAAGGCGATCCGGCTCGCCTCGATGAAGCGGTGCAGGTACTTCGACTCGGACAGGCCCGACAGGTCGGTGCCCTCCAGGATGTTCAGCGCCTCGCCGACGCTGGTGCCGCCGGACGAGGACGGGGCCATTCCGTAGACGTCGAGTCCCCGGTAGGACACCCTCGTCGGGTACCTGCGCACCGTCTCGTACGAGGCGAGGTCGCGCAGGGTGAGGTCGCCGGGCCGTACGACGCGGGTGGCGCCCTCGCGCACCTCCGGGGCGCGCACGGTGTCGACGATGTCGCGGGCGACGGCGCCTCGGTAGAGGACTCCGGTGCCCTTGCGGCCGATCTCAGCGTAGGTGCGGGCGAGATCGGGGTTCTTCATGACCGAGCCGGGCTCCGGCAGCCGGCCGCCGGGCAGGAACAGCTCGGCGCTGGCCGGGAAGTCGCGGAACCGGGCCTCGTTCGCCCGCGTCTGGCTGCGGAAGGTCTCGTCGACGACGAAGCCGTTCCTCGCCAGCCGCTCAGCCGGCTTCAGCAGCTGCGCGAGCGGGCGGCTGCCCCAGGCGGCGAGCGCCGTGTCCCAGGTCGCGGGCGTGCCGGGCGTGCCGACGCCCAGACCACTGGTCACACCCTCCTCGAACGGGATGGGCTTGCCGTTCTCCTGGAACAGCGTGGCGTCCGCTGAGCGAGGTGCGGTCTCCCGCCCGTCGACGGTGTGGACCCTGCGCTGCTTCGCGTCGTAGTACACGAAGTAGCCGCCGCCGCCGATGCCGGCCGAGTACGGCTCGGTGACCCCCAGCGCGGCGGCCGTGGCGACGGCCGCGTCCACGGCGTTCCCCCCTCGCCGCAGCACCTCGATGCCCACCGCCGAGGCGTCCGCGTCGACGCTCGCGACCGCTCCTCCGTAACCGGCGGCCACGGGCTCCTTCACCGGTGGCGCCGGGTCCGGTGCCTGGGGCTGCGTCGGCGGCGCGGACGCACCGGCCGTCAGCACGGCCAGGACGACGGCGACGGTGACCGGAGCGTGACGGACGAATCTGCGACGCATGCGTACCTCCATCCGGCGGACGTCCGCGCAGCGTAACCTCACCGCGCGCTCGCCGTCAGGACCACATCAGGACCACATCGAACATTGTTCCGCCCGGGCCGCTAGCATGCGCGCCCATGAATGAAGACCTGCGCAACATCGTGCTCGGTGTCGTCGCCGCCGGTGTCAGCGCCTTCCTCGGCTGGACGGTCCGGACCTACCTGTGGCGCCGGAAGCTGCGCCGCAAGCAGGCCTTCTTCGGTCTACCCGGCAACTCCGAGTGCCTGCTCGTCGTCAACCGCGACGCCGGCGCCGACGGCGCCGTGCACCGATTCGACGTGTTCGCGCTGCTGGAGCTCTCCGCGCTCATCAAGGACTGCGGGGCGAACGCCCAGATACTCCAGCACGACGTCGCCCAGCAGGGCTTCGGCGAGCGCACCGAGTTCTGCGTCGGCGGGCCTTACTCCAATCGGCGGATGGCGGCCCATCTGAGCAGTCTGCTGCCCGGGGTGAAGGTGAACACGGACGTGGAGGCGGGCCCGGACCGCGGTGCCTTCCAGATCGGTTCCGAGCGCTACCGGCTGGAGGCGGGCACCACCGAGTACGTGCTCCTCGCCCGGCTGACCGCGGGTGAGGGCGGACGGCCGGTCTTCCTCTTCTGCGGCCAGCGCGCCATCACGAACCAGGCGGCGACCCGCTATCTGGCCCGCCACCACGAGAAGCTCGCCCGCAAGCACGGCTCGAACTCCTTCGTGCTGCTCCTGAAGGTCGTCAACACCCAGGCGTACGGCCCCGATGTCGTCGAACTCGTCGCCGACGTGACCCACGCCGCCCAGTCCCCGGCCCCGGCCCCGGCCCCGGCGGTCGCACCGGACCCGGCCCCGGCGCCCTCGCGCAAGTCCCACCGGGCGAAGAGCTAGTGCCGCGTCGGAGGGTTTGCCACCGCCGTCCCGGACGCTGATCCCGATGCGCTCGCCCACGCAGTCCGGTCCGCCGGGGGCTCACGCGGGTGACGACCGCGGTCAGGGCGGCGCTGCCGGGCACGGCCACCAGGCAGTCCGCCCTGCCTCCGCGGTGGAGCTGGTGTCCCTCTCCGCGGGAGTGGGGGACCCTCACCGTGCCGTGCGCATCGGTCGGCAGTCCGGTCCGCACACCGGGTACCGGTCTGCCGCAGGGGCGCCGTGAGCGTCGCAGTGATCGAACGGACGCGGAGGCAACCCGCCCTGCGCCCCCGGCCGTACGGCAACTGCCGCCGTACGCACCAGGGGTGAGCGGCGGGGGCGACCGTGGGCGTACCGGCCCGGCTGTGCCCGCGGCCGTCTCGGCGCCTGCCCTCCGAACCCTTCGCGCGTTCCGCACCGCGGCAGGGTCACGGCCCGCGTCGGCCTCGCGCACCCGCCAGGGCCAGCGGCAGCGACTTCAGCCCGTTGACGAAGTTCGACACGAGCCGCCGGGGCTCCCCGGCCGGGGTGAAGGGCGGCAGCAGGTTCCTCGCCTCCTCGTGCAGCACCCTGAGCTGGAGGCGGGCGAAGTGGGCGCCGAGGCACACGTGCGGACCGTCACCGAAGGAGACATGGGGATTGGGGGCGCGGGTCAGGTCCAGGCGGTGGGGGTCGTCGAAGACGCGGTCGTCGTAGTTGGCCGAGGCGTGGAAGACGACGACCTTGTCGCCGGTGCGGATCTCCCGGCCGGCGAGGACCGTGTCGCGGGTCGCCGTGCGGCGGAAGGAGAGCACGGGCGGGTGCCAGCGCAGGAGTTCGTCGACCGCGGTGCCCGGCGCCGCCCCACCGGAGCGGAGGAGCCGCTGCTGGTCCGGGTGTTCGGCGAGGGCGAGAAAGCCGCCGGGCGCGGCGCTGCGGACGGTGTCGTTCCCGGCGACGGTGAGGAGGAAGAAGAACATCTCCAGCTCGCCGTCGTGGAGTCCGCCGGCGCCGAGCGCGGTCATGACGTCGTCACCGGGGTGGCGCCGCTTGTGCGCCGCGAGTTCCCGGGCGTAGTCGAACATCTCCTTGAGCATCGCGGGTGAGCGCGGGTTGACGGGTCTGCCGTCCGCGCCGTGCACGGGTGGTTCGTCCGGGTCCTGGTAGCCGATGACGCGCTCCGTCCACGTCAGCAGCAGCAGCCGGTCGCTCTCCGGCACGCCGAGCAGATCGGCGAGGTTGAGGAGGGCGTAGTCGTCGGTGACGGCGGTGACGAGGTCGACGACGGGGCCGGCCGCGCGGGCGGCGCCGAGCAGGTCGCGGGCGCGGGTGCGCGCCGAGGCGGTGAACCGGTCGACGCGGCCGGGGGTGAAGGCCCGGCTGACCAGGCGCCGCAGCCGGCCGTGGTCGGGGCGGTCCTCCCCCGCCCCGCCGGCGGCGGGCTCCGTCCCGGCCGGGCCGCGGGGGCACGGGTCCTGGTTGAGCATCATGCGGCGGATGAAGGGCAGATCCGCCGGGTCCGGGTCGCGGATCTGGGTGGCGCCGGTCCAGGACGAGTACGTCCGCGCCTCCTTGAGGACGCTCACGACGTCGGCGTGCCGGGTGACCGCCCAGAAGCCGGGTCCCGCGGGCCAGCCCAGCACCTCGTACTCGTCCTGCCAGGAGACGGGATGGCGGTCGCGCAGCTCCCGGAAGGCGGCGTGCGGCAGTCCGGCCGCGTACAGGCGCGGGTCGAAGACGTCCGGGACGGTCCCGGCGCTCATGCGTCGGCCCGGAGGAAGTCCTCGACGATGCGGATCAGTTGCAGCGGGGTCTCGTCCATGGCGTAGTGCCCGGCGTGGGCCAGTTCGGCGAGTTCGCCCTGCGGGTACGAACGCATCCAGGTGTCCTGCATCAGCCGGGCGTTGACGGCCGGGTCGAGCGCGCCGGTGACGGCGAGCGCAGGGACGTCGGACCCGTCGACGTCGGCGTGGAAGTCCTCGACGGCCCATGAGTCCAGCCAGGCGCGGAACGCCTTGGGGTCGCTGCGCTCCACGGACCTGCGGACCATGCGGTCCAGCCAGGCGGCGGGCCGCACCGAGCCGGTGGTGAGGTCGATGATGACGCGGCGGTTCTCCGGGCGTTCGGCGGCGTCGGCGAAGAGCCCCCACTGCTCGGGCGGCATCGGCAGCCCGTTGGCCGGGACCGGGGAGATGCCGACGATCCTCCTCACCCGGTCCGGTACGAGGGCGGCGACGCGCTGTGCCACCGCTCCGCCCATGGAGTGGCCGACGATCGAGAAGCGGTCCCAGCCGAGGTGTCCGGCGAGGGCGAGGACGTCGGCGGCGCCCTCGGCCGTGGTGTACCCGCCCGGCGTGCCCATGGCCTCGCCGTAGCCGCGCAGATCGACGAACGCCCAGGTGAACGAGTCCAGGTCGAGGTCGGGGCGCACGGTGGCGAAGGCGTCGCGGTCGGCCAGCCAGCCGTGGACGGCGACGACCCGGTGCGGGCCGTCGCCGAGGAGGGTGTGCGGGAGCACGAAAGGTGTCACGACTTCTCCGTTCGCGGGGCAGCGGAGCAGGACCGCGCCGAGCGCGGGCCCTACGCCACCACGGTGTACCGGCGCGCGCGGAACCGCCAGGGTGCAGAACCGGCGCACTGTCGGACATGTCACACCCAGGGGGGACGGAAATTCCCGGTATGTACGCAACCGGTCCGCCCGCTCGTTGCTCTCTACGGGGGAGAGAGAACGTCACGGAGGTCGTTGAGTTGAGCCGCACCCGAGTCCACACGCACCCGAGCGCCCCGCCGGCACGCCCGGCCCGGTTCGCCGCCGCGACCGCCGGCGCCGTGGCCCTGGCGGTGGCGCTGACGGGGTGCTCCGGCACCGGCCCGGAGGACCCGGGAGCGGATGGCAAGGGCCAGTCGCGGGCGAGCATCACGGTGAACCTGACGGGCAGGCAGGCCAAGGCCGGCGAGCCCGTGCGGGTGACGCTGGAGTCGGGGCGGCTTCGCCAGGTGACCGTCACCGGGTCCGGCGGCGAGAAGCTCGACGGCAAGGTCTCCGCCGACGGGCGGAGCTGGACCTCGTCCCGGGTCGCCGCGCCGGGCACGGCGTACGCGGTCGAGGCGCGGGACGTCGAAGACGGCACGGCCCGGGCGGAGTTCGCCACGGCCGCGGCGGAGAAGGTCAACAAGCTGGCGCTGGCGCCCGGGAAGAACTCGACGGTGGGCATCGCGCAGCCGCTGTCGATCGTCTTCGACCACCCGGTCGAGAACAAGGCCGCCGTGGAGCGGCAGCTCCGGGTCACCACGTCCGACAACACCCGGGGCGCGTGGGGCTGGATGCGGGACTGGTCGGGCAAGGACCGGGTGGACTGGCGGCCGAGGGAGTACTGGAAGCCGGGGACGAAGGTCACCCTCGACGCGCGGCTGAACGGTGTCGACTCGGGCGGGGACGGCGGCTGGTTCGTCCGCGACTACAGGACCGGCTTCACGGTGGGCAGGCAGCAGGTGGTGAAGGTCGACCTCGACACCCACCGGCTGAAGCTCTACCGGGACGGAGTGCCGGTGAAGGACGTTCCGGTGTCGGCGGGCACGCCGGGCGGCGAGAAGGCGTCCTGGCGCGGCACGGCGGTGCTGATGGCCAAGGAGGGCACGATCAACATGCGCTCCGAGACGGTCGGCCTCGGTGACGCCTACGACAAGATGGTCGACTACTCGATGCGGCTGACCTGGTCCGGGATGTACGCGCACGCGGCCCCGTGGAACGCCGCCTACTTCGGCAGCGCCAACCGCAGTTCGGGCTGTGTGGGCATGAGCGACGCCGACGCCTCGGCGGTCTACGCGGAGGTCCGGGTCGGCGACCCGTTCGAGATCACCGGCGGCGACGCCAAGGGCACCGTCGCGGTCAACAACGGCTACGGCGCGTGGAATCTCGGCTGGACGGAGTGGCAGGCGAAGAGCGCCCTGAGCTGACGTGCCGTCAGGGATTCATCCGGCCGGACCCCCCACTGGCGACATGTCCAACAATCGTTACGCTCGCGTAACTTACCGACCGGTTACCAGAGGTAATGGCCAGAGGTTACCGTCGGGTCACTTTCGGACCGGCACGGGTCGGCCGGCACGAGTCAGGAGTGAGCGATGGGACACCCCCACAAAGCCCTGCGCACCTCGACGACAGGCGCCGTCTCCGCGGCGCTGCTGGCCGGGACGGCCTTCGGGCTCGCCCCGGCCGCCCCCGCGGCGGCCACCGAGGCGTCGTCGGCACCGGGCATCCGGTTCGTCGACATCCGCGGTGACGGCGGCACCGTCCTCAAGGCCAACGTCGTCACCCCGGCCGGCGCCGGCGGCTCGAGCAGATACCCGGTGGTCGTGCTCCCCACCAGCTGGGCCACGCCCCAGGTCGAGTACCTCGCACAGGCCACGAAGCTCGCCGGCTCCGGCTATGTCGTGGTCACCTACAACGTCCGCGGCTTCTGGCAGTCCGGCGGGAACATCGAGGTGGCGGGGCCGCCGGACATCGCCGACGCGCGCAAGGTCGTCGACTGGGCCCTCGCCAACACCCCGGCCGACCCGTCCCGGGTGGGCATGGCCGGTATGTCGTACGCGGCGGGCATCAGCCTGCTGGCCGCCGCGCACGACGACCGGATCAAGGCCGTGGCGGCGCTCAGCGGCTGGGCCGATCTCACCGACTCCATCTACAGCGGCCGCACCCAGCACCTCCAGGCCGCTGGTCTGCTCGTCGGCACCGGCCATCTCACGGGCCGCCCCGGCCCCGAGCTCCAGCAGTTCACCAAGGACTTCCTCGGGTCGAACCTGGACAAGGAGGACGAGATGATCGCATGGGGGGACAAGCGCTCCCCCTCCGCCCACGTGGACCGGTTCAACCGGAACGGCACGGCGGTGATGCTGGGCAACGCCTGGGGCGACACCATCTTCCCGCCCAACCAGTACGCCGAGTTCTACGAGCGGCTCACCGTGCCCAAGCGGCTGGAGTTCCGTCCGGGCGACCACGCGACCGCCGAGGCGACGGGTCTGCTCGGCCTGCCCAACGACACCTGGACCAGCACCCGGCGCTGGCTCGACCACCATCTCAAGGGCACGGACAACGGAGTGGACCGTGAGCCGCCCGTGCGCATCAAGTCGCGCTCCGGCGGGCCCTACGAGACCTACCCGGACTGGAAGTCGGTGGGCGCCGACGCCCGCAAGGTCGCCCTGGGCGGTACGAAGACGATCCACGCGAACATCGATTCGGGTGCGAACGGGGGCATCGTGATGCTCTCCAACGTCCTGGACCAGTTCGTGAAACTGCCCCCGGTCGCCTCGATCCCGCTGCTCCCCCGGCGCTACGCCGCGGTCTGGCAGTCCGAGCGCCACGGCGCCCCGCAGCGCATCAGGGGCACCGCGAAGCTCCACACCACGATCACCAGCACCAAGGAGAGCGGCACCCTCGTCGCGTACCTCTACGACGTGGGGCCGCTCGGCCTCGGCAAGCTGGTCAGCCATGCGCCGTACACGTTCCACGACCGGACACCGGGCAAGCCGTTCCCCGTAGACCTGGAGTTGTTCTCCACCGCCTACGACGTCCCGGCCGGCCACCGTCTGACCCTGGTCGTCGACACAGTCGACCCGCTCTACATCGAGCACAACCCGTCCGGCGCGCAGCTGACCTTCTCCTCGCCCGCGACCGACCCCTCGTACATGTCGGTCCCGTTGCGCGAGCAGTGATCTCCGGCCGACGCCGAGCCGGGCACGGGCTCTACGAGCTACTGCCCGGCTCTGGGGAACGCGCCTTGCACACGCGGTCCTTGTCGACGTCACTCAACTCGATCAGCAGATCGACGGCCATACGCTGCTCTGCCCCAATCTCGGCGGTGTCGAGGTCAGCGCAAACTATCCAGCCCGGCAAGGCACTTCACGTCCCGACACGCATCGGATAGGACATAAGCGGTAATAGCCATCTAAAGGGACGGGAGCCGTGTCAGGCCTCGGCCGCCTCCGCGTACACCTGGGACAGCTCGGGCGAGCCGTGCATCGCCCAGTCGAGTCCCGCCTCCACCACATTGACCTCACGCCCGGAGGCGAGCCGCACCACGGGGTGGCCGCCCGGCCAGACGTGCCAGACGGCCCCCCGCACCGTACGAACGATCACGGTGCCCAGGTAGAGCCCCGCGTCGTTCCCCAGCCAGGGCAGCTCCTCCGGGTCGTCCCGCCAGCGCGGGGGCAACTGGTCGAGCGCCTCCAACGAGGCCGGGGTGTCATCCAGTTCGAGCCCCTGCTGCCCCACCCGCGCCCGCAGCAGCTCGCACTCGGACAGCAGCGCCGCCACACCCTCGGAGTCGCCTCCGACGGCGGACGCCAGCGACTGGCTCCGTGCGCTGTCGTGCCGTTTGCGCCAGTTGTCCAAGAAAGGGATGTTCATACCGATCAGCCTCGCATTCCCGTGGACGGGCGCACCACTGGGCGCGCGGACACCGGCCGGGAAGCACGGCCCCGGGCCGGCGGTCAGAGATCCAGGTCGACGACGACGGGGGCATGGTCCGAGGCACCCTTGCCCTTGCGCTCCTCGCGGTCGACATAACTGTCCTTGACGGCCCCGGCGAACGGCTCGTTGCCGTACACGAGGTCGATGCGCATCCCGCGGTTCTTGGGGAAGCACAGCTGGCGGTAGTCCCAGTACGTGAACGGGTGGTCGTACTTCAGCGGGCGCGGCACCACGTCGGCGAGGCCCGTCTCGCGCAGCCCTGCCAGAGCGGCGCGCTCCGGCTCGGTCACATGGGTCATACCCTCGAAGAAGGACGGATCCCACACGTCGGCGTCGGTCGGCGCGATGTTGTAGTCGCCGAGCACCGCGAACGGGCGGTCCCCCGCCGCGTCCTCGGCGACCGCGGCCTTCAGCGCGGCCAGCCAGAGCAGCTTGTACGCGTAGTGCTCGTGGGCGACCTCGCGGCCGTTCGGCACGTACACCGACCAGACCCGGACCGGGCCGCAGGTGGCGCTCAGCGCCCGCGGCTCCTGCACGCCGCCGTACTCCGGGCCGCCGGGCAGGCCCTTCACGACGTCGTCGAGGCCCACCCGGGAGACCACGGCCACGCCGTTCCACCTGCCGTCGGCGTTGACCGCGGACTCGTAGCCGAGTTCCTTCAGGGCGTCCGCGGGGAACTGCTCGGCGGTGCACTTGGTCTCCTGGATGCACAGCACGTCCGTGCCGCTGCTCTCCAGCCAGGCGAGCAGCCGCGGGAGCCGGGCGGTGATCGAATTGACGTTGAAGGTGGCGATGCGCATGCCGCCAAGCGTAACCGCGGGGTCGGACAGTCACGGGTGGACCGGAGCCCGGACGGTCACCGGTGCCGGAGCCCCGGGGACCGGCCCGGCCGGTCCCCGGCGGGGGCTCAGAGCTCGGTGGACTCCCCGGCGGCGAGGCGGCGGTGCTCGGCGCCGCCCAGGTTCCCGATGTGGGTGTCGTAGAGGGGGCGCGCGAGGTCGGTGAGCAGGGCGTCGTGGATGTCGATCGCCCGGTGGGGCTTGACCTCGCGGACGTACTCGATGACCTCCGCGACCTTGTTCCACGGGGCCATCACGGGGAGCATCAGCGTCTCCACCTGTTCGCCCGGGACGGTGAGGGCGTCACCGGGGTGGAAGACCGAACCGTCCACGAGGAAGCCGACATTGGTGATCCTCGGCAGGTCCGGGTGGATCACGGCGTGCAGTTCGCCGTGCACCTGCACGTCGAACCCGGCGGCAGTGAAGGTGTCGCCGTCGCCGACGGTGTGCACCCGGCCGGGGAAGGCCGCCGAGAGCTGCTCGGCGACGCTGCGGAGGGTCCAGACCTCGACGGCCGGGTCGGCGTCGAGCGCGACGCGGAGCCGCTCCTCGCTGAAGTGGTCCGGATGCTCGTGGGTGACGAGCAGCGCGTCGGCCCCGGCGGCGGCGTCGGCCTCGCTGAAGACGCCGGGATCGACGACAAGGGTCCGGCCGGCCTTCTCGAGGCGGATGCAGGCGTGCGACTTCTTGGTCAGCTTCACGGGGATGACCTTCCTCTCCGATCCGGGCCCCGCACGACGCGGCGCGCCCCGTCCCCGAACGGATCTTTCCCCGCCCGGCCGCTCCCCGAACTGGGGAGGCGCCCTCGGGAACCGCCCGGGGCCGCCCTCGGGGGCCGGCCCGAGGACCCGGCCCGAGGGTGCGGGGCCCGCGGCAGGCGGTCAGCCGCGCGGGGTCGTCTCCTCGCGGATCACCGACTGGGCGACCCGGAACGCCGCGTTCGCCGCCGGAACCCCGCAGTAGACGCCCGCGTGGATGAGGATCTCGCGGATCTCCGTGGGGGTCAGGCCGTTGCGGAGCGCGGCCCGGGTGTGGAAGACCAGTTCGTCGAGGTGCCCGCCCGCGACCAGGGCGGTGAGGGTGACCGCGCTGCGGGTCCGGCGGTCCAGGCCCTCCCGGGTCCAGACCTCACCCCAGGCGTAGCGCGTGATCAGCTCCTGGAAGTCCGCGGTGAACTCGTCCGCGGCCGCCATCGCCCCGTCGACGTGCGCGTCGCCCAGCACCGCGCGCCGCACCTTCATCCCCGCCTCGTACGGGTCGGGCCGTACCGCGCCCGCGGGGTGCGGCTGCTCGGCGGCCGGCGCGATCTCGGCGACGGGGGCGACCGGCGCGGACACCGACGGGACGGACAGCGGCGCGGGGATCGCGTGGAGGGTGTCCTGCCAGGCCAGGGAGAAGTGCCGTACCAGCAGGTCGGTCACCGCCGCGGGCTGCTCCACGGGCGCGAGGTGGGAGGCGCCGGGGACGAGGGCGAGCCTTGCGTCGGGTATCCCGGCGACCAGCGTGCGCGCCTCGGCGGGCCCCGTCAGATGGTCTTCGGAGCCGACCAGGACCAGCGTCGGCACGCCGACGCGCCCCAGATCGACCCGTACGTCGAAGGCAGCCAGCGCCTCGCAGGCGGCGATGTAGCAGCCGGGATCGGTGGTGCGGACCATCTGCACGGCCCACTCGACGATCGCCGGCTGCGCGGCCGCGAAGCCCGGGGTGAACCACTGCTCGGGAGCCGTGCGCGCCATCGGGTCGAGACCGTTGGTGCGGACGATCACCCCGCGCTGGCGGAACTCGTCCGCGGTGCCGAACCGCGGCGACGCGGCGACGAGGGCGAGCGAGGCGACCCGGTGCGGGAGCCGCAGCGCCAGGTCGATGCCGACCGCGCCGCCGATGGAGCAGCCCGCGTAGCCGAAGCGCTGGACGCCGAGCTCGTCGAGCGTGGCGACCAGACGGTCGGCGAGCTCGGTCACCGACCCGGCCGGGTGGGCGGGGGCGCCGCCGTGCCCCGGCAGGTCGAAGCGCAGTACCCGCCACTGCCGGGACAGCTCCGGCACCTGCCGGTCCCACATGTGCCAGGTCGTGCCGAGCGACGGTCCGAGGATGAGGACGGGCGCGTCGTCCGGACCGTCGATCCGGTACTGCAGGGTCTTCGGGGGCGTCTGCGTCTGCTCACTCACCCGCTCCACAGTAGTGAGCGGAAGGAGTGATTCCGGATCAGGGGGTCGCGGTCGAGACCACAAACACCATGGGTGCGGACGGATCGGTCAGATCCACGGCGATGTCCTGGCTGGGACGGGGATCGCGCTGCTTGTGCGAGGTGCCGGCCCACGCGGCGTCGGGACGGAAGACCCAGCCGACGGTGGCGGCGTCGCGCTCGCCGATGGCGACCGCGCCGGTCTTCAGCCGCGCACGACTGGTACCGACGTCGTTCAGGAACGCGTCGAGCCCGCCGGCGGTCGTACGGAACTTGACGTACAGCCGGCTCGACTTCCAGTTGCTGGTCTCGTAGTAGGCGACCTCGGTGGACCGGCCCGGGATCGGCACCTCGAAGACCCGGCGCTTCATCTTGGACGGCCAGTTCTCGCGCAACCCGGTCGCCGACGACTCGGCCTCCTTGTCCCGGCCGCTGTCCCTGCTCTGCTCCGCGGAGATCACCAGGTATCCGGCGGGGATGCCGATGAGCAGCACGATGACGACCGCGGTCAGCACACGGCGCCAGATCATGTGCCGCCGGTTCTCGGGGGGACGCGCGTTCTCTTCCACGGGTGCGGTCTGTCGGGGGAGGGTCTTCACTCGGGGTCCTGGGGGGTGGGGCGGGCACTGTCGCCGGTGTCGCCGAGCCCTCCGGCGCTGCGGAGGACCTGGGCGTAGCGCTCGTATCTCTCGAACCGCTCGACGCGGCGCCGCTTGGCGCGGCGGAACCGGCGGGCGACGAGCCGCGCGAGGTCGGCCGCGCCGACCATACCCGCCTCGGGCCCGAGCTGGGCCTTGGCGATACGGGCCTCGGGCCGGTAGCCGCGGCCGGTGAGATGGCGCCGGAAGGCGTCCCGGGCGGGGCCGATGAGCAGGTCGTCGGCGGCGCTGACGCCACCGCCGATGACGAAGCACGACGGGTCGAGGGCGGCGGCGAGGTTGGCGATGCCGACGCCGAGCCACTGCCCGATGTCCTGGAGGAGCTCGACGCACATGGCGTCGCCCTCCCGGGCCAGCTCGGTGATCAGCGGGCCGGTGATGTCCGGGACGCTGCCCTTGACCCGCTCGATGATGTTGTAGGCGACCGGCGAGTCCGCGGCGGCCAGCTCGCGCGCCTCGCGGACCAGCGCATTGCCGGAGCTGTACTGCTCCCAGCAGCCGCGGTTGCCGCACGGGCAGCGGTGCCCCCCGGGCACGACCTGCATATGGCCGAACTCGCCGGCGACGCCGAACTTGCCCCGCTTGACCTGGCCGTCCTCCAGGATCGCGCCGCCGATGCCGGTACCGAGCGTGATCATGACGAGATGGTCCTCGCCGCGGCCGGCGCCGAAGCGCCACTCGGCCCAGGCGGCGGTGTTCGCGTCGTTGTCGACCATGACCGGGACGGCGAGACGGTTCTGCAGCGAGTCCCGCAGCGGCTCGTTGCGCCAGGCCAGGTGCGGGGCGAAGAGCACCTTGGACCGGTCGGCGTCCACCCAGCCCGCCGCGCCGATTCCGACGGCGTGCACGTCGTGCCGGTCGGAGAGGTCGAGGACCAGCTCCACGATGGTGTCCTCAACGACCTTGGGGCTCTTGGACTTGTCCGGGGTCTCCGTGCGGAGCTTCTCCAGGATCACCCCGTCGGCGTCGACGACACCGGCCATCACCTTGGTGCCGCCGATGTCGATGCCCACGGTGGGGACGCGCGGCGCGGTGAGGTGGGAGCGCCGTTCCCGGGTGCCGACGGTCCGCAGGACCGTGGCGCGGGCGGAGCCTCGGTGGGCGAAGTCGCGGTACGTGCTCAAGGCGTCCCTGCGGGTCGTGCGGGCGTTCCGGATCACCGGAGGCGGGCGGCGCCCGCCGTGCCCGATTGTGCCATCCGGGGGCCGCCCCGGCCCTGAGCGCCCGCGGCGCGGACCGTCCGCTCGCCCGCCCGGGACGGGGTGCCCGGCGTGGCACGGCACATCGCGCGCCGTGTGCCATGTCACACCCCGTATGCCACACCCCGTACGCCATGTTCCGCTTGTCATCTTCCGGGCACCGGGCGTGACCGGCACCCGCTCACATCCGCCGCCCCGCACCTCCCCCGATGCCCTGGCGGTCGGGGGTCAGCGCGGCGGTCCGCCGGTCCGGGTCGGAGTACTCGCGGTCGACCGCCTCGTCGAGGAGACGCAGTTCGGTCCGCACCGCCTCGAGGTGCCCCTCGGGCAGCCCGGCGTCCAGGAGTCCGTCGAACAGTGCCCGCAGGCGCCGGCAGATCTGCAGGGAGCCGGCGCCGTACTCGCGGATCTCCGTGACGGCGAGCTGGAGGAAGTCCTCCCACGAGCGGCCGGGGACCTCGAGCCGGGGCACGCCGCGGGCGTCGTGGAGGGTGTAGCGCCCGCTCAGCCGCAGACGCCCGATGGTGTGCAGGAACGCCTCGATGTGGTTCAGGACCTGCACCGCGGTCGTGGGGTCGTTCACCGCCGGGGAGAGCGCCCTGATGGCGATGTCCACCAGGATGCGCAGCCCGAATGCGGGGTCCTGCTCGATCGTCCGTTCGACGCCGAGCGCGACCAGGCCGGTCAGCTCACGGGAGGGTGGCGGCGAGGAGCCGCGGACCTCGAACAGCGTCGCGCCGGGCGGCACGAAGTCCCCCACCGGGTGGGTGAGGACGATGTAGGAGTCGTACCGCTCGGCGAGCGCCGCGAGCCGGGCCGGGTGGAAGCCCTGGAGCGCACCGCCGGTCGCGCAGAGAACCGGCGTCACCGGGCCCGCGGGCGGCGCGGGCGCCCCGTCCGCCTGCCGGAGCGTCCCGCTCGCGGCAAGCAGCGCCCCCTGGTGGATCACACGCCGCCCCGCCCGGGCGACCAGGGCCGCGATGGCCACCGGCCGCAGATTGTGGATGAAGCGGTTGAGATACATCAACAGCAGCACCAGGCTCGCGGCGACCGCCGCTCCCGCCAGGGTGACGCCGAGATCGGGCACGAAGTCCGCCTCGATGCTGCGCAGCAGCGAGAAGGCGAAGGCGAAGGTCCCGGTGAAGGTCGCGAGCACGGCCTTCTGGAGCCGGTCCCGGTACCAGAGCCGCATGTAGCGCGGCGAGAGCGTCCCGGTGGCCTGCTGGACGACGAGGATGCCGATGGTCACGACGAAGCCCAGCAGGGCGATCATGGCACCGACGATGGAGCTGAGGACGCTGCCGGCGGTGGAGGTGGAGTACCGCCACTCCTCCGGCACCCGGACGGCGCCGTCGAGCGCCACCGCGGCGTCCGCGAGGAGCGAGCCGAGGACGATCCCGAGCAGCGGAACGATCCAGAGGCACGCCATCACGTACTGGCGCAGCGCGAAGGCCGTCGCCCAGGACAGGGGCGCGCGGACCCGTCGGCTCGTCTTCCGTCGTGCGGTTCTCGCCTCCACGGTGGAGCCCTTCCCCGTACTTGGCGAACAGTCCCGAAAAGCCCGGAATGCATGCATTACCTAAGCTGATGGGGCGGCATCCGCTCGCGACCCAGAGCGAAAGGGGCTCGGGATGGGCGACTACCCCCTCATCGAGGACCACGGGCTGATCGGTGACCTGCAGACCGCGGCTCTGATCAGCACACAGGGGACGATCGACTGGTACTGCACCCCGCGATTCGACTCGCCGAGCGTCTTCGGCTCGCTGCTGGACAGCGACAACGGCGGGTACTTCAAGGTCGCTCCCGTGGACCGGACGTACGCCACCAAGCAGTTGTACCTTCCCGACACCGCCGTCCTGGTCACCCGCTTCATGACCGAGGCGGGCGCGGGCGAGGTCGTCGACTTCATGCCGGTCACGGGCCCCACGGCCACCCGGCGGCACCGGCTGGTGCGGCTGCTGCGCTGTGTCCGCGGCAGCCTCACCTTCAAGGTCGACATCGTTCCGCGATTCAACTACGGCCGCTCCCCGCACAAGCTGCACTACACCGAGCGCGGGGCGGTGTTCGCCGCCGACGACCTGGAGCTGACCGTCCACGCGGTCCGGGAGCCGGAGGACGTCCGGCTGGTCCCCCTCGACCTGGGCGACCACGACATGCACTTCACCCTCACCCTGGAGGCCGGCCAGGAGCGCGGGGTGGTCCTGGAGACCTTCGCGGACGGCCCGCCGCGGCACATCCACCACGCCGAGTTCATGCAGCTCTTCGACGAGACCGTGCAGTTCTGGCGCGACTGGCTCAGCCAGTCCCGCTACTCGGGCCGCTGGAGGGAGGCGGTCGAGCGGTCGGCGATCACGCTGAAGCTGATGACGTACGCGCCGACCGGGGCGATCGTGGCGGCCCCGACGGCCGGGCTGCCCGAGCAACTGGGCGGCGAGCGGAACTGGGACTACCGGTTCACCTGGATCCGCGACGCCTCCTTCTCCGTGTACGCGCTGCTGGGCCTCGGCTTCACCGGCGAGGCCCAGGCGTTCATCGGCTGGCTGCGCGACCGCGTCCACGAGACGGCCGGCCGCGACGGCGAATCGGGACCGCTGAACATCATGTACCGGGTCGACGGCTCCTCCGACCTCGAGGAGGACATCCTCGACAACTGGGCGGGCTACGAGGGCTCCAGCCCGGTCCGGATCGGCAACGGCGCGGCCTCCCAGCTCCAGCTCGACATCTACGGCGAGGCGCTGGACAGCATCTTCTTCGCGCACGAGCGGGGCATCCAGCTCGACCACCGCGGCTGGACCTCGCTGCGCACGCTCCTCGACTGGCTCACCGACCACTGGGACCAGCCCGACGAGGGGCTCTGGGAGACCCGGGGCGGGCGCAAGAACTTCACCTACGGACGGGTCATGTCCTGGGTCGCCTTCGACCGGGCGCTGCGGCTCGCCGCGGCGAGCGGCCGCCCGGCCTCGCTCGCCCGCTGGTCCCATGCGCGGGACAGGCTGTACCACCAGGTCCTCACCCGCGGGTGGAACGAGGAGCGGCAGGCGTTCGTGCAGCACTACGACACCGACGTGCTCGACTCGTCCCTCGTCCGGATGTCCACGGTGGGGTTCATCACCCCCGACGACCCGATGTGGACGGCCACGCTCGACGCCATGGACCGCGAACTGGTGAACGACAGCCTGGTCTACCGGTACAACCCCGAGGCGTCCCCGGACGGTCTGCGCGGCTCCGAGGGCACCTTCTCGCTGTGCACCTTCATGTACGTCGACGCGCTGGCGCGGGCCGGCAGGCTGAACCAGTCGAGGCTCGTGCTGGAGAAGATGCTCACGTACGCCAACCACCTGGGGCTCTACTCCGAGGAGATCGACCTGACCGGACGCCAGCTGGGGAACTTCCCGCAGGCGTTCACCCATCTCGCGTTCATCGACACGGCGCTCACGCTGGACGCGGAGCTGAACCGCGCACGCGGGGAGAGCCGTCCGCGGCACGCCCCGGCGGAGTCCAACCTCTGACCGCCCGCCGGGGGCCGTTCACCGGCCCCCGGCGGGCGGTCCCTGCGCGGGGCGCCCGCCGGGAGCCGGGCCCAGCAGCACGAGCCGGTCCCCCGGGCCCGGCCGGGCGGGCCGCGCCTCGGTGACCGGGTCCAGACGGCCGTCGGCCCGCAGGACGAACAGGGCGTCGTGGCCGGGCGGCGGTCCCTCGCCCGGCGCACCCACCGTGAACCGGGCGCCCTGTTCGTGGCGGGCCGCCAGCGCGTCCCGCCCGAGGCCAGGTCGGAAGAGCACGTCCGGTCCGGTGCGGGTGGCGACCGCCCCGGGGCCGTCGGGCGGCGGGCCGACGCGGTGGACGGGTCCGTCGACGCTGTCCCGTGCGACGACGGAGACCAGCGCGTTGAAGTCG
Organism: Streptomyces wuyuanensis; assembly: GCF_900103455.1. Classification (GTDB taxonomy): domain Bacteria; phylum Actinomycetota; class Actinomycetes; order Streptomycetales; family Streptomycetaceae; genus Streptomyces; species Streptomyces wuyuanensis. The sequence goes on along the minus strand of NZ_FNHI01000001.1, from coordinate 694,118 downwards.
TCGTCGTCCGTGAGCAGGAGGACGGCGGTGACCTCCTCGAGCCGCCCGGACGGGTCGGTCGCCGTGGCGAGGAGTTCCCCGGGGGCGGGTTCGATCCCGGCGCGCCGGACCTGCTGCCGCTGTTCCTCCGTCGCCGTCCACATCGTCACGTCGAGCCCGGCGGACGTCAGGCACCGGGCCAGGTCGACCGACCAGGGCCGGCCGCCGACGAGCAGCGGCCGGGCACGGGCCGGCCGGTTGATGCCCAGCGCGGCGGCGACCGGTGCCGCGGTCAGCCCGTAGACGAGGACGGTTCCCACGATCACCAGGAAGGTGACCGGGAGGATCTTGTCCGAGCCGGGCAGCCCTGCGCCGGCCAGCGTGGCGGCGAAGGCGGAGGCGGTGGACGCGGCGACGATGCCGCGAGGCGCCATCCAGGCGGTGAACGCGCGCTCCCCGCGCGGCAGTGCGCGGCCGTGGGTGGAGATCCAGGCGACCAGCGGCCGGACCACCAGGACGAGCGCGCCGATCAGGGCGAGCGTGGGCAGCAGCACGGGCCGGACGGACGAGGGGGCCACTCCGGCCGAGATGGTCACGAACAGCAGGCCGATGATGAGCTGGACGAGGGTCTCGAAGAACGGGCGCCGGGCCGGCATGCCCAGGCCCGGGAGATTGGCGACGGCGAGTCCCGCCACGACCGCGGCGATCAGCCCCGTGTCGTCGCGCACGATGTCGCAGCCCGCCGAGACCGCGACCACCGTGGCCAGTTGGGCGAGCGTCCCCAGCGACTCGCCCAGCCTGAGCCGGTGGAGGAGGAACCACAGCACGGCGGCGCCCACCGCGCCGCCCACCAGCCCGACCAGCCAGCTCAGCGCGAACTCGCCCGGGTGGAAGCCGCGGCTGAGCCGGAAGTCGCCGGCGATCAGGGAGTGCAGGACGAGGGTCCCGAGGATGGCGCCGACCGGGTCGATCAGGGTCCCCTCCCAGATCAGGATGCGCCGCACCCGGTCCGGGGGCCGTACGTGGTCGAGCAGCGGGCCCACCACCGTGGGTCCCGAGACGACGAGAACGGCGCCCAGCAGCACGGCCACGGGGAAGGGGACGCCGAACAGCGCGGGGGCGAGCGCCATGACGGACGCCCAGGTGGCGAGGACGCCGAGGACCAGGAGGCGGAGCACCACCGAGCGGGTGGCGCCCCGCAGCTGGCGCAGCCGGAGGCCGAGGCCGGCGTCGTAGAGGATCACCGCGACGGACAGCGAGACGATGGACGAGAAGTTGCCCGGCGCCAGCTTGTCGGGGTGGACGACGTCGGTGAGGGCACCGGCCGTGAACCCGGCGGGCAGGAGCAGGATCAGCGCCGGGACGCGCAGCCTGCTCGCGACGATCTGGGAGCCGACGGCGAGCAGCACGGTCAGGGCGATGCCCAGGAGGAACTGGTCGGGGGGAAGCATGCGCGGCCGTCAGTCGCGCCCGGCGGCGCTGCCGCCCCCGCCCTGCCGCAGATCGGACTCGGTGAGGGACTCCAGTTCGCCGTGGGTGTCGAGCCAGTAGAGCAGGACGAGCGCGGGACCGACGAGGACCACGGCGCCGAGGCTGACGAACAGCAGCCACACCAGTGTCGAGGGGGCGCCCGCCGCCTCCTCGACCGTCAGGGAGGTCGGGATGAGGTACGGGCGCTGGGCCACGCCCCAGGCGACGACGGCGGCGGCGACCATGCCCGTCGCGGTGAACCGGGACCAGCGGGCGTGTCCCCGCAGGAGCATCACCGCCGTCCCGACCGTGCAGACCACGGCCACGACGACGAGCACCAGGCCCGCTCCGTGGGTGAGTCCGTGCCACAGGTGGGGGGCGTCGCCGCGGACGACGAGGAAGGCGGCGGCGCCGAGCAGCACGACGACGGCCAGGGAGGCCAGGGCCCGGCGCCGGAAGTAGCCGACGAGATCGGGGGCGTCCCAGCGTTCCGCGTCGCAGGAGAGGAACACCGCGCCGAGGAAGGCGGTCGCCGTCACCGTCAGCAGCCCGAAGAAGAAGGACGTCGGATTGGCCCAGGCGTGCGCCGAGGCGACCGTGCCGGGCGCGGCCCGGCCGGAGGCGACGCCGCCGACGGCGGCGCCGAGGAAGTAGGGGGTGAGCAGCGAGGAGACGGCGAACAGAGCCCCGTACAGCCGCCGTCCGGCCACGCGCTTCATCGGCTTGCGCAGCGCGAATCCGGCGCCGCGCAGGACCATGCCGACCGCGGCCAGGGCCAGCGGCAGCCACATCGACGAGAACACCGTCTGGAACAGCACCGGGAATCCGGTCCACATGATGACCAGGACGAAGATCAGCCAGACGTTGTTGACCTCCCACACGGGCGCCATGGCGTGGTCGATCAGCCACCTGGGCCGTTTGCCGCGCTCGGCGCCGCCGGCGGTGAGGTCCCAGAACCCGGCGCCGTAGTCGGTGCCGCCGGCGCAGGCGTAGGCGGCGACGGCGAGCAGCAGTACCAGGGCGATGACTCCCGCTGTCGTCACGGCGTCCCGTCCTTCCCCGCCCGGGCCCCGGTGCCGGTGGCCGGGCCGGCTACGGGCGCGCGCGGGCCGTACGGTGTCTCGGCCTCGGGGCTCTCGGCCGGGGAGTCCGTCCCCCCCGCCGCGTCCGCGAGCCGCCAGCGGGTGCGCATCCTGAGCAGCAGTGCGAGGAACGAGCCGAAGATGAAGACGTACACGACGATCACGACGCCGAACATGATCCATAGCGTGGAGGACCGGGTCGCCGTGACCGCCTCCGCCACCCGCATGTTCTGGTAGACGATCCAGGGCTGCCGCCCCACCTCGGTGGTGATCCAGCCGCATTCGACGGCGACGACGGAGGCGACCCCGGCGCACGCCGCGCTGCGGTAGAACCACCGTGACTCCGGGAGCCGTTGGGGCGCGGGACGCTTCCGTCGGCGCCAGACGACCCACGCGTACCAGAGCACGAGCAGGACCAGCAGAGAGCCGATGACGACCATGATGTCGAAGGCCCAGTGGGCGATCGTGGCCTGGGTGGGGTTGGGCCGGTCGGAGGCGGGCACCGAGGTGAGGCCGGTGACCTTGGTGTCGGGCCTGAACCCCGCAAGGATGGAGTCGAGTTGGGGGATCTTGATGCCGCCGGTGACGGTGCCGTCCGGGTGCAGGCGGCCGAAGAGGTACTCCGGGACGTGGGTGTCGGTCTCCCACACGAGTTCCATCGCCGCGAACTTCACCGGCTGCTTCTGGAAGACGGAGCGGGCGATGGAGTCGCCGAGGACGAACTGGATGGGCGTGAAGACTGCGGCGACGGTGAACGGCACCGCGAAGCCGAGCCGGTGGTAGCGGTCCCTGCGCCCCCTGAGGATCCCGACGGCGTAGACGCCCGCGACGACGTATCCGGCGGTCACGAACATCGCCACGACGAAGTGCCAGTACTGCGGCCCGAACATCGGGGTGAAGATCGCCTTCCAGACGTCGACGTCCACGGGGTTGCCCGCGGAGTCGAGCCGGAAGCCGCGGGGCGTGTTCATCCACGAGTTGGCCGCCAGGATGCCGAAGGCCCCGAGGAGCGCGGTGGCCGGCAGCGGCACTCCGAGGAGGAAGTGCGTCCTCGCCGGGAGCCGCCGCCAGCCGTAGAGGTAGATGGCGATGAGGATGGCCTCCAGGAAGAACGCCCATGCCTCGACGCCGAACCCGATGCCGAAGACGTCGCCCCAGCGGCCCATGAGTCCCGGCCAGAGCAGCCCGAACTCGAAGGAGAGGACGGTGCCGGTGACGACTCCGACGGCGAACTGGATGGCCATGACGGCCGACCAGCGCCGGGCGAGCAGCAGGGCGGTGGGGTCGTGCCGGCGCAGTCCGCGGTAGTGCATGATCAGTGTGATCAGCGGCAGCGCGACCCCCATCGGCACGAGGATGATGTGGGAGGCGAGCGTGAACGCCATCAGCTCCCGGGCCGGGAGCAGTTGCGCGGGTGCCTCCGCGAGCAGCAGGTGCGCCCCGGCCGGCAGGGGTACCGGATTGTGCATGTGTGCCTTCGGTCGTCGGAGCCCTTCGGGTCGTGCGCGGCGTCAGCCGCCGGTGGCGAACCCGGGGAAGAGGGTCATGCCTCCGTCGACGTACAGCGTGGTGCCGACCACGTAGTCCATGAGGTCGGAGGAGAGGGCGACGACCGCGTGGGCGATGTCCTCGGGGTCGCCGACGCGGGCGTACGGGATGAGTGTGAGCAGGTCCCGTTCGGCGTCCGGGGTGTCCCAGGCGTCGGTGTTGATCGGGGTCTTGATGGCGCCCGGCGCGACCGCGTTGACCCGGATCTTCTTCGGGGCGAGCTCCTGGGCGAGGGTCTCCATCATCATCTGCACGCCGCCCTTGGAGGAGGCGTAGTTGACGTGGCCGGCCCAGGGGATGATCTGGTGGACCGAGCTCATGCAGACGATCTTCCCGGCGGCGCGCGACACCCCGGGGACGACGCCGCGCCGCAGGAACTCCTTGACCGCCTCGCGGGCGCACAGGAACTGGCCGGTGAGGTTGACGTCGATGACCTTCTGCCACTGGGCGAGCGTCATGTCGGTGAGTGCGGCGTCCCGCTGGAGGCCGGCGTTGGCGACGAGGATGTCGATGGTGCCGAACTCCTCGACCATCCGGCGCGTCATCTCGACGACCTGCTCCTCGTCGGAGACGTCGGCCTCGTGGGCGTAGGCGCGGACACCGGTGGCGGTGATCTCCTTGACGACCTCGTCGGCGGCTTCCTGGCCCGCCACGAAGTTGACGACGACGTCCGCGCCGGCCCGGCCGAGGGCGATCGCCGTCGCCTTCCCGATGCCCGAGTTGGCGCCGGTGACCAGTGCCTTCTGGCCCTTCAGCAGCTGCGGAACCGGGTACGGTGCCGCTCCGGCCTGGGAATTCACGATGCCTCCTGGGAACGTGCCTGCCTGCGGCCCGGGGCCGCGGCGGCGCTGGACGGAACCCGCGCGCCACGGAACCACCGGCGCGTGCCGTCAGGCGGACAGCGCACTGCCGTGTCGGCCGTTGGGTGGCCGATGTTCGCCCGGTCGGCTCAGCCGCGGAGCCGCTCGGTCATGTGGTCCCCGACGCGCAGGGCGTTGGCCATGGCGGTCAGGGAGGGGTTCACCGCGCCGATGCTCGGGAAGAAGCTGGTGTCGACGACGTAGAGGTTGTCGAGTTCGTGGGCCTTGCAGTTGGCGTCGAGGGCGGAGCTCGTCGGGTCGTTGCCGAAGCGGACCGTGCCGGCCTGGTGGGCGGTGGCCCCGATGGGCATCCCCTTGTGGAGATAGATGCTGTGCGGCAGCAGATGGTGCTCGTGCATGCCCAGCCGGCCCAGCATGCTCTGCAGCTTGTGGCGCAGCCGGTTCAGCCCGGTGATGTTGTTCTTCTCGTCGAGCGCGAGATGGATGGCCCCGTCCCGGTCCAGGGTGACGCGGTTGCCGGGGTCGGGGAGGTCCTCGCCGCAGAGCCAGAAGTCGACGGCGTGGTGGGCCAGCACCTCGAAGGGCATGTCGGGCGTCACGGCGCCGGCCCAGCGCGGGGCCTCGCCGTGGATCTGCTCGGCATCGGACTTGCCGAGCATCTGGATGCCGCCGAGGGGGTACTCCCAGTCGTCCGCGCCCAGGTACCAGTCGTGCAGGGCGAGGGTCTTCTGGAACCGGGTGTCGTTGGGTTCCTTCGACACCGCCATCAGCGCCAGGTTGTTGTGCCGCATGTAGTGGCGTCCCACGACGCCCGAGCCGTTGGCGAGCCCGTCGGGGTGCCGGTCGCCGGCCGAGGCCAGCAGCAGGGCCGCCGTGTTGACGGCGCCGCAGGCGACGGCGACGAGGTGGGACGAGAACCGGGCCTGGGTGCCGTCGTCGAGTTCGGCGACGACGGTGGTGACCGTGCGGCCCGTCGGGTCCGTCTCCAGCCGTGTCACCCGGGCGTTGGTGATCAGGTCCACGTTGGGGTGCTCCAGCGCGGGCTCGACGCAGATGACCTGGGCGTCGGACTTGCCGCGCACCAGGCAGGGGAAGCCGTCGACCCGGTCGCAGCGGATGCAGACGCTGGAGTGGGTGGCCCGGCCGTCGCGGTCCTGGCTCAGGTTGACCCCGATGGGCAGGTGGAAGGGGTGCAGGCCCTGCTTCTCGAGGTCGTCGCTCAACTGCTGGATGCGCGGCTCGTGTTCGACGGGCGGATGGAGGTACTGCCCGCTGACCACGCCCTCGGTGGGGTCCTCCCCGTGCCTGCCGTGCACGAGGTAGAGGTGCTCGGCCTGGGTGTAGTAGGGCTCCAGGTCCTCGTAGCTCAGCGGCCACGCCGGGGACTCACCGTCGTGGTGGCGGAGGATGCCGAAGTCCTGGGGGCGCAGCCGGAAGAGGGCGGCGCCGTAGAACTTGGTGTTCCCGCCGACGTAGTAGTTGACCTCGGGCGGGAAGGTGTTGCCGTACTTGTCGTACCAGAACTCCGGTGCGCGGTACTTGCCCTTGACGAAGACGGCCGTGGAGTCCCAGTTGTCGCGTTCCCGGGGGAGGTAGCCGCCGCGTTCCAGGAGGAGGACGCGGTGCCCGGTGGGCGCGAGGCGATGGGCGAGCGTGCCGCCGCCGGCTCCGGTGCCGATGACGATGACGTCGTAGTGCGGGGATTCGGTCATGGCAGCCACCGTTCTCGCGGTTCCGGGTCGGGGGGTCGGGATTCCGGCCCGGGTACGGGCGATTCGGGCTCGGGGGGCGGGTGGGGGTCGGGGCTTCGGGGTCGGGGGTTCGGATCGGTCGCGGGCCGGAGTCGGGAACCGGGGTTCGCCACGGCGTCACTGGGCCGGCGGTCACAGGACGGCGATCGGGTTGACGGGTGAGCCGGTGGCGTCCGGCAGACGCAACGGCGCGGCCGCGCAGAGGAAGCTCCAGCGGCCCTCCTGCTCGCAGACCGGTGCCAGCTCCTCGAACTGCAGATAGTCCATGAGGTGCATCCCCATGGCGTGGACGGTCAGGACGTGGACGGGGAAGCCGACTCCCGCGACGGCGCTCGGCGCGGCGTCGTTGTTGCCGTCGCTGCCGAGCATCGCGACGCGCCGGTCGACGAGGAACTCGACGGCCTCCGGGTGGAGTCCGGCGCGGGCCTCCGCCGTGTTCCAGGGACCGTGTTCCCGGCGTCTGAGCCGGTGCCCCACCCGGACCAGCAGCACGTCCCCCGGTCCGGTGTGCACCCCTTGGGCCGCCTCGGCCGCGGCCAGATCGGCGGCGGTGACCTGTTCGCCCGGCTCCAGCCAGGGAACTCCCCTGAGCCGGGGGATGTCCAGGAGCACGCCGCGGCCCACGACTCCGTCGCGTACGACGTCCACGGTGAGCTCGGTGGCGCCGTCCGGAGTCACACTGCCGGCCGGTACGCCGTTGTACAGCGTTCCGTCGTACATGACATGGCACAGGGCGTCCAGATGGCTGTCGACGTCCCCGTGCACGTTCATCGCGAAGCGGTCGCGGGCGAAGTCCAGCGGGTCGGAGAGCGGCCGGCCGGGTTCGGGCGCCGTCATCCGGTGCCGGGCGGGCTCCGGGTTGTCCGGGCCGGGCCGGGTGTCGACGGGCGTGCCGAGCGACACCGTCCGTCCCGTCAGGACCTCGCGGGTCGCCGCCACCACCCGGGCGGGAGTGAGGTGGCCCAGTGTGCCGCGCCGGTCGTCCGGGCCGCGCCGGGTCCGCTCGCGGACCCGTTCGCACAGGGCCCGGAACTCCTCGGTGCTCAACGCCCCGCTCACGGCGCTCCCCGCCCCGCGCCGGCCTTGGCCGGACGCACCGGTGCCGGCTCCGGGGGCGGCGCGCCGTGGGCGCCCGGCAGCACTTCGGTGGTGATGATCGCGACCACGGCCGCCAGGATCACCACGGGCGTCATGGCGATGCTGCCGAGCAGCAGGGCCACGAGCACCACGCTGCTGACCGGCAGCCGCAGGGCGGCGCCGGCCGATGCGGCCATGCCGGCCGCCATGCCCGGGATGACGCCGAGGCCGGGCAGCGGCGCCAGCAGGACGCCGGTCGCGGCGCCGAGGAACAGGGCGGGGAAGATGGGACCACCGCGGAGGCTGCCCAGACACAGCGCGTACGCGAGGCCCTTGAACGCGAGCACGGCGACGAGCGCCCCCACCCCCCAGGAGGCCGGTTCGGACGCCAGCTGCACCATCGTGCTCTGGCCGGACGAGGCGACGTCCGCGGGTGTCCGGCCGGTGATCCCGGTGTAGAGGGCGGCGCAGACGCCCGCTCCGAAGGCGCACAGGACGCTGAAGAGGACGGGCCGGGTGCGTACGAGCCCGGCCGCCAGCCGGCCGCCGACCTGGATCATGTGCACCAGCACGCCGACGACCGCGCCGATGAGCAGGGTCCAGCCCACGTCCCCGGCGTCGAGGTGGGGGAACGGCCCGGACAGCGGCAGCCGGAGACTGCCCGTCTGCAGTCCGGTCCACCGGCCGAAGCCCGTGAAGACCAGCGAGCCGACACCGCTCGACAGCAGTGCCGGCAGCATGACCGCGACCAGCCGGGGGCCGCCCACGCCGATGATCTCCATCAGCAGTACGGCGGCGATCACCGGGTTTCCGAGGACCACGGCGATGGCCGCCCCGGCCCCGGCCGCGCCCAGCAGCGCGGTGTTCTGGGACGTCACATTGCCGCGCGCGAGGTTGCGGAACAGCAGCGCGAGACCGCCGCCGAGGGCGATGAGCGGCGCCTCGGGACCGAGTGTGGCGCCGAGCGGGAGGCTCGCGGCCGCCGCGATGACCACGCCGGGCAGGGCCTTGGCCGAGGCGCCGCCGGGCTGGAGCCCGTACGCGGGGACGTGGCCGCCAGCGCCGGGCAGCCGGGCCACGACCAGGCCGACGATCAGACCGGCGATCGGCAGCAGCACCAGCGGCCACCACCACGGCGGGACCGGGTTGCCGAAGAGCGCGTTCGGCAGGTGGTCCCACATGAGGTGCTCGAGCTGGTGCAGGGCGACGAGGAACCAGAAGGCGATCAGCGAGATCGGGATCCCGATCAGCGCGGAGAACAGCAGCACCCGTCGGTACGAGGCGCTGAGGAGGAGACCGTGGAGCACGTCGGGCTCCGGCCGGGAGCTCCCCGGCGCGGCGTTCTCCCGCTCGGGCCCGGCCTGCGGCTGCGTCATCGGCGGCGGCCCTCAGCCGAGGACCTTCTGCTTCTCGACCGCGAACTCCTGCTCGGTCAGCAGGCCCTGGGCCTTCAGCTCGCCGAGTTCCTTCAGCCTGTCGATCTTCCTGCCCATGTCGTCGTCGGGCGGCATCGGCGGGGGCACCGCCTCCTGCGAAGCACCCGCGGGGGCCTGTTGCTGGGGCTGCTGCTGGGCCTGCTGCTGCTGGGCCTGCTGTTGCTGGTCCTGCTGTTGCTCGTCCTGCTGTGCCCACCGGCCCGACTGCCGGCGTGACACGCGGTTGGACACCGCCGTCGCGGTGCCGGCGATGGCGGCCGTGCGGACCACACTGCGGATGAGACGGGGCATGTCGTCCTCCCGTACGGGTGAGGGGAAGTCTCCGGTGTGTGCGACGGCGCGGGGCCGTGCGGGTGACGCCGCGGGGCGGGCGGACGCCGGCCGGGGACCGGCAGCACGCTCAGGCCGCCGACGTTCCCTGTCCGGACACGCCCTCGACCTCGTCCAGCGCGGCGAGCAGTGCCTGGACGGGGATTCGCCCTCCCGCCACCAGCTGCGCGCCGCTGCGCCGCATGGCGCGGGCGAGCGGTGCGGCCCAGGTGTTCTCGTACACCAGGACGGCGGCGGAGTTGCCCGGCTCGACGGCCGCGGCCGCCTCTTCGACGTCGTCCTGGCCCAGCAGGCCGGAGGACACCCCTTCGAAGACGGTCAGGTCGAGTGTCCCGTCACCGTCCAGGTCGGTGAGCTCGAGCGCGGTGACGCTGCCGTCGGTGTCCTTGCGGACGAACAGCAGGTCGAGAATGCGGATGATCTTTCGGTCGACCAGGTCGACGAGCAGCGGAAATCCCTCGCCCGTCATGCGGTTTCCGGGGAATTCCACCACCAGGTAGTCGACGGGTCCCATTTCTTCGAAGTCATCGCTCATGACCACTCCTTGCGAGCGCATCAGCGGTCCGGGGCGGCTCGCCTGCCGAACGCTCGGCGCGCCCTCCGGGGGCGTCCCGTAAGCCATTGGAGCACTCGCCCGATTGCTTCGCACCTCCGGCGGCGCGGCCTGCCGGGCCCTCGGGCGGGCCGCCGCGAGCGGGCCGGGTCAGCTGGTGAGCTGGTAGATGCTGTTCCCCGTCAGCCACAGGCCCATCACCAGAGAGCCGACGATGATGGCCGGCTCCTCGTGCTCCTGGAGCCAGGTACGCAGCCGCTTCAGCCGCGCCCCCGCCGCCTCGGGCGCGAACACGGTGTACAGCTCGGCGGCGAGCAGGCTGGCGGTGGCGAGGATGCAGAACCCGAACAGGGCCGCGTACGTGGCGACGTGGGAGAGGTCCGCGCGCACCACGACGGTGGCGGCGGCCGCGACGAGGCCCCAGGGCTGCAGGAAGACCGCGAGCGCGGCCGCCGACCACGGCGACATCCGGCCCGAACCGCCGTGCGGGTCCGACGCGTGCTTGGCCCGGCCCTGCCCCTCGGCGGCCTCGTGGGGCGCCCCGCGCTTGCGCCGGCGGTACTCGCCGTAGAGGACCAGCCCGATGCCGATGGCGAGTTTGGCCGCGAGGGCGGCCGTGGAGGGCGCCGACCTCGGCGGTGGCGGCTGACCGCCGGTGAACAGCAGCACCAGCGCGATCACGGCCACGAGGCAGGCCAGCCAGGCGAGGATGAAGACCAGTCCCCGCCAGACGCCCTTGTACGAGGACAGCACGAGCACGAAGGCCATGATGGGCAGCGGGTCGAGGGTGATGGCGACGGCGATGAGCAGCAAGTCGAGGACCATGACGCTCCCTCCGGCGGGTTGCCACGCCGTGCGGGCCGCTCGCGGGCCGGACCCGGGGCCACCGGCCGTCCCGCTCGAACGCGGGCCGTGTCCGGCCCGCTCACCGTCCATGGTCACCTCCCGTGACGGCCCCCCGCAAACAGAGCGCGGCCGTCCCCCGGCGGCGGGCGCGCGCCCGCGCCGAGATGCCGGGGCGGACGGGGTCCTCCACTCTGGGTCCCAGGGAAGGAGCACGCCATGACCACGCGGCGCCGGGCTCCGCTCTTCCTCCGCCCGTCGTGGTGGTCGGGACGCTTCGCGTCATGGGGCGCCTCCGCGCGGTCGGCGGCCGAGCGCGCCGAGACCCGCTTCCCCGTCGTCACCCATCTGACGGCCCGTATGATCTCGGTCAACATCTTCGACTCCGCCACCCGGCTCGCCGCACAGTGCTTCCTCACCGCCGTGCCGCTGCTGTTCGTGGTCGGGGCCTTCGCGCCCAAGGCGGTGCGTGATCAGCTGATCAGCTCCGTCTCGGCGATCTTCGGGCTGACCGGAGCCTCGCAGGACCTCCTCGAGCAGGTCTACCGGGCCACCGACGACAATCTGCGGGAGGCCACCGGCCTGATCGGCGCGCTGATGGTGCTGCTGTCCGCGACGGCCTGCAGCCGGGCCATGCAGCGGCTGTGCAAGCGGGCCTGGCTCGTCCCGAGGTCCGGGGTGCGGATCGCCCCGTGGCGCTGGCTGGCGTGGATCGGCGTGTGGCTGTGCCTGCTGATGATCCAGGGCCCGGTGCGCGACGGGTTCGGGCTCGGGCTGTGGCTGGCCGTCCCGGTCACCATGCTGTCGCAGATCCTGCTCTGGTGGTGGTCCCAGCACCTGCTCCTGGGCGGCCTCGTCGGATGGCGGCCGCTGTTGCCGGGCGCCGTGCTGACGGGCTTCGCCGTGACGGCGTTGTTCATCGGCAGCAAGTACTACATGCCCCGGGCCATCGACAAGAGCCTGACCGAGTACGGCTCGGTGGGCACGGTCTTCACCCTGCTGTCCTGGCTGATCGTGCTCTGTGTCGCGATCGCGCTGGGTGTGACGACCGGGGCGGTGCTGGCGCGGGAGCCGTGGCTCGCACGGCGGCTCGGCGACGCCGGTCCGCGCTGGGCCGCGGCCGAAGCCGGGCCGCGCGGCAGGGCGGACGGGGACGGGTGACGGGTGGGCGACGGGCCCCGGGGCGGGGCCGTGAGCCGGGGCCGCAATGTCCGGCCTGCCGGGCGGGACCGACCGGCTCGCCGGCAGCGTCCGGCTCGCCGGGGCAGCCGTGTGCGGCGGCCCCGGCGAGGTCGGCTCCTCATGCCCCCGCAGATCCCCCAGGCCCTGTGGGTCCCCAGGCTCTGCGGGTTCCCCAGGCCCTGTGGGTCCCCAGGCCCTGCGGGTTCTCCGGGCCGGGTCAGTGCCCCAGGTCGTGCCCGCCGACATGCCGTGGAGCCGGAGCGCGCTCCAGTTCGTGGCGCAGGTCCTCGAGCTCGCTGCCGCCTGCCATCTGCCGGGTCAGCTCGTCCAGGGTGATCTCCGACTTCTTGTGGCTGCCGGCCATCACTCCCCGCTTCAGCAGGACGAACCGGTCGCCGACGAGGTAGGCGTGGTGCGGGTTGTGGGTGATCAGCACCACCCCGAGTCCCGCGTCGCGCGCGGCGGCCACGTACTTGAGCACGACCCCGGACTGCTTGACGCCGAGCGCCGCCGTCGGCTCGTCGAGGACGAGCACCTTCGCGCCGAAGTACACGGCCCGGGCGATCGCCACGCACTGCCGCTCGCCGCCGGACAGGGTGCCGATGGGCTGGTCCACGTCGCGCAGGTCGATGCCCATGCGCAGCAGCTCGGCGCGGGTGGTCTCGCGCATGGTCCGGACGTCGAGGCGGCGGAAGGGGCCCTTGCCCTTCGTCGGCTCGGAGCCGAGGAAGAAGTTGCGCCAGACCGGCATCAGCGGGACGACCGCGAGGTCCTGGTAGACCGTGGCGATCCCGCGGTCGAGGGCCTCTCGCGGGGAGCCCAGCGAGGTCTCCTCCCCCTCGATGGAGAAGGTGCCGCCGTCGTGCCGGTGCAGCCCCGCGATGATCTTGATCAGCGTGGACTTGCCGGCGCCGTTGTCGCCGAGCACACAGGTGATGCCACCCGCGTGGACCTCCAGCGACACGCCTTCCAGCGCGCGGATGTTCCCGTAGTACTTGCTGACGTCGTCGAGTTCCACGAGGGCCGTCATGTCGTCGCCTCCGCACGCTTGCGGACCCATGCGTTCAGCAGGGTCGCCAGGAGCAGCATCGCTCCGAGGAAGAACTTGAACCAGTCCGGGTTCCACTCCGCGTACACGATGCCCTTGCTGGTCATGCCGAAGATGAAGGCGCCGACGGCGGAGCCGATCGCCGAACCGTAGCCGCCGGTGATCAGACAGCCGCCGATGACGGCCGCGATGATGTAGATCAGCTCGTTGCCGACGCCTTCGCCGGACTGGACCACGTCGAACGAGAACAGCAGGTGCTGGCCGGAGACCCAGGCGCAGAAGGCCACCCCCGTGTACAGCAGGATCTTGGTCCTGGCCACCGGGACGCCGACGGCACGGGCCGCGCCCGAGCCTCCGCCGACCGCGAAGATCCAGTTGCCGAAGCGGGTGCGCAGCAGGATCCAGGTGGCGAGGGCGACCAGGGCGATCCACCACAGGATGGTCGTCTTGACGTCGACACCGCCGACGGTGAACGAGGCGAAGACCTTCTTGGCCGCGGCGAAGCCCTCCATGTCGGCGATGGTCTTCGTCGACACCGTGCCGCTGATCAGCTTGGTGAAGCCGAGGTTCATGCCGGTGAGCATCAGGAACGTGCCGAGCGTGATGATGAAGCTGGGCAGTTTCGTGCGGACCAGCATGACGCCGTTGAAGGCGCCGATCGCCAGCGTGACCAGCAGCGACACCAGGGCGCCCACCCAGACGTTCGCCGTCATCTGGTAGCTGAACATCGAGGAGATCAGCGCGGAGCTGGTCACCAGCACACCGGCGGAGAGGTCGAACTCCCCGCCGATCATCAGGAGGGCGACGGGCACGGCCATGATGCCGATCGTCGACGCCGCGTACAGCACGGTGCTCAGGCTGGAGGTGCGCAGGAAGGTGTCGGCGACGATCGAGAAGAAGAGGAACACGGCGGCAGCGCCGACGACCGAGCCGAGTTCGGGGCGGCCGAGGAGCTTCTTCCACGGCGAGGTGTGCAGCAGCCGCTCGTCGGAGGGGCCTGTCCTGTCGTGCGCCGGTGGTGCGGTCGCGGTCATCGGGTCCCCCGCTCGGTGAAGTCCTGCAGTTCGGCGGCGTCCTTCTCGGTGATGATCTGCGGGCCGGTCAGGACGGGCCGTCCGCCGCCGAGCACGTCGGCGTTGTAGCGGTAGAGCCACAGCAGGTCCACGGCCTCGTAGCCCTGGAGGTACGGCTGCTGGTCGACGGCGAAGCCGAGGTCGCCGGCCTCGAGTCCGGCGGCGACCTTGGCATTCAGGTCGAAGGTGTCGATCTCTGCCTCGCTGCCCGCGGTCCTCTTCGCCTGGACCGCGGCGTCGGCGAACGGCGCGCCCAGGGTGACGACCGCGTCGATGGACGGGTCGGTCTGGAGCTTGGCCTCGATCGCGGCCTGGACGTCGGGCATGTTGGTGCCGTCGACGTACAGGTTCTGCAGGTCGCCGTCGAACGTCTTCTCGGCCCCGGAGCAGCGCTGCTCGTGGCCGACGTTGCCCTGTTCGTGGAGGACGCACAGCGCCTTCTTCCGGCCCCGCCGGTCGAGCTCGTCGCCGACGGCCTCGCCGGCGACGGTCTCGTCCTGGCCGATGTGGGTCAGTGCTCCGTACACCTTGGACTCGGCCGAGCCGGAGTTGACGGTGATCACCGGGATCCCGGCGCGGGTGGCCTTGGCGACGACGTCCTTCATGGCGTCGGGCTTGGCGAGCGTGACGATCAGCCCGTCGACCCTCTGGTCGATGTACGTCTGGACGAGCTGGGCCTGCTGCTGCGCCTCGTCGCTGTGGGCGTACAGGAACTTGACGTTGTCCTTGACCGCGGCCTGCCGGGCGCCCTTCTGGACGATGTCCCAGAAGGTGTCGCCGTCTCCCGAGTGGGTGACCATGGCGAACGTCCAGCGCGGTGTGTCGACCGCGGCCCGGCCCTGCGCCTCCGCCGCCCTGCGGGCGTCCTCGGCGCGCTTGCCGCCGGTGGCGCTGCACCCCGCGAGGGAGGCCCCGAGCACCGCCGCCAGCACCGCGCCGATCGCACGTACTCCTGTCCGAACCCTTGCCACGACGCCGTGCCCCTCTTGCTGTGCCTGTTGTACTCCGGCGCAAGTATCCCTGAGCACGACTGCCGAGGCGGTGGGCGGGTGGGTGGTGACGCAGGTCATCGCGTGCCGTCGGCCGTGAGCTTCTCCAGCGCCGGGACGTCCTTCTCCGTCACCAGAGCGGGGCCGGTGAGCACCGGCTTGCCGCCGCCGATGACGTTCCCGTTGGTCTTGTTGAGCCACAGTTCGTCGACGGCGAGGTAGCCCTGGAGGTAGGGCTGCTGGTCGACGGCGAACCCGACCTCCTTTGCCTTGAGGCGCTTGACCACCTCGGCGTTCAGGTCGAAGGTGTCGATCTCGGCCTCGCTGCCGGCGTTCTGCTTCGCCTGCACGGAGGCGGCGGCGAACGGGGCGCCCAGGGTGACGACCGCGTCGATGTCCTTGCCGCTCTGCAGCTTCGCCTCGATGGAGGAGGTGGAGGCGGGCATGTTGGTGCCGTCCACGTTGAGGTTCTCGACGGTGCCCCCGAAGGTCTTCTTCACGCCCGCGCAGCGCTCCTCCAGCGAGACGTTCCCCTGCTCGTGGATGACGCAGACGGCCTTCTTCTTCCCTCGCTTGTTCAGCTCCTCGCCGACGGCCTCGCCGGCGACCGACTCGTCCTGGCCGATGTGGCTGAGCGCGCCGACCTCCTGGGAGAACTGGCCGCCGGAGTTGATGGTGACGACGGGTATGCCGGCGGCGACGGCCTTCGCGACGACGTCCTTGAGCGCCTCGGGCTTGGCGAGGGTGACGACGATGCCGTCGACCTTCTGGTCGATGTACGTCTGGACCAGCTGGGCCTGCTCCTTGCCCTCCTTGTTGGCGGCGTACAGGAACTCGACGTTGTCCTTGGCCGCCGCGTCCTTCGCTCCGCGCTGGACGATGTCCCAGAAGGTGTCGCCCTCGCCGGAGTGGGTCACCATGGCGATCTTCAGTCGCTCGGTGGTGGCGGGCTTCCCGCCGCCCGTGCCGCCTTCGGCCTTCTCCTCGGAGCCCTTGCCGCCGGAGCTGCTGCATCCGGCCACGGCGAGTGCGAGTGCGGCGAGCAGGACTGCTGCCGTGCGGGGTGTGCGCATGGTTGGGGTCCGCCTTCTCTCCCGGCCGCCCGGTTGCGGCTGGGTGAGTTTTTACGGGGGCGGCGCCAGCCCGTCAATACTTTGTCCGAACATTCTTACGCAGAGAGGGTGCGGGCGGAGCGGCCCCGGTCGCGGACCCCGAAGCGTCCCGCCCGCGCGCTGCGGGCGTTCGGGGAGCCGGAACGCCGCGGGCGCACGAGGCGCCGGCACGTCACGGGCGCACGAGGAGCTGGAACTCGAAGGCGTAACGCGAGGCCCGATAGACGTGCGAGCCGAACTCGACCGCCCGCCCGGTGTCGTCGAACGTCGTCCGCTGCATCGTCAGCAGCGGGGCGCCTTCCTCCTCGCCGAGCAGCCCGGCCTCCTCGCCGCCGGCGGCCCGTGCCCCGACCGACTGCCGGGCGCTGTGCAGGGTGATGCCGGCGTTGCGCATCATCCGGTAGAGCCCGGTGGACTCCAGCCGACCGGTGTCCAGCGCCAGCAGTCCCGCCGGGAGATGGTTGCGCAGGTGGGCCATGGGCTCGCCGTGCGCCGAGCGCAGCCGTTCCACCAGGTGCACGTCGCTGCCCTCCGGCACCCCGAGGGCGGCCGCCACCTCGGCGCTCGCCGGCTCGACGACGTTGCGCAGGACCCGGGTGGCGGGGCGCTGCCCGGCCGCCTCCAGGTCGTCGTAGAGGCTGCTCAGCTCCAGCGGGCGCTTGACCTGGCTGTGCACGACCTGGGTGCCCACTCCCCGGCGGCGCACCAGCAGCCCCTTGTCCACGAGGGACTGGATGGCCTGGCGGACGGTGGGCCGGGAGAGTCCGAGCCGGCCCGCCAGCTCGATCTCGTTGCCGAGGAGGCTGCCGGGCGTGAGGGTGCCGTGCTCGATGGCCGCCTCCAGCTGCTGGGACAGCTGGAAGTACAGCGGGACCGGGCTCGCGCGGTCCACACTGAGCTGGAGCGGCGCGGTGGCGTCCGTCGTTTCTCTCGGCTGCTTGGGCACGCTGCGAGGGTAGTCGCCGGGCCTGATGACGGGAAGTTGTGTCGTTCGATTGTCAGGACAAATGCTTGACAGGGCCCTTCGGCGGCCTCCACCTTTGGGCCATGCGCATCGGACTCATCGGAACCGGACGTATCGGCGCCTTCCACGCGGGCGTCCTCAGCAGTCATCGTGACGTCGGCGCCCTGGTGGTCGCGGACACCGACGCCCAGCGGGCACGCGAGGTCGCGGCCCGGATCGACGCCACCGCCGCCCCTTCCGTCGACGAGGTCTTCAAGTGGGGCGTGGACGCCGTCGTCATCGCCTCGGCCACCGCCGCCCACGCCGAGCTCATCGGCCGGGCCGCGCGCGCCGGACTCCCCGCCTTCTGCGAGAAGCCGATAGCGCTGGACCTGCCGGGGACGCTCGATGCGCTGCGGGAGGTCGACAGCGCCGGCACCGAGCTCCAGCTCGGCTTCATGCGGCGTTTCGACGCCGGGTACGCCAAGGCGCGCGAGCTGGTGCGCTCGGGCCGGCTCGGCCGGCTGCACACCGTACGCGCCATCACCGCCGACCCGGCCCCGCCGCCCGCCGCGTACCTGCCGCTGTCCGGCGGGCTCTACCGCGACTGCCTGGTCCACGACTTCGACATCCTGCGGTGGATCACCGGGCGGAACATCGTGGAGGTGTACGCCACCGGCTCCGACGCCGGTCACGCGATGTTCCGCGAGGCGGGCGACGTCGACACGGCGGCGGCCGTGCTGACCCTCGACGACGGAACGCTGGCGTCGGCCACGGCCACGCGCTGCAACGGCGCGGGTTACGACGTCCGCATGGAGCTGTGCGGCGAGGACGACACGGTCGCCGTCGGCCTGGACGACCGTACGCCGATCACCTCGACCGAACCCCAGGGCCCGCCGCCCGCCGACAAGCCGTGGCCGGGCTTCCTGGAACGCTTCGCCCCGGCATACGAGGCCGAGCTGGACGCCTTCGTCCGGGTCGCCACCGGTGAACTGGGCAACCCGTGCGACGGCCGGGAGGCGCTGGAGGCACTGCGCGTCGCCGAGGCGTGCGAGCTCTCGCGGCGGGAGCACCGCCCGGTGCGCCTCGAGGAGATCCCGGGGCTGTGAGGGCGCCTGCGCCGGCTGCCCGTCACCAGACGACGGGCAGCCGGCGCACGCCGCGGATCAGCAGGCCGGGGAGCCAGTCGAGCGGGGCTCCGGCCGGGTCGAGGGCGAGATCGGGGCAGCGTTCCAGCAGCGTCCGGACCGCGATCCGGGCCTCCAGCCGGGCCAGCGGAGCGCCCAGGCAGTAGTGGATGCCGTGGCCGAAGGCGAGGTGCCCCTGGCCCCCCGCCGTCGCGGTGCGGCGGATGTCGAAGCGGTCGGGGCCGGGGAAGCGGGCCGGGTCCCGGTCCGCGGCCGCGAGGCCGACGAGGACGGGCTCGCCCGCCGGGACGACCGTGTCGCCGTAGCGGACCGGTTCCGTCGTGAACCGCATCGTCGCCGTCTCCACCGGGCCGTCGTAGCGCAGCATCTCCTCGACCGCGCCGTCCACGAGGCCGAAGTCGGCGCGCAGCGCCGCCAGTTGGTCCGGGTGCCGGAGCAGGGACCGTACACCGTTGGAGATCAGATTGACGGTGGTCTCGTGGCCGGCGATGAGCAGCAGATAGGCCATGGCGCGCAGTTCGGCCGCCGAGAGCCGGTCCCCGTCGTCGGTGGGGGTACTTCCCATGCCCGCAGGGCTATGGGGGAGGGTGCGCAGCAGCGCGGAGAGCAGGTCGTCGGCCGGCCCGCTGCACCGCTTGTCCTCGATCAGTTCGTCGAGATAGGCGGCGAGTTCCTCGACGGCGGTGCGCTCGTGGTCGGCCGCGGTCGGCGCCACGATCTCGGTCGACCAGGCGCGGAAGCGGTCCCGGTCGGCGGCCGGGACGCCGAGCAGCTCGCAGATGACGGTGATGGGCAGCGGGAACGCGAGCGCGTCCACGAGATCGGCGCGCCCCGCGGGGAGCATCGCCCCGACCAGCTCGTCGGTGATGCTCTGAATACGCGGGCGCAGCGCCTCGACGCGGCGCGCGGTGAACTCACGGGAGACGAGCCGGCGCAGCCGGGTGTGGTCCGGTGGGTCCAGTACCAGCAGATACGGGCCGATGAGTTCCTCGTCCAGCATCTTCAGGCCGAGCGTCCCGGGCGACTTCGACAGCCTCGGATCGGCGAGCGCCGCCCGGGCCTCCTCGTGTCCGACGACCAGCCAGACGCGGTCACCGTACGGCGAGACCACCTCGTGGACGGGGCCGGCCTCACGCAGCTCCTCGTAGTACGGATACGGGTCGGCGGTGAAGTCCGCCCCGTACTCCCCCAGATCGATGACGGCCATGGGGCCAGCCTACGAGGCGGCTCCCTCGTCCAGCAGCCCCGCGTCGTGGACCAGCAGCGCGATCTGGACGCGGTTGTTGAGGCCGAGTTTCGCCAGTATCCGGGAGACATGGGTCTTCACCGTCGGCACGCTCAGGTAGAGGCCGGCGGCGATCTCGGCGTTGGAGTGGCCGCGGCCCACCGCCACGGCGACCGCGAGCTCCCGCTCGGCGAGGGGGTTCAGCCGGGCACGGGCCCGGCCCCGGCGCTCGTCGGGTGCGGAGTTCGCCACGTGCGTCATCAGCCGCCGGGTCACGGCCGGGGACAGCACGGGCTCCCCTCCCGCCACCCGCCGGACCGCGGCGACGATCTCGGCCGGCGCGGTGTCCTTGAGGACGAACCCCGCCGCCCCGGCACGCAGCGCCCGCAGCACCTGCTCGTCGGCGTGGAAGGTGGTGAGGACGACGACCTCGGGGGCGTCGGGGCGGGCGCGGAGGCGCTCGGTGGCGGTCAGCCCGTCCACCCGCGGCATCCGGACGTCCATGAGGACGACGTCGGGCCGCAGCCGCTCCGCGAGTTCGACGGCCTCCGCACCGTCGGCGCCCTCCCCCACGATCTCGATGTCCTCGGCCCCGCCGAGCATGAAGGTGAGTCCTGCGCGGACGAGCGGGTCGTCGTCGACGATGAGCAGCCGGATGGTCATGAGGGCCACGGTAGCCAGGATCGCAGGGCGAACCCTCCGTCCTCGGTCCTTCCGTGCTCCAGCCCGCCGCCGGCGAGTGTGGCGCGTTCGGTCAGCCCGATCAGCCCCTGGCCGGAGCCGGGGACGCCGGTCACCGGGCCGCCCGGGGCGGGATTGCGCACGTGGACGGTGAGCCCCTCGCCCGGTCCGCCGCGCACGGTGACGGTGACCTCGGCGCCGGGGGCGTGCTTGCGGGCGTTGGTGAGGCCCTCCTGCGCGATGCGGTAGACGGTACGGCCGGTCGAGGCGGGCACCGCGGCCGGCTCCGCGATCGCGTTGTCGAGGACGACCCGCATCCCGGCCTGCCGTGACTCGGCGACCAGCGCGTCCAGCGTCGCCAGGGTGGGCTGCGGCCGGTGCCCCTCCTCGCCGTCGTCCGGAGCGCGCAGCACACCGATGATCTCGCGCAGGTCCTGCAGCGCCTCGTGGGCGCTGTCGCGGATGACGCCCGCTGCCCTGGCGACCTCGGCCGGGGGCGCGTCGGGCCGGAACTCCAGGGCCCCGGCGTGCACGCTCAGCAGCGTCAGCCGGTGCGCCAGGACGTCGTGCATCTCCCGGGCGATCGCCTCCCGGGCCAGCCGCTGGGCCTGCTCGGCGCGCAGGCCGGCCTCGGCCTCGGCGCGGTCGGCCCGCTCCCTGAGGGCGACGACGAGCTGGCGGCGGGAGCGTACGAGCATGCCCCAGCCGAGGACCGTCAGCACGAGCAGCACCCCGGCGATGACATTGGTCAGGGTGGAGGTCGTGGGGTCGGGGCGCACGAAGGGCTGCGCGGCGGCGGCGAGCACGGCGAGCGATCCGAGCCCGGCGACCGGGCGGAACGGCCGGTGCACCGCGAGGCTGAACAGGCTCACGAGCATCGCCCCGCCCGCGGCGGGCATGATCAGGGAGACCACGATCAGAGTGCCGGCGAGCCCCACCGGCCAGCGCCGCCGCAGCCACACGGAGCAGCACGCCAGCAGGCCGGCCGCCAGGTCGGCGAGGAGCAGGGTCTCCGGGCTGCCGGCCTCCTCGCTCGCCTCCGCCACGAGCGCGCCGATGAGCAGGGCGAACAGGAAGGCGACCGTGTCGACGATCCAGTCGCGCACGGTGCGGCGGGGGCGTTCCCGGCCGCGGTCGCCCGGAAGCTCCTGGACGAGCGGATCGGCGAGGGCCGACGGGAGCAGCCAGGGGTATTCCGTGCGGGTCATTCGACAAATCTACGCACGGGGGACGGGGGACGGAGGCCCGCTCCGGAGGGACGAGACCAAAGTCGCGGAACACGCGACTTTCGTCGACGGGACGTGTGCGGACGGCCGACGCGCGGTGTCCTCGGCACGGGACACGATCACCACATGCGGAAGATTCTGGAGTTCGCCGGCATGGCCCTGCTCGTCGTCGGCGTGTGCGGGGTCCTGCGCGAACTGACCGGCGGCTGGTTCGCGATCATGGGCTTCACCCGATGGCTCATCGAGCCGATCGGCTTCCTGAACGGCAGGGAGCTGTACGTCCACCTCGTGCTGGCGGCCCTGGGCGTCGCGGCCCTGGCAAGGGTGAACCGCGCGTGGCCCGCCTCCCGGGAGACGTGAGACCGCGCTTCGGAGCAGGGCGGCCGCCTACGCCAGTTGCGACGCCGCACTCTCGATCAGCATGTCCAGCGCCGCCGGGTACGCGCTCACGTTCATCTCGGCGACGAGGTACGGCGCAGCCGGTGCGATGTGCGGGTGCGTCTCCTCGGGCAGCCGCGCGTACGTCGCCTGCCAGACCGCCTCGTCGGCACGGCGCGCCGCTTCCGGGAGAGCGAGCGCCGCCGCGTCCAGCGCCGCGAAGGCGAGCGTCTGGTCGATGAAGCAGTGGTAGATCCGCACCGCCACCGGCACGGGAAAGCCCGCGCGGTGCAGCACCCCGAGGACGGTCTCGTCCGCGGCGATCTCGTGCGCCCGTCCCGAGACGCGGCTGGCCGTGAGCACCGCGGCCTGCGGGTGGGCCAGATACGCGGCGTGGATGCGCAGCCCCAGCTCACGCAGGTCCGCGGCCCAGTCGTCGGTGGCGCTCCAGCCCCTCAGTGCCCGGCCGATCAGCTCGTCGCCGACGGCGAGGGTCAGTTCGTCCATGCCGCGGAAGTAGCGGTACAGGGTGCTCGGGTCGGCTCCGAGGGCCGCGCCGAGCCGGCGCGCGGTGAGCCCCTCGCCGCCGTGCTCGCGCAGCATCCGCAGCGCCGTCGTCACGATCAGCTGCTCCGAAAGGACCACACCGGTCTTCGTGGGTCTGCGGCGCCGGCGCGCCCCTTCCGGAACCACCTTCTTCGGCAACTTCCCCACCCTTTCGCGTCGTTGGCGCCGGCCCCGACCGGGCACTGCGTCCTTATGCCAACGCCATTGACGCTATCAGCGGGCGGTGAGTTTCATCAGGACCCCGGAAGAGTCCCGGTGAAGAGGGAAGGGAAGAGGTCATGCGCATCTTGCTGGTCGGCGCCGGCGGAGTGGGGACAGCAGTCACCCGGATCGCCGCACGCCGCGATTTCTTCGAGCACATGGTCGTCGCGGACTACGACGAGGGCCGGGCCCGGGCCGCCGTGGCCGGCGTCTCACGGGCCGGAGGCGGCGGGACCGGGCCGGGCGACGGCGCGACCGCCGACGACCGGTTCAGCGCCGCCCGGATCGACGCCTCCGACGAGGCCGCCGTCAAGGAACTCCTGGAGCGGGAGCGCTGCGACGTCCTGCTCAACGCGACGGACCCGCGGTTCGTCATGCCGCTGTTCCGCGCGTCGCTCGCCGCGGGCGCGAACTACCTCGACATGGCGATGTCCCTGTCGCGGCCGCATCCCCGGCGGCCGTACGAGGAGTGCGGCGTGAAGCTCGGCGACGAGCAGTTCTCACTGGGCGAGGACTGGGCGGAGTCCGGCCGGCTCGCGCTCGTCGGCATGGGAGTGGAGCCCGGTCTGTCGGACGTCTTCGCCCGGCACGCGGCGGACGAGCTCTTCGACTCGATCGAGGAGATCGGTGTCCGCGACGGCGCGAACCTCACCGTGGACGGCTACGACTTCGCGCCCTCGTTCAGCATCTGGACCACGATCGAGGAGTGCCTGAATCCTCCGGTGGTCTTCGAGACGGGACGCGGCTGGTTCACGACGCCGCCGTTCAGCGAGCCGGAGGTGTTCGACTTCCCGGAGGGGATCGGGCCGGTGGAGTGCGTGAACGTGGAGCACGAGGAGGTGCTGCTGATCCCGCGCTGGGTCGACGCGGACCGCGTCACCTTCAAGTACGGCCTGGGCTCCGACTTCATCAACACCCTGCGGGTGCTGCACCAGATCGGCCTGGACCGTACGGAACCGGTCGCGGTGCGCAGCGCCGGCGGACCGGTGCAGGTGTCGCCGCGTGACGTCGTCGCGGCCTGCCTGCCCGACCCGGCCACGCTCGGCGACCGGATGCGGGGCAAGACGTGCGCAGGGACGTGGGTGAAGGGCGTCAAGGACGGGCGGCCGCGCGAGGTGTACCTGTACCACGTGGTCGACAACGAGTGGTCGATGAAGGAGTACGGCAGCCAGGCCGTGGTGTGGCAGACCGCGGTCAACCCGGTCGTCGCGCTGGAGCTGCTGGCGACCGGGGCGTGGTCCGGTACGGGAATCCTGGGCCCGGAGGCCTTCGGGGCGCGCCCCTTCCTGGACCTGCTGGCCGAGTACGGGTCGCCCTGGGGCATGCGCGAGCAGTGAGACGGCGGCCGGGGCGTGCGCGGGAGGCGGCGCGGCGGGCCCGGGGGCCGGCCGCGCCGCCTCCCGTCAGGCGAGCACGTTCAGCGCTCCGGGCTGGACCCGCACCGTCACCGGCAGCGTCGCGTCGACCTCGCCGTCCGCCCCGTACGGCAGGGGGCGGTCGGCCTCGATGCGGATCTCCTTGCCGCGCAGGATCTCCACCTCGGGGCGCTTCAGGTGCGCGCCGGTCTTGAGCTCGTTCATCATCGCGAAGAAGAGCCGCTTCGGCGCGTGCCGGATGACGACGACGTCCAGGACGCCGTCGTCGAGGCTGGCCCCGGGGGCGACGTTGCGGCCGAAGCCGTAGTAGCCGGAGTTGGCAGCGACGACGGTGTAGCCGCGCCGCTCGTGGAGCACCCCGTCCACGGTGATGCGGTACTCCGCCGGCCGCCAGGCCACCACGGCCCGCAGCCCGCCGGCGTAGTACGAGGCAGCGCCGCGCAGCAGCTTCGAGGTGTTGGCGTGCTGGTTGGCGACGGCGTCGACGCCCGCGTAGACACTGCCCAGGACGGACACCCCGGCGTGGGCGGACGACTCGACCTGGATGGTGTCGACGGCCCGGGGCGATCCGTCGAGCAGCACCGCGGCGAGGGCGGCGGCGTCGGTGGGCAGGCCCAGCGCCCGGGCGAAGTCGTTGCCTCGCCCGGCGGGCACGAGACCGAGCACCGTGTCGGTGCCGCTGAGGGCACCGCCGACGCCGCCCGCCATCCCGTCGCCGCCGACGGCGAGCACGACGTGCCCCTTGCGTCCGGCTTCCAGCGCCAGTTCCCTGGCGTGCTCCAGGTTGCGGCTGTACTGGGTGTCGAGTCCGGCTCCGGCCTCCCTCAGGAGGCGGGCCAGCGGGAGCAGGGCCGCCGTACCGCTGGAGCCGCCCGCGGTGGGGTTGACGACGGCTGTGAACTGTCGCATGAATGCGCCTCCGGAAGGCTGGGGCCGGTCAGCGGACGGGGATGAGCACACCGGGGTTGAGGATCCCGGAGGGGTCGAGCTCGGCCTTCACGGCCTGCAGCACGCGGACGCCGACGGGGCCGATCTCCCTGGCGAACCAGTCGCGGTGGTCGGTGCCGACGCCGTGATGATGGCTGATCGTGCCGCCGGCCGCCAGGATCGCGTCGTTGGCGGCCCGCTTCACGGGCGCCCAGTGGGCGACGGGGTCCTCGCCCTGGGCGGAGACGACGGTGAAGTAGAGCGAGGCACCGTTCTCGTACACGTGCGAGATGTGGCACATGACCAGCGGCGGGGTGCCCGCCTCGGTGAGGGCGGCCGTGAGCGCCTGGCGCACCGCGTCGTAGAGGCCGGGCAGCGCGGACCAGAAGGCGGCGGTCTCCAGGGTCTCGGCGAAGGCTCCGGCGTCGAGGAGCGCGTCACGCAGGTACGGGGCGTTGTAGCGGCCGTGGGCCCAGCGCTCGCCCGGCTCCTCGCCCACGAACTCGCCGCCGTGGGCGAGGAGGACCTCGCGGGCGCGGGCACGCCGGTCGGCGGTGTCCTCGGCGGTGCCCTCGTACCCGGCGATCGCCATGCACCCCACGGACTGCGGGGCGTCCGCGCTGCCGATCCGGTCGGGCTGGGCGAGGCCGATGAAGGACTCGGTCTCGTCGGACAGCCGGAGCACGGTCGGGCGCGGGCCGTCCTGGGCGAGCGCGCGGAGGGCGGCGGCGCCCGCTTCGAAGGACTCGAAGCGCCAGCCCTCGTAGACCCGGGTCTGCGGGAGCGGGCGGATCCGGACGGTGACGGAGGTGATCACGCCGAGTGCGCCCTCGGAGCCGAGGACCAGCTGGCGAAGGTCCGGGCCGGCGGCCGAGCGCGGGGCGCGGCCGGCCTCCAGGGTGCCCTCGGGGGTGGCGACGGTCAGGCCGAGGACCATCTCGTCGAAGCGGCCGTAGCCGGCGGAGGCCTGGCCGCTGGAGCGGGCGGCGGCGAACCCGCCGATCGAGGCCCACTCGTACGACTGGGGGAAGTGGCCCAGGGTGAAGCCCCGTTCGTTGAGCAGCGCCTCGGCCTGGGGCGCCCGCAGTCCGGGCTGGAGCACGGCGGTGCGGGAGACCTCGTCGAGGGCGACGAGTGCGTCGAGCCGGCGCAGGTCCAGAGCGACGAAGCCGTGCTTGGCCTCGGGGGCGAGGCCGCCGACGACGGAGGTGCCGCCGCCGAAGGGCACGACGGCCAGGCCGTGTTCGACGCAGGCCCGCAGCACGGCCAGCACCTCGGCGTGGCTCGCGGGCAGGACGACCGCCGCGGGGATGTCGTCGACCTCGCCGGCACGGATCCGCAGCAGGTCCGGGGTGGACTTGCCGCGGGTGTGGCGGATCCGGGCCTCCGCGTCGGTGCGCACGTGCGCGGTGTCGCCGACGGCGGCGGCGAGCGCCCGGCGGGCCGCGTCGCTCAGCCCGGAATCGGGTACGGCGAGGTCGCCGAGGCCGGCGGGGCCGCTCTCGCGGGGGGTGACGCCGAGCAGATCGCGCAGCAGGCCGATCACCGAGTCGGGCAGCGGGGCCGCCTTGGCCGGGTCGCCCCAGCCGCTCCACAACATGTCCACTTCGTCTGTCCTTCACCGTCGGTTTCGCGGGGCGCGGTGCCGCGCGGCCTGCACTGGCATTACACTGTGACAGATGACGCCCATTCGTCACAACCATGCGGACGGAGACGCCGTGCTCGACGCGGCACGAGACTGCGTCCTGGCCGTCGGCGTACGCCGGACCACCCTGACCGACGTGGCCCGGCGCGCCGGTGTGTCACGCATGACCCTGTACCGCCGCTGGCCGGACGTGCGGACCCTCGTCGGAGATCTGATGACCCGGGAGTGGATCGCGCTCGCCGTGGGCGCCATGCCCCCGGCCGACCAGGACGTCCCGACCCGGACCCGGCTGGTCGACGGGCTCGTCGCCGGAGTCGCGGCCTTCCGGTCGCACCCCCTGTTCGACAAGATCGTCGACGTCGACCCGGAACTGCTGCTGCCGTATGTGCTCGACCGCCGCGGCGCCAGCCAGGACGCCCTCCTCGGGCTCATCACGGGCGCCCTGGCGGAGGGCCATGCCGACGGATCCGTCCGGCAGCTGCACCCCGATCTGCAGGCCCGGTCACTGCTGCTCGTGGTGCAGTCCTTCGCCATGTCGCTGCGCACGATGACCGAACCTGACGACCCCGAGCTCACCGACGCGGCCTTCCTCGAAGAGCTGCGGACCCTTCTGGAGAGGACCCTCACGCCATGAGCACTCCGAGTCCCGCCTCCTCCCTGAACGCGGCGCGCCGCGCGCGGGAGCTCGCCGCACTCGCCGACGGGGCCGAGGTCGACGTACTCGTCGTCGGCCTCGGCGCGACGGGCGCCGGCGCCGCTCTCGACGCCGCCTCACGTGGACTGTCGGTCGCCGCGATCGACGCCCACGACCTCGCCTTCGGCACCTCCCGGTGGAGCTCCAAGCTCATCCACGGCGGACTGCGCTACCTCGCGAGCGCCCAGCTGGACGTCGCCCACGAGAGCGCCGTCGAACGCGGCATCCTCATGGAGCACACCGCCCCGCATCTGGTGCGCGCCCAGCCGTTCGTCCTCCCGCTGACGCCACTGGTCCCGCGTGCCCAGGCCGCGCTGGCCTGGGCCGGCTTCCGGGCCGGAGACCTGCTGCGGGTCTCCGCCCGCACCTCGCGGACGACCCTGCCGGCGCCGCGCACCCTGTCCGCGGTGGAGACCCGCCACATGGCGCCCGCACTGCGGCCCACCGGGCTCCGCGGGGGGCTGCTCTCCTGGGACGGCCGGCTCACCGACGACGCCCGGCTGGTGACCGCGGTCGCCAGGACCGCGGCGGCGCACGGCGCCCGGATCCTCACCCGGGTGCGCGCGCTGTCCGTCGGCGGCTGGGGCGCTGCCGTACGCGACGAACTGACCGGCGAGGAACTGCAGATCCGCGCCCGCACGGTGATCAACGCCACCGGCGTCTGGGCGGGGGGACTCGTCGACGACGTACGGCTGCGGCCCTCCCGGGGCACCCATCTGGTGCTCCGCTCCGAAGTCCTCGGCGGCCTCTCGGCCGGGCTGCACATCCCGGTCCCCGGCGAGACCAACCGCTTCGTCCTCGTCCTGCCGCAGGGCGACGGCCGGGTGTACGTGGGCCTGACCGACGAGCCGATCGACGGCGACGTCCCCGACGTGCCGGAGGTGCCCGAGACCGACATCGGCTTCCTCCTCGACGTCCTCGGCTCCGCGCTCGACGTGTCCGTGGGCCGCGACGACGTGGTCGGTGCGTTCGCCGGGCTGCGTCCCCTGCTGGACACCTCCGGCGCCGGAGAGCCGGGCCGCACC
This sequence comes from Streptomyces wuyuanensis, assembly GCF_900103455.1. Classification (GTDB taxonomy): domain Bacteria; phylum Actinomycetota; class Actinomycetes; order Streptomycetales; family Streptomycetaceae; genus Streptomyces; species Streptomyces wuyuanensis. The sequence goes on along the minus strand of NZ_FNHI01000001.1, from coordinate 665,788 downwards.
GCGGACATCTCCCGCAAGCACGCCGTCCTCACCTCGGGCGACGGTGTCGTCACCGTCGTCGGCGGCAAGCTCACCACCTACCGGCGGATGGCCCAGGACGCGGTGGACGCCGCGGTCGCGGCGCGCGGGCTGCGCGCCGGACGGTGCCGGACCGCCTCACTGCCGCTGGTCGGCGCAGCGCGTCCGGATGTGCTCGCCGCGCTCGACGCACCCCGCCGGCTGGTCGGCCGCTACGGGTCCGAGGCCCCGGCCGTCCACGCCCTCGGCCTCGCCGACCCCGAGCTGGCCCGGCCCGTCGTCCCCGGCCATCCCGTCACCGGCGCCGAACTCCTGTGGGCCGTAAGGCACGAGGGCGCCCTGGACGAGTCGGACGTCCTCGACCGCCGTACCCGGATCGGCCTGGTGCCGCACGACCGGGAGACCGCGCGGCAGGCCGCGCGCGAGGCGCTGGCCGCCCGGGTCGGCTGACACGGGGGGCGCCGGGCAAGGGGGGCGCGCCGGCGGACCCTCTCCGGGCCGGGTCGGCTGGTCGCCCGGCAGGGGGGCCGGCGGTCGGGTCCGGGCCGGGGCCGCCCCCGCGGTGCCTCGTAGCCTCGTGGCGCCTTCCTCATTCGGCGAGTTCGAACGCGCCGTACTCGGGCAGGCCGGCGGTGCGGTACGTGTGGATCGCCACGCCGCTGCCGGTGACCGACGAGGCGGCCGGCTCGAAGCGGGTGGGCGGCGTGCCGTCCGCGAACAGCCGCAGCCCCGAACCGAGGACGACGGGGTAGACCAGCAGGTGGAACTCGTCGACGAGCCCGTCGGCCATCAGCGAGCGGGCGAGCGTGCCGCTGCCGTGCATCTGCAGTTCGCCGTCCGTCTCCCGCTTGAGCCGGGCGACCTCCTCGGCGACGTTGCCGGAGACGATCGTGGAGTTGTGCCAGTCGGCCCGGTCCAGGGTCGTGGAGACCACGTACTTGGGCAGGTTGTTGAGGCGCGAGGCGATCGGGTCGTCCTCGTCGGTCACCCTCGGCCAGGCGCCGGCGAAGATCTCGTACGTGCGCCTGCCGAGGAGGAACGCGCCCGCGCGGTCGAAGACGCCGGTGATGAAGGCGCCGAAGTCGTCGTCGGCGTAGGGATGGCTCCAGCCACCGTGGCCGAAGCCGCCGCGGGTGTCCTCCTTGGGGCCACCGGGTCCCTGGCAGACGCCGTCGAGCGTCATGAACTGGGTGAGGGTGAGCTTGGCCATGGTGCGAGACCTTTCGTGGGTGTCACAGGCTCTGACTCCGCCCGGGCCCGGAAGTCATCGCGCCGGCATCCACCGGCACGCACCGGCATTCACCCGCCACCGGCCACCGGCCACCGGGAGGCAATACACCCGGTACGCGCGCCGTGGTCGCGGCCATCCGGAAGTCGTACACGGCCGGGAGCCGCGCCTGCCGGGAAGTCGTAGCCGGCGCCGTCGCCCCTGCATCCTTCGGTGTACGGCCCGTTCGTCACGTGCCATGACGCATCGCCGCATGGCGCCGCCGACGATGAGGACATGACCGAGACCCTGTCCACCCCGGCCGGCACGCGGCACACCCCGGGCGGCCGGCTGGCGCTGCTCGACGTACTGCGCGGGACCGCCGTCCTCGGCACGCTGATGACGAACGTGTGGGTCTTCACCGCACCCGGCGCGGAGTGGGGAATCCTCACGGGCTCCGGCGGCATGCCGGGGTTCACCTCCCTGCCCGGCGGGGCCGAGACCCTCTTCCGGCTCGCCGCGGACGGGAAGTTCCTGTCCATGCTGACGATCCTCTTCGGCGTCGGCATCGCCATCCAGTTCGACTCCGCCGCCCGTCGCGGCCTGCCCTGGCCGGGCACGTACCGGGGGCGGGCGCTGTTCCTCCTCGCCGAGGGCACCGTCCACTTCATCCTGGTCTTCGCGTGGGACGTCCTGATGGGGTACGCGGTCACGGCTCTGCTCGTCGCCTGGCTGCTGACCCGCTCCGACCGGGCCCGCGGCCGGGTGATGTGGTGGGCCGGCGGTCTGCACCTGCTGCTGATGGCCGGGCTGACCGCGGCCCTGGTCGCGCTCGGGAACGAGGGCGGCGGGGGCGACGGCGGCGTCCCGCGTGAGGTCGTCGACCTGTACGCGCACGGCGGTTACGCGGACCAGATCGCCTTCCGCCTGGAGAACGCCGTCGCCCTGCGCATGGAGCCCTTGCTGACGTTCGGTCTGCTGCTCTTCCTGTTCCTGCTCGGCGTGCGGCTGTACCGGGCGGGGGCGTTCGGCGCCGACGCGGCCGGCCGGCGCATCCGCACCCGCATGCTCGGCTGGGGACTGGGGCTGGGCGTACCCCTGACCGCGCTGTCCGTCGTCGCCGCACCCGACGGCTTCCTGCTCGGGCGCTACTGCGCCGCGCCCCTGGTGGCCGTCGGCTACATCGGCCTGATCGGCACCGTCGTGGACCGGGTCCGCCGCGAGGGCCCGCTCATGAAGGGACTCACCTCGGTCGGTCGGACGGCGCTGTCCGCCTACGTCCTGCAGAACGTCCTGTGCGTGCTCGTCTCGTACGGCATCGGTCTCGGCCTCGCGGCACGGCTCGGCGACTCCGGCCGGCCGTGGTGGGTGATGGGGCTGTGGGCGGTGGTGTGCTCGGTGCTGATGGCGGGCTCCGCGCTGTGGCTGCGGAGGTTCCCCAAGGGCCCGCTGGAGTCGGTGCAGAGCCGCATCCTGCGACGCCGAGGTCGCGCACGACCGCGAGAGGGGCGCCTCTCGTGACCGGGCCCCCTCACCGGGAGGGCCACCCCGGAGCCGCACACGACCGCGAGGGGGGGGCGGGTCCGCCTCGCAGCCGCCCCTATTGGTGAGGGGCAGGGCCACCCCGGGGCCGCGCACGACCGGGGACGTCTGGGTGCACCGGTGCCGTCCGGTCCGGTGCACCCCGTGGGCCACGGTTGCCTTGGCCGCCTCCGTGCCGGAAGGACGCGTCAGCCGCCCAGTTCCCGGTGACGGGCCGTCAGCGCCGCCGCGCCCGGCTCGGTGAGCGAGCCGAAGAGACGCAGCCGGGAGAAGCCCCCGTCCGGGAAGATGTCGATGCGGACGTGCGTGCCGACCGCCGGAGTGTCCAGCACGAAGCGGTGGTTGGTGTCGGGCTGGAGCCGGGTGCGCGGCAGGAACTCGGTCCACTCGCCGTCCTCGCCCGTCCTGACGGACAGCGCGGCCCAGCCGGCGGAGTTGCCCTTGAGGTACGCCGTGTCGATCTCGACGGCGCGGATCTCGGACTCGGCGGCCAGCCGGTACCGGATCCAGTCGTTGCCCCGGTCGCGGCGGCGCGCGGTCTCCCAGCCGTCGTCCATCTTGCGGGAGCGGCCCGGGTTGATGGTGTTGGCGGGCGGCGAGTAGAAGCGGTCGGAGGCGTCCTGCACCGCTCCGCCGTTCTCCAGCGCGACGACGTCGAAGGTGCCCAGCGTGGCGAGCCACTTCGGGTCGGGGACGACCTCGCCGTACACGCGCAGCCGTGCGATACCGCCGTCGGGGTGCTGGTTGACGCGCAGATGCGTGAAGCGCTGCTCGGCGGTGACCTCGAAGCCGTTCGCGGCGTGCCCGCCCACCGGGGTCCGGGGCACGAGGGTCGTCCACTTCACGCCCTCCGAGAGCAGCTCCTCCGGGGTGGGTGCGCCCTGAGCCCCTTCCCAGGTGGTTCCCTCGACGGACACGGCCTGCGGCATGTTGCCCCGGAAGTGCGCGGTGTCGACGACGATGCCGCGGACCAGACCGGGCGCGCCGAGGCGGATCAGCGCCCAGTCGTGGTCGTCGGCCGTGGGCCAGGGCTGCTCGGCGGAGACCCCGCGGCGGCGCCGCGTCTCCCAGCCGTCCATGATCTTGCCCTTGTGGCCGAAGTGCTCGGGGTCGAACTCGGCGGCCTCGGGCACCAGCAGGTTCTCCCGCTGGGCGAAGAACTCGTCGTTCGCGGCGATCACACCCGCGCCGAGCCGGCGGTCGGCGAGGTTCGCGAGACCGGTGAACGGGAAGTCCGCGGTGCGGTAGTCGGCGTACGGGTCGCCGCCCCCGTACGGGTTCGCGTTGCCGGTGAAGGACGGTATCGCCACGGTGTCAGTCGTTCCTTTCGAGCAGCCGGCCGGTGGGCTCGGCGACGGTGCCGTTCTCCACGATCCGCGTGCCGCGCAGCCATGTCGACTTGACGACGCCGTGCAGGGTCCTGCCCGCGTAGGCGGTGACCTGGTTGCGGTGGTGGAGTTCGGCGGGGTCGACGGTGAAGGTCTCGTCGGGGGCGAGGACCGCGAAATCGGCGTCCCGTCCGGCCTCGACGGCTCCCTTCTGTGTCAGTCCGGCGAGTTCCGCCGGGGCCGAGGACATCCAGCGGACGACGTCCTCCAGGGTGCGGCCGCGCCTGCGGGCCTCGGTCCAGACCGCGGGCAGGCCGAGCTGGAGCGAGGAGATCCCGCCCCAGGCGGAGGCGAAGTCCGGCGTCTTCAGGTCGCCGGTGCAGGGCGAGTGGTCGGAGACGACGCAGTCGATCGTGCCGTCGGCGAGCCCCTGCCAGAGCACGTCCTGGTTCCGCGCCTCCCGGATCGGCGGGCAGCACTTGAACTCGGTGGCGCCGTCGGGGACTTCCTCGGCGGTGAGGGTGAGGAAGTGCGGGCAGGACTCGACGGTGATCCGCACGCCCTCGGCCTTGGCGGCGGCGATCAGCGGCAGCGCGTCGCCGGAGGACAGGTGCAGCACGTGCACCCGGGCGTTCAGGCGCCGGGCCTGGGCGATGAGGTTCGCGATCGCCGTGTTCTCCGCGTCTCGGGGTCGGGAGGCGAGGAAGTCGGCGTACCTGGGGCCCGGCCGCTGCGGGGCGGCGGCAAGCCGGTGCGGGTCCTCCGCGTGGACGATCAGCAGTCCGCCGAAGCCGGCGATCTCCGCCAGGGAACCGGCGAGCCCCTCCTGGTCGAGCTCGGGGAACTCGTCCACGCCCGACGGCGAGAGGAAGCACTTGAAGCCGAATACGCCGGCGTCGTGCAGCGGGCGCAGATCCTTCACGTTGCCGGGGATCGCCCCGCCCCAGAACCCGGTGTCCACGTGCGCCTTGGGCCGCGCCACGTCCTGCTTGACGCGCAGGTTGGCGACCGTCGTCGTGGGCGGCAGGGAGTTCAGCGGCATGTCCAGCAGCGTGGTGATGCCGCCCGCCGCGGCCGCGCGGGTGGCGGTCCGGAAGCCCTCCCATTCGCTGCGGCCGGGATCGTTGACGTGGACGTGGGTGTCGACGAGACCGGGCAGGACGACATGGTCGCCGACGTCCTCGAGCCGTGCGCCGGCCGGCACCTCGGCGTCGTACGGGAGCACCGCCGCGATCTTTCCGCCGGCGACGGCGATCGAGGCGGGGCGCGTGCCGCCGGGGGTGATGACACGAGTCGAGCGCAGCACCAGATTCACGTCCGCGACGTGCGTATCGGACACCCTGCCCCTCACTTCCGTACCGCGGTACTTCCGCAGCGAAATTCAACGAACTGTTGAAGAAGTCTTCCCCTCCCGCTCCGGACAGTCAAGACCTCCCCGGGCTTCCGGGCCTCAGGGGCCACGATCGGAGGTTTCCACAAAGTGGAACTACAATTTCGAGTTACAGAAGGTAGCTATACACAGGGGCAACGCGGCGGGACCATCGGAGACGACCGGCTACACACGGACAAAGGCGCCCTGACCGGCCTCGACGCCTCCGCTCGAGCGGTGTGCGCCGCGGCACCGCCCGGTAGGCTGCTACCTTGCCCGCCCGCCTGAAAGGACCGTTGACGTGCCGACGTCCAGCGCCAGCGCCACCGACGCCGCCAAGCCCGCGAACAGCGGCGGTGTGCAGTCCCTCGAGCGCGCCTTCGACCTGCTCGAGCGGATGGCCGATGCCGGGGGCGAGGTCGGGCTGAGCGAACTCTCCGCGAGCAGCGGGCTCCCGCTGCCCACGATCCACCGCCTCATGCGCACCCTGGTCGCCTGCGGCTACGTCCGCCAGCAGCCGAACCGCCGCTACGCCCTCGGCCCCCGGCTCATCCGCCTCGGCGAGAGCGCCTCCCGGCTGCTCGGCACCTGGGCCCGCCCGTACCTCGCCCGCCTCGTCGAGGAGACCGGCGAGACGGCGAACATGGCACTGCTCGACGGCGACGAGATCGTCTACGTGGCACAGGTGCCGTCCAAGCACTCGATGCGGATGTTCACCGAGGTCGGGCGCCGGGTGCTGCCGCACTCCACCGGCGTGGGCAAGGCGCTCCTCGCCCACTTCCCGGCCGACGAGGTGCGGGCACTGCTGGCCCGCACCGGCATGCCGGCCGCGACGGAGAAGACGATCACCACTCCCGAGGGCTTCCTGGACGCGCTGGAGCAGGTCCGGCGGGCGGGCTACGCGGTGGACGACAACGAGCAGGAGATCGGGGTGCGCTGCCTCGCCGTGCCGGTACCCGACTCCCCCACCGCCACGGCGATCTCCATCTCCGGCCCGGCCGGCCGTGTGACGGAGGCCGCGACGGAGAAGATCGTCCCGGTCCTCCGGACGGTGGCGCAGGAACTCTCGGAGGCCCTGGCGAGCACCTCGGCGCCCCGGGAGTAGCCGCGCGAGGGCGCCCGGGGAGCAGAGCCGCGAGCGGGACGCCGCAGGGCCGGCCACGGTCGCGCGTCCCGCGCGCGATACACCCGCGCCCTTGCGGGCGGTCGCCGCACCCCGCCCGGCCACCCGGCTTCGACGAGGGCGTCGGCCGCGAGGAGACCCAGGGCGTGCGAGGCGAGAGGGGGCTTTCCCCGGTGAACAGCTTCCGGTCCTGGAGGGTCCTGCCGGTCATGTCGTCGCTGACGACGTTCAGCCGCTGCTTGCCCAGCAGATCGGCGACCAGCCACGGCAGACGGCCCGAGGTGAACCACCGCAGAAGGACGCAAAGCAGTGCGTCATTTGGTGTGATGCGACGCGGGGCGCCCCGCGGGGCGGCTCACGCCCGGCGCCGCGCCACCACCATTGCGCAGCGCGGGGTGCCGTCGGAACGTCGCCCGAGACCGTCGAGGGGCGTCAACTCCACGTCGAAACCGGCCTGTCGGAGTTCGGTGAGCACCTCGCCGAGCGGGAACGTGCGGTAGTACATGACGAAGCGGGGCCGCCACACGCGGTTGCGTACGCGCATCACGGTGTCGAAGCCGAGCATCGCCCAGTACGGCAGGGTCCCGAAGTGCGGCGGTGCGCCGACGGGGAAGGCGAAGACCCCGCCGGGGCGGAGTGCGGAGTGGACCTGGGCGAAGAGCCCGGGGCGCTCCTGGGGCAGGAAGTGCCCGAAGGCGCCGAAGCTCACCGCCAGGTCGAAGACCGGACGGAAGGGCATGGCGCGGACATCGGCGCGGACCCAGCCCGCGCCGGGGTGGGCGCGCCGGGCCTCGCGCAGCATCCCGGCGCTGAAGTCGACTCCGACGACCCGCTCCCCGCAGAGTTCGCGCAGCACTCGCGCGCCGGCCCCCGTACCGCAGCAGACGTCCAGCCCGTGGCGGAAGGGGCCGAGAGCCCGCAGCGCGCCCGCCGTCTCGTCGAGGATGCGGTCCGGGGTACGGAAGGGGGTCAGATCGAACTTGGGCGCGAGCAGGTCGTACCCGCGCTCGACCGACGACAGTGCCTGTACGGCGAGTTCGCGGAGGGTGGGGCCTGGGGAGTGAACATCGGCTTCCAGCCTAAGGGCTTGCAGGGAATCAAGGTGTTGCTTCCCTGCAAGCCCTTGGTGTCGACGAGAAGGCCCACCCGCCATGGCGCCGCCGATCCAACCGGCACGCGCGGCGGGCCGCAGAGGCCTCCCGCGTGCCGGGTCCTCAGGTCTTCGGCTCGCCGAACAGCTCGACCGCGTTCCGTACGTTCGTCAGTCCGGCCGCCAGCGCGCTGACCGAGCCCACCGCGCCCGCGATCAGCAGCAGGGACCGGCGGAGCCGCCGGATCTCCGGCACACCGCTCAGCGCCATCGCGTCCATCGCCGCCAGTTCGTCCTCCGCGATCCCGCGGTCGGCGAACTCGGCCGGATGGCAGGCGAGTTCGCGCCGGAGCCGGGAGACGGCGGCACGCAGCTCCGTCACTCTCGGGTCCTCGCCGCTCTCCGTCTTCCGCGTCTGCCCCACGCTCCGCAACAAGTTCTGCCCCCTCGCACGTCGGTGTGCTGCCCGGTGAACGACCCGCCGGACGGTGGTCGAACGCCTGGGGTCGCGGGCCAGTTAACGCCATTCCGTAGGCGCTCCGCCACTCCGCGGTACGAAATTCAGCTCGACGTGTCCCCTTCCCGCGCCTCGCGCCGCTCGGAGCGGCGCCGCCGGCCTGCCCGTCCCCGCCCACCGGGGCACGCCGGCCCCGCGCGTCGCGGGCGTGCCCCGGCGCGCCCAGCGTCCTGCGGTCCTGCGCCCTGCGACGGGGTGGCCCGGCGCGCCCGCACCCCGTCACGGACACCCGCCCCGGGGGCGTGGACTCCGGTACCGGAACGGCACACGGCCCGAGGTCGTCGCACCGGAGTGCCGCCCGATGGGGTAAGCAGGGAGCATGTCTCACACTTCAGACAAGCCGCAGGTCGCGGGGCTGGTGCTGGCAGCGGGCGGGGGCCGCCGGCTGGGCGGCCGCCCCAAGGCGCTGCTGGAGCACCGCGGGCGCCCCCTGGTGGAGAACGCGGTACGGGTCCTGCGGGCCGGCGGCTGCCGGTCCGTGCACGTGGTCCTGGGCGCGGCGGCGGACGAGGTGCTCCGGCGGGCCGACCTCACGGGCTGCGCCGTGTCCGTGAACCCGGACTGGGAGGAGGGGATGGGCTCCTCGCTGCGCGTGGGCCTGGCGTCGCTCGCCTCCGCGGGCGGGGGCCGGGACGCGGCCCTGGTGTCGCTGGTGGACCAGCCCGGAATCGGGGCCGCGGCGGTGGCCCGGGTCGTGGCCGCCTGCGACTCGCCGTCCGCGCTGGTGTCGGCCGCGTACGGCGGCCGCCGGGGGCATCCGGTGCTGTTCGGAGCCCGCCGGTGGGAGGCGGTCGCGGAGCGCGCCACGGGCGACCGGGGCGCCCGGGACTACCTGGCGGACCACGAGAAGGAGATCGCGCTCGTCGAGTGCGGTGATGTGGCGGAGGCGTACGACATCGACACACCGGAGGACCTGGAGCGCCTCGAGTGAACCGCGCGAGGCAGGGCGCCCGGAACCCGTCGCCTCGCGCCCGCGGCCTCGCCCCTCACCTGGCCGCCGACTCGCAGCGCGCCCGTCGCCCCGTGGCGCGAACGCCACGCGCGTCGCGTCGCGTCGCGTCGCGTGAAGAACCTGGCACCGAGCGCCACGATATGTCGAGGGGAAGAATCTCGACATCAACAAACCATTGAACTTCCACCATGCGGTAACTACTATCCACTGATCAGAAGCGCCCGCCCCATCGAACGGCGCCCACGGCCGTGTCGCAGAGGCCCTGGCACCGAGTGCCACTCCGCTGTGCCCCCGCGGCCGCCCGCACCGCCCGTGAAGCTCGCTGAAGGAAGTGACAGCTCATGTCCGCACCAGCGCCGTCGCCGCTGGCCGTCGTCGAAGCCGAACCACTGCCCCGGCAGGAGGAGGTGCTGACCGACGCGGCGCTCGCCTTCGTGGCGGAGCTGCACCGGCGGTTCACCCCCCGGCGTGACGAGCTCCTGGCCCGTCGCGCCGAACGCCGCGCCGAGATCGCCCGCACCGGCACGCTCGACTTCCTCCCGGAGACCGCGCGGATCCGCGAGGACGCCGACTGGAAGGTCGCCCCCGCCCCGGCCGCGCTCGACGACCGGCGCGTCGAGATCACCGGGCCGACCGACCGCAAGATGACCGTCAACGCCCTGAACTCGGGCGCGAAGGTCTGGCTCGCCGACTTCGAGGACGCGTCGTCGCCCACCTGGGAGAACGTCGTCCTCGGTCAGCTCAATCTGATCGACGCCTACGAGCGCCGCATCGACTTCACCGACCCGCGCACGGGCAAGTCGTACGCCCTGCGGCCCGCGGAGGAGCTCGCCACCGTCGTGATGCGCCCCCGCGGCTGGCACCTGGACGAGCGCCACCTGCTGGTCGACGGCCGCCCGGTCCCCGGTGCGCTGGTCGACTTCGGGCTGTACTTCTTCCACAACGCCCACCGGCTGATCGACCTCGGCAAGGGCCCGTACTTCTACCTCCCGAAGACGGAGTCCCACCTGGAGGCCAGGCTCTGGAACGACGTGTTCGTCTTCGCCCAGGACCACGTCGGCATCCCGCAGGGCACCGTCCGCGCCACCGTGCTGATCGAGACCATCACGGCCGCGTACGAGATGGAGGAGATCCTCTACGAGCTCCGCGACCACGCGGCGGGCCTCAACGCGGGCCGCTGGGACTACCTCTTCTCGATCGTCAAGAACTTCCGCGACGGCGGGGCCAAGTTCGTCCTCCCGGACCGCAACGCGGTGACGATGACCGCGCCGTTCATGCGCGCGTACACCGAACTGCTCGTCCGCACGTGCCACAAGCGCGGCGCGCACGCCATCGGCGGCATGGCGGCCTTCATCCCGTCCCGCCGGGACGCCGAGGTGAACAAGGTCGCCTTCGAGAAGGTCAAGGCCGACAAGGACCGCGAGGCCGGGGACGGCTTCGACGGCTCCTGGGTCGCCCACCCGGACCTGGTGCCCATCGCCATGGCCTCCTTCGACGCGGTGCTGGGCGACAGGCCGAACCAGAAGGACCGCCTCCGCGAGGACGTGCACGTCACGGCCGCCGATCTCATCGACATCGCGTCGCTGCACGCGCACCCCACGTACGAGGGCCTGCGCAACGCCGTGCAGGTCGGCATCCGCTACATCGAGGCCTGGCTGCGGGGACTGGGCGCCGTCGCGATCTTCAACCTGATGGAGGACGCGGCCACGGCCGAGATCTCGCGTTCGCAGATCTGGCAGTGGATCAACGCCGGGGTCGTCTTCGAGAACGGCGAGACGGCGACTCCCGAGCTGGCGCGCAGGGTCGCGGCAGAGGAGCTGGCCGCGATCCGCGAAGAGGTCGGCGAGGAGGCGTTCGCGGCGGGCAAGTGGCAGCAGGCCCACGACCTGCTGCTGCACGTCTCGCTCGACGCGGACTACGCCGACTTCCTGACCCTGCCGGCGTACGAGCAGCTGGCCGGCTGACCGCCCGCCGTCACGACCCGCCGCCCCCTGGCACCGCACAGCGCCAGGGGGCGGCGGGCCGCCTGCGCAGCGGACCGTCGTCCGGCTCGGAGGCGACGGCCGGGGGGCCGGGCAGCGTGACCGGAACCACACCGTCCGCCGGTTATGCCCGGAACAATCCCCTGAGGTTGACCGTTCATCTAACCGTGGCTGCGGAGGGGACAGTGTCCCCGGGCCCCACCCATTGCCCATGGGGAAGATCGTTCGGCTGAAGCCCCATGGAGCCTTTCGCCGAGAGGCGACCACCCTCCGCAGCCCCGCACACGGCCCCGGTCGGTCCCCCCGCCGACCGGGGTCTTCCCCTTTCCGGCCGCCCGCGCCGCCTCGCCCGGCGAGGCGCACGGCGGAACGGCCACGGCGGGCAAGATAATTCCGCCGTGCTCCATTCCCCTTCCGCGCCGGACCCGGAACGGGTGGTCCGGCCCTTTCGCGTGCTCGTCGTCTGCACGGGCAATCTGCACCGCTCACCGCTGGCCGAACGCCTGCTCACAGCCAGACTCGCCGCCTCGCCCGGATCGTTCGAGGTGAGCAGCGCGGGCACCGTCGGGACCACGGGGACCCCCATGGACCCCGTCGCCGCGTCCCTTCTCGTCGAACTGGGCGGCGATCCCCGCGGCGCACTCGCCCGCCGGCTGACCACGGCCCAAGTGGAGGACTCCGACCTGGTCCTGGGCGCCGCGGCGGAACACCGCGAGGCGGTCGTGCGGCTCTCCCCGCTGTGGGCACTCCGGCGTGCCTTCACCTTGCGGGAGTTCGCCCGGCTGCTGAGACCGGAGGACGCCGCGGGCGTGGCTGACCCCGCCGGGCGGGCCGCGGCGCTGGTCGAAGGGGCTGCGGAACGGCGGGGCAACACGGGCCGCGCGGACGACGACGACGTGGCCGATCCGCACGGCGCCCCTCCCGAGACGGCCCGGGAGGTGGCCCGGCGGATCGCCGAGCCGGTGGAACGCATCGCCGCCGCCGTACTGTCCGCCTGCCGCTGACCCGGCGGCCGCGCCGCCCTCCCGCCGCGGCTCCCCCACCACCGAGGGAGCCGCGCCTCGACGACCGGCCGGCCGTCCTCGCCCGCCCGGCCGCAGGACCGGAGGGTCAGTCCTCGCACGGACGGGGCTGCCGTGCCGTGACCTTCAAGGGCTGCACGAGTTGCTGGTTCAGCAGCAGCGGCAGGCGGTCCGAGGGGCGCTCGACGAGCTTCAGCACCAGGGTGCGCGTGGCGCCGCGGGGCAGCTCCATGTCGACCGTGTAGACCGGGTGGCCGCGTTCGACCATCTGGTTGAGCATGGCGGGCCGGCCGTCCACCGTCGCCTTCGCCAGCCGCGCTCCCTCGGTCGCGTAGTACGAGACCAGCAGGCGGTTGTCGCCGGGCCGGGTCCGGTAGGGCGGATGGTCCACCCGCTGGGTGACGTAGCCGGGAAGACCCGAGCCCGGCGCCCTGTTCGTCAGCGCCGCGGTCACCGTCACCTCGCGTCCGTCGGCCGTGCACCGCCCGGCTTTCCAGTCCATGCGCCGGTCCAGGTAGTAGTCGAGCTTGGTGCCGGCCGCGTTGTTGACGACCAGTCCGGCGAACGGCGCGGGACCGTCGGGCAGGACGCCGCCGAAGGGGTGCGACGCCAACTCCCGCTGCTCGGACGGATGGGCGCTCCAGACCTTGACCCGCCCCTCCCGCAGCTGGCCGCGCAGCGCCGCGAACAGCGCGGAGCGCCGCGCCGGGTCGTCGGCACTGCCCAGCAGCACCTGGGACGTGGCGCGCGCGACGTCGAGGAAGTACGCCTTCCGCTCCACCGTGTCCGGGAAGGCCGCGTAGCTGGTGCGCTCGGTCAGGTCGACCACGTTGGCAGCGGTGACGGCGGATCCGTCGGGGAGCCTCGCGGGGCCCGCCGCGGTGAGCAGCCCCGCCAGCGCGCCGGGATCGAGGGCGAAGGCGCCGTCCAGCTCCTGGCCGCTGTGCTCCCGCCACATGGCGCTCCAGATGCGCGCCGCGTGCGGGAAGTGCGGACTCACGTTGGAGTTGACCCAGACGCCGGTGGGCGCGTGGCGGCCGTACATCGCCTTGTACTCGGCTCCCAGGTCGACGGACGCGCGGACCTTCCCCAGCTCGCTGTCGTTGCCGAAGCGTTCGAATCCCAGATGGCCGCGGTCCGCGGTGAGGATCGCGAACGCGCCGGGCAGCCCGCCGGTCCCGCGCGCCTCCGCCGTGTTCTCGAAGACCACCAGGTACCGCCGCGGGCTCTTCTCGCCGAGCATGGACGGCATCACCCGCGCCGCGGTCGCGGCCTCGACCGTGGCCGGGACGATGCGCTCGAGCTGTTCGGCGAGCCGCGCCCGGGCCCGGTCGACGGCCGGCAGCCAGGTGCTCCGGGGCAGACCGGCCACGTCGGTGCGTACGTCGGAGGCGCTGCGCGAGGCCTCGTGGAGGGCGGGAGCGGCACGGCGCAGTGCGGAGAGGTCGAGGTGCCCGCCGTCCGCCCCTGCACCGGCGACGAGTTCGCCGGCCGTGTCCGCCAGCGGCGACAGCACGTCGCGGGCCAGCCGGTCGGCCGCCTCCGCCGCCCCGCGCACGGTACGGACGGGACCGCCGAGGACCGGCGTGTGCGCGGCGGCGTACCAGGCCGGACCGGTGGTGAGGCGGTGCGCTCCGGCCGCCCGGGCGGCCGCCTCCCGCACGGCGTCCTCGGGGGTGTCCGCGGCCCGCCCGGCCGGCGAGCCGGGGGCGGCTTGGTGGCGCAGGGATTCCAGGTTCCGCTGGGCGGCGAGCAGTTCGTGGCGGGCGAGGACGCCGGTGACGACGATCCAGACGGCGCCGGCCAGGATCAGCCCCGCGGCGGCGCACGTCGCGGCCAGGGCGGGCCGGCGGCGGCACCACCGCCCCGCCCTGGCCGCGTGGCGCAGTGCGAAGCCTTGTTCCGGACGCGGCATTCGCGTCTCCCTCCGTCGGGCAGCGGTGTGTCGCACGCCGTGTCAGTAGGCGCCGTCGCCGCGCGCGACGGCGGGCAGCGTGCGCACGAGGATGTTCAGGTCCATACGGATCGACCAGGCGCGTACGTACTCCAGGTCGAGCCGGAGCGCTTCCTCCCAGCCGAGGTCGGACCGTCCGCCGATCTGCCACAGCCCGGTGAGACCGGGCCGGACCAGCAGCCGGCGCCGGGCCTCCTCGGTGAAGGCGGAGTCCTCCACCGGCAGCGGCCGCGGGCCCACCAGCGACATCTGCCCCATCAGCACATTGACCAGTTGGGGCAGTTCGTCCATGGACCAGCGGCGCAGCCAGCGGCCGGTCGTGGTGATCCGGGGGTCCTCACGGATCTTGAACAGGTGTCCGTCGGACTCGTTGCGGGCGCCGAGCGCGGCCCTCATCCCCTCCGCCCCGGCGTGCATGGTCCGGAGCTTCAGCACCTCGAACTCCCGGCCGTGCCGGCCCGTGCGCTTCTGCCGGAACAGGACCGGGCCCGGCGAGTCCGCCTTCACCGCGACGGCCGCCACGAGCAGCAGCGGCGAGAGCAGCAGGAGCAGCACGGCGGCCCCCACCACGTCGATGGTCCGTTTGACGGCCAGACGTCCGGTCTTCGGCCGTCCGGGCCACGCGTGACCGTGAGCGGCCGTCACTGCGACGGGTGAAGCGGCCCCGTCCCCCTCTTCAACTGAACGGGGGAAAGTTGCCCATCGCGGAGGCATATTCAGTCACCTCACGTCTCGAATAGTCGATAACCGACAAATAGATGCAAACACGATGTCGGGGCAGGCCTCGGCAATGACACATCACCTTGCCGCCGCCGACCCGCGACGTGGCGGTCGAGAGGACCTTCATGCGTGCTGTAGTGACGGGTGGGGCCGGGTTCATCGGCTCCCATCTGTGCGAGCGCCTGCTCGCCACAGACCACTCCGTGCTGTGCGTGGACAACCTCGTGACGTCCAGCGAGGACACCATCGCCCACCTGATGGACGACCCGCGCTTCCGGTTCGAGTGCCGGGACGTCACCGCGGGCCTGAGCGTCAGCGGACCGGTGGACGCCGTGTTCCACCTGGCCTCACCCGCCTCTCCCGCGGACTACCTGAGGCTGCCCCTGGAGACGCTGCGCGTGGGATCGGCCGGCACCTGGCACGCACTGGACCTGGCCGCCGACAAGGGCGCCCGGTTCCTGCTGACGTCCACCTCCGAGTCGTACGGAGACCCGCAGGTGCACCCGCAGCCGGAGAGCTACTGGGGGCACGTCAACCCGGTGGGCCCCCGTGCGGTGTACGACGAGGCGAAGCGCTTCGGCGAGGCCCTGACGACGGCGTACCGCAGGGAACGCGGCGTGGACGCGAAGATCGTGCGCATCTTCAACACCTTCGGGCCCAGGATGCGGCCGGACGACGGCCGGGCGATCCCCACGTTCATCCGCCAGGCCCTGCGGGGAGAGCCGATCACGGTCACCGGGGACGGCAGCCAGACCAGGTCGCTGTGCTACGTGGACGACCTGGTCGACGGGCTGATGCGGATGATCGGCAGCAGCCACGGCGGCCCGGTCAACCTCGGCAACCCCCACGAGATCACGATGCTCGAACTGGCCCAGTGGATCAGCAAGCTCAGCGAGTCCCCGTCCGAGATCGTGCTGGTCCCCCGGCCGCAGGACGATCCCGGAAAGCGCCGTCCCGCCATCGCGCTGGCCCGCGAACTGCTGGACTGGAACCCCACGACACCGGTGGAGCACGGCCTCCGCGAGACCATCAAGGACTTCCGCCGCCGCATCGACTTCGACGACTTCGGCACCACGCCCCGGCGGCACCCCGTCACCGTGGTGAACGGCACGGCCCGTCGATGACGGCGGTCGGCGAAACGGCGAGCGGCACAGCCTCCGTCCCCGTCGTCTCGTGTCTGGGCGTGCCCGTCACGGCGCACACCCGTGAGGGCGCCGCCCGCCGGGTGGTGCACCGCGCCCTGCACACCCGGGAGGCACGCGAGGCGCACCGGGCGGCAGAGGCCGGCGCAGCCGCCGTCGCCCCCGCGGGGAGCGACGTGCACCTGTGCAACGCCTACACGCTCGCGCTGGGCGACCGGGACCCGGCGCTGCTCAGGACCCTCCGGTCGGCGTTCCTCAACCTCGCCGACGGGCAGCCGGTGGTCTGGGCGAACCAACTCCTCCACCGGGGCACGGCGCTGCCGCGCAGGCGCGTCTACGGCCCCGACCTGATGCTGGACGTCTTCTCCATGAGCCAGGGCACGGGGCTGCGCCACTACCTGCTGGGCTCCACACCCGAGGTGCTGGCCGCGCTGCAGCGCGAACTGCGGCGCCGCTTCCCCCGGGCCGTGCTCGCCGGTTCCTGTTCCCCGCCGTTCCGGTCGCTGACCGCCCAGGAGCTGCGGGACCAGGAGGAGGACATCCGCGCACGCGGGGCCGACATCGTCTGGGTGGGTCTCGGCACCCCGCTGCAGGACCACCGGGCCGCCGAGCTCAGCGCCGCGCTGCCGGTGGTGACCGTGGCGGTGGGCGCCGCGTTCGACTTCATCGCGGGCAGCAAGCGGCAGGCGCCGTCCTGGATGCAACAGGGCGGACTGGAGTGGCTGTTCCGGCTGGGCTGCGAGCCGCGCCGGCTGTGGCGGCGCTATCTGTTCGGCAACGCCCGCTTCGTCGGGGGCGTCGTCCGGCAGGCGGCCCTCCGGCCGGCTCCGCGGGCGTCCGCCCCGCCGGCGCTGCCTTCGGACGTCGGAACAGGACTCACCGGCAGGCGGGAGAGGGCGCGTTGACGGCTCCGACCGGCGAGGCCCCGGACGTACGCCCCCGGCACGACGTCCCACCCCCCGCCCCCGCCGCGCGGGCGCTGCGCATCGTGCTGGCCTCGTACGCGTGCGACCCGAGCCGCGGCACCGAGCCGGGCATGGGCTGGGCCTGGGCCGAGGCACTGGCGCGGCGCGGGCACACGGTCGAGCTGCTGACCCGCCCCCACGGCGGCAACACGGAGCACATCGGCAGGCGCATCGAGGCCCTCGGCGCGGTGGGGCGGCGGATCAGGACCCACGTCGTCCCCACCCCGCCCCGGCCCTGGTGGGTGCGTGTGCTGCCGGGCTTCCTGCGCGCCCAGGCCCTGGAGTTCGTCCACTACGACGGATGGCAGCGGCGGGCGCTCGCACACGCGCGTGCCAACGGGCTGGACCGTGCCGATCTGGTGCACCACGTCTCGTACGGCTCGCTCGTGGGCGGCAGCGCGCTGCGGCGGCTCGGACCGCCGCTGGTGTTCGGCCCCGTGGGCGGCGGGCAGACCGCGCCGCACAGCCATCGCCGCTGGCTGGGACCCGCCTACTTCCAGGAGATGGTGCGGGAGTTGCTGTGGGTGCGGGGCATGAGCCTGCGTCCGACGTGCCGCGCGACGCTCCGCGAGGCGGCTCTGGTCCTGACCACCAATCGCGACACGGCGCGACGGGCCCGCCGGCTGGGCCGCGCCGATCCCCGACTGGTCCTGAGCGACGGCGTGCCCGACGCGTTGCTGCGCGAGCCCCGGCGGGAACCGCCGGAGGCGCGACGACGCCCCCCGACCGTGCTGTGGGTCGGACGGCTCACCGCCATCAAGGCCCCGGAGCTGGCCCTGAGAGCGTTCGCGCACCTCTCGGCCCGCGTTCCCGGCGCCCGACTCGTGGTGCTCGGGGACGGTCCGCTGCGCGGTGACCTCGAACGGCTCACGGAACGGCTGGGGGTCGCCGGGTCCGTGTGCTTCCGGGGCCGGCTGCCCTGGAAGGAGACGCTCGGCGCGTACGACGACGCGGACGTGCTGCTCTTCACCAGCCTCCGGGACTCCTTCGGCGTGCAGAACCTCGAGGCGTGGGCACGCGGGCTGCCGGTGGTGCATCTCGACCACCAGGGAGTCGGGGACTTCTCCGCGCCGGGCTGCGCGGCTCCCGTGCCGCTGGGCGACCCCGCGGACCTCCCCCAGCGCCTCGCCCACGCTCTCGCCGGAGTGCTCACCGACGAGGAGGTCCTCCGCCGTTCGGCCGAGGCCGGGCCGCGGTGGGCCCGGCAGCACACCTGGACCTCGAAGGCGGAGCTCGCCGAGCGGCTGTACGAAGCCGTACTGGCCCGTCGCTGACGCGCCGGCGGTCCCCGTCGGCCGCGGCCGGCGCTCCTCCGCCACTCCGCCCACCGAAACAGCAACCGCCCACCCGCAACCGAAAGAGCAGCACAGCGCATGCCAGCACAAGAGGAAACCCGTCCCGGTACGGGCACTCCCCCGAGCAACCCGGCGGCCTACCGCGTGGCGCTGGTGCACAGCTTCTACTCCTCGCGCCGGCCGAGCGGGGAGAACGCCGCGGTGCTCGACCAGGCGGAGGCGCTGCGCGCCGCCGGGCACGACGTCACCCTGGTCGCCGCCCACACCGACGCTCTGGAGACCGAGCGGGGCTACACCCTGCGTGCGGCGGTCCGGGTCGCCACGGGCCGCGGCCGGTCGCCGCTCGCCGACCTCCGCCGGCTCGACCCCGATGTGGTGCACGTGCACAATCTCTTTCCCAACTTCGCCACCGACTGGCTGGACCGCTGGCCGGGCGCGGTGGTCGCCACGCTCCACAACTACCGGCCGGTGTGCGCGGCCGCCACGCTCTTCCGGGACGGGAAGGTGTGCACCGCGTGCCCCGACGGCGACCGGTGGACCGGGCTGCGGCACGGGTGCTACCGCGGCGGCCGCGGCGCGACGCTCCCCCTCGCCTGGGCCGGCCGGCGCGGGGCCGCGGCCCATCCCCTGCTGCGGCGCGCCCAGCGGCTGGTGGCGCTCTCCGAGCGGAGCCGGGACCTGTACCTGCGGTTCGGCGTGCCGCCGGAAAAGCTGGCCCTGCTGCCCAACTTCGTCGCGTGCGGGAGCCCGGCCGCCCCGGAGGACCGGACCGCGCCGGCCCCGGGCGCGGGCACGCGATGGGTGTACGCGGGCCGGCTGAGCGAGGAGAAGGGCATTCTGCCCCTGCTCCGGAGCTGGCCGGAGAGCGAACCCCTCGATGTGATCGGCTCCGGACCGCTGGAGCCGGCCTGCAGGGAAGCCGCGCCCGGCGGGGTCAGGCTGCTCGGCACGCTCTCGCGCCGGGAGATCGCCGCCCGGCTGCCCCGCTACACGGGTCTGGTCTTCCCCAGCGCCTGCCCCGAGTCCGCCACGGCCCTGGTCTGCCAGGAGGCGCTGGCGGCAGGAGTGCCCGTGCTGGCCCTCGCGGGATCGGCGGCGGCGGACAGCGTGCGCAGGGACGGTACGGGGTCGGTCTACGGCGGCTCCGACGAACTGCCGTACGCCCTCGCGGCGGCCCGCGACCGCTTCCCCCTGCTGCGCGAGCGCTGCCGCCGGGTGCACGCCGAGCGGTACAGCGCACGGTCCTGGACGGCCGGCATGGAGGCCGTGTACGCACAGGCCCTGTCGCGGGCCGGCGTCGCGGAGCCGGCGTGCTGACCGCCGAGGGCACCCGGCGCCGCGTGGTCGTGGTGCAGCCGTACGTCCCGGGCTACCGCACGTCCTTCTTCGACCTTCTGCAGGCCCGTCTGGCGTCCGAGGGCGTGGATCTGGAGGTGCTGCACGGACCCGCACCCCCGCACCAGGCCGAACGCGGGGACGCCGCCTCCTGCGCATGCGCGGCCCAGGTCCCCACCCGGCGTCTTCCCGTACCCGGCGGGCGGTCCCTGCTCTGGCGCCGGGTGCAGGGCCGGGCGGCCGGCGCGGACCTCGTCGTACTGGAGCAGGCGCTGCACAACCTGGAGGCGTACCCCCTGTTGCTCCGGTCGGCGGGCCGCCCGGAGCACGCCCCCCGGGTCGCGTTCTGGGGGCACGGCCGGACCTACACCAAGCCGCCGAGCCGTCTGGGAGCCGTCGTGAAGGGCGCGCTGACCCGGCTGGGATCCTGGTTCTTCGCCTACACCGAGAGCGGAGCGGCGCACGTCGCCTCGCGGGGATTCCCCCGCGACCGGATCACCGTGGTGCGCAACTCCGTCGACACCGCGGACCTCGTGGCCTCGCGCGCCCGGGCCGCGCGGCCGGGGACCGCGGAGTTCGCCGAGGCCGCGCTGCTGCGGAAGCGGTACGGCCTGACCGAGGGGCGCACCGCCCTCTTCCTCGGCGGGCTGGACGCGCCCAAGCGGATCCCGTTCCTGCTGGACTGCGCCGACCGCATCGCCGCCGAACTCCCGGGATTCCGGCTGCTGGTGGCGGGCGACGGCGCGGACCGGCGTCTCGTCGACGCCGCCGCGAACCGGCCCGGCAGCCCGGTGGTCGCGGTCGGCCACACGGCCGGTGCGAGGACCGCGCCGCTCGGGGCGGTCAGCGACGTGATGCTGATGCCGGGCCGGGTCGGACTCTGCGCGGTGGACTCCTTCGCCCTGGGGACGCCCGTGGTCACCACGGACTGGCCCTGGCACGCCCCCGAGTTCGAGTATCTGACCGACGGCCGAAACGCGCTGGTCGCACCGGACGACCCCGCGGCCTACGTCGGCGCCGTGACCGCGCTGCTGCGCGACCCCGCACGGCTGGAGGCCCTCCGCACGGCATGCCGGGACGACGTCCCGGCGTACACGACGGAGGGCATGGCGGCGCGTTTCTGCGACGGGCTGCTGCAGGCGATGGAACGAGACCAAAGGAATCCCCATGCAGGTACATGAAGCCGGCCTCCTCGGCCGGACCGCCAAGGCCGCGGCGCCCCAGCTGTGCCGGCTGGCGAGCAGCCGGCGCATCCGCCAGGGGACCCGTCTGCTGGAGGTCTACCTGGAGATCCTCCAGGGACGGGGCGCCGGGACCGGCTGGGACCTTCACGGCGAGATCGTCGCGGCGCGGCGCTGCCTCCGGGGCGTCGACGCCCCGGTGATCTTCGACGTGGGCGCCAACTACGGCCAGTGGTCCGCCGGGCTGCGCACCGCCCTCGGCGGGCGGACCGGCCGCTTCTTCCTGTTCGAACCGCAGCCGGCGTGCCAGTCGGCGCTGGCGAGGGCGCAGGTCCCGAACCAGGTGGTCATTCCGGCGGCCGTGAGCGACGAGGAGGGCTCGGCGACCATCTTCGCCGACGCCCCAGGCTCGGGCGTGGCGTCCGTCCACCGGCGCAGGGACTCCTACTTCGGCGATATGACGGCTCATCAGGAGAAGGTGCCGGTCACCACCATCGACCGGGAGGTGGAGCGGTGGGGGATCGAGCGGATCGATCTGCTGAAGCTCGACATCGAAGGGGCGGAGTTCCAGGCGCTGCGCGGAGCGGCCGGCAGTCTCGGGGACGGGAAGGTGACGACCATCGCCTTCGAGTTCGGCTCGGCCAACGTGTACTCCCGCACCTTCTTCCGCGACTTCTGGGACCTCCTCTCCCCGCTCGGCTACCGCCTGTGGCGCATCTGCCCGGGCGGCCTCCTGCTGCCCGTGCGGGAGTACACCGAGGAGCTCGAGCACTTCCGCGGGGTGAGCAACTACGTGGCGTCCCTGAGAACGCCCGAGACCCGCACTCCGCGCACACCCGCCGGCCGGAAGCGGGCGGAGCCCGTCGCCGGATGACGCCCGGCCCGGTGCCGTGGAGAGTCCGCCGCCCACCGGGTCACTGGTGCCGAGGAGTGAAGCGGTCGGGAAGAACACCGACACTTCGGCGTTGGCCGCGGATCTCCGCGGCCGCTGCCGTACGTTGACCCGCGTGACAGTGCACGACACCTTGCGTAGTGCCCGCGATTCGCTGTTCCGGTTCCCCGGTGTGCAGCGGGCCGTCCGACTCGCCACGATGCGCGGCTGCGTGCCGAACGCCGTATGGAAGCGCCTGCACCCCACCGGCGTATGGACGCTGCGCGCCCCGGACGGCAGTGGGTTCCGCTACGCCAGCGACGCCGACGACATTCTGGCCCGCAGCCTCATCTGGACGAACATGCGCCACTGGGAGGAGACCACCCACCCGGTCTTCTTCGACCTCGCCCGCAACGCCCGGGGGTTCGTGGACATCGGCGCCTTCTCCGGCATCTACACCCTGCTGGCCTGCCGGGCCAACGCGCGCCTCCGGGCCGTCGCCGTCGAACCCAATCCGGCCGCGATGCGCAAACTGCGCCGCAACATCGAGGTCAACCGCCTCCAGGACCGGGTCGTCCTCGTCGAGAAGGCTCTGTCCAGCGCCCGCGGCCGCGCGGTCCTCGGGATCCCGGCCGACACCACCGCCGCCTCCCTGCTCGCGGCGGAGCCCTCGAACGCCACGGTGGAAGTCGAGGTCACCACCGGGGACGACGCGATCGGGGACCTTCCCGTCGATCTGGTGAAGATCGACGTCGAAGGGCTGGAACCCGAGGTGCTGAGCGGCATGAGCCGCACGATCTCGGCCCACCGTCCGACGATCATCGCCGAGTGCCTCGACGGAACCGCCCTGGAGAGGCTGCGCGGGGCCGTCCTCGAACTCGGCTACCGGCAGATCCGCCACCTCGGGAGGGACGGAGTGGTGCCGGCCCCGCCCGGATTCGTGCCACCGCCGCGGTACGCCAACTTCCTCGTGGACTGACGTTCCCGGCCTGTCGAAGACGCCGCAGGAGGTCCGTGGCGACGGTGACCTGGACGCGAGGAGCACAAGTGAGCGCACCGGTGGTGCTGCACCTCAACAACGAGACCGAGCTGACGCGGCGCAGCCGGTTCACCGGCGCCTTCCGGAGACTGCAGGCCGAAGGACACCTCAGTCACGTACCGGCCGCGCCACGGGCCGAACTGCTCCGCGGTGGGCACCGGGCCGCAGTCGAATCGCTGGAGGCCACGGTCGTCCAGTCCCGACCCGACGTGGTCTTCGTCCAGTCTCCGCACGGATTCCCCTTCTCCGACGAGGAGATCGCCCGGCTGCTCCGGCTGGCGGGCTCACCTCCCGTGGTGTACCAGGAGGGCGACGCGTGGGGCGGCAACAAGCGGCTTCCCGCGTCCAGCCGCTCGTGGCTCCGCGCGGCGGACGCCGTGTTCAGCGTCGCCGGAGGCACGCAACTGGCCATGCTGCGGCGCATCGCGCGCAAGCCGGTCCGCTACGTGCCGCACACCCTGCCGCTGGACTGCTTTCCCGAACAGGACCAGCCCGCTCCACCGGGCGACGCAGCCGTGTTCGACGTGGTGACGATCGGCAACAGCGTGGTGCGGGCCCGGATCCTCCCCCGCCTGCCGGGCGCAGGCGAGCGGGTCCGGGTCGTCCGCGGGCTGGGACGCCTGGGCTGCCGGCTCGGCGTGTTCGGCTCGGGTTGGCACGGTCCGCACGCCCGGGGCCCGGTCCCCTTCGAGCGCCAGATCGCCGTCCTCCGCTCCGCGCGGATGAGCGTGGGATGGGACCACTACGGGCGGTACCCCGGGTACTTCTCCGACCGGCTGCCGATCTCCGGGGCCGCGGGCCGCGTCCACGTCGGCCAGGGCCGGCCCGGGATGGAATGGCTGCCCGGTCCGCAGGACGGGCTGCACCTCATGCGCACTCCCCGGGAAGCGGTGGACCGCGTGGGGGACCTGCTGCGCGAGGAGCAGCACGAGCTGGACTCCGCCGCGGAGCGACTGCGCCGCTGGGTGCGCTCGCGCCTGACCGATCTGCACTCCGTCCAGTTCATGCTGGGCGCGTTCCTGCCGCTGCCTTCGCCGCCCGCCGACCCGTGGCAGCGGATCGCTGCCCAGGAGGAACACCGGGGGTGAGGATCGACGGCGGCCCGGCGGGTGGAGCGCGGACGGGGAAGGGGACCGCCCTCCCCGGTGAGGAGCGTCCGCACTCCCACGCGGTGGTCAGCGGGACGCTGTGGAACTACTCGGCGGCCGTCGTGGCGTCCCTCCTCCAGCTCGGCTACACGGCCTACACCGGACGCGCCGTCAGCGCCGCGGCCTTCGGGGCCTTCGCGTCCGCCCTGTCCATCACCCAGCTGCTGGGCTACTTCGCCAACGCCGGACTCGCCACGACCGTGCTGCGTTCGCGAGAGCTCACGCGCGGACTGCTGGTGGCGACGGTCCGGCTGGGCCTGCTCAGCGGACTCGTGTGCTTCGCCCTCGTGCAGGCGACGGCCCCGCTGTGGGCCGAGGTGTGGAACGCCCCCGAGACGACGGGGCTGTTGCGCGTGCTGGGCCTCCAGTTCCTGTTCCTTCCCGTGGGAGCGGTGAGCGCCGCCGGCTTGCGGCGGCTGCAGGCGCAGCGGGCCGCGGTCCTGGTCGAGACCGGGGCGCTGGCCGCCGGGCTGCTGACGGGAACCCTGCTCCTGGCGGCCGGCTGGAACCCGCTGGGCCTGGCCGCCACCTCGGTGACCACCCAGCTGGGCATCGCGGTCCTCGCCGGCGTGCTGGTCGCCCGGCGGCTGCCGCCGCCGGGCGGCCGGGCCGGCGGCCGGCCCGGCCGGTACCGCGAACTCGCGGGATCCTCCGGGTTCCTGGCCGGACACCAGCTCGCCCAGTACGTCACGAACACGGTGCCGCTGTGGGCGGCCGGGGCGATGCTCGGTCCTGTCGCGGCCGGGTACTACTCGCGGGCGACACTCTTCACCGGGCTGCTCCTCACCACGCTCGCGGCCGGCCTGACCCGTGTCACGACCCCCGCCCTCACCAGGGTGCGTACGCAGGCGCCGGAGCCGTCGCCTGAGACGCGCCCGCCCGGAGGCCGGGAGGAGCCCGCCGTCCGCCGCGCGGCGACCGACGTCCTGCTCGCGGCCTCCGCGCTGTCCTTCCTGCCGTTCGCGTTCCTCGCCGGGGCCGGGTCCGGCGCGCTGCGACTGCTCCTGGGACCCGGCTGGGACGAGGCGGCCGCGCTGGTGCCCCCGCTGTGCCTCTTCTCCGCCGTCGCCGTCGTGTACGCGGTCGGGCTCTCCGTGGACACGGTGTGCGGCTCCCACCGCCGGATGGCGGCCGCCCAGGCCGCGGCGGCGGTCGTGACCCTGGCGGGGGCGGTGGTGGCCATCGCCGGAGGCAGCCTCACCCTGCTGGCCCTGGCCGCCCTGGCAGGTCAACTGGGCGGTCTCGCGGTGCAGATGTGGAAGTGGCGCGGTCACGGCGTGGTCGAGGCACGTCGTCTGTGGGTCGGCTACGCGGTGCACGCGGCCCTGGGGCTCGCGGCGTACGCTGCGGGAGCCGCGCTGTCCCGGACGGCCGCCGGCCTGCCCTGCCCGGCCGTCCTGCCGGTGCTGCCGGCCGTCGGGCTCGCCGTGGTCCTCTGCCGCCCGCTGCGCACCCGGCTTCCGCTGTACACGGTGGCGGCCGCCCGTGGTCTGCTCCCCCTCCGGGTACCGGACCTCCGCCGCGGCCGGACCACCCGGCCGCAGGCGCACTGATCAGCGCCCGGGTGCCGCTTCCGGCCGCCTCGACTGCTCCCGGTCGCGGAGGAACACCACGTCGCACTGGAGCATCTGGCCGGTCCGGCGGTCGGTGAAGCCGGGCACCACCGCCATCAGGGTCAGGCCGTAGCGCCGTTGCGCGGTGTCCATCACCTGGTGCAGCAGGGGACCGCCTTCGTACAAGGGGACGCAGGACGCCTCCAGTTGCAGTCCGCAGCATCGTCGCGCGAGATCCTCGGCCCCCCTCAGGACGGCTTCCTCGTAGCCCTGGACGTCCAGCTTGACGAAGACGCGGTCCTCGGGCTCCGCCAGCTGCGGCCAGAGGTCGTCGAGGCGGTACTGCTCGGCCTCCTGGCGGCCCACGTACCGGGAGTCCGGGCACGCCTCGGCGTGCCGCGGCAGCATGGGCAGTACGGAACTGCTCAGTCCGCTGTTTCCGGCCACGTTCAGGGTGACGGAGGTCCGCTCGTCGCCGACGGCGTACGGGAACACGGTCCACAGCGGGTCCGCGGCCGCCCGGCGGCGCAGCGCCTCGAACGGTCCGCGCAGCGGTTCGAAGGACACGATGCGTCCTCGGTACCCGAATCGCCGCAGGTTGTGCCCGTACTGACCGCGGTTCGCCCCAACGTCCAGCACCACGTCGGCGCCGGAATGACGCAGCAGCCGCACCGTGCGGTAGTCGTAGGAGCACTCCGGAAACCGGTTCACGTCGAATCCGAAGCGCTGCACGGCCTTGCGGGCCCGGTGGAGAAGAGTCACCCGCCCATTGTGATCGACTTATGTCTGCTTTGTCACTGATAGCGATGTTTTACACGCCGTGCCCTCACGGGTTCCGCCGGTCTCCGACGGGGCTGCGCCCTCCTGCTCCACGACGGCGGATCGGCCGGGCGGCTCGGGACGCGGCACGGGTGCCACGGGGGCGGGAGCGCCGGGCGCCGGCGCCGGCGGGAGTCCGTCGGCCGACCGGAGCCGCGCCTGCCACAGACAGAACCCGAGCAGCACCGCCTGCTCCGGGAACGCCGAGTAGGACACGAACAGCACCAGCTGGCCGACCATCACGACACGGAGGGCCAGGGTCGCGGTGCCACCGCGCGCGAGCCGCCTCCAGGTCCGGACGTAGACGACGAGCAGCGCCAGCAGCCCCACCAGTCCGAGCCGCAGCATGATGTGCAGGTAGTAGTCGTGCGGGGACACCGTGACGAGACCGCCCCCGATGAACCGCTCGTACCCCGACCCGAACGGCGCGCCGACCAGCCATTGGGCGAAGGTCCGCGGGGCCTCGAGCAGATCCTGCCAGCCGAGCATCCGCCACACGAAGGTGCTGCGGGTGCCCTGCGTCTCCTTGAACGAGTCCGTCAGGGAACCGCCGATCGCACCGAAGGCACCGGCGGCGTAGAGCAGCGCCGCCAGGGAGAGCGCGAGCGCTCCCGCGCCCGCCGACACGAAGCGCTGTCCGCCGCGCGCGGGACGCAGCACCCACCAGGCCAGCCCCATCACCGCCGT
Organism: Streptomyces wuyuanensis; assembly: GCF_900103455.1. GTDB lineage: Bacteria > Actinomycetota > Actinomycetes > Streptomycetales > Streptomycetaceae > Streptomyces > Streptomyces wuyuanensis. The sequence continues at coordinate 638,929 of NZ_FNHI01000001.1, read as the reverse complement.
GGCCACCCAGACCGTCCGGTGCTGGAGCAGTACCACGAGAACGAGGAACAGGAAAGCCGTCAGATGTCTGCCGTTCAACCGCAGTCCGCCCGCCGGGCCGCCGCGGTCCGGCACACCGGCGGCCGGCGGGGCGGGTGCACCCGGAGCCAGCAGCAGCATCGCGGCCTGGGCCAGGACCAGTGCCGCGGCGGCCGGCACCGGCCGGGAGTCCACCGTCACACCGTCGACGGCGAGATGGGCGTTCGCCGCATGCAGTCCGCGGTCCGCCCAGCCGGCCACACTGAGCAGCGCGTACGCAGCCGCGGTGGCCAGCCAGGCCCGGGTGACGATCCGGCTCAGGGAGGCGCTCAGCGGTGCGGTGGCCAGGTACAGGGTGATGGCGAGGAAGTGCCAGAAGTACGTCCGGGAGTCGTTGCCCGCGGCCTGCAGTCCGAAGGCGGCCGCCCCGCGGAGGGTGGACCAGGCAGTGAGAACGACCATGGCCAGCAGGGCCGCCAACCCGGCGTGGGACTTCAGGTTGCGGCGGGGCACGCGCATCAGGGCGACGGAGATCGCGCACACGTCCAGGATGTCGGTCGGGTACACGCGAACGCCGACGTCGAGGGCGGCCGTCTGCCCCCCGGCGACGACGACCCAGACCTGGGTGCCCAGCAGCAGTCCGATCGCGATCCCGCAGTGCCGGGCGAAGACCCACAGCAGCAGCCCGACGAGCGGAAGCGCCGTGAGCAGCATCAGCAGGGTCTGCGGGTCAACGGGTAGGGGTCGCACCGTGATCCGTTCTGGGGTGTGGGGATGCGCGGGCCGAACCGGTCCCCGCGGCCGGCGGCACGGTCGGTTCGCCCGTCCGGCCGCGGGACCGGTTGCTCAGGGATCCGCGCGGAGGGACGACTGCCTGTGCCGCGGCACGGCTCCCGGCCGGCGCACGCCGGCTCGCAGGACGGTCTTCACGTACGGGGAGCAGAAGACCAGCGGGGCCCAGGGGCCGAGATGACGGCGGCAGTACCGCCACCACGGCGCGGGCGGCTGCTCCCGCACCGAGGCCAGACGCCGCAGGGCCGTGCGCGCGTCGAGACCGGGTTCGGCCGAAGTGCCTTCCACCGCACCCGAGTTGTCGTCGCAGGTGCCCACGTGGCCCGGTGCGAGCAGCAGGGGGATGCCGGCCCGGCGGGCCCGGAGCCCGTAGTCGTGGTCCCCCATCCGGTGGGGGAAGGCCGGGTCGAGGTCGCCCAGCACCCGCCGGGCGGGGGCCGTGACCAGCACCGCGTTGCCGTTGCAGGTGTCGCACGGCGTGGCGTCCCGGGCGTCCGGCTCGACCCGTTCCAGTACCGGGGGCCGCAGCCGGGACCTGACGAGTCGGTAGCCGCTGTAGGTGGTGCGGGTTCCGTCGCCGGAGCGCATGGCGCCGACGGCGACGGCCGGGCGGTCCAGGGGCGCGGCTGCGCGCAGCAGTGCGGCGAGCGCGCCCGGGTCGAGGACCACGTCGTCGTTGAGCCACAGCACATGGGCGGCGGGATCGGCCCGGGTGGCGGCGATCCCGGTGCCGGTGCCCCAGTGCACGTCCGCGCCCACCGTCACCACGTCGGTGCCGGGGAAGGCGGCCCGCACCTCGTCGGCCGTGCCGTCGGCACTGCCGGCGTCGACGAGGTGGACGGTGCAGCGGGTTCCGGCCGGGAGGCCGGTCTGGGCGTGCACCGAGGAGATGGCCGCGAGCGTCCGGTCCCGGCGGTTGTGACAGGTCATCAGGACGGCGACGCCGCGCGGAGCTCCCGCGGGCGGAATCCGGTCGGCGAGCACCGGGTCACCGCGCGGCAGGGGCGGGGACGGCGGTCGGCGCGGCCTGGTCTCCCGGCGCGAGGCCGTTCCGGAGGACGTTGAGCTCCGCGTCGACCATCAGGCGGGCCAGTTCGGGTGCGCGGACGGTCGCTCGCCATCCGAGCTGCGACTCCGCCTTGGAGGCGTCGCCGATCAGGTGGTCGACCTCGGTCGGGCGCAGATAGCGCTCGTCGAAGCGCACGTGGTCGCGCCAGTCGAGCCCGACGTGGGCGAAGCACTGGTCGACGAACTCGCGCACGCTGTGGCTGGCTCCCGTGGCGATCACGTAGTCGTCCGGCCGGTCCTGCTGCAGCATCAGCCACATCGCCTCGACGTACTCGGCGGCGTAGCCCCAGTCGCGTCGGGCGTCGAGGTTGCCGAGGTGGACCACGTCCTGCAGTCCGGCCTTGATCCGGGCGGCGGCCACGGCCACCTTCCGCGTCACGAACGTGGGGCCGCGGCGCGGGGACTCGTGGTTGAACAGGATGCCGTTGACGGCGTGGATCCCGTACGCCTCGCGGTAGTTGCGGGTGACCCAGTACGCGTACACCTTCGCCGCCCCGTAGGGCGAGCGGGGATGGAAGGGGGTGGCCTCGTCCTGGGGCGGCGGGGCGGCGCCGAACATCTCCGAGCTGGACGCCTGGTAGAAGCGGCAGGGCAGGCCCGTCCTCCGGATGCCCTCCAGCAGCCGGGTGGTGCCCAGGCCCGTGGTGTCCCCGGTGAACTCGGGTTCGTCGAACGACACCCGCACATGGGACTGGGCGGCCAGGTGGTAGACCTCGTCCGGCTGCACCTGCTCCAGCAGGCCCGTCATCCGGGTCCCGTCGGTGAGGTCGCCGTAGTGCAGGAAGAGGCGCGCTTCCGGGTCGTGGGGGTCGCGGTAGAGGTGCTCGATGCGCTCGGTGTTGAAGGTGGAGGCGCGGCGGACGATGCCGTGCACCCGGTACCCCTTCTCCAGCAGCAGTTCGGCGAGGTAGGAGCCGTCCTGGCCCGTGATGCCGGTGATGAGTGCCGTTTTGGCGGTCACACGCGCTCCTTGGCTGATGTGGTTTCAAGAGGCGTCGGAAGGCTCCATTGCAGGTGGGCGCCCCGGCACCTCACCAGTGTAGGGAACAATTACTGCATTTCTTATGCAATGTGGCGTTATGTCGCCTTTCGCCCCTTTCGCCGTAAGGTGGGGCACCGCCCCACCCATCACCACCCACCCCTTCACCGGATCCGATCGGGGACGGTCACCTTGGACCTTCGCGACTACCTACGAGTCCTCTCTCGCCGCTGGCGCGCCATCACCGTGCTGACGCTGCTCGGCACGGCGGCCGGTGTACTCCTCACCTACACGGCCGTCCCCGAGTACCGGGCCACCGCCAAGCTCTTCGTCTCGCTGCAGGGCAGCACCGACGAGGACACCGCACAGCTCGCCCAGGGCAATCTCTTCACCCAGGCCCGTGTGCGGTCGTACGCCGAGGTGGCGACGAGCCCGCTGGTGACCGGGCACGTCGTGAAGCAGCTGAAGCTGAAGATGTCGCCGGCCGCGCTGAGCGGCAAGATCAGCGCGGCCGCCCAGCCCGACACCGTGCTGCTCCAGCTCACCGTCACCGATACCCGGGCGGCCCGGGCCGCACAGATCAGCAACGCCGTCGCCGAACGGTTCACCGAGGTGATCCGCGGTCTCGAGCGCCCGGTCGACGCCGAGTCGTCGCCGGTGCGGCTCAGCGTCACCGAGCCGGCTTCCGTGCCCACCGCGCCCTTCTCGCCGCGGCCTGCCGTGAACGTCGCACTCGGACTCCTGGCCGGTCTGATCCTCGGGGCCGGTTTCGCCCTGGCGAGGGAGACGCTCGACTCGTCGGTACGCACGTCCAAGGCGCTCACCGACGCGCTGGCGGGCTTCGGCGGACCGCCCGTTCTCGGCAGCATCGTGCACGACCCCCAGGCGACCAGCCGGCCGCTGGCGCTCCGGGACGACATGCACGGCCTGCGCGCCGAAGGCTTCCGGCGGCTGCGCACCTGCCTGCAGTTCGTGGACGTGGACCGGCCGCCGAAGGTGATCGCGGTGACCAGCCCGCTGTCCGGCGAGGGAAAGACCAGTGTCGCGGTCAACCTCGCCGCCACCCTGGCCGAGACCGGTGCCTCGGTGTGCCTGGTCGACACCGACCTGCGCCGTCCTTCCACCGCCCGCGCCCTGGGTCTGATCAGGGACGCCGGGCTCACCACCGCGCTGATCGGCCGGGCCGAGGTGCAGCAACTGCTGCAGTCCGCCGGGTCCTTCTCCGTACTGACCAGCGGCGCGGTGCCGCCGAACCCCACCGAGCTGCTGGGCAGCGCCCAGCTGAAGGCCGTACTGCGCAGCCTCGCCGAGAAGTTCGACCACGTCGTGGTGGACACCGCACCGGTCCTCCCCGTCGCCGACGCCTCCGTGATCGCCTCCGAGGTGGACGGCTACCTCCTGGTCGTACGAGCCTCCCGCACCAGCCGCGACCAGATCGCCGAGGCCCTGCGCGCCCTGCGGCACGTGGGTGCCTCCGTGGTCGGCACGGTCCTGAACATGGCGTCGCCGAAGGAGGACCGCGGCGCCCACGGGTACGCCTACGAGTACCGGCCGCAGTGCCACACAGCGGGCCGGTTCGCCCGCCTGGCCAGGATCCTCCGCCTCCCGCGCCTGGCGCGGATCGCGCGGGCGCTGCGGCGCAAGCCGTCCGCCGGCACCGCACCGGCGCTGCCGACTCCGGGCGGCGGACCGGACGCCCGGCTCACCGCTCCGGTGGCGGCGCTCGCCGACGAACCGCCGCGCCCGGTGGCCGTCGAAGGGAGTGTCCAGTCATGACCGCCGTGGTGACGGAGCCGTACGGGGTCGCCGACCGCCCCCTGGACCGCTCGGCCCGGGTGCTCGTGGCCGGAAGCCGTGGACTGGTCGGTTCGGCCGTCTGGCGGCATCTGGCGCGGGAGGGCTTCACCGACCTGGTGGGGCCCGGGTCCGCGGAACTGGATCTGCGCGAGCGCCGCCAGGTCTTCGACTGGTTCGCCGCCGCCCGTCCGGACGTGGTGGTCCTGGCCGCCGCACGCGTGGGCGGGATCAAGGCCAACGCCACCCGGCCCGCCGCGTTCATCTCCGACAACCTGCGGATCCAGGTCAATGTGCTGGACGCCGCGCAGGCGCACGGGGTCGAGCGGCTGCTGTTCCTGGGATCCAGCTGCATCTACCCCAAGTTCGCCGACCAGCCCATCCGGGAGGAAGCCCTCCTCACCGGCCCGCTGGAGCCGACCAACGACGCCTACGCCATCGCCAAGATCGCCGGGATCCAGCAGGTCCAGGCGGTGCGGCGCCAGCACGGACTGCCGTGGATCTGCGCGATGCCGACCAACCTGTACGGCCCCGGTGACAACTTCCACCCCGAGCACTCCCATGTGCTGCCGTCGCTGATCCGGCGCTTCCACGAGGCCCGCAAGGAGGGAGCACCGCGGGTCGTGAACTGGGGCTCCGGGGCGCCGCGCCGGGAGTTCCTGCACGTGGACGACCTGGCCCGGGCCTGCCTCCACCTGCTGGAGCGCTACGACGCGGACGGCCCGGTCAACGTCGGCACCGGCACGGACCTGACGATCCGGGACGCCGCCGAGCTGGTGGCGGATGTCGTCGGCTACCGGGGGTCCGTCGAGTGGGACCCGGGGCAGCCGGACGGGACCCCCCGCAAGCTCCTGGACATCTCCCGGATCACCGCGCTGGGCTGGGAACCGCGGATCGGCCTGCGCGAAGGCCTCGCCCACACGTACGCCTGGTACATGGACCACCTCGACTCCGGCGCGCTGCGGCGCTGACCTTCCGCGAGGTCCGGTCCCGCCGGCTCGGGCGGGACCGGCCCCGCGGACCCGCGTTCGCTGACCCGCGTTCACAGCCCCGCGCTCACGCGCCCGGTGCGAAGGCCCCGCTCACGGACCCGCGGTCCGGCCCGTCGTGCCGACCGGTCAGGGCCATCCGAGTGCTGCTCGTACACCGTCCTGCCGAACACCGTGGTGCGCCTGTTTCGGATGGGCCGGTTCATGTCTACGGATCGAAGCGCTTGATCTTCTCGAACGGTCTGACGGAATACGAGCACGAGTGTCGGTGGAGGCGGTGCGGAGGGCACGCCAGTGTCTGCTCTTGACATACCTACGTGAACGAACGACGGCGAACCGAAGGCGCCTGACCCGGGACCCGCACACGGGCCCGGTCCGGTGCCCACGAGCCCCCGGTGGTCGGGCACAGCGCGCTCGCCCGCCTCGTGGTCGCCCTCCGGCTGCCGCCGCAGTGACCACGCCCCGCCGCGGGTGCGGCGAACAAACCCGTCATGCAAAGCGGTTCGAACTTCTCTTTCGAAAAGCAACAACGATCACCACTCGTCAAGCGTCCTCCCTAAGGAGTCCGAAACCATGCCCAGACGCTCCGTACGGCGACTCGTCGTGGCCGCCGCTGCCGCAAGCCTCGTTGCCGCAGCTCCGTTGATCGCCGCCCAGCCGGCATTCGCCCAGTACCCGCCCGCCCCCAATCTGACCGTCGAAGACGGGGACCTGGTCCTGGAGCCCGGCCAGGTGGTCGACTTCCTCGGACGGGGTTTCCAGCCGCTCGAGCAGACCACCGGTCGTCTCGTGCCGGTCGGCGGAGGTGGCGGTGGCGCCGGCGGACCGGGTGGCGCGGCGGCACTCGGCCGGTCCGCGGCGGTCCCGCAGACCTTCACGGCTGCCGACCCCAAGCCCAAGCCCTCTCCCTCTCCCAGCCCGAGCAACACCATGTTGAACGGTGACGGCGACGGCGACGGTGACGGCGACGGCGACCGTCCCGTCGTGCCGCTCGGAACGTGGACCGCCGACGCGAACGGGGTCGTGGACTCGACGGCCACGATCCCCGAGAGCACCAGGGAGGGCACGTACTACTTCCAGCTCGCCGGCGAGGAGTCTGAGCTCGTCCTCACCGTTCGGGTGACCGTGGACGGCGACGGCGACGGCGATGGCGACGACGACGGGGACGGGGACGGCGGTCACGGGCGCCCCGGTGACGGCCACGGCGACCACGGGCGCCCCGGCGGCGGTGACGACGACCACGGCCACAACGGGAGCGACGACCACGACGGTCGCGACCACGACGACCACGACGACCACGACTCCGATGACCACGACGACGACGGGGACGGCGGAAAGTCCGACCACGACGACTCCTCGGACGACGACAAGGACTCGCTCGCCGACACCGGATCGTCCGACGGCACGGCGGCCCTGCTGACCGCGACCGGCGGTCTGCTGCTGCTCGGCGGCGGCGCGCTGGTGATCGCGAAGCGCCGGCGCAACGCCTCTCAGCGAGGCTGAGCGGGCCGACCGCTTCGTACAGAGGCACGACGAGCTCCCGGACGGCGCCACGCCGTCCGGGAGCTCGCCCCTGTCCGGGCGACGACGGCCCCGGGCCTCGGCAGCGACTGCTGCATGGGGGCGAATCCCCCGGTGAGCCGGAGAAGGGGCGGCCGCCCGGACCGGGGCGCCGTGCGAGTGTGCGGGGCATGCGCGTCGCGTTCGTGGCCCCCGTGGTCGTCCTGGTCCTCGCCGCGGGAGCCGTGGCGTCCTGCGAGGCGGGCGGTGCCGGTGGCGGGGCGCCGGGGGTGAACGGCCGGTCGGCGCCGGTCGAGCGTCTGCGGGTGGAGGTCGTCGAGACCCTGCCGCACGACCCGGGCGCCTTCACCCAGGGCCTGGAGATGGCCGGCGGGACGCTCTACGAGAGCACGGGCGTCACCGGCCGGTCGGCGATCGCATGGGGCCGGCCGGGAGCCCCGCCCTCTCGGCGCGCGAAGCTGCCGGCGCCCCTGTTCGGCGAGGGGATCGCCGTCATGGGGCCGACGCTGTGGCAGCTCACCTGGCGCGACGGGGTCGCGATCGAACGCGACGCGAGGACCCTGGCCGAGCTGCGCCGGGTCCCGTACGACGGTGAGGGCTGGGGTCTGTGCCACCAGCCGCGCCGTGAGCGCCTGGTGACGAGCGACGGCTCCTCCCGGCTCGTCTTCCGGGACCCCGGGACCCTCGGGAGGAAGGGCTCGGTCGTCGTCACCCTCGACGGGCGGCCGGTGGAGCGGCTCAACGAACTCGAGTGCGTCGGCGACCTCGTGTACGCCAACGTCTGGCCCACCGACCGGATCGTACGGATCGACTCCGCAACCGGCCGTGTGACGGGGGAGATCGCCGCGGCCGGCCTGATCGGCGCGACCGAGCGGCGGCGCGCGGACGTCCTCAACGGGATCGCGGCCGTCCCGGGCACCGACCAGTTCCTGCTGACCGGCAAGTGGTGGCCAAAGATGTTCCGGGTGCGGTTCGTGCCCGCCCCGCTCACCACCGGCCCGTCGCGCCAGGCACCCTGAGGCGTACGGCACGGCGCCGGCGCGGCACGGGCCGGTCCGGGAGTGACGGGGCCCGTATCCGTACGGTCGGTCAGTCGCCCACAACCACCGTCCGCTGCGCCGAGAAGTCGCCCCAGTTCCCGTCCGGCAGCCTGGCGCGCAGCTTCAGCGAGTGTCGGGTGCCGGGCGGGTCGGTCAGGGTGAGGGTGTACTTCGCGGGACCGGGCGGGGGTTCGGCGCCCCAGACGATCGTGGTGGCGAGTCTGCCGTCGAGGAAGAGCTGGTGCTCCCTGACCGGGGCGCCGGTCGGCGGCGGGGCCCAGGTCAGCTCGACCGTGTGGGCCGAGGGGCCGGTGCGCCGGATGACGGCGGTGAGCCCGGTGGGGGCCGTGTTGGGGCCGGCGCCCGGGGCCCTGGCGGTCGTCAGGTCGAGCGGGGCGCTGTCCGGCGAGGAGTTGTCCGCCGCGTCGCGGGCGCGGACGGTGAACGTGTAGACCGTGCCGGGCCGCAGTCCGGTGACCCGGGCCGAGGTGGCGGTACCGGGCACGCTGTGGATGCGGGAGTCCGCCTGGTAGACGTCGTACGCCGTCACTCCGCGGTCGTCGGTCGAGGCGCCCCAGGACAGGGTGACCGCACGGCTCCCCTCGGCGCGGCCCGTCGGAGCCCCCGGGCGGCCGGGCGGGCGCCGGTCCTCGGCGGCGGGGGCGAGCGTTCTGACGGGGACCGGCGCGCTGTGGGCCGAGGCGTTCCCGGCGGTGTCGAGGGCGCGGACCGTGAACGTGTACGACGTGGCCGGAGCGAGGCCGTCGATGTCGGTCATGTGCGTGGCCGCCGGCAGGGACTTCACCTTCCGGCCGGCGCGGAAGACCTCGTAGCCGCCCACGCGGCTGTCGTCCGTGGAGTGCTCCCACATGACGTGCACGGACGTGGCGCTGCTCGCCTGGACGGTGATGCCGCGCGGCACGGAGGGGCTGCGGGTGTCCGCCGCCCCGGCGCCGCCGCCGCACGCGGTGAGCAGCAGCGCCGTCGCACACGTCAACACGGGGAAGAAGAGGGGGCGTTGCACCGGACTGCCTCCGTCCGCCGGGCATTGGTCCAGACCTGTATCGCACAGTCCGGCCGCACCGGCAAGAGGGCGGAGGGGAGGCACGGGGGCGAGGGCGCGGGACCCGGCGGAGGAAGTGGACGAGGGGAAGGGATTCGCCCCGGCCGGCGCGTGCGGAAGGGCCCCCGCCGGTGGCTACCGCTCGCTGTGGCCCAGCGTCCTCCCGGGCGCGACCCGGTCCCTGACGGCGCGCTTCACCGCGGTCGGCTCGGGAAAGCCCTGTTCCCGGCGGTCCCAGACGACCTCGTCGTCGACCCGTACGACGAACACTCCCCCGATGCCCGGCTTCAGGCCCACCTCGGCGAGCTCGGAACGGTCGAAGGTGCCGAGCAGTTCCTGGGCGAGCCATGCCGCGCGGGGCAGCCAGCGGCACTGCGTGCAGTACTCGATCTGCACCCGGTGGCCGGCCGGTTCACCCTCAGTCCCCGGCACCGGCGTGTCATCTGCGGCGGTCACCCAGCGCCCTCACCTTCCCGTGCCGCGGCGGCGTGCCGCGGACCGTTTCACCGCGGCCTTCGCCGACTTCGCGGCGTGCGCCGCCAAGTCTGCCACCCTGCCGTCCGGATGGCGTCCGCGCAGGTCCTCCAGGACGCGGACCGCGCTCGCCGGGTCGACGTCCGTCAGCGCCGGCAGCAGGGCGCCGGCGCCGCCCGGCCAGCCGGCGGCGGCCTCGTCGAAGGCATCGATCAGTGCGGTGGGGGCCGGCTCGGGCGCGCGGTCCTCGTCGGCGGCGGCCACGAACGTCCGCATGTCCGCCGCCCAGCAGGCGTCCAGGTCCTCGAGCAGCAGTGTGGCCCGGGCGGAGAGGGGCACGAGTCCCTCGTCGGCCGGTTCGCCCCGAGCGTGGAGGAGCCGGTGGGCGTGGGCGCCGGTGACGGGGTCCGTGAGCGCGGACCGGAGTGGGCCGTCGGGGACGTGCCCGCGGTCCAGGCGGTCGAAGAGGGCCGTCGTCAGCGTGCGGTAGAAGTCGGCGGACTTGGCCGCTGAGACGGCGTCCAGCAGCTCGCTCCACACCTCGTCGGTCGCGCCCCTGGCCGTCGTCCACGCCGTGAGGGCGCCGGCGGCGACGGCCGGCGGCCAGTACTGGACGGCCGCGACGGTCCGTGCCGCGTCCCAAGAGGCGATCTCGTGCTCGTCGGGAGCGGCGACATGGCCCACGGCGAGGACATGGCGCACGACGGCGTTGCCGAGCGGGGTGAGTCCGTACGCATCGCCGGTGCGGAAGACACAGCCGGTACGGGCCAGCTCGTCGACCACCGCGGCCAGCTCGCGGGCCCGGCCGTCGACCACCGCGCGGTCGTCCTCGGTGAGGCCGGGGAGCCCGAGCAGGCCGGACAGTTCGGCGAGCGCCGGTGTCTCGTACCCGGGCGGAGCCGAGGCCGGCACGGGCGCCGGGGCGTCCTCCAGGTCGGGCGGGACGGTCAGGTCGGTGTGGCCGGACGCCTTGCGGGCCACGGACTCGGGGGTGCCGCCGCGCGCGTACAGGCCGTAGAGGACGTGTGCCGCGTCGAGGGCGTACTCCTCGTCGGCGTCACTCGCCGGGTCGGCTCCGGAGGCGATGCGCTCCACGACGGCTGCCAGGACGTCGGCGCCGAGCTCGACGAGTTCCTGCGGGGTGCCGTCGGTCCAGACGTCACGGGCGGGGCCGGGGAAACCGCACTGCTCCGCGAGGTCGCGGAGGTCCTCGCTCCCGGCCGCGAGTGCCGACGGCAGCGGGGCCGCGTGCAACAGCGACCGGATCTCACCCGGGCCGGGCAGCGAGGCGGGCGGGGGCAACGGCGCGGCGGAGTCGCCGTACTGGTCGAGGTGTTCGTCGAGGAACCGGTCCGCGAGGACGACGTGCGGGAGCGCCTCGGGCCCCGGAGCCAGGCCCTCGTACGGGCCGGAGAGCGCTTCGGCCAGGCCCGCCGCCGTCCAGCGGTCGGTCAGGGCCGCCGCCAGCGCCTCCAGTTCGGAGGTGAGCGCCTCCTCGGGCCGGTCGGCCTCCAGGGCGGGCGTCGCGGGCAGCAGCGGTCCCGCCGTCGTGGGGCCTTCGACGTCGTGGGCGAAGGCGGCCAGCAGCGCGTCGGCGAGCCGGACGCGGGCAGCGAAGGTGGCTGCGGTCACGTCCGAGCGGTGCAGGGGCTCGGGAAGCCGGGGCCGTTCCGCGCGGGGCGCGGCGTCGAGCGCGGCGAGCCAGCCGCGTACCGCGTCGGCATCGTCCGCCCGGACGCCTTGCGCCCGCAGCAGCGACGCGTACCAGCGGGGCCAGGTCAGATTGCGGGGGTCGCCGAGGGCGCGTACGAACACGGGGACGACGTCGTCCAGCGCGGCGAGGACGCGCGCGTGCCGCTTGGCGTTCAGCCGGCCCGCGTCGCGGACGCGGTCCGCGAGCGCGGTGAGCACGGACGGCACGGCGGCGGCTTCGTCCGGGCTCGCCCACAGCAGCAGGGGCAGGTCCTCGGCGAGCACCCTGCGCACCAGGTCGGGCGTCGGTTCGGGTACGCCGGCACGGCGGTCCGCGCCGTGCAGCGCCAGCAGGGTCAGCACCGCGTCCGCGGGGCGGGGCGGCAGGGCGGTCTTCCGCTCCGTCTCCGCCCAGGCGAGGAATGCGTCGAGGCCGGTGTTCAGGGCAGTGGTACGGGTCACTTTGGGAGCGTATGGGCGTGCACCGGGGCAGAGGTGCCTGCCCGTGCGGAGGATGGCCCGATCGGGCGAGGGGCGGCCGCCGTCCCGCGGGACCAGGCGGCCGTACGGAGCTGCCACCGTGCGGCCCCCCCGCCGATGAGTTCCGGCCCGCCGGAAGGTCTGCCCATGCATGGAGACCGACAGTGCGAACGGTACGGACTGCGCGAAGGCGCCGGACCTGGGCCCGGTGGCCGCTGCCATGGCACGTCTGGCCGCGGGGGTGACGGACGCCGGCCTCGGCGAGCCCACGCCGTGTCCGAAGTACGCGGTACGGGAGCTCCTCGCCCATGTCCTCGGTCTGTCCGCGGCCTTCCGGGACGCCGCGCGCAAGGACTTCGGGCCGTCGACGGCCGTCGACCCGGGCACCGTGGAGTGGGTCCTGCCGGACGACTGGCGCTCGGAGCTGCCGAGGCTGCTGGACGAACTGGTGGCCGCGTGGGACGGCGACACCCGGGCGGGCGGGTTCCCCTTCCCCGCGGCGGCCGCGGGGAAGGTCGCCCTGAACGAACTCCTCGTCCACGGCTGGGACCTGGCGCGTGCCACGGGCCAGGACTACGCCCCGGCCGAGGCGGACCTGCGGGTGTCGTACGGCCTGATGGCCCCGGCCGCGGACGGCGGGGGCCGCGACGGCATGTTCGGCCCGGTGGTCCCGGTGCCGGCCGGCGCCCCGCTGCTCGACCGGGTCGTCGGCCTCAGCGGCCGCCGGCCGGACTGGCGGCCCGGCGACTGAGGCTTGGCTGCGGGGCAGGGGCCCGTGCGCCGGGTCCCGGGTCCCGGGTCCCGGGGACCGACCGGCCGCAGACCGCCCCCTCAGGGGCTTCGGGGTCGTCGGACCGCGGACCGTCGGGCCGTTCCCGAACCCGTCCCTGACCCGCACCGCACCGCACCGCACCGCCACGGTGACGGCGACGGCCGTTCGATCGCCGTCGCCGTACGGGAGGCGGGATGCGCCTCAGTGCACCGGGACCGGATCCGGCTCCCGCTCCGCCCCGGCCGGGGTCGCTTCGTCGGCCCTGGCCTTGGTGCCGAGGTGGTTGAAGGCCAGATTGAGCACGATCGCGACCACGCAGCCGGTCGAGATGCCGGAGTCGAGCACCACCAGCAGGTCCTTCGGGAAGGCGTGGTAGAACTCCGGCGCCGCGATCGGGATGAGCCCGATGCCCACGGAGGCCGCCACGATCAACGCGTTCTCGCCCTTCTCCAGGGCCGCCGCGGCCAGCGTCTGGATGCCGCTGGCGGCGACCGAGCCGAAGAGGACGATGCCCGCGCCGCCGAGGACCGGCAGCGGGACCAGGGCGATGACAGAGGCCGCGACGGGACACAGGCCCAGCAGGATCAGGATGCCCCCGCCGGCGGCCACGACGTAGCGGCTGCGGACCTTCGTCATGGCGACCAGGCCGATGTTCTGCGCGAAGGCGCTGCACATGAAGCCGTTGAAGAGAGGGCTGATCGCGCTGCCGAGGGTGTCGGCGCGCAGTCCGCCCTCGATGGTCCGCTCGTCGGCCGGCCGGTCCACGATCCTGCCCAGGGCGAGCATGTCGGCGGTGGACTCGGTCATGCAGACGAGCATCACGATGCACATGGAGACGATCGCGGCGATCTCGAACTGCGGGGCGCCGAAGTGGAACGGCGTGGGGAAGCCGAACGCGTCCGCACCGCGCAGCGCGTCCAGGCCGGTCATACCGAGCGGGACGGCGACGAGCGTGCCGGCGACGAGGCCGAGGAGGATGGCGATCTGCTGCAGGAACCCGCGCAGCAGTTTGCGCAGCGCGAGCACGATCACGAAGGTGATCGCGGCCATGCCGATGTTCTCCGTCGACCCGTAACCGGGTGCCGCGGAGTTGCCCCCCTGGGCCCAGTTGAAGGCGACGGGCAGCAGGGAGACGCCGATGAGGGTGATGACCGTGCCGGTGACGACGGGCGGGAAGAACCGTACGAGCTTCGAGAAGTACGGCGTGAGGACGAAGCCCAGCACACTGGCGACGATGATCGCGCCGAAGATCACGGCGATGCCGTCGTGGCCGCGGTCCCTGCCGATGGCGATCATCGGGGTGACACCGGCGAACGAGACGCCGTTGACGAAGGGGAGCCGGGCGCCGACCTTCCAGAAGCCAAGCGTCTGGAGCAGGGTGGCGATGCCCGCGGTGAACAGGCTCGCGCCCATGAGGAACGCGGTGTCCCGGGCGCCGAGGCCGACGGCGGGCCCCACGATCATGGGCGGGGCGACGACACCCGCGTACATGGCGGCCACGTGCTGGAGGCCGCTGGTGAACATCCTGAAGGGCGGAAGCGTCTCGTCCACCGGGTGCTTGCGTTCTGCGCCGCCCGGACCTTCCCGGTCGTCGGGGGAAGGGTGCTGCCGGTCGTCGGGCGCGGCATCCGCGTCTTTGCGGGACCTTGGCTTGGCTGCCACGGCATTCCTCCGGTCGGTTGACACGTCGGCTCCGACGTGGGTGTCAGGGAGGTGAGAAGTGGTGCGTGATGCAGGTGTTGTGCGTGGTGCTGAGGTGTGCGCCCGTGTGCGGTGCCGTGGGGTGGCGGCACGGAGGAGTTCACCGTCCCGGGAGGTGTGTGCCGTGTCGGCGCACACCTCCCGGCGACGGCTGCCGCGGACCCAGCTCGGGTCCGCGGCCGGCCGGCCGAGGGCCGTCCCCCTCGACCGGACTACCGGGGGTGTCAGGCCTGCGCGGCGATTCGCGCGAGGCGCTGCGCCTCGTCCCGCGTCGAGCGGGCGATGGCGTCCTCGTCGGCCTTGAGCAGCCGGCCGTTCTCGACGACCGGTTCGCCGCCGACGAGGGAGAGAGTGACCGGGGCCGCCGCACCCAGGACGAGGGCGGTCACCGGGTCCGCGATGGAGGCGTGGGCGAGCGTGTCCAGCTTCCAGAGGACCAGGTCGGCGAGCTTGCCCGGCTCCAGGGACCCGATCTGCGCGGCGCGGCCGAGCACCTGGGCGCCGCCGTACGTGCCCAGACGCAGCGCCTGACGCGCATTCAGCGCGGCTTCGCGGTGCACCGGGTTGAGGCGGTTGATGAGCAGCGCGTTGCGCAGTTCGGTGTGGAGTTCGCCGGACTCGTTGGACGCGGTGCCGTCGACTCCGAGGCCGACGGGGACGCCGGCCTTCAGCATGTCGGGGACCCGCGCGATACCGGCGGCGAGGCGGGCGTTGGACGAGGGGCAGTGGGCGACTCCGGTCTTCGTCCGGGCGAACGCCTCGATGTCGGAGTCGTTCATGTGGACGCAGTGCGCCATCCACACGTCCTCGCCGAGCCAGCCGGTGGACTCGAAGTACCGGGTGGGGCCCATGCCGAAGAGCTCGTGGCAGAACTGCTCCTCCTCCACGGTCTCGCTGCCGTGGGTGTGGAGGCGTACGCCCTTGCGGCGGGCCAGTTCGGCGCCCTGCCTGAGCAGTTCGGTGGAGACCGAGAACGGGGAGCAGGGGGCGACGGCGATCTGCGTCATCGCGTCGAAGGACGCGTCGTGGTGTTTGTCGATGGTCTCCTCGGTGGCGGCCAGCGCGCCTTCGAGGGTCTCGACGGCGAAGTCCGGCGGCAGTCCGCCGTCCTTCTCGCTGCGGTCCATGGAGCCCCGGGCCAGGGTGAAGCGGACACCCATCTCGGACGCGGCCCGGATGATGGCACCGGACAGGTCGCCGGAGCCCTTCGGGAAGACGTAGTGGTGGTCCATCGCGGTGGTGACACCGCCGCGCGCCATCATCGCGAGGGAGCCCTGTGCGGCGGAGTGCACCATCTGCTCGTCGATGCGCGCCCACGTCGGGTAGAGCGCGACCAGCCAGTCGAACAGGTTGTGGTCGGTGGCGAGGCCGCGGGTGATCCACTGGTAGAAGTGGTGGTGCGTGTTGACCAGGCCGGGGGTGGCGAGGTGGCCGGTGCCGTCGACGCGGCGGACCACGTTCTCCAGGTCCTCGGGGGCGCTGCCCGGTCCGATCGACTCGATGCGGTTGCCGGCGACGACGATGTGGCCGGAGGCGTACTCGGTGTCGTCGGCGTCCACGGTCGCGATCGAACAGTTCTCGATGACGATGCGCGGGGCTGCTGCCGATGCTGCCATTGCGGTGCGTCCTTTGGCTTTCAGTGGCGGTACGGGCACGGCAGGACCCTGGAGGATTTGAGTGCCACGGCCCGTGGGCCGTGGGTGCCGAAAGGTGGGAAGGACCGGGTGGGCGGGACCGCCGCGGGCGTCTCCGCCCCACGTGCACGTGTCAAGGAAACCACCTGTTCCCTCGTCTCCGGTACGGCCCCGTCCGATCGGGCGGACGGGGCCGCGGCCGGTCCTGTCCGACGGGCCACTCCCCGGCCGCCGCGGCCGGGGCGGCCGTCAGAGGTTGGTCAGGTCGACCGGGATCCGCGCCTCGGCGCCGTCCCGCAGGATCGTCGCCTCGATGAGGCCGTAGGGCCGGTCGGCGGCGAAGTACACCTCGTTGTCGTTCTTGAGTCCGAAGGGCTCCAGGTCGACAAGGAAGTGGTGCTTGTTCGGCAGGGAGAAGCGGACCTCGTCGATCTCCGCACGGTTGTTGATGATGCGCGCGCCCATCTGGTACAGCGTCTGCTGCAGCGAGAGGGAGTACGTCTCGGCGAAGGCCTGGAGCATGTGCTTCTTCACCTGCCCGTAGGACTTCTCCCAGTTGGGTGCCTTCTGCTCGTCGTCGGTCCAGTTGAACCGCCAGCGGCCGGAGACCTCCGTGGCCAGGATGCGGTCGTACGCCTCCTGGAGCGTCGTGTACTTGTCCTTGACGTAGCCCCAGAACTCGGAGTTCGTCGAGTTCATCACGACCAGGTCCTTCAGGCCGGAGACGACCTCCCACGACTCCCCGTCGTAGGTGATCTGGGTGAGGCGGGTCTCCTGGCCCTTGCGGACGAAGGAGTGCCTGACCTCGTCGGCGCCGATGAACCTGGAGTTGGCGTCGGAGGTCGCGATGCGCTCCCAGGCGTACTCCTCGATGCGGATGCGCGCGCGGTGGATCGGCTCCTGCGAGGTCACGAAGTGGCGGGCGAGGTGGATGCCGAACTGCTCGGCGGACTCGATGCCGTGCTCCTTGGCGAACGCGTACACCGTGTTCTTGGTGGTGTCGGTCGGGAGGACGTTGGCGTTCGACCCGGAGTAGTGCACGTCCTCCATGTCGCCGGAGAGCGCGACCGAGACGTTCAGGTCCTTGATGTGGTGGGTGTCGCCGTCCCGCGTGATCTTCACGACGCGGTTCTCCGCCTTGCCGTACTGGTTCTGTCCCAGGAGTACGGGGCGGCCGGGTCGGGATGTGGCTGTCATTGTCTGCTAGCTCCCTCGGTAAACGGAGTAGCCGAACGGGTTGAGCAGCAGCGGTACGTGGTAGTGCTCGCCCGGCACGACGGCGAACGTG
Organism: Streptomyces wuyuanensis; assembly: GCF_900103455.1. Classification (GTDB taxonomy): domain Bacteria; phylum Actinomycetota; class Actinomycetes; order Streptomycetales; family Streptomycetaceae; genus Streptomyces; species Streptomyces wuyuanensis. The sequence continues at coordinate 621,624 of NZ_FNHI01000001.1, read as the reverse complement.
ATCGCCACCTCCGGGAAGAACGCACCGCTGTCCCGATTCGCGGGGGCGTCCTGCTGGGCCTCGGCTTGCTTCTTCGCGAAGTACGGCTCGGTCTCGAAGTCGAGCCGTACGTGGGTCGTGCCCTCCGGCAGTGCAGGCAGGTCCTTGCAGCGGCCGTCGGCGTCGGTCGCGGAGCCCCCGAGTGCCGTCCATCCGCCGCCGGAGCCCTCGCGGGCCGACAGGGAGACGGCGACGCCCTCGGCGGGGCGGCCGATGCTGGTGTCCAGGATGTGGGTGGACACGGACGCCGTGGTGTCGGTGCTCATGCGCTCTCTTCCTCCACGAGACGGGCCAGCCGGATCCGGTTGATCTTGCCCAGTTCGGTGCGGACGATCTCCCGCTCCTGCTCGGGCGAGTGGTCGATCCGCTCCCGGACGGCGTCCCTCATCTGCTCACCGGTACGGCCGGTGGCACAGATCAGGAAGACATGGCCGAACTTGTCCTGGTAGGCCAGGTTGAGTTCGAGCATCTCGGCCTTGAGCTCCTCGGAGGCTCCGGCCATCCCGCTCTGCTCGCGGGAGGAGGTCGGGTCCCCGGGCTTCGGCCGGCCGATCGGCGGGTGCCCCGCCATCGCCTCGGCCAGGTCTTCGGCGGTCAGTTCCGCCGTGGCGGCGTCACCTGCGGCGAAGAGGGCTGCGACGGTGGCGAAGGGGCGCTGGGCGAGCAGTCTGCTGCCCCATGCCGAGCTGGCGCACACCTCGTGCAGCACGGCCTGGGCCTCGCTGTCCGTCGAGGTGTTGAACCGGGTGAGGCCCGGTACGGAAGTCGAAGACACGGGAGCCTCCGTGGCTGTTCTGCAAGGTGCGTCGGACGGGCTGCGGATAGCTAACGCCTTCCCCGGACAGCCCGTCAACACTTTGTTGAAAGTTCGTGGACGGAAAAGCCGCCGTCCCGACATTCGGACGGCGGCTGCGTACATGGAGTGTTCACCTACTCACTCCGAGCGGCATTCTCGCGGTTGAGGTAGTTGTAGACGGTGAAGCGGCTGACTCCGAGGGCGCTCGCCACGGTCTCCACACCGTGCCGCACGGAGAAGGCCCCCCGCGCCTCCAGCGTCCGCACGACCGACTGCTTGGTCTTGCGGTCCAACTCCGCGAGGGGCTTGCCGTGCTGCCGCTCCAGCGCGGCCAGGATGTGGTCCAGGGAGTCCGCCAGCTGCGGAAGCCGTACGGCGAGGACCTCCTCGCCCTCCCAGCTCAGGACGACGTCGTCCTCGCGGGCCTCGGCAGGCGTGATCAGCACACCGCCCATGGCGTCCACCAGCGGCTTGACCGCTCGGGCGAATGCGTGGTCGGCAAGCCCGGTCATTCCTCGCCCTCCAGGACGTTGACCTGCAGGGAGACTCGGGTGGCCCCGGTCTCCAGGGCCTTGCGCAGCAGCGCGTCGACCGCGCCCAGCACCTCGTCGGCGCCGCCCTCGGCCGTGTTGCCGAAGGGACCGACGTCCACCGTGTCCAGAGCCGCGCTCTGCACGACCTCGCGGACGGCCAGCGCGTGCGCGGGCGGCTCGTCCAGGTCGAACGGCTCGGTCGTGAACTCCACTCTCAGTCGCACCATGCCCCCACGTTAGTCGGGCCCTCGCGCGCCGTCCTCGGCCCTCCGGGTCCCGGGGGAATCCGCATCGGCCCCGGGTCGGCGCGCGGTCGGCTGCGGAGAGTCCGCATGTCGTGCGACGGAACCGCGCGGGTGCCCCGTAGAGCAGGTGAGGAGCGCTGCGGAGCAGCGGCGCGAGGAGGGGTATGCATCATGACAGGGCGCACGCGCAGAGGTGTCAGGGCGACGGCGATCGCCACCGCGGCCATGGCGGCACTGGCCGGGTCACAGGCGCCGGTACCGGTGGCCGGCGCCTCGCCCCCCGCGAAGCGTCCGGCCCCGCCCGGGCCGGACGTCCTCGGCGACGGCGCGTACCGCACCGAGCTTCCGCCGCTGCGGCGGTCCCCGGCCGGGAGCGGCCCGAAAGGTGCGGAGGGCGCCGGGACCCCGGTGGCTGGCGCGCTGCCCGAGACCGTGTTCGGGGCCTACCGGAAGGCCGAGGAGAGCCTCGCCGTCGGGAGGCCCGGCTGCCGGCTGCGCTGGCAGCTGCTCGCCGCAATCGGGCAGGTGGAGTCCGGGCAGGCACACGGCGGCCGGGTGCGGGAGGACGGCACGACGCTCACCCCGATCCTCGGCCCGCGGCTGGACGGCCACGGGTTCGCCCTCATCAGGGACACCGACGGCGGCCGGTACGACGGCGACACCGTGTTCGACCGGGCCGTGGGCCCGATGCAGTTCATCCCCTCGACCTGGGCGTCCTGGGGCGCCGACGGCAACGGCGACGGGCGCAGCGATCCGGGCAACGTCTTCGACGCGGCCCTCGCGGCCGGGCGGTACCTCTGTGCGGGCGGGCGGGACCTGTCCGAGGAAACGGACCTGGACCGGGCGATTCTCGGCTACAACCACTCCACGGCCTACCTGCGCACGGTCAGGGCGTGGTTCGCGTACTTCCTCGAAGGCCACCGAGTGGTGCCGGACCGCGGCGGCGCACCGGGACCCCGCTCCGAGCCCGAACCGGCGGACACGCCGCGCCCCCCGGCCTCGTCCGCCGGCGCGCCCCGTCCCGGCGGAGGCCGCGACCAGGGGACGCCGGCCCCGCCCTCTTCCCCGCCCGAGCCCAGCGCGTCGCCCTCGCCCTCGCCGGGGGCACCGGCACCCGGGCCGACACCGCTCCCGGTGCCGGCCGACCTCACCGAGCTGCCGGGCTCCGGCGTGCTGCCCGGCCGCCCGGATCCAGGCTGACCAGCAGGGAAACCGAATCGATGCACACCGCCCCCTCCACAACCCCGGCTACCGGACGGTAATCTCCCCCGCGCCGGACCGACCAGCACCCTGTCCGGCCGGGTGAGAGCGAAGGGGCCCTCATGACGACGGAGACGGATGCGGCCCATGAACGGTGGCAGCGCGCGTGGGCCCACCGCGAGCAGTTGCTCAAGGTGGCCCGCCGCAGGTCGATGAGCCTGGAGGACGCCGAGGACGCCGTGCACGAGGCGATGCTGCGTGCAGCCGAGAATCCCCACCTGGACGACGAGCGGCTGGGCGCGTGGCTGACGACGGTGACGATGCGGCTGTGCGTGGACCGCTACCGGCAGGTCAACCGCGAGACCGAGGTGCGCAGCAGCCCGAGACTGCTCACCCCGGTCCCGGCGCCGGTCGAGGAGGTGGTCTGCGACCGCGACGAGGCGAAGTGGCTGGCCCGCCGGAGCGACGAACTGCCCGCCCGCCAGGCCGAGGCCCTCTGGCTGAAATCCGAGGACCTGGACGTCAACCAGGTCGCGGTGAAGATGGGGCTGAGCTACCGGACAGTGGAGTCGCTGCTGGCGAGAGCCCGTCGCACGCTGCGGAATTCGCTGGCCGCCACGCTGGGTCTGGCGCTGTGGCTGATCGGGCGGGGGCGCCCGCAGGGCGGGAACACCCAGGCGGTGGCGGTGGCCTCGACGGCGGCAACGCTGGCGGTGGTGGGCCTGATCCTGCCGTACGCCCATGACGGCGACCGGCCGGCTCCCTCGCGTCCCTCGTCCCCGGCGGTCTCGCAGGCGGCGGACGACGCGCCGGCCGGCCGGGGCCCGCAGCCGACCGCGCCGACCTCCGGCCGGGCGGCGTGGCACGGCGACGGCGCCGAACCGCGCCCGAGAGACCACTCGCCGGCGCTCGTGCCGCTGCCCGAGGTCCCGCTGCCGAAGCTGCCGCTGGGCACCCCACCGGTGCCGGACATCCCGAAGATGCCGGTCGTACCGGAACTGCCGCTGCCCCCGGCCGCCGTGCCCCAGGTCCCGGTGCCCGGTCCGACCGCCGCGGCTTCGGCGACCCTCCCCGCGGACCCGCTGCCCACGGGCCGTGTCCGCGTGCCGGACGCGTCGGCCGGCGTCACGGACCCGGCGTCGCTGTCACACCCGTAGGAGCCGTGCGGAACCTCCGCCGAACACCGCCGTAAAAAACTTCGCCCTTCAGCGACGGACGGCCCGTCCCCCTGCGTAGAGCAGATGTCGGACCGCTCCACGGCTGAAGGGTGAACCGTATGGGTGTCGAGATCGGTGTGGAAGGACTGACCAAGTCCTTCGGCCACCAGGTCATCTGGCAGGACGTCTCCCTGACGCTGCCCGCCGGCGAGGTCTCGGTCATGCTCGGTCCTTCGGGCACGGGCAAGTCGGTGTTCCTCAAGACGCTCGTCGGGCTGCTCAAGCCCGACCGCGGGTCGATCCGGATCGCGGGCACCGACATCACGGCCCTGCGCGAGCACGATCTGTACGAGGTGCGGAAGCTGTTCGGCGTGCTGTTCCAGGACGGCGCGCTCTTCGGGTCGATGAACCTCTACGACAACATCGCGTTCCCGCTGCGCGAGCACACGCGCAGGCCGGAGAGCGAGATCCGTCGGACCGTGCTCGAGAAGATGGACATGGTCGGTCTGATCGGTGCCGAGGACAAGCTGCCCGGAGAGATATCCGGCGGCATGCGCAAACGGGCCGGGCTCGCCCGGGCGCTGGTGCTCGACCCCGAGATCATCCTCTTCGACGAGCCGGACTCCGGGCTGGACCCGGTCCGGGTGGCCTATCTCAACCAGCTGATCGTCGACCTCAACGCGCAGATCGACGCGACGTTCCTGATCGTCACCCACGACATCGCCTCCGCGCGGCAGGTGCCGGACAACATCGGGCTGCTGTTCCGCCGCGAACTGGTGATGTTCGGCCCTCGGGAGAAGCTGCTGACCAGCGAGGAACCGGTCGTACGGCAGTTTCTGGGCGGCCGGATGCAGGGCCCGATCGGCATGGCGGAGGAGAAGGACGCCGCCCAGGTCGAGCAGGAGCTGGCCCAGCTCGGGGCGGACGCGGATCCCGCGCCGCCCGGCGTACCCGACCTGACGCCGCGGCTGCTGCCCACCGCGGGCATCACCCGGCCGCCGCGCTGGGAGGCGATCGCCGACCGGGAGTCGCTGCGGCAGGTGCGGGCCTCGATACGCGGAAAGGCGGCGGGATCGTGAGCCTGTCCCCCACGGGTGCGCTGCGGCATACGGGCAGCCTGTTCGCCATGGGCCTGGACGTGCTGCGCACCATGCCCAAACGTCCCTTCCAGATGAGGGAGTTCATTCAGCAGGCCTGGTTCGTCGCGAGTGTCACGATCCTGCCGACCGCGCTGGTCTCCATCCCCTTCGGCGCGGTCATCGCCCTCCAGATCGGCAGCCTCACCCGTCAGCTCGGCGCCCAGTCCTTCTCGGGCGCCGCGTCGGTGCTCGCCGTGTTGCGCGAGGCGTCCCCCATCGTCACCGCGCTGCTGATCGCGGGAGCGGGCGGCACGGCCATCTGCGCGGACCTCGGCGCGCGCAAGATCCGCGAGGAGATCGACGCGATGCAGGTGCTGGGCATCGACCCCATCCACCGGCTCGTCGTACCGCGGGTGCTGGCGACGATGCTGGTCGCGGTGCTGCTCAACGGGCTGGTGTCGGTGGTCGGCGTGGCCGGCGGCTACTTCTTCAACGTGGTGCTGCAGAACGGCACACCCGGCGCCTACCTCGCCTCGTTCACCACCCTCGCCCAGCTGTCCGACCTGTGGGCGGCCGAGTTCAAAGCCCTGGTGTTCGGTGCGATCGCCGCGATCGTCGCCTCCTACAAGGGGCTGACCGCCAAGGGTGGGCCGAAGGGGGTCGGCGACGCGGTGAACCAGTCCGTGGTGATCACCTTCATGTTGCTGTTCGTGACGAACTTCGTGATGACGGCCGTGTACTTCCAAGTCGTGCCGCAGAAGGGCTGAGCGATGGCACTGATGAATCGTCTGGTGCTGGACCGGCTCGAGGAGCTCGGCACCCAGCTGTCCTTCTACGGGCGTTCGCTGGCGTGGACCGGGCGGACGCTGCGCCGCTACAAGAAGGAGGTCCTGCGGCTGCTGGCCGAAGTGAGCTTCGGCCGCGGCGCGCTGGCCGTCGTGGGCGGCACGGTCGGCGTCATCGCCTTCCTGTCCTTCTTCACCGGCACCGAGGTCGGCCTTCAGGGATACGCGGCGCTGAACCAGCTGGGCACCTCGAACTTCGTGGCCTTCCTCTCCGCGTACTTCAACACCCGTGAGATCGCGCCACTGGTGGCGGGCCTCGCGCTGTCGGCGACGGTCGGCGCCGGATTCACCGCCCAGCTGGGTGCGATGCGGATCAGCGAGGAGACCGACGCCCTCGAGGTGATGGGCGTTCCCTCGCTGCCGTTCCTGGTGACCACGCGGATGATCGCCGGTTTCGTCGCCGTGATCCCGCTGTACGTGGTCGGGCTGCTGTCCTCGTACTTCGCGGCGCGCACCATCACCACCGGCTACTACGGCCAGTCCACCGGCACCTACGACCACTACTTCCAGCAGTACCTGCCACCGGTCGACGTGCTGTGGTCGTTCGGCAAGGTGATCGTCTTCGCCGTCGTGATCATCCTGGTGCACTGCTACTACGGCTACCACGCGAGCGGTGGCCCGGCCGGTGTCGGTGTCGCGGTGGGCCGCGCGGTGCGCACCTCCATCGTCGCCGTCAACATCCTCGACTTCTTCCTCAGTCTGGCGATCTGGGGCGCCAACACGACCGTACGGATTGCGGGGTAGCGCCGATGCGCATTCCAGGACCGTCCTTCGCACGCGCCACCCGGCTGCGGCTCTACGGCATCGCCTTCCTCGTGGTCATGGCGCTGCTGCTGTCCCTGTCCGTGGCCGTGTACCAGCAGGTGTTCACCTCGGTCGTACGGATCACGCTCGAGGCCGACACGCTCGGCAACCAGCTCGATCCGCGGGCCGACGTCAAACTGCGCGGCCTGCTGGTCGGCGAGGTGCGGGGGGTGCGGGCCGACGGCGAGAAGGCGACGGTGGACATCGCGCTCAAGCCGGGACACGTCTCCCGCATCCCGGCCGACGTGCACGCCCGGCTGCTGCCCAAGACGCTTTTCGGCGAGAAGTTCGTCGACCTGGTGCCGCCTCCCGGGCCCACCGGCCGGCCCATCCGGGCCGGTGATGTGATCACCCAGGACCGCACCGAGGTGGGCATCGAGCTGCAGCAGCTGCTGAACGACCTGCTGCCGCTCCTGCGCACCGTACGGCCCGCCGAGCTCAACGCCACCCTGACCGCCTTCGCCACCGCGCTGGAGGGGCGTGGCGACCGCATCGGCGCCAACCTGACCCGCGTCGAGACCTACCTGCGCGCGTTCAACCCCCATATGCCGTCGCTGAAGGAGGACATCGCGCGCTTCGCTGACGTGGCGGAGGTGTACGGGGACGCCGCGCCGGATCTGCTGCGGATCCTGCGCAACTCGGTCACCACCAGCCGCACGGTCGTCGAGCAGCAGGACCGGCTCGCCGAGGCCCTCGGGTCGACCACGACCGTGGCAGGCACGGCGAAGGAGTTCTTCGACGAGAACGGCGACCGGCTCATCACACTCGGCCGGGTCTCCCGGCCCACGCTGGCGCTGTTCGCCCGCTACGCACCCGAGTACCCCTGCCTGCTCGACGGCCTGGTGAAGCAGGAGGCCGCGTCCGAGGAGGCCTTCAGGGGCGGTCGGATGCGCATCACGCTCGAATTCGTCCGTCCCAGGCCCGCGTACCGACCCGGTGAGGAACCGCGCTATGCAGAGCGCTCAGGACCCGATTGCAGGGGCATGCCCAACCCCCGGGTGCCGGCCCCGGACGTCCGTCTCGACGACGGCACGTCGAGGACGGCGGCGGACGGTCCGCCCGGCGGGGCGGGGGTGTCGGCCACCGCGGCCGAGCAACGGGCCGTCGGCTCGCTGGTCGCCCCGGTCCTCGGGATGCCGGCCGACCGGGTGCCGCCCGTGGCGACGCTGCTGTTCGGTCCGATGGCCCGCGGAACGGCGGTGAGCGTCGCATGAGGACGACACGCGCCGATGCCACGGCCGCTCCACTGATCAAGTTCAGCCTCTTCGGATTGGTGACCGTGCTGGCCACCGCTCTGCTCGCGGCGACGATCGTGAACGTCTCGTTCGCCCCCGAGGACTCGTACCGGGCGGTGTTCACCGATGTCACCAGCCTGGAGGAGGGCGACGACATCCGGGTGGCCGGCGTCCGGGTCGGCGAGGTCAGGGACATCGCGATCAGGGAGCGCACGCGGGCCGAGGTGACCTTCACCGTCCGCCGTGACCGGCCGCTGCTGACCAGCACCGGCGCGGTCATCCGCTACCGCAGCCTGGTGGGTTCGCGCTATGTCGCGCTGACCGAGGGCGCGGGCGACGGTACGCGGCTGAAGCCGGGCGGGGTGATCCCGCTGTCCCGTACGAAGCCGGCGCTGGACCTCGACGCTCTCCTCGGCGGCTTCAAGCCGCTGTTCGCCGCGCTGAGCCCGGAGGACGTCAACCGGCTCGCCACCGAGATCATCAAGACCCTGCAGGGCGAGGGGGGCACGGTCGACAGCCTGCTCGCGCACACCGCTTCGCTGACCACCACCCTCGCGGACCGTGACGAGCTGATCGGTTCCGTGATCGACAACCTCAACACCGTGCTGGCGACCCTGGACAAGCGGGACGCCCGGTTCTCCGGGCTTCTCAAGCAGCTCCAGCGGTTGATCTCCGGCCTGTCCGCCGACCGCAAGCCCATCGGCGCCTCGCTGGCGGGCATCGACGGACTGGCCGCGGCCACCTCCGGTCTGCTCGAGGACGCCCGGCCGGCGCTCCGCGACGACATCGCCGAACTGACCGAGCTCACCGGCACGCTCAACAGGAACGAGAAGACCGTGGAGGGCGTTCTGCAACGGCTGCCGGACAAGCTCGACAAGCTGACGGGGACCGCCTCGTACGGCTCCTGGTTCAACTTCTATCTCTGCGACTTCGACGGCCGGATCGTGCTGCCGAGGACCGGGGAGGTCCTCACCCCCGAACTCCGTGTCGCCCGGGCGAGGTGCTCATGATTCCCTTCCGCGACCGCAGTCCCGTGGCGGTCGGAGCCGTGGGCGTCACCACGCTCGCGCTGCTCGCCGTGGCCGCGTTCAACGCCGACAGCCTGCCCGTGATCGGCGACGGCGAGACCTACAGCGCAGCGTTCTCCGAGGCGGGCGGGCTCAAGCCGGGCGACGAGGTGCGGATCGCCGGTGTCAAGGTCGGCAAGGTCGACGAGGTCGACCTGGACGGCGACCACGTGAAGGTGACCTTCCGGATCAAGGGCGAGCCGGGGTTCGGCACCCGGACCGGGGCCGCCATCAGGGTCAAGACGATCCTGGGCGCGAAGTACCTGGCCCTGCAGCCGAAGGGGCCGGGGCAGCTGGCACCCGGCAGCGAGATCCCGCTGGACCGCACGACCCCCGCGTACGACGTCGTGGCGGCCTTCAGCGATCTGACGACCACCACCGAGAAGGTCGACACCGCACGGCTGGCGAAGGCGCTGGAGACCGTCTCCACCACGTTCGAGGACTCGCCGCAGGAGGTGAAGGCGTCCATCAAGGGACTGTCGAGGATCTCGCGGACGGTGGCCTCCCGCGACCAGGCGCTGCGGGAGCTCCTCGACCACGCCAACGGAGTGACCGGAGTGCTCTCCGAGCGCTCGGGCGAGTTCGCCACGCTCGTCAGGGACGGCGACAAGTTGTTCAAGGAGATCACCAGGCGCCGGGCGGCCATCCACTCGCTGCTCAAGAGCTCGGCCGCGCTCGGCGTCCAGCTGTCCGGTCTGGTCGAGGACAACGCGAAGGAGATCGGCCCGGCTCTCAAGGGCCTCAACCAGGTGGTCACCATGCTCGAACGCAACCAGGCGAGCCTCGACCGCAGCGTCAAGCTGCTCGCGCCCTACGTGCGGGTCTTCACCAACACCCTTGGCAACGGCCGTTGGTTCGACAGCTACATCCAGAACATGGTCGCCGCCCCGGTGGTACCGAGGACAGGAGAATCTCAATGAGCCGCATGGGGTCGAGGAGGTTCAGCATCCCGAAGGGGCACGCGCGTCTGGCGCTGTTCGTCGCGCTCACGCTGGTCGCGGGCACGACGGCGGTCGTCCTGTGGCCGCGGTCGAGCCCGGTCCGGGTCACCGCGTACTTCCCTCGTACGGTGGGCATCCACCCGGGCTCGGACGTACGCGTCCTCGGCGTACGCGTCGGTGAGGTCAAGGCGATCACCGCACAGGGCCACCGCGTGCGGGTGGAGCTGGAGTACGACGCGGGCCGCAGGATCCCCGCGGACGCGCAGGCCGCGATCATCAACTCCTCGGTCGTCAGCGACCGTTACGTGCAGCTGCTGCCCGTCTACCGCGGCGGGCCCGCGATGGAGAACGGGGCGGTCATCCCCGAGAGCCGCACGGCGGTCCCGGTCGAACTCGACCGGGTCTTCGACAGTCTGCACACGACGGCCGAGGCGTTCGGTCCGCGCGGAGCCAATGCGGACGGTTCGCTGTCCCGGCTGCTGGGGGTGAGCGCGGACAACCTCGAAGGTCAGGGCGAGCAGCTCCACCGGACGGTCGAGGACCTGTCGCTCGCGGTGACCACGCTGTCGGACGGCCGCAAGGACCTGTTCGGCACCGTCCGGAATCTGCAGGTGTTCACCGCGGCGCTGGCCGCGGACGACAAGAACGTCCGGTCGTTCAACGACAGTCTCGCCGCGGTGGCCGACCAGCTCGCCGGGGAACGCAAGGACCTGGCGGCCGCGCTGCGGCATCTGGGCAAGGCGCTCGGCGACGTGTCCGCCTTCGTGCGGAACAACAAGAAGGCGCTGACGTCCGATGTGAAGGGGCTGAGCAAGGTCACCAAGGTACTGGTCACCCAGCGCGCGGCGCTGGAGGAGCTGCTGGAGGTGGCACCGGCAGGACTGTCCAATCTGCAGAACGCCTACAATCCCTCGTCCGGCACCCTCGACACCCGCAACAACCTCGAACAGGCGCAGGATCCGGCGGCGCTGCTGTGCTCGCTGCTGCGCACCACCGGGGACGCGGGGGGCAAGAACCCCGACTGCAAGGAGCTCGAGGAGCTCTTCGAGACCCTGCCCCGACTCCCCCACGCCACAGCCGTGCCGGGCACGGGCCCGGTCGACCGGACGCTCGGCGGGATCCTGGAGGCCGGCGCATGAGGGGCGTCAGGAGTGCGCTGCGCGGGGGCAGGGCGGCCGCCGTGTGGACCGCCGTGGGCTCGGTCGCGCTCACCGGGTGCGAGTTCAACGGCCTGTACGACGTGGGGCTGCCGGGCGGCGCTGCAGCCGGCGGCGACGCGTACCGGGTCACGGTCGAGTTCGCGGACGTGCTGGATCTGGTTCCGCAGTCGGCCGTGAAGGTCAACAACGTCACGGTGGGCTCGGTCGAGAAGGTCGAGCTGGCCGGCTGGCACGCCCGGGTGCGGTTGCGGGTCGACGGCTCGGTGAAGCTGCCGGGCAACGCGATCGCCGAGCTGCACCAGACCAGCATGCTCGGTGAGAAGTACGTGGCGCTGTCCGCCCCGGTGGAAGCCGTCCCGACGGGCCGGCTCGGCGACGGCGACCGGATCCCGCTGTCCCGCAGCGGCCGCAACCCGGAGATCGAGGAGGTGCTCTCCGCGCTGTCGGCGCTGCTCAACGGCGGCGGTGTCGCCCAGCTCAAGACGATCACCGTGGAGCTGAACAAGGCCCTCGAGGGCCGTGAGAACCGGGTGAAGTCGCTGCTCACCGAGTTGGACACGTTCCTCGCCGGACTCGACGGGCAGCGAGGGGAGATCGTCCGGGCACTGGAGGGAATCGACCGGCTGGCGAAACGGCTCGCCAAGGAGAAGAAGACCGTCGCCACGGCGGTCGACACCCTGCCTGGCGCCCTGAAGGTGCTGGCCGACCAGCGCCGGGACCTGACCGCGATGCTCACCTCGCTGTCGAGGCTCGGCACGGCGGGCACCAAGGTGGTCAACGCCTCGCGGGCCGATGTGGTGGCCAATCTGCGCAGTCTGCGGCCGATCCTGGAGCAGTTGAACAAGGCGGGCAGCGATCTGCCCAACGCTCTGGAGCTCATGACGACGTACCCGTTCCCGCGCAATGCGACGGACGCCGTCAAGGGCGACTACGTGAACCTGTCGATCACCGCCGATCTCGACCTGGCGAGCGTCTACGGCAATCTCGCCGACGAGCCCGAGGAGCCGGGCGCGCCGAAGAAGCCCGGCCCACCGGACGTACCGAAGGCACCGGAACCGCCGGAACTGCCGGAGCCGCCCGGCGTCCCGGTGCCCACCGCGCCGCCGCAGGCCCCGGGCACTCCCTCCGCCCCGCCGGGCGGTACGGGTCCGCTCTGCCCGCCGGTCTGCACCGGCAGTCACGCCGCCTACGGCCGCCCGGACCTCGGCGGCCTGCCGCGGGGAGTCGATCCCGCTCTCGCCGAGCTGATGCTGAAGGGGATGCAACTGTGATCACTCGTACGGTCAAGGCCCAGTTGCTTGCCTTCGCCGCGGTCACCGCGGTCGGTGTGTCGTACGTCGGCGCCCGCTACGCGGGCCTGGCGGACCTGCTCTTCGACCGCGGCTACACCGTGCGTGCCGAGTTCGCGGAGTCCGGAGGCATCTTCTCGGGTGCCGAGGTCACCTATCGCGGGGTGCCGGTGGGCCGGGTCGGTTCCTTGCGCCTGGCCGACGCGGCGGGGGTGTCGGTGGCGCTGGAGATCGAGGACGAGGCCCGGATCCCGGCCGACACGCTGGCGGTGGTGGCGAACCGCTCCGCGGTCGGCGAGCAGTACGTCGATCTCCAGCCTCGAGGCAGCGCCGGGCCGTTCCTGCACGACGGCAGTGTGATCGGCCGTGGTGACACGAGGGTGCCGCTGCCCACCACGGATCTGGTCCTCAGCCTGGACCGGCTGGTCGACTCCGTGGGCAAGGACGATCTTCGGATCACCGTCGACGAGCTCGGGAAGGCCTTCGCCGGTACCGGCCCGCATCTGAGCCGGCTGGTGGACTCGGGCAACAACCTCGTGGAGTCGGCCTACGCCTCGCTGCCCGAGACCACGTCGCTGATCGAGGACTCGCGCACGGTGCTCGCGACACAGGCCGACAAGGGTTCGGCCATCGAGTCCTTCTCCCGCGACCTGGCGGCCCTGACGGCCGAGTTGAAGTCGAGCGACGGCGATCTGCGCAGGCTGATCGGCTCGGCGGCGCCGGCCGCGCAGGAGGTCAACTCGCTGCTGAAGGCGAACGAGACCCATCTGCCCGTACTGCTCGGCAATCTGATCAGCGGCGGACAGGTCACGGTGGCTCGGCTGCCCGGTGTGGAGCAGGCCCTGGTCACCTTCCCGGTGGTCGTCGCGGGCAGCTCCACCGTCATCCCGGGCGACGGCACGACCCACTTCGGCATGGTCACCGGCGCCGACGATCCGCCGCCGTGCCGCCAGGGTTACGGAACCCAGCGGCGCGATCCCGCGGACACCTCCGAGCGCCCCGCGAACACGAACGCGCGCTGCACGGAACCACGCGGCAGTGCCACCTCGGTGCGCGGTGCGCAGAACGCGCCCGGCGCCGCCACGGGCACGGGTGCGGCCCGTGCCTCGTACGTCACCCCCTACGACCCGGAGACCGGCATCACGACCGGCCCGGACGGAACGTTCGTCGAGATCGGCTCGACGGGCGGCGAACAGAGCGTGCTCGGAAAGGAATCGTGGCAATGGCTGCTCGTCGGACCCATGGCATGAACGGGAGCATCCTCGCGCGCCTGCCCCGCTCGCTGCGACTGCTCGGCACGAGGCTCGCGGCCGCGGCGCGGCACGGCAGGGCACTGCCGGCGACGCTGGTGGCGGCGACGGTCGTGACGACGGCGCTGTCCCTGTGGCTCGGCTTCCGGGTGCACGAGCAGCGGGCCGACGAGCAGCGCCGCCAGGACATCCTGGCGGCGGCCCGGCAGTCCGCGCTGAACTTCACCTCGCTCGACTACCGGCGCTACGCGAAGGACAGCGCGAATGTGCTGAAGGGCGCCACCGGCGGCTTCAAGGCTCAGTTCGCCGCGCAGACGGCCCAGTTGACCAAGCTGGTGGCGGCGAACAAGTCCGTGTCGCAGGGGCAGGTGCTGGAGGCCGGCATCGCCCGTTCCGACGAGAGCACCGCCCGGGTGCTGGTCGTCGCCGACAGCAAGGTGACCAACTCGGCGGCCCCGGAGGGCCAGTCCCGTACCTACCGGCTCCAGCTCGACCTCGTGCTCGAGGGCGGCCGCTGGCTGACGTCGAACGTCGAGTTCGTCGGCTGACCCGCGCCCGCCGTCGCGCCAGTACGACCACCAGTGAGGAGAATCCCCGTGGCGAACACGACGACCCGCGGCCGCGGCGCCGGCTCCCCCGCCCGGCGTTACCTGACCGCCGCAGCGCGGGCGGCGGGCAAGCGTGCCGAGCAGGCCCGGCAGACCGGTGACGGAGGGCGGGCAGCGCCCGGCGCCGACGGATCCGTACAGCCCGCCGCCGGTCCCGGCGGTGTGGTGTCCGGGCGGACCCTGCGCGCCGAGGACCCGCCGCCCGAGGGCACCGAACCCGACTGGGAGGCACCCGACTGGGAGGCACCGGACCAGAAGGAGCCCGGCCCCGAGGAGCCGGAGCCGGACGCGGAGTTGCGGGCCGGTGTCCCGGCCGAGCGCGGCGACCGCCCGGAAGGCCGGCGGTCCCCGCGGCGCCGGATGGCGGTCTGCGCGGTACTGGCCGTGCTGACCCTTGCCGGGCTGGTCGTGGCGGCCGTACTCGGCACGGCGTACGCGGACGGCCGGCGTGCCGGCGAGGGGCGGGCCGGGGCCCTGGCGGCCGCGCGGAAGGCGGCACCGGCCGTGCTCTCGTACGACCACCGGCATCTGGACCGGGACTTCGCCGTGGCCCGCGGCCATCTCACCGGGCCGTTCCTCGAGGAGTACCGCAGGACGACCACGAAGGTGGTGGCACCCACGGCGAAGAAGTACCAGGGGGTGGTCACGGCCTCGGTGGTGACGCCGCCCGGTGGCGGCAGCCCCGCGGCCTCGGTGGTGTCGGCCTCGCCCGACCGTGCCGTCGTCCTGCTCTTCGTCAACCAGGTGACGAGGAGTACCCGTGTCGACGGGCCCCGGGTCGATCTGAACCGGGTCCGGATGGAGCTGACCCGGACCTCCGGCGGGTGGAAGGTCAGCGCGGTCGACGCGCTGTAGCCGCCGAGCGGGAGCCGCTGCGCCCCCAGGCGGACGGGACGGTCGTGTGCGGCCGTCCCGTCCGCCTGGGGGCGCCTTTTCGCGCCCGTCCGCCTGGGCCGACGGGCGGGTCCGCATGGCGGCCGGATCACGGACCGGTCTTGACAGCTCTCCCCCACGCCAGGCAATCTTCCATTAAGCAGAAATGAGTTTCCGCAATACGGAAGGAGCGCAACCCCCTCATGGGATACACGGACCAGCGCTTCGATGTGAACCTCTCGATCCTCTTCACGGAACTCCCGCTGCTGGAGCGCCCCGCGGCCGCCGCCGCGGCGGGCTTCACGGCGGTCGAGCTGTGGTGGCCCTGGATCGACACCCCCACGCCCGGCCCGAGCGAACTGGACGACCTGAGGAAGGCGCTCAGGAACTCCGGCACCCGGCTCGTCGGACTGAACTTCTACGCCGGGCGGCTGCCGGGCCCGGACCGCGGCGCCCTGTCGGTGCCCGGCGAGGAGTCGGACCGCTTCCGCGCCAACATCGACGTGGCCGCGGAGTTCGCCGCCTCGGTCGGCTGCAAGGCGCTCAACGCCCTTTACGGCAACCGCGTCGAGGGCGTGGACCCTGCGGTGCAGGACGAACTCGCCCTGGAGAACCTGGTGACGGCGGCCCGCGCGGCCGACCGGGTGGGCGCGATCCTGCTGATCGAGACCCTGAACGAGCCGGAGTCGCCGCTCTACCCGCTGGTGAGCGCGCCCGCCGCGATCGAGGTCGTGGACAAGGTCAACGCCGCCACCGGCCTCGGCAACGCCAAGTTCCTGCTCGACGTCTACCACCTGTCGATGAACGGCGAGGACGTCGCCGCCGTCATCGACGCGTACGCGGCGAAGACCGGCCACGTGCAGATCGCGGACAACCCCGGCCGCGGCGCGCCGGGCACCGGCTCCCTGCCGCTCGAGGAACTGCTCGACCGGCTGAACAAGGCCGGCTACGACGGCTGGATCGGCCTGGAGTACAAGGCCGGCGACCGTCCGAGCGCCCGGTCCTTCGACTGGCTCCCCGAGAGCGCCCGGTCCGCGCGCTGACGCCCGGCCCGCCGTCCGCCGACTCCCCTTCGTACCACCGCTTCAAGAGAGGCACCCCGATGAGCACCCTCGCAGACTCCTCCCGGCCCGGCCTGCCCACGATCGCGTGGATCGGCCTCGGCATCATGGGCTCGCCCATGTCCGAGAACCTGATCAAGGCGGGCTACCAGGTGACCGGCTACACCCTGGAGCAGGAGAAGCTGGACCGCCTCGCGGCCGCCGGCGGCACCGCCGCCGCATCGCTCGCCGAGGCCGTCCGGGACGCCGATGTGGTGATCACCATGGTCCCCGCCTCGCCGCAGGTGGAGGCCATCGCCTACGGTCCGGACGGGATCCTGGAGAACGCCAGGCGGGGCGCCCTGCTGATCGACATGTCCTCGATCACCCCGCAGACCTCCGTCGACCTGGCGAAGAACGCCGCCGGCAAGGGAATCCGCGTACTGGACGCCCCCGTCTCCGGCGGTGAGGCCGGTGCGGTCGAGGCGGTGCTGTCGATCATGGTCGGCGGAGAGCAGGACGCCTTCGACGAGGCGCGCCCGATCCTGGAAGCCCTGGGCAAGACGATCGTCCTGTGCGGCCCGCACGGCTCCGGCCAGACGGTGAAGGCCGCCAACCAGCTGATCGTGGCCGTCAACATCCAGGCCTGCGCCGAGGCCGTCGTCTTCCTCGAGAAGTCCGGCGTCGACCTGCGGGCGGCACTGGACGTGCTCAACGGCGGGCTGGCCGGCTCCACCGTCCTCACCCGCAAGAAGGACAACTTCCTCGACCGCGAGTTCAAGCCGGGCTTCCGGATCGACCTCCACCACAAGGACATGGGCATCGTCACCGACGCCGCCCGCAACGTCGGTGCCGCGCTGCCGGTCGGGGCCGTCGTCGCCCAGCTGGTCGCCTCCCTGCGCGCGCAGGGCGACGGGGGACTGGACCACTCGGCGCTGCTCCGCGCGGTCGAGCGCCTGTCGGGCTCGCCGGTCGCCTGACCCGGCCGACCGCCGCCCGTCCGCCCGGCCCGGTGAGACGTGCCCGGCCGACCGCCGCCCGCCACCCGGCCCGGCGATACGCGCCCGCGGAGCCACCCGGGCGGTCCGCGCCGACCGATCCGGCCGCGCCCGCGGCGGGATCCGCGCCGGAGTGACCGTCCCACCCGTACCGATCCGCAGTTCCCCGGCACGGGGTCGTCCTCGACCCCCTCACACGTCCGGGCCGTGGCCGCGCCGACACCTGTCCTGTCGCGCCCAGGCGCAGCCACGGCCCGGATCCACCCTTCGCTTCAACAAACTGTTGACGTTTTCTCGTACGCGTACTTACGCTCCTGACACCTCAGCAGCTCCCGCACGGAAGGCCGCCCTCCCACCCATGACGCAGCGCGTGCTTACGACCGAGTCCGGCGCTCCGGTCGCCGACAACCAGAACTCCGCCACCGCCGGCGTCGGTGGCCCGCTCCTCCTCCAGGACCAGCATCTGCTGGAGAAGCTCGCCCGCTTCAACCGCGAGCGCATCCCGGAGCGGGTCGTCCACGCGCGCGGCTCCGGCGCGTACGGCTACTTCGAGGTGACGGACGACGTCACCGGCTTCACCCGGGCCGCGTTCCTGGACACGATCGGCAAGCGCACGGAGCTCTTCCTGCGCTTCTCCACCGTCGCCGACTCGCTCGGCGGCGCGGACGCCGTCCGTGACCCGCGGGGCTTCGCGGTGAAGTTCTACACGGAGGAAGGCAATTACGACCTCGTCGGCAACAACACCCCGGTGTTCTTCATCAAGGACCCGGTGAAGTTCCCGGACTTCATCCACTCCCAGAAGCGCGATCCGTTCACCGGCAAGCAGGAGCCGGACAACGTGTGGGACTTCTGGGCGCACGCGCCGGAGGCCACGCACCAGATCACCTGGCTGATGGGCGACCGCGGCATCCCCGCCTCGTACCGCCACATGAACGGCTACGGGTCGCACACCTACCAGTGGACGAACGCCGAGGGCGAGGCCTTCTTCGTCAAGTACCACTTCAAGACCAACCAGGGCATCCGCTGCCTGAGCGGAGAGCAGGCGGCCGAGGTCGCGGGCACGGACCCCAACTCGCACCAGTCCGATCTGCTCCAGGCGATCGAGCGCGGGGTGAACCCGTCCTGGACGCTGTACGTGCAGATCATGCCCGCGGCCGACGCGGCGGACTACCGCTTCAACCCGTTCGACCTCACCAAGGTCTGGCCGCACTCCGACCACCCGCTGCAGCGCGTCGGCCGGCTGGTCCTCGACCGCAACCCGGACAACGTCTTCGCCGAGGTCGAGCAGGCGGCGTTCTCGCCGAACAACTTCGTGCCGGGCATCGGCCCCTCGCCGGACAAGATGCTCCAGGGGCGCCTCTTCGCCTACGCGGACGCCCACCGCTACCGCCTCGGCGTCAACCACACCCAGCTCCCGGTGAACGCGCCGAAGGCCGTTCCCGGCGGCGCCGACAACTACGGCCGCGACGGCTTGATGGCCACCCGCAACGGCTCCCGCCACGACAAGAACTACGAGCCCAACTCGTACGCGGGCCCGGTGCAGACGGACGCCGCCCTGTCGGCCCCGCTGGCCCTGTACGGGCACACCGGCACGCACGCGGCGCCGCAGCACGCCAAGGACGACGACTTCCACCAGGCCGGTGAGCTCTACCGGCTGATGTCGGAGGAGGAGAAGTCGCGTCTGGTGGCGAACATCGCCGGCGGCCTGTCACAGGTCTCCCGCGACGACGTCATCGAGAAGAACCTCGCCCACTTCCACGCCGCAGACCCGGACTACGGCAAGCGCGTGGAGGAGGCGGTCCGCGCCCTGCGCGAGGACTGAGGTCCGCGCGAGGACCGAGGACCGCCCGAGGACCGAGGACCGCCCGAGGACCGCCCGAGGACCGAGGACCGCCCGAGGACCGAGGACCCGCCGCCCCGCCCCCGGACAGCGCCGCGACCGGTGCTGCCGGGGCGGGGCGCCGACACCGAGACCGCGTACGCACGCAGACTGGGAGGTCCCGCGTGCGTACGCCGTCCGAACCGCCGGCCCGGATGAGGGGTGGCCGACGGCGAGGACACGGCGCCGGCCTCCACGGCCGGCGCCCGCCGGAGGACCGCGGCGGCGTGCGAGCCAGTGCGGTGGTACGGGCCGACCCGGCCCCCTTCCAGACCTGAGGGAGGGGACGGCCGGAAGGCCCATCGCCCCGCCGCGGTCCCGGCGGAATCCCCCGGCGGCCCGGTCCGGGAAGGCCCTCCCCGACCCCGTTCCGGGCTCCGGGCTCCGGGCTCCGGGCTCCGGGCTCCGGGCTCCGGCGATCGATGCTCGATCCGGCTCCGCTGCACCCACGAACCCCGCCCGGCGGCGCGAACGTCCTGTCGCGCCAGCCTCGCGCCGTCGGGCGGCAACCACCTCCCCGGACCAGGCGCACAGTGCGGTTTACGGTCCCGCACTGCGTGCCCGAGCGACCGGCCGGTGACCTTCGCACAGGGGTCACCGGCCGGTCGTGTCCCCGTGTCGGGCGAGTGCCCGCAGAAGGTCCGGGTCCCACCCCGGAGCGCCTGGCCCCACCCCGCCCCGGATGCGGCCCGGCGAACCCCCCCGCCGGCCGGGCCCCACCCCGCCCTGGATGCGGCCCGGCGAACCGCCCGCCGGCCGGGCCCCCTTACGATGAGCCCATGACCCGCCGCACGACGAGCCACGCGCGCCCCGCAGGGCGTGGGCTCGCGCTGCTGGTGCTGGCGGTGCTGGCAGGCGTACTGGGCATGCACGCCCTGGCGCCCGCCGGGGTTCCCGGGTCCCGGGCACAGGCGCACGGCGCGGTGGCCACCGTCCACACGGCGCCCGTCCAGGCAGCCCCCCTCCACACGGCGCCCGTCCAGGCAGCGCCCGTCCACGCCTCACCCGTCCACGGGCAGACCGTGCCCGAGCCGTCCGTGGCCCAGGCCGGTCCGGGCTGTTCGCACACGGACGGCGGGGCGGACCACCTCGGCCACGCGGACGGGACGTGCGCCGCAGCCGGGGTCGGCTCCCCGTACGCACCCCCGGAGCCCGCCCCCGCGCTCGGTGCCCCGCCCTCGGTCGCGACGCCGAGCGGGGCCGGTCGCACACCCCCGAGCGGGCGGGCGCCGCCCGATCTGGCCGAACTGCAACTCCTGCGCATATAGGGCACCCCGCACGGCGCCTCCCGTTCGCGCCCCGGCACGGACGGTGAGCGGCGCCGCGCCTCCCCGCGCCCACGTTTCCGCGATCCCGCGCGCCCGGTTCAGGTCGCGCGTCAAGGAGTTGCACCAGCATGACCAGCAAGCATTCCCCTGCCCGCCGCACCCTCGCCGTGGCCGCCGCCGGCGCGGCCGCCCTCGTCCTGGCCGCTTGCGGCGGCGGCAGCGACACGTCGAGCGGCCACGGCGGGCACGCCGCGGCGACCCCGTCCACCGCGGCCTCCGCGGCGCAAGGGCGGCACAACGCGGCCGACGTCACCTTCGCCAAAGGCATGATCCCCCACCACCGGCAGGCGGTGGAGATGGCGGAACTCGCCGCGACCCGAGCGGAATCGCCCGAGGTGAGGAAGCTCGCCGAGGACATCAGGAAGGCCCAGGGCCCGGAGATCAGGACGCTGTCCGGCTGGCTGTCCTCGTGGGGCGAGGACATTCCCGCGGAGGGCGGCTCGGATCACGCCGCACACGGCGCGGAAGGGATGATGAGCGCCCGGGATATGGCCCGGCTGGAGAAGTCCTCGGGCAAGGCGTTCGACACCGCCTTCATGGAGCTGATGATCGAGCACCACGAAGGCGCGGTGGCCATGGCCGAGGCCGAGCGCGCCGGCGGCGCCGACGCGGCCGCGAAGCAGCTGGCGGGCGACATCATCACCGCGCAGACCGGCGAGATCTCACTGATGAAGAAGCTGCTCGGCCGGGGCTGACCCGCGCGGCGGGGAGGGCGCCGGCCAGGCCCCTCCCCGTCCTTCCGGCCACCCCTCCGGAATACCCCAGGGGGGTATATTGTTTACTCGTGCGCCCCGGGACCGCGGGGCGCACTCGACGGGAATGACGGGAATGGGGATGACACGTCATGGACCACACCTCGCACGACGCCGGCGCCACCGGCGACCGGGCCGCGCTGGCTCCCGGCTCATCCGGCGGTCACACCGGCCGGAGCAGTCACAACGGTCACAGTGATCACGCGGGCCACCGGCACGGCGGTGTCACCTGGAGCACCGCGGCGAAGGCGACCCTGCACTGCCTGATCGGCTGCGCCATCGGCGAGATCCTCGGAATGGTCATCGGCACCGCTCTGATGTGGGGCAACCTGCCGACGATGATTCTCGCGATCACGCTCGCGTTCCTCTTCGGCTACTCGTTCACGATGTTCGCGGTGCTGCGCGCGGGCGTGGACTTCAGGGGTGCCGTCAAGGTCGCGCTGGCCGCCGACACCCTCTCCATCGCCGTGATGGAGTTCGTCGACAACGGCATCATCGCGCTGGTCCCGGGAGCGATGGACGCGCACCTGACGGACGCGCTGTTCTGGTCGTCTCTGCTGGGCGGTTTCGTCGTCGCATTCGTCGTCACCACGCCCGTCAACAAGTGGCTGATCGCCCGCGGCAAGGGCCACGCCGTCGTCCACGCCTACCACTGAGGCGCCTCACGCCGCCCGCTCCTTCGGGCCGCGCCTCCCCTTCCCAAGGGGCGACTTCCGAGGGGGCGACGCAACGGGCCGCCGGATCCTCCGGCGGCCCGTTGCCGTGCGCCTGGCCCTTGTCCGTGCCGTCGCCCGGACGACCGCCCCGAGTGCCCGTGACCGCCCTGCCGCCCGCCGCCGGTGCGGGGTGGGCCTCACCGCGCCCCGGGCCGGTACGCGGCCGAAGCTGCCCGGCGGGCGGGCGCCGGCTCTCCGGACGGCGGGGCGGCACCCTTCGGCTCGCCGCACACCGAACCGTGCCGGGCTCGCCCACGACACGTTCCCGGACTCGTCCTCCCCGCGCTCGGCCCCGCCACGAGGTCGCCCGGGCCGGGGTGCCCGCTTCTTCCCGGCGCACCATCGCTCCGGCACGCAGCCGGGACGGCGGAACCTTGCGAACACGGCCGTGGCGGGCGGCGAGGGTGGCGCCCTCGCCGCCCGCCACGGCCGCGTGTCCCCGCTGTCCTCAGTCCGCCGGGCGGAAGCGCCTCAGGCGCAGGCTGTTGCCGACGACGAAGACCGAGGAGAAGGCCATCGCCGCGCCCGCGATCATCGGGTTCAGCAGTCCCGCCGCGGCGAGCGGGAGTGCGGCGACGTTGTAGGCGAAGGCCCAGAAGAGGTTGCCCTTGATCGTGCCGAGCGTCCTGCGCGACAGCCGGATCGCGTCCGCCGCGGCCCTCAGGTCGCCGCGCACGAGTGTCAGGTCCCCGGCCTCGATCGCGGCGTCGGTCCCGGTGCCCATCGCCAGGCCCAGGTCCGCCTGGGCGAGCGCGGCCGCGTCGTTGACGCCGTCGCCGACCATCGCCACCGTGCGGCCCTCCTCCTGAAGGCGCCGCACCACGTCGACCTTGTCCTCGGGCATGACCTCGGCGATCACCCGCTCGATGCCGACTTCCGAGGCGACCGCCTCGGCGACGGCCCTGTTGTCGCCGGTCAGCAGGATCGGCGTCAGCCCGAGGCCCTGCAGTCGCCGCACCGCCTCGGCGCTCGTCGGCTTGACCGCATCGGCGACCGCCAGGACCGCCCGTGCCTCGCCGTCCCAGGCCACGACGATCGCCGTCCTGCCCTCGGCCTCCGCCTGCTCCTTGGCCTCCTCCAGCTCGGCCGGGAGCGCGATGGCCCACTCGGCGAGCAGTCGCTCGCGGCCGACGAGGACGGCATGGCCCGCGACGACTCCCTGCACGCCGAGGCCCGGGACGTTGGCGAAGTCCTCGGGCGCCGGGAGCGCCCCCACCCGCTCGGCGGCCCCGGTCGCCACGGCTTGGGCGATGGGGTGCTCGGAGGCGTGCTCCAGGGCTCCCGCCAGCCGCAGCGCCTCGGTCTCGTCGGTCCCCGCCGCGGTGCGGATCCCGAGCAGGGCCATCCTCCCCGTGGTCACCGTGCCGGTCTTGTCGAGGACGATCGTGTCGGCCCTGCGTGTGTTCTCCAGCACCTCGGGCCCCTTGATCAGGATGCCGAGCTGGGCGCCGCGCCCCGTACCCACCATGAGCGCGGTGGGTGTGGCCAGCCCCAGCGCGCAGGGGCAGGCGATGATCAGTACCGCGACCGCGGCGGTGAACGCCGCCGTCCACCCCGCCCCGCTGCCGAGCCAGAAGCCGAGCGTGCCCATGGCCAGGACGATGACAACGGGTACGAACACGGCGGAGATCCGGTCGGCCAGCCGCTGCGCCGCGGCCTTGCCGTTCTGCGCGTCCTCGACCAGCTTCGCCATGCGCGCCAGCTGGGTGTCGCCGCCGACCCGGCGGGCCTCGACGACGAGCCGGCCGCCGGCGTTGAGGGTGGCTCCGGTGACGGTGTCGCCGATGGACACCTCCACGGGTACGGATTCCCCGGTCAGCATGGACGCGTCCACGGCGGAGGAGCCCTCGACGACGGTGCCGTCGGTGGCGATCTTCTCGCCGGGGCGCACCAGGAAGCGGTCGCCCACGGCCAGTTCCGCGACGGGGACCTGCTGCTCCCCGCCGGCGCGCAGCACGGTCACGTCCTTCGCGCCGAGTTCCATGAGGGCCTTCAGCGCGGCGCCGGCCCTGCGCTTGGAGCGGGCCTCGAAGTAGCGGCCGGCCAGGATGAACGCGGTCACACCGGCGGCGGCCTCGAGGTAGATGTTCCCCGCGCCGTCGGTGCGGGCGATGGTCGGCTCGAAGCCGTGCGTCATGCCGGGCTCGCCCGCGGTGCCGAAGAACAGGGCCCACACCGACCACAGGAACGCCGCCGAGGTGCCGACCGAGACGAGCGTGTCCATGGTCGCCGCACCGTGCCGGGCGTTGGTGAGGGCGGCGCGGTGGAACGGCCAGGCCGCGTAGGTCACGACGGGTGCGGCCAGGGTGAGCGAGAGCCACTGCCAGTACTCGATCTGCAGGGCCGGGACCATCGCCATGGCGACCACCGGCACCGACAGCGCCACGGCGGTGATCAGCCGCTGCCGGAGCGGCCGCAGCTCGTCCTGCGACCCGGCCCCGCCGTCGCCGGGTTCGGCCCGGGTACGGGGCGGCGGGGGCTCGGCCGCGGTGTAGCCGGTCGCCTCCACGGTGGCGATGAGGTCCCGGACGGAGACCTCGTCGTCTCGGTAGGAGATCTTCGCCTTCTCGGTGGCGTAGTTGACCGTGGCCTCAACACCGTCCATGCGGTTGAGCTTCTTCTCGACACGGGCGGCGCACGAGGCGCAGGTCATCCCGCCGATCGCGAGTTCGACCTCGGCGGTGCCGTGGACCGTGGCAGTCATCCCTGCTCCTGGACTCGTGGATGGGGGCGGGGCCGGCCGCCGGACGGCGCCCGATCCCACCTCTGTCGACTATATACCCCCTGGGGGTACGCTCCGACGTCGATCGCCATGCATACCCCCTACCCGTATCCGTCCGCAAGCCGTCCGACCTCTTGCACATACCCCCAAGGGGTATACGCTACCAAAAACGTCGGGGACGGTCCCCGACTCGCCGAGGAGAAGGCCATGCACACGATCCGGAAGATCGGCGCGTTCGGCGCCGCCCTGGCAGCGTCCTTCGGCGCCGCCTACGGCCTCGGCGCCGCCGTCGGCCCGGCGCCGTCCGGGCCCGCGCCCGGCGCCCACGCCCCGCACGACGCCGCCGGACCGGGCGGGGGCGAGGCACGCGCCGCGCGGCCCGGCGCCGCGCCCGCGGGGCTGCAGGTCTCCGAGGGCGGCTACACGCTCGACCTGAAGACACCGCGCGTCACGGCCGGGCGGACCGCCGATCTGCGATTCGCCGTCCGCGACGCGTCCGGGCGGCAGGTCACCGCCTTCGAGCGCGACCACGGCAAGGAGCTCCACCTGATCGTCGTCTCCCGCGATCTGCTCACCTACCGGCACCTGCATCCCGTCCGGGCCGCCGACGGCACGTGGGGCGTCCCGGTCACCCTGCCCGCCGCGGGCGGCTACCGGGTCTTCGCCGACTTCACCCCCGCCGCCGAGGGCGCCGGGAACCTCACCCTCGGCGCGGAACTCGCCGCCGCCGGCCCCTACGCGCCACCTCCGGCGCCCGGGCCGAACTCCACGGCCACGGTCGACGGCTACACGGTCACCCTGACCGGAGGTCTGCGTCCGGGCGCACCCGGGGGGCTCCGGCTGAACGTCGCCCGCGACGGCCGGCCGGTCACCGACCTGGAGCCGTACCTCGGCGCCTACGGCCACCTCGTGGCCCTGCGATCGGGCGACCTCGCGTACCTCCACGTCCACCCCGACGGCGAACCGGACGACGGCAGGACCCGGCCGGGTCCCGGTGTCTCCTTCACGGCCACGGCGCCGAGCCCGGGCACGTACCGCCTGTTCCTCGACTTCAAGCACAAGGGCACGGTCCGCACGGCCGCGTTCACCGTGCGTGCCGGCGTCGCCGCCGTGCCCGGTACGGACACGCCCCGGCCCCCGTCGGCCCCGGCGCACGACGGCGCCGCCCACGCGCACTGAGGCGACGGGCTCCGGCGCGGGCCGTCGTGCCTCCTGTTGCCGACCCCGTGCCCCTTCAGCAAGCTGGTACGGCGCGAGCGACGGGCCGGTACCGCGCGAACTCGCGCAGCCTGCCGCGTACGGCGAGCACGGACGACGAGCACCGGCGACGAGCGGTCGCACGGATGCGCGCGACGGCCTCGCCGGGCGGGCGGCCCCACCAGGTCCGCGCCCGCGACCCGGGTGCGGCCACGAGCGAAAGGCGCTGCCATGGCCGTACGGCACCGCGTCATCGGACGGTCCCGGGCGGCGGTCTGGACCGTGCTGGCGAACCCCCGGCTCTACGGCGACTGGGTCACCGGGGTGGCGTCGACCCGGCCGATCGACGAGCACTGGCCCGCGGTCGGAACCGCACTCGCCTACACGATCTCCGTCGGCCGCTGGTCCTACGAGGGCCACACCGTCGTCCGGTGCTACGAACCTCCGGGCCGGCTGGAGCTGGAAGCGCACAGCGGCCGGCTCGGCACGGCCCGTATCGGCATCGAGCTGCGGCCCTGGGGCGAGCACACCCTGGTCATCGTGGACGAGCACCCGCTGCGGGGCTTCGGCGGCACCGTGCACGCGGCGCCCCTGGAGGTGTTCATCCAGCTGCGGCACCGCAATCTGCTGGCCCGTCTGGCCAAGACCGTGGAGCGGAACACGCCGGCGGCGCCGGCTGCCTCGGGCGCCACGGCGGCCGCCTGAGTGGTCGGACCGTCCCCGCCCTCGGACACTGGATGGTGAGACGACACACGACGGCCGGGGCACACCCCCGCCGCAAGGGCGGCGCCCTTCCGTGCCCGACCGGTCAGGAAACGGTGCTCAGGAGGCGACGGTATGGGTACGTTCTCACCCGGTTTTCACGGCCGCGCCCGCGGCCTTGCGGACAAGCTGCCTCCCGGGCAGTACCCGACGGAGTCGTTCCCCGTCCTGTCGGCCGGCCCCACGCCCCGTGTGCCGACCGAGACCTGGACCTTCACCGTGACCACGGAGAACGGCGACTCCCGCGGCTGGACCTGGGACGAGATGATGGCGCTGCCCCAGGAGGACACGGTCCACGACATCCACTGCGTGACCCGGTGGTCGAAGTTCGACACGCCGTGGCGGGGCGTCCCGGTCGACGCGTTCCTGGAGGACGTCGAGACGGCCGCCGACTACGCCGTGGCCGTCAGCCACGGCGGCTACACGACCAACCTGCCGCTGGAGGACCTCCTCGACGGCAAGGCGTGGGTCGTCCACACCTACGACGGCTTCCCGCTGTCCCCCGAGCACGGCGGACCAGCGCGGCTGCTGGTGCCGCACCTGTACTTCTGGAAGTCGGCGAAGTGGGTGCGGGAACTGAGGCTCACACTCGAGGACGAGCCGGGCTTCTGGGAGAGCGTCGGCTACCACAACTACGGCGACCCCTGGCGCGAGCAGCGCACCTGGGACGACTGACGATGGCCGCCGACTGGCGCCGCGCCCACCTCGTGGAGCGCCTGCCGCAGACCGCCACCGCCCGTTCCCTGGCCTTCACCGTGCCGGGCTGGCCCGGCCACCTCGCCGGCCAGCACGTGGACGTGCGGCTCACCGGCGACGACGGCTACCAGGCCGCGCGCAGCTACTCCCTCGCCGCGCCGGCCGAAGGCGAACGCATCGAACTGGGCGTGCAGGCCGTGGCCGACGGGGAGGTCTCGCCCTATCTGGCCGACGGCCTCCCCGTGGGCGCCGACGTGGAGGTGCGGGGGCCCCTCGGCTTCTGGTTCGTCTGGCGGCCCGAACAGACCGGTCCGGTGCTTCTGGTGGGCGGAGGCTCGGGGGTCGTCCCGCTGACGGCCATGATCCGCGCCCACCGTGAGGCGAAGTCCCCCAGCGACTTCCAACTGGTGTACTCGGTGCGCACCCCCGAGGACTTCTGGTACGGCGATCTGCTCTCCGAGGGGGCGGACCATCTGGACGTCGACGTCCTCTACACGCGCCGGGCCGCGCCCGGCAGCAGCCGTGCGCCGGGCCGGATCTCCGCCGACGACCTGCGCGGACACGTCTCGCGGCTCGCGGGAGCCGGGACGGTCTTCGTCTGCGGTCCCACCGCATTCGTCGAAGCCGTCAGCGACCACCTCGTGGACCTGGGCCGGGACTCCGGATCGATCCGCACCGAACGCTTCGGCTGACAGCGCCCCGCGCCGCACCGGCGCCGAACCCACCCACCTCAACCCCGGAGGCCCCCATGGGAGACACGCCCCTCCACCGCGACGGCAACTGGCTGGCCGGCCCGCTCTCGGAGATCCTCGCCGTCGAACCGACCCGGGCCTGGTGGCGCTGCCCTACGTGCGGCATGGCCGGCCCCCTCGCCCAACTCCACGTCTACGGGCCCGAACCCGGCCTCACCGCCCGCTGCCCCGGCTGCACCCGGGTCGCGCTCAGACTCGTGAAGGAGGCCGATCACGTCTGGCTGACCATGGGCGGCGCAACGGGCGCGTTCCGCTTCCGTACGGCATGAGCGCCCGGGCGGGTGAGCCTCCGTACGGCGTGAGCGCCATGGCGGGTGAGCCTCCGCACGGCATGAGCCACCGTACGGCGTGAGCCTCCGCACGGCATGAGCGGCAGGGCGGGGAGCGTACGGCCGCGCCCTGCCCCCTTCACGGACCGCCGTGCGGTGCGGCGCCGCCGGCCGCAAGGGCACGACCCGCGGATTACGGCAGGCCGTCGAAGTCGTTTCCCACCGTCAGGGTGATCAGTCCCCCGGGGGCGTCCGCGCGCTCCGAGACGGCGGTGCCGGGCAGCCGCGAGGCCAGGGCGCGGGCCTGCCGGGCGAGCCCCGCCGGGTGGGTGACCGACGTCCGCGCCGCCGCCGCGGGGGCGTTGCCGGTTCCGGTGACGGTGAAACCGGCCAGCCGCAGCGACCGGGCGACCTCGCCGGCGAGGCCGGGTGTGCCGGTGCCGTTGAGCACCCTCACGCGGATGGCGCTCGCGTACAGGGGGTTCTCTCCGGCGGCCGCGACACTCTCCTCGCGGACCTCCCTGTCCCGGGCGAGGGCCGTGAACAGATCGGCGGTCTCCGGGTACCGCCAGACGACATTGGCCGTGTCGGACGGGACGTCCATGCTGCGGGGGTAGTTGGGAACCGTCACGAACGTCAGCCGGCCGGGCTCGATAGCCTTGAGCCGGGAGGCGAGACCGTACAGGGGCTGGATCCCGGCGAGTGCCTTGTCCGTGGTGAGGGACTCGGTGGCGGACTCCAGCAGTCCGTACAGCGCGCCGGGGCTGGTCAGCTTCTCCTGGGCCCGGTCGGCGAGGGCGCGCATGAACTCCTGCTGCCGGCCGATGCGGCCGAGGTCGGAGCCGTCGCCGACGCCGTAGCGGGCGCGGACGTAGCCCAGGGCGTCCTCGTCCCTGACGGTCTGGCACCCCGCGGGGATGTCGAGTCGCGCCTTCTCGTCGCGGATCGCGGCCTCGGGGCAGACCTCCATGCCGCCGAGGGCGTTGACCATGCCCTTGAACCCCTGGAAGTCGACCGACATGAAGTGGTCGATGCGCAGACCCGTGTTCTGCTCCACCGTCTTGATGGCGCAGGCGGCGGCGCCCGCGACCTCACCGGTGGTGCCCCCGATCGCGAACGCCTCGTTGATCTTGGCGTGGTGAGGGTCGGAGGTGCTGCCGTCGCCGCGGTCGCACGCCGGTACCTTCACCCACGAGTCCCGGGGGAAGGAGACCACGGTCGCCCACTCCCGGTTCGCGGCGAGGTGAAGGACCATCAGCGTGTCGGACTGCATGGTGGTGAGGCCCCTGCCGTACTCGGCGTTGGCCCCGGCCCGGGAGTCGGAGCCGACCACGAGGATGTTCTTCGAGCCGGGACTCATGTTGGGCGGCCGGTCGTCACCGATCTTGTTGTCCACGTCAGCGGAGCGGATGTTGCCCTGCAGGTCCCGGTAGACCCAGACGCCGGCGGCCGCGGTCACGACGAGCAGCGTGGCGAGTGCCGCAACGGCCCTGAACGCTCGCCGCCCGCGCCGGGCAGGACCGCGGGCCGGGCCCGGCGAGGGAGTCCGCCGGTCCGCCACCGGGCTCCGTCCCGTCTTCGCCGGGGGCTGCCGGGGCTTCGCCGGGGGCTGTCCGGGGGCATCGCTCACGTCGAGGTTCCTCCACTGCCCGGGGGGGCGGCGCCCGCCCGTCGTCGGCACGCGCGCTCGGCGCCACGGCAAGGTCCAAGCACTCTACTTCCGCGTAGAAGGGCTCGGGCGGCGACGACACCCGGGCCCCGGAAGGCGCGTGGTGCTCCCCTTCCGTCAACTGCCCCCTCTCCGCCCCTGTCCTCCCTCTCGGCCCCGCCGCAGGTCGCACGGCCGTACGGCGCCTCGCACGGCCATGCGGTACGAGGCGGTGCACGCGCCGGCCCCGCCGGGCCC
Source organism: Streptomyces wuyuanensis (assembly GCF_900103455.1). Lineage (GTDB taxonomy): Bacteria > Actinomycetota > Actinomycetes > Streptomycetales > Streptomycetaceae > Streptomyces > Streptomyces wuyuanensis. The sequence goes on along the minus strand of NZ_FNHI01000001.1, from coordinate 591,486 downwards.
CGAACCGGGACCGCGGAGGCAGGCGGGGGCGGAGGCACGCAGTCAGGAGAGGCGGAGGCACCGAGAGGCGGAGGCACGCAGACGCGGAGGACACCTCACCAAACTTCTACAGTGATGTAGATTTAAGCCGACCGCGTGGGCGCCGGGCACCGGCGCCTTCACGGCACCGATTCGGCCTGCGGGCGCACGAACCGGAACCGAAGAACCGTCACCATCCGAGGAGGCAATCCCCATGGCACTGTGGGACCGCATAAGGGAATCCGCGTCGACGATGCAGACCCAGCTGACGGCGAAGAAGAACGACCTGCGCAGCGGCGCGTTCCGCGATGCCTCCATGGCCATGTGCGCCCTGGTCGCGGCCGCGGACGGCACCGTCGAGCCGTCCGAACGGCAGCGCGTCGCGCAGCTCATCGCCACCAACGAGGTCCTGCAGAACTTCCCCGCCGACGACCTCAGGCGCCGGTTCGAGGACAACCTGGACAGGCTCACGACCGACTTCGACTTCGGCAGGGTCAGCGTGCTGCAGGAGATCGCCAAGGCGAAGAAGAAGCCGGCGGAGGCCCGTGCCGTCATCCAGATCGGCATCGTCATCGGCGGAGCGGACGGCGACTTCGACAAGACCGAGCAGGCCGTCGTACGCGAGGCCTGCTACGCCCTCGACCTCCCGCCGCACGAGTTCGACCTCTAGACGACGGTACGACGCAGGCGTCCCGGCCCCGCCCCGTCCACGGTGCGGGGCCTGTCGCTCCGGGCCCCCCGGTCCGGGCCTCCCCGGTCCGGGCAGCGGAAGACGTTGGCATCAAGACGTCGTCAAGATTGCCGTAACACGGCAATGAAATGGGTTCGGTGTGGATGAGACCATCCGGCCATCGGGGTGACCAGTGGTCAGGGGGTGTGCTGGTATGGGTTTGTTTCTCGGTCTCGGCATCGCGGGCATCGTCCTGCTGGCGCTCTCGCTCGTCCTCGACGGAGTGCTGGAAGGCGTCTTCGACGGCGTGCTGGACGGCCTGCTCGACGGCTGGCTGTCGCTCCCGGTGATCGCCGGGTTCGTCTCGATGCTCGGGTTCACCGGCGCGATCGTGCTGGGCACGACGGGCCTGGGAGGGACCGCCGCCACCGTGGCGGGAGTACTCGCCGGACTGCTCGCGGCCCGGCTGACCTGGCGGCTCAGCAGCGCGCTCATGCGGGACCGGACCCCGGCAGCTCCGCGCGGTGAGGATCTTCTGGGCACCGGAGGGTCCGTGGTGACCGCCATCCCGGCCGACGGCTACGGCGAGGTGCTGCTGAGGGTGGCCGGCCAGCCCGTGAAGTTCGCCGCCAGGTCCGCCGCGCCCGTCCAGCGGGGTTCGGAGATCTGGGTGGAGGCCGCCCTGTCGGCCACGTCCGTCCTCGTCCGCCCCGTCGAGCGCTGACGGTTCACCCCGGCGCCGTTCCATTCGACACACTTGATCTGCCGCCCCAGGGAGGCAGGGGGGAGCACCATGAATCCAGTCGTCATCGCCGTGGTGGGAGTCGTCGTACTCGTCGTCCTGCTGGGCCTCGTCGTGGTCACGCGGTACAAGGTCGCGGGCCCCAGCGAGGCGTTCATCATCACCGGCCGGCGCGGCAAGAAGTCCACCGATCCCGAGACGGGGCGGGTCTTCACCGACAACAGCGGCCAGAAGGTCGTCGTCGGTGGCGGCGTGTTCGTCGTGCCGTTCGTGCAGCAGAGGTTCACCCTCGACCTCTCCAGCAGGCACATCCCCGTCGCCGTCCGGGGCGCGGTCACGCTGCGCGGCATCAAGGCCAATCTGGAGGGCGTGGCGATCGTCAAGGTCGGCGGGACCGAGGACTCGATCCGGGCCGCCGCCCAGCGGTTCCTCGTCCAGCAGGACGGGATCGTCGGCTTCACCCAGGAAGTGCTCTCCGGCGCGCTGCGCTCCATCGTCGGCCGGATGTCGGTGGAGGACATCATCAGGGACCGGGCGGCCTTCGCCGGCCAGGTCGCCGAGGAGGCCGAGGCCAGCCTCTCGGGGCAGGGCCTCGTGCTCGACGCCTTCCAGATCCAGGACATCACCACCGAGGGTTCCTATCTCGAGGACCTCGGGCGCCCGGAAGCGGCGCGGGCCAAGCAGGAGGCCGACATCGCCGAGGCGGTGGCCCGGCGGGCATCGGAGCAGGCACGGCTGAAGGCGGAGGAGGAGATCGCCGTCGCGCAGCGGACGTTCGCCCTCAAGCAGGCCGAGATCAAGGCGGAGACGGACGAGGCCGCCGCGAAGGCCGCAGCCGCGGGGCCGCTGGCCGAGGCAGACCGGCAGCAGGAGATCCTCAGCCAGCAGGAGAAGGTCGCGGAGCGCCGGGCGGCACTGACCGACAGGGAACTCGACACCCAGGTCCGCAAGCCGGCCGACGCGGCCCGCTACCAGGCCGAGCAGGAGGCCGAGGCGCGTCGCGTCGCCCTGGTGAAGCAGGCCGAGGCCGACGCCCAGCGCGCCCGTCTGACCGGTGAGGGCGAGAAGGCGCACCGTGCGGCGCTCGCCGACGCGGTCCGCATCGAGGGCGAGGCGGAGGCCGCGGCCATCGCCGCCAAGGGATCGGCCGAGGCGGGGGCCATGCAGCAGAAGGCGGACGCCTTCGACCGGTACGGCGACGCCGCGGTGCTGCAGATGCTCGTCGAGGTGCTGCCGCAGGTGGTCGGCAAGGCGGCCGAACCGCTCGGCGCGATCGACAAGTTGACCGTCATCTCCACCGACGGTGCCGGCAAGCTGCCGCGGGCAGTGGCGGACAACGTCGCCCAGGGACTGGAACTGCTGGGTTCCACCACGGGAGTCGACCTCACCGAGGTGCTGAGGGGCATCACGCAGAAGGGCCCGAAGCGGGTGCCCGCCGGGCCCGCGGAGAACGGGACGGTCGAGATCAGCGGCTGAGGGCTGGTGGACCGCGCCGGCCATCGGGGGCGGCCGGGGGCGGGAGGCCGGGGCCGCGGCCGCTCACGGGGCGGCGCGGACGCCGCGGCTCGGGGACCGAGGCTCATGGAGTGGTGAACCGCGCCGGGCGAGCCGCAAGGCCCGCCCGGCGCGGCCGTCCGGAGACCCCAGGTCGGCGCGGCCGTCCGGGGGTGCCTCACCGGCGCCGAGTCTCCGAGAACCGCCCGGCGCGCCCCCGGGAAGGACCCGGTCGGCACGGTCCGGACGAGCCTTCCCCGGAGGCATCTCGTGGGGGCCGCGTCGTTCGGGCGCGGCAGTCGTCCCGCCGCACGCGAAGCCGGGGTTCAGCCCTCGGGCGGGCGGCGGTCCACGACGACGGCGACGAGGGCACCTGCGAGAACCGCCCACGCCACGGCTCCGTAGCCGAAGTACCGCCAGCCGACGAGACCGAGGGCGGCCGCCGCCACAGCCCCCGCGGTGACGGCCCGGGTGCCGGAGGCGAGGGCCCACCGGGCACGGGCACTCCCGGGATTGCGCATCTCCGCCACGGCGGTCCTGATCACAAGTGCGGCCACCACGATGGCGACGGTCAGAAGCGAGGCGGTTTCGTTCACGGTGTCGTCCCTCCGGTGCACGCGTCGACGGGGCGGGCACCGGTCTTCACACCCTAAGGGCTGCCCCGAAAGGTTCACCCGCTCGCGACGCCCTGGGCGGCGCCTTCACGCGCTGCCGCAGCACCGCGCACGGACCCGGCTACCCGGTCCGGTGTCCCAGGAGTTCCGCCAGACCACGACGTGTGGCGGCGACGACCACCCGGTCGCCGGGCCGCAGCAGATGCCCCGGGTGGAGGTCGAACAGCAGCCCGGTGGTGTGTTCCGTCCCGTCGTCGGGCGGGGCGGCGGAGAGGTCCGGACGCCGGTCGCCCGGTGCCGTCATGTCCAGGGCCAGCACCCGCCACCTGCCCGGACGGACGGCTTCGGCGATGGTACGGCCCTCCAGCCGCGGCAGGTCGGCGACTTCGAGGGCGGCGAACAGAAGCACCCGGCGCTCGACGGAGACGGCTCCCAGCACCCGGCGGCCCATCATGGCACCGGCGAAGGCGGGCGCGGAGAGCGAGGTCACGCTTCTGCTGCGGGTGAGCGCCCCGGGGTGCGCGGCGCGCAGCGTCCGGTAGACGGCGGTGGCGAAGTCGTCGTCGTACAGCCGCAGCGCCACCCGGAGGTCGGGGGCGATCGACCGGGCGTACAGGGCGGCTTCGAGATTGGTCGTGTCGGAGCTGGTGAGGGCGAGCAGGGCGCGGGCGCGGTGGGTTCTGGCGGCCTCGAGCACCCCCTCCTGCGTGACGTCCCCGATGATCACGGGGACACGCAGCCTGCGGGCGAGGGCCACTCCGCGCGCTTCGGGGTCGTTCTCGACGCACACGACGGGGGTGCCGAGTTCGCGCAGCCGGCCGAGGACGCGGGTGCCGATCTTGCCGAGCCCCAGCAGGACGACGTGCCCGTTCAGACCCCGCGGCGGACGGCGCAGGGCGGTCGCCGAACGGAAGGAGCTGAGCGCTTCCAGTACGGCGGCGACGAGCAGCGGCAGCAGCAGGAGTCCCACGAGCCCGGTGAGCAGCTGCAGGACCTGGCGGTCCGTCTCCGCACCCACTGCGGGGTCGTTGATCGAGAAGAGGTCGAGGAGCGTGATGTAGGCGGCGTGGAGCGGGTGGTCTCCCGTGGTGAGCCAGGACGCGACCGCCAGAGCGGTGACGGCCGCGCCGACCCCCGCGAACGACCAGCGCACACGGCGCGAGAAGAGTTCCCGGAAGGGCAGTGCGGGGCCGCTCAGGCGGCTGCCGGGTCGCGCGTCCGGGCCGGTGACGGCTTCGAGCACGATCCTGCCGCGGCCGGACGCCGCGGCGACGGCCCGGTCGTCCGGCAGCAGGAGCGGACCGTCGGAGCCGCTGCCGTCGGTTCCCTCCACACCGGCGGGGTCGCTGCTGGTGGAGGAGAGGAGTGCCAGTGTGCACAGGCCCGGATCCGCGGTCTCACCGCGCCCCGGCGGGGGCCTCTCGGCCGCACGCAGGAGCAGCCCGTCCGCCTGGACGATCTTGCTGGTCCCGGTGACCGCCGTGGCGGCGAGGGCGGGGGCGGCGGTGTCGGCGTCGGACAGGACGGTGGTGGACGAGTCGATGTCGTCCGCGGCGATCCCGGGGACGGCGAGGGCGGCGGCCTGGTCGAGCAGTTCCTCCAGGTGCTGGCCGAGCTTGCGGTTGTAGAGGCGGATGACCAGCCGCAGACGGGGGTTCAGGCGGCGGGCGGTGAGCGCGGCGCGGATGTTGGTCTCGTCGTCCTCGTGCACCAGGGCGAGCGCCTGTGCGGTCTCCACCCCGGCCTCCCGCAGCGCGACGTCGTCGGGGTCGTCGGTCTCCATGACGGCCGGCTCGTCGGGTCGACCGCCCCCGCCGTTCGCCGCGGCCCGGCTCCCTCCCGTACGCGCGATGCCGGCCGACACCCTGCCGAGGAGAGCGAGGGCCCGGCCGCCCGAGGGGACGTTCGCGTCCGCGGGAGGGCTCGCGGGCGAGCGGCTGGGTGGGACGAGGAGCGTGACCTGCTGCCGGTAGACGTCGCGGAGTTCGGCGGCGAGCCGGTGGGCGAGGGCGTCGTCACCGCTGACGAGCATGTGGCCCGTGGCGGGCCGCACCTGCTGAGGAATGGGATGCACATGCCATACATTGCCGTGTCGTCAGCCTGCGGCGCACCTCAACGGGACTGCGGAGAGGCCCTGTTGACCTCGGAGGCATGTCCGGCGAGCCGACCGGGCGTGGTTCCGCCGCCACCGCCCCGTGAGCCGGCGGACGCGCACAGCGCACGAGCGTGGGCGGACCGGACGACGGCGGACGGCCTGCGGGCGGGGGCGCTGCCTGCGGGCTCGTCGGCGGCTGCCCGACCCATGACGGAAGTATGACGCCCTGGCGCGGGAGCCCGCATGGGGCGGTGGCGGCCCATAGCGTCGGCAACATGCGCGTACTCGTCACAGGAGGCGCCGGTTTCATCGGCGCGCACATCGTCTCGGCACTCATCCGGCAAGGGCACGAACCGGTGGTCCTGGACGCCTTGTTGCCCACCGCGCACCACGGGCCTCCGGTCCTGCCGGAGGCCGAGTTCGTGCACGGCGACGTCCGCGACACAGCGGTTCTCGCCCCGGCCCTGCGCGGCGTGGACGCGGTCTGTCACCAGGCGGCGATGGTGGGACTGGGCAAGGACTTCGCCGATGCGCCCGGCTACGTGGACTGCAACGACCTGGGGACGGCGACGCTCCTCGCCGCCACCGCTGAGGCGCGGGTGCGGCAGGTGGTGCTCGCCGGTTCGATGGTCGTGTACGGGGAAGGGCGTTACGCATGCCCCCGCCACGGGGCGGTGCGGCCCGGTCCGAGGTCGGCGGCCGATCTGGCGGGGGGCCGGTTCGAGCCGCCGTGCCCGCGGTGCGGCGCGGAACTGACGCCGGGTCTGGTCGACGAGGACGCCCCGTGCGACCCGCGCAACGTGTACGCCGTGACGAAGCTGGCGCAGGAGCATCTCACGGCCGCCTGGGCGCGTGCGACGGACGGCCGGGCCGTGTCGCTCCGGTACCACAACGTCTACGGGCCGGGGATGCCCCGCGACACCCCGTACGCGGGAGTGGCCTCCTTCTTCCGGTCGGCGCTGGCCCGGGGCGAGGCGCCCCGGGTGTTCGAGGACGGTGCCCAGCGACGGGACTTCGTCCACGTCCGGGACGTCGCCGCGGCGAACGTCGCGGCGCTGGAGGCGTGCGCAGACCTGGAGGCGGGCGTCCTCACGGCGTACAACACGGGCAGCGGCGAGCCGCACACCGTCGGCGAGATGGCCGGGGCCCTGGCGGACGCGTGCGGAGGGCCCGCCCCGGTCGTCACCGGCGAGTTCCGGCTGGGAGACGTCCGGCACATCACGGCGGACTCGCGTCGGCTGCGACGGGACCTGGGTTGGTCGCCCCGCACGGCTTTCCGTGACGGCATGGCCGAGTTCGCCCGCGCCGCGCAGCGCGCACCGGGCGCTGCACCCGCCGCGGGCGCTCAGCCGTTCTGAGCCCGGAAGGCAGCCGGGGACAGGACGCCGACGAGCGCGTGGGAGCGACCTGCGGCCACCCGCCACACCGCGCGCCCCGGCGCGCCCACGCCGGCCCGCGTGCCTCCGGACCCCCGTGCATGCCCGCAGACACCCTCGCGCCGGCCCCCGCGCGTGCCCACGCCGGCGTGCGCGGCTGCGGAACCCGTGGAGTGTGGACGGGGCGGGCCCGGCACGGACGTCGCCCCGAGGCGAGGGCACGCCGCGCCGCGCCACGGCGTGGGGCTCTACCGCGGTGCGGTCCTCACCGGACGTACGGGCAGGCGGGCGGACGCACGGGCGTCACTGGGCAGCGCCGCGGCGGCGGGGTGCGCTTCGGCAGCGGAGCGGCACGGGACTGCCGCCGGCGAAGGATGACGTCCGCGTTTCGTAAGGGGTCGATATCCGCTTTGTCCGCCGCCGATTCGTACGGTGAAACTCGTGACCACTGACGTCGTACTTCCCTGTCTGAACGAGGCCGGGGCGCTGCCCTGGGTCCTCGAACGCGTCCCTGCCGGATGGCGCGCCATCGTCGTCGACAACGGCTCCACCGACGGATCCGCCGCCGTCGCCCGAGAGTTGGGGGCGACCGTCGTGTGCGAGGAACGGCGCGGTTTCGGTGCGGCCTGCCACGCGGGACTGCTGGCCGCGGAGGCGGACATCGTGTGCTTCTGCGACTGTGACGCGTCCCTTGACCCCGGCCTCCTCGTCCCCTTCGTCCGTGCCGTGGCGGACGGCGAGGCCGACCTGGTGCTGGGCCGGCGACGGCCCGCCGTCCGGGGGGCGTTTCCGGCACACGCCCGCGCGGGAAACCTCGCGCTGTCCTGGATGCTGCGCCGACGGACCGGTCTGAGGCTCCACGATCTCGGTCCGCTCCGGGCGGCAAGCCGCGAGGGGCTGCTGGGGCTGGGCCTGACGGATCGTCGCAGCGGCTATCCGCTGCAGATGGTGGTGCGCGCCGCGGATGCCGGGTGGCGGGTACGGGAGGAGGACGTGCCCTACCTGCCCCGGACCGGCAAGTCGAAGGTGACCGGTACCTGGCGGGGCACCTGGCAGGCGGTGCACGACATGCGCCGGGTGCTGGGCGAGGCGGGTGGTGCACGGTGACCACGCTTCTCGTCATCGCCAAGGAGCCGGTACCGGGCCGGGTGAAGACACGGCTGTGTCCTCCGTTCAGCCCGGCGCAGGCGGCACTGCTCGCCGAGGCCGCGCTCGCCGACACCCTCGCGGTGGTCGCCGGACTTGCCGCGGAGCGCCGTGTACTCGTCCTGGACGGAACGGCCCGCGACTGGCTGCCGGAGGGCTTCGACGTCGTGCCCCAGGGCCCCGGCCCGCTCGACGAGCGGCTCGCCGCGGCGTTCTCGCTGTCTGCGGGCCCGGCGCTGCTCGTCGGGATGGACACCCCGCAGCTCTCGGCGGCCCTCCTCGCCCCCGCGCTCGCGCCGCGGGCGTGGCACGAGCACGACGCGTGGTTCGGGCCCGCGGCGGACGGCGGGTTCTGGGCACTCGGCCTGGCGGTCCCCGACCCCGAACTGCTGCGCGGCGTACCCATGTCCGTGCCGGAGACCGGGGCCGCACAGCGTCGTCGGCTGGTCGACGCCGGGCTGCGCGTGGGCGATCTGCCGACCCTGCGCGACGTGGACACCGCCGCGGACGCGCGGCTGGTGGCCCGGGATGCAGCGGGAAGCCGCTTCGCGGCCCTGTACGCACGGCTGGTACCGGCGTCAGGCCCCGACCGCGCGGACGGGTGCCGGCCGCGGCCCGGCGACGGATCTTCCCCGGCGGACCCGCGATGACGGCGACCGCATGGCGTGCCGACCCCTACACGGAAGCGCTGCGCACCGGCCGCGGTCCGCTCTTCCTGCGTCGTCGCGACGGGTGGCTCCTGCCCCTGGAGGTGGAACGGTGGTGCGAGAGGCCCGACTCGGCCGATCTCACCGTGCTGCGGCGGTGCCAGGGGTCCGTCCTGGACATCGGCTGCGGTCCCGGACGGCTCGTCGTCGCGCTGCTGGCGCGGGGACGCCGTGCGCTCGGCATCGACGTCAGTCCGGAGGCGGTGGCCCGTACGCTCCGGGCCGGGGGAACGGCCCTGCTCCGGTCGGTGTTCGAGCCGGTGCCCGACGAGGGCGGCTGGGGGACGGCGCTGCTGATCGACGGCAACATCGGCATCGGCGGAGATCCGGCCGCGCTCTTGCGGCGCGCGGCCGAAGTCACCGCACCGGGGGCGGTTCTGATAGCCGAGACCTCGGCGGAGGACGAGGACGCCGACGAACGCGTCGAGGTCAGCGTCGTCAACGGCAGCGGGGAACGGGGTGCCCCGTTCCCCTGGGCGCGCCTCGGCGCCCGCGCCCTGTGCGGGCACGCGGCCGGTGCGGGCTGGACCCCGGCACGCCGGTGGACGGCGGCCGGGCGGAGCTTCGTCGAACTACGCGGACCCTCTCAGCGGCGCGGGGCCTGACGCCCCCGCCGGCCGTCGTCCTCGGTGTACCGCGGTCTGCGGCGAAGCCACCGGACGAGGAGGACCAGGCAGGCGGCGCCGGCCACAGCCCCAAGGACGATCACCAGGTTCCGTGCGTAGGGCAGCGGCAGCGCCGACGGGTTGGGCGGAGCACCGGGGCGGAGCAGCAGCGGCAGCGTGACGAGCACGAGCGAACCGCCCACGACCAGCGCACCGCGCACCACGCCCCGGGCGGGCAGGCCGGCCACCAGCAGCCCCACGCCGAGAACCAGCGGAGCGAGCACCGCGTCGTGCAGGACGAGCGCTCCTCCCAGCCACACCAGCACCCCCGGGGCATCGCGGTTGGAGAGGACCAGCGCCGCACCCACGGCCATCATCACCACTCCCAGGGCTCCGGTGACGTACCGGAGCGGTGCGGCGCCTCCACGTGGCGGCATCACATGACCTCCAGTCGGGTGACCCATTTCGTCTGCAGGACACCGGGGCGATTCGGGGCGATGATCCGCGCCGGGAAGCCGTGATCGGCCGACAGCACCTCGCCGTTGAGGGTCAGTGCCAGCAGGGTCAGCGGGTCGTGGGCGTACTCGCGGCCCATCTCCATCACTCGGTACGCGCCGCGCACCTCCATCGAGACCACGCGCAGCCCCGCGTCCCGGGAGGCGCCCGCCCGCTCCATGAGGTCCCGGACGCGTACGCCTCCCCAGCGCGCCGACGCGCTCCATCCCTCGACACAGGCGATCGGGAGTACGGCCTCGGCCTGCGGAAGTGACCGCAGTTCGTCCAGGGTCAGCGTGTAGCGGCGCGGTCCCCGCACCTCCAGGCGCCAGTTCCGGACCGTCGCGGCGGTGACACCCGCGGCGGCTGCCGTCCGGTTGACCGGCAGCCCCTGAGGGCCGATCCCGGGATGCCTCGGTGCCAGCAGGTCGAGTCTCCTCAGCGGCGTGAACGCCTGACCCACGGTCGTCAGCGTCACGGCGGCGACCGCCGCGCCGACGGCCACGAACAGCGACCTGCGGTCCGGGGCGTCCTCCGGCGGCAGCGCGAGCGTGCCCGGCGACCTGCGCCCCCAATGGCCCCTGATCTGCGGCGCCTTGACGGCCAGGTGCAGCAGCACCGCACCGGCGACCAGCCAGGCGACGGCGAAGTGGACCGGCACGAACGAGAACGGCCACGGATACCACTCGACGATGTTCAGCAGCCCGGTGAACAACTGGAACACGGCCGCCGCGACGAGTACCCCCACCGAGAGCCGCTCCAGCCCGTGCCCGACGGAACGCACCGCCGGCCAGACCCAGAGCCTCGGGTAGACCGCCCAGAGCTTGGCGAGGAGCAGCGGGATCGCCGCCAGGCCCGAGGCGACGTGGAGTCCCTGGGTCAGCCGGTAGCCCCACACCGGTCGCGGCGGCAGTTCGTTCACGAGCCATCGGGGCGGGTGCTGCAGCCAGTGGCTGACGAGGCCGGTCAGGAAGCAGACGGCGATCGCCGCGCCGAGCCACCTGCCGATCACGGTGGCCGTACGGGCGTCGTGCAACCTGCCGGAGAAGGACGGTGGCCGAAGTCGCTGTCTCATGCCGTCCATGAGACCGCCGCGAAGGCCCGGGCGGCGGTTCGGACACCTTACGAAACGCGGACGGCGCATTGCGCGTGCCGTTCCGACGTCCGCGGCGCTGCCACGCTGGGCGCCATGACCAGCCGCCGCACCGCCGTGACCGTCCTGCTGCTCGCCGGCCTCGTCGCCGTACTCGTCCGCACCGTTCGCGCGGACGACTACCACTCCGCCCCCGGGCGTCTGTCCCTCTGGTACGCGGCGGCCTGGCTGCTCTTCGCGGCAAGTCTGTGGATGCTGCGCACGGCACCCGCACGGACGGCGGTGGTGCTCGTCATGGCCGGCTCGGTCGTGATCGCCGCGACGGGCCTCGTCGCACCGCCGCGCACCAGCACCGACTCCTACCGGTACGCCTGGGACGGCCGGGTGCAGGCGGCCGGGATCTCTCCGTACGACCACGTCCCCGCGGCTGCCGAACTCGCCCCGCTGCGCGACGCGTGGCTCTTTCCCGAGGGCCGTGCCGCCTGCGCCGGACCCGACCGTGCGCCGGTGGGCGCCGGCGTGTGCACCCGCATCAACCGGCCGCGGGTGAACACCGTCTACCCGCCCGTCGCGGAGGGCTACTTCCTCCTGGTGGAGGGCCTGTCGCCCGAGGGCACGCGGCACAAGCCGCTGCAGACCGGCGGGGCGCTGCTCTCGGTCGCCACGGCGGCCGCCCTGCTGCTGGTGCTGCGTCGCCGCGGTGCGCCGTGGAGGGCCGCCTACTGGGCCTGGTGCCCGGCGGTGCCGGTCGAGGCCGTGAACAACGCCCACGTCGACGTCCTCGGCGTGCTCCTCTCCGTCGCAGCCCTGGCCGCCGTCGTCCGGCACAGGGCGGCGGGCGGGGCGCTGCTGGGGGCGGCCGTCGCGACGAAGCTGCTGCCCGCAGTGCTGATTCCGGGCGCGCTGTCCGGTGTTCGGCGCGCCCGCGACGCCCTGGCCGTGCTGGTGCCCGCGGCCGGTGTCGTCGCCCTGCTGTACGTGCCCTACGTGCTGGTGTCGCGTGGCTCGGTCCTCGGTTTCCTGGGCGGCTACGTCCGGGAGGAGGGCTACGACGACGCCTCCGCCAGGAACCGCTACGCGCTGCTGCGTCTGATCCTGCCGGACGACTGGACGCTGCCCGTCGTGGCCGCAGCGATGACGGCCGTCGTCGCGTACGTGGTGCTCCGCGGGGATCCGGAGCGGCCGTGGAGCGGAGCGCTGCTGGTCACGGGGACGGCCTTCCTCCTCCTGACTCCCGGCTACTCCTGGTACGCCCTGCTCCTCGTCGCCCTCGTCGCCCTCGACGGCCGCTGGGAATGGCTCGGCATCGCCGTCGCCGGAGCGGCGAAGTACGTCACCGGCCCGGCCTTTCCGGGGAACGCCGACACCGTCGGCACCACCGCCTACGCGACGGCGGCGGCCGCGGTCCTCGCCGGATGGGCGCTGCGCAGGCGGACCGCCCGCGGCCGCCCGTCCGGGACACGACCGGCCGGCCTTCCGGCCTCCGCGGAGCCGTATGGAAACACCGGGAGGAGCGCTTGATCCGGCGGGCGCACGCCCCCTGACGGACGGTCGGGCAGCTGCCCGACCGGGTACACGCCGACGTGGCCGAGTGGCCGGTCCGCCCCACGGCGGACCGGCCACTCGGCCGTCGGGTCGGCCGCGTCAGACCTTCAGCGGCCTGATCGCGGTAGGGGCGTGGCCCGGCTCCGTCGCGATCTCCTCGAACTCGGTGACGTCGCTGATGTCCGCGGTACGGCTCATCGCGATGTTGGTGATCCTCTCCAGGATCGCCTCGACGACGACCGGCACCCGGTGCTCGGCGGCCAGCTTCGCGGCCTGCTCGAAGGCCGCGCCGAGTTCGCCCGGGTCGGTGACGCGGATCGCCTTGCAGCCGAGGCCCTCGGCGACCTTGACGTGGTCGACTCCGTAGACGCCCAACTCCGGGGAGTTGATGTTCTCGAACTCCAGGTTGACCTGGAAGTCGATGTCCAGACCGAGCTGAGCCTGGCGGATCAGGCCCAGGTAGGAGTTGTTCACGAGGACGTGGACGTACGGGATCCGGTGCTGGGCGCCGACGGCCAGTTCCTCGATCAGGAACTGGAAGTCGTAGTCCCCGGAGAGTGCCACGACCGGGGTCCCGGGGTCGGCGGTGGCGGCACCCAGAGCGGCCGGGATGGTCCAGCCCAGGGGGCCCGCCTGGCCGCAGTTGATCCAGTGGCGCGGCCGGTAGACGTGCAGCATCTGCGCACCGGCGATCTGGGAGAGGCCGATGGTGGTGACGTACCGCGTCTCCGGGCCGAAGGCCTTGTTCATCTCCTCGTAGACGCGCTGCGGCTTCATCGGGATGTCGTCGAAGTGCGTGCGGCGCTGCAGGGTGGCCTTGCGCTCCTGCGTGGCGGCGGCCCAGTCGGAGCGGTCGGGCAGCCGTCCGGCCGCCTTCAGCTCCTTGGCGGCCTCCACGAAGAGTTCCAGCGCGGCCCTGGCGTCCGAGGTGATGCCGTAGTCCGGGGCGAAGATCTTGCCGATCTGGGTGGGCTCGATGTCGACGTGGACGAACTTCCGGCCGCGGGTGTAGACGTCGAGCTTGTAGCCGGTGTGGCGGTTGGCCCAGCGGTTGCCGATGCCGAGGACGAAGTCGGACTCCAGGAAGTTCGCGTTGCCGTAGCGGTGGGAGGTCTGGAGGCCGACCATGCCGGCGTTGAGCTCGTGGTCGTCCGGGATGGTGCCCCAGCCCATCAGGGTCGGGACGACCGGGGTGCCGGTGATCTCGGCGAACTCGACCAGCAGATCCGACGCGTCGGCGTTGATGATGCCGCCGCCCGCGACGATCAGCGGACGCTCCGCCTCCAGGAGGAAGGAGAGCGCCTTCTCGATCTGGGCGCGGGTCGCGGCGGGCTTCCAGACGGGCAGCGGCTCGTACGTCTCGGGGTCGAACTCGATCTCGGTCAGCTGGACGTCGATCGGCAGGTCGATGAGGACCGGGCCGGGCCGGCCGGAGCGCATCAGATGGAAGGCCTGCTGGAAGACGCCGGGAACCTGCGCGGCCTCCAGCACGGTCGTGGCGGCCTTGGTGACCGGCTTGGCGATCGAGGCGATGTCGACGGCCTGGAAGTCCTCCTTGTGGATCACGCTCGTCGGCGCCTGGCCGGTGATGCAGAGGATCGGAATCGAGTCACCGATGGCGGAGTACAGACCGGTGATCATGTCGGTGCCGGCGGGACCCGAGGTGCCGATGCAGACACCGATGTTGCCCGGGGCGGCGCGGGTGTAGCCCTCGGCCATGTGCGAGGCGCCCTCGACATGGCGGGCGAGGGTGTGGTCGATGCCGCCACCCTCCTTCAGCGCCTTGTAGAAGGGGTTGATCGCCGCGCCCGGCACACCGAATGCGTGGCTGACGCCTTCACGCTTGAGGATCTCAACAGCCGCTCGGGCGGCGGTCATACGAGGCATGGAGTGCTCCTGCTTCGGCCTGGCGGATCGGGCTCTGTCGCGCCACCTGAGAGCGTCGATTCCGTGCTGGTTCCCTGATCGCCTTCCGTAACCTCGCGACTTTTCCACTATACGGAAGACATCTTCTACTATTCGGAAGTAATCTAAGTGGCGGGTCGGACGGCGTCAAGGGAAGGGCCCGCCGCCGATGGCCGAACTCCCTCCCCAAGGCGTCGCGGTTGGTGGACGATGGACACGAGGCGTGCCCGGAAGCGCCGAAGGGGGACGGACATGGGAGATCACGTACCGGTGCGCTGTCCGGTGTGCCGCCGCGCGCACACCTTCGCGTCGCCCGTCTATCCATGTGCCTGCGGGGCGCCACTCGCCCCGCCCCTGCTGCAAGGGGCTCCGGCCGAACCGATCCGCCACCGCACCTGGACCGACGACTGGGTCACCGTGCGCTGCCCGGCCTGCGGGCGGCAGGACCAGTGGCCGCAGCCGGAACTCGGCTGCCCCTGCGGCACGGTGCTGCGGATCCCGGTGCGGCCGGTGACGGCCACGCCGGAGGCGTCGGAGGGCGCGGCAGCGGCTCGGCGGAGCACGGCCGCCGCATCGGGCGCCGGCGGCTCCTTCGGGGGCTCCGGAGCCGGCGGGGCAGGTGGTCCGGGCGGGCCCGGCGCCCCCGGTCCGGGCGCTTTCGACTCCGGGGATTCCCGGTACGCCGGCCCGGTCGACGCGGCGGGGGCCCCGGTGCCGACGGGCCCGGCGGACGGGCCGGCGGAGGACTGCCCCCTGTCCGTGCCGCCCCGTGCCGAACCGGTGCCCAGGCCCGCCTTCCGCCCGGTGACGATCCGCACGGCACGCGACGCGGTGACCGCCGCGGCGCTGTATCTGCGCTGGCTGGGGTTCCGGGAGGTCGTCCAGCCCGAGGAGCGCACCACCGCCGGAATCGACCTGCGCGCACAGGGCCTGGTCGCCCAGGTGGACCCGACCACACGTCCCGTCACCCTGCGCGCCGTGGAATGCCTCTGGCTGAACGGACTGAACTCCTCGGCCGCCAGCGTCCTCTTCTCCCTCGCGGGCTACTCTGCGGACGCCCGAGCGCGGGCGGACGACCTCGGGGTCCCGCTGTTCGTCATGGATCTCACGGGCGTCCCCGAGCCGGTGAACGGCCCGGCGAAGGACCTGCTCTCCACCGGCGCATGACCCGGGCGGGCCGGCTCGGGCCTCACGGGACGGCGTCCGGCCGGGCCTCACGCGACGGGTCCGGGCCGGGCCTCACGGGACGGCGTCCGGCCGGGGCGGTACGCGACGGCCTCCCGCCGGAACCCTGCGCCGGCCTCGTCCCGCCGGAGCCTCGCGGGAGCCGCGTCCCGCCCTGTAGTGGCCTCACGCCGACCGCGTCCGGCCGGGCGTGAGGGCGCGCCGTCCGGCCCGGCCCGTGCGCGATACTCCCCGTATGCGCATACGCCCGGCCGAACCCTTCGAACTCCCGCTCCTCCAGGACATCGAGCGGGCCGCCGGCGAGCCCTTCCGATCCCTCGGGATGACCGCGGTCGCGGACGACGACCCCCCGCCGCTCGGCGAACTCGAGCGCTACCGGAAGGCCGGCGGGCTGTGGGTGACGGAGACGGAGGACGGCCGGCCCGTGGCGTATCTGCTCACCGAACCCGTCGACGGCGCCGCCCACATAGAGCAGTTGTCCGTCCATCCGGACTTCGCGCGGCGCGGACTCGGCCGGGAGCTGATCGACCATCTGGCCGCGCTGGCCACGGCCGGTGGCCGGTGCGCGCTGACCCTGACCACGTTCACCGAAGTGCCGTGGAACGCGCCGTACTACGCCCGTCTCGGCTTCCGCGCCCTCGGCGAGCACGAACTCACCGAGGGACTGCGGAACATCCGGAGCACGGAGGCCGCGCACGGGCTCGACCGCTGGCCCCGCACGTGCATGCGGCGCCCGCTCTGACGCCGACGAACGGGCCCGCTCGCACGGGCCCGCTGCCGGGCCGGGTGCGCGACTCCGCGCCGGTGCGTCCGCGACCGGGAGGCCACGGGCGGTCCGCGCCACGGCACGGTGCCGCGTGAACTCGCCGACGGCGGCTCAGCTCCCGTACGCCGTGCGCAGCTCCACCTTCCGCACCTTTCCGCTGACGGTCATCGGGAAGCCGTCGAGGATCTCCAGCCGCCGGGGAATCTTGTAGTGGGCGAGCCGTTCGCGGCAGAACGCGGTGATGTCCTCCAGCGTCGGCGGATCGGCCGGGTCCCTCGGGATGACACAGGCCAGGATCTCCTCGCCGTACTTCTCGTCCGGTACACCGACCACCTGGACGTCGGCGACCTTGGGATGGCCGTAGAGGAACTCCTCGATCTCACGCGGGTACACGTTCTCCCCACCGCGGATGATCATGTCCTTGATCCTGCCGACGATCTGGACGTATCCGTCCTCTCGGATCACCGCCAGGTCTCCGGTGTGCATCCAGCGACCGGCGTCGACCGCTTCCGCGGTCTTCTCCGGCTCGTTCCAGTAGCCGAGCATCACGCTGTAGCCGCGGGTGCACAGCTCACCAGCGACGCCCCGGGGAACGGTGACCCCGTCGACCGGGTCGACGACCTTGACCTCGATGTGGGGCAGCACCCGTCCGACGGTGCCGGTACGGCGCTCCAGGTCGTCGTCGCGCCGGGTCTGGGTGGACACCGGGGAGGTCTCCGTCATGCCGTAGCAGATGGACACCTCCGCCATGTTCATCTCCGAGACGACCCGCTTCATCACCTCCACCGGGCAGGGGGAGCCCGCCATGATGCCGGTGCGCAGCGAACTCAGGTCGTACGCCGCGAAGTCCGGCAGATTGAGCTCGGCGATGAACATCGTCGGGACGCCGTACAGCGATGTGCAGCGCTCCTGCTGCACCGCGCGGAGCGTGGCGGCCGGGTCGAAGGACGGCGCCGGGATGACGATGCACGCTCCGTGCGAGGTGGCGCCGAGGTTGCCCATGACCATGCCGAAGCAGTGGTAGAAGGGCACCGGCAGGCAGACCCGGTCCTGCTCGGTGTAGGCGATCATCTCGCCGACGAAGTAGCCGTTGTTGAGGATGTTGTGGTGTGAGAGGGTGGCGCCCTTGGGAAATCCGGTGGTACCCGAGGTGTACTGGATGTTGACCGGGTCGTCGCAGGACAACTCCGCGGCGCGGAGCTCCGGTTCGCCCGGCCCGACGGCGGACGCCGACGACACCAGATCCCTCCAGCTGTCGTCGCCGATGTAGTGCACCGACCGCAGCGCGGGGCAGTTGCCGCGGACCTCGTCGACGATCGCCCGGTAGTCGCTCGACTTGTGGGAGAGCGAGGCGACCAGCAGGGAGATCCCCGACTGGTTCAGCACGTACTCCACCTCGTGGGCGCGGTACGCGGGGTTGATGTTGACCATGATCGCGCCGATGCGCGCCGTCGCGTACTGGACGAGCACCCACTCGGGACAGTTCACGGCCCAGATGCCGACCCGGTCGCCCTTGGCGACACCGCGGGCGAGCAGCGCCCGGGCGAGCTCGTCGACGTCCGCGCCGAGTTCCGCGTAGGTCCAGCGGCGCCCGGACGGGACGTCCACCAGCGCCTCCCGCTCCGGATGCGCCTCGATCACCCGGGCCAGATTGCCGCCGATCGTGTCGCCCAGGAGTGCGACGGTGCCCGTACCGTGCGTATGGGACAGGGTCATCGCAGGTCCCCTTCGTCGTACTCGGCCGTGGAGCCCCGGGCCGTGCGTTCGCGGAGCTCGATTCGGCGGATCTTCCCGGAGACGGTCTTCGGCAGCTCCGCGAACTCCAGCCGCCGGATGCGCTTGTACGGTGCGAGGACGGCTCGGGAGTGCTCGAAGATCTGCCGTGCGGTGGCGGCGTCGGGCTCCCAGCCCTCCGCCAGCACCACGTACGCCTTCGGAACGGCGAGCCGCAGCGGGTCGGGCGCGGGCACGACCGCGGCCTCCGCGACGGCGTCGTGCTCCAGGAGCGCGCTCTCCAGCTCGAACGGCGAGATCTTGTAGTCGGACGCCTTGAAGACGTCGTCGGCACGGCCGACGTACGTGATGTACCCGTCGGAGTCGCGCGCGCCGATGTCGCCCGTCCGGTAGTAGCCGTCGGCCATCCCCTCGGCCGTGCGGTCCGGGTCGCCGTGGTAGCCGGTCATCAGCCCGACCGGATGGGCCGAGAGGTCGAGGGCGATCTCCCCCTCGTCCGCGCCCGGCTTTCCGCTGACGGGGTCGAGTAGTTCGACGCGGTACCCGGGGCTGGGGCGTCCCATGGAGCCGGCCTTCAGAAGCTGGCCGGGGCTGTTGGAGACCTGGACGGCCGTCTCGGTCTGGCCGAAGCCGTCGCGGATGGTCACGCCCCAGGCCCGCCGCACGGCCTCGATGACCTCGGGGTTGAGCGGCTCGCCGGCGGCGACGACCTCGCGGGGCGGGGTGCGCAGCTGGGTCAGGTCCGCCTGGATCAGCATGCGCCACACCGTCGGGGGCGCGCAGAAGGCGGTGACGCCCGAGCGGTCCATCTCAGCCATCAGCCGGCCCGCGTCGAAGCGTGTGTAGTTGTGGATGAAGACGGTCGCCTCGGCGTTCCACGGGGCGAAGAGATTGGACCAGGCGTGCTTGGCCCAGCCGGGTGAGGAGATGTTCAGATGCACGTCTCCGGGCTTCAGGCCGATCCAGTACATGGTGGCGAGATGGCCGACGGGATAGGACACGTGGGTCTGCTCGACGAGCTTGGGCCGGGCGGTGGTGCCGGAGGTGAAGTAGAGCATCAGCGGGTCGTCGGCGCGGGTGGGGCCGTCGGGCTCGAAGGTCTCCGGGGCCGCGTAGGCGTCCTCGTACGGCAGCCAGCCCGTGGCGCCGCCGCCGACGGCGATCCTGGTGTAGTCGCCCGGCACCTCGTCGAACTTGGCCGTGTCGTCGGTGCGGACGATCACGTGCCGGACCCGGCCGCGCTCGATCCGGTCCCGCAGGTCGACCGGGCCGAGCAGCGGCGTCGCGGGGATGACGACGGCCCTGAGCTTCATCGCGGCGAGGACGGTCTCCCACAGCTCGGTCTGGTTGCCGAGCATCACCAGGACGCGGTCGCCGGCGCGGACGCCCTGCTGCCGGAGCCAGTTCGCGGCGCGGTCGGAGCGCTTTCGCATCGCGTCGAAGGAGAGCACACGGGCGGTCCCGTCCTCCTCGGCGATGTGCAGCGCAGGGCGGCCGTTGCCGTCGGCGATCGCGTCGAACCAGTCCAGCGCCCAGTTGAAACGCTCGAACCGGGGCCAGGCGAAGCCCTCGTACGCCGCCGCGTAGTCCTCCCGGTGCCGGAGCAGGAAGTCCCGGGCCGTCCGGAACCTCGCCGTCTCGTCGCCTGGCGTCATGTGTCCTCCTCGTTGCGGGACCGCTCTCGGGCATCGTGTAATCGGTGACGCAGGTCTCACTACCCCCGTACGGGGGTGCTCCTCCCTCTCGCGGGGGTGGTGTGCTGTCGGGAGGACCGGATCTCATGACCTCAGCGGGCTCGGCGACACCGGGGGCGGAGACGTCGGACGCGGTGGAGATACGGGCCGCTCTGCTGCGGCTCCGCCGCTCCACCGGCCTTCAGATCGCTTTCGGCGGGCTGCTCCTGGAGCCGCTCAGGATGCGGATAGCGGAGCTGAACGGCGCGGCGACCGGAGCGCTGCGCGGGCTGGCTATCCGTTCCGGCAGCGGTCTCGGCGGCAAGGCCGTGGCCCTCGCCCGCCCGTGCGCGGTCACGGACTACCGCGAAGCCCGCCACATCAGTCACGAGTACGACGTGCCGGTGGCGGCCGAAGGGCTGCGAGCGGTGCTCGCGGTGCCCGTCGTCGTACGCCGCAGGGTGCGTGGCGTGCTGTACGGGGCGCTGCGGCAGCCGGTGGCCCTGGGCGACCGCACGCTGGACGCGGCGGTCGCGGCCGCGCGGGACGTGGAGCAGAACCTGGTCGTGCGCGACGAGGTCGAACGGCTGGTGGCTGCGGAGCGCGCGCCGGAGCCCGACGGGCGCGCACGCGTGCGCGATGAGGTGCGCGAGGTCCATGCCGAGCTCCGTGCGCTCGCTCCGAGCGTCGCGGATCCCGGCCTCCGCGAGCAGTTGCTGTCCCTGTGCGACCGGCTCACCGCTGCCGCCGGCCCGGGGGCCGCCGCCGGCGATGCGGGCCGCACCCTGGCGCCGCGCGAGCTGGATGTGCTTGCCTGCGTGGCGACGGGTTGCACCAACGCGGCAGTCGCCGAACGTCTCGGTCTGCGCCCGGAGACGGTCAAGGCCTATCTCCGGTCCGCGATGCGCAGGCTGGGCGCGCACAACCGCCTGGAGGCGGTGGTGGCGGCGCGGCGCGCGGGGCTGCTGCCCTGACGGGCCCCGGCCCGAGCGGGCCGCGGCCGGAAACTCCGGCCGGTGTGGGGTGCGGGCGTCCGGTGCCGGGCGAACGGCCCCTGTCGGGGACGGTCGAGAGGAGCACGGTCGAGAGGGGCGGGGAATGGTGTCGGCGGACAGGATGCTCGGCTTCGCGGCGATGTCGCTGCTGGTGATCGTGATTCCCGGGCCGAGTGTGCTGTTCGTGATCGGACGTGCCCTGGCGCACGGCCGGCGCACCGCCGTGGCGACGGCGCTGGGCAACGTCGTCGGGTCGTACGTCCTCGTCGTGGCCGTCGCGCTGGGCGTCGGCTCGCTGGTGGAGACGTCGGCGGCGGTGTTCCTCGCGGTGAAGTTCGCCGGAGCCGCCTACCTCGTGCACCTCGGTGTGCAGGCCTTGCTGCGCCGCGGGGAGTTGCGGGTCTCGGCGGTCACGGCCGGGGCGGGAGACGACGGACCGGCGGAGGGCACCGGCGCGGCCTCCTGCCCGGGCGGCGGCGGGCGGGACCGCACGCCGGCCCGCCGGGCGCGAGGTGATCTCCGGACGCTGGTGGACGGCGCGGTCGTGGGGATCACGAATCCCAAGGGCATCGTCTTCTTCGCCGCAGTGCTCCCCCAGTTCGTGGACCGTTCGCAGGGCGGAGTGACGGCGCAGATGCTGGTGCTCGGGCTCGTCCCGATCACGATCGGGCTGTTCACCGACACCCTGTGGGGGCTCGGCGCGGCGGCGGCCCGCAACTGGTTCGCCCGTTCGGAGCGCCGGCTGTCGCTGGTCGGCGGCGCCGGCGGCGTCGCCATGATCGGGCTCGGGGTGACCGTGGTGGCGACGGGCCGCGCGGACTGACGGGGCGGTCCCCGCGTCCTCCGGCTCCGCGGGCGGCACCCGCTTTCCGTGCTCGCTCCTCCGGGGCGTGTTTCTCCTCCGGGGCGCGTTCCGGGACCGGCGCCTACCGCCCGAAGGGCGGGCTCGCGGGGCCCGGCGGGTGCAACCGCACGGCGGAGGACCGTCCGCGTACCCGACGTCGCCCGATGGCTCCGGCGACGCGGCGAGTGCGCGCACCGGTCGCGGCGAGCCGGGTGCGAGTCCCCGGTGCGGCCCGCCACTCTCGGCTGCCGCGCGAGCAGCGCCATGTGTCCGGCCAGGTCCGCCCTGTTGCGGTCCAGTTCCCGACCAAGGTCCGGCCTGGTCCGGCCCGGCCCGGCCCGGCCCGTCAGGGGTACGTCAAGGAACGGCCCCCGCGGATCAGCGCCGCGTCATGAATCCGCCGCGGCAGCCCGCCCTGGCTCCGTTCCGGGGCACTGTTTCGAGGCGCCGCCGCACCCGGACGGCGAACGGAACTCCGCCCGGAGGGCACCATGGACAATCTCGTCGTCGAGGACGCGGACCCCGACGAACCCCGCCCGGCAGGGCCGCTGTTCGTACCCGTTCGGCTCGGCTCTGCCGGGGGACACCAGTTGCGCTACATGCGGACGCCGCTCGGCGTGCGCACCGCCGTCGGCTTCACCAGCGAACGGCGACTGACCGGCGTCCTGGGCGCGGAGCAGGCGTGGATCAGGCTCGCGGAGCCCGCGCTGCGGGCGCTCTCGGAGCCGCTGGGTGTGACCAGGGTGACCGTGGATCCGCAACTCACCGCCCCGGCCCCGGTTCCCGCGTCGCGGCCGGCGGCCCGGGCCGCGCACGGCCCGGCCTGCGCACGGGCCGCCCGGTCCTGGAACCCGGACGCCGCCGGCGCGCTGCGGACGACCGGCGCCGCGCCCGTCGTGCGGACTGCCGACCCGGCCGTCCGCACGCTCCTCGGCCGAACCCCGGAGGTGTGACGATGAGCGCAGTACCCGTCGACCGCGCCGTACCCGCGCCCGGCGGCGGGCCGGGCCCCGCCGCGGCGTCCGCGCCCCCGTCCGTCTGGCCCGCGTCCGCCCTCCCCGCCCCCGGTGGTGACATCACGGTGGCCGGGGTGTCCCTGACCGGCCTCGCCGAGAGGTACGGGACGCCCACGTACGTCCTCGACGAGGACGAGGTCCGGGCCAGGGCGCGTGCCTGGCGCCGTGCGCTGCCCGACGCCGAGATCGTGTACGCCGCGAAGGCGTTCCTGTGCCGGGCCGTCGTCGACTGGATCGAGGAGGAGGGGCTCGGGCTCGACGTCTGCTCGGCGGGTGAGCTCGAACTGGCCGCCGCCCGGGGCTTCCCGCCGGAACGGATCGTCCTGCACGGCAACGCCAAGTCTCCGGACGATCTGCGCACGGCGCTGCGGCTCGGCGTCGGCCGGATCGTCATCGACGCGGAGAGCGAGATCGCCGGCCTCGCGGCGCGGGTGGAGGGGCCCGGGCCGCAGCAGGTGATGATCCGGGTGCTGCCGGGCATCGACGCAGGCGGCCACCGCAAGATC
The DNA here is from genome assembly GCF_900103455.1 of Streptomyces wuyuanensis. Taxonomy (GTDB): domain Bacteria; phylum Actinomycetota; class Actinomycetes; order Streptomycetales; family Streptomycetaceae; genus Streptomyces; species Streptomyces wuyuanensis. Next base: position 568,262 of record NZ_FNHI01000001.1, on the reverse strand, counting down.
CGGACGGGTGCCGAGGGCCAGAAGTTCGGGCTCTCGATCGCGGAGGGCGACGCGGAGGACGCCGTCTCGCGGATCCTCGGCCGGCCCCAACTGGAACTCGTCGGCCTCCACTGCCACTTGGGGTCGCAGATCACCACGCCCGAGCCGTACGCGAGGGCGGTACGCAGGCTGGTGGCGTTCCTGGCCCGGATCCGCGACCGGTACGGGATCGCCCTGCGCGAGCTGGACCTGGGCGGCGGTTTCGCGGTGGCGTACCGGCCGGGCGACCCGGCGCCCGCACCGGTCGCCTACGCCCGCCGCATCGACGTCGAACTGCTGCGGGCCTGCCACGAGTTCGACGTGCCGGTGCCGCGGCTGACTCTCGAACCCGGCCGCTCGATCGTCGCACCGGCGGGCGTCGCCCTCTACCGGGTGCTGTCGGTGAAACGGTCCGCCGGGCGGGTCTTCGTCGCGGTCGACGGCGGCATGAGCGACAACCCCAGGCCCGCGCTGTACGGGGCCCGGTACGCTGTACGGCTCATCGGCCGGGCGGCACAGGCCCCGACGCACGAGGCGACCGTCGTCGGACGGCACTGCGAGGCGGGCGACGTGCTCGCGGAGGCGGTGGAGCTGCCGCGGGACGTGCGGCCGGGCGACGTCCTCGCGGTACCGGCGTCCGGGGCGTACCACGTGTCGATGGCGTCCGGCTACAACGCGACCCGGCGGCCCCCGGTGGTGGCGGTGGCAGGTGAGGGCCGCTCGCGGCTCCTGGTACGGCGCGAGAACGTCGAGGACCTGCTGCGGCGGGACGTGGGGCTCTGACGGCGACGTGCGGCGCCTCGCACACGGCGGCCGGGGTCCGGGCCCGGACCGGCGCGTCCCGCGCCGCCCCTCGCGGGACGGCGTCCTCCCCGGGCGGTGCGAGGGCGGCCCGTGCTCGGCGGCTCAGTGCGTGAACTCGCCGAAGCGCACGTCGTGACCGGCTCCCGGAGCGACGATCGCCAGCAGGCGTTCCGCCTCCTCGGCCACGGCCGTGCGCTGCGCCGCCGCAAGCCGGACGAAGCTCTGCACGGTGAGCGTCACGGCACCGCCCGCCGCCGCGTCGCGGGACCTCTTCCGCTCACCGCGCCCTCCCGGCTCACCGGTCCGCCAGATCCCGGCCACACGACCGTCGACCAGGAGGACGCAGTGGGCCTGGTTCCCCTTCCACGTGCGGTCCTTGAAGGCCTGCGGCACGAAGCGCGAACGGTCCGCGTGCGAGAGCAGGAGGTTGTCGAACTCGGGGAGCAGACGCGGCGGCGCCGGGACGTCCGGGTCGGGCCGGGGGGCTTCCGGGAGATCGAAGAGTTCGGCGCCCTTGCCGTCCTGGAAGACGACGAGCTCGGGGCGCAGTCGCTCGAACGCCCCCTTCAGCCGCGTCAGCCCGGACCAGGTCTGCATGTCCTTGACCGAGGCCGGTCCGAACGCGGCGAGATAACGCCGTACGACCGCCTCGGGCTCGGGAGCCGGTCCGACGGGCCGGCCGAACCACTTCTCCGCGGTGGTGAGCGTGACCTGTCCGCTCCTGCCCCACAGTCCGCGCGGTGTCGTCTGCACCAGCGGCAGCATGCAGCGCACGGCCGTGGTGAGCGCGAGCGGATCGGCGTCCGGCCACCGTCCGAGCAGCGCGTCGCGGAGCTCCCCGACCGGCCTGGGGCGCTCCTCGACCAGTTCCCTGCCGAAGGCGGCGATCCGGTCCGGATCGATTCCGTCGAGCCGCCCGGTGAACATCCGCAGTTCCCGCTCGGGCCCGCCGGGTTGCGCGAAGGGCCGCAGAGTGAGGCAGTCGCGCGCACTGTGGGTGTGGATGGTGGAACGCATCGTGACCATCCGCGCGACCGCGCGGGACTCCATGAGCCCCGACAGCTCCTGCGGGCGGAAGCCGTGCAGCCGGGCGGCGAGCGCTTGGTACGGAGGTCTGACGTTCTGCGCCTGGAGCCCGATCAGATGCTCGACGGCCGCCTCGGCGGTCATCCCGCCGTCCGGGGCGCGGCTCAGCAGCAGCTGGCGGGCGAGGGTGGCGCGGCCGAGGGCTCGGGGACCGAGCACGGGCGGTGTCTTCGGGGCCATACCCGGACGCTACTCAGCCTCGCGGCCGGCTTGTGTCCGCAATGACGATCCGGTCGCGGGCCGGTGCCCGACGGGGCGGTCTCCCGGCCCGGCCGAAAAACGCCGGCCGCAGCCGCTCCGGTGCGGGTGCGCCGGCCGCAGCCGCTCCGGTGCGGGTGCGCCGGCGGTCCGCCATGCTGCCGCCGACGAGCCCGGATATCCTGCCCGTGCCGGTCAGGAACGCATGTACACGGCGAGAACGCGGGTAGAGGGGCGTGTACCAGAAGCGCGGCGCGCGCCCCGCTCGCACGGGAGGTGACCCAGGATGCCCCGACGAGCCCGTTCCGCCCCGGCCTCGAAGCGGCAGTCGTGGCGCCGCCGGGTCTCCCCCACCGCGTCCCCGCCCAGGCGCCCGGAGCCCGCGGCTCCGGCGCCGGCCGAGCGGCCACGGGAGGAGCAGGAACGGCGCAGCATCGTCCAGGCCGCCCTCTACCGGGACGGGCGCCGGGTGTCTTCGCCGTCGTCGCTCGCCGAGACCTTCCGGCTGCTGCGGGACGACCCGGCCGGGATGGCCTGGATCGGCCTGCACCGGGCGACCGATGCGGAACTGCGGGCGCTGGCCGAGGAGTTCGACCTGCACGAGCTGGCCGTCGAGGACGCCATGGAGGCCCACCAGCGCCCCAAGCTGGAACGGTACGGGGAGACCCTCTTCGTCGTCCTGCGCGCCGCCCGCTACCTCGACGCGCTGGAGGAGGTCGACTTCGGCGAGCTGCACGTCTTCGTGGGCCGCGACTTCGTGATCACGGTCCGCCACGGGGCGGCGCCGGACCTCTCGGCGGTCCGCCGCCGCATGGAGGCGGACCCCGAACTGCTCGCCCTCGGCCCCGAGGCGGTGCTCTACGCGATCCTCGACGCGGTCGTGGACGGGTACGCACCCGTCGTCGCCGGAGTGCAGATCGACATCGACGAGATCGAGACGGAGGTGTTCGGCGGCGATCCCGCGGTGTCCCGCCGCATCTACGAACTCTCCCGCGAGATGGTCGAGTTCCAGCGCGCGACCCGGCCGCTGGTCGGCATGCTCCACGGCCTCATGGCGGGCTTCGCGAAGTACGGCACGGACGAGGAACTCCAGCGCTACCTCCGTGACGTCGCCGACCACGTCACCCACATCAGCGAGCGCGTCGACGGGTTCCGCCAGGCGCTGGCGGACATCCTGACGGTCAACGCGACGCTGGTGACGCAGGAGCAGAACGCGGAGATGCGGGCGCTGGCCGAGGCGGGCTTCGAGCAGAACGAGGAGATCAAGAAGATCTCCTCGTGGGCGGCCATCCTCTTCGCGCCGACTCTCGTCGGCACGATCTACGGCATGAACTTCGAGAACATGCCGGAGCTGACGTGGAGCTTCGGATATCCCTTCGCTATCGGCCTGATGGGACTCGTCTGCCTCACGCTGTACTTCGTCTTCAAGCGGCGGGACTGGCTGTAGGCGGCAGGCGCCACCGTCGACTGCGTCGAGGTATGGGTGAAGGACACCGGCGGATGTCCTCGTGGCCGCTGCGCCCGCTCCCTCCGGCGGCAAGGGCCGCTGGACCGGCACCCCGCCCGTCGCCCCGGGACCGGCTCGCTCCACGCCCGCCCCGGGGCAGCGGCGTCTCCGGGGTGCCCCGGGACCGGCGGCTGCCACCCGGAGAGCCGGCGCTCCGGACCGGTCCGCCCCCACCGTCAGCCGACTGCCGGCGGCTCAGGGGCACGGCATGCTCATGTAGATCGCCTGCTCGCCCTCGGACTCGGTGCCCTGGTAGAGGGCCGTGTCCAGTCCACAGAATGCGAAGCCCATCCGCCGGTAGGCGTGGATCGCCGGGGCGTTGACGTTGGTGACCTCCAGCCAGACGTGCCCGGCGCCGCACTCGCGGGCGAAGTCCACGGCGTGCCCCATCAGCGCGTGGCCGACACCGCGGTTCCGGTGGCCGGGGGCCACCTCGATGTCCTCGACGGTGAGCCGGCGGTTCCACGGGGAGTAGGAGACCGCGGCGAAGCCGGCCAACTCGCCGTCGGCGCCGACGGCGACGAAGGTGCGGCTGCCGGAGTCCGCGCCGTCCGCGCCCTCGGACTCGTCCTCGGGGAACACCTTGGTCAGGGGCGGGTCCACCGGGACCTCCCGGAGCGCGAACCCGTCGCCGGTGACGTCCACCCGGAAGACGGTGCTGGTGGTGAAGGAGCCGTCGAGGGCGTCGATGGCCTCGAAGTCCTCGCGACGGGCGGCCCGGAACTCGTAAGTGGTCTCGTCGGCGGTGGTCATGGCACGACGCTACGGCCGCCTGTACCGGGACGGGGCGGATTCCGGCCGGTGTGGACCCGGTCCGCGCGCCCGGCGCCGACCGGGCCGGGCATGCACCGGGACTCGTCCGCCCCACGCTGCGTTCGTCTTGAAGGCGGCGGGACCGGCTGTGGCGAGGAGCGAGCGCGGCCCCGCTCGACGACCGACGGAGAGCGACCGGCGCCGGCGGTGAGTGACCACCCCGCTGCGCCCCGGCCCCGCGGGGCTCCCCCGTCGCCCCTGCCCGTACTCGTCGGCGCCGCGCCGTCCCACTCGGGGGTACGGGCGCGGCGCCTCCGCCGCGTCCGATGTGCGCTGCGTCTCATCCCCGGCAGGCTGTCACAACGCCCGCGCGGCCGGTGTCTCAATGCCGAGTCCACAACCGAGGGAGACATGATGAGCGGGAACGTCGAGGTAGTCGTGGTCGGCGGCGGGTACGGGGGCGTGACGGCGGCCAATCGCCTGGCGAGGCGCGACGGTGTGTCGGTGACCCTGGTCAATCCGCGTCCCGAGTTCGTCTCGCGGATCCGCCTGCACCAGCTCGTGGCCGGCTCCGACGACGCGGTCGAGGGCTTCGGTGAGGTCCTGGGCGGGAACGTCCGGCTGCTGGTCGACACCGCGACCCGGATCGACGCCGGCGAGCGCCGGGTGTCGCTGGCAGGCGGCGGGACGGTCTCGTACGACTACCTCGTCTACGCGGTGGGCAGCGGCGCCTCCGACCCCTGTGTGCCGGGAGCGGTGGAGTTCGCTCATTCGGTGTCGGATCTCGAGGGGGCGCATCGACTGCGGTCGACACTGGCCGCGACGCCCGCGACGGCCCCGGTGACCGTGGTCGGGGCCGGCCCGACCGGCCTGGAGACCGCCGCCGAGCTGGCGGAAGCGGGCCGCAGGGTCACCCTGGTCTGCGGCCGGGTGCTCGGCCCATCCCTGCACGCCCGGGTCCGCCGCCCGGTCGCCCGCCGGCTCGCCAGGCTGGGCGTCACCGTCCTCGAAGGTCCCCGCGCCCAGGTGACGGAAGTGACCCAGGACGCCGTACGGCTCGAAGACGGCCGCGAGGTGCCCAGCGCGGTGACGGTCTGGACCGCGGGATTCCGCGTCCCGGACCTGGCCGCCCGCAGCGGGCTGCGCACCGACGCCGCAGGCCGCCTCGTCACCGACACCACGCTGACCAGCGTGGACGACGAGCGCATCGTCGCAGCCGGGGACGCGGGAGTGATGCCGGACCACCCGTTCCGGATGAGCTGCCAGGCAGCCGTGCAGCTGGGCCCGGCGGCCGCCGCCACGATCCTGCACCGGATCGCGGGGAAGAAGCCCAGTCCGGTCCGGATGTTCTTCGCCGGGCAGTGCCTCAGCCTCGGCCGGAACGAGGGCGTCACCCAGTTCTCCTACCCGAACGACAAGGTGAACTCGCTCGGCATCGGCGGGCGGACCGGTGCCGGCGTCAAGGAGATCGCCTGCCGGTTCACCCTCAACAAGCTGGTGAGCGGGGCACGCAAGGCCGGTTCCCGCGCATCCCGCGCCGGCGGCAACGACCGCCTGGGAACGCCCGCCTGAACACCGCACGACGCCGTGCGGCACCCGACGCGCGGCGCGGCCGCCGCGTCCCCTCCCCGGACCGGGCGGGCCGGTCCGGGGAGGCGGGGACCGACCCGGAGCGACAACCGGACCGTCCACGGCCTGCTTCCGGTATTTGGGGGGCCGATCACGAGAGAGTGAAGCGCACGACATGAACGACCACGCCACCGACCCCGCGACCGAGGCCTTCGTCGCCCACCGCGACCTGCTGTTCACCGTCGCCTACGAGATGCTCGGCTCCGCGGCCGACGCCGAGGACGTCCTCCAGGAGGCCTGGCTGCGCTGGGTCAAGGTCGACCTGGAACAGGTACGGGACCAGCGCTCCTACCTGGTGCGGATCGCGACCCGGCAGGCACTCAACCGGCTGCGCACCCTCAAGCGGCGCAAGGAGGCCTACGTCGGCCCCTGGCTGCCGGAGCCCCTGCTCACCGCGCCGGACGTGGCCGAGGACGTGGAACTGTCCGAGAACCTGTCGCTGGCACTCATGTTCATCCTCGAAACGCTCTCCCCGACCGAACGCGCGGTCTTCGTGCTGCGCGAGGTCTTCGACATCGGCTACGACGACATCGCGGCAGCGATCGACAAGACCCCTGCCGCCGCACGCCAGATCGCCCACCGCGCACGCCGGCACGTCGACGCCCGCCGGCCGCGCACACCGGTTTCACAGGAAGAGGCCCGGGCGGCGTCGGACTCGTTCCAGCAGGCGCTCGTGACCGGGGACCTGCAGGGGCTGCTCGACGTACTGGCCCCGGACGTCGTGTTCGTCAGCGACGGCGGCGGCCTCAAGCTGGCGGCGCTGCGGCCGGTCGTCGGCGCCGACAAGGTGCTCCGCTACATGGCCGGCAGTGTCGCCAAAGCCGGCGGCGCGTTCACCAGTGAGCCCACGACGGTCAACGGCAACCCCGGACTCGTCCTGCGCCTGGACGGCGTGATCGACGGCGTGCTGGCCTTCCGCGTGGAGAACGCCCGCGTCGCGGGCCTCTACTACGTCCGGAACCCCGAGAAGCTCACCCGCGTCGAGTCCGAGACCCCCCTCACCTCCCGCTGAACGCCCCGCGCGACTCCGCGAACGACAGAGCGGGTGGCACACCTGCTGTGCCACCCGCTCCCGGGACCGGCCCCGCGGCCGGTCCCGTGACGCTCCGTCAGGAACCGCTACGGGCGCCCGCCTCCAGGAACTGCCGGTACACGAGGGCCAGCAGCGCCGCGTACGCATGCTGGGCCCGGGCGACTTCCAGGTCCTTGCCCGCCGACGACCCGCGGAGCCGGTCGATCCGCTCCGTGAGCTCGTCGAGGTACGACAGGACGTCGGCCGGTGACGGCCTGAAAATCCCCTGTTCCACGAACCTGATGACCGTCGTGACGTATTCGTCGGCTTCCGCCAGATCGGCGTACGTCATTTTCAGTTCCGGCGTGGATCCGCCCGACGGAAAAGGCGTGCGACGCCACAGGGTGTAGGAATCCATGAAAGCCAAGGACATCCGAGTCACCTTCCTAATCGGCGTCTTCGGCCGAGTACCAGAAGGATACGACCCGTCCGTCCGGCCCCAGGATCCCGCCCATGCCGGTTTGGGGATCGACGTATTTCACGGCGTTCTTGCCACCCTCCATGGGCATGAGCTTCGCATTGAGGCCGATCTTGCCGCCCGGCTTGGAAAGGCGTTCGGCCCAAGCCTTGGCATCCAGCAGGTACTGCTGGATCGACACGCCCGCCCTGGCTCCGTGCCGCTCCGTGTAGTGCCATACGAAGCTCGCCTCGGAAGTGCCGAACGACCCCGGGTGCCAGACTTCCTCGACCAGCTCCGGACACGGATTCTCGTTGTGGACCAGCACCGGCGCATCGCCGGCGACCACGTAGTACGTGTGCAGGTCGTCCACGGTGAGGTTGTGGACCCGCGCCGGCTGGGTCCAGGCACGCACACCGACGAGCTCCCTGACCGTGCCGTCGGGGGTCCGCAGCAGGTTCCCGGCCTCGAGATCGCCGGCCTCCACCCACTCCCGGCGGTCGGCGGCCCAGAACGGATGCCCGAAGGTGGCCGTGATGGTGCCGGTCGCGTCCCCCGCCGCGCCGTCGGTGTCCACCGTCAGCTCGCGCAGGGACTTCCGTCCCTCGCCGACGATCAGACGGGTGACGGCGCGTCCGCCGGTCTCACCGGTTGCCGCGTCGGTCGCCATCACCCGCTCGCCGACGCGTACTTTCTCGATCGGCTTGGCGGTACCGTCGGCCAGCAGCACCGGCGTGCCCGGCGCGAAGCTGTGCGGATCCTTCTTCTTTCCGTCCTTGCACGGAGTGTTCCTGCGAGCCTTCTCGAGGATCTCCTTGCTCTTGGCGATGAGCTTCTTCGCGGCGGCGGAGTTGTCGAGGAAGTCGTTCAGGCCGGTGACGATGCGGGTGAGCGCCTTCGCGATCGCCGGCGTCTCCTTGATGACCTTCAGGGCCTTGCCCCAGGGGAGGCTGCCGACGACGGCCCAGAAGCAGCTCTCGAAGTCGCCTTCGCTGAAGCACTTCTTGATGTCCTCGAAGAGCAGGTCGACGATGATCTGACCGCCGTTCTCGACCAGGAAGTCGAGGAGGTCCTTGTCCGCGAGAGCACGTGCCTTCTCGTATTCCTCCGGTGATATGCCGGCGGCCTTGAGCGCCTCGACCTCCTCGGGGGTCAGCGGTGCGGTGCTGCCCTTCTTCTCGGCCTGCTTCGCCGCTTCCGCGCGGGCCTTGCGCTCCTGCTCGCGCTGGTACTCCTCGGCCTTCTTCGCCGCCTCGTCCGCCTCGCGGGCGTACGTGTTGGCGTTCTTGGCCGCGGCCTCCGCCGACTTGGCGTGGCCTTCGGCGGACTCCGCGAACCTGTCCGCGTCGGCGGCGTCCTTCTCCGCCTGGGACGCGGCGCCCCGGGCGACACTCGCCTCCTGTTCCGCCAGCGCCGCGGCGCTGCTCGCGGCCACCGCGTGGTTGTCGGCCTCGGCGGCTGCACCGCGCGCACGGGCCGCCTCCGCCTCCGCCTGACCGGCGGCGGTACGGGCCGCGGCGGCGTCCGAGTAGGCCTGGCCGGCGGCGGTGCGGGCGAGCTTCGCGTCGTCCTGGGCCTGCGCGTCCGCCTTGGCGGCGCCGGCTGCGGCCTCGCGGGCCTTGGCTCCCTCCTCCGCGGCCTGCGCCGCGGACTTCATGGACGCCGCGGCGGAGCGCGCGGCGTTCGCGGACGAACGCGCCGCGTCCGCGGCTGCCTTGTAGGCCGGAGCGACCTGGGCGCCGGCGCGCTTCGCCGCGGCCTCCGCGGCCTCGGCCGCCTTCACGGCCTCCGCCGCCTTGGCGTCGGCCGAGGCGACCTGGTCCGCGCCCATCTCCTGCGCCGCGGCGGCGACCGCGGCGGCGAAGTCGGCGTCGACGTCCTTGCCGGCGAACGGAGCGGTCAGCTCGATGGCCGTGTCGGCCGGATCGGCGATGCCGGCGGCCGTGCTGCGGGCAGCGGCCGACGCCTTGACGGCGATGCCGGCCTGGACCTGCGCCATGGCCGCCTCGCGGACGGCACCCTGCGCCTCTTCCCTGGTCCGGTTCGCGGCCTGGACGGAGTTGCCGGCCTCCATCGCCGCGAGTCCGGCGAGCCGGGCGGCTTCGTACGCGGCGATACCGGCACGGGCCTCCTGGGCCGTGGCCTCCGCGGCCTTCTCGTCGGCGCGCCGGGCGGCCGCGCGGGTGAGCGCCGCCTCCGCCTCGGCCTTGTCCGCCGCAGCACCTGCCGCGGCGGCGGCGGCCTCGGCCTTGTTCGCCGCGGCGTTCGCACGCGCGGCGTGCGCGGTGGCCTCGGCCGCCGCGGCGCGCGCACGGGCGGCAGCGCCCGCGGCCTCCGTCGCGGCGGTGCGCGCCCTGACGGCCGCTCCGCTCGCGGTGTCGGCAGCGCCGCGGGCCTGACCGGCCGCGTCGCGTGCCGTGTTCGCCTCGGCGCGCGCCGAGTCGGCCGCGGCACGGGCGATACCCGCGTCGATCGTGCCGCGGCCGGAGGCGGCGATCGCCTCGGTCGCCCGGGCGCGGGCCTCCTTGGCCTGGTGCCGCTGCTCGGCCGCGACCGCGGCGTTGCGGGCCTTGCGGGCGTTGGCCTCCTCTCCCTGCGCCTTGCGGTCCGCCTCTGCCGCGACACCGTCGTGGTGGGCGGCGTTCGCGCGCGCGGTCGCGGCCGTCGCGGCGGCCGCCTGGGCCTGCGCCCGGGCGGCGGAGGCCGTACGGGCCTCGGCCTCGGCGCGCGCACGCGCCGCAGCGGCGACGTCCCGCTCCCGCTCCGCCCTGGCCCGGGCCGCCGCGGCCAGGTCGCGCTCACGCTCGGCGATCTTGCGCTGCGCGGCCGCGATCTGGGCCTGGCGCTGCGCCTCGACTCGGGCGTCGCGGGTCCTGCGGGCGTGTTCCCACGCCTCGCGCTCCGCCCGCTCGGCCCCGAGGCGGGCCTCCTTGGCGCGCGCCGCAGCCGTCGCGGCGATCTTCGCCTGCTTCTCGGCGGCCTCCGCCAGCCGCGCCGCGGCCCGGGCGTGCTCCTCGGCGTTCGCCCGCCACTTCTTGGCCTGCTGCTCGTGCAACTCGGCCTGGTTCTTGGCGTTCAGTCCCGCGGAGGTCGCCGCGGTGGCGTCCACCGCGTGCTGCGCCGTCCTGCCGGCCTTCGCCGCGGCGTCGGCGGCGGACGCGATGCCCGCCGCGACCTCGGACCACTGGACGCCGTGCTCGAGGCCGGTCTCCACCAGCGCGTCGGCCTGCACCTTGGCCTGCGCCGCGGCGACCTGCGCCGCCTTGGCCGCGTCCTCGGCGTAGCCGACCTGGCGTGCGGCCTCGGCCTTGACCGGGCCGTAGTCGGACTGGCGCTTGCCCGCCCGGTCGGCCGCCAGCATCCGGTCCGCCTGGCGCGCGGCGGCGGCCGCGGCCGACATCGCGTTGGAGGCGATCTTCAGTTCCTTGACGGCGTTGCCGTGCGCGGCGATCAGCTTCGTGCGCGCCTCGGCGGCGGCAGCCGCCCTGCGGGCCAGCTCACGCAGCTTCTCCGCGGCCTCCAGGGCCTCCTTCTGCGCCTTCTCGTGCGCGGCCCGGTCGTCGGCGTCCTGCTGCGCCGCGACCTGGTAGCCCTTCTCCAGGAACTCCGCGATCGACGCGTCGTCCCCGGAGTCGAGCGCGGCCTGAGCGGCACGCTTCACCGCGGGGCCGCCGGCCGACGCCAGCATCCGGACGCGCTTGCGGTTCTCCTCCGCACGCTCGGCGGCGTTCTGCTGCTGCGCCTCGTCACGCTGCCTGGCGATGTCCGCGCCGAAGGCGAGGAAGTCGGCACGGTCCCGCGCCGTGCCCTTGAGGACCCGCTCGACCTCGGCGTTGAAGAACGAGCCACCGGTGCCGCGCAGCTTCTCGATCTTCTGCCGGTTGGCGGCGTCGTCGCCGGCCCGCTTGTCCTTGGCGCGCTGGCGGGCCTCGGCCTCGCCGTGTTCCAGGAACTGGCGGATCGCGTTCGGGTCGGTGCTCGCCAGCGCCTTCGCGGCGGCCTCGCGGACCTCTTCCTCCTCGTCGAACTCGGCGAAGTCCTCGACGAGTTGCCGGTCCCGCTCGTCGCTGATCCGGTCGAGCTCGGACTTCGCGGCCGGCGCGGGGCCGCCGGGCTCCGGCCTCAGCGCCTCCGCGAGCCGGTCCAGCGATTCGAGCGTCCGCGCCGTCGACGCCTTCCCGCCGTCCACGGCGGTGGCCGCGGCGGCCTCACCGGTGACGGTGCCCAGCACCGCCACGGCGACCGCTGCGGCCACCGCCTTCCGCACGTTCCCGGCCGCGCCCACGCGCAGCCCTCCGGCCCTCGGCCGGAACCTTCCCCACACGGGAAACCCCCTGGATGAATGGATCCATCAGAAACACCCGCCCCGGTCAGTGGGCGGGGTGGTCGAACACCGTCCGGCCCGGCCCGGTCACGGCCGGCCGAACCCGCCGGAATCAGCCCCGGGTACGGCTCTCGCCGTCCTGGGCACGGTCGAACATGGCCTTCCAGAACGCCGACGCGCGCTCCGCACCGGCCAGTTCACCCGCCCAGGCGTCCCGGTGGCTCTCGGCCGTGCCCGAAACCGCCTTCCAGAGCTGCTCCGCCGAGTCCCGTGACAGCAGGGCGACGGCCCGCCAGTGCTCGGCCTGGGCGGCCGCGGCGGCCTGCTCCTCGGCCCATCCGCGCCGCGCCGCTTCGGCGTGCTCGGACACGGCCTTCCACGCGCGCTCCGCCTCCGCGCGGGCGCGGGCGGCGTCCGCCGCGCCCTGCACGGCGGCCTCGGCCGCCGTGGCCTCCCGGACGAGGAGCGTCAGTGTGTGGTGCCGCATCGTCTCCGCGTCGGCGACACGCGTCCGGTACGCCTCCAGGTCCAACGCCGCGCCGGCGGCCCAGCCGTAGCCGAAGAACTCCTCCACGTCCGGATCCGCGGCCCCCGGCCGCAGCGCCCACCGCGCCGCGACCCGTACCTGCTCGCCCGGGTCCGATTCACCGCGGGCGCGCACGAAGTCCCGGTCCCCGGCGGCGACCTCCAGCCGCTGCCGCTCCCCGGCCTCCCGCGCCGCGCGGTCGCGCTGCTGTGCCTCGGCGTACCCGGTCCTCACGAACGCCGCCTGGTCGGCGGCGCTCCCCTTCAGCGCCCGCGCCGCGGCCGCCCGCACCTCGGGGGAGAACCCCACCGTGTGCGTGGCGACCACCCGCTCGCAGAACGCCCTGTTCCGCGCACGGGTGTCGCGCGCCCGCTGCTTCGCGTAGTCGAAGCCGCCGCCGGGCGCGAGCCATTCGGCGAGTGCCTCGTCGCCGCGGGAGCTGCGCAGCGCGTTCCACGCCGAAGTCCGCACCTCCGCGGCGGGATGCGTCTTCGCCATCGACGTCACCCGCAGGCGCGTCTCCTCGACGGCCGCGGCCAGCTCGGGCGGGAGCTCCCCCGCCTGCCGGCCGGCCGGCCCGGCGGACCCCGCGGCCCACGCGGACGGCGCGTCGGCCGCGGCCGCCGGCACCGTGCCCGTGATCGCGATCCCGCCGGCCAGCACGCCGGCCGCGAGCGTTCGCGCGCCCCACCACTGACGACTCAACTCAGACCCCCTTCGGGAAGGAACAACGTGTTCAGAGCCGCGGAGGGGCGGGGCCGTAGGGCCGGCCCCGCCCCTCCGCGACGCTCGACGGGCGCGTTCACGCGCCCGTTCCTCGGCCTCAGTCGGCCTGCTGGACCTGCCACAGCTGGGCGTCGGTCCGGTTGCAGGTCCACTGCCGCGTGTTGACCCGGTCCGTCTTCGCTGCGTTGGGGACGTCCAGGCACATGCCGTCGACGTGGACGGGCTGCATTTCGTACAGCTTGCGCACGGGGTCGACCAGCACCAGCCGCCAGCGCTGCTGCTCCCCGCGGCCGCACGTCCACTGCTGGACGGCGGCACCGGCCTTGGTGCCGCTGTTCTCCACCTCGAGGCACTTGCCGCTGTGGACGGAGCGCAGTTCGAAGCTCCCGCCCGCCATGGGGACGGCCTTCCACTTCTGGGCGGCGGTGCCGTTGCAGACGTACTGCTGGACGTCGATGCCGTCCGTGGTCTTCCCGTCCTTGACGTCCAGGCACTTGCCGCTGTGGGCGGCCGTGAACCGGACGACGGTCTGCGCCACCGCGGCGCGGGACACGGCCTCCGATCGGGCGGCGGCCGCGACGGCCGCCGCCTCGCGCGCCCTGTCGGCCGCGGTGCGTGCCGCTTCGGCCGCCGCGGTGGCGGGATCGGTGCCGTCGTCGGCCTGTACGACGGTCGCGGTGCCGGCCAGCACGGCGGCGGTCGCGCCCACGGCCAGGGCGGCCCGGATGATCCGAGACATGATGATCTGCTTCCTCTCGCGTGTTCGGTTGCTCAGGCGGCCGTGACCGGCTGGATGCGCCACTTCTGGGCGGCAGTGCCGTTGCACGCCCACAGCTGCGAGCTCGCGCCGTCCTCCTTGGCGGCGGACTTGACGTCCAGGCAGCGGTTCATGCTCTGGGCCAGGTGGGCGGGCCTCAGCTCGTACAGCTGCTCGGCGATGTCGACCATGACCAGGCGCCACTGCTGGTGCTGCCCCTGGCCGCACCAGTACTGCTGGACGACCGAACCCGGCTTGGAGTCCTTGCCCGCCACTTCGAGGCACTTGCCCGAGTGCCCGGCGCGCAGTTCGAAGGTCCCGGCACCGGTGGCGGCCATGTCGAACCGCTGGTTCGCGGCGTCGCCGGCGCACGCCGACTGGACGGCGTCGGCGCCGTTGCGCAGGCTGCCCTTGGTGATCGTGAGGCACTTGCCGCTGTGCTCGGCCCTGAGCTGTACGGCGGTCGTGGACACCGCGGCCGCGGCGGCAGTGGGCGGCTCGTCGGCGGAGGCGACGGTCGCACCGGCGGCGAGTACGGCGAGACCGGCCCCGAGGGACAGGACGGATCGAGCGATCCGGGGCATGGGATGTTCCGTTCTTCTCAGGTCTGGAGGTGTGGGCGCGGCGACGGGTCAGCGCGCGAGCGGGGCGGCGATCTTCCAGGAGGCTTCCTGGGCGAAGTCCCGCTCTGCGTCGAAGGCGTTCTTGGCGGACTTGTCGGCCGCGTACAGGTCGCCCCGGTGCTGTCGCAGGAAACGGCCCGGCTGGCTCGCCGACTCGAAGGACGTACCGGAGCCGCCGAGGCCCTTCCTGGCGCACCAGGTGGCGTCCTTGCCGAACTGCGCGCTGCCGTCGCCCGCGATCATCCGGACCCGGAGACCCTTCTGGGCGAGGTAGTGGCCGGGCTTGCGGGCGGACTCGAGGGAGTAGCAGCCGGGCTTGCCGCCCAGCGAGGGCACGACGACCCAGGTGGCGTCCTCACGGTCGGTCTGCCGGGAGTCGGCGGAGACGGGAGCGAGGAACGCCTCTCCCGCGTCGACGTCGGACTGCCGGACGAAGAAGCCCGCCGGTTTGCCGTTCGCCGGCTGGAGCGACTGCCGCTTGGCCCGGTACTGGCTGTCCTCCTTGAGGAACCGGGCGACGTCCTGGTCGCTGCCGGCCAGGGCCTTCTTCGCGGCGGCGACCAGGTTGGGGTTCACGCCGGTGTTCTCGGCGGCGGCCTGGATCTGCAGCGCGAGCCGGCGGTCGGCCTCGGCGATCTTCTTGCGGCGTGCCTCGTCGTCCTTCTTGTACGCGGCCTCGGCACCGGTGTGGATGAACTCCTTCCACGCCGCCGGGTCGGGGTCGAGGACCGCTCGCTGCGCCGCCGCGTAGAGCTCGCTCTCCCTGGCGTCGGCCGGTGCGGTGCGCAGCAGTTCGCGGATGAAGTTGTCGTCGCCGAGGGCCAGCAGGGCCTCGGAGGGCGTGATCCGGAAGAGCGCGGCCGCGTTGGTCCGGGCGGCGACCTCCTTGCGGCGCTCGGCCTCCGCCCGGTTCTTCTCCTCCAGCTCCTTGATCTCGGCGGCCACGTCCCGCTGGTGGGCGTCGCGGGCGCCGTTGGCGATGAACTCCTGCCAGGCGGCGGCGTCCGCGGCAAGGGCCTGCGCGGCGGCGGCACGCACCTCGGGGCCGGCCGCCTCGTGCCGCAGCACGGCGCGGATGAAGTTGTCGTCGCTCAGGCCGAGCAGGTCGGGGCTGCTCGCGATGCCGAGCGCGATCAGCGCCTGGGACTTGGCGAGCCGCGCCGCGCGGGCCGCGTCGGCCTTGTCCTTCTCGCGCTGCTTGTCGACGGCGTACGCCTCGTGGATACCGGTGGCGATGAACCGGACGTGGTCCTCGTCCGCCTCGCTCGTCATGGCGGTCTCGGCGGCCAGCCGCACCGACTCGAAGGTCTCCCCGTTGTCGCGGGCCTTCTGCCAGATGGCGTGGATGAAGTCGTGGTCGCCGAGCAGCAGTACGTCCGGAGTCGGGTCCAGGCGCACCACGGCGGCGGCGTCCACGCGCTGCTTGTCGGTGGTACCGATCCCGGCAGCCGCCGCCGCGCTGCCCGCGGCTGCGGCGACGGCGGTGGGCGGCGCGGCCATGCCGCTGACGGCGGCCAGGGCGGTGGCGGTCACGATCCCGAGCGTGGCGGCCCTCCGCATGCGGGCGGAGTTGGAGTGGCTCTTCTTCATTCTGTTGTCGGTTCCCCCTGCTAGATCCGCACGCAGCTCCCGATGAGTGCGGGGTGGTCGGTGGCGCAGTCTTGAAGATCGCCAGCAGGGTGTCAATGTGGAATTAGCGACTCCTGTCCGTTTATTGATTGATCTGGGATGACTTCTGGCTGATCTTTGACTGAAAGGCGACTTGTAGAGACTGACCAGAACTGGTGAGTAGACAGGAGCAATTGATTCCGGATAGAGGGAACGGGCGGGACACGGCCCTGCGCGACACCCCCTTCCGCACCTGTTCGGCCCGGTGGCACACGGAGCACGCCGCCCGAGCGAGCACAAGGCGGCGCAACCGGCGGCATGTGGTGAATACGTGAGGGAAAGTGTGGGCTGATCCACATCCATGTTTGCTGCTCGATGAGCACCGTATAATCCGCCCCCCTTCGGGCGGACGGCGCGAAGCCTGCGGATCCCGGCGCGACTCCCGTGCCGCGGCCCGCCTCCCCCGTCGGCCGGATGCGGCGGGCCGGCCCAGTCCTGCGGGCTCCGGCCCACCCTGATCACCGGTTTCCTCGGGGGGTACGCCGAAAGGGGTGGTGCCGGGCCGAGGGCGGCCGTGCGGCAGACGTCGACGTTGAACCAGGCGATCTCGGTGTGCGCCGGGAAGGCGGCGCGCACCCGCTCCCGGACCAGGGGCAGGTCCTCGGCGTCACGGACGTAGACCCTGATCCGGTTGAGGTCCTTCAGTTCGAAGCCGCGGTCCACGCCGTACCCGGCGAGGTTCTCCTCGCCGATCAGCACCTCGATGTTGCGGAGGGTCTCGTCGACCTGGCCGGCCGTGTCGCCCACGTGGACGGTCTCGGCGCCGACGATGCTGGCGGTGCCCGAGACGAACAGCGTGCCGGGCTCGTCGCCGAGTCCGCGCAGCCAGGTGGCGCGGGCGAAACTGGGCGACTTGGGGCCGTAGCGGGCCGGGTACTTGTAGGCGGGGGTCTGCCGGGGGTTCTCGATGTGGGTGGTGCGGCCGGGCCGGACGGCGATGAAGCAGAGGTCGACGCCCTGGCTGAGGGTCCCGATGCCGGTGGCGGCCGGGAGGCGCCCGACGCGGTCGTCCCACGCCGCGAACGCCTCGGCCCGTCCGACGCAGAAGTCCTGGTATATCTCCACACCGTCCGCGTTCGGGTCGGTTATTCCGCCGACGAGATTCCACATGCGGGCCATCTCCGTGTATCCGCGCTCGAATGTGAATTCCAGGGCGGTTTCGTACATGCGGCGCACGGCGTCGCGGTAGACGGGCCGGGCGTCGAGCCGGACCGCGTAGAAGAGGTGCTCGCCGTCCTCGGCGAAGACGGCCTCGCCGGCCACTCCGGCGGTGACCGGCAGGGTGCTGACCCAGATCTCCTCGGCCGACTCGGTGTGTTCGCCCACCATGTGCGTGGTCAGGCGCGGTGCGCCGTCGTCCAGCGAGGTCCCGCCGGCGCCGCCGGCGAAGTTGACCCGTGCGAGGACGCCTCCCGCGGGGGCGCCGATCGCCCCGCCGAAAGGGCATCCGTGCAGCTGGACGCTGATGTTTCCGTTGCGTGTGCGTGCGGTCATCGCGGCTTCTCTCCCCCGTGGTCGTGCGAGATTCACAGAATGGAAATCTGGTTCAGACGGGGGCCGCCGTATAGTTTCCGATCTTGGTATGGCGCAAAGCCGAGGGAAGGAAAACCGTGTCAAGAACGGACATAGCGGAGCTACCTGAGGTGCCGCAATCCGGCACCGTCGCCAACCAGGTCTACGAACTCGCCCTTCGCAACGAGTACGTGGACGCCCCCCACTGCGCCGCGGCCCTGGGGATCACCGAGGACGAAGCCGGTGCGGCGATCGGGGACCTGGTGGAGCTGCGCCTGCTGCACCTGGTGCACGGCTGCACCTACGCGTACGTCGCCGTGAACCCGATGACCGCCTCGCTCCAGTTGCTCGCCGTGCACGACGAGGAACTCCGGTCCCGGCAGCACCGGTTGGAGCAGTTACGGCAGCGGATGCACAGTCTGATGCCGCTGTACCGTTCCCAGTTGGCCCGGGAGCCGGACCCGGGTCCGGTCCAGCGGATCGAGGACGCGGAGGTCGCGCGCGGGGTGGTGGCCGGGCTGCTCGCGGACGCCGCGAGCGAGGTGCTGCTGGCCCGCTCGTACGAGGACCCGCTGGGCCAGGCCGCCCTGACCGGCGTGGACGCCCGGCTGCGGGCCGACGCCGGCCTGCGGGTCCGGCTGCTGCTGCCCCAGTCGGCCCGGTTCGATCCGACGCTGCGGGAGTACGTCGGGCAGCTCGTCGCCCGTGCCGGCGAGGCGCGCACGACGACCGCGGGCGTCGCATGGCTGATGATCGTCGACGGGCGCACCGGTGTCGTCCCGCTGGAGGACGGGACGGGGGTCGCGGTCCTCCGGGACCCGGCGGTCGTGGCCGGCTTCCGCCGGGGCTTCGAGGGGCTGTGGTCCCCCGCCGAGTCCTTCGACGGGCACTACGATCCGGAGGCCGGGCGGGTCGCCTCCGCCGAGGTCGACGCCGCGATCGTGCGGATGCTCGTCAACGGGGTCGAGGACAAGGTCATCGCCCGGACCCTGGGGATCTCGGCGCGCACCTGCCAGCGTCGGATCTCCGATCTCATGGAGTCGCTCGACGCGCGGACCCGATTCCAGGCCGGCTACCTGCTGCGGACCCGGGGCAGGGACGGGGAGTCCGCCGCCGCTTAGGGCGTGTGGTGAAAGTCCCTCCCGGCCCGCGGCGTCTGGCACACGCACGCTCGCTGCGTTGCCGGAGTCATCCAAGTACGTCCAGTACGAGGATGATCCTCCGCCTTGCGATCGCACGCACCAGACGCCGCACCGCGGGCGGACGGAGCCACTTCCGCAACACGCCCTGGGCGCCCCGGCGGTCCCGCACGGACGGCCGCCGGCCGGGCGCGCACGCGGCGGGCGGGCACGATCGCAGCGGGCGGCGGCCTCCCGGACACGGAACCGCCGCCCGGCCTCACGGCGGGGCGGCGGTTCGCGGTCGGAGCGTTCGCCGGTCAGACGAGCGCGTCGGGGGCCGGGCCCACCAGCTCCTCCAGGACGTCCTCCATGGTGACGAAGCCGATGACGGTGCCCTTGGTGCCGGTGACCGCGGCGAGGTGCGTACCGGCGCCCCGCATGGCCGTCAGGGTGTCGTCGAGGGGGGTGTCGATGGCGACCTTGATGATGGGGTGGAGCGCCGTGCGCGGGAAGGGCTTCGTGCGCTCGGCGGCACCGAGCGCGTCCTTGATGTGCAGGTAGCCCAGGATCGCGCCGTCCTCCGCGACCACCGGAAGACGGGAGAACCGGTTGGCGACGGCGGCCCGCTCCAGGCCCTGGGGGGTGATGCCGGCGTCGACGGTGAGCATCTTGCCGAGCGGCACCATCACCTCACCGACCGGCCGGGTGCCCAGTTCCAGTGCGTCCTGCAGCCGCTCGCCGTCCTCCGGTTCGAGGAGTCCGGCCTCGCTGGAGTCCTTGACCAGGCGGGCCAGCTGATCGTCGGTGAAGACCGAGGCCACCTCGTCCTTCGGCTCGACCTTCAGCAGCCGGAGCAGGGTGTTGGCGAAGGCGTTGATACCGAAGATCACCGGCCGCAGCGTCCGGGTCAGCGCCACCAGCGGCGGGCCGAGGAGCAGCGCGGTCGGCGCCGGGGCGGCGAGGGCGATGTTCTTCGGGACCATCTCGCCGAAGAGCATGTGCAGATACGTCGCCAGGGTGAGGGCGATGACGAACGCGATCGGGTGGATCAGCGCCTCGGGCACGCCGATGGCGTGGAACGGGGGTTCCAGCAGATGGGCGATCGCCGGTTCGGCGACGGCACCCAGCACCAGCGACGACACGGTGATGCCGAGCTGGGCCGTGGCCATCATCGCGGACAGGTGCTCGATGCCCCAGAGCGTGGTGCGGGCCCTGCGGTCGCCCTTGACGGCGGCCGGCTCGATCTGGCTGCGGCGCACGGAGATCAGGGCGAACTCGGCACCGACGAAGAACGCGTTCGTGACGAGGGTGAAGGCACCGATCAGCAGTTGGAGGGTGGTCATCGGATCTCCTCCGCGCTCTCCGCCGCGGCGGCGGGGGCGGTGATGCGGACGCGGTCGGCGCGGTGGTGCTCGGTGTGGAGCACGGCGAGCTGCCAGCCGTCGACGTCGAGGCGGTCGGCGGTGGTCGGGATGCGTTCCAGGCGGGTGGCGACCAGTCCGGCCAGGGTCTCGTAGGGGCCGTCGGGCGCGGTGAAGCCGATCTCCCGGAGCTGGTCGATACGGACACTGCCGTCGGCGTCCCACACGGGGCGGCCGTCGAGCGCCGGCTCGGCGGGCGCCAGGTCGGGCGTCTCATGGGGGTCGTGCTCGTCCCGGACCTCTCCGACGACCTCCTCCACGATGTCCTCGACGGTGGCGACACCCGCGGTGCCGCCGTACTCGTCGATGATCACGGCCATGGTGCGGGCCCTGCGCAGCCTGCCGAGGAGCTTGTCCACGGGCAGGGAGTGCGGCACCAGGAGGGGCGCGGTGGCCAGGTCGGCTATCGGCGTGAGCGGCCGCTTGTCCTCGTCCAGGGCGAGGACGTCACGGATGTGCACGGTGCCGATGACCTCGTCGAGGCTGTCCCGGTAGACCGGGAAGCGGGACAGACCGGTGGCGAGGGTGAGATTGGCCGCGTCGGCCGCCGTGGTGTGCACTTCGAGGGCGCGGACGTCGACGCGGGGCGTCATGACGTTCTCCGCGGTCAGCTCGCCCAGGTGCAGGGTGCGGACGAACAGCTCGGCCGAGTCCGCCTCGATGGCGCCTTCGCGGGCCGAGTGCCGCGCGAGCGCGATCAGTTCCTCGGGGGTACGGGCCGACGCCAGCTCCTCGGCGGGTTCCAGCCCGAAGCGGCGCACCAGCTTGTTCGCGGTGTTGTTCAGATGGTGGATCAGCGGTCCGAAGGCGGCGGTGAAGCCGCGCTGCGGCCCGGCCACGACCCTGGCCACGGCGAGCGGGCGGGAGATCGCCCAGTTCTTGGGCACGAGCTCGCCGACCACCATCAGGACGACGGTCGAGATCGCGACGCCGAGGAGCGTCGACACGGTCGGGACGACGCCCGGCGGCAGCCCCGCCGCCTCGAGCGGGCCGCGCAGCAGGGCGGAGACGGACGGCTCGGCGAGCATGCCGATCACCAGCGAGGTCACGGTGATGCCCAGCTGGGCACCGGACAGCTGGAGGGTCAGGCGCTTCACGGCCTTGAGGGCGCTCTCGGCGCCCCGGTCGCCGGCCCGGGCCGCGCGCTCCAGCTCACCGCGTTCGACGGTGGTGAGGGAGAACTCGGCCGCGACGAAGACGGCGCAGGCGAGGGTGAGCGCCAGGGCGACGAGCAGCAGGAGCACTTCGGTCACCGTGCCACCTCCCGGCCCTCGGAGAACGGCGGGCGGGACGGGGCACGGCTGGGACTGGGAGGTTCACCCATTGCGGGTCTGCTTCTCCTTCGTGGCTCGGCGGACCGGGGTCGGCCCTGTGGGGGTCATGGTCGGGACAGTGTCCGCCGAACCATGGTAAAGGATGGGTAAAGCGCCTGGCCATTCCCTTTGCACTGGCCATCCGTGGGGCCTTTTCGGCCGTTCCGGAATCCCCGCCCGTGCGCGCGGTTCGCGGCGGAGGCTCCACTCCTATGCTTCTACATGCGTGTAGATAACGCCAGGGCGGTCCGGGATGTTCCCGAGGACGGAGATCGGTGCTCCCGGGCGCCCGGGGCGCCCGCCCGCGCGGCGCCGCCGCTTTCCGCAGAACCCACGCGTACATGAAGGAGTGAACGCCACGATGGTGTTCAGACGACTGCTCGGCCCGATCGGCGTCGGAGGCCCGGCCGTGGACACGGTCCTCGCCCCCGGAGCCGTCCCGCCCGGCGGCAGCCTCACCGGCGAGGTCCGCGTCGAGGGCGGGGACGCCGCTTTCGACATCGAGCACATCACCCTGGAGTTCGTCGCCCGCGTCGAGGTGGAGACCGACGACGGGGAGCACGAGGGAGACGTGGTCTTCGAGCGGTGCACGGTGGGCGGCGGCTTCCGGCTCGACCGGGGCGTACGGCATGTCGTGCCCTTCGCGGTGACCGTGCCCTGGGAGACGCCGGTGACCGAGTTGCACGGGCAGGCGCTCGGCGTCGTGCTGGGCGTGCGCACGGAGCTCGGCGTGGCCGGGGCCCGGGACAAGGGCGATCTGGACCTGCTGGCCGTGCGGCCGCTCCCGGTGCAGGAAGCGATCCTGGAGGCGTTCGGGCAGCTCGGCTTCGGTTTCCGGTCAGCCGACATCGAGTACGGGCGCATCGGCGGCACGGGCGGGCGACTGCCCTTCCACCAGGAGATCGAGCTCGGCCCGCCCCCGCGGTACGCCCACGCGGTCGACGAGGTCGAGGTGACCTTCCTCGCCGGACCCGGCGGTATGGACGTGGTCCTGGAGGCGGACAGGCGCGGAAGCCCGTTCGGGGGCGGCCACGACGCACTCACCCGCTTCACCGTCGCGCACGAGGAGGCCGGCGACACGGACTGGAACGCCAAGGTCGGCACCTGGCTGCACTACCTGCTGGAGCACCGCTCCTCCCCCGCCGCGCACGGTTCGCACGGCAGCCACTCCCACGGCCTCTTCCCCGGGGCCGGCCATGACGGCCACCACCACGGGCACGGTACGGGTCCCGCCGTGGCCGCCGGTGCGGCCGGACTGGCCGTCGGAGTGGGTGCGGGCATCGTCGGCGCGGAGATCGTGGACGAGATCGGCGACGCCTTCGAGGAGGAGGACGAGAGCGAGGGCGAGGACTGACGGGGGCGCCGGCCGCTGCGGCCGACGGGCGGCAGAGGCGGAACGGCAGGCACGGGCCGTACCCCCGCACACCGCCCGGCCTCGGGCGCGGTGATCCGCCGTACCGCCGGCCGGCCGCACCGTCCTCCCTACAGCGGCGTCGCCGCCCTCAGGACCAGGAACAGCGCCACGGCCGAATTCGCCGACGACAGCGCGGACACCGCCGTCCCCGCCGCGGCCGTCCAGAGCGCGACGCCGGCCGCGGTGAAGGCGGGCGGCCAGGTCCGGGCGGGCGGCACCGGCCCCAGCAGGGCGGCGACGCGGCGCGGCACCGGCCCCGTCGCGAATCCGGCCTGCACCGGGAAGGGGGCGCCCCGGGAGACCATGGCCGCCTTGCCGACCGCGCGGGCCATCACGCGCCGGTTGCCGATCTCCCCGGCGGCTTCCTCGTCCGCCCAGCGCTCCGCGCAGTAGGCGACGGCGGTCTGCAGGGGCCGCAGGAACGGATTGGCGCGGGCGGCCAGCCGGGCCGCGAGGAGGTGGCGGTGGTGCCGCGCGGTCAGATGCGCGCGTTCGTGCGCGAAGAGCGCGCGGCGCTCCCGGGAGTCGAGGCGGGCGAGCATGCCGGTGGACACCACGATCCTGCCCCGGGCCGCCCCCGAGCGGCCGGGCAGGGCGTAGGCGTACGGCGCGTCGTCGGGCAGTACGGCGACGGGGGACGGCGGCAGTCCCTCCAGGGCGCGTTCCGCCCGGCGCCGGACGCGGCGCTGCCGCCACGCCGTGTGGACCGCGGCCACCGCCACGGCGACCAGCGCGGGGATGGCCGCCTTGCCGACGACCTCGTCGTACGGGACCGCCTCGCGCACCTCGGGGTCGGACCAGGTGTCCGGCAGCGGATTGCCCGGCAGTTGAGCGGTTCCCACGACCATGATGAGCGCGAGGCAGAGGGTGCTGCACAGGGCCATCAGGGCACCGACCCCGGCCAGGAGGCGGGTGGCCGTACGCGGGTGCAGATGCTGCTCGGCCAGGCGCGCGATCGGCCATGCCGTCAAGGGCAGCACCAGCGGCAGGAAGACGAAGACGCCCACCCGGTCACTCCTCGGGATCGTCGTCCGTGTGGCCGAGCAGGTCGCGCAGCACCTGCTCGTCCTCGGGGGACAGGGAGGTGACGAAGCTGGTGAGCACCGCCTCCCGGTCCCGTTCGCCGTCGAGGACGCGGCGCATGCGCAGGGCGGCGAGCCCCGCCTGGTCGGCGGTCGCCTCCCAGGCGAACGACCGGCCCTCCCGCTGCCTGGCGACGGCGTTCTTGGCCTGGAGCCGGGACAGGATGGTCATGACGGTGGTGTACGCGAGTTCCCCGGGCAGGCGCTCCTGCACCCAGGCGGCCGTCACGGGTCCCGGCGCCGTCCTCAGCACGGCCAGCACCTGCGCCTCGAGCTCGCCCTGTCCGCGCCGCCGCCCGCCGCCCGCCGGGAGCGAGCCGGCAGTTTCCCGGTTGCCCAACTCCGTCTCCTTCCGGCGTCGTCCGCGTCTTCGCGGCCCCATCGTACTGATTCACGGCGAGTCGTGGCGCGTCACCCGGGCGGGCAACTTCTACACTGCTGTAGATTTCCAGCGACCGCAGTTCCGCTGCCCGGGCACCGCGGTGCCCGGGCACACACCTGAGGAGAACCGGTATGGGCGTGAGCCTCGCCAAGGGCGGCAATGTGTCACTGAGCAAGGAGGCCCCGGGACTGAGCGCGGTCCTCGTCGGCCTCGGCTGGGACGTCCGCACGACCACCGGCACGGACTTCGACCTCGACGCGAGTGCGCTGCTCCTGGACGACTCCGGCAAGGTCGGCTCGAACGGGCACTTCGTCTTCTACAACAACCTCACCAGCCCCGACGGCTCCGTCCAGCACACCGGCGACAACCTCACCGGCGAGGGCGAGGGCGACGACGAGCAGATCAAGGTGGACCTCGCCGCGGTGCCCGCCGACGTCACCAGGATCGTCTTCCCGGTGTCCATCCACGACGCCGAGGCCCGCAGCCAGAGCTTCGGCCAGGTCCGCAACGCGTTCATCCGCGTCGTCAACCAGTCCGGCGGGGCCGAACTGGCGCGCTACGACCTCTCCGAGGACGCCTCCACCGAGACCGCCATGGTGTTCGGGGAGCTGTACCGCAACGGCGACGAGTGGAAGTTCCGCGCCGTGGGCCAGGGTTACGCCTCGGGGCTGACCGGCATCGTCTCCGACTTCGGCGTGGCGGTCTGACGCGCCTCTCCCGTCCGGACGGCCGGCGCCGGAGGACTCGGGGCACCCGGCGCCGGCGGAGGCACTGCCCGCACGGCGGGGAAGAGCCGGCACGGCAGAGAGCCGCCCCGGGGGATACGGTCCGATGCCGTTCGCCCCGGGGCGGAGCCGCTCGCGGCGGAGGTCAGGCGACCAGGGTGACGCCGCTGTCGTCCCGGGGCGGAGCGGACTCGTGCGACGGTGCGGAGATCGCCGGCGTGCCGGTGGCCGGCGGTGGCACCGTGGCAGCGGTCGCGGTCGCCTTCGCCGCTCCCGCCAGCATCGCGTCGGCCCGTTCGAGCGCGTCCTCGATGGTGCTCGTGGCCGTCATCACGCAGAGCGTGTAGGTCACGTCGTCCAGAGCACGACGGTTCCCGTCGTTCGTCGGTGCGGCAATGCGCAGGTCCGCGTAACGCGCCAGGAGGCTCCGAAGCGCCTTGGGGTCCGGCATCAACACAGCGTCCACTCCTTCTTCCGATGTGCTCACCATGTGCCCCGAATTCACCACCTCATGCACGGCATTTCAGGCGTCCCTCGCACGACACCACAAGCTCGCCCGTATGTCCGTACGGCCGACGACACCGTGTTCACGGCGGCGTTAGAGTGCCGGGGCCCACCCCCCGAACGGACGTCCCACAGGAAGACTGAGCCCTTCGTGAACGACACCCACGAGTCCTCCGGCTCCGTCGGCGAACGCCGTCTCCAGCAACTCCTCGGCACCGCCGACCAGGCAGGCGACTTCTACGACCGTCAGGTGCAGCCGCAGCTCACCGGGCAGATGGCGGACTTCATCGCCCGGCAGACGATGATGTTCCTGTCGACGGCCGACGCCGGCGGGGCCTGCGACATCACCTTCCGGGCCGGCCCGCCCGGCTTCGTCACCGTGCTCGACGACCGCACGGTCACCTACCCCGAGTACCGCGGCAACGGCGTGCTCGCCAGCGCCGGGAACATCA
Source organism: Streptomyces wuyuanensis (assembly GCF_900103455.1). GTDB lineage: Bacteria > Actinomycetota > Actinomycetes > Streptomycetales > Streptomycetaceae > Streptomyces > Streptomyces wuyuanensis. Next base: position 542,248 of record NZ_FNHI01000001.1, on the reverse strand, counting down.
CCGAGAACCCCCATGTGGGCCTGTTCTTCGTCGACTTCACGGACGACCACATAGGCCTGCACGTCAACGGGGCGGCTCGGCTGCGGGCCGACGAGGACCAGCGGCGCGCCTGTCCCGGTCTGCCCGTGGACACCGCACCGGGGCGCAGGCCCGAGTTCTGGGTGCACATCACGGTGGAGGAGGCGTACGTGCACTGCTCCAAGCACATCCCGCACCTGGAGCCCGCGCCGCGGCCGCGCCAGCGGGCCGACCGGCCGCGCGACGGCGAGTACTTCGTCGCGCCCGGCGGCCTCCGGGCGCCGGCGTACGGACCGGTACCGCCCGCGCAGGCCCCGCCCGTCACGTATCCCGGCGGCGCCCGGGTGTGAGGCCGGCGGTCCGGACCCGGGCGAACGCGCTCACCCGGCCCGCGCCTTGACGAGCTCGGCGTCGAACTGGGCGCCGGTCAGCAGGGCGAGGTTGGAGACCCAGAGCCAGACCAGGAAGACGATGAACCCGGTGAGCGGCCCGTACAGCCGGTCGTAGGTGCCGACGTGGGCGGCGTACGACGTGAACGCGACGGAGGCGGCCAGCCAGAGCAGGACGGCGAGAGCGCCTCCGAGCGCACGCCTCCGCTTCCCCCGGGTGGGCTCCGGTCCGGAGCGGAAGAGCACGAGCACCATGGTGGCCGCAAGGCCGAGCAGCAGCGGCCACTTGACGACGTTCCAGGTGACGACCGCCGCCCCGTCGACCCCCAGTGCCCGGCCGAGGGCCGCGGCCAGCTCGCCGCTGAGGGTGAGCACCAGGGCGCTGGAGACGAGGGCGGCCAGCAGGACGCACGCCGTGAGGACGACGCGGGGCACGGTCCGCCAGGGCGAGCGCTGGTCCTTCAGGCCGTGCATGGCGTGCAGGGCGCGGCGGAAGACGGCCAGATAGCTGGAGGCGGACCAGAGCGAGCCCAGGAAGCCGATCACCGCGATCAGCCGGGCCTGCGACTGCCGCCCGGCCAGCTCCCGCAGCGTCCCCTCCAGCAGCGGCCGGGTCTGGGCGGGCACGAGTGCCGCGGCCCGCTCGATCAGGGCCCCGGTCTGCGAGGCGTCGGCGAGCCCGGTGAGCGACACGGTGACGAGGAGCATGGGTATCAGCGCCAGCACGGCGTAGTAGGTCAGTGCCGCGGCCCAGTCCATGACGTCGTCGTTCCAGACGGACACCGGTGTCCGGCGCAGGGCGGCGAGCAGGTCGTCCCGCGAGGGCAGCGCCCCGGGAGGGGCGTCGTGCCGGGGCGGCCGGCCCGTGCGCGTCCGGTGACCGTGCATGTCGTCTCCTGTCGGAAGGGAAGTGCGGCCCGCGCGTCCGCCGGCCGGCCGCCCTCCCGGGGCGAGCGGCCCGGGCCGCCGCACGGTCCGCGGCCGTCGGACATCTGCCCGCATCCCGCCCGGCCATCCCTCCCGCGCGCCGTCACCGCGCGGGTATGCCGTGGCCCTCGGTGTCCGTTGCCGGTAAAAAGATATGGTTGCGGTGGCGGGGACGTCCTCTGCCTCTGGATCTGCGGCGGGACCACGACCCCGCGAAATGAGGGTGACCGATTCGGGGTGTCGGAAGGTATGGACGCGAACCACTCTGCTTCCCGGCCTCGGCGGTGCGAGGACCCGGCGGGCGGCCACGAGTTCATCGAGCTTCTCGAGGCCCTGTGGACCCGGGGCCGTGAGGTGCCGTACGCGCCGGTCTCCGCGTCGCAGCTCCGCGTGCTCTACACCCTCGACCGCGACGAGGGGATCAACCTCCGGACCCTGGGCGAACTGCTGGACTCCGCCCCGCCCTCCGTCAGCCGGCTCTGCGACCGGCTCGAGGCGCTCGGCTTCGTCCGGCGGCTGCCCAGCCAGGTCAGCAGGCGCGAGCTGGAACTGCATCTGACCAGCCACGGCCGGACGTATCTGCAGGAGCTGCGCAGCCGGCGGGACGCGTCACTGCTCGAAGTGATCGCCGCGATGACACCGGCCGCGAGCAGGTCCCTGCTCCTGGGCCTGTCGGGCTTCCGGGACGCCCTCGGCCAGACGGGCAGCGCACCGGGACTGCGGCGGGCCGGTGACGCCCGTTCCGCCTGACTTCCCCGCCGCGCGCCGTCCGCCGGTCGCCCGTGTACGGACGTTCTTCACGCCGGCGACACCGGATCGCTCCCTCAGCGGCACAAGGATCCGCGGCCGGGCGGGTAGGCGGTGGAGGGATATGGTTGCCCCACCTACGTGCCGCGTGCCCGCGCGACGACGCCGGCCCACCGGACACCCGGCCCGGGTCCCGGCCCGGCACCGGCGCGCGAGAGGCGGGGCGCGGCACCGGGTCCGCGGCATCGGCGGAGCACGTCTGATTTGGAGTGTCACGGCATGAGCACGAGTCCGGCTCCACACTCGCGGCGGGCCACCGATGCGGCACGGGCCGCGTGCGACGTCATCGAGATGCTCGAGATCCTGTGGGAGCGGGGCCGGGACACCGCCTCGGCCGTCTCCGCCTCCCAGCTCCGGGTGCTGTACAGCCTGGAGCGGGCCGACGGGATCAATCTGCGCACGCTCGGCGACGTCCTGGGCTCGGCGCCGTCCTCGGTCAGCAGGCTGTGCGACCGGCTGGAGGCCATGGGCCTCGTCGAGCGCACCCCCAGCCCGGTGAGCCGCAGGGAGCTGACGATCCGGCTGACCGGACACGGGCGGGCGTACCTCGGCGAGTTGCGCGCCCAGCGCGAGGAGGTCCTGCTGGCGGCCATCGAGGCGATGGACCCTGCCTCCCGTACCGCGCTGCTGGAGGGCCTCCACGGGTTCCGGGAGGCCGTGGAGGCGGACGGCGCCCGCAACCACGGTCCGGAGGGCGGTTCCGTGCGGCCTGCGTAGCGACGGCCGCGCGGCGGACGGCGTCGCGCACCGACCGGATGCCGGCGTTACCGGTCAGCGGGCGGTCTGCGGGGCGCCGCCCGGACCCCTCCCCCGCCCGTACCAGTCGAGGCAGACCACGAGCGCGTCGTCGTCGAGGGGCCGGTCGCCGCGGTGACCGGCCAGCTCGCGCAGCACGGCCCCGGGGACCTGGGTGGGCGGCAGGAGGCTCGTGGCCAGCAGCGTACGCGCGAGGACCCGGTGGCCGTAGGCCTCTCCCGCGAGGGACAGGGTTTCGTAGACGCCGTCGCTCCCGAACAGCAGACGGTCGCCGGGGCGTACGGTGAACCGCTCCGGCACGTACACCGTCTCCTCGAACATGCCCAGCGGCAGTTGCGCGTCGAACGGGACGGGCTCCACCTCGCGGTCGCGCAGCCGCCACAGCCTCGGCGACCCGGCGTCGATGACCTCGACCTCGCCCGTGGCGAATTCGAAGCGCAGCAGGAGGACGGACACGTAGGCCCGGCCACGGTAGTGGGCGTAGACGGCCTGGTCGGCGAGGGCGGCCTGGTCGGCGAGTCCGAGGCCCGCGCGGCGTGCGTTGCGCAGGGCGTTGACGGCGAGGTTGCTGAGGAGGGCCGCCTCGATGCCGTCGCCCATGCCGTTGGTGACGGCGACGGTGAGATGGTCGGACGACACGGACCAGTCGTAGTTGTCGCCGAAGATCGCGTAGGCCGGTTCCAGCTGCGCGCCGAGCGCGAACTCGTCCCGTGCGCAGGCGCGGCCCGGGAGCAGCTGCCACTGCATCTCGGCCGCGAGGGTCAGCCGTGCCGTGCGGCGGGCCAGGACGTAGAGGTCCGTGTCGCGCTCGGCGACGAGCATCTCGTGGCCGAGGGCCTCGCAGGCCAGCCGGAGGTCCGGGAGGTCGGCCTCGGTGAAGGCGTCGGCGGCCATCCGCACCGTCAGCACGCCGAGCCGGTCGCCGCGCACGGTGACGGGCAGATGCACGGCGACCCGGCCCTCGCCGTCCTCGGTGACGTGCGGCTCCTGGGAGCCGAAGGCACGCCCCTGGGGGCTGCCGTCGATCGGCACGGGTTCCGATGTGCCGGGGCCGGGATCCACGGTCTGCAGTGAGCGCATTCCGTAGTCGGCCAGCCGCAGTTCCACCACGGCGGTGCCGTACCGCTCGACGAAAGCGGCGCTCGTCACGTCCAGCAGGGTGTGGGGAGCGGCACCGCGCAAGGCCTGCTCAAGGGCAGCGAACTTGTCCACGTCATCCGATTCTCGTCGTGCCGGGAGTACAAGCCCAGCATGCCGTCAGTGTGCACGCATCCACAGACATCGGGGCCACGACGCCGGGCACGAGCATGTGATTCTACGAACCGGAAGCAACATTTGTCACGTGACAATGATGTCCGGACGGAAACTCAGCCGGGGGAGGTGTGCGAACGGCGGCACGGGGCACACGTGCTCCGGTCAGCACGGGTGTGTGCGACCCACACCGCGGCGCCCGTAGCGGACGCGGCCGAACGAAACATCCGAAAGCGGAGGCGTGCCCCCCATGGAACAGAACCTGGACGTCGAGGTCGGGATCCACGACCCCAGCACGGCGGTGGTGACCATCCGCGGCGAACTGGACGTGGACACGGCGACGCTGCTCCACCACCACCTGGCGAACCAGGCGCTCCACGGCCGCCGCCACCTCGTACTGGACCTGTCCGCCGTCGGCTTCATGGACTCCTCGGGGCTGAACGTGCTGATACGGGCCACCCGCGAGACCCGGGCCACGGGCGGCGATCTGCACCTCGCCGCTCCGACACCGCCCGTCGCCAAGCTGTTCGACCTCACCGGACTGAGTCTGACGACGGCGGTCCACCCCGACGTGGCGGCGGCGCTCACCGCCGTCAAGGGGGCGGGGACCCCGTCCTGACGGGCGCCCCGAGGCGGCCGGCGGACCCGGCGACGCAGGAGGCCGTGCGCCGGTCTATAGGCTGAGCGTGTGGCGAGTACGAACGAGACGGGGCCGGCGGACACCGCCACCGCCTCCACCCGAAGCGGCGGGACAGCGGGTGCCGCGGGCCCCGGTCTGCAGGCGTTCGCCGTGCAGCTGCGCCGTATGAACGGCGAGATGAACCGGCTGGTCCACGCGTTCGCCGCCACCCAGGGACTGCACGCCACCGACGTCCAGGCGCTCGCCGCGATCCTGGACTCCGACGCCCCGCTGACCCCCGGGCGGCTGCGGGAGCACCTCGGACTGACCTCCGGTGCCGTGACGGCATGCCTCGACCGGCTGGAGCGGGCGGGCCACATCCGCAGATCCCGCGACAGCAAGGACCGCCGGGTCGTCCATCTGCACTACGCGGCACACGGAAGGTCCGCCGCCCGTGCGCACTTCCTGCCGCTCGCCGAGGCGACGGCCCGGGCCCGGGAGGGCTTCAGCGGTGACGAACTGGCCGTCGTGCTGCGCTTCCTGAACGCGATGAACGAGGAGCTGGACCGGCTGTCCGACCGCGGCTGACCCCCAAAGGGCCGTCAGGGGCCGTCGGCCGCGGACCTCTGCCGGACCGCGGGGCGCCCGCCGGACCGCGGGCATTCCGACGCGACCGCGGGGCATCCGCCGGCGGCCATTCCGCCGAAGAGGAGGACGGCGACGCGCCGCGCGTGGGCGGGCGGCTCCCGCCGGAAGGCCCGGCCCGGAGTACCCCCTCACCCGGACCGGGGCCGGCGCATGCCAAACTATTTCAATCATTGAGATAGTCGATGAGTGAAACACCCGTGGGTGAAACACGCACACGAACCGGGAGTGCCATGTCCCCCTCCTCACGACTGGCCCGCAGGCTGGTACCGCTCCTCCTGCTGGTCGCCTGGCTCGGCTGCGGCGCCGTCCTCGGCCCGTACGCCGGAAAGCTCGGCGAGGTCGCCACCAACGACCAGGCGGCCTTCCTGCCCCGCAGCGCCGAGTCCACTCGGGTCGTCGACGCCCAGGAGGCGTTCCGGCGGGACGAGACCCTCCCGGCGATCGTCGTCTGGACCGTCGAGGACGGCGGAACCGTGGACCCGGCGACGCAACGGTCGGCGACCGAGGCCCTGGCCTCGGTCGAGGGCGCGCCCGGCACCGCGGGCCCCGTGTCCCCCGCCCTCCCCGCCGAGGACGGCCGGGCCCTCCAGGGCGTCGTCCAGCTCCGGCCCGACCTGGGCGAGGAACTCCCCGGCGTCCTGGCGGCGTTGCGCGAGGCGGCGGACCGGGTTCCCGGCACGGCGGCCCACATCGCCGGGCCGGCCGCCACGCAGGCCGATCTGTCCGACGCCTTCGCGGGGATCGACGGCCTGCTGCTCGGGGTCGCCCTCGCCACCGTGCTGCTGATCCTGCTGCTCGTGTACCGCAGCCTGCTGCTGCCGCTGGTGGTGATCGCCGGCGCGGTCCTCGCCCTCGGCCTGGCCTGCGCCGTCGTCTACGCGCTCGCCGACCGCGACGTGGTGCGGGTCGACGGCCAGGTGCAGGGCATCCTCTCCATCCTCGTCATCGGCGCCGCCACCGACTACGCGCTCCTGCTGACGGCTCGCTACCGGGAGGAACTGGCCGGGAACCGGGACCGGTTCGCCGCCATGCGAGCCGCGCTGCGCCGGTCCACCGGGCCCGTCGTGGCGAGTGCGGCCACCGTCGCCCTCGGGCTCCTCGCACTCCTCTTCAGCGATCTGACCAACAACCGCGCCCTCGGCCCGGTCGGCGCCATCGGCATCGTCTGCGCCGTCTTCAGCACCCTCACCTTCCTGCCGGCCGTGCTGGTCCTGCTCGGGCGGGCCGCGTACTGGCCCGCCCGCCCCGGGCAGCCGGCCGGCGACGGCACATCGGGGCGGGGCATCTGGTCCCGCGTCGCCGCGCTGGTGGACCGCGCCCCGCGCAAGGTCTGGGCGGCCACGCTCGCCGGACTGCTGGCGTGTGCGGCCTTCGCCCCCGGCCTCGTGGCCAAGGGGGTGCCCCTGGACGAGATCTTCGTGAACGACGCGCCGTCCGTCACCGCGCAGGCCGTCCTCGGCGAGCACTTCCCGGGCGGCTCGGGCAACCCGGCCGTCGTCGTCGCCGACGCCGGCCGCGTCGGCGAGGTGACGGCCGCCGCCGCCGCGACCGACGGCGTGGACTCCGCCGCCCCCGCGACCGCGTCCGAGCGTCCGGGCGCCGGAGAGCCGCTGGTGGCCGGCGGGAAGGTCCGGATCGACGTCACCCTGGAGGACGCCGCCGACAGCGACGCCGCCAAGGACACGGTGGTTCGGTTGCGCGAGGCGGTGCACGCCGTACCCGGCGCGGACGCCCTGGTGGGCGGATACACGGCGCAGCAGTACGACACCCAGCGGACCGCCGAGCGCGACCGCCTGCTGATCGTGCCGGTCGTGCTCGTGGTCATCCTGCTCATCCTCGTCGCGCTGCTCCGGTCCGTGCTGGTGCCGGTGCTGCTCGTGGCGACGGTCGCCCTCAACTTCCTCGCGACGCTGGGCGTCTCGGCGCTGGTGTTCCAGGACGTGTTCGGGTTCTCGGGCACCGATGCCTCGGTGCCGCTGTACGGGTTCGTGTTCCTGGTGGCCCTCGGAGTGGACTACAACATCTTCCTGATGTCCCGGGTCCGCGAGGAGTCCCTCCTGCACGGCACGCGCGCGGGCGTCCTGCGCGGGCTCACCGCGACCGGCGGGGTCATCACCTCCGCGGGCGTCGTGCTCGCCGCGACCTTCGCCGCGCTCGCCGTCATCCCCCTGGCGTTCCTGGTCCAGATCGCCTTCATCGTCGCCTTCGGAGTCCTGCTCGACACCCTCGTCGTCCGGTCCCTGCTGGTCCCGGCGCTCGTCAGGGACATCGGCCGCGCGGCCTGGTGGCCGGGGCGGCTGAGCCGCGAGCCGGTGCGCGAGGCGCCGCCCCGGGTGGGGGCGGACATCACGTGAACCGGCTCGGGACCACATTTGTGTCACTCCACGTGTAGGCATCGTCACCACGGGTAGTCGCGCTTGCGTGTCGCGCTCGTGGCGGCCGCGGGCGCCCCTGAGGAATGGAGCCTGCGATGACGAGCCCGACGACGCACAGCCCGCGCAACTCTTCACCCGGGCGGCGCGGATACGCGGCAGCGGACCGGCAGAGCCCGGTCCCGCTGCCGCGTCCCGCGCCGCGCGGCGGTCCGCCCTCGAAGGACCGGACGGACCGGACGCCTTCGACGAACTGGACGCCCTGGACGGCGTCACGGACCTCACCGCGCTCGCACCCGCGGACGCCCGCGCCCTGTCCAAGCCGCTGTTCGAACGGCTGGACGCGCTGGAGGAGGGCACGCCCGAGTACTCGTACGTCCGCAACACGCTCGTGGAGCTCAATCCGGCCCTGGTACGCCACGCCGCCGGGCGTCTGCACATCCGCCGCGAGTCCTGGGAGGACGTCATGCAGGTGGGCACCGTCGGCCTCATCAAGGCCATCAACCGCTTCGACCCGACGCGCGGCGTCGAGTTCACCACGTACGCCCTGCCCACCATCACCGGCGAGATCAAACGGTACTTCCGCGACCACGTCTGGGCGGTACGGGTGCCGCGCCGGCAGCAGGAGCTCCGGCTGACCCTGCGGACCGCCGGGTCGGCACTGGAGCAGGAGCTGGGCCGGCCGCCGACCTGCGCCGAGCTCGCCGAGCACCTCGGCATCGAGGCGGGGGACGTCGACCGGGGGCTGCAGGCGGCCAACGGGTACCGGGCCACCTCCCTGGACGCCCCCGTCGACGACGGGGATCCGGCGGACGCCCTCGCCGACCACGTCCGCTTCGACGACGAGGAACTGGAGCGCGTGGAGAACCTGACCGCGCTCGGTCCGCTCGTCGCGGCGCTCCCGGAGCGTGAACGCACGATCATCACGCTGCGGTTCGGCCACGACATGAGCCAGTCCCGGATCGGCGCCGAGCTCGGGATCTCGCAGATGCACGTGTCGCGGCTGCTCAACCGCGCACTGACCCGGCTGCGCGCGCAACTGACGCGGGACTGAGCGGGCGGCGCGGCGCCGGCCCGGTGCGTCACCGGCCGGCCCCACCGCCCACCGGATCGCGGGAGCTGCCCGGCTACGGGAGCGCCGCGTGCGCCCCGGGGCCGGTGGCGGCCGGCACCGGACGACCCGCTCCCGGTGCGGGCACGTCGTGCGCGAGGGCGTCCCGCGGCTGCAGCAGGGCGTCGGACACGTCCAGCAGGGAGAGCCCGTCCCGCGCACCGGCGGCCTGGAGCATGGACAGCGCCTCGGCCACCGGGCACTCCTCACGCGCCGCGAGGTACCCGGCGGCCTGATGGATGCGCTCCCAGCGCGCCGCCCGTGTGTCGGTGGTCCACACCGGGCAGTCGCACTCGTCGCTGCCGTGCACGGCACGCCAGCGCAGCAGCGCGTCGAGTGCGAGACCGGCGGCATGCTGGCCTTCGGCGATATGAGCGTCCGTCACCTCGGTACGGCCGGTGTAGTACAGGCAGATCACACCGACCGGCGTGTGCTGGACGTACATCGGGAGCGCCAGCACCTGGCGGACGTCGGCGAGTCCGTCACTGAGCGGCGATCCTGCGCGGCACGACGCCCGGCGCATGTCGCGCACATGGACGGGCCGCATGCGCAGGGCGGCGCTGACGGACGGACCGTCACCGAGGGTGAACTGCGTGGCCTCGCCGCGCAGGGCCGGTTCGTCGGTGGCGTGGAGCAGCCGCCAGTGCTCCATACGGGGCAGGAACGACAGGGCCGCCCGCTGGGCACCGAGCGACTGGGTGAAGGCGGCGCACAGCCGCTGCGGCAGGGTTCGGCGGCCGACCGCAGCGGCGACCGAGACGTCATGAACGATCGACGGTGATTCCTCCAGCATGTTCACTTTCCCTTCGGCCGTGGCTGCCACGGGGCAGCGCCCCGCAGGCGGTTGCGGAACGGCCGTTCCGGACGCCCGGGGACGCCCGTTCGTCTACCACGCACCCGGGGACCTCATGTGCGTTCCGTCCGTTCTGTCCCGCGCCGGGCACGTCACGAGGGGACTCCGGTCGGCCCGCGACCGGGCTCCGCTGGGCCGTTCGGGTCATGCCGCCCCGCGCGGGGTGATTACCGTCCGCCGTCACGGGTAGCCGGATGATCACGTTCAGTGGCCGCACTGTTCCGGCGCGGGCCGGCAGAACGACCACGGCAAGGAGCGCGCTATGAAGAGCCGATTGGAAGCGTTGCTGGACCAGGTGCGGGAACGGGGCCGGTACGTCAGGCGGCAGGAGGCCGCCCGGGCCGTCGAGAGCGTCCTGGACGTCCTGGGCGCCCATCTCGTGGGCGACGACCGCAGCGATCTCGCCCGACTGCTGCCGCACCAGTGCGGCCCGCTGCTGACGGGCGGCCCGCCGGCGAGCGAACCCCTCACCCCCCGGGGCTTCGTCGAAGCGGTCGCGGCCCGCGACCACGGCGACTTCGGCGAGGCCCGGCGCGCCGTCACGGCCGTGCTCGGCATCGTGGCCGAGGTGGCGGACGACGCCCTTCTGCGCCGGATCCTTACCCAACTCCCCCCGGGGCACGCGGGGTTGTTCGGCCGTACGGAGCCGGTGTGAGCGGGGCGGGAGTGACGGGCGGGCCCTCGCCGGACGTGGCTCACGAAAACATCCGCCGGATCGGCACACCAACACGAATGCACTCCGATATCCCGGGTATGCGGACCGAGCACGGGGGTCGGAGATACGGACGACAGGGGTGGATGGCATGGCAGCCGTGACCGCAGCGACAACCGCGGCACAGGAGACGACTTCGGCGATCGGCGCGATCGGGATCGAGCCGATCGCGGACCCGTCCAAGGTGGCTCCCCAGGATGCACGCGACCTCTCCCGTCAGTTCTTCGCCCGGCTGGCGCAGCTCGAAGAGGGGACGCCCGAATACCAGTACGTGCGCAACACCCTCATCGAGATGAACCTCTCGCTGGTCAGGTACGCGGCGGGCCGCTTCCGCAGCAGGGGCGCGGACGAGATGGAGGACATCGTCCAGGTCGGCACGATCGGTCTGATCAAGGCCATCGACCGGTTCGACCTGTCCCGCGCGGTGGAGTTCACCACCTTCGCCGTGCCCTGCATCGTGGGCGAGATCAAGCGCTTCTTCCGGGACACGAGCTGGGCCGTGCACGTCCCCCGCCGGCTCCAGGAGGCCCGCGTCGAGCTGGCCAAGGCCACCGAGGAACTGCGCAGCCGGCTCGGCCGGACGCCCACGGTGAAGGAGCTCTCCGAGCTGATGTCCCTCCCGGAGGAGGACGTCATCGAGGCCCGCAAGGCCTCCAACGCCTACAACTCCGCTTCCCTGGACGCCGCCCTCAGCGGCGACACCGCCCAGGACAGCGAGGCTGCCCTCGCCGACTTCATCGGCGAGGAGGAGGCCGCGCTCGAGCTCATCGAGGACTTCCACTCCCTCGCTCCCCTGGTCGCCGAGCTCGAGGACCGCGACCGCCAGATCCTGCACCTCCGCTTCGTCGAGGAGCTCACGCAGGCCCAGATCGGCGAGCAGCTGGGCATCTCCCAGATGCATGTCTCACGGCTGCTGACCCGCATCATCAAGCGGCTCCGCGCCGGCCTGCTGGAGACCGGCACGGGCTGAACCGCCGGACGCGCGCACCACGCAAAGACACAGGCACGATCGGCGGCGGCCCCCCTGCCCGGCAAGGGCGAGGGGGCCGCCGCCGTCTGCCTGCCGCGGACCGAGGCGGGTTCGGGCGCCACGGATGCGGGCGTCGCCGGGCTCGGGCCGTGCGCAGGCGAGCGCCGCGCGGCGTCGAGTGGGGCGGACGGCACGTCGTCGCCGGCGGCGGGCTGCCGGAGACGCGGAGTCCCGGGCGCTCCGTTCCCGCCCGAGGTGGCCCTTCGGACGGACACCGTCCGAAGGGCCCCGCACCGTCCAACGGGCCCCGCGGTCCCGCCGCTTGCCGGCCCTCAGTCCCCGCCGTGCTCCGAGGGCTCCGAGGTCTCGACGACGAGGAACACGTCCCCTTCCAAGTCCATGACCACCGTGGCGGACGCGCCCCGTTCGCGACGGCGGGCGGCGCACTCCTCCGCCGGCCACGAGCCGCGCGGGCCACCGGCAGGAAATGCCTCGACGACTTTGCCGACCATGCCTGTTCACTCCTGTTCCCGTTCATCGGAATCCCCGCGCCCATTCCGGGTTCCCCGCCCCAAGACCGTTAAGGGACCGGCGCGGACCCGAATACGGAACACAGCCGGATTCGCGAGTACGCGACACGGCCGGAATCGCGAGCGGAAGACAATCGGGGCCCCGACCGTGCGTCGGGGCCCCGATGATTCACACGCGCGCCGCGCGCGCCACCGCTACCAGCGGTACCAGCGGCCGCGTCGGCCGCCGGCCGCCGCCGGACGGATCACGAAGCCGAGCAGCCACACCACCAGAACGATGACCGCGATCCACCACAGTGCCTTGAGTGCGAAGCCCGCGCCGAAGAGAAGCAGGGCGAGCAGCAGAACGAGCAGCAAAGGAACCACTTCTATCAACCTCCCGGAATCCGCTTACCCGGGATCGCACGCCACACGCGAGTTTCATTTCCCTTTTCCGCGGGGCGCTTTGCTCCAGGGGAAGTCCGGACGCGCCGGAAAACTCGGCGGGTTGAATCCATGGGGAATACGTTGCGGGCGGTACGGCGTGCCGTCGCACGGTGCGAACCCTCCGGCCGGAACCGCCCGGACGGGCGGGCCCCTGACTACCGGAGCGGTCCGGGGACGGGCATACTCGCCACCATGGACGCGAGCAGCGAAGACCAGTCCCGCATCGACGTCGGGGGCCGGCAGGCCGCAGGGGGTCCGGTGAGCGTCCAGTACGCGGCCGGAGAGGCCTGGGTGATCGCCGCCCGCGGCGATCTGGACCTGACCAGTCTTCCGCCTCTGGACGACGCACTGACCTCGGCGTCGGCGGAGCACTCCAAGGTGATCCTCGACGTCTCCGCCGTCACCTTCGGCGACTCGGCCTTCCTGAACCTGCTGCTGCGCGTCCACCAGAACGCGCACCTGCGCATCGCGAAGCCGCAGCCTCAGCTGCGGCGGCTGCTGGAGATCACGGGAGCCGACCAGGTCCTGGACGTCAGCGACGACCTGGTGCCGTGACCGGCGGAGGCGCCGGGTGCCGGGCGGTCACGCGAAGGAGACGCGTACCGTGACGCGCTTGCCGACCGGCTCGCGCTCCACGGTGAAGCCCTCGCACAGGGCCAGGACGATCTCCAGACCGTGCTGGCCCACCCGCCCCGGGTCGGCGGCACGCGCCAGGGGGAGGGTGGTGCTGCTGTCCCACACGGTGACCTCGACGCCGGAGGGGATCCTTTCCAGATCGAGGGCGCACGGCCCGTGGGCGTACTTGCACGCGTTGGTCACCAGCTCCGACACGATCAGCTGGACGGCACCCACCGCCTCCGAAGCGGGGTCCAGGCCGTGCCTGTCCACCAGGAACCGCGTGGCGAAGCCCCGGGCCTCGGCGATGCACCCCGGGCCGCCGTCGTAGACGGCGCCCGCCCACGCGTCTCCGGCCCATGCCGCGGCTGCGCCGTGGCCCGTCCCGATCACACTCGCACTCATCTGCCGGTCGTCCGTTCGTCCCTGCCGTCCCTGGGTCGGCGGTCTCCTACCCCGAATCCGCGCGACGGCACCTCCCGGCGTGACGGAATCGAAAACAGGTGCGTCCGGCGGGTCAGTCCCGGGACGTATGACGCCTGCGCGCCCAGAACGGCAGGGCGAACCAGCACAGCAGGTACCAGGCCAGGACCCCGGAGACCACCCAGGGGACGAACGCGTCGTGCGTGGCGGCCCGCAGGATGAGGAACAGCGCGGAGGTGAGCGTGGCGAGCAGCAGGACGATCCCGGTGAACGTCAGCCTCGACGCCCAGACGACGGCATGCGGCTTGATGCGGCGACCGGAGACGATCCGGTGCAGCGCGACGGGCCCGATGAGCGCCCCGGTCGCGAGGGCCCCCAGGACGACCGTGATGAGGTAGATCGTCTTGTCGGTCTCCCCCAGGCGCTGGAAGTGGGGCGTGAACACCACCGTGAGGAGGAAGCCGAACAGGATCTGGACCCCGGTCTGCGTGACGCGTATCTCCTGGATGAGCTCCTGCCAGCGCCGGTCGGCGCGTTCGTCCGCCGTCTCCCGTCTTCCTTCGGCGCGGTCTGCGTGCTCGGTTGCCTGACCGGGGTTCATGGGCGCTCCTTCGCGGGCACGGTGCGCACTGCCGCGCATCGTTCGGGTGACGTTCGTCAGCCACCCGTTTGCCCCCGGTTCGCCTGGGGAATCCTCGACCGCGACTTCTCCGCTCCTGCCCCTCCCCTCCGCGCCGCACCGGGGCTCCGGAGCCCGCGTCCGGGTGCGCGAAGGGACTCCCGTCAGGAGCGGGGCAGCCGTACGACGGTGACGAAGAAGTCGTCGATCTTCCTGATCGCGGCGATGAACTGCTCCAGGTCCACCGGCTTGGTGACATAGGCGCTGGCGTGGAGCTGGTAGCTGCGCAGGATGTCCTCCTCCGCCGCGGACGTCGTCAGCACCACCACGGGGATGTGGGTGAGGTCCGAGTCCGCCTTGATGCGTTCGAGCACCTGGCGTCCGTCGTACTTGGGCAGATTGAGGTCGAGGAGGATGAGGTCGGGGCGCGGGGCGTCCTGGTGGGCGCCGCGCCGGTAGAGGAAGTCCAGCGCCTCCTCGCCGTCGCGCACGACGTGCAGCGTGTTGCCGATCTTGTTGTCCTCGAACGCCTCGCGGGTCATCAGCTCGTCGCCCGGGTCGTCCTCGACGAGGAGGACCTCGATGGGCTTGGTGGCGTTCATACGTGATCTCCTGTGGTGAGGGGCGCGCGGCCGGCCGGGGACGGACCGGCTCCGGGGGACTCCGGCCCGGCGCCCTGGGGCTCCGTCGCGGCCGGGGGTTCCTCCACGGAGACGGCGGGCAGTGTGAAGTGGATCCGCGTCCCCTCGCTCTGCCCGGTGTCGATCCAGATGCGCCCGCCGTGGTGCTCCACGATCTTCTTGCAGAGAGCCAGGCCTATGCCCGTGCCGGTGTAGGCGTCCCGGCCGTGGAGCCGCTGGAAGATCACGAAGACCTTCTCCGCGAACTCCTCGGGGATGCCGATGCCGTTGTCGTCGACACAGTAGTGCCAGGCCGGGGCCTCGCCGTCGTTGTCCGGCTCGACGGTGACGCGGACGACCGGCGGGCGGTCGGGGGCCCGGAACTTCACGGCGTTGCCGATCAGGTTCTGCCACAGCATCGTCAGCAGCATCGGGTCGCCGGTGATGGTGTGGAGGCCGTCGGGGCGCTCGACGACCGCTCCCGCCTCCTCCACGGACGTACCGAGATTGGCCAGGGCCCCGTCGAGCGCGGGGTCCATGCCCACGGTGTCGCTTGCGTCGTTGACCCGTCCGACCCGGGAGTAGGTCAGCAGGTCGTTGATCAGGACCTGCATGCGCTTGGCGCCGTCGACGGCGAAGTCGATGTACTGCTTGGCCCGGTCGTCGAGCTGGTCCCCGTACCGCTTCTCCAGCAGCTGGCAGAAGGAGGCGACCTTGCGGAGCGGCTCCTGCAGGTCGTGCGAGGCGACGTAGGCGAACTGCTCCAACTCGGCGTTGGAGCGGCGCAGTTCCACCGTCTGTTCGTCGAGTACGGCCGTGCGCCGGGCGAGGAGCTCCTCGCGCTGCTGCGAGGCCTTCAGGGCGTCGAGGACACGGACCCGCATGGCCTCCACGGCAGCGGCGAGGTGCCGGGTCTCCGCCGATCCGCCCGGCTCGATGCGGTGGTCGAAGTCGCCGTCGGCGACCCGCTGGGCCGCCGTCCGCAGCCCGCCGAGCGGCCGTCCGACGGCCCGGTGCAGCACGACCACCAGAACCGCCGCGAACACGACGAAGGCGGCCAGCATCCCGGTGAGGGCCCAGTTGTGGCCGGTGCGGGTGCGGTGCATCTCCGCCCTGGCGCTGGACCGTTCGGCGGTCAGGGTCTCGTTCAGGTCGTCGAACCGCTCACGCAGCCGGTCGAAGGCGACCTTGCTCGACTGCAGTTCCGTCGTCGCTGACGAGGGCAGGGCTCCCCGGCGGGCCCGTTCCACGAGCGGTTCGGCGTGGCCGGTCCGCCAGCTCTCGGCCGTCTCCGCGGTCCGGGAGACGACGGCGAGCAGCGCCGGGTCGCCGGCGAGCGCCTCGCGCAGGGCACGTTCGGCGGACTCCTCCTCCCTCTGGCCCTGTGTGTAGGGCTCCAGCCAGCGGGGGTCCTGGCTCAGGACGAAGCCTCGCACCCCGGTCTCCTGGTCGAGAAGCGCCTTCTGCAGCCTGTACGCGTCCACACGGGCGGGCTGGATGCGGTCGACGAGGTCGTCCGACTCGGCGGCCGTCCGGGAGAGCAGCTGCGCGCCCACCACGGCGAAGCCCGTCACCACGACGAGGATGGCGGCCAGGACGATGCCCAGCCACATGGGGACGGTCAGCCCGGCGCGCCGCCGGGCCCACACGGACGGTGCACCGGTCGGGGTCCGACGGTCTTCGTGGCTGGTCACTTCTGCTCGTTCCATTCGAGGTGGAGGAGGGCGACGTCGTCGCTGTGCCCGCCGTGGTCGGCCGAGAGGGCCCGCGTCTCCGAGATCACGGCGGTGACGAACTCCTCGGCGGAACGGCCGGTGTACCGGCCGGCGAGGGCGAGCAGGCCGTCCTCGCCGAGCCGCCGCCCGTCGGCGCTGACGCGTCCTTCGAAGAGCCCGTCCGTGAAAAGGGCCAGGCCCCCGGCGGCCGGCAGGTCCAGATGGTCCTCCCGCCAGTGGCAGCGGCCGTCGGGGAGCAGGCCGAGCGCCGGGCCGACGGCGGTCTCGACGAGCCGCACTCCCGCAGGTTCCCGCAGCAGCAGCGGCGGATGCCCGGCGCGGACCACCTTGGCCTTCGTCATGCCGGGGGGCAGTTCCACCGTCGTGACGGTGGCGAAGATCTCGGGGCCGGTCCGCTCGGCCACCAGGACCTTCTGCATGAGTTCACACACGCCGGTGCCGGTGACCCCGGCGAGGGTGAAGGAGCGCCAGGCCACGCGGAGGCACACGCCGAGGGCGGCCTCGTCGGGGCCGTGGCCGGAGACATCGCCGATGACGGCGTGGACCGTGCCGTCCGGGGCCTCCACGACGTCGTAGAAGTCGCCGCTGAGCAGGCCCAGGGACCGGCTGGGTTCGTACCGCGACACGACCTGCACCCCGGCGCCGTGCAGCAGCGGCGAGGGCAGCAGACCCCGTTCGAGCCGGGCGTTCTCCTGGGCGCGCATGCGGCTGGCCTCCAGGGCCATGGCCGCCTGCTCGATCTGGCGCCGCTGCACCGCGTATCTGACCGACCGTGCCAGCACGGTGGGTTCGAAGACGCCCTTGATCAGGTAGTCCTGGGCGCCCGCAGCGACGGCGGAGAGTCCCACGCCCTCCTCGGCGAGCCCCGTCAGCACGACGACCGCCGCGCGGGGCGACTCGGCGAGCACCTGACCGACGACGTCCAGGCCCTGGGCGTCGGGGAGGTGGAGATCGAGCAGGACGCACCGGGCGGGAGCGCCGTGCTCGCCGCTCAGCTCCCTCCGCGCCTCGGCCAGGGAGCGGGCGCGGGTGAGCCGGACCGCGAGGCCGCTGTCCCGGAGGGTCTCCTCCACCAGCAGCGCGTCGCCGTCGTCGTCCTCGACGAGCAGGACCGTCAGGTAGGGGTCGTCGCCGCCGGCCGCGAGGTCGGCCGGTGACACACGGGCCAGAGGCACCTGCGGGACCGGTGCCCTCGGCCCCGGCACCTCCGGGCCTTGCCCGCCGACAGGGCTCCTCACAGCCGACCTCCCCTCCCCTCGGCCGCACGCGGGTCGTGGGGCGCAAGCAGAATACTTGCCGCTCGCGAATAATTGCACTCGCGTGGCTCCTGCTCGACCGTACCGTCCCGATCAGGTCAAACGGCGCGTGGATCTTGCCCGTTCACCCCCCGCACGGCCGTGGCGGCGGCCGGCGGCCGGCGTTCGCGACCCGGGTGGTGCCACGGCCCCGCAGAGCGCCCGCACCGGCCGCGGCCTGCTGCCGGCGTCCGGAACCGCGCCGGATTCCCCCGAAACGAACGGACCGAGGGATTCCGGAAAGGTGGCGGAGGTCACGCCCCACGGACGGGTCATGCCTCGGTGCCGCGCGGTTCATGCCCGAGTGCGGAGTGGGCCTTGTCTCACCGCTCGACGGCGGCGGCACCACACGGCGGCGGCCCCTGCGGCGGCAGCGGCAGCGGCGACGACGAGCAGGCGGGCGGCGCCGCCGGCGCGTTCCCCGCGGGCCGGTCGGCCGGTCTGCGGGGCCGGGTGCCGCCCGACGTCGGCCGCGCGCGCGAGGCGCACCCACACCCCCGGCGGCGGTGGTCCGACCAGGTCCGTCGGCGTCGCCGAGCGCAGCGCCCGGACGAGGCGCCGCAGCGAGCCGAGCTCACCGCGGCACGCGGCGCACGCGCGCAGGTGCTCCCGCACCCACGGAGCGGCTTCGTCGAGTCCGCCGTCGCCGCCCAGGGCGAGTTCGGCCAGGTCCGCCGGGTCCAGGTGCTCCGTCACCGGTCACCGATCGCCGTGCGCGCGGGACGCCGGGATCACGGGGACGGCGGCGCGCTCCCCGGACTGCACGGGGAGGCCGAGGTGCACCGGGCGGCGGCGAACGAGGGGAGTTCTGCAGTGCTTCGTCATGGAACGTCCTGTCATGGCGGCTCGATGCGGCAGGGGTCGCCGGGGGACCCGTCAACTCGTTCCGGCAGAGGACGGCGTCCGGATGCGGGCCGCGCCGTCCCGCCGAAAGGCGCCGCCGCTCTGGATTACGACGCAGAAACGCTGCAAGTTGTCCGCATACGGCGCGGTGACGAGTCTGACGGTGCTGCGGCGCACGGAAGCGCCCAGGCACTGCAGGCCCGGTCCGGCTCCAGGGAGCGGGCGGCGTGTCCGGAACCAGAGCCGGGGCGACGGCCCGGCACGAGGAGCCGAATCATGGTCCTTGTCGAATCCGCGAGGCCCCACCGCCCGTCCGCGGCGTCCGGGCCGGCCGGCCCCCGCCCCGCACCCGAGGCCCGCCCCGACTCCCCCCGGCCGGAACCCGGAACCCGCCGGGTCGGCGGTCACCCCGCTCCCGGCACGCACCCCGGCGACCCCCTCGACGACGCCGCGCTGGCGGCCGGATTCGTCGCGGGTGACGAGGGATCGCTCGAGGTCGTCTACCGCCGGTGGGGCTCCCTCGTGTACACCCTCGCCCGGCGGACCCTGGGGGACGAGCGCGAGGCGGAGGACGTGACCCAGCAGATCTTCCTCGCGGCCTGGCGGGGACGCCGCGGCTACCGACCGGGACGGGGCGGCCTCGCGGGCTGGCTGGTCGGCATCACCCGCCACAAGATCGCGGACGCCCTCGCGGCCCGCAGCCGGCGCGCCGAACTGGTCGCCGCCGCCGGGGCCTTCCTCGCCCCCGGGCCCGCGCCCACTGCCGGCACCGGCCCCGAACAGGCCGTGGACCGCGTGCTCGTGCTGCGCGCCCTGGAGGATCTGCCCTCCGCCCAGCAGCACGTCGTACGGCTCGCGTTCTACGCCGACCTCACCCAGACCCAGATCGCCGAGCGGACCGGAATCCCCCTCGGCACCGTCAAGAGCCATATGCGCCGCGCCCTGCTGTCGCTGCGCCGCGCGCTCGCGGCCTCGGCGTGAGGCGCGCTCCCGGCGCTCGGTCCGCGACACGCGCCCGGTGACTGCATCCGCCGGGGCTCCTTTCGCGGAAGCATCGGCGTCATGGCCCTCCCGGCTCCGGGAAGGCCGCAGCCGTGCCGTCACCGCCGCGGGAGGGACCACCGTGCACGACGTGGACGTCGTCATCGTCGGTGCGGGTGCGGCGGGTCTGTCCCTGGCCCGCCGGCTCACCGCACCGGGGCCGGACGCGGGGGCCGGTCAGCGCCCGTCCGTCGCGCTGGTCGACGCCCCGGCGGGGCCGCTGCGTCCGCCCCCGCGCACCTGGTGCTTCTGGGAGGAGCCCGGCGGCGAGTACGACGACGTCCTCGCGGCGAGCTGGGACCGGCTGAGGGTCACCGCTCCGGACGGCACGGCGGTGACCGCCCGGCCCGCGCCACTGCGCTACAAGATGATCCGCTCGGCGCACTTCGAGGAGCGCACCGGCGCGCTCCTGTCCCGGTCCGGCTGTCTGCGCTACGAGGCCGCCGTGGACCGGGTACGGGACCTGCCCGGCGGCGGCGCGGAAGTGCGCGGCCGGGACGGCACCGGCGCGGATTTCCGGCTGCGGGCCCGCTGGGCGTTCGACTCGCGGCCGCCGCGGCGGCCGCTCCCGGCCAGGACCACCCTGCTGCAGCACTTCCGCGGCTGGTTCGTCCGCACCGACCGCCCCCGGTTCGACGACGGCGTCGCCGACCTCATGGACTTCCGCACGCCGCAGCCCGGCCGGGGGCTGTCGTTCGGCTACGTCCTGCCGCTCGGCCCGCAGGAGGCCCTGGTGGAGTACACGGAGTTCTCCCCGTCCGTCCTGACCACCGCCGCGTACGAACGGGCCCTGCGCCACTACGCCGAGGACGTGCTGGGCCTCGGCCCGTTCCGCGTCACCGCCACCGAGCAGGGCGTGATCCCCATGACCGACGCGCGCTTCCCGCGCCGCTCGGGCAGATCCGTGTTCCCCATCGGTGCGGCGGGAGGCGCGACCCGGCCCGCCACCGGCTACACCTTCGCCGCGGCACAGCGCCACACCCGTGCGGTCGCGGACGCGCTGGCACGGGGCCGCACGCCGCTGGTACCAGCGCCGCACCCCTCGCGCTCCAGGCTCATGGACGCGGTGCTGCTGCGCGCCGTCGACACCGGGCGGGTGGACGGGGCCGCGTTCTTCACCGGGCTGTTCCGCGACGTGCCGGCTCACCGTCTGCTGCGCTTCCTCGACGGCGGCACCCACTGGTGGGAGGACGTCCTGATCGGGCTGCGCACCCCCGTACGGCCGATGCTCAGGACCGCGCTCGAACTCCCCCTGCTCCCCCGCCGCGCCCCGGTGCCCCCGGGACACCGGCGGCCCGACCGCTGAAGCGTGTCCTGGGACCGGCCCGCCGCCCGGCCACCAGGGCCCGTTGCCCCCTCCGCCGTCTCTTGCCGCCGTTCGAGGAGCCGCTCATGTCCCTGCTGCACGACGCCGACCTGTCGGCGGCGTTCGACCACGCCGCCCGGTCCTACGACCGTCTGGTCGCGGCCAACCCCGGCTACCACCGCCAGCTCCGGCGCTCCGCCCGCCGGCTCGGGCTGACGGGCGGGGGCGCGGGGAGCCGGCTGCTGGACCTCGGCTGCGGCACGGGGGCGTCCACCGCCGCGCTCCTCTCGGCCGCCCCGTACGCGGAGATCACGGCGGTGGACGCGTCGGCGGGGATGCTGGCGCGGGCCCGGCGCAAGTCCTGGCCCGGGAGCGTCTCGTTCGTCCACGCACCCGCCGAGGAACTCGCCGGGGCAGGGGTGACGGGACCGTTCGACGCCGTCCTCGCGGCCTATCTGTTCCGCAACGTCTCCGACCCGGACGAGGTGCTCTCCGAGGTGCGCGGCCTGCTGGCACCGGGCGGCCGTATCGCGGTCCACGAGTACACGCTGAGCGGCCGGCCGGTGCACCGCGCCCTCTGGACGGCGGTGTGCCGGGGGCTGGTGCTGCCCGTCGCCCGGTGCTCGGGGGACGGCTCGCTGTACGAGCACCTGTGGCGCAGTGTCGTCGAGTTCGACACGGCGGACGCGTTCGCGGCGCGGATGGAGAGGGCGGGGTTCACGGGCGTCCGGGTCCTGCCACTGCCCGGATGGCACACGGGCATCACGCACACGTTCGTGGCCCGGGTGCCGGCCGGGAAGGGGGAGGGCGCGTGAACGGCCGAGGAGGCACATGGACGGAGGAGAGGCGCGCATGGGCGGAGGCCGAGGACGCGGTGGCGGAGGGGAACGAATGGGAAGAGGAGGAGGACGCATGAGCGGCGGCGGACACGGCCGGGGCCGCGCGGGCGGCGCCGGTGCCGACGGCGGTGGAGGCGCGGTCGCCGGAGGCCGCGACCGCCACTCGCGCGTCCTGCCCGCCCGGCCCGGCCGGGCCCGGGTGGACGGGCCCGCTCCGCACGCCGGGATCGTCGGCGGCGGGATCGCCGGACTCGCTGCGGCCACCGCCCTGGCGGAGCGGGGAGTCGGCGTCACGCTCTACGAGCGCGACTACGGGCTGGGCGGCCGGCTCGCCGGCTGGCCCGTGGAGCTGGCCGACGGTTCCGTCGCCACCATGAGCCGCGGCTTCCACGCCTTCTTCCGGCAGTACTACAACCTGCGCGGGCTGCTGCGGCGCACGGACCCGGGCCTGCACTCGCTCACCCCGCTGCCGGACTACCCCCTGCGGCACAGCCGCGGCATGCTCGACAGCTTCGCACGCGTACCGCGCACCCCCCCGCTCAGTGCGCTGGGCTTCGTCGCGCTGAGCCCGTCGTTCGGCTGGCGCGGCCTCCTGCGGATGGACCCGGGGGCCGCGCTGCCCCTGCTGGACGTACGCGTGCCCGGGATCTACGAGCGGCTCGACGGGGTGAGCGCGGCGGACTTCCTCGCCCGGATCCGCTTCCCCGAGGCCGCGCAGCACCTCGCGTTCGAGGTCTTCTCCCGCAGCTTCTTCGCCGATCCCCGGGAGCTGTCGGCGGCGGAACTCGCGCTGATGTTCCACATCTACTTCCTCGGCTCCAGCGAAGGGCTGCTCTTCGACGTGCCCCGGGAGCCGTTCCCGCAGGCGCTGTGGGAGCCGCTGGCGGAGTATCTGCACCGCCACGGGGCCACGATCCGCACGGCGACGCCGGTGGAATCGGTCGAACCCGCGGGTGACGGACGGCTCAGGGTGACCGCGGCGGGCAGCACGGCCACGCACGACGCGGTGGTGCTCGCGCTGGACACGGCGGGGCTGAGGCAGGTGGTCGGGGCGTCGCCCGCGCTGGGCACGGCGCAGTGGCGGGGGCGCGTCGCGGCGCTGCGCACCGCGCCCCCGTTCCTGGTGTCCCGGTTCTGGCTGGACCGGCCCGTGGCCGCCGACCGTCCCGGATTCCTCGGCACGAGCGGCTACGGCGACCTGGACAACATCAGCGTGCTGGACCGCTGGGAGGGCGAGGCGCACCGGTGGGCGCTTCGGACGGGCGGTTCCGTGGTGGAGCTGCACGCCTACGCGGCCCGGACCGAGTTCGGCCGGGCGGCCGTACGGGACCGGCTGCTGGAACAGCTGCACCGCGTGTACCCGGAGACCCGCGGCGCCGGGGTGGTCGACGAGCGGCACGAATGGCGCGACGACTGCCCGCTGTTCCCCGTCGGCGGCCACGAGGCCCGGCCGACGGTCCGCACCCCCGACCCGGCGCTGATGGTGGCCGGGGACCTGGTCCGCACGAACCTGCCGGTCGCCCTCATGGAACGCGCCGCCACGAGCGGCTTCCTGGCGGCCAACGCCCTGCTCGCCCGCTGGGGCGTCCGCGGCCATCCCCTGCGCACGGTCCCCGCCCGGGGCCGCTCGG
The DNA here is from genome assembly GCF_900103455.1 of Streptomyces wuyuanensis. Taxonomy (GTDB): domain Bacteria; phylum Actinomycetota; class Actinomycetes; order Streptomycetales; family Streptomycetaceae; genus Streptomyces; species Streptomyces wuyuanensis. The sequence goes on along the minus strand of NZ_FNHI01000001.1, from coordinate 518,891 downwards.
CGCTGCTGCGAGCACTGGTCGGCCTGGGGACGCGGTGATGCCGCCCCGCCGCTCAGCCCGGGTGACGGCCCGTGCTGCGCAGGTGCCAGCGGCGTTCCGCGTAGGCCAGGTCGTCGCGCCAGAGGCGGGCCGCCGCGGCACGCATCAGGGGACGCAGGGCGGGCGCCGCGGCGCGGGCGGCGGCGAAGCCGGGGCGGTCCGAGACCGCGACCACCGCCTCCACGACCGCGGTGCGCGGCCTGCCGAGAGGGTCGGGCCCCAGCGGTGTCGCATGGGTCTCGACGACGGAACCCGCTCCCTCGCCGCCCGTGATGTGCATGACCACCGTGCGGGGTTCGGGTGCCGTGAAGACCGCGGTGACCGGGACGACGACCCGTCCGGCGACCTTGAACGACACCTCCACCGTGAACCCGTCGCCCCCACCCGCCGGGCCGGAGTCCACGTCCGCTGCCGGTCCGGCTCCCGGGCCGGCGCCGGGGGCGTCGACCACCGTGAGATCGACGAACGAGTACGGGTGGAACCACGCACCGTGCCAGGGGTCGAGCCGGTTCGCCACCACGTCCTCCGGCTCGCAGACCCCCGTGCCGCTGTACACGGCCGCCACCGACGCCGCCGCCCGCGGCCGTACCGGCAGCACCGGCCGGTCCAGCGGCCCCTCGCCGCCGGCCGCGTCCAGCCGTACCCAGGCCAGCACGCCGTCGTCGTACGCCGGGAACGGCTCCCAGCCCGCGAACGGCCCGCCGTCCAGGGCCAGTCCGTGCCAGTGGCAGACGAGCGTTCCGCAGCGCACACGGCTGTCGCGCAGCGGCGCGCCGAGGTGGGGGCAGGCGCCCGGCCCGGCGACGAGCCGTCCCTCCGCGTCCCGCCAGGCGACCACTTCGACGCCGGCGACGGTCCGGCCGAAAGGGGCGCCCGGCCGGACGGCGCGGGCGTCGCCGAGGACGTACCAGTTGCCCGACGGGCGGGCGAGAGCGCGCTTGAGAGCGCTGTCGATCAGAGCCGGGCGGGCGTCCCGCCAGGTGGGACGCTGGCGCTCCCAGGCGGTGGCGGAGCGGCGCAGCCGCAGGGGAAGGCCTCCGCGGCGCGGGCCGGTGCCGGGCGTCGGGCGGCGCGTCATACGGTCGTCTCCTCCACGGTCGGTGCGAACGCCTCGCGCCGCCCGGCCCGTTCGGGCCCGGCCGGCCTCGCCGGACGGCGCGGTGCCGTGAGCCGGGCGGCGGCCACCCGGGCCAGTCCGTCGAGCGCGACCGCCGCCCGGCGGACCGGCGGGACGACGGCGCGGCGGTGCACACAGGCGTAGCCGTCGTCGGCAATGGCCGCCAGGATGCCGCCGTACAGGACGAACGCGGTCCGGATGCACGGCCTGGACACCGGGTCCAGCATGGGCAGTCCGGGCGCCGCCTCCCGGTACACGCTCCGGGTGAGCCCGGCGGCGGCCCTGAGGGCCGCGGTGATGCGGGGATCGCGGCGCCCCGTGGTGCGGCTCCAGAGCAGCAGGCCCCGGTCCACGCCGTGCGCGGCGAGCAGGTCGGCGGGGAGGTAGACGCGTCCGCGGTCCAGGTCCTCGCCGACGTCGCGCAGGAAGTTGGTCAGCTGGAAGGCGACTCCGAGGGCCGCGGCGTGCGGAGCGGCCTCCTCGCGCGGGACGACCGTGCCGAGGACGGGCAGCATCTGCAGCCCGATCACGGCGGCGGAACCGTGCATGTAGCGGCGCAGTTCGCCGTAGTCGGCGTAGTCCGTCACCTCCAGGTCGCTCCGCATCGACGCGAGGAAGTCGGTGAAGTGGCGGTGGTCGATGCCGTAGCGGCGGGCGGTGTGCGCGAGTGCGTGGACGACGGGCTCCGGGCTGCTGCCGAGGCGCAGCCCGGAGTCGAGGCGTTCCGTCAGCCGCCGCAGCGCGTCCGCGCGCTCGGCGGTGGTCGCGTCGCTGTCGAGGTCGTCCACGATGTCGTCGGCCCAGCGGGCGAAGCCGTACAGCGCGTGGACGGCGGGGCGCCGTTCGACCGGGAGCAGCCGGGTCGCGAGGAAGTACGTCCTGCCGTGACGGGCGTTGAGCCGGCGGCAGTCGGTGTACGCGGCGCGCAGGGCGGGGTCGGTGATCCCGGCTGCGTCGAGTTCACGGCGCGTCATGCGGTTCCGCCTTCCGCGGTGCGGTTGTTCTCCGGAGTGCGGCGGTCGCCGGCCGTGGCGGTGCCGGGCGGGGCCACCGCCCGGTTCGCGCCGGAGCTCCGGCGGTCGTTCGCCGCGGTGTGCGGACGGTGCGCCCCCGTGGCGTGCCCGGGCGCTCTCCCGGCGGGCCGGTGCGCCCCGGTGATACGGGCGGCAGCGAGCTTCCCGGAGATCAGGACGGTGGGCACGCCGACGCCGGGTGTGGTGCCGCAGCCCGCGATGACGGCGTTCTCCGTGCCGTTCACGAGGTTGCGCGGCCGGAACGGCCCGGTCTGGGCGAAGGTGTGCGCGACGGAGAACGGGGTGCCCGCCGCATGGCCCCGACGGGTCCAGTCGGCGGGTGTGACCAGGCACTCCTCCTCGATGGCCGCCTCGATGCCGGTGAGGCCGCGGCGGTCGAGCTCGGCGAGCAGGCCGGCCCGGTAGCGGGGGGCGAGATCCTGCCAGTGTGCCGCGTCGGGGCCGATGTCCGTGTTGGGGCAGGGCGCCAGGATGTAGTGGACGTGCCGCCCGGGCGGCGCGAGGTCGGGGTCGGTGGCGGTGGGCCGGGTGATGAGGAGCGACGGGTCCGTCATCGGGCGCCCGGTGCGGGTCAGTTCGCGGAACGTGCTCTTCCAGGCGGCGCCGAACGAGATCGTGTGGTGCGCCAGGTGCGGCCAGGTGCGGTCGGTGCCGGCGTGCAGGACGACCGCGGACGGCGAGTGGCGCAGCGCGAGCGGCCGGCGGGGCTCTCGGCCGAGGAGCCGGTAGGTGACGGGCAGGTCGGGGGTGAGGACCACGGCGTCGCAGGGCAGCCGCTCCCGGTCGGTCACGACCGCGGTGACGCGTTCGCCGGTGCGCTCAAGCCGTGTGACGGTCCTTCCGTACAGGAAGGCCGCGCCCGCGTCGGCCGCGGCGCCGGCCATGGCGCGGGGCACCGCGTGCACTCCGCCCCTCGGGAAGTGGACCCCGGCGACGGTGTCCATGTAGGCGATCACCGCGTAGGCGGCGAGGGCGCGGGACGGGGCGACTCCGGCGTACAGGGACTGGAACGAGAAGACCCGGCGCAGGCGTTCGTCACGGATGAAGCGCCCGATCGCGGCGTCGAGACGGCCGAAGCCGCCGAGTGCGGCGAGACGGGCGAGGTCGGGGGTGAGCACGTGCAGCGGCGAGTCGAAGTTGGCGTCGATGAACCGCCCCATCTGGGCCCGGTACAGCTTCTCCAGCCAGCCGCGCAGGCGCCGGTAGCCGACCGCGTCCCGCGCGCCTGCGAATCGCTCGATCTCCGCCTCCATGGCCTCGGGCCGGGTGTGCACGTCCAGGACGCTGCCGTCGGCGAACCCGGCCCGGTAGGCGGGATGCAGCGGGACGAGTTCCAGCCGCTCCTCCAGCGAGCCGCCGACCGCCGCGAAGGCGTCGGCGAGGAGTTCGGGCATGGTGACGACGGTCGGGCCGGTGTCGAAGCGGTAGCCGCCCCGGTCGATCCGGCCCGCGCGGCCACCGGGCAGGGCGTCGCGCTCGACGACGGTGACGCTGCGCCCCGCGCCGAGGAGGTAGAGGGCGGCGGACAGGCCCGCGAGCCCGGCCCCGACCACCACGACATGGTCCGTGCGGCCCCTGACGGTCCTCACCGGCTGCTCCTGTCCGCGGTCGTGCCCGACGGCCGCCGCGACGCCGGTCCGCCGGCCGGGCGAGCCTGCCGGTCCGGCGCGTGCGCGGGCTGCGTGCTCGCCGCACCCGGCGCGGAGGCGGCGGGCGCGGCGTGGGGGACGGCGGCCGCGGATGCGGCGGACGCCGGACGGGCGGGGCCCGTGGGGGCGGCGGCCTCGGCGAGCAGCGTCCGCAGCCGGAGTGCCGGCGCCGGTTCCAGGGCGACCGCGTCCAGCCTGCGTTCACCGGCGGCGCGGAGCCGTTCGATCCGTTCCTCCGCGGCCGCCAGGGCACCGGTCTCCCTGAGGACCTCGCGCACCCGCTGCAGCCGGGCCTCCGTCAGGTCCGCGTTCCCGAGGGAGCTCTCGAGGACCGACAGCGCGGCGCGGCTCCCGTGGGACTCGGCCCGGGCCCGGGCGATCGCGACGAGATACGTGAGCTTCCCCGAGCGTATGTCGTCGCCCGACGGCTTGCCGGTGACGAGGGGGTCGCCGAACACGCCCTCGATGTCGTCGCGGAGCTGGAAGGCGGTACCGGCGTACCGGCCCGCCTCGCACAGGTCGAGCACCGTCCGCGGGTCGGCGCCCGCGGCCGCCGCACCGAGGGCCAGGGGCCTCGCGACCGTGTACAGCGCGGTCTTGAGGCAGGCGGTGCGGATCGCCCGGGCGGCGGAACGGGATCCGGTCGCCTGGCCGTGGAGGTCCAGGTACTGCCCCGCCACCATCTCGGTGCGCATGGCCCGCCAGTTCTCCAGCACCCCGGACCGCACGGCGGCGTGGCCGAAGTCGGTCGCGGCGACGATGTCGTCGGCCCAGGCCAGGGCGAGGTCGCCCGCCAGGATCGCGGCCGAGGAAGCGAAGGGGGCCGCCGCGGTGCCCGGGGACGCGGTACCGGGGTACCGGGCCACCAGCCGGGCGTGGAACGACGGCCCGCCCCTGCGGCGCGGCGAGCCGTCCATCACGTCGTCGTGGACGAGGGCGCAGGTCTGGATCAGCTCAAGCGCCGCGGCCGTGCGGAGCGCCGCGGGCGTCTCCGGCCCCGCTCCCCCGCAGGCCCGCATCGCCCACCACAGGAACTGGGAGCGCATCCGCCCCCCTCCGCCCAGTGTGAACCGCGCGACGGGCGCGGCCACATCGTCGGCGAACACGCCGTCGAGCGCGGCGGCGCCCGCCACCCGCTCCCCCAGCAGGCGCTCCAGCTCCCGTCCCACCGCAGCGGGAACGTCTGCGTCGACCAGGACGGGGACCTCGGCGTCCACCGCCACGGGGTCCCCGGCGCCCACCACAACGGCCGGGCCGGCGTCCGGCCGCTCGCACAAGGGCACAGCCGTGTCGGAGGCCGTCCCGAAGTTCGGCACGGTCGGGGTCGATGCGGGTGCCCCGGATTGGTGCATGCGGTCCTCCGGTCGGTCGGCTGCTCTCACCCGTCCTTCCGCGGACGGGCGGCGTTCGGATGCGCCTGCGGTGCGCCGCGCGCGGCGGGGGACTTGCGCGGCGGCGGCGTCGGGTGCCGATCAGTCGACCACGCGCGTGGGGCGATCGACGGCAGCACACGGGCGGACCGCCACCCGCTTCCGCCCGAATGCCCCATTCACCGCCGGCTGGGGCCGCCCCGCCGCGCGTCCACCTCGCCCGGCCCTCCGCCCGCCCCGGCAGAACCGCTCACGCAGCGCCCTCCCGCACCCCGCCGCGTCACCACGCCCACCACGGCACGTAGGTCGCCCGGGGAGCCGCCACCCCGCGTCACCCGAAGCCGCTCTCGCACCGCGCGACGCCGGGCACCGGCCCACGGCCGCTCAGGGCGCCGACCGCCCCTGTCGGCGCACCTGCTCCAGCAGTTCGGGGAGATCGGTGAGTCGGTCGAGGCCGGCGACGGGCCGCGCCATGCGGTGGTTGTGCGACAGCCGCTCCCGGTGCCGGTGGAGGAAGGCCCAGTAGCCCGCGGTGTACGGGCAGGCCCGGTCGCCGACGCGCTCGGCGGGCCGGTAGGGGCACCCGCCGCAGAGGTCGCTCATCCGGTTGATGTAGGCGCCGCCCGAGGTGTACGGCTTGGTGGTCATGAGCCCGCCGTCGGCGTACTGGGACATGCCGACGACGTTGGGCAGCATCACCCAGTCGTAGCCGTCGACGAAGTTGCGGTGGAACCAGTCGGTGACCTGCGCCGGGTCCCAGCCGTCCTGCAGGGCTCGGCTGCCGAGGATCATCAGCCGCGGGATGTGGTGGGTCCACCCGGTGTCCCTGACCTGGGCGAGCACCGTGGACAGGCAGCGGGCGGCGACCGCGTCCGCGTCCAGGGCCGCGAACCAGTCCGGCAGCGACCTCCGGTGGCGCAGCACGTTGCGGCGCCGGTAGTCCTCGCCGAAGTGCCAGTAGAGGTGCCAGACGTACTCGCGCCAGCCGGCGATCTGGCGTACGAACCCCTCGGCCGAGGCCACCGGCACCCCGCCCCCGCGCCAGGCCAGTTCGGCGCGTTCCACACACTCCGCGGGATCGAGGAGCCCCAGGTTGAGCGGCGCGGACAGCATGCTGTGGCTCATCGGGGGGTCGCCGGCGAGTACGGCGTCCTCGTACCGGCCGAAGCCGGCCAGCCGGTGCTCGGCGAAACGGTCGAGGGCGGCCAGGGCCTCGGCACGGGAGGCGGGGAAGAGCCGGGGGCCGTCGCGGCCGGTGAAGGAGACGTCGCCGGCGCGTTCCCAGGCGTCCAGATCGCGCCGTAGCTCCTCGTCGATCCCGTCCTCCCGTGCCGTCCACGGCGGCGGCGCGCCGAGCGTCGGGCGGCCCTTCGGGGGCGGTTCGCGGTTGTCGCGGTCGAAGTTCCAGCGGCCGCCCGCCGGTTCGCCGCCGTCCATCAGCAGGTCGTGGCTCCGGCGCACCCACCGGTAGAAGTCCTCCAGCCGCAGGGCCCCGCCCCGCCGTTCCGCCGCCCAGGCGGCGAAGTCCTCGCGGGGCACGAGGAAGCCGCGCGCGGGCAGCACGTCGGCGTCCGGCAGCCCGGCGACGAACCGGGCCGCCGCGTGCGAGGTCGGGTGCCGGACCGTCGTACGGGTCGTGCCCTTGGTGCGGGCCAGCCCTTCCCGGTACGTGTCCGCCTTCACGTACCGGACCCGGTCGCCGAGTTCGGCGGCGCGGTGGCGCATCGCCGAGAGCACGAGATGGGCCTTCGCGCGGTGGAAGCTCCTCCTTCGGAACACGGCGCGGGACTCGATCATGACGATCGGCGCGTCCTCGTCGGGTCCGTCCGCGCCCGGCTCGGTGAAGCGGGGGCCGAGCTGGTCCCCGAAGATCAGATGCGTACGGGGCTTGCGGCGGGACATGGGCCCTCCTGGTCAGCGCGGGAACAGGGCCTCGACGACGTCCACCGCGGAGCCCAGGCCGTGCAGTCTCAGGGCGCCCGGGTACGCACCGCCCGCCCAGCCGGGTCCGGCGACGAGGACCGACGTGCGCTTCCGCGCGCCCTTCACTCCCCAGTGGATGCCGGAGACCTTCTGCACCAGCGAACGGTCGGCGGTCGACCGGGACTGGGCCCAGAGCACCACGGCGGCCGGGCCGAGTCGCCGTACGGCATCGTGGAGCGCCTCTGCGGGCAGCGCGGGTCCGAACATCCGCGCGGGCAGGCCGCGTTCGCCGAGCGCGGCGGCGAGGGCCTCGACGGGAAGGCTGTGCTGCTCGCCCGGGACGCACGCGAGCAGTACCGGCGGCACGTCGGACCGCTCCGCCGCGTACCGCACCCGGCGCAGCGCCGACGAGACGTGCCAGGACAGCAGGTGCTCGACCTCGACGTAACGCTCGCCGGACGTCGCCCATTTGCGCCCCACGGCGTGCAGGGTCGGGGCGATGACCTCTTCCCAGGCGGTGACGAGACCGTGCTCGGCCAGCACGGCGTCGAGCAGGGCGTCGACGGCGGGGGCGTCGAGGCGGACGGCGGCGCGCGCCAGCCCGCGGCATTCCTGCCGTACGTCCCCGAGGGGCAGGGCGTTGGGCCCGCCGGGCGCACGGGAGGAGGACGCCGCCTCCTGCCCGTTCCGCCCGGCCGGCCCGCTGCCCGGCGTCGCCGCGGGAGCGGTCATCGCCGCTCGCGCGGCTTCGGCGGGCGGGACGCCCTGGGCGGTGAGCCGGCACATCTCCTCGAGCCGGGAGATGTCCTCGGGGGTCCAGCGGCGGTGTCTGCCGTCCTCGCGGGTGGCGGGACCGATCGCGTAGCGCCGTTCCCAGGACCGGAGGGTCGTGGGCGCGACACCGAGCCGGCGTGCGACCGCGCCGGTGCTGAGCGCGGCGGTGACGCCGTCCTCTGCCGGGCCTTCCGGGCGGCTGTCGGCCTTCACCCCGCCCATGGTACGGCGCCGGGTGCCGACGGTGGGTCGGCCCGGCCCGGCGCCCGGGACGATCGCGTCGGAGCGCGTTCCGCGGGGCGTCCTCATCGCCGTCACCTTCCTTCCTCCGTTCGTCGGTCGTGTCCAGGGCGTGGCCTCCGGCGTGTCCTCGGTGTCTCGCCGACGGTCCGCACAAGGGCTCCGGCGCGGGCCCCGGGAGCGATCCGGCGCGGGTCCCCGGCGCGGTGCCGGTCCCGGGCCGGGTGCGGGGCCCCGATCGGGCGCGGTCCCTGCCCCGGCTCCCGAGGGCGCCCGAGCCCACGGTCAGCCGGCGGTGCCGCGTCCCTCCTTGAACCGCGCCAGTCCTTCGCCGAGCTCCACGATGGGGCCGGGGTAGTCCAGCCTCGCCCGGTCGTCGTCGGGGAGCTTCCACGGCTCGTGCACGGCGGATCCGCCGACCTCCTCCAGTTCCGGCACCCAGCGCCGCACATAGGTGCCGTCGGGGTCGTAGCGGTGGGCCTGGCGTACGGGGTTGAGCACCCGGTTCGGCCGGGTGTCCGTGCCGGTGCCCGCCACCCACTGCCAGTTGAGCTGGTTGTTCGCGAGGTCGCCGTCGACCAGCAGTTCCAGGAAGTACCGGGCGCCGACGCGCCAGTCGACGTACAGCGTCTTGGTGAGGAAGCTCGCGGCGAGCAGCCGGCCGCGGTTGTGCATCCATCCCTCGTGCCGGAGCTGCCGCATCGCGGCATCCACGACGGGATAGCCGGTGCGGCCGGCCTTCCACGCCTCGATGTCGGCCAGGGCCTCCGTCTCCGGGCGCCAGCGGTCGTGCCGGGGCCGGTAGTCGGCGGCGGCCGCATCCTGGCGGGCGGCGAGCACCTGGTGGTGGAAGTCGCGCCAGCACACCTGCCGTACGAAGGCCTCGGCGCCCGGTCCACCCACCGCCCGGGCCCGGTGGACGGCCTCGGCCGGGGAGAGGGTGCCGAAGTGCAGATGGGGCGAGAGCCGGGAGGTCGCGTCCCCGGCGAGGTCGTCGTGCCGCTCGTCGTAGTGGGCGAGTCCGCCGCGCGTCCAGGCGGTCAGCCGCCTGCGTGCCTCCCGTTCACCACCGGCGGCGAGCCCTTCCGACACTCCCCCGGCCTTCTCCGCTTCCGCCCGGGAGGGCACCGGCTCGGAGCGGATGCCGTCGGGCACCAGGACCGTGCGCGGCGCCGCGAGCACACCCCGGATCTCCTGCTGCGACCAGCGCCGGTGGTACGGCGTGAACACGGCGAAGTGGTCCCCGCCGGACGGGACGACCGCACCGGGGGCGAGCGCGGTGACGACGGCGTCGTGGACGCGCAGCGCGCGGCCGTCCTTCTCCAGGGCGGTGCGCAGCCGTTCCTCGCGGGCGTGGGCGTAACCGCTGACACCGGCCGCCATGTGCACCTCCTCGGCGTCCGCCTCGTGTGCGACCGCACGGACCCCCTCGACGACGTCGCCGGAGCGGACGACGAGCCGGCCGCCCCGGTCGCGCAGTCCTTCGTCGAGGTCGGTCAGGCAGTCGGCGAGGAACGCGCGGCGGTTGGGACACGCGAAGCCCGCGGCGTCGATGCCGTCGTCCCGTACGAACAGGGGCACCACCCGGTCCGCCGCCCCCAGCGCGGCGCGCAGCGGCGGATGGTCGTGCAGACGCAGGTCCGAGGTGAACAGGACGACTGTGGTGTTCATGGGACTCCAGGGCAGGCCGGCGGATGGTCCGGTGCGGGACGGTCCGTGCGGACCGGCCGTCCGGGGGGCGTCCGGCTCTGCCGGTGGGGGCGGGTGCGGACCGCGGGAGGTCGTGCGGTCCGGCCGGCCGGGGAACCTTCGCCGGGGCGGCGCGGACCGCGGGACGCTCCCGTCCGGTTCTTCCGCCGGCGTGCGGCTGCCGGATGCACGGCATCCGGCGCGCCACCGGCTGCCGTTCCGCGCCGCACCGCCCCACCGGCCCCACGGCCGGTCGACGGGCACGGACACAGAGGCGGGCGGTCAACGGGCACGGGCACACAGGCGGGCGGTCAACGGGCACGGGCGGACGGCGTGCTCTCGGACACGGGCTCGGGGTCGCCCGGCCCCGTCGTACCGGCCTTCGCGGCGGCCCGGGCGATGTTGCGGGCCATTCCGCCGAACACGACGGCGTGGAAGGGGGAGACGGACCACCAGTAGACGTGACCGAGCAGTCCGCGCGGATGGAACAGGGCCCGCTGCCGGTAGCGGCTGCGGCCCCGCTCGCCGGGTTCGGCGTGCATCTCCAGCCATGCGAGGCCCGGCAGCCGCATCTCGGCCCGCAGCCGCAGCATCCGGCCCGGTTCGATCTCCTCGACCCGCCAGAAGTCCAGCGAGTCGCCCACCCGCAGCCGAGCGGCGTCCCGGCGGCCGCGGCGGAGCCCCACGCCGCCGACGAGCCGGTCGAGCCAGCCCCGTACCGCCCAGGCGAGCGGGAAGGAGTACCAGCCGTTGTCGCCGCCGATCCCCTCGATGACCCGCCACAGTGCCTGCGGCGAGGCGTCGACGTCGAGCGCGCGCCGGTCGGTGTAGAGGCTGCCTCCCGCCCAGTCGGGATCCGTCGGCAGCGGATCGCTCGGCGCCCCGGACGGCGCCGCCGATGACCAGCGGGTGGTGACCTGGGCGTCGCGCACTCGCTGGAGTGCCAGCTCCAGGGCCCGGTCGAAGCCGATCGGAGCGCCGGGCGGGTCCGGCACGTGGCGGACGATGTCGTGCTCGCGGCAGACCACCTCGTGGCGCAGCGATTCGGCCAGCGGGCGGGCGAGGGCGGGCGGCACCGGGGTGACCAGGCCGATCCACAGGCTGGACAGCCTGGGCGTGAGCATCGGGACGCCCAGGATGAGGCGTCGCGGCAGACCGGCCACCTCGGCGTAGCGCCGCATCATCCTCTCGTACGTCATCACGTCCGGCCCGCCGATGTCGAAGGACCGGTTCACGTCCTCGGGCATCCGGGCGCTGCCCACCAGATAGCGCAGCACGTCGCGGACGGCGATCGGCTGGACGCGGGTGTTCACCCAGCTCGGGGTGACCATGACGGGCAGCCGCTCGGTGAGGTACCGCAGCATCTCGAACGAGGCGGAGCCGGAGCCGATCACGACCGCGGCGCGCAGCACCGTCGCCGGCACGGGAGCCCGGAGGAAGATCTCGCCCACCTCGGCGCGGGAGCGCAGATGCGGCGAGAGCTCACGGCCGGGCACCTCCGCCGGGGTCAGCCCGCCCAGGTAGACGATGCGCCCCACGCCCGCCTCGGCCGCCCGCGCGGCGAACGTCCGGGCCGCCTTGCGGTCGGCCTCCTCGAAGGACGCCCCGGAGCGCAGCCCGTGCACGAGGTAGTAGGCGACGTCGACATCGCGCAGCGCGTCGTCGAGCGAGTCCGGGTCGGTGACGTCGCCGCGTACGATCTCCGCCCGCCCCGCCCAGGGGTGGTCGCGCAGCTTCTCCGGCGAGCGGGCCATGCAGCGGACCCGGAATCCGGCGTCCAGCAGTTCGGGCACCAGCCGCCCGCCGATGTACCCGGTCGCACCGGTCACGAGACAGCGCAGGCCCTCGGTGTCCCGGCCGTTGCCCTGTCCGCTCATGCAAACCTCCGATTGCCGCGGGATGGACGTCTCCTCGCCGTTCCCCCTGCCACCTTGCCCCCTGCGGGATCCTTCCGCTCGGGGAGGCCCGGCGGATGCGCGTCCGGTTCCGATCCTGGGCCGCGCCGGCACGCACCGTCCTCCGTGACGGCCCTCCACCGGCCCGTGACCCCTCTCTACCGGCTCCGCAGCCGTTCTCCCCACCTCCCGGCGCGGGCTTCGCGGCTCCGGCCGAGGACGCGGGCGGGGATGTCCCGGGGCGCGGCCGCGACCGCCCGGGACCGCCCGGGCAGGGGCCTCGGCGGAGGTTTGCCGTGTGCGCCGGCGGTCAGACGAACAACACGTACGTGTCGTCGCGTACGCAAGGAGCGGTGGAGGATGTCTGCTGACGAGATGACCGGGACGACCCGTCCGGAATCCGCGGTGCCGCGCACCCCTTCCCAGGCGCGGACCAAGGTGGAGGCGCTGCTGCGGGAGTGGCTGATGCCGGCCCGTGGCGTCCCCGACACCAAGGTGGTCGGCGATGCCGTACTCGTGACGTCCGAGCTCGTGACCAACGCGCTGCGGCACGGCGGGGGCATGACGAGCTTCGACGTGGAGATGACCGACGACGGCTGCCGGGTGAGCGTCGGCGATCGCAGCGACCGCCTCCCCGAACTCGCCTCCCCCCCGGGACGGCAGCGGCAGGCTGCGCGTCGGGGGCCACGGCTGGCGGGTGATCCGCAGACTCGCGCGAAGCGTCACGATCACCCGCGAGGCCGACGGGGGAAAGCGCGTCAGCGTCCTGATCTCCCTGGCCTGAGGCACCCGTACCGCCGGGCGTGAGCCGCACCCGGCCGCGTCCCGACGGCCTTGCGCGCAGCCGTCCGGGCCCCGGCCGCTCCGCCGCCCTTCCGGGCGCTCGTCGAATCCTCCGCTCCGAACACCCTTCGTGGAGCGGAGGTTTACCCGAAGCGACGACGGTAACGCTCAGTAGCACACAATCACCGAGAGAGACGAAATCGACGAAGGTCCACCGTAAGGACGAACGTCCACCGTAGAGGAGGAAGTCATGTCGATCAGTGCGCTTGCCATCCTCGGGGTGGCCGCCGCCATGATCCTCGCACTCGTCATGGCACGGCCCGTGCGGCGCACACACCCCGGGCGCTTCCGTCGCCGGCTCGCCCGGCCGCGGCTGAAGCCCATGAGCCGGAGCGAGGCCGAGCAGTACCTCGCCCAATGGGCCGTGATCTCCGGCCGGTTCGTGGAGTCGCCCGGCGAGGCGACCGCCGGGGCCCGTGATCTGCTGGACACGGTGGCCACGGCGCGCGGACTCCCGACCGCCTCGCCCGAAGTCCGGGCGCACGCCCTGAAGGCGCTCTTCCCCGGCCACGCCGAGGCGGCCCCGGGGCTGCACGCGGCAGCCGAACAGGCCGCCGCGGGCAACGCCGACGTGGAGAGCCTGCGACAGGCCATGCTGGCCGGCCGTGCGCTGCTCCGGGAACTGGTGGCCGCCCCTCCGCGCGTTCCCGACGTCGCTCCGGTCTCGCAGCGGAAGGCAGCGGTGCCCGGCAGGCGGGTCCCGCCGCAGCGCTCGGCGACGCTCCACCCGTGAGATCCGCACACCGCGGGGTCGGCGCCTCCCCGCGGGCCGTTCGTACGGCCGACGGCCGGGAGCGGCGCGTCCCCGGGCCAGGGGCCGCGCCGTTCCGTTCGGGGCGGCACGGCGCCCGGCGGACAGGCAACCCGGCCTCGGGGAACGGCCCGAGGCCGACCACACCACGCGATCACCCTTCGGCGGGTGGGTGAAGAAGGCATCCTTCTGGGTAAGCGGCGTTCGCGGAACGAGAATTGCGCGGGGGTGAACATGCTGTCAGGCGAAATGACCGGGGCGCAGCACCAGCCTTCGTCGCCGTCGGTGCCGACGAGCGCGGCCGCCGCCCGCGACCGGGTCGAGCGGCTGCTGGAGGACCATTTCCGGGGCGCGCCCCAACACCGGCCTCCGGCAGTGATGCTGACGGACGCCCTCCTGGTCACCTCTGAGCTGGTGACCAACGCGATCCGGCACGGTGGCGGCGTCACCGGCTTCACGGCACGGGTGACCGCCGAAGGGCTGGTAATCACGGTGCGGGACCGCAGTCCCGCCGCACCCACCGTGCGCCTCCGCCCGGACGGGCAGGCGTTCCCCGTGGGCGGCTACGGCTGGCCACTCGTCCAGCGCCTCGCCACGCGCGTCCACATCGCCCCGCTGCGCGAGGGAAAGGCGATCCGGGTACTGCTGCCCCTCGCACCGCACGCTCCTGCGTGAACAAAGCCCGCCGCATTCAGGCTCCAGCCGTATTCAGGCTCCAGCCGTATTCAGCCTGATGTACGACGTATGACGGCGGTTGCACGGGAAAGCCCCGCTACGGAACGCTGAGCCGAGAAGCATGTCCGCGCGGGTACTCGCCCCATGGCCGCACCGACCGCCCGGTGCGGCCCCGACGACGCCGACACCTTCGAGAAGTCCTCCTGACCGCGCCAAGGCCCCGGAAAGCCACCGCATGACCTCCCTCCCCCAACTCCCTTTCGCCCTCACCGCCAGGGCGACCGGTCCGCGGACCTTCCGGCTCCTCGTGTCGGGTGCGCTGGACCACCAGTCGGCCGGTGAACTGACGAGCGGCGCGGAGCGTCTTCTCGCCCGGCGGCCCGCGCCCACCGATCTCCACCTCGACTTCGGCCGGCTGACGCTCTGCGACTCCATGGGTCTGTCCGCCCTGCTGATGATCCACCGGCGCGCCGGCGAGACCGGCACCCGGCTCCACCTCGACCGCCGGCCCTCCTTCCTTGAGCGGTTGCTCGTCCTCACCTGCACCCTCGACCATCTGACGGCACCGCCGGCGAGCGAGCACCGGCGGGCGCGGTCGGCCGCGGAGACCGGAGAGCCCTGAGCGGCCCGGGTGACCGGAGAGACCACGGGCGACCGGGCGGCCTCGTGGGTGCCGGGCGGGAGGCAAGCCGGGCGACCGGAGCGACCCGAGTGCCCGCGGAGGCCCGGCCCCCGGTCCCCGCCCCGGCTCGGCGCGCGGGATCGGGCCAGAACTGGTGTGCTGGATTGCGGGGGCCGTCCGAGCCTGTCCTGGGAGAGATCCGGATGAGTACGTATCGAGTCGCGCAGGTCGCCGCCGCCGGCGGTCCGTTCGAAATCGTCGAGCGTGAGGTGCCGCAGCCGGCCCCTCGTCATGTGCGGATCGCCGTGGAAGCCTGCGGCGTCTGCCACAGTGACGCCTTCTTCGTGTCGGCCGCGTTGCCCGGCGTCACGTTCCCGGAAGTGCCCGGCCATGAGATCGCCGGCCGCGTCGACGCGCTGGGAGAGGGCATCGAGGAGTGGGGCTGGCAGGCCGGCGACCGGGTTGCCGTCGGCTGGTTCGGCGGCAGCTGCGGCCACTGCACCCCTTGCCGGCAGGGCGACTTCATCGTGTGCGAGAACCTCAAGGTGCCCGGCTGGGCATACGACGGAGGGTTCGCGGAGTACGTGATCGCACCGGTCGACGCCCTGGCCCGGATCCCGGACTCGCTGACGGCGGCCGACGCGGGGCCGATGGCCTGCGCGGGAGTGACCACGTACAACGGGCTGCGGCGCAGTTCCGCCCGGTCGGGAGACCTGGTCGCCGTGCTCGGCATCGGCGGTCTCGGCCACCTCGCGGTGAGGTACGCGGTCGCGATGGGCTTCGAGACGGTGGCCATCGCCCGCGGCGCCGACAAGGCCGACCTCTCCAAGCAGCTCGGCGCCCACCACTACATCGACAGCACGGCGGGCACGACCGTGGCCGAGGCCCTGCAGTCCCTCGGAGGCGCCAAGGCCGTCCTCGCCACTGCCTCCAACTCCGCGGCCATCACTGCCACCGTCGACGGACTGGCGCCGCGCGGCGAACTGGTGGTCATCGGTGCCGATCCCGAACCTCTGGGGATCAATCCGGTCCAGCTGCTGATGAGCGGCCGGGTCGTCCGCGGCCACCCGTCCGGCACGGCCCAGGACGTGCAGGACACGATGGAGTTCAGCGCCCTGCACGGGATCCGCCCGACGATCGAGACGCTGCCGCTGGACCGGGCGGACGAGGCGTACGAGAAGATGCTGTCCGGCAGCGCCCGCTTCCGCATGGTGCTGACCACCGGCTGACCGGCCGCAGCTCGGAGATGCGCCGACCCAGCCACCCCCGGGGATCGGCCGACCGCCCGTCGCCCACCGGTGGCGACGGCACCGGCCCGGCCGGCCACCCGGCATCCTCTCGAGGCGGACGTGATCCATGACCACTGCACGGGACCTGATGATCATCGCGCTCGACGCGGCGCCGAGCCGCCCCGTCGAGCAGGGCGATCTGTCGCTGGCGCTCGCGGGAGCGGAGGCCGTCGACCTGCTCGCCGCGGAGGCCCTGGCCCTCGACGGCGACCGCATCGTGCCCCGTCCCGGCCCTGCCACCGGCGACCCGCTGCTGGACCAGGCCGTGTCGTCGCTCGTCCGCGAGACGCCGTACGAGCTCGTCGGCGACTGGCTCTGGCGCAGGGGCCGCGGCCTTTCGGCGGCGTATCTGGCCGAGCTCGAGTCGGAGGGCCTGTTCGGCCGGAAACGCCGCCGCGGGCTGTCCTTCCGCACCGGCCGCGACGCACCGGCCGATTCGCCGGTCCGTCGCGCGGCGGCGGAACGCCTCGCCTCGGACGAGCCGGTCCTGGCCGCCCTCGCGTCGGCCCTCGGGATCCGCGGCGACGCCGCCGGCGCTGCCGACGCTGCCGACGAGCAGGACGGTACGGGCCAGGAAGCCGCGGGCGAGGGCGGGAACGGGGACGTCCGGGATGGTCCCGGCGCCGACTCCCCGGGCGTGTCCGACGACGTGGACACCGTGCTCGCGGCCGTACTCGACGCCCTGACACAGCTGGAGGCCATCCGGCAGCGGCGGGCCGTCGAGCAGGCCGCTTTCGACAACATCTGGCGAGGCGACTGACCCGGGCCCGGGGCCTCGGGTCCCGGCACCGCCCCCGCGGCCCCTGGCCCAAGCCCCGGCCGTGACAGGCTCCTCCGCCCGCCGGTGCCCCGGTCTGTCCGACCGCCTTGGGCAGCCGGAGGCTGAGCAGTACGGTCAGCGCGATGAGGGCGAAGCCCGCCCCTGGACGACCCCGCGGTCACGACGCGCGTGCCGCAGCGGGACCGGCCCGTCCCCCGCAGCGTCCCCGTACCCCCGGCACCGGGTCCCGGGGAGCCAGCCGCGCCCCGGCCGGGGCCGTGCGCGGGACGGCATCACCGGCCGGTGAGCGTACGGCCGCAGCGCGTGCCACCGGTGAGGGCACGGCCCCTGCGGGTGGCGCCGGTGGGCGTACGGCCGCAGCGGCCGAGCGGGCCGCCGCCGCGGGTGAGTCCGAGCTCCGGCGGCACGAACTGGCCGCGTTCGTGCGCAGCCGGCGCGAGCGCATCAGCCCGGAGCGGGTCGCTCTGGAGCGGGGCCGCCGCAGGAGGACGCCCGGGCTGCGCCGCGAGGAGGTCGCCCAGCTCTCGGCCGTGGGCGTCACCGGGTACTCCTTGCCGGAGCAGGCCCGGGACATCCAGGTCTCGGTACAGGTGCTCGACGCCCTCGCCCGCACACTGCTGCTCGACACGAGCGAGCGGACGCACCTGCTCAACCCCGCCGGCGCGGTCGATCCGTCGCCGCGCACACCGCGCCCGTCCCTCACGCCCGCGCTGCGCGGAACGCCGGAGCAGCTGGAGCCGTACCCGGCCTGCATCCGGAACAGCCGGTACGACATCTGCGCGTTCAACCGCACCTACGGCCGGCTGCTGTGCGATCTGGACGACGTGCCGCGGGAGGACCGCAACTGCATGCCGCTCATCTACACGAACGAGCAGTGGCGCGCCTCCGCCGTGGACCTGGAGGAGACCGCCCGGACCATGGCCGCGAAGTTCCGCGCCTCCATGGCCGGGCACCTGGCCGAGCCGGCGTGGAAGGTGGTGCTGACGCGGCTGCCGTCGGCGTCCCCCGAGTTCCGCGAAGCGTGGGACCGCCACGAGGTGGTGTCCGCGCGCAGCAAACGCAAGCAGATCCGCGACGCCCGAGTCGGCCTGCTGACGCTCGACCACACGGATCTGTGGCTGGGCCCGGACACCGGTCCCCGGATGGTCACGTACGTCCCGCCGACGAGGAGTCACGGGCCCGCCTGGAGCGGCTTCAGGAGCTGGCGTCCCGGACCGGCTGACGGCCGTGCGGCCGCGCCAGGTTGTCCGGGAGCAGGATGCGCCGGAGCTGTTCTTCCGTCAGCAGTCCCTTGGCGAGGACGAGTTCGTGCACGCCGGCCCCGGTGCTCAGCGCCTCCCGGGCGACGGCGGTGGCATGTTCGTAGCCGATGTGCGGGTTGAGCGCGGTCGCCAGGCCGATGGAGCGGGTGACGAGGGCCGCGAGGTGGTCGCGGTTGGCGGTGATGCCGGTGACACAGCGCTCGGCGAGTGTGAGACACCCGGCGCGCAGATGGGTCAGGCTCTTGAGCAGGCTGTGGGCGATCACCGGTTCGAAGGCGTTCAGCTGGAGCTGTCCCGCCTCGGCGGCCATGGTGACGGCCATGTCGTTGCCGATGACCTCGAAGGCGATCTGGTTGACGACCTCGGGGACGACGGGGTTCACCTTGCCGGGCATGATGCTCGAACCGGCCTGTACCGGCGGCAGGTTGATCTCGGCGAAGCCGGCACGCGGCCCGCAGGAGAGCAGCCGCAGATCGTTGCAGGTCTTGGAGAGTTTGACGGCGATCCGCTTGAGGACGCCGGACAGCTGGACGAACGCGCCGGCGTCCTGGGTAGCCTCGACGAGGTCCTCGGCGACGGTCAGCGGCAGGCCGGTGACGGCCCGCAGGTTCCGGGTGGCGAGCGCCGCGTACCGGGGGTGGGCGTTGAGCCCGGTGCCGATCGCCGTACCGCCGAGGTTGATCTCCCGGATGAGCTCACGGGCCTCGGTGAGGCGCTTGTGGTCCTCGCCGAGCATGACGGCGTACGTCGCGAACTCCTGGCCCAGGGTCATGGGGACCGCGTCCTGGAGCTGCGTACGGCCCATCTTGAGGACGTCCGCGAACTCCTCCGCCTTCGCCGCGAAGGCCGCGCGCAGCACCTCCATGGCGTCCAGCAGCCGCTGGGCCGCGAGGTCGAGGGCGATCTTCACGGCGGTGGGGTAGACGTCGTTGGTGCTCTGACCCGCGTTGACGTCCTCCAGCGGGTGCAGCCGGGTGTACTCGCCCTTGCGGTGGCCGAGGAGTTCCAGGGCCCGGTTGGCGACGACCTCGTTGGCGTTCATGTTGGTGGAGGTGCCGGCGCCGCCCTGGATCACGTCGACGACGAACTCACGGTGGAGCTTCCCGGCCCGTATCTCCTCGCAGGCGGCGACGATCGCGTCCGCCTTCACGGCGTCCAGGAGCCCGAGTTCACGGTTGGCGAGTGCCGCGGCCTGCTTCACGGAGGCGAGGGCGGTCACGAGGTCGGGGTAGGCCGAGACGGCGGTGCCGGTGATGGGGAAGTTCTCGACGGCCCGAAGGGTGTGGATGCCGTAGTAGGCGTCCTCGGGGACGTCGCGGTCGCCGAGCAGATCGTGCTCGCGGCGGAACGCGCCGGGATCCCCGTCGTGCGATTCGCCGGAGTGGGCCTGGACGTGCGTGGTCATGGCGCTGTGGACTTTCGTGTCGGATGGCTGCGCGGAGGTGATGGGCGGCGGGCGCCGGGGCGGGGTCCTCGGACGGTGCCTGGTGCCGCGTCAGGCAGGGTCTGCCCGGCGAACGTCGCCTGACGCGTCACTAGACCCGGGCCAGGTCCGCCGGCCTGGCCTCGATGCCGGCCGCCGCTTCGCCGAGTACGTGACGCAGCACCCTGTCCCGCTCCCGCGGGTCGGTGGTGGCGAGCAGCGCGCTCAGCACCGCGATCCGGGCCTGCCCGGCGCGGAGCGTTCCGGTCGGCACGGCGCCCGCTGCCACGAGGTCGACGGCGCCGCCGTGCGTGTAGATCTCGGTGACCGGGCCGGCCTGGACCCGCGTGGTCAGGGCGACGAGCACACCGCGGGAGGCGGCGGCGGCGACCGCCTCGGCGATCTCCGGGGTCGCGTTCCCGGCACCGGTCGCCACCAGGACGACGCCCTGCGCCCCGGCGTCCAGCGCGGCGTTGAACAGCAGGGCGTCGGCGTCGCAGTGATGCATGATCATGTCGACGCGGGGAGCCGTCTCCGGTGCGGCGGGCAGCGGAAGCGCGGCGGAGCGCAGCGTCCGGCGCAGGACGGAGACCCGGCCGAAGCCGATGTTCCCCAGGCGGGCGCCGGAAGGGTCGGCGAATGCGTCGGGCGCGAGGGTCTGTGTCTTGACCGTGCCGCGGGCCGGATGGACCTTCCCGTCGAAGGCGATCACGACGCCCAGTCCGCGGGTCGTCGCGGCGGTCAGCAGCGCGTCGTGGAGGTTGCCGGGCCCGTCGCCGTCCGTCGCCCCGAGCGGGAGCTGCGCGCCGGTGAAGACCACCGGGCGCGGGTCGTCGTGGTGGAGGTCGACGAGGAAGGCGGACTCCTCGAGGGTGTCCGTGCCGTGGGTGACGACGATGCCGTCGACGCCGGGGTCCGCGAGCACCTCGTGGACCGTGCGGAGCAGGGTCAGCTGGTGGCGGGTGGTGAGCCGGGGGCTGTTCACGCTGAAGAGGTCGACGATCTCGACACTGACCCCCTCCGGCAGCGGGGCGGTGGCCATGACCTCGCCGCCGTTCGCGTCGGCGGCGAAACCGGAACCCTGCCAGCGGCTGGCTATGGTCCCTCCGGTGCTGATGACGACGATGCGTCCCACGGTCCCGCTCCTCCTTCGTGCCGTGTCGTGCCGCAGTGAGGCGGCTGGTCCGACGGGGCACGCGGCCCGGCCTCGCTCATGGCTCCGGCCGGGCAGCGCCCCATGGCTGACTCCGGGGGGTGGCCGGAGCAGTCGCCGCAATCATAGAAGTTGTAGCGCGCAATTTGATCGCCACTTCAGCCCCACAACCGCGGACACGAGGGTGGATAATTGCGTCGTGGACGATATCGACAGGGCAATCTTGCGTGAGCTTCAGGACGACGGCCGGCTGAGCAACCAGGAGCTGGCGCAGCGCGTCGGCCTCACCCCGTCCCCCTGCATGCGCCGCGTCCGGCAGCTGGAGCAGGACGGCGTGATCCAGGGCTACCGGGCGGTGATCGACCCGGACGCGGTCGACCGCGGCTTCGAGGTGCTGGTCTCCATCGAGGTGGCGCGCGACCGCGAGGTGGTCGAGTCCTTCGAGGCGGCCCTCCATGACATCCCGGACGTCGTCGAGGCGTACCGGCTCTTCGGCAGCCCGGGGTGCCTGCTGCGCATCGCGGTGAGCGATCTTCGCGCATACGAACGACTGTGGATCGAGAAGCTGACGGCGCTTTCCGGTGTCACCGAGGTCAATTCCCAGATCATCATGAAGCGGATCAAGGAACCGCGCGGACTGCCGGTGGACGGCTGAGCCCGCCCCGGAGCACGGCCGGAGTCTCCCGGAGCCCATTTAGTAATGGGATCCATTTTCATGTAGCGCGAGCGGCCGTTCCCCTCCCCTCCGTCACCCCTGTCCAGGAGGACCGCCATGGCCGTTCCCAAGCGGAAGACGTCCCGCAGCAACACCCGCCATCGACGCGCCCAGTGGAAGGCCGCCGCGCCCCGGCTGGTGACCGTCACGCTGGACGGCGTCGCCCACCGCGTCCCGCAGCACCTCGTCAGGGCCTACGAGCGCGGGCTGCTGCACCCGGAGGGCTGACCGGGACCGCCGGACTCCGGGCCGGGCGGTGGTCGCAGCCACGGCACCGTCCGGCCCGGTACACCTCACGCCGGACTCCCCCACGGCCCGTGCGGCCGTTCGGAGCCGGTGAGAAGTGTGACGTGGGGAACGCCGGTCCGGGGGTGTTCGGCGACGTCGGCCTCCACGCGGTAGACCTCGGCGAGGAGCGCGGGGGTCAGGACCTCCCGCGGCGTCCCCAGTGCGACGAGGCGGCCGCCGGCCATCACGCAGATCCGGTCGCAGAACGCCGCGGCCAGGTTGAGGTCGTGGAGGGCGACGACGGCGGTCACACCCAGCCGCCGGACCAGGCGGAGCGCGTCCAGCTGGTGCCTCAGGTCCAGATGGTTGGTCGGCTCGTCCAGCACCATCGTCCCGGCACGCTGCGCCAGGGCCCGGGCGATCAGCACCCGCTGCTTCTCCCCGCCCGACAACCGGCCGAACGGCGCACCGGCCAGCCCGCCCGCGCCGAGTTCGGCCAGCGCGCCCATGACGACGGCGCGATCGTCCGCCGAGTCCCCCTCGAACGCCCGCTTGTGCGGAGTACGGCCCATGGCCACCACGTCGTACACCGAGAGCTCGAAGTCCCCCGGAGCCTCCTGCAGAACGGCCGCCAAGCGGCGCGCCAACCGCTTGCCCGGCATCCGCCGGACGTCCTCACCGTCCAGCAGCACCCGCCCCGAAGTGGGGCGCAGCGCACGGTAGACCGTCCGCAACAGGGTCGACTTCCCCGCCCCGTTCGGCCCCGCGAGGCCCACGACCTCGCCGGGGGCCGCGGTCAGCGACACCCCCTCCACCAGGGTCCTGCCGTCCACGACCACCGAGACGTCCGCCACGGTCAGACTTCCGGGCGAGCCCACGGCTCCGGTGCCCGTCATGCCGTCCTCCGGCGCATCAGCCAGAGGAAGAACGGGCCGCCGACCAGGGCTGTGAGGATGCCCACGGGTATCTCCTCGGGACTCATGAGGGTACGGGCGGCCAGATCGGCGGCGATGAGGAAGGCCGCGCCGAGCAGGGCGGCGGCGGGCAGCGCGCGCCGGTGGTCGGCGCCCACCAGGAGCCGCACCACGTGCGGCATGATCAGGCCGACGAAGCCGATCTGCCCGCTCACCGCGACGATCGTGCCGATCATCAGGGCGACCAGGGTGAACAGCGCGCCCCGGAACCGGTGCACGTCGAGGCCCAGCGCCACGGCCGCCTCCTCCCCCGCGAGCAGCAGATTCAGCGAACGGCACACGCCGAGCAGCACCGCCGTGCCGAGCAGGACGGCCCCGACGGGAATCCACACGCTCGCCCAGGTGGTGCCCGCCAGGCCCCCGAGCATCCAGCGCAGCGCCGACTGCGTCTTGTGCGGGTCGTTCGAGGTGACGACCAGGAAACTGGCGACCGCCGACAGCACTTCGGCCGTGGCCACCCCGGCCAGTACCAGCCGTACCGTGGTCATCCGCCCGCCGGACCGCGCCAGGAAGTACACGGCCACGAGTGCGGCCAGCGCGCCGAGGAACGCCGCCACGGGCAGCGAGAACACCCCGAACAGGCTCACGTTGAGGACGACGACCGCCACCGCGCCCACCGAAGCGCCCGACGAGACCCCGAGCAGCATCGGGTCCGCCAGCGGATTGCGCACGAGTGCCTGCAGCGCCGTCCCGCAGACCGCCAGGCCCGCGCCGACCACCGCGGCGAGCAGCACCCGGGGCAGCCGTACGTCCATCACGATCGTCTCGCGGACCCTCGTCCAGTCCGGGTCCGCCAGCGCGGGATGCACCCGGTGCAGCAGGATGCCCCACACCTGCCCGGCCGGGACGCGGATGGAGCCCACGGCGATGCCGAAGGTCGCCGTGACGACGACCAACGCTCCCAGTACGGCGAAAACGACCGGATAGGGGATCGGCGCACGCCGGCCCTGCCTCCCGGCCGCCGGGCCGTTCGCGGGGCCGGCGTCCGCCGTCGCCCTGCCGCCGGCGGGCAAGCCGCCGCCCGGTCCGCTCGTGCCCGCGGCGTCCGCGCCCGTGCCCCCGTCCTTGGAAGCGGCACCGGAGCCCGTCGCGCCCGCGCCCTTCGATCCGGTGCCGGTGTCCGTCGTGCCGGTCACTTGAAGCGTTCCGGGTGCAGCTGGCGGGCCAGGGACTCGACGCCGGCCGGCACCCGCACCCCCAGGACCGTCGACGACAACGGCAGCACCGCGAACCGCTTGTTCCTGATCGCGGGAACGTCCTTCAGCGCCGGATTCGCCAGCAGGAACCGCTTCTTCTCCTCGACCGGCTGATCCCCGTAGTCGTAGATCACGACCACCTCGGGCGCACGCTCCGCCACCTGCTCGAACGACACATCACCGAACGACTTGTCCAGATCCGCGAAGAGGTTCACCCCGCCCGCCCGCTTGATCATCTCATTGCCGACCCCGGCCCCACCCGCCGTGAAAGCCGTCTTGTCGCCACTGTCGTACACGAAGACCCTGACCGGCTTCACACCCGAAACCCTGCCCCCGACCCGGTCCAGCGTGCCGTGCAGCCGCTCCAACTCCCGCTCGGCACGGTCCCGCACACCGAACACCTTCGCCACGGTACGGATCTCCTCGTCCATCGTGGCCATCGTCACCGGACCGGCCGGACACTCCTCGACGTTCAGATACGAGTCGATCCCCGCCTTCGCCAACGCGGCCCGGCTGCGCCCCTCCTTCTCGTCGAACGTGCTCGCGAACCCCCCGTAGACGAAGTCCGGTTCGGCCGCCAGCAGATCCTCGAACGACGGGTACTCCTCCGCCAGCACATTGATCCGGCCGTAGGACGCCTGGTACTCCGGCAGGATCCGGTCGTCGAGATAGCCCGTACCGACCATCGACTTCTCCAGACCCAGCGCCAGCATCACCTCCGTCGCATGCTGGTTCAGCGACACGGCCCGCCGCGGCGGACGCTGATACGTCGTCTTCACACCGCAGTTCGACACCGTGACCGGGAAACCCTCGGCGGCACCACCCGCCGGGGCGGCCCCCTCCCGGACACCAGGGGCCCCGCAGCCGGACACCAGCACGGCCGAGATCAGAGCGGACAGCAGAAGCGTCGGGCGTATGCCCTTCATGAGGTGGGTCCTCTCACCGCGAAGGAGCCGGAGGACGTCCGGGTCCGGGCGGCCCGTGCGCGCATCGGGCAGGACAGCCGGGACGGGATTCCGGGCGCCGCTCCGGAGGAACGGTCGGTACGGTCGACGGAAGTGGTGGAGCGTCAGTCGGAAGCGGGCGTACGTGCGCCGGATGCGGCCGTACGTCCGTCAGGAGCGGTCGTGCGCCGCAGGGGCAGCCGGCTCAGCCGGCGTCCCGGAGCGGCCCGGAACGGACGCGCCGCGGCGGGGTGAAGGCGTACAGCCCGAGGATCTCCGGCATCTCGGCGAGGCCCGGGCCGCCGGCCCGTACCCACGCGGCCACGTCCTCGGTCGCGGCCTGGTCGTTCACCAGACCGAACCACGCCGGACGTCCGCCCGCGGCGCGCCCCTCGGCAGAGGGCTGTACGACGATGACGTTCGCCTGGTCGCACACGTCCAGACAGTCGGAGATCCGCACCGGCGCCTGCTCGGCGAGACGCGCGGTCTGCCGCGCGTGATCGACTCCGGTCACCTTGGGACTGCCGCAGCAGCAGTCCCGGCACACCACGATCCGGCACGGCACCGGACCGGTGTCCAATGGCCTCCTGGGCACGACGACAAGCCCTCCCCTCTGGGGAAATCCGCCCCAGTCAGCTCGAGGAGGCGACCGCGTGAGTCTCCTGGCTCTCGGGTCACCGCTCGCCCCGGCCTTCCCACCCGCATCCGGGCAGTGGTCCGTTCGGGGTCCGCTCGCCGATCACAGTGGCGGGACCGCGCCGGATTCTCACCGGCTTCCTCGTTCCGCCGTCGCCTGTTACGGCGGACATCATCGCAGAAACCCGCGCCTTGTCCATGCCGGGTCCGCGTCAGGCCCCCCGGGGCGGCGGTCACGCCCCCTCAGGACCAGGGCGGGAGGGCGTTTGCCGTACCGCGAACGGACGCCCACCGGTGGCGGCCGAACACATGACCAACCAGGCTGACAACACCACATACTGCACAATCCGCAAGAATCAACCGGAAAATGAGGCAAAGGAACGGTAATGTTCGGCCCGGCGCGGCACTGACATCCAAGGAGTCCGGCAGTGATCTCACGTGTGTCAGCGGGCATTCTGCTGATCTGCGCGGTGCTGCTGCACGTGGTGACTCCGCTGTGCACCACCCCTGACCCGCCCCGGGCCGAGGCGGCCGTCGTCTCCACCGAGAACCGCAACCCCCACACCGCGGTCGTGGTCGTCCGCGCCGACGGCGCCGGGCTCCACCACGACGAGTACGACCCGCGCAACCATCCCTCGCGGCTCACCCCGCTCGGCACCCAGGCCCCCGCCGGCCCGGGCTACGGCAACACCGGCCACGGCGGCGGCGCCCCCGACGAGACGACGGACCCGCCGCCCGGCACGTCGGCCGGCACCGCGAGACACAGCAGCAGTCCGGGCGCCGCACCGGCGCCGACCCTGAGCACCCTGCAGTCGTTCCGCTGCTGACCGGCAGGTGCGCCGCCGGACACCCTCCCCCAGCCGCCCGGGCACGCCCCGGCGCGCCCCGGGACGGGTCCCGGTGCCGGCCGACGCCCCCTCACCGGGCGTCAGGTCCGGCGTGGCGCACCCCTCTTCGACGAAGCAGACCCGTTCCGTATCGAAGAGACCGAGGTACGACCATGCAGTCGCTCATCGAGCACGCCCGGCAGTTCCCCGCGCGGATCGCCGGCCAGCAGGACGCCTACGCGGCGCTCGCGCGGGGGCAGCGGCCCCAGGCGCTGTTCATCACCTGTTCCGACTCCCGGGTGATCCCCTCCCTGATCACCGGCGCCCGGCCCGGCGACGTCTTCGAGGTGCGCACCGCCGGGAACATCGTTCCCCCCTGGCAGCCGCAGGCGGCCTGCGCGGTCGGGGGCAGTCTGGAGTTCGCGCTGGAGGCCCTGGAGGTCCCCGACGTCGTCGTGTGCGGACACTCGCACTGCGGCGCCGTCCAGGGCCTGCTGCGGGAGCAGGACGTCCGGAGCATGCCGCTGGTACGGCGCTGGCTCACCCGGGCCGGGCACCGCACCGGCGCCGGCGCGCCCGCACCGGCGGCGCCGGCCGACGAGGACCTGACGCCCGCGGTGATGCGGCACGTGCTCACCCAGCTGGACCATCTGCGGACCTACCCGTGTGTCGCCCGGCGGCTGGACTCGGGCCGGCTGCGGCTGCACGCCTGGTTCTACACGGTCGAGTCGGGTGAGGTCCTGGCCTGCGCACCGGACGGACGCACCTTCCAGCCCCTGTGATCGGGGCCTGCACCCCGGCCGCGGGCGCCGGCGGCCGCACTCCCCGCGCTGCCGGCCGCTCCGGCCCGGATGCCCACGACGTTCCTTCCTCAACTCCCGAAAGAACGCCATGCCCCTGATCACTTCGAAGCTCCGGCGCAACCTCCGCGCCGATGTCACCGCCTCCCTCGTCGTCTTCCTCGTCGCCCTGCCGCTGTGCGTGGGCGTGGCCGTCGCCTCCGGCGTCCCGGCCGAACTCGGCCTCATCACCGGCATCGTCGGCGGTCTGGTCACCGGGCTGCTGCCCGGCAGCAGCCTCCAGGTCAGCGGCCCCGCGGCGGGGCTGACCGTCCTCGTCTTCACAGCCGTGTCCGAGTACGGGCTGCCCGCGCTCGGCGTGATCGTGCTCGGTGCCGGGGTGATCCAGCTCGTGCTCGGCGCCCTGCGGCTCGGCCGCTGGTTCCGCGCGATCTCCCTGGCCGTCGTGCAGGGCATGCTCGCCGGCATCGGCCTGGTCCTGATCGCCGGTCAGCTCTACGCCCTGGCCGACGCCAAGGCGCCGGGCGGCGGCCTGGCCGACCTCGCGGGACTGCCGCGGCTCGTCCTCGCCACCGTCACCTCGCAGAACGCCCTGCTGGCCCTGGCGGTGGGCGTGGGCACGGCACGCCTCATCGCCGTGTGGCCGCGCGTCTCGGGACGGGCGCGGGTGGTGCCCGGGGCGCTCGTCGCCGTGGGCATCGCGACCGCCCTGACCGCCCTGTTCGACCTGCCCATCGCCCGGGTCGAGGTCACGGGTCTGCTGCACGCGATCCAGCCGCCCGGGCTGTCCGACGCGGCACGCCTCGCCGACGTCGGGCTCGCGGCGACGGTCGTGGCGTTCGCGCTGATCGCCTCGGCCGAGAGCCTGTTCAGCGCGAATGCCGTCGACCGGCTGCACTCGGGCCGCCGCACCGACTACGACAAGGAGCTGATGGCTCAGGGCGCCGGGAACACCGTCTGCGGTCTGCTCGGCTCCCTGCCGATGACCGCCGTGATCGTGCGCAGCTCCGCGAACGTCCAGGCCGGGGCGCGCACCAAGCTCTCGCGGGTGCTGCACGGCGTATGGCTGCTGCTCTTCGCGGCCTTCGTGCCGCAGGCGCTGTCCTACGTCCCGACCGCCGCGCTCGCCGGTGTCCTCATCCACGCGGGGTGGAAGCTGATCCCGGTCAAGGAGATCGGGCCGCTGTGGCGGGACCACCGCGGCGAGGCGGTCATCCTGGTGGTCACGGCCGCGGCGATCGTGACGACGAACATGTTCGAAGGCGTGCTCATCGGCCTGCTGCTGGCCGTCGTCAAGACCGCCTGGGCCATGTCCCACGTCCACATCTCCGTGTCCGACAGCGGCATCGGGCCGGTAAGGGTCCGGCTCACCGGCAACGCCACGTTCCTGCGGCTGCCCCGCATCCTGGACACCCTGGAGGCGCTGCCGCAGCGTCATGTGGAGCTCGACATCTCCGGGGTGCGCCACCTGGACCACGCGTGCATGACCGCCCTGCAGGGCTGGGCCGACGAGCGCAACGCCCACATCTCCCAGCCGGGCGCCGAGGCCGGCGTCCTGGGCGGACCGGGGGCCGCCGGGACGGCCGGGGGTGCGGGCCGGGCCGCCCGGGATCCGGCCGGATCCCGCCCCAAGGGGCCGCGGCCGTAGGGAATCCGATCCGTCCCGGTGGCCGGGAACGCGCCACCGGCCGGAGGAACACGCCCCGGGCCGGCAGAAGGCCGGCGCTGCCGGCCCGGGGCGTCTCCACTTCGGGGCGTCCCGGGCCGGTCGGCGCGCCGGGGACTCAGGACGGAGCCGCGGGGAGCGCCGGGGGCGCCGGCCGCCCGATGGGGACGGGGGAGGCCGGGCCCGGACCACGGCCCCCGTCGTCGCACAGCCGTCAAGGGCCTCTTGGAGTGGCGAGATCCGCACCCTACTATGAGCCTTAGTAGTTGATCACTCTGTGTGCAGTTCCGGCCATGGACTGTACATCCCCCCAGAGTGACCGCGCGCGCCGACAACTGAAAGGGACTCAAGAGTGAGGCCTGCCCTGGCAGTTCCCCCCATCTACGCTCCCATCCCGCCCGCCGTGCACCCCAACCACGCCGCCATCGACGCCAGGACCGCGGCCTGGGCGGACACGTACGACATCGGATCGCCGGAGTGGCGAAGTCGCCTCGTCACACAGGACATCGGCGTGTTCGCCTCCCGCATCCTCCCCGAAGGCCGGGAGGAGGTCGTCTCCCTCCTCTCCGACTTCGTCATCTGGCTCTTCGGGGTGGACGACGGCTACTGCGAGGAGGGCAGCCTGGGCATCAGGCCGGGCGAACTCGCCGCCGCCCTCCACCGGCTGCTGCGCATCGCGCAGAACCCGGAGGCTCCGCTGCTCACCGACGACCCCATCGCCGAGAGCCTGCGGGACCTGACGCTGCGGGTCTCCCGCTGGGGAACCGCCCTGCAGGCCGGGCGCTGGGTGGACACCCTGCGCGAGTACTTCTTCGCCGTGGTGTGGGAGGCCGAGCACCGGGCCGCGGGCCGGATTCCCGGCCTGAGCGACTACGCGCTGATGCGGCTGTACGACGGCGCGACGTCCGTGGTGCAGCCTTTCCTGGAGATGGGGTACGGCTACGAGCTCCAGCCGCACGAGCGCGACAGCAAGGCCGTGCGCGCCGCCGCCGAGATGACCTCGTTCATCACCACGTGGGACAACGACATCTACTCCCACCACAAGGAGAGCAGGGGTACGAACTACTACCTCAACGTCATCCGGGTCCTCGAGCACGAGTACGGGCTGAGCCCGGACCAGGCGCTGACCCGGGCGATAGCCCAGCGCGACCGGGTGATGTGCCTGTTCCTGAGCCTGCGCGCGAAGCTGGAGGACGAGGGCAGCCCCCAGGTCCGGCAGTACGTGGGCGCGCTGTCCGCCTTCATCAGGGCGACCCAGGACTGGAGCGTCAGCTCCCTGCGCTACACCACCCCGGACGACCCGGCCGCCCTGTCGTCGTCCTTCTCCGACGTGCCGACGGACGACAGCACCGATCCGCTCGACATCCCGTCGATCTCCTGGTGGTGGGACCTGGTTCCGGCCTCCCGCACGGAGCCGCTGGACCGGGCACTCGCGCCGGCCGGAATGCGCCGCTCGGCCCCCTGAGCCCGCCTGACGGCGCGGCGTCGCCGGACGCCGCAGGCCCGCCCCGCGCCGTGGGGCGGGCCGGTGCGCGCGGCGCCGGCACCCGACGCCGCTGCGCGGGGCGGCCCCGCGCCGCCCGTTCGCCGGGCGCCACCGGACCTGCCGGACGGTCCGGCGCCGTGCGCGCCCGGCCGGAACCGCCGGGCCGGATGCGCACGGCCCGGTTCACCGCGCCGGTGCGGGCTCCGTGCGGAACGCGGTGTGCAGTTCGCGCCGGTGGTCCACCTCGCGTACGGGACCGGTGAGCGTGACCCGCGCGACGAGCCGCGGCTCCGTGCTGGACGCGGAGAACCGCAGCTCCAGCTCGCCCGGTTCGACGATGCGGCGGCCGTCGCGGCCGGTGAACGAAGCCAGGTCCGCGGGTACCGTGGCGCGGACCCGTACCGCCTGCCCGGGCTCGAGCTCCAGCCGTGCGTAGCCGATCAGCCGCTGGACGGGCTGCACCACCGAGGCGACCGGATCGTGCAGATACAGCTGGACCAGCTCGGTGCCCTCGCGGGGCCCGGTGTTGCGGACGGTGAACTCCAGCCCGAACTCGCCGTCCGTGGCGGCCTCGTGGCCGTCGGCGGCGAGGCCGCTCCACTCGAATGTGGTGTACGTCAGGCCGTGCCCGAAGCCGAACGCCGGTGTCGGGTCGATGCTGGACACCTCGCTGGAGTGCCCGAGGCGGGCCGCGAGATAGGTGGAGGGCTGCGCCCCGGGGTGGCGCGGAACGCTCACCGGGAGCCGTCCGGACGGTGCCACCCGGCCGCTGAGCACCGAGGCGATGGCCGTCGTGCCCTCCTCACCGGGGAAGAAGGACTGGACGACGGCGGCGGACCCGGTGGCCGCCCGGCCGAGCGCGTAGGGCCGTCCGGCCAGCAGCGTCACCACGACGGGCGTACCGGTGGCGAGGAGCAGGTCGAGCAACTGCTGCTGGACACCGGGCAGGGCCAGCGACTCGGCGTCGCAGCCCTCGCCGCTGGTGCCGCGGCCGAAGAGCCCGGCGCGGTCGCCGAGCGCGGCCACCACGACGTCCGCGTCACGGGCCGCCGCCGCGGCCTCCGCGAAGCCGTCGGTGCCGGTGCCGTCGACGGTCGCGCCCGCCGCGACCACGATCTCGCTGTCCGGGAACTCCGCGGCCAGCGCCTCGCGCAGGGTGGGGAGTTCGATGCCGAGCGGGACCCCGGGATGCTTCCCCCCGACATGGACCGGGAAGGCGTAGCAGCCCAGGACGGCCGTGGGGGACTCGGCGTTGGGGCCGATCAGCGCGATCCTGGCCGGCGCGGCGGTCCGGCCGGGGGCGTGGGCCGGGGAGAGGGGCAGCGTGCCGTCGTTGTGGAGGAGGACGACCGCCCGTTCGGCGACGCGCCGGGCCAGGGCACGGTTGGCGTCGGGGTCCAGGTGCACCGAGCCGCGTTCCGCGCCGTCGTCGGGGGCCGTGTCCGGGCCCGGGACCGCACCGCCGTCCGGGGCGGGCGTGCCGGGTGTGCCGTGCGCCCCGGGTACCTCGCGGCGGTACGGGCCCGGACCGATCAGCGCGGGCGGCCGCGGGCTCCAGTCGGGGTCGAGCAGTCCGAGCTCGGCCTTCTGGACCAGGACCCGCCGCACCGCGCGGTCCACCAGTGCCTCCGGCACCCTCCCGCCGGTCACGGCGTCCAGCAGCGGATCGCCGAACGCCTTGACCGTCGGCAGCTCCACGTCCACGCCGGCCGCGAGGGCCGCGCCCGCCGCCTCGCCGAACGTGCCGGCCACCCCGTGCAGCGTCTTGAGGAAGGCGATGCCGAAGTAGTCGGCGACGACGGTGCCGGTGAAGCCCCAGGCGTCCCTGAGCAGACCCGTCAACAGCCGTTCGTCGGCCGCGGAGGGGATGCCGTCGGTGTCGGTGTAGGCGTGCATGACCGAGCGGACGCCGCTCTCCCGCACCGCCATCTCGAACGGCGGCAGGATGACGTCGGCTCGCTCGCGCGCGCCCATGCCGACCGGGGCGAGGTTCCGGCCCGCGCGGGAGGCGGAGTAGCCGGCGAAATGCTTCAGGGTCGCGACGATGCCCGCGGACTCCAGCCCCTGGACGTAGGCGGTGGCGACGGTGCCGACGAGATACGGGTCCTCGCCGATGGTCTCCTCCACCCGGCCCCACCGCGCGTCGCGCACGACGTCGAGGACCGGCGCGAGGCCCTGGTGGACGCCGACCGCGCGCATGTCGCGGCCGATGGCGGCGGCCATCTCCCGGATCAGCGCGGGGTCGAAGGTGGCACCCCACGACAGGGGTACGGGGTAGGCGGTGGCGCCCCAGGCGGCGAAGCCCGCCAGGCATTCCTCGTGGGCGAGGGCCGGAATGCCGAAACGATTCGCCGCCGCGATCGTCCGCTGTGTCCGCATCAGCGAGAGGGCCCCGAGCGCCGGGTCGACCGGGGCGGTGCCGAAGGGCCGGGTCAGTTGGCCGAGGCCGTACGGCAGCAGCTCCTCCAGGTCCACCGCCTCTTCCATGTCGTGCTGGTGGGGGGCGACTTCGCCGCCTTCGTCGGACGCGCCGACCCAGACGCCGAAGAGCTGTGCGATCTTCTCCCGCAGGGTCATCTCCGCGATGAGGGCGTCGGCGCGGGTCCCGGCGTCCAGGGAGGTGTCCCGCCAGCGCGGGGTCCCGTGGCCGGTCCGGACGTGGGCGTGGTCGGTGTTGGCGGTCACTTTCCTCCGACTCCCATCAGCCCCTGGACCAGGGCGCGACGGGCGAACAGGTAGACGAGCAGGATGGGCAGCATGGACAGGACCACGGCGGCGAGCAGTCCGGGGATGTCGACCCCGTGCTCGGTCTGGAAGTCGTAGAGCCCCATGGTGATGACCTTGGTCTCCGCGGACTGGGTCAGGACGAGGGGGAAGAGGAAGCCGTTCCACGCCTGGAGCGCGGAGAAGACGACGACCGTCGACAGTCCGCTCCGGGAGAGCGGGACCACCAGCTGGAGGAAGATGCGCCGGGACGAGGCGCCGTCGATGGCCATCGCCTCGTACAGATCCGGTGTGATGTCACGCATGACACCGGTGAGGATCAGCGCGCAGACTGGCATCGCGAAGGCCGCGGTCGGCAAGATGACGCCGATGAGGTTGTCGTAGAGCCCGGCCTGGCTGATGACGTAGAACATGGGGACGATGACGGCCTGCGAAGGGATGGCGAGGCCGAGCAGGAACAGCCGGAAGACGGCGGTGGTGGTCCGGCCCCGGCTCCTGACGATCGCGTACGACAGCGGCGGGACGAGGAGCAGGACGATGCCCACCACCGACACGGTGACGATCACCGTGTTGAGGAAGTACTGCCCGAAGCCCTCATTGAGGTCGTTGACGTAGTTGTCGAGGGTGAAGCGCTCGGGGAAGGCGAGCGGGCCGTTCGCCGCGTAGTCGGCCCGGCTCTGGAACGTGGCGATCAGCATCACGTACAGCGGGAGGCCGACCAGGAAGAGCCAGACCAGCGAGCCGAATCCGGCGAGGACGTTCGGGCGGGTCCGCATCACAGGCCCTCCATGGTGCTGCGCATCCTGTCGTATCCGGACAGCCGGACCAGGACGAGGGAGATGACGGTGGCGACGAGGACGAGCAGCAGCGCCACCGCGGCGCCCGCCCCGAAGTCGAAGCTCTTGAAGGCCTTTTGGTACATGTAGTACGCGCTGATCGTGGTGTCCGTGCCGGGGCCGCCCTGGGTGAGGATGAGCACGGTGTCGAAGGTCGTCAGTCCGCCCACCACCATCAGGATCGTCGAGGTGATGATGCTGTTGCGCAGCTGCGGCAGGGTGATGTGGAAAAACCGGCGGTACCGGCCGGCGCCGTCGATCTCGGCGGCCTGGTAGAGGACCTTGGGTATCGCGCGGGCGGCCCCCTGGTAGATGAGCGTGTGCAGCGGCGTGAACTGCCAGGCGCCGACGAACGCCAGCACCCCGATGGCGCCGGCCTGCGTGCCGAGCAGGTTGCCGTCGCCGAACAGCCACCTCGCCTGCGACGGCACACCGAAGTTGGGGTCGAGCACGGCTCGCCAGAGCACCGACACGGCGGTGACCGACAGCAGCAGCGGGACGAAGTAGACGGCGGACAGCACGGCCCGGTTGCGCTGGTGGCCCGCCGCCCAGACGCCGAGCAGAAGGGCGATCGGGGTCTGGACGAGCACGCCGAGTCCGGTGAGCAGCACGCTCAGCCAGAGGCTCTCCAGCATCACGGGGTCGTCGAGGAGCTTCTTCCAGTTGTCGAGGCCGACGAACCTCGGCGGGCCGAGGCCGTCCCAGCCGGCGAAGGACAGCACGACGACCAGGGCGAGCGGGACGATCGCGAAGAGCCCGAAGAAGACGGCGGCGGGTGCCGCCCAGGCGAAGCCCGGACGGCCCACTTCCGAGGCGGACCGGCCGCGGGGCGGCGCGGTCCGCTCGGTCTGCTCGCTGTCCACGGCGGGCGCTGTGGCAGTGGTCATGGGTCAGGTGTTCCGGTGAGTGGGGTGGAGGTCATGCCGCGGGCAGGGACTGCATCGACGCGATGAAGCCGTCCGCGTCGATCTGGCCGTTGAAGAACTGCTGGACGGCCGTGTGGATCGTGGTGGTCGCGGCCGGCGGGTAGGCCTGGTCCCAGGAGAGCTGGAAGGCGGGTGCCTTGGCGACCAGGTCGTACTGGTACTTCGAGTACGCCGGGTTGGCGGAGGTGTCGAGGAAGTCCGGGGTGTTCGTGGTGGTGGGCAGGTTGCCGACGCCGAGCTGCGCCTTCACGAACTCGTCCGAGTACTGGAGCTTCAGGAACTCGGCGACCGCCTCGGGGTGCTTGGTCCGCTTCAGCACGGAGTAGAAGTTGTTGGTGTTCCCGGCGAGGTTGGCCGGGTCGCCCTTGCCGCCCGCGACGGTCGGGAACGTGCCGTAGCCCAGGTCGCTCGCGGCGAAGTCGGGGTGGGCGTCCTGCTGGGTCGCGTACTCCCACGAGCCCATCAGCTCGAACGCGGCCTTTCCGGTGGCCAGCAGCGCCGGCGAACCGCCGTCGGTGAACTTCACCGAGTCGTAGTTGGTGCCGAAGGCGCCGGCGTCGACCAGCTCCTTGATCATGCCCAGCGCCTTCTTGCTGTCGGCGCTCTCCCAGGCGCTCTTGTCGCCGGAGAGGGCCTTGCGGAACAGCTCGGGTCCGGCGACGCGGTCGTAGACGTACTGGAACCACATCTGGGTGGGCCACTTGTCGCCGCCGCCGAGGGCGATCGGGGTGACGCCCTTGGCCTTGAGGGTCTTCACGGCCGCGAGGAGCTCGTCCCAGGTCTTCGGCGCGGAGACGCCCGCCTCCCGCAGGACCTTCTTGTTGTGGAAGAGCATCACGGGCTGGGTGCCGCGCATCGGCACGCCGTACGCCTTGCCGTCGACCTCGGCGGTGTTGAACACCGAGGGGAGGAAGTTGGACTTGAGCCCGGGGTCCTTGGCGATGAAGTCGTCCAGCGGCATCAGCAGTCCGGCGTCGACGAACGGCTTGATGCTGCCGCCGCCCCAGTTGAAGAAGACGTCGGGGGCCTGCTTGCTGTTGATGACCGTCTGCAGCTTGGCCTGGTAGTCCGCGCCGGGGATGGTGTCGAGGACGGCCTTCACCTTCGAGGTCTTGTTGAAGGTCTCGACCAGCTGCTTCTCGACCTTGTTGGTCGCGTCGCCGTAGACGAGGACGTGGATCTCGTCGGCCCTTCCCGCCGCGTCGTCGGAGCCGCCGCCGCACGCGGACAGTGAGAGCACCATGGCCAGCGCCACACCGCCGGTGACGGCGGCCCGGGGGAACCGTACGCGTTGCTTCATCGCGTCGCCTTTCGAAACTATTTCGGCACCATTACCGAAAGTTCACGGGAAGGGACGCTAGGCGGGCTCACCAGGACGGTCAACCCTCGGTCCGCCAGTTACCAAAGCGTTACTGCCGTCGCCCGGTTGGCCGTGCCTTATGCTCCTGTCATGCGCGATGACGAGGAGATGGGCCGGATCACCCTGGCCCAGGTGGCCGAGAAGGCGGGCGTCTCCATTTCGACAGTTTCGAAAGTGCTCAACGGGCGCCAGGACGTGGCGGCGCCGACCCGGGTCAAGGTGGAACGCCTCCTCGAGACGCACGCCTATCGGCGCACGGCCAGGTCGTCCCGCGAGGCGCCGCTCATCGAGATCGTCTTCCACGAGCTCGACAGCATCTGGGCGATGGAGCTGATCCGCGGCGTGGAGAACGTCGCCAAGGCCAACCAGGCCAGCGTGGTGCTCACCGAGAGCGGCACCCGCCACTCGCCGGCCCCCGACTGGGTCGAGGGCGTCCTCCAACGGCGGCCCATCGGTGTGGTGCTGGTCTTCTCCGCCCTCCCGCAGGAGGTCAAGCAGCAGCTCCGGTCGCGGTCCATCCCCTTCGTGATCATCGATCCGGCCGGCGACCCCGATCCCGACGTACCGTCCGTCGGCTCGGCCAACTGGAACGGCGGCCTGGCCGCCACCCGGCATCTGATCGAGCTCGGGCACCGGCGGATCGGCATCATCACCGGGCCGGAGGACATGCTGTGCTCCCTGGCCCGGCTCGACGGCTACCGCTCCGCCATGAGCATGGCCGGGCTGGAGACCGGCCCCGGCCTCGTCCGGTACGGCGACTTCCACGTGGAGGGCGGCTTCGACCGGGCCGTGGAGATGCTCCGCCTGCCCGAGCCCCCCACCGCGATCTTCGCCGGGAGCGATCTGCAGGCCCTGGGCGTGCTGGAGGCGGCACGCGTCAGCGGGCTGCGGGTACCCCACGACCTCTCCGTCGTCGGCTACGACGACGTGCCGGTCGCCCGCTGGTCCAGCCCCGCCCTCACCACGGTCCACCAGCCGCTCCGGCAGATGGCCGAGGAGGCGGCGCAGATGCTGCTCAGGCTGCGCACCGAGGAAGCCTCGGCGACGAGGCTGGAGCTCGCGACCAGCCTCGTCGTCCGCAACAGCACGGCGGCGCCGGCGACTCGGGACTGACGGCGTCGGCAGCACGGCGGCGCCGGCAACACGGACTGACGGCGTCGGCGGCCGCGAGGGACCGCCCGTTGTCCGCAGCCCGGCCCGTATGCTCGCCGGATGGCCTTGGAATGGGAACAGGTAATCGTCCACTCGGAAGATCCGGTGGCCTTGGGGCAGTGGTGGGCCGAGGCTCTCGGCTGGGTGGTGGTCCACTCCTCCGACGAGGAGTTCGAGATCCGCCCAGCGCCGGATCGCCTGCCGGGATTGGACTTCGTCCGGCTCGACGAGAGCAAGAAGGCCAAGAGCCGGCTGCATCTCGACTTCAGGCCCGACGACCAGGACGCCGAGGTGGCCCGTCTGGTGGCCCACGGCGCACAGCGTGTCGACATCGGCCAGGGCGATCAGCCGTGGGTCGTGCTGGCGGACCCCGAAGGCAACGAGTTCTGCGTCCTCGGCCCGCGGCGTCAGTGAGGCTCACGCCCGGGCGGGGTCGGCGAAGACCTCCTCCACGATGACGCCCGCCGCGCCGCGCACCGCCGCGGTGAAGCCCAGCGCCGAGCCGGTGACCCGGGACACCGCCGGGTCGCCGGCCACGGCCCGTTCCCGCAGTTCCCGCATCGCGGCGGGCAGCAGGTACGGGGCGACCGTCGCGAAGTAGCCGCCCAGCACGATGACTTCGGGGTTCAGCAGATTGACCGGGATGGCCAGGCCGATGCCCAGCCAGCGACCGATCTCGTCCAGTCCGCCCAGCGCC
The DNA here is from genome assembly GCF_900103455.1 of Streptomyces wuyuanensis. Lineage (GTDB taxonomy): Bacteria > Actinomycetota > Actinomycetes > Streptomycetales > Streptomycetaceae > Streptomyces > Streptomyces wuyuanensis. The sequence continues at coordinate 481,195 of NZ_FNHI01000001.1, read as the reverse complement.
CGCGGGTCCCCTTCGGCGGCCCGCCGCAGCAACTCCCCCGCGAGCTCCTGGGGATCGCGGGTGACCGCGCCCGCCGCGCCGTCCGCCGCCAGATCCGGCGCGGCGGTGCGGATCGCGGCGGTGAGCCCGACCTTGGTCTCCAGGCACCCGATGCGCCCGCAGGCGCACCTCTCACCCGCCGGATCCACCTGCAGATGGCCCAGCTCGCCGCTGAAGCCGCCCGCACCGCGCAGCAGCCCGCCGTCGGCGACGATGCCCGCGCCGATTCCCGTCTCGCCGGTGACGTAGACCAGATCGGCGGCCCGGGAGCCGGCGTGGCCGCGTTCGGCCAGGGCCGCCAGATTGGCTTCGTTGTCGACGACGACGGCGACCTCGTCCGCAAGACCGAGCAATTCGCGCAGCAGCCGGGCGACCGGGACGTCCCGCCAGCCGAGGTTCGGCGCGGCACGCACCGAACCGTCGGCGGCGTCCACGGGGCCGGGCACGGCCACGCCGATCCCCGCCGTGTGCACCCCCGCGGCCCGCGCCTCGCCGAGCAGTTCGGCGGCGATCGCCGCCAGCGCGCGGATCGTGCGCTCGGCGCCCTCACGGGTGGCGTCGTGCACGACCCGCCGCTCGCTCAGCGTGCGGCCCGCGAGATCCGTCGACCAGGCCGCGAGGTAGCGGGAGTTGATTTCCAGCCCCAGCGCGGCCACGGCCCGCCCGTCGATCTCGAGACGGCGCCCGGGCCGCCCGACGGTCCCGTCCTGCTGGAAGTCGGTCTCCCGGAGCAGTCCGCGCTCGATCAGCTCCGTCACCAGGCTGGACACCGTGGCCCGCGTCAGCCCGGTGTGCCGGGCCACGGTGGCCCGGGACAGCGGGCCGGCCGAGCGCACCTCGCCGAGGACGCGGACGAGGTTGGCGCGGCGCACCGCCACCTGGTCGGCCGGCGCCCGGCCCGGGCCGCGGGCGGCCGCTCCCGCGGCGCTCTGTGACACGTTCACACTCCCCACCTGCCCCGGTCACGGCGGTTCCGGCCGGGGACTGCAGCTCACGAAAGGGCGACAGGGAAACATATCCCGCCGTCAGCGCACGGCGAGCAGATGCTCCATCGCCAGCTGGTCGAGGCGCTCGAAGGCCATGGACCGCTCGGCGGCCGCCTGCACGTCGAACTCCTCGTAGGCGGACGTGTCGGCGAGCAGGCCGCGGAGGCCGTCGGCGGCGGTGGGCCGGGCGAGTTCGTCGAGCCGGGACGCGGCGAGCGCCTGCCCGACCTCGGGGTCGGCGCGGAAAGCGGCGGCGCGCTCCTTGAGGATGAGGTAGTTGCGCATGCAGTTCTTCGCCGACTCCCACACCCCGTCGAAACCGTCGGTGCGCACCGGCTTGAAGTCGAAGTGCCGGGGGCCCTCGTACCCGGCCGTCTCCAGGAGGTCGACCAGCCAGAACGCCTGGCGCAGATCGCCGGCGCCGAAGCGGAAGTCCTGGTCGTACTTGATGCCGGACTGGCCGTTGAGGTCGATGTGGAAGAGCTTGCCCGCCCACAGCGCCTGGGCGATGCCGTGCGGGAAGTTGAGTCCGGCCATCTGCTCGTGGCCGGTCTCGGGGTTGACTCCGACCAGCTCGGGGCGCTCGAGGCGCTCGATGAAGGCGAGGGCGTGGCCGATGGTGGGCAGCAGGATGTCGCCGCGCGGCTCGTTGGGCTTCGGCTCGATGGCGAAGCGCAGGTCGTAGCCCTGTTCGGTGACGTACTCGCCGAGGAGGTCGAACGCCTCCTTCATCCGGTCCAGGGCCACCCGCACGTCCTTGGCCGCGCCGGACTCGGCGCCTTCGCGGCCGCCCCAGGCGACGTAGGTGGTGGCGCCCAGTTCGACGGCGAGGTCGATGTTGCGGATCGTCTTGCGGAGCGCGAAGCGGCGGACGTCGCGGTCGTTGGCGGTGAAGGCGCCGTCCTTGAACACGGGGTGCGTGAAGAGGTTCGTGGTCGCCATGGGCACGGTGAGGCCCGTGCGCTCCAGGGCGGAGCGGAAGCGCTTGACGGCGGCCTCGCGCTCGGCGTCACCGGCGCCGAAGGGGATCAGGTCGTCGTCGTGGAAGGTCACGCCGTACGCGCCCAGCGCGGCCAGGCGCTCGACGGACTCGACCGGGTCCAGGGCCGGCCGGGTCGCCTCGCCGAAGGGGTCCCGGCCCTGCCAGCCCACGGTCCACAGACCGAAGGTGAACTTGTCCTGCGCGGTGGGGGTGTACTTCTCCGACATGGTGCTGCCCCTCGGGAGACGACGGTCCGAATTTGTTTGCCCTCTAACCAATACCTCAGAGCATGCCGTCTGCCAAGACTCGACCCACCTCGCGCGAATGTCGGACATGCCCTGTTATGCAGGGCTTGACGGCCCCTCCCGACCTCGACATATTTTGTTTCCACAGCAGCCAAAATTGTCCAGTGAGGTGCGCAGTGCCGTCATCGCCCGTCGTCATCGGTGTGGACAGTTCCACCCAGTCCACGAAGGCCGCCGTCATCGACGCCGAATCCGGCCGTGTGCTGGCCGTGGGGCGCTCGCCCCACACCGTCACGGGGGAAGGCGGAGCACGGGAGACCGATCCCCAGGTGTGGTGGGGGGCGCTGTGCGAAGCCGTCGCCTCGGCTCTGGACGAGTCCGGGGTCCCGGCCTCCGCCGTCGCGGCCATCGCCGTCGCCGGGCAGCAGCACGGTCTCGTCACCCTGGACGCCGCGGGGCGCCCGCTGCGCCCCGCCCTGCTCTGGAACGACACCCGCTCCGCCCCGCAGGCCACCGCTCTCGTCCGCGCCCTCGGGGGCGCGGATGCCTGGCTCGCCCGTACCGGCTCGGTACCCGTCGCCTCCATGACGGCGACCAAGTGGCAGTGGCTGCGCGAGAACGAGCCGGAGACCGCCGACGCGGCGGCCGCCGTACGCCTCCCCCACGACTTCCTCACCGAGCGGCTCGCGGGTACCGCCGTCACCGACCCGGGCGACGCCTCCGGCACCTGCTGGTACTCGACCGCGACCGGAGCGTACGACCCCGAACTGCTCTCCCTCGTCGGCCTCGACCCGGCGCTGCTGCCCGCCGTCGCGGCCAGCGGCGCCGAGCGGATCGGGTCCCTGACCCGCCCGGCGGCCGAGGCGCTCGGACTGCCGGAGGGCATCGCCGTCGCCGCGGGAACGGGCGACAACATGGCGGCGGCCGTCGGACTGGGTCTCGGCGGCGCGGGACTGCTGGACCACCCGGTGGTCAGTCTCGGCACGTCGGGCACGGTCTTCGCGGCCACCCGTACGCGTCCCTCGTCGCCCGCGCTCGCCGGTTTCGCCACCACGGACGGCGGCCATCTGCCGCTGGCCTGCACCCTCAACTGCACGCTCGCGGTCGACAAGGTCGCCGCTCTGCTCGGGCTCGACCGCGAGGACGCCGAACCGGGCGGCGAGGCGGTGCTGCTGCCGTACCTCGACGGTGAGCGCACCCCCGACCTCCCGCACGCCTCGGGTCTGCTCACCGGACTGCGGCACACGACCACGCCGCGACAACTGCTGGGCGCCGCGTACGAGGGCGCCGTGTTCACCGTGCTGCGCGCCCTGGACGAACTCCCCCTCGGCGGCGGGGACGGCGAACCGCGGGGTCCCGGCGCGCAGGCGCGGCCGCTGACGCTGATCGGGGGCGGCGCGCGGGGGCGGTTCTGGGTCGACACCGTGCGCCGCCTCTCGGGCCGTCCCGTGCTGGTCCCGCAGTCGGAGGAACTGGTCGCGCTGGGAGCCGCCGCCCTGGCCGCGGGCGCGGCGTCCGGACGTGACCCGGTGGCCGTCGCGACGGCGTGGGGAACGGGACGCGGCCGTGAACTGCCCGCCGTCCCCAGGGACGAGGGCGCCCGGCGGCGGATCGAGGACGTGCTGGGGGACGTCACGGGGCGGGCCCGCCGGTCGGACGGCTGACGGCTCCTCGGGGCCGCGGCCGCTCCGCGGGGCCGCCGCCACGGGCGCCCGAAACAGTTTCGACCGGGCCGCCGTCCCGGCCCGCAACGGGTACCGGCCTCCGGGCGGGCAGCCGCCCGCCCGGCCGGAAACGGCGGCCCGGGGACGTGACCGCCGGGGGAACGTGACCCCCCGCGGGACCGTACGACGCGCCCGGCGCTCCCTCCCGGAGCGCCTGCCGCCGCCGGCGCGGGGCGTGGCCACCGGGGAACGCGACGCCGCGGTGACGTGACCGCCGGGGGCACGCGACCACCGCGGGCCCGTCCGGAGGGCTGGCCCGAAGCTCTGAACGGTGGTTCACTGCTTCCATGCCGTACCGCAAGACGCCCGCCGTCGAGGACCGCCTGGCCGCCGCCAGGGAGCACCTGGTCGAGCAGGCCACGTCCGTGGTCGCCGACGCCGGATGGGCGAACGCGTCCGTCACCGCGGTCGCGGCCGCCGCCGGCATGTCCGTCGGCTCCGTCTACCAGCACTTCCCGTCCAAGCAGGCGCTGGCCGTCGAGGTGTTCCGGCGGGCCTCGGGCCACGAGGTCGACGTGCTCGGCGAGGTGCTCCGCCGGGGCAGCCGCGACCCGGTGGAGCGACTGGCCCTCGGCGTCGGCGTCTTCGCACGCCGCGCGATGGAGCGGCGCGGGCTCGCCCATGCCCTGCTCGCCGCCCCGGCCGAACCGGCCGTCGGCCAGGAGCGCCTGGAGTTCCGGCGCCGCTACCGTGCCGTGTTCGCCGAGGTCATCCGTGAGGGCGTCGACGCCGGGCTGCTCCCCCGCCAGGACCCGGAGATCACCGCGGCCGCGCTGACCGGCGCGATCGGCGAGGTGCTGGTGGACCCGCTCGCCGCCCCGGCGGAGGGCCCCGAGGCCGGCCGGCTGGTGGACGAGCTGGTGGCGATGTCCCTGCGCTGCGCGGGCGCCCGTCCCGCGGCATGACCCAACGATCCGGAGGACTGCCATGACCGCGACAGCGGACGCGTCCCTGCACAGCCACCCCACCGCCCGTACGCACGAGGTGACCAACCAGCCGCCGCCGCTCGTCGGTCACGACGTCGCCGACGACCCCGTGCTGATCGAGGGACTGCGACGCGAGGGTGCCGGCTGGTACGAGGACGACCTGCACCGCCTGGGCCGGCTCGCGGGCTCGGAGCAGGTACTGCGCTGGGCCGAGGAGGCCAACCGCCACGAGCCGGAGCTGCGCACGCACGACCGCTACGGGAACCGGATCGACGAGGTCGACTTCCACCCCTCCTACCACTCGCTGATGGACGTGGCCATCGGCGAGGGCCTGGGCGGGGCGCCGTGGGCCGACGACCGGCCGGGCGCGCACGTCGCCCGTGCGGCGGGCTTCATGGTGTGGAGCTCGGCCGAACAGGGGCACGGCTGCCCCGTGTCCATGACCTACGCCGTCGTGCCCGCCCTCCGGTCGGCGCCCGAACTCTCGGCCGTCTACGAGCCCCTGCTCACCAGCAGGGTGTACGACCCGGGGCTGCGGGCGCCCGGGAGCAAGCGGGGACTGCTCGCCGGTATGGGCATGACCGAGAAGCAGGGCGGCACCGACGTACGCGCCAACACCACCGTGGCCACCGCGCAGCCGGACGGCAGCTGGCGGCTGCGCGGGCACAAGTGGTTCACGAGCGCCCCGATGAACGACCTCTTCCTGGTGCTGGCGCAGGCGCCGGGCGGGCTGTCCTGCTTCCTGGTGCCCCGGGTGCTGCCGGACGGCGCGCGCAACACCTTCCGTATCCAGCGGCTGAAGGACAAGCTCGGCAATCGCAGCAACGCCAGCAGCGAGCCCGAGTTCGACGACACCGTCGCCTGGCTGGTCGGCAGGGAGGGGCAGGGAGTCCGGACGATCATCGACATGGTGACCATGACCCGGCTCGACTGCATCCTCGGCTCGGCGTCGGGCACCCGCGCGGCGCTTGCGCAGGCCGCGCACCACGTGCGCCACCGCGCCGTGTTCGGCACCAAGCTGATCGACCAGCCGCTGATGCGGAACGTGATCGCCGATCTGGGGCTGGAGTCGGAGGCGGCGACGACGCTCGCGCTCCGGGTCGCGGGCGCCGCCGATCGAGCGCAGCGGGGTGACGCGCAGGAGCGGGCCTTCCTGCGGCTGGCCACGGCCGCCGGGAAGTACTGGGTCTGCAAGCGGCAGCCCGCCGCGGTCGCGGAGGCGCTGGAGTGCCTGGGCGGCAACGGCTATGACGAGGCGTCCGGCATGCCGCGGCTCTACCGTGAGGCTCCGCTCAACGGCATCTGGGAGGGTTCGGGCAACGTCAACGCCCTCGACGTGCTCCGTGCGCTCGCCCGCGAGCCGCAATCGCTGGAGGCGTTCCGGGCGGAGGTCGAGGAGGCCGCGGGCGCGGACGCGCGACTGGACGAGGCGTGGCGCACGCTCCGCGGCGAGCTGGTGCTCACCGCCGACGCCGAACTCCGCGCCCGGCGTCTGGTCGAACGCCTGGCCCTGGTGCTGCAGGCCTCGCTCCTCGTGCGCCACGCTCCGCCCGCCGTCGCCGACGCCTTCTGCGCCTCCCGCCTGGCCGGCGACTCGGGCTTCGCCTTCGGCACCCTTCCCCCGGGCGCCGATCTGTCCGCGATCCTCACCCGGGTCCCGGGCGGGGCGCGCTGAGGTGCGGATCGCGCCCGGCCTGCCCCCGCCTCGGCGTCACCGCACCGACTCCTTCGGCGGACGCTCGCGCAGGGCGCCGTAGGCGAGGAAGTAGGCCGGGAGCCGGTTGAGCCGGCGGGAGGTGGTGACGGCCTCGGTCAGGCGCTTGGCCAGCCGGGGGTTGCCGAAGGCGGGTTGCCCGGTCAGCAGCGGCTCGATGACCCTGGCGTGGGCGATGCGCTGGAGGGCCTGGGTGCCCGCGGTGGTGGGCCATCGGCGGCGCTGTACGCGGCGTACGTCCCTCAGGCCCACCCGGCCCTCGCCCAGGGGACCGACGAGGTACCGGGCGGCGGCAACCGCGTCCTCGACGGCGAGGTTGATGCCGATGCCGAAGACCGGTGACATGGCGTGGGCGGCGTCGCCGATGCACAGCAGCCCCGGGCGGTGCCAGCGCCGCAGCCGGTCGAGCCGTACGTCCAGCAGCTTCACCTCGTCCCACGAGGTGACGGCGTGTGCCCGGTCCGCGAGCCAGGGGACGGCGGAGGTGAACCGCGCCATGAACCGGTCCAGGCCCTCGGCGCGCCGCTGCACGTCGGTGCCCTTGGGGATCAGCGCGGCGATCTGCCAGTAGTCGCCGCGGTCGATGAGTGCGCTGAAGAATCTGTCGCCGACCCCGCCCACCAGCCCGCTCGGGTCGTCCTCGTGCCGGGGCAGCCTGAACCACCAGGCGTCCATGGGGCAGTTGAAGCTCTCCAGGCCGAGTTCGGGCAGTGCTCTCGCGATCGAGCCCCGGCCGTCGCACGCGACGGTGAGGGCGGCCCGCAGTTCGCCGGTGCGGCCGTCGGAGGTGCGGTAGGCGACGCCGTTGACCCGTCCGCCCTCCATGAGGAAGGAGGTCGCCTCGGTGTTCATCCGGACGTTGAAGGACGGTTCCCGGGCGCCTTCGTCCGCGAGGAGGTCGAGCAGGTCCCACTGGGGCACCATCGCGATGTAGTTGTACTTGCCCCGGAGAGCACCGATGTTCCCGACGGTGATCAGGGAACGGTCCGGTCCGATGGGCAGCTGCACCGTCGTCACCCGGCGCTGCGGCAGCCGGGCGAACCGCTCGGCCAGGCCCAGATCGTCCAGCAGCGCCAGGGTGGAGGGGTGGACGGTGTCGCCACGGAAGTCGCGCAGGAAGTCGCCGTGCTTCTCCAGGACGGTGACGTCGACCCCGGCCCGGGCCAGCAGCAGGCCGAGGACCATCCCGGCGGGTCCGCCGCCCACCACGCAGCAGGTGGTCCGCTCCACGGGAACCGCTCCCTTCGGTGAATCCCAGAATCAGCAACAATTGGACATATACCCTCAAGCTGGACACTCGCGGCATGGACGGCCGTGCCGCTTCCCGGGAGGCAACATGAGCGAGCAGCCGGTCCTTCTGCCCTACACGGACCCGGCCTTCGTCGCGGATCCTTTCCCGCTCTACCGCCGGCTACGCGAGGAGGGCCCGGTCCGCCGGGCCGTGATCGCAGGCGGCCTGGAGGCCTGGCTGGTCACCCGTTACGAGGACGGCCTGGCGGCCCTGTCGGACGCCCGGCTGAGCAGCGACGTACGCGACGCGTCGGACCCGCGGCTGATGCAGCAGCTTCCGTCGACGGAGCGCGAGTCGATGGTGAGCAACATGCTGCGCTCCGACCCGCCCGACCACACCCGCCTGCGCCGGCTCGTCTCGAAGGCGTTCACCGCGCGGCGGGTGGCGGAGATGCGGCCCAGGATCCAGGAGATCACCGACCGGCTGATCGACGAACTGCTGCCCACCGGGCGGGCGGAACTCGTCGCGGACTTCGCGCTGCCGCTCCCGGTCACCGTCATCAGCGAACTTCTGGGCGTCCCCCTGGACGACCGGCACGAATTCCAGCGCTGGACCGACGACATGCTGCTGCGACGGGCGGAGATGCCGGACCCGGCCGTGGTGGACGCGGCGTGGCAGCACATGCGCGCGTATCTGACCGGGCTGATCGCGGAGAAGCGCGCCCGGCCGGGGGACGACCTGCTCAGCGCGCTGATCACCGCCCGGGACGAGGAACGCCGGCTGAACGAGGACGAGCTGATCGCCATGGCGTTCCTGCTGCTCGTCGCCGGGTACATCACCACGGTCAATCTGATCGGCAGCGGGGTCGCGGCCCTGCTCGCCCACCCCGACCAGCTGGCGCTGCTGCGGGACGACCCGGAGCTGCTGCCCGGGGCGATCGAGGAGTTCCTGCGCTACGACGGACCCGTCAACCCAGGAATCGCGCGGTTCGCGCGCGAGGACGTCGAGATCGCCGGGGTGACCGTTCCGCGGGGCGCGACCGTACTGATCGCCTCCGCCATCGCCGACCGCGACCCGTCGCGGTTCGCCGACCCGGACCGGCTGGACGTCACCCGCCGCGACAACGCCCACCTGGCCTTCGGCCACGGGATCCACTACTGCCTGGGGGCACCGCTGGCCAGGCTGGAGGGCCAGATCGCCATCGGCACCGTGCTGCGGCGCCTGCCGGACCTCGCGCTGGCCGTGCGGCCGGAGGAACTGGACTGGCGGCCGGGCGGGCTGCGCGGTCCGGCGCGGCTGCCGGTGACGTTCACGGCCGCGGACGGGCACCGCCCCGGATTCACCCCGGCGCGGGACGTCACCGGATCCGCACCCGGCGAGGTCGCACCGTTCGGCACGGGCTGACGAGCCCACGGCACCCGCGGGCCGGGCCGGGCGGCATCGACACGCTCGTGGCGAACGCGCCCGGCCCGGCCCAGGGCAGGATGGAGCCCCATGGCCCGCCTTACCGGCGCGCCGGAGACGCGCCGGGAGGGGACGTCACGGGTCGGGAGGTCGATCAGGCCGGGATGTCGATCAGGCCCAGCGGCTGCCCGGTGGGCTGGGACGAGCCGCCCACGGGTTCGATCGTGATACCGACGGCGGTCGCTCCCGAGACCGGGCCGTTGAGCATCTGCATGTCCTGCGCCTCGGCCCCGCTGACCAGCCCTGCGGGCCGGTAGGAGCCGTCCTCGGTGAACCACAGGGCGTAGGTCTGGCCGACCGGCAGCGGCGGCACTCCCGTCGCGAAGAACACCGCGGCGTCCTGGCTCCGGGAGACGGCGATGGTGCCCGTGCCGCCGTCCGCGAGCTGCTGGGTGTGGAGTTCGACGTCCGGCGCGGCGAGCACGTCGGCCACACCCGCGTACCGGTCCTCGGCCCAGTGGAGCTGGGAGCGCGCCTGTTCGGCGGCCTGGTACTGCCATACGGCGACGCCGCCGAAGGCCACCGCCAGAGCGGTGCAGGCGGCGAGCGCCAGCTGAAGGATCCGGGGGACCGGAGTGCGCCGGGTCGGGACGGGGACGGGCTCCCCCGCCGCAGGCCGGGCGTGCGGCACCTCCGCCCCGGGGCGTTCGCGCGGGACGCGCGGCGCGTACGGGGCCTGGGGAGTGACGGCGATCCGCTCCAGCACTCGGCGCCGCAGGTGATCCGGAGGTTCGGCCGTGACCGGCTGGGCGAGGCGTGCCGCCGAGTCCGACAGAGCCGCGACCTCACGCGCACAGGACGCACAGGACGCGAGGTGCTCCTCGAAGGCCCTGCGTTCGTCCTCGGGAAGCGCGTGGAGGACATAGGCTCCGGCGTCGGCGTGCAGCTCGTCGCCGTTCCAGTCCCGGACCTCGCTCATGGCCGCACCTCGCCTTCGTACAGACAGTCACGCAATCGCATCAGTCCGTCACGCATCCGGGCCTTCACCGTGCCCAGGGGCTGCGACAGGAACTCGGCCACCTCCCGGTAGGTGAGGCCGTGGTAGTACGCCAGTACCACCGACTCCCGCTGGAGCTCGGTCAGCGACTGGAGACAGCGCCGGACCTGCTGCTGCTCCAGGCCGGTCTCGACCTGCTCGACCACGTCGTCGAACGGCGGCGCCGACTCCAGCAGCGCCACCCTGCGCTCCCGTTCGGTCCTGGCCTGTGACGACCGGACCCGGTCCACCGCGCGCCGGTGGGCGAGCGTCAGGACCCAGGTCAGGGCGCTGCCCTGCTCGGGCCGGAACCGGCCGGCCGTCCGCCACACCTCCACGAGCACGTCCTGGGTCACCTCCTCGGACTGCGCCGGATCCCGCAGGACCCTGCGGACGAGGCCCAGCACCGGGCCGCTGACCGCTTCGTAGACGGGTACGAACGCGTCCTGGTCGCCGCGCCCCACCAGGACCATGAGCTCGTCCAGTCCGAGCTTGGCCAGTTGCTCGGCGGCGTCGGGATCCGCATCAGGTGGCGACACTCGCGCCCCCTCGCTCCTCGTGGGCACCAGGGGTGCCGTGCAGGCTCGTTCGTCACCATGCCACCACCGATCGGAAGGGGCCGCACGCCTGGAGCCGCGAGAGGGAACAGGGGTGTCCGTTGACATGTCACGTCCGCCGGCCGCCTCTCATCCCGTCACCTGCCCAGTTCTCTGTCCAGCAGTCACAGGTCCTCCTTCGGCAATCACGCGTCGCCGCTCCCTGCGGCCCGGGGTCGAGGCCGTTCAGTCGCGCTCGTCGCCGTCACGGCAGTCCCAGCGGCCGCGGACCCACTCGTCCTCCCAGCGGTCCTTGACCCACTTCTGCTTCCAGTGGCCCTTGCGCCACTCGCAGCGGTCCCAGTCCGGGCCGCCGGAGTCGCCCACGGACTGGGCGGCCCTCGCCGGGGGCGCCGGCACGGACGAGGCCGCCGCACTGCCCGAGGACGCGAAGGAGACCCCGCCGAGGAGTACACCGACGGCGGCCGCGCCGGCCACGAGACGGCGCACCCGGAGGGAAACGGCCATCTGACCCACCTTTCTCCCGGGGCCTTCCGGATCTCCTCGCCGGGGACCTTCCGGACCGCCGGACACGGCACCGGCACGGCGTCGCTGCCGTGCGCATGTGACACGAGTAGTTCGAAGCCGACCCCTCTCCGGATAGGCGCGCGACGCGAGGAACGCGGAAATCGCGGCCACGGGCGACCGGTCCGGCCGTTCTGCCGGGAAGCCGGCCGCGAAGGGTTCGGAGAGCGCCGCGAAGGCGCGTATCGACTGGCTGCCGTCCAAAGAGTGAATAGTCGGCGTGTCGCCACCCGAAGAGCGGACGGTGTCCCTCGAATGCGACGTTCTCGGCTGGTGCGAAGCCGCGATCCGTCTGACGGTGAATTCGTCGCTGCTGCGATCCGATGAGCCGACGATGTGTCAGCCCTCGCAGTGACGGCGAAAGGAATGGGATCTCATGCGCTCTGCCCGCACCCTGTGCGCCTCAGCCGCCATTACCGCGGTTCTGACGATTGCCGCACCTACCGCTTACGCGATGACCCTGGCCGAGGACTGGGGCCACGACAACGGCTCTTCGTCCAGCAGCCACGAGGGCAAGAAGGACGACGAGAAGAAGGACGACCACGGCAAGGACGACGACGACAAGAAGTGGGACAAGAAGGACCACCACAAGAAGTGGGACAAGGACGACCACGACGACGACGATGACGACCACGACGACGACGACCACGACGACGACGATGACGACGACGATGACGACGACGACGAGCCCAAGGGCGGCGTCGACGCCGGCGGCGGCTTCCTGAGCCGTGCCGTTGCCGAGGACGACGAGAAGAAGGACGACCACGACAAGGGCGACCACGACAAGGGCGACGACGACAAGAAGTGGGACAAGAAGGACCACCACAAGAAGTGGGACAAGGACGACCACGACGACGACGATGACGACCACGACGACGATGACGATGACGACGATGACGACGACGAGCCCAAGGGCGGCGTCGACGCCGGCGGCGGCTTCCTCGCGTCGGTCATGAACGACGAGTGGGGCCAGGGCTCGAAGCAGGAGGAGGGCTCCGGCAGGGAAGAGAACGGGTCCAAGCAGGAAGAGGGCTCGAAGAAGCAGGAAGAGGGCTCGAAGAAGGACGAGAACGGGTCCAAGCAGGAGGAGAACGGGTCCAAGCAGGAAGAGGACTCGAAGAAGGACGACTACAGCAAGAAGGACGAAGAGAAGGGCTACGAGAAGAAGGACGACGAGAAGAAGGACGACCACGACAAGGGCGACCACGACAAGAAGTGGAAGCACAAGGACCACGACAAGGACGACTACGACCACGACGACGATGACGACGACGATGACGACGACGATGACGATGACGACGACGACGACCCGAATGGTGGCGTCGACGCCGGCGGCGGCGGTCTCGCCATGAACAACGGCAGCCTGGCCGCCGGTTCGCTGCTCATGCTCGGTGGCATCGGCGCCGGTGCCTGGAAGCTGCGCCGTCGGGGCGTGACCGGTACCTCGGCCTGATCGAGGTCCCATCACCCGCAGTTCGCTGCGCTGTCGCGGCCGCCGTCCTCTCCGGACGGCGGTCGCGACGAGGCGTTTCACAGCCCCGACCCGATCTTCCCTCGCCGCCTCCCGGTACACGAAAGGCCTCTCGCATGAACGCCAGGCAACCGCTCGGCTCACCGACGCCCCCTGAGCCCGCGCCGTCCCGCTCCCTCGGCCAGACCCTTTTGTGGCCGGTCGTGGCGGCCGCGCTGGGCGGACTGCTCTGCTACAACTCTCTCGGCGGCCAGGCGGCCAACACCCCGCAGGCCCGCCCCGTGTCGCCCGCCCCCGCTCCGGTGAGCCCGCCGAAGGCCGTTCCCGTCCATCCGCCGCTGCCGCGTTCCGTCCCGACGCGGATCGCCATCCCGGCCATCTCGGTCAACGCCCCCTTCACGGTGCTGACGCTCAACAAGGCCGGGCAGCTGAACGCGCCGCCGCCCAACGACAAGAACCTGGTGGGCTGGTACGGCAAGGGTGCCACCCCGGGTGAGAAGGGCACGTCCATCCTCGCGGGCCATCTGGACACCATGACGGGACCCGCGGTGTTCGAGTCCCTCAATGCGCTCAAGCCCGGCAACAAGATCGACGTCACCCGCCAGGACCGCAAGGTGGCCACGTTCAAGGTCGACTCCGTGGAGACCTTCAGCAAGGCCGCCTTCCCCAGTGCCCGGGTCTACAACGACGCTCCGACCGCACAGCTCCGCCTGATCACATGCGGCGGCCTGTACGACAAGAAGACCAAGGACTACAAGGACAACGTCGTGGTGTTCGCCCATCTCGACTCGGTCAGGAACGGCTGAGCCGCCGGGCGCGATCAGGGGAGGGCGGGGCCGTGCGGACACCGGAGAGGTGTCCGCACGGGCCCTTCGCACGGACCCGGCTCCGTGACGGCGTAACGGCAGTTGGTGCCGCACCCGTGCCCGCCCGGAGGTCAGGGCGAACCGGCTGCCGGATCAGTCTGTCCCGTGGGGCCGTTGACGCTCGGCTCCCGGAGCCGGCCGGCGACGGCGAGACCGTTGCGAGCCGTCCGGTGTGCGCGGGCCCTTCGCGTGTACGGCGGGGCCGCCTGCCGATGTACGGCGGACGCACCGCCCGCGTGCGGCGGGGCCGTCCGCCGGAGTACCGCCGGACCGTGCGACCGCCGGTTTCGTGAGGCTGTTGACCGGCGGCTCCGGCCCAGGGGTTGACCGGAGCCGCCGGGGGCATCCGAGGGGAGCGGATTGCCCGAACAGAACACCGTGGGGCCGACGAGGAGGAGTGTCGTCCGCAGTGCCACACGAAGTAAATATATTTACCGCCAAGTAAGCAAGAGCATGAAAAAATTCATGCGCTTCTGGGCATGAAAGTCCCCCTTTTCTCCCGCCGGGGGGAGGGGTGGGGGGCGTCGCGGTCAGTCCTCGAGGAAGAAGTCGTGCTGTTCGGCGGCGTGCTCGTACTGCTCCAGCCGCCGCTGTGTGCGTTCGGGGTCCGCGTCCGCCATCGCCTGGAGGATCGCCGCCGACAGCACACCGGGCGCGGAGTAGGAGTCGAAGACCAGTCGCGAGCCGGTTCCCGCGGTGAGGGCGACGTCGACCTCGTCCACGAGCGGGCCCAGGGTGAGATCCGTGATCAGCGCGGTCCGCAGGCCCGTGCGGCGGGCGGCGCGCACCGCCGCCAGGGTCTCCTTGGCGTGCCGGGGCATCGCGAAGGCCAGCACCCAGGTCCCGCCGGCCTCGCGCGACTGCAGCAGCGCGTCGTACGCCACGCTTCCGCCGCGCGATACCAGCCGGACGTCCGGGTGGATCCGCCGGGCGGCGTAGGCGAAGTACTCGGCGAGCGAGGTGGAGATGCGCAGCCCGAGGATCGTCAGCGGCACCGACCGGGCCAGCTCACGACCGACCTCGAGCACCTGGCCGGTGTCGGCGAACCTGCGGCGCAGGCTCTCCAGATTCGCGATCTCCGCGTCGACCGCGGTCTGCAGCTCGTTGCGCCCGCTCTCGCCCGTCTCCGGGGAACCGGCGACCGCGCTGAGCGCGATGGGCTGCAGCGCCTCACGCAGCGCCGGGTAGCCGCTGAAGCCCACCGAGGACGCGAAACGCGTCACCGACGGCTGGCTGACGCCCACGCGGTCCGCGAGATCGGTGATCGACAGAAAAGCCGCCTCGGTGAGGTTGTCCGTGATGTACTGCGCGATACGCCGCTGCCCGGGCGAGAGCCGGTGTCCGCCGAACAGCGCACGGACCCTCTCCACAGGAGCCGGCTCCGCGTCCGGAGTCTGTCTTCCCGGCGTGATCGCAGACGCCTGTGCGCGCGCCCGCTGCCCTGATGGCACCGTGTGCCTCCCTCTCGTCCCGCTCCCGCTCAACATAGCTCACGATGCGTGGTCGCCCGCGAGACTCTTCGTACAACCGGAAGGCCCCCGGCTCGGACGACCGGAAGGCCCCGGCGCCCTGTTCCGGGCGGCCGGGGCCTGCGGGGTGACGGGTGCGTCAGCTCAGGGGACCGAGGTCGCGGCTCCGGCCTCCGGACGCCCCTGCGGAGCGCAGCGCGGTGGGGCGGTCGCTCATGGCGGCCATGGCGACACCGAGGCAGAGCGCCACGATGCCGACGATGACGTTGCTGACGACACTGCCGGTGACGGCGACGTTCCCGGCGACGATCCACGGGGAGAAGATCGTGAATGCGCCGATCACGATGGCGCACCAGGCCATGGCGTGGGTCCGCTCGTAGGCCGAGCCGAAACCGCCCAGGCACAGGGCGAAGGCGACGCCGCAGATCAGGTTGGTCACGGCCAGGGTGGTGAGACCGTTGAAGCCGACGATCCACGGCGAAGCCGCGAGATAGAGGCCCGTGAGGAGGGCCAGCGTTTCTGTCACCTGGCCCCGAGGCGATGCGGTGGCGCGTTCGAACCGCGCGCGCATCTCGGCGAGGTCGGGGTGCTGCTCGATGCTCGGTTGGTGTGTGGTCATGCGGGCCGCCTCCTTCGGAAGCGTCAATTCGGCCCCTTTCACCTGCAATGAAACGCTTTTTGGCCGATTCCCTCAATCCCCTGGCGGACCCATTCGCGATTGCCCGGCGGCCGGGCGGCGATTCCCGGGCGGGTCGGCTCGCGTTTCCTCGGCCGACCGGCCGGTGCTCCCCCGGCGGCCGGTTCAGGGCAGGGTCTGTCCGGCCTGGGGCGGGGCCGCCCCGGAGGTCTCCTCCGCGGCCACGAGCGTCTCCGCGAGGGGGATCCGGGCGAGGGCGAAGACGCCGGCGGTGATCAGCCCGAGCCCCAGCAGCTCCGGAATCAGCCACCAGCCGGTGCGCACGTGCTCCTCGTAGAGGGTGACGCCGAGGAGCAGGCTCAGGGTCGCGTCGCCCAGGGTCAGTGCGGGCTGGGAGGCGACCAGCGGGCCCGCCTGGAGGGCGTTCTCCAGCAGGAACAGCGCGGTTCCGCCGGTGACCGCGAAGGCGTACACCTCCCAGGAGGTGAAGAAGGCCGCGGCTCCCTCGTCCTCGAGGATGTGGGTCGCCGACTTCATGAGCGCCGCGGTGAGGGCGTAGCTGATGGCGGTCGCCGTGCCCAGCAGGGCTGCGCGGGTCCGCCCCGTGGGCCGCCGCAGGGCCACGACCGCGAGGGCGGCCACCGCTCCTCCGCAGAGGGCGAGCGCGGGCAGCCAGCGGTCGAGGGGCACCTGGGTGCGGTTGCCGGTGGGGGACGCCGCCGCCAGCGCGATGCCGAGGCCCACCACGACGAGGGCCACGGCTCCCCAGCCGGCCGGGGGCAGGTGCCGGTGCATCACGATCGAGGCGACGATCAGGGCGAGCGGCAGTTCGAGGACGAACAGCGGCTGGACGATCGCCAGGGGTCCGGTGTTCAGCGCCAGCGCCTGGCACACCCCCGCCACGAGGACGGCGGCGATTCCGGCCAGCCAGAGGGGGCGGCGCAGCAGATCGAGCATCAGCCCCGGGCGGAAGCCGCTGGAGCTCGGCACCTTGAGGGCCTCCTGGCGCTGCAGCACGGTGGCGATGGCGTTGCTGAGCGCCGAGGCGAGGGCGAAGCCCACCGGCAGCAGCAGTGACTGCACCGTACGATCCTCCCGCCTCCGCCCCCGTGTGGTTCCTGCCATCCTGACCCCGGCGCGGGGCCCGCCGCGATCGGGGACGGCCGGACGGCGGTCCGAACGGGGCTGTCGGGCTGCGGTCCGAACAGCTCGGCCGGGCTGCGGTCCGTTGGGGGTCGGCCGACAATGGGCAGCGGGTCGCAGTCCGGCCCGCCCACGACGCCGCGGCGGCGTCGGCCCGAGAGGAACGTGCTCATGCGCGCTGAGTCTTCGCCGGCCGCGCGGACGGGGGCCTTCGTCTCGGTCGCGGTCGCCCGGTTCCGCGTCCGGCCCGGCTTCTCCGCGCCGAACGCGGCTGCTGCGGTCCCGGCGGCGTCCGTGGCCGTCATCGCCGTACACCACCGGCCCGGGGCCCCCGGGACGGTTCCCCCGCCCGCCTCGGGCGCGAAGCGCGGCGGAGGGACGCCGTGAAGAGCGGGGCGGAGCGGACGGAGATCCTGCGCCGGTCGCTGCGGGTGTCCCTCGCCGCGTCCGCCGGCTTCTACCCCTTCCTCTACGGGCTCCACGACCCGGTGCTGGCGCTGTACGCGCTGTTCGCGCCGATCGCCCTCGGGCTGCTGTCCTCGATCCCCGGGTCCGGGCGGCAGCGGGCCGAGGTGATGATGAAGGCCCTGCCGGTGGGTCTGGTGCTGGTGGCGCTGGGGACCGTGCTGGCGGTGGAGACCTGGACGGCCGTGCTCGGCATGCTCGTCGTGGGCTTCCTGCTCGCCTTCGGGGCGATCGGCGGGCCGCGGCCGGCCGGGGCGGCACCGGGACTCCAGCTCTTCTACATCCTGGCCTGTTTCCCTCCGTACGAGCCCGAGACCCTGTGGCTGCGGCTGGCCGGGCTCACCTTCGGGGTGGTGGTGCTGGCGCTGTGCGAGCTGTTCCTGCTGCCGCAGCCGCCCGGCCCCACCTACCGGGCGACCCTCGCGGAGGCCGTGGCCACGGCCGGCGACACCATCGCCGGGCGCACCAGCCTCTCCCCCGAGGCCCTGCGGGCCGCCGGCTCGCGACTGCGGCTGTCCAGGATCCCGCCCGCGGAGCGTCCGGCGGGCCCGGGCCGTGCGGCGCGCGGACTCTCCCAGGCGGGGTCCGCCGCCCGCCGGCTGCTGGAACAGCTCGCCCACCAGACCGAGACGGGCGAACTGCGCCGGCTCGTCCGGGACGGCGCCGGGGCCTGCGCACCCCCCGGCGACCGTGTCGGCGGTGTCGGCACGGGAGCCGGTCCGCTCGGCGGAAACCCTGCCGACACGGCGTCCGGTTCGCTGCTGCCGCAGGTGGCCTCCCTGTGCGACGAGACCGCCGCCGCCCTGCGGGCGGGCCGCCCCGCCCCCGCCCCGCAGCGGATGGACGAGGCCATCGACGCCTTCCAGCAGATGCGCGTGCGGCAGGTGACCGGGCCCGCGGCCGAGGTGCCCCCGGTACCGGTGCTGCGCCGGCAGGCCGCGCTGCTGGCCGTCGCCGAGTCGGTGCGGATCCTGGAGATCTCCGTACGGGTCGGCCTCGACGGGCGGCGCACCCCGCCGATCGAGCCGCGCGAGCTGTTCTGGTACACCGAGGCCTCCACCCCGCAGCTGTGGCTGCGCCGGGTCACCGGCAACATGACGCTCCGCTCGGTGCAGTTCCAGAACGCCGTGCGTATCGCGCTGGCCCTCGCGGCAGCCCGGTTCGTCGCGGGTTCGCTGGACCTGACCCACGGCTTCTGGGTGCTGCTGGCCGTCCTGACGCTGAGCCGGACCACCTTCGGACAGACCTGGGAGGCCATCCGCAAGGCGGTCGCCGGCAACCTCGTCGGCGCCGTCGCGGCGGGCGCCCTCCTCATCGGACTCGGTCAGCACACCGAGGCGTACGCCGCGATCCTCGCGCCGGGCATGCTGATCGCCTTCGCGCTGGGGCCGCTGCTCGGCATCGCCTGGGCGCAGGGGCTGTTCACGCTGGTGGTGGCCACCGCGTTCGCCCAGATCGCACCGGTGTCCTGGCGGCTGGCGGAGGCGCGGATCGTGGACGTGGTGACCGGGAGCGCGATCGGTCTGCTGTGCGCGATGCTCGCCTGGCCCGCCGGCGCGCGCAGGGAGGTGCGCAGGACCATGGCGGGGCTGCTGCAGGAGTGCGGGCCGCTGATCAGGGGTACCGTCGCGGTCCTGACGGCCGCGCCGCCGGGCTCGGCCCCTCCCCCGCCGACACTCCCCGCTCTGCACCGGCTGCGGCTCGCCGAGTCCGCGTACGACCAGTTCCGCAGCGAACCGGCGGGCAGCGCGCCCGTCCACGCCGACTGGCACGGTGTGCTGATCGCGGCGAACCAGATCCTGCTCGGCGCACAGTGGCTGCCCCGTTTCGACCTGCCCGCGAACCCCCTGCCACCGGACGCCGCCGACCGGGCACAGGCCGGCGCCCGGGCGCTGGCGCGGACCACCGACCGGCTTGCGGCGCTCTGCACCGGCGAGCGGCCCCCGCCCGACGGCGCGCCGGCCGCACCCCCCGGGCCGCCCGGGCCGCCGCTGCCCGCGCTGGTCGACCTCGACGTGTGGTTGCGCAGCCTCGGCGCCCAGCTCGCCCGGATCGAGGCCGAGCTGCCCGGTGAGGTCCGCCGGGCGGCGCGCGGCACGGCGGCGGCCGGTGCGGCGGGCGCCGCGGCCGGTCCCGGCGAGCGCGGAAGGTAGGGCGCGTGCCCGTGTCCCGCCGGGACCTCCGCGCCGCGCTGCGGCCCCCGTCCCCACGCCGCGCGTGGGTGTGGTGGCTGCCGCTGGCCGCGGTGGCCGTCGACGTGCTCGCCGAGGTGATCGTCAGGGGCCGGGAACCGGTGAGCTTCATGCTCATCGCCGTACCTCCGCTGGCAGCGGCGACGCGCGGACCGCGGGGCACGGCGCTGTCGGCCGTGGTCTGCCTCGGCCTGCAGATGTGGATGGCCGCCCGCCGGCCCGGCCACTTCGACGAGCAGCACCATGTGGCCGTCTACGCCGCCACGCTGCTCATCGGCATCGCCAGCGTCGCGCTGGCCTGGCAGCGGGAGCGGACCCGGCAGCACCTGATCCGGGCCCATTCGGTCGCGGAGGCCATGCAGCGGACGCTGCTGAGGCCCGTTCCGCCCCGGCTCGGCCCGGTGCACGCCGCCGGGTTCTACGAGGCCGGGGAGGGCGGCACGCTCGTCGGCGGGGACCTGTACGACGTGTGCGAGACGCCCTTCGGCGTGCGGGCGATCATCGGCGACGTCCGGGGCAAGGGACTGGACGCGGTCCAGACGGTCGCGGCCGTGCTGGGCAGTTTCCGGGTGTCGGCCCACGAGTGGCAGAGCCTGAGCAGCCTGGCGGAGCGGCTGGAGCTCAGCATCGCCCGCAACAGCCCGGCCGGCGACGAGGGCGACCCGGAACTGTTCGTGACGGCGCTGGTGCTGGAGTTCCCGCCGGGCGGCGGCGAGGTGCGGATCGTCGACCGGGGGCATCCGTCACCGCTGGTCGTGGGGCCGCAGGGGGCACGGCGTCTGGTCACCGCCCCCGGGCTGCCGCTGGGTCTGGGCGGGCTGACGGCGGACGGTGACGACACGACGGTGCATCAGCTGGGCCGCGGAGAGGTGCTCGTCGTGATCACGGACGGGGTGAGCGAGGCACGGGACGCGAGCGGCGTGTTCTACCCGGTCCTGGAGCGGCTCACCGAGCACTTCGCCGGTGTGCGTGCGCCGGACCCCGAGGCGGTGGTGTCGTTCGTGCGGACCGACGCCGAGCGCTGGTCGGCCCGGTCCGACAACGACGACCGGGCCGTCCTCGCGCTGTCCCTGGACGGCGGGGAGCCGTCGTGCCGGGGCGCGGACGGCGCCTCCGCCCGCCCGGGGCCGGGCGGGTAGGCCCGCCGCACGGTCCGGCGCCCACGGGCCCGCGCCGGGGTCCCCGCCAGCTGATGCGAGCGCGGAGGCGGTGGAGGAAGCTGGGGTCACCGCCCCGCAGGAGGTGAGCGTGTGGCTACCGGCCCTCGGGACTGGCTCCAGGGCCGTCACGGACTCCCCACGGCCGGCGCCGGCGAACCGGGCGGCCGGCCCGCGGGTGACGAGCTGTGGGGCAGCGCGGCCGGGGTCGGGGTGCTGGACACGGACCTGCGCTACCGCTTCGCCAACCCCGCCTTCTGCCGGATCACCGGCGAGTCCGAGGCCGGTCTGGCCGGCCGGCGCCCCTGTCCCACCGCGGAGCAGTACTTCGGCGCCCTCACCGGTCTGCCTGCCGAGGTGCTCGCCGACGGCGTACCCCGCACCCGGGTGTCCGGTCCCGGCGGGCGCTTCCACACGACCTGCATCCGGCTGGAGCACGAGGGCGCCGTCACCGGAGTGATGTGCGTCGTGGTCGAGAACCCGGCGGCCCGGCCCGAGGAGGAACTCGCCGTGGCCGACGCACGGCTCGCCGCGGCGGACGAGGCCGTCGAGCGGATCGGCACCTCCCTCGACGAGGCCGGCACCTGCGGCGAACTGGCGGAGTTCCTGGGCTCGTGGATCGCGGACGCCGCCGTGGTCGAGCTGCTCCCGCCGCCGGCGAAGAGCGGAGCGCCGCCGCCGCGACGGCCCTCTGCGGCGATGCTGCGCCGCGCCGCCGGGACCGGGGCCGTGGAACTGCTCGCCGACGGTGAACGGCTCCGGCCGCGGGCCCGGTCCGCCGCCGAGCGGGCCGTCGGGTCCGGTCTGCCGGCGGCCGAGTACGACGCCCGCGCGCGGACCGCCCTGCTCGCCGTCCCGCTGACCGCGCCGCCGGACGGCGGCGGACCGGGCGGGCCGATCACGGGGTTGGCGCTGCTGGCCCGTGCCGGAGCGGCGTTCACCGGGCACGACATCACCGTCGCCCGGCACGCGGCGCGGCGCGCGGGCGTCGGCGTCGCGCACGCCAGGGAGTTCGCCGCCGAGCGGGGCAGGTCGGTGGAGCTCCAGCGCGCACTGCTGACCGAGCCCGGCAAGCCGCACCCCAACCTGCGCCTCGCGACCCGTTATCTGCCGGCCGGCAGCAGCGACATCGTCGGCGGCGACTGGTTCGAGACGGTGCGGCTCCACTACGGCCGCACGCTGCTCGTCATGGGCGACGTGATGGGGCACGGCGCGGAGGCGGCCGTCGAGATGAACACGTACCGGTCGATGCTGCGCGATGTCGCCGCCGCCGATCTGCCGCCGCACCGGGTGCTGCGGCAGCTGGACATCGCCGTCTCCGAGACGATGGCCCGGCCGGCGACGTGTCTGCTCGTCCGGGTCGACCCGGCGCGCGGGCTCGGCTCGTTCGCGAGTGCCGGGCACCTGCCGCCGGTGGTGTTCACCGCCGACGGGCACGCCGAACTCGTGGACGTACCGGCCGGGCCCCCGCTCGGCACCGGCGTGGGCGGCTACGAGCTCGTCACCCGGTCCCTGACGCCTCAGGACACGCTGCTGCTGTACACCGACGGCCTGGTCGAGCGGCGCGGGGAGGACATCGACGACTCGCTGCGGAGGCTGGTCCGGGTGCGGCTGCCGTGCACGGCCACCGTGGACGAGATGGCGGACGCGGTGGTCCGGGAGCTGGACGCCGAGGAAGCGGAGGACGACGTGGCGCTGCTCGCGGCCCGTATCCGGCGGCGCCGTCCGCACACGGCGAAGGAGCAGCCCTTCCCGGGCGGACGCCGCTGATCCCGAGCGGTGGCCCGGCGGCCCTCGGGCGCGCCGCGTGCGGACAGCGTCGTTCCGGCCCGGGGCGCGCGCACGGCGCACACCGTGGGCGTGAGACGTGCACCGCCCCACCCGAACGCGAACGCACGCCGCTCCCGATGCCGGCCCGCCGCCCCCACCGCCGTACGCGGCCCGGTCACCCCGCCCCGCCCCGCCGCCGTACGCGGCCCCGGTCACCCCCGGCCACGCCGGGCGGCATCGTGGCCGTGAGCCTCAGCAGCAGCAGTGCCACGTCGTCGGCGCGCTCGTGCGTCTGGGCGGTGTGCGCCACGAGGCTGTCGGCGACCTCCTCCAGGACTCCGCCGCCCACGTGCGCGAAATGGGCCCCGAGACCGGCGAGTTCCTCGTCGAAGTCGGCGTCCGGGAGTTCGATCAGGCCGTCGGTGTAGAGGGCGAGGACGGAGCCGTCGGGCAGGGGCACCTCGGTGGCCGGGTACGAGGCGCGGGCGTCGACGCCGAGCAGCGTGCCGCCGGGCACGTCGAGCACGCTCACGGAACCGTCCGGTGCGCGCAGCAGCGGGTGCGGGTGGCCGGCCCGGGCGATGAGGGCGCGCCGGTTCGCCGGGTCGAGTTGCACGTACACGCAGCTGACGAACAGATCGGCGTCGAGGTCCATCAGGAGCCGGTTGGTGCCGGCCATGACCTCACCGGGCGGTCTGCCCACCGCGGTGAAGGCGCGGATGGCGGTACGGACCTGCCCCATCAGCCCGGCCGCGGCCACGTTGTGGCCCTGGACGTCCCCGACCACGGCGGCCGGCCCGGCCCCGGGCACCCGTATCAGGTCGTAGAAGTCGCCGCCGATCTCCAGTCCGCGGGTGGCGGGCAGATAGCGGGCGCAGTGTTCGAGTCCGGGCACCCGCGGCAGGGAGTGCTGCATGAGTGCCGCCTGGAGGCCGTGGGCGAGGCGGTGCTTGGCGTCGTAGAGCCGGGCCCGCTCCAGGGCCTGGGCGATGAGGCTGACGAGGCTCGTGAGTACGGCGCGGTCGTCGGGCGAGAAGTGGTGGGGCTCGGCGTAGCCGAGGACGCAGGCCCCCACCGTGCGGCCGGAGGCGATGAGGGGCAGATACGCCCAGGCGGCCATGCCGTCGCGGGTGCCGACCCTCGCGGGATAGACCTGCTCCAGCTCCCGGCGGCTCTCGAAGAACGACGGCACTCCGGTGACCAGCGCCTGCGTACCCGGGGTGTGGGCGGTCAGCGGCGTCCCGTGGAAGCGCTCCACGATGTGCGGGTCGTCGTACCCGCGGTGCCCGACGACGCTGAGCCGGCCCGCCTCGGCGGTGAGGACCACCAGGGACTGGCAGCCGACGGCGGGCATGAACTCGGCGCCGACCATCCGGATGACGTCGTCGACCCCGACCGCCTCGGTCAGCCCGCCGGCCAGACTGAGGACGTGGGAGATGGCGACCAGCCGGGGCGGCGAAGGCTTCGCCGCGCTCCGCTCCGTGCGGCGGTCCGTACGCGCGGGCGCGATACGGACGCTGATGCCCGTGGTGCTGGGGTGCAGCCGGAACGACAGCCAGTCCCGCGGCGGCCGCAGGGCCACGAACGACGTGGGCTGCTGGCTGATGAGGGCGGCGCGGTAGCGGTCCTCGTAGACGGGGTCGTTCAGCCAGGGCAGCGCCCCCCACAGCTGACGGCCCTGCAACTGCCGTGGAGCCAGGCCGAGCAGGTCCGCGGCGGCGGGGTTGAGGAAGGTGATCCGGCCGTCGAGGTCGAGCGAGCACAGCCCTTCGGGGATGCGCTCCAGCAGGTGCACCGCCTCGGTCGCGGCGGTGCCGGAGGGGCGTTGGCGGTCGCCGAGGACGTCGGGCTCGGTGCGGAGCGAACCGCCGGTCTCAACGATCCTCCGCAGCCGCAGGGCGAGACGTTCGCAGGCGGAGGTGAGGTGTTCGCGCTCCCGGTCGGACAGGTCGGGCGCGTGCGCGCCGGGCCAGGTCACGAACACCGACCCGTACACGGTGTCGTCGGTGGCGACGGGCAGTGCCGCCAGCGAGAAGGGGTACGGCAGCACCACGGCGATCCGGGGGTAGCGGGCGGCCATCTCCTCCTCGCCGCCGACCCAGACCAGCCGCCGGTCGCGGGCGGCATCGGCCACGGGGATCGGCGCGGAGATCCCGACCCGCTCCCAGGGGGCGGCGAAGGCCCTCGGCAGCCCGGCCATGACGGCCATCTCCAGGGCCCTGCCGTCGGGCGAGAGCAGATACACCGCACCGGCGTGGGCCTCGACCTCGTCCATCATTCCGGCGAGCGCCAGGGAGAGCACCGGCTGCGCGCCCCTGCCCGCGGGACCCGGCCCGGGCGCGGGCGGGGCCGGGGGAACGTCCGTCACCGCCGGCTCACCTCCTCCGCGTCCCGTCGTCAGGGCGCCTGGGCCGGGGACGACGGTGTCCCGGCGGGCGGGACGACGACGTCCGGCAGCGACGGCGGGACGAGGTCCTCCTGCCCGGGCGGCGCCTCCGAGGTCGGGGGCGGGTTGCCGGGGACCGTCCCACCCGTCGCCGGTGGCGGGGCGGGCGGCTCCTCGGACGCGGGGCCGGTCGGCGGCTGGGCCGGGGGCACGCTCCCGGTGGTGTCCTCCGCGGGACGGCCCGGCGAGGTCTCCTCCCCCGGGCTCCGCTGCCCGGGCGTGGCGGTGCCGTCGGTGGCCGGGCCGGGCGGCGTCGTGGTGCCGGACCCGGGGCTCTCGCGCTCCGGGCTCCCGGACGTGTCCTCGTCGGACGGGCGGGCTGTCGCCTCCTCGGGCGGGACGAGGACCGGGGTGGACGGGTCCCGCGGCGGCGGCGCCGGCCGGTCCTTCTCCCCGTCGTCGCCCTTCTCGCGGGCGAAGTAGTCCTGCTCCCGCGGGTCGTACACGACGAAGACCTCGACGGGCCGCGGCGCCGGGGTGACGGCGACGGTCTCGGCCGGGTTGTAGCCCGGCCAGGCGTCGCCCTTGCGCTCGGCGGGGCCCCGGGCGAAGACCGGCGGCAGCAGCGGGTTGCCGCAGGCGCAGCGCACGCGCGGCACGCCGCGGTCGTCCACGAGGACGGCGGTGCCGGTCTGCAGGACGGCCTGGTACGGGCGCGCGGCGCCGTCCGTGAAGCCGTGGTTGGTGACCCGGGTGTCCATGCGCAGGGTGACGGGCGTCAGGGAGCGCAGGTACGCGGGGACGGAGGCCGGGGCGAGCCCGAGGGCCGAGGCGAAGGCCCGGTTCCGGTCCGGCTCGTCGGCGAGGTACCGGATCTGCTGCTCGGTGTCGCAGCTGGCGGTCTTCTCCGTGCCGCCGTAGAGGCCGGGTGTCGCGCCGTCGACGCCCCGGGTGACGTTGGTGCCGGCCGGAGTCGGGCTCGCCGGGGAGGCGGGGAGTTTGGCGCGCGGCTGCGGAGTCTCGGGGACCTTCGCCGTGGACCGGGTGAAGGGGTCGGGGCCGGTCGCGGAGGCGGCCTGGAGCTGGATCTCGGTGCCGGTTCCGCCCGTGCCGCCGGGCCGGGTGAGGACGACGACGAGCGCGGCGGCCACGACGACGACCGCGGTGAGCACGGCGATCCTCGGAACCGAACGCCACCAGGGGCCCGTGCCGCCGGGACCGCCGCCCGTGGGGCCGCCGGGACCACCGCGCCCGGCGCCCGGCGGCGCGGGCGGAGGCGGCGGAGGTGTCTCCTCCCCGCCCGAGAGCGGGCCGGAGGGAGGTCCTGCGGGTCGCCCCGACGGCGGTGGCACGCTCACGGGCCCTACTTCCCAGACCGGGGCGTCCGTTCCCGGAGGTCCCGGATTCACCCGGCTGCGCCGGAGATCGAGGGTGCTCTTCCCCCAATTGTGTGCCCGGCCGCGGCGGGGCACGCAAGCCGAACCGGTCGGACCAGCAGGGCGCGCGGCGGGGGTTGCCGCTGTTTACGGTGGCACCGTGAGCCAGCAGCCACGCACTCCCCGGACCGGCGCCGCGCACGGCCTGCGCGCCTGGCGCGACGCGCTGGTGGCGGTCGTGGCGGGCTTCGCCGCGATGCTCGTCGTGGCTGCGGCCGGTCTGTGGGCCGCGGGTGCGGCGGACCTTCCCGACGGCGCGTTCCCGCAGGTCGTGGCCGCGGTCGTGGTCCTGGCGGCCGGCGGCGAGGTGGCGCTCGCCGGGGACGCGGGGTTCGTGGCGCAGTCCCAGGCCGAGCTCACGGTGATGCCGCTGTCGGTGAGCCTCGTGGGGGCCCTGGTGACGGCGGCGGCGTTCCTGCGGCCGTTGCGGTACCGCGCCGTGGCGGGGACCCGCGAACTGCTGGGCCGGTTCGCGCGGCTGGCGGTCCTGTGGCTGGCGGCCCTCGCCGGGCTCACCGCCGTGGCACGGAAGACGTTCCGGATCTCGCTCGGGGAGGACTCGCCGCTGTCCGACATCGGCGAGTTCCTGGACGCCGCCCCGCAGGTCGGCTTCCGTGCGGAGACGGGGCCCACGCTGCTGTACGGACTGCTGTGGCTGATCGGGGTGACCGCCCTGGCCCTCATCGTGTCGCGCAGGGCTCCGCTGCCCCCGCGGCTGGTGGGCTTCCAGGAGGCGGTGCGTCCCGCCGCCCACGCCGTGGTGTGGCTGCTGCTCGCGTACGTGGTGCTGGGACTGTGCGTCGGCGTCGTGGTCGCGGTGACCCAGGGGCACCCGGGCCGTACCTTCGCGGTGATCCTGCTCGGACTGCCCAACCTCGTCTGGCCGGCCCTCACCCTCGGTCTCGGCGCGACCTGGGAGGGCAAGGTCGAGGGGCCCTTCGGGCTGCCGATGCCGCAGGTGCTGGACGCCGTACTGCGCGGGGAGGACCGCTCGACGCTGAACGTGGCCACGCTGGCCGAGCAGGACGGGCGCGCGTGGTGGCTGGTGGTCGTCGCCGCGGTGCTGGTGCCCGCGGCTGCCTTCCTCATGGCGGTGCGCTCCCCGGCCCGGACGAAGCCCTGGCAGCACGCCCTGCGCATGGGGTTGGCACTGGCCCTCACGGTGCTCGTGGTGTGTCTCACCGGCCGGATCGCCGCGCGCTTCGGCCTCTCACTGCTCGGTGTCGGCGACCTCGGGGACCTCGGCGGGGAGGTGTCCCTCCAGCCCCGGTTGTGGGCGGCGGTGGGCATCGGCCTCGCCTGGGGCCTCGTCGCCGGCCTGCTCGGCTCCCTGCCGGCGGCACCGCTGCGGCGCCGGGGCGAGGTGGAGGACTGAGCCGCCGTCCGGTTCGCGGGGGGCAGGTCGGGGCGCGCCCGCGGGCGTGCGCGCGACCGGGGCGTACGGGTTGGCGGGGAGGCTGCCGTACGGGCGTCGATTGGCGCACGCCGTGGACAGGGCAGAGGGCCGGGCGCACGGAGTGCCCGGGGCCAGGGGGTCAGGCGCCGGGCGCCGGGCGTCAGGCGGAGGTGCCCCGGCCGCGGCCCGTCTCGGTGATCTGCGTCGGTGGCGCCGGAGTCGCGGGCCGGCCGGGTGCGGTGGTGCGCCGGGGCTGCTGCGACGAGGACTCGCGCGGTGCCTGCGGGGGCGCGGTGACGGCGAACGGGGCCAGCTGGGCGCCGTCGCAGTACACCCACCGCTCGTGCTCGGCGTCGTACAGCCAGAGCGTCTCCCCGTCGACGACCATCCCCAGCCGCATCCCCCGCGTGCGCCGGCGGAACGTCTCGCGGTCGGCCCGGCCCGTGGCGAGTTCGTCGGCGGCCCGGCGGTACTGGGACAGCACCTCCTCCGCCCTGGCCAGCAGCGGCTGCGGGTCGGACGTGCGGTCCAGCGGCTGCCCGGCCGACGGCGGGGCCTGCGGCACGGCGACGAGCAGCCGCCCGTCGACCCAGGCCGACCATCCGTTGGCGCACATGACCCGCCCCCAGTCGCCGCGCCGGTCGACGAGTTCGACCGGCAGGAACGGGTCGAGGGGCGCGCTGGGGCTGCTGACGTCCGGGGCCTGCCAGGTGGGCAGGCCGTCACCCGGTACGACGTGCGTCGGGCTGAAGCCGGGGACGGCTGCGGGTTCGGTCATCGGCACCCCGTCACTTCCGCATGACCGCGGGCTCGTGCCGCCGCAGCAGCATCGCGACGACGAACCAGAGCGCCACGCTGAGCAGCACCATCACGCCCATGTTCGTCAGCCACACCGCGGCGGAGTGGTCGAAGAGCGGATCGGCGGTGTCCTTTCCGGGCACGATCCGGGCGAGGTCGACCGTGCCCGCCATCGCGGCGAAGGCCCATCGCGCGGGCACCAGCCAGCCCAGCTGCTCCATGCCCACCACGCCGTCGAGCTTCAGCAGCGCACCGCAGAAGACGATCTGGACCATGGTGAGGAGCACCAGGAGCGGCATGGTGACCTCCTCCTTGGGCACCAGCGCGGAGATCACGAGACCGAGCATCATCGAGGTGAAGGACAGCAGCGCCACTGCCAGGGTGATCTCCAGCAGCGGAGGCAGGAGCACGCCCATGCCGCCGGGCGCGTTCAGGTCCACGCCGGCGAGGCCCACGAGGGTGAGGACGATCGCCTGGACGACCGTGATCGAGCCGAGCACGACCACCTTGGAGGTCAGATAGGCGGATCTGGAGAGGCCGACCGCGCGTTCCCGCCGGTAGATCACTCGTTCCTTGACCAGCTCGCGCACCGCGTTCGCCGCCCCCGTCAGCACCCCGCCGACGCAGAGCACGAGCAGGGCGTCCATGGTGGTGTCCAGGGTGAACTTGCTGCCGGCCAGGGCCCGGGCCATGACGCCCATGCCGAAGGGCAGCGCGATCATGATCACGATGAAGGTGCGGTCGGCGCTCAGCACCGACACGTAGCGGCGGACCAGGGTCCCCAGCTGTCCCAGCCAGCTCTGCGACTTGGGCGGTGGCGCCGCCGCCACCGGCGTCCGGTCCGGCCCGGCGCGCGGCTGGGGGCTGAGCGCGATGTACTGGCGGTGCTGCGGCGACGCCCGGTAGTCCCCCGCCCAGTCGCGGTCGTGGTCGTTCTCGAACGCCTCGAACGCCTCCGGCCACTGGTCGAAGCCGAAGTATTCCAGGGCGTCCTCGGGTGCGCCGAAGTAGGCGATCCGGCCGCCCGGCGCCAGGACCAGCAGCCGGTCGCACACGTCGAGGTTGAGCACGCTGTGGGTGACCACGATGACCGTGCGGCCGTCGTCGGCGAGTCCGCGCAGCATGTGCATCACCGAGCGGTCCATGCCCGGGTCGAGCCCCGAGGTGGGCTCGTCGAGGAACAGCAGGGACGGCTTCGTCAGCAGTTCGAGCGCGACGCTGACGCGCTTGCGCTGGCCGCCGGAGAGCGAGTGGATGGGCTGGTCGGCGCGCTGCTCCAGGCCCAGTTCGCGAATGACCTCCTCGACCCGCGCGTCGCGCTCCGCGGGCGCCGTGTCCTCGGGGAAGCGCAGTTCGGCGGCGTAGCCGAGGGCGCGGCGCACCGTGAGCTGGACGTGCAGGATGTCGTCCTGCGGTACGAGCCCGATGCGCCGGCGCAGTTCGGCGTAGTCGCGGTACAGGTCGCGCCCGTCGTAGACGACGGTGCCGTGCTCGGCGGGGCGGAGCCCGGTGAGCGCGTTGAGGAGCGTCGACTTGCCGGCACCGCTGGGTCCGACCACGGCGAGCAGGCACTTCTCCCCCACCGGGAACGACACGTGGTCGAGGAGGACCTTGCGGCCCTCGTCCACCGTGACGGCCAGGTCCTGCACGTCGAGCGAGATCTCCCCGGAGTCCACGAACTCCTGCAGTTCGTCGCCGACGAGGCGGAACGTGGAGTGGCCGATGCCGACGGTGTCACCTGCCGAGATCCCCGCCTGGGTCACCGGCTGGCCGTTGAGGTACGTGCCGTTGTGGCTGCCGAGGTCGACGATCTCGTAGCGGCCGTCCAGGTGGGCGCGGAGCTCGGCGTGCCTGCGCGAGACGATGAGGTCGTCGATGACGATGTCGTTGTCGGCGGCGCGGCCGATGCGGACCGTGCGGGTGGGCAGCGGGCGTACGGTCGTGGGCTGCCGGAACGTGCTCGTGGGAGCGGCCCCCGTGGCGGCGGGGGGCGGTGCGCCGTTCGGCGGGCTCGGTTGCGGCGCGGGCGGGGCACCCGGTTCGCGCCGGGGTTCGCGCCCGGCCGCGGCGCGGGCGGCGGGTGAGGGGGTTCCGGGCGCCCGGGATTCGGGCGAGGGGGCTCCCGGCTCGTGACGCGCGGGGGCTCCGGGCTCGCGGGCGCCGGGCGAAGGGGTTCTGCGCACCGGGGTTCCGGGGCCGGGCGCCGCGGGGGCGGAGCGCTCCGGGGGCGGAGCCGCCGAGGGCCGCGCCGGCGGCGCCTCGGGCTCTGCCGCCGTGCCCACCAGCACGGCACGCGGCCCGTCCTGCGGATTGCCGAAGCGAATGACACTGCCCGGTCCCACGCCCCACTCATGGACGCGGCGGCCGTCGGCGTACGTGCCGTTGGTGCTGTTCTCGTCCTCGACCGTCCAGTGGTCCGCGACGGTCCTGAGGACGGCGTGGTGCCAGGACACCCGGGCGTCCTCGAGGACGATGTCGCTCAGTGGATCCCGCCCGACGTGGTAGTCCCGGCCCGGGCTCATGAGCGTCGAGCCCCCGTCGGTTTCGATGACCAGCTCGGGCGCGGTCGGCGCTGCGGGCCGCTCAGCCATGCGACGATTTTAACTTTCGCCCCCTATGTCCGCCCGGTCACGGTCGGGAGGCCGGGCTGACACCGGGACGCACTGCGGCCGTGGCGCCACGCGCCGCGAGCCCGAGCGGGGACCGGTGGCCGGCGTAGAGGCAGCGCGGCCCCATCACGTCAGGGGGCACTTGCGACCCGACTGCCCGGGAGAGCGCCGCAGGTACCGGACGCGGCAGCGCCCGGCAAGGACCCGGGCGCGGCAAGCACAGGCCCGCGGAGGGGCGCCGCAACCGGGAGAGGCACCAGCCCGGCAGGAGGAGCACGGACGCGGCGCGGCAGGGATCACCTGGCGGCCCGGCGGCCTCCGCCTCAGGCGACGGACCCGACGGCCTGGACGGCCTGGACGGGAATGCGCGGGCCGTCGTGGTGGATCGGCGCGCGGGAGCCCGCCAGCGGGACGCCGCTCCCCCCGCGGCGAACGGCGACGATCTCCGCCGCGATGGACAACGCCGTCTCCTCGGGCGTACGCGCCCCGAGGTCGAGGCCGATCGGCGAGCGCAGACGCGCCAGTTCGAGTTCGCCGACACCCGCCTCGCGCAGCCGGGCGTTGCGGTCCTCGTGGGTGCGGCGCGAACCCATCGCGCCGACGTAGGCGACGGGCAGCCGCAGGGCCCGCTCCAGCAGCGGTACGTCGAACTTGGCGTCGTGGGTGAGGACGCACAGCACCGTGCGGCCGTCCACGTCGGTGGACTCCAGGTAGCGGTGCGGCCATTCGACGACGATCTCGTCCGCGTCGGGGAAGCGCTGCTTCGTGGCGAAGACGGGGCGGGCGTCGCACACGGTCACGTGGTAGCCGAGGAACTTGCCGGCCCTGACGAGGGCGGAGGCGAAGTCGATGGCCCCGAAGACGATCATGCGCGGGGCGGGGACGCTGGACTCGACGAGCAGGGTGAGCGGGCGGCCGCAGCACGAGCCGTCCTCGCCGATGGCGGCGGTGCCGGTGCGCCCGGCGTCCAGCAGGGCTCGGGCCTCGCCCGCGGCGGTGCGGTCGAGTTCGGGGTGACCGCCGAGAGTGCCTTCGTACGAGCCGTCGGCCCGGACGAGGAGTGCACGGCCCATCAGTTCGCCGGGCCCGTCGGTGATCCGCGCGACCGCCGCCGGCCGCCCTTGTGCGGCGGCGGCCAGCGCTGCCGCGAGGACGTCCCTGGCGGGAGAGTCGGCGCGGACGGGGGTGACGAGGATGTCGATGATCCCGCCGCAGGTCAGCCCCACGGCGAAGGCGTCGTCGTCGCTGTAGCCGAAGCGCTCGAGGACGGTCCGGCCGTCCTCGAGCGCCTGCCGGCACAGCTCGTAGACGGCGCCCTCCACGCATCCTCCGGAGACCGACCCGATGGCCGTGCCGTCGCTGTCGACGGCGAGCGCGGCGCCGGGCCGGCGGGGCGCGCTGCCGCCGACGGCCACGACGGTGGCGACGGCGAAGTCACGTCCCTGCCCGACCCACCGGTTCAGCTCGTCGGCGATGTCCAGCATGTCGGTCTCCTCGGAATCGTGGATGCGTGGAGGGCACGGGGGTCAGTGGACGCCCAGCCAGCCTTCGATCGGGTTCAGGGCGAAGAACACGATGAAGATCGCGGTCAGGGCCCACATGAAGCCGCCCACCTCGCGGGCCTTGCCCTGGGCGGCCTTGATGGCGACGTACGAGATGACGCCCGCGGCCACGCCCGGGGTGATGCTGTACGTGAACGGCATCAGCACGACGGTGAGGAAGACCGGGATGGCGACGGAGCGGTCGCCCCAGTCCACGTGCTTGGCGTTCTGCATCATCATCGCTCCGATGACGACCAGGGCCGCGGAGGCGACCTGGGGCGGCACGATCGCGGTGAGCGGGGTGAAGAAGAGGCAGGCGGCGAAGAACAGTCCGGTGACGACGGAGGCGAGACCGGTCCGGGCGCCCTCGCCGACACCGGTGGCGGACTCGACGAACACGGTCTGGCCGGAGCCGCCCGAGACACCGCCGATCGCACCGCCGGCGCCGTCGATGAACAGCGCCTTCGACAGTCCCGGCATCCGGCCGCGTTCGTCGGCCAGCTTGGCCTCCGTACCGACGCCGATGATGGTGGCCATGGCGTCGAAGAAGCCGGCGAGCACCAGTGTGAAGACGATGAATCCCACGGTGATCGCGCCGACTTCGCCCCAGCCGCCGAACTCGACGTGCCCGAAGAGCGAGAAGTCGGGCATGGAGACGGCGCCGCGGGAGAGCTCCGGCGGGGACATGTTCCAGGCCTTGGCGTCGAGACCGGCGATGCTGTGGACGGCGACGGCGACGACGGTGCCGACGACGATGCCGATGAGGATCGCGCCGGGTATCGCACGTGCCTGCAGCATGAAGATCAGCAGCAGGGTGAGGCAGAAGATCAGCACCGGCCAGCCGGCGAGTTCACCGCCGGCGCCGAGCGTGACGGGCGGGCCGAACTCCGAGCCCTTGCCGACGAACCCGGCCTTGACCAGGCCGATCAGCGCGATGAACAGGCCGATGCCCATCGTGATGCCGTGCTTGAGCGCGAGCGGGATCGAGTTCATGATCAACTCGCGCAGGCCGGTCACCACCAGAAGGCAGATCACCACGCCGTACATCACGCACATGGCCATCGCCTGCGGCCAGGTCATCTGGGGAACGACCTGCGAGGCGAGGACGCCGGAGACGCTCAGACCGGCCGCGAGGGCGAGCGGGACCTTGCCGACGAAGCCCATCAGCAGGGTGGTCGCCGCGGCCGCGAAGGCAGTCGCAGTGATGAGTCCCGGTTGGCTGAGGACGTTGCCGGCGACGTCCTTGCCGTTGAGGATCAGGGGGTTGAGCAGGAGGATGTACGCCATCGCCATGAAGGTGGTGATGCCGCCGCGCACCTCGCGCGCGACCGTCGATCCTCGTTCGGAGATGTGAAAGTACCGGTCGAGCCAGGACCGCCCGGCGGGGACGCGCGAGCCGGGGCCGGCGTCCTCCGCGGTGGTCCTCGGCTCCACTGACGACTGGGTCATGGTTGCCTACTCCCAAGGTTCACAGGGGCACCCGCATCGCACTTGAAACCTGGTCAAGCTGCGGGATTTGGGATCTTGCGTTGGCTGCACGACCCGGGGGACGGCCCGAGACGAACGGTCTGCGGGGAGGGGACCCGGCGGGGGGCCCGCTCCGCAGTTCTTCGGGTGTTGCTGGTGCCGGGGCACCGCGAGCGGTGTCCGGCGTCCCGGGGACGGATCCCCGGAAGTCCGGTCCCCCCGGAGGGGGGTGGCCCGGGAGCGTCCCGGGCGGGGTGGCCCGGGGTCCCGGGGGACGGTGGTCCCCCGGAACCCCCGCGGCTCAGGTGCCGCCTCGGCTCAGGTGCCGGTCAGGTGCCGGTCAGGTGCTCCGGGCGTACCGGCGTCCTGTTGAGCTCCAGACCCGTCGCGTCGCGGATCGCCGCGAGGACGGCCGGCGTGGAGGACAGGGTCGGGGCCTCGCCGATGCCGCGGAGCCCGTACGGGGCGTGCTCGTCGGCGAGTTCGAGCACGTCGACCGGGATCGTCGGGGTGTCGAGGATGGTGGGGATCAGATAGTCCGTGAAGGAGGGGTTGCGCACCTTCGCGGTCTTCGGGTCGACGATGATCTCCTCCATGACGGCCACTCCCAGACCCTGGGTCGTGCCGCCCTGGATCTGACCGACCACGGACAGCGGGTTCAGCGCCTTGCCGACGTCCTGCGCACAGGCCAGCTCGACCACCTTCACCAGGCCCAGCTCCGTGTCGACCTCGACAACCGCGCGGTGCGCCGCGAACGAGTACTGGACATGGCCGTTGCCCTGGCCGGTGCGCAGGTCGAAGGCCTCGGTCGGGCGGTGCCGCCACTCGGCCTCCACCTCGACGGCCTCGTCCTCCAGCACGTCCACCAGGTCGGAGAGGACCTCGCCGCCGTCGGTGACGACCTTGCCGCCTTCGAGCAGCAGCTCGGCGGTGGCCCAGGCCGGGTGGTAGGAGCCGAACTTGCGGCGGCCGATCTCCAGGACCTTCTCGCGGACCAGCTCGCAGGAGTTCTTCACCGCCCCGCCCGTGACGTACGTCTGGCGGGACGCGGAGGTGGAGCCTGCGGAGCCGACCTGCGTGTCGGCCGGGTGGATGGTCACCTGGGTGACGCCCAGCTCCGTACGGGCGATCTGGGCGTGGACGGTGACACCGCCCTGGCCGACCTCCGCCATCGCGGTGTGCACGGTCGCGACCGGCTCGCCGCCCACGACCTCCATGCGCACCCTGGCCGTCGAGTAGTCGTCGAAGCCCTCGGAGAAGCCGACGTTCTTGATGCCGACCGCGTAGCCGACACCGCGGACGACGCCCTCGCCGTGGGTGGTGTTGGACAGTCCGCCGGGCAGGGCGCGCACATCGGCCTCGCCGCCCGCGACCTCCCACTGGCGCTCCGGCGGGAGCGGGCGGGACTTGACGCGGCGCAGCAGCTCGGCGACGGGGGCCGGGGAGTCGACCGGCTGGCCCGTCGGCATGATCGTGCCCTGCTCCATGGCGTTCAGCTGCCGGAGCTCGACCGGGTCCATGCCGAGGGCGGCCGCCAGCTTGTCCATCTGGGCCTCGTAGGCGAAGCACGCCTGGACCGCGCCGAAGCCGCGCATCGCGCCGCAGGGCGGGTTGTTGCTGTAGAGCGCGATGGCCTCGATGTCGACGTCGTCGACGACGTACGGGCCGACCGACAGCGAGGCGGCGTTGCCGACGACCGCCGGGGAGGCCGAGGCGTACGCGCCGCCGTCCAGGACGATCCGGCACTTCAGGTGCGTGAGCTTGCCGTCCCGGGTGGCGCCGTGCTCGTAGTGCAGCTTCGCCGGATGGCGGTGCACATGGCCGAAGAAGGACTCGAAACGGTTGTAGACGATCTTGACCGGCTTGCCGGTGCGCAGCGCCAGCAGGCAGGCGTGGATCTGCATCGACAGGTCCTCGCGGCCGCCGAAGGCACCGCCGACGCCGGAGAGCGTCATCCGCACCTTCTCCGCGGGCAGGCCGAGGACCGGGGCGATCTGGCGCAGGTCGGAGTGCAGCCACTGGGTGGCGACGTACAGGTCGACGCCGCCGTCCTCGGCGGGCACGGCCAGGCCGGACTCCGGGCCGAGGAACGCCTGGTCCTGCATGCCGAAGACGTACTCGCCCTCGACGATGACGTCGGCGCGCTTGCGGGCCTCCGCCACGTCGCCGCGGACGATGGGCTGGCGGTGCACGATGTTCGGGTGCGGGACGTGGCCGATGTGGTGGTCGTCGCGGTTCTCGTGGACGAGGACCGCGTCGGGTGCCGTCGCCGACGCCTCGTCGGTGATCAGCGGCAGCTCGGCGTAGTCGATCCTGATCCTGGCCGCGGCGCGGCGGGCCGTCTCCGGGTGGTCGGCGGCGACGAGGGCCACCGGCTCGCCGTGGTGGCGGACCTTCCCGTGGGCGAGAACCGGCGTGTCCTGGATTTCCAGCCCGTAGTTCTTCATCTCGGCGGGCAGGTCGTCGTAGGTGAGCACCGCGTACACGCCGGGCATCGCGACGGCCTCGGAGACGTCGATCGACCGGATCTCGGCGTGCGCGACGGTGGAGCGCAGCGTCTGGCCCCACAGCATGTCCTCGTGCCACATGTCCGAGGAGTACGCGAACTCGCCGGTGACCTTGAGGGTGCCGTCGGGGCGGAGGGTGGACTCGCCGATGCCGCCCTTGGTCTGCGAACCCTGCGTGACCTTGGTGGGGGTGCCGGCCGGGACGGCGGCGACTCGTGGATTCAGCGCCATGGTGCTCAGACCGCCTCTCCCTGGCGCGCGGCCGCGAGGCGGACCGCGTCGAGGATCTTCTCGTAACCGGTGCAGCGGCACAGGTTGCCGGACAGCGCCTCGCGGATGTCCGCGTCGGTCGGGGAGGCGTTGTGCTCCAGCAGCTCGTCGGCGGCGACCAGCAGGCCCGGGGTGCAGAAGCCGCACTGCACGGCTCCGGCGTCGATGAACGCCTGCTGGATCGGGGACAGTTCGGTGCCCTCGCCGGTCTGCGAGTCGGTCCCCTTGGCCGTCCACGAACGGGCGTCCTGCAGCGAGGTGCCGCCGCAGGCGCCGGTCGCGCAGGCGCCGCCGTGCCCGGAGTGCTCGGCGCGCTGCTTCGCGAAGTCCGCCAGGCCCTCGACGGTGACGACCTCCCGGCCCTCGACCTGCCCGGCCGCGACCAGGCACGAACAGACGGGCACACCGTCGAGGCGGACCGTGCAGGAACCGCACTCGCCCTGCTCGCAGGCGTTCTTGGAGCCGGGCAGCCCGAGGCGCTCACGCAGCACGTAGAGGAGGCTCTCGCCCTCCCACACGTCGTCGGCTTCCTGCCTACGGCCGTTGACCGTGAAATTCACGCGCATGGTTATGCAGCTCCTTCAAGCGTGCGGCCGCTTCCGCGGTACTGCTCCCAGGTCCAGCCCAGCGTGCGGCGGGCCATGATGCCGACCGCGTGCCGGCGGTACCTGGCGGTGCCGCGGACGTCGTCGATCGGGTTGCAGGCGCCGGAGGCGAGCTCCGCGAACTGCTTGGCGATCGAGGGAGTGATGATCTTGCCGCTGTCCCAGAAGCCGCCCTCCGCGAGTGCGGCGTTCAGGAACTCCTCGGCGGCCTCGGCCCGCACCGGGGTCGGCGCGGCCGAGCCGATACCCGTCCGCACGGTGCGGGTCTCGGGGTGCAGCGCGATGCCGAAGGCGCACACGGCGATGACCATCGCGTTGCGGGTGCCGACCTTCGAGTACTGCTGGGGCCCGTCGGCCTTCCTGATGTGCACGGCCCGGATGAGCTCGTCCGGGGCGAGCGCGTTGCGCTTCACGCCGGTGTAGAACTCGTCGATCGGGATGAGGCGGGTGCCCCGCACCGACTCCACCTCGACCTCGGCGCCGGCGGCCAGCAGGGCCGGGTGGGCGTCACCGGCGGGGGACGCGGTGCCGAGGTTGCCGCCGACGCCGCCGCGGTTGCGGATCTGCGGCGAGGCGACGGTGTGGGAGGCGAGCGCCAGCCCGGGCAGCTCGGTCCGGAGGTTCTCCATGATCCGCGTGTACGGAACGGAGGCGCCCAGCCGGACGCTCTCCTCGCCGACTTCCCATTCGCTCAGCTCGGTGATGCGGTTCAGGTCCAGGAGGTACTCGGGCCGACGGTGGTCGAAGTTGATCTCGACCATGATGTCGGTGCCACCCGCGATGGGCACAGCGGTGGGGTGCTCGGCCTTCGCGGCGAGCGCCTCCTCCCAGCCGGCGGGGCGAAGGAAGTCCATGAGTGGCTCTCTTCTACGTGATTCGGTCGTTCACTGGGGCCCGGGGACGGCCGGCCCTGGCGGGATGTTCATGTCCTGTTAACGCGGTGTGGCCCAGTACACAAGGACCGCCCCGCCGGGTGCAGTCACCGAAACCATGAAGGAGTTGGCTGGTCGCCACCCTCGTCTTGTAGATTCGAACGAAAGGCGGAGGCCGGTAACCTCTCCGTTTTCCTCCCGACACCATCGGCACATCCCTCAGCACAGTCCAACGGCACGACACGACAGATCGGCGGCGACGAGATGCGGCTGCGCGCACTGCTGGAGACCGACGCGCTGGGACTGCGGCTGCTCGGCGGCGACGACGAGCTGGACCGCACCGTCCGCGGCGTGATGACGACCGACCTTCGCGACCCGAGCCGCTACCTCTCGGGCGGTGAACTCGTACTCACCGGGCTCGCCTGGCGGCGCAGCGCCGATGACTCCGAGCCTTTTGTACGCATTCTCGCAAGCGCGGGGGTCGTCGGGCTGGCCGCGGGCGAGGCGGAACTCGGCGACGTGCCGGACGATCTCGTCCTGGCCTGCGAACGCCACCGGCTGCCCCTCTTCGCCGTCAACGAGGACGTCGCATTCGCAACGATCACCGAGCATGTGGTGCGCCAGGTGTCAGGGGAGCGGGCCGGCGACCTGGCCGCCGTCGTCGACCGTCACCGCCGGCTGATGACCTCGGGTCCGGCGGGCGGCGGCCCCGAGGTGGTCCTGGACCTCCTCGGCTCCGACCTGGACCTTCGCGCATGGGTCCTCTCCCCTACCGGACGCCGGATCGCGGGGGCGGGTGAGCCGCTGACGCCCGGGGCCGGTGCCGAACTGGCCGCCGAGCACCTGGCCGCGACCCGCACGGGGCGCCGCGGCCCCCATCGCGCCACCGTCGGCGGAACCACGTATTCGCTGTTCCCGATCCGGAACACCGGTCGGGGTGCGGTACCGGCGTCCCGGGACGTGCGCGAGACCGTGCTGTCGGACTGGCTGCTGGCCGTGGAGGCGGACGCGTCCGACTGGCCGGCCGCCCGGCTCGACCTGCTGCAGGGCGTCACCCAGCTGATCGCCGTCGAACGGGACCGGCGGGACGCGGCCCGCACCGTTCGGCGCCGGCTGGCCCAGGAGGTCCTGGAGCTCGTCCAGACGGGTGCCCCGCCCGCCGAGATCGCCGCCCGGCTGAGGGTCGCCGCCCCCGTCCTCCTGCCGGGCCTCGGCACGGCGCCCCACTGGCAGGTCGTCGTGGCCCGGGTCGACTGGGAGGAGGAGGGCGGCTCCCCCGTCGAGGCCGGGCCGGCCGCCCAGTCGCTGCTGGAGGAGATTCTCGTGGACCCGGCGGCCCCGGGCGCCGAGACCGCGGACCGGATCGCCGTCGCCCACACCGGCGAGGAGGCCGTCGCACTCGTCCCGCTGCCCGCGGTGCCGGCCTCGGCGGCCGAGCCCGACGAGGAACAGGCCGGCGAGGGGCACGCCGACGAGCCGGATCACGCCCGGGAGGACACCGGGCTGCACGCGGAAGCCCTGCTCGCGGCGGTCCGCGAACCGCTCTCCTCCGGGCTCGCCGACGACGGCCGGCTCACCCTCGGTGTCAGCGCCGCCGTCCACTCCGCGGAAGGACTCCGCGGCGCCCTGGAGGAGGCCCGGCACGCGCGCCGGGTCGCCGCCGCCCGCCCGGGCCGGGTGTGCGCGGCCGGCCACCACGAACTGGCGTCGCACGTCCTGCTGCTGCCTTTCGTCCCCGACGACGTCCGCAGGGCGTTCACGGCCCGGCTCCTCGACCCGCTGCGCGAATACGACCGCCGCCACCGCGCCGAACTGATCCCGACGCTCGAGGCGTTCCTGGACTGCGACGGCTCGTGGACGCGCTGCGCCGCCCGGCTCCATCTGCACGTGAACACGCTGCGGTACCGGGTGGGCCGGATCGAGCAGCTGACGGGCCGGGACCTGTCGCGGCTGGAGGACAAGCTCGACTTCTTCCTGGCCCTGCGGATGAGCTGACCCGCGAACCGGTTCGGCACGGCCGGCACCGGCCGCCTCAGCCGCCGCCGAGGCGGATGCGGCGGCCGGAGGCGAGCGCGCGACGGGCGCGGCCCGACGCCGGCGGGCGGCGGGCGCGCCGACGGACACCCACGGGCACTCCGCCGACCTGCGACGCAGCAGACGACCGCGGAATCGCGACC
Source organism: Streptomyces wuyuanensis (assembly GCF_900103455.1). GTDB lineage: Bacteria > Actinomycetota > Actinomycetes > Streptomycetales > Streptomycetaceae > Streptomyces > Streptomyces wuyuanensis. The sequence continues at coordinate 440,553 of NZ_FNHI01000001.1, read as the reverse complement.
GGAACCGCTACGCGCCTGCACCAGGTGCGGACCCGTCAAGCGGCGTACGTACGTTCACCCGAATGTCCACGAAGGCTCCGCCGGGCCCGGATCGCACCGGAATTGCACGGCCTTCGCGGATCACACACCCGGCGATTGTGAATTGATTCACCAGACCCCTTGGCCACGTAGCCCGATCCGTGCTCTGATTCCGTCTGACTCAACAGCACAATGGCGCGCTTGGGGAGGGCAATGTGGCGTATACCGCCATGTCTGGTTCCGGAACCACGGCAAGTGATGATCCACTCCAGATCGCGGTATGGCGGCTGCGCTCGCGCGGCTGTTGGACGGACGCGGCAGCCCTCCTCGCTCCCCACGCGGCGTCCGCCGCGCCGGCCCTGCAACGTGCCTCCCTCCTCGTGGAGCGCTGCCTGTTCACGGGCGTCGGCTGGGCGGACGCTGAGGACGCCCTGCGCGCGGCGGAGGCCTCGGCGCGCGACGACGACGAGCGCGGTGCGGCCGCCTGCGAGCGCGGTCAACTCGCCTACGCCTCCACAGTGCTGGGTGTGCGCGACCGGGCCGACGAGGCCCGCGCCGCCCTCGGCCGGGCGGCGGCGCTGCTCGCCCCGGACGCAGCGGGACGGCCGCTCCTCGACTTCCGCCGGGGCCTGGTCGCCGAGCACCTCGCCGACTCGGCGCAGGCCGCCCGTGCGGCCTACCACCGCGCCCACGCCGGCGCCCTCGCCCACGGCGACACGCTGCTGACGTCCTTCACCTGGCGCCACCTCGCGGCGCTCGCCCTGCGCGACGGCGAACTCGCGGAGGCCCGACAGGGATTCACCGAATCCCTGCGCATTCGCGAGGAGTTGGGCTATCTGATCGGTACGGCCCCGGCGCTGGCGGCGCTCGCCGACACCGAGCCTGAACCGGAGGCGACCCGCCTGCGCACCGAGGCGGCCCGCCTGTTCCGTCTGCTCGGCGGCGTCCCGACCTGGCTCGCGGACCAACTCGCCCCACCGGCCCCCGCGGCGTGACGCCGTGACACCTCGGGTTCTGCCCCGGCGGGTTCACATCCCTGGCTCCCCCGGCGACGGGACGCACGGGTCACCTACCCCGGTGGGGTGACCACCGGGGCCGACACCGCACGCGCCCAGACCGGTCGGCCCCGATCCTGGCCCTGTGACATGTCACGTGCCCTGGTCCCGGCCCGGTCACATGTCACGTGCCCCGGCCCTGCGGTGGGGCACTGCCCGTCGGGCCCGGCGGCCCGAGGCGTTCGGCAGCCGGCCTCGCCACCGTGGCCCGGGAGGCGGAACGGGCCTGGTTATGCCCCGGCGGCGGTCAGGACGGAGCGCGTGCCGTGACCCGGAACAGCGTGTCGTCCGTTCCGATGACGACCGACCCCTCCCCCGCCACCGCAACCGCCCGGACCGGCGGGCCGGGCCGCAGCGGCAGTGCCTCGGCCGTGCCCAGACGGCGGAGTTCGACGAGTCCGTCCGCCCAGGCGACGGCCAGCGTACGGCCGTGGGCCGCGAGGGCGGTCACCGGGAAGTCCCGTTCCGCGAACGGGGTGTTCTCCGGGCTGCGGCCGGGCGTCCAGGTTCGGACCGTGCCGTCTGCGCCCCCGCTGCAGACCAGCGGCGCAGGACCGTCTGCCACGGCCACGGCGGTGACGCGGCCGCGGTGCGCCGCGGTCTGGTGCATGCCGTCGTAGCCGAACGCGTGCAGCGATCCGTGACGGTCGCCGACCAGGACGAGCCTGCCCGTCGCGGCCAGCGCCGTGCCCGGATGCGCGTCCAGCGTGGCGGCCACCGCATCCGTCAGCGGGGTGTCGCCATGGGCGCGGAGGCGGCCCCGCTCGTCCAGCATCAGCAGAGTCCCGTCGGGCAGCGGGGCGAGAGCCGTGATCCGTACGGGCATGGTGGCCGTCCCCGGCGCGGGTGTGGCGTCGGCGGGGCGCACCGAACGTATCGCCCCGCGCTGATCGGCGACGAGCAGATGCTCCGCCCAGCGGCCCGTGCCCTGGGCGAGCGCGGCCACCGGACCGGGCCAGGGCGGCGCGACATCGCCGCGTACCCGGGTCCAGTCGGAGCGCCACGGGGCGGTGGCTGCGAGGGCGTTCAGGGCGGGGCGAAGACGCGGATCGGCATCGTCGCCGAGCACGGTGAGCAGGACGAGTGCCCGCTCGGCAGGCGGCTGCTCGCGGATCAGCGACTGGCCGGCCCGGAACCAGGCGGCACGCAGTCCGCCGTGCTCGTCCCGGCCACCGGGTGCGTCCGGGCGCCCGTGCGACCCACCGTGCTCACCCGGGCCGCCTCCACCCGGCCGTCCGCCCGGGGCATCGGCGCCGTGCTCGTACGCGGCGGTCACGCCCACGGGGTCGGCGGCACAGACCACGGCGGGGTCGCCGAGGTCCGACGGCCCGGCAGAGGCCTCCCGTCCGAGGCCGTCCACGACCGCGCCGGGGGCCGTACCGGGCGGACGGGGAGCGGCTTCCGGCTCCGGTACCGGGGCTCCGTGGTCGCCGTTCCCCGGTTCCCGCCCGGGCGGGGGGACGAGCCGGATGTGGCCCAGGTCCCTGAGGGCACGGACGAGTTCGGCGACCTCGGCCGGCTCCCCGGCGGCGGGCGGGGAGGCGACGACGGCGGCGCCCGTGAGTCCGAGGCCCGTCAGCGCGCCGACCAGCTCGCCGGGGCTCCTCGCCACGACGCCGAACCGGTTGGCGAGGGTCCACACCGTGCCGTGCACGCTCTGGGCCGCGAGGGGAACGACCGGGTCGGGCACGGGCACCGCCTAGCGGTCCGCGCCGTTGAAGTGCTCCCGTACGAGGGAGGTCACCACGGCCAGATCCTGCGCGATCAGCGCCTCCAGCAGGGCCGCGTGCTCGGCCGCGTCGGCCACGAGGTCGGCCCGGCGGGGGGCGGGGGCGCTCACGAGGGGCCACTGCGAGCGCCGGTGGAGGTCGTCCGCGACGGCGACGAGCTGGTCGTTGCCGGCGAGCGAGAGGACGGCACGGTGGAAGGCCCGGTCGGACTCCGCGTATCCGGCCCGGTCGCCGGTCGCGGCGGCGACCGCCGACGCCTCGGCGAGCGGGACGAGTTCGGCCCAGCGGGCGGCCGGGACGGTCCGGGCGAGCCGCAGCATCACCGGTACTTCGATGAGGGCGCGGACCTCGGCGAGCTCGGCCAGTTCCCGGGCCGTGCGCACGACGACGCGGAAGCCGCGGTTCGGGACCGTCTCCACGGCGCCTTCGAGGCCGAGCTGCTGCATCGCCTCGCGTACGGGGGTGGCGGAGACGCCGAAGCGTTCGCCGAGCGCGGGAGCCGAGTAGACCTCGCCGGGGCGCAGTTCGCCGCTGACGAGGGCCGCTCGGAGTGCGTCCAGGATCTGGCCGCGCACGGAGTGGCGACGGACGACCGTGCCGGGCGCCGGGGGTTCGCTGTGGGTGTGCTCGCCGCGGACGTGCGTGCCGGACGGCCGTTCGGCCCCCTCGTCGTGCCGGCGCGGGGCGGGAGCACCGGTGCCGGACGGCTCGCGGCCCGATCCCCCGCGTGCGCCGTCTCCCCGCTCGCCGGCGGACGGGCGGGCGCCGATGGCGCGCTCCTCGGCGGTCTGCCCGGAAGGCGGGGCCGGCCACTCCACGGAACCGGGCGCGGGGCGGGGCCCCGGTACCGGACCGGGTCCTTGTGCGGGACGGTGCTCCTGGGCGGACGCCTCCGCCCGGTCCGGAGAAGGAACCGGGCCCTGCGACGGCACGTATCCCCACGGGGGCGGAACCGGGCCCTGGGACGCGACCGGACCCTGGGAGGCGACAGGCCCCCCGTGCGAAGCAGCGGGCCCGCGCGACGGGTCCGGGATGTGTCCGGGGTCCGGGCCGGGGCCGGGAGCGTGCTCCGCCCGGTTCTGCCCGGGAACGCGGACGGACGCCGACGGCGGTGCCGCGGCATGGCCGCGCGCTCTGCCCTGCTCCACTCGGGTCCTCCTCCGGGGCCTTCCGGGCCCGGCTCGCACGGCACGGGTCCTGCGTGCACGATAAGCGGACGGGGTCACAGTTCAAACACGGATCGGGCCGGGTAAGGTAAGGCTAACCTGCTAACGATCGCGATTCGGTGGTCCCCGCATGACGGTCCCCGCTGTTCTTCACGGCTCGCGGCCTTCCGCCCCGTCCGCCGCCACGGCGCCCGTGACCGGCGCGTACGCACGGATGTCCGCGGTGTTCCCCGGTTTGCGGGTGCGGCAGCTCGCGGACGACGAGCCGGCACCGAGCGGAGCCGGCTGGGTCGCGGCGGCGGAACTCGCGGCCGGCGGCGCCGCCCTCGACGCGTTCCTGGCGTGGGACAACGCGCAGGTGCTGCAGGACTACGGACAGCGGGCCCGCCCCGACGTCGTCGCAAGCTTCGGGCTCCACCGCTACGCCTGGCCGGCCTGCCTGCTGATCACCGTGCCGTGGTTCGTGGAGCGGCGCGTGCCGCGGCTCCCCGTGGCGGACGTCTCCTACCAGCGGGCCCGGGGCCGGATGGCGGTCCGCGTCCGGGCCTTCTCCTGTCTGCCAGGCGACCCGGCGGCAGCGCTCCCGGGCGCACGGGTGGTGCCCGACGAGGACGCGCTGCGCGCGGAGGTGCGGGACGCCGTCGCCGAGCACATGGGGTCGATCCTCGACGGTTTCGGGCCGCGGATGCGGCGCGGGCGGCGCGCTCTGTGGGGCATGGCGACGGACGAGGTCGTCGAGGGGCTCTGGTACGTGGCGCACCTCCTCGGCGAGGAGCGGCGCGCGATGGCGGAGCTCGAGGCGCTGCTGCCGGGCACGGCCAAGCCGTACGTCGGCACGGCCGGGTTCCGCGAGCTCACCGGGCCGTCCGGGGAGCCGCTGCCCACCAGGGACCGGGCGAGCTGCTGCCTGTTCTACACGCTGCGCCCCGAGGACACCTGCGTCACCTGCCCTCGCACCTGCGACGACGACCGTGTGCGGCGCCTCGCCGCTCAGGGCTGACCCGGCGGTATCCGGCTGGTTCGGCGCCCGGCGCTCCCGTGGCTCGGGTGCCCGGCGTCCCGGCGGCATCCGAGCTGCCGTAATCGAACTCAATTCCCTTTGCCTGCAGAGGTGTTCGAGCGAATGGCGCCTATTCGCGGGCCCCCGGACCCTCTTGGCGCACTCTTGCCGGGAAACCCCCTGTCCGCGACGGCAATTCGGCCAGTATGGCGCGCGAAACGCCCAACGCGATGCAGATGCAAGGGACACCGCATGAGACTGACCGACATATCGCTCGACTGGCTGCTTCCGGGCGGCGTGATGCTCGCAGGGGTCGTCGCGGCGGTGGCGGTGCTCGCGCGCGGCAGACGCGACGGAGGCGGGGCCGCGGCCGAGGACTCCTGGGAACGCAGTGAGGAGCGCCGCAGGCGCAAGGAGGCCGTCTACGGCACCGCCTCCTACCTCCTGCTCTTCTGCTGCGCCGCGGTCGCCGCGGCACTCTCTTTCCACGGCCTGGTCGGCTTCGGCCGGCAGAACCTGAACCTGTCCGGCGGCTGGGAGTACCTGGTCCCGTTCGGCCTCGACGGTGCCGCGATGTTCTGCTCGGTGCTCGCGGTGCGCGAGGCCAGCCACGGCGACGCCGCACTGGGCTCGCGCATCCTGGTCTGGCTGTTCGCCGGTGCGGCGGCCTGGTTCAACTGGGTCCACGCGCCGCGCGGGCTCGGCCACGACGGCGCCCCGCACTTCTTCGCGGGCATGTCGCTGTCCGCGGCCGTGCTCTTCGACCGGGCGCTGAAGCAGACCCGCCGGGCGGCGCTGCGGGAGCAGGGCCTGGTGCCCCGGCCGCTGCCGCAGATCCGGGTCGTACGGTGGCTGCGCGCCCCCCGTGAGACGTTCGGCGCCTGGTCGCTGATGCTGCTCGAAGGTGTGCGCACCCTGGACGAAGCGGTCGACGAGGTGCGCGAGGACCGACGGCAGAAGGAGCAGGAGCGCGTGCGCCGGCGCGATCACGAGAAGCTGGAGCGGGCACGGCTGCGGGCGCTCAGCCGGCAGCACCGGGCGTGGGGGCGGCGGGGCGGGCGGCAGGTGGAGGTCACCACCACCGTGAGCGGCACGCTCGCGGGCTCCGTCCCGGCCGCCGTGGGATCCGTCGCGGAGCCCGCCATGGCCGAGTCCGGGCAACTGCCGTCGCAATCACGGCCCTCCCTGCAGGCCGTCAAGGGCAGTGACCCCGTCACGGTCGACCTCACGGCCGAGGACGACACCCAGGCCCTGCCGCGTCTCGACTCGCTGGAGCAGAAACTCAAGCATCTCGAGCAGCAGTTCGGCTGACATCGCACGGTGCCGGCACGGGCGGGACCCACCGGGTTCCCGCCCGTCCGCGTTCCGGTGCCCCTCCCGTCACACCCATGTCCGCGCGGGCCCTCAGGGCCGCGAGCCCGCGCGGCCTCAGGAATTCAGCGCGACCTCGTCCGACGCGACCGTCACGCCCGCCCGCCGTGCAGTTCGAACCACACCGCCTTGCCCAGGCCGTGGGCCCGTACGCCCCACGCGTCGGCGAGGCTCTGCACCAGGAGCAGCCCCCGGCCGTGCGTGCTCTCGTCGGGCACGGGCTCGGCCGGCGGCTCCACCAGCCCGGTCGTGAAGTCCCGCACCTCGACCCGGAGTCGTGCCGGTGCCACCGTCGCCGTGACGACGGCTCCTTCCTCCGTGTGCACCAGCGCGTTGGTCACGAGCTCGCTGGTCAGCAACTCCGCCACATCGGCCGAGCCGGGCTCGCCCCAGTGGCCCAGCAGGGCCCGCAGGGCCCTCCTCACCTCGGGTACCGCCCTGAGGTCCGCGCGCCTCACGCTGCGCCGCAACTGCGCCGCGCCCGGCCCTTCCTGACGCCCCGCCATTTTCCCCCACCGCACGTCGGTACGGTCCCTTCCCCTTCGCTCGTCCCGTCCGGCTCGAACAGGCACTCCCGGAATGCATGCCCCGCCGCCGTGCCGCCACGCATGCCGATTTCACCCGCAGTCACGGACGCGGCACGTTCCGCAGGTTCGAGCGGGCCATCTGGACCATCCGGCCCACGCCGCCATCCAGCACGATCTTGCTGGCGGAGAGCGCGAAACCGGTCACCATCTCGGCGCTGATCTTCGGCGGGATGGACAGGGCGTTCGGGTCGGTGACGACGTCGACGAGGGCCGGACCGTCGTGCGCGAAGGCGTCCTTGAGGGCGCCCGCGAGCTGCTTCGGCTTCTCCACCCGGACTCCGTGGACCCCCACGGCCCGGGCCATCTCGGCGAAGTCCGGGTTGAGGTTGCCGGTTCCGTACGAGGGCAGGCCCGCAACCAGCATCTCCAGTTCGACCATGCCGAGCGAGGAGTTGTTGAAGAGCACGATCTTGACCGGCAAGTCGTGCTGCCGCAGGGTGAGGAAGTCGCCCATCAGCATGGTGAACCCGCCGTCGCCGGACATCGAGACGACCTGGCGGCCACGGTCGGTGAACTGGGCTCCGATGGCCTGCGGCAGGGCGTTCGCCATCGAGCCGTGGCTGAAGGAGCCGATGATGCGGCGCCGGCCGTTCGGAGTGATGTAACGGGCCGCCCAGACGTTGCACATGCCGGTGTCGACGGTGAACACGGCGTCTTCGTCGGCCAGTTCGTCGAGGACCGACGCCACGTACTCGGGGTGGATCGGGACGTGCCTGTCGACCTTGCGGGTGTACGCCTTGATCACGCCCTCCAGCGCCTCCGCGTGCTTCTTGAGCATCTTGTCGAGGAAACGCCGGTCGTTCTTCAGCCGCACCCGCGGGGTGAGACAGCGGAGCGTCTCGCGCACGTCGCCCCAGACGGCGAGGTCCAGCTTGGAGCGGCGTCCCAGGTTCTCGGGGCGGATGTCGACCTGGGCGATCTTCACGTCGTCCGGGAGGAAGGCGTTGTACGGGAAGTCCGTCCCGAGCAGGATCAGCAGGTCGCACTCGTGCGTGGCCTCGTAGGCGGCGCCGTAGCCGAGCAGCCCGCTCATGCCGACGTCGTACGGGTTGTCGTACTGGATCCACTCCTTGCCGCGGAGCGCGTGGCCGACGGGCGACTTCACGCGCTCGGCGAACTGCATGACCTCGTGGTGCGCGCCGGCGGTCCCGCTGCCGCAGAAGAGCGTCACACGGTCCGCCTCGTCGATCATCCTCGCCAGCGCGTCGATCTCCGAGTCGCCGGGCCGGACGGTGGGGCGCGAGGTGACGAGGGCGTGCTCGATCGACTTGTCCGGGGCGGGACGGGAGGCGATGTCGCCCGGGAGGGCGACGACGCTCACGCCGCTGCGGCCGATGGCCTGCTGGACCGCGGTCTGCAGCAGGCGCGGCATCTGCTGCGGGTTGGAGATCAGCTCGCAGTAGTGGCTGCACTCCTTGAACAACTGGTCCGGATGGGTCTCCTGGAAGAAGCCCAGACCGATCTCGGACGACGGGATGTGCGAGGCCAGGGCGAGGACCGGAGCCATGGAGCGGTGGGCGTCGTAGAGGCCGTTGATCAGATGCAGATTGCCGGGGCCGCAGGAGCCGGCGCAGGCGGCGAGCCGGCCCGAGATCTGCGCCTCGGCGCCGGCCGCGAACGCGGCGGTCTCCTCGTGGCGGACCTGGACCCAGTCGATGGCGGAGTTGCGGCGGATGGCGTCGACGACGGGGTTGAGGCTGTCACCGACGACTCCGTACAACCTCTGCACGCCGGCGCGGACGAGGATGTCGACGAACTGTTCTGCGACGTTCTGCTTGGCCATGGGTCCATCTATCCACGGCCCCGGCGGTTACGCCTCCCAGACGGCGCACGCCGTACGGTCGTCGGCGTATCCCTTCACCCTCAGCTGGGTGTCGGCCAGGTAGGCGGCGAGACCGGGCGGTTCCGTCCCGGCCCAGCGTTCCGCCAGTTCCTCGGCGAGTGCGGCCTCGCCGCGCAGGGGGTCGGCGAGGCCGTTGCTGCAGAGCAGCAGCGTGTCCCCCGGGCGGGCCACGGACGCCCGGAACCGGAACGGCTCGGCGGGCGGCGGGACGGGCGCGTCGATGTGCGGCGACGGGGGTGTCGTGACGCCGAGGTCCATGGTGAGCCGATCGCCGTCACGGGTCTCGGCGGGCGGGGAGCCGTAGCCGACGACGGGTTCGCCGGCCGGGGCGTCCGGCAGGGACGGCTCGAGGTCCTGCCAGCCGCCGTCGCGGAGACGGAACAGCCCGCCCTCGCCGACCCCGAAGAACACCCGGGTGCGGCAGGCGGGATCGGCGGGCAGCAGCAGGCACCGCAGGCTCGCCGTGTACTCCTCCGGTGGTACGCCCAGTTCGGTGGCGCGGGCGCGGAGCTTGCCGAAGGAGCGGTCGGTGAGCCGGTGGAGCCCCGATTTCAGCTCGCCGCGCCGGCCGGCTCTTATGTCCTCGGCGAGCCGGGCGTGGCTGCGGCCGACGGCGCCGCCGATCCAGCGGCAGGCGTCGGCGGCGGCGAGGTGCGCGCCGTCCGCGGCACGCGCGCCGGTGGCCACGGCGACGAGCACGAGGGCCCCCTCGCCGGCGCCGAAGCGTGCCGTGAGCAGTGCGTCGCGGCGGTGCTCACCGCGGTACCGGGCGGAGTCCCCCCGCGCGGAGGCGGCCCGCAGGGTGAACGTGCCGTAGCGCGCACCGTCGAGCACGGTGTCCGCGGCGAGCCCGTCGAGTTCCTGCGGATCCGCCGCGGGCAGTGCGGTGGGCTCGGCGTCATACGTGGGCGGCCGGTCCCCCACGTGGCCGTCCCCGCCGCGGCCCGTACCCTCCTTGCGCCGTCCCCACGGCACTGCCCCGCGCCGGCCCGCGCTCCGGGTCCCGCGATCGGGGGGCGTGACGGCCGTTTCGGCCAGGGGCACGGCGGGCAGCGGCGGCGGTTCCGGCACGGGCTGTGACGGTACGGAAGGTCCGGGCCCAACGGGCCCAACGGGCCCGGCGCCCGGTCCGGGGGGCGGAGGCCCGGCGGGTACGGGAGGCCCGGCGGGTGCGGGAGGCCCGGCGGGTGCGGCGGGTGGAGACCACCCGGACTCGGCACGGGGCTCGGGCAGGCGCTCGCCGGAACCGGCCGCGGCCTGCGGGGTGGCGGGAGACTCCCATGGGGCGCTGCCGCGGCGGGACGGTTTCCACCAGGTGCCCGGGGGCCCTTCGGGGCCCACCGTGTCCACCGCGGAGTCGAAGCGGTCGTCGAGCGTGTCGCCCGCCCCAGCGGCGGGGCCGGTGTCCGGGGCGGACTCGTCGTACAGCCGGTTCCACCAGTCGTCGCCTGCGGTGGGCCTCTCCCCCTGCTGACTCATGCCCCTATTGTCCACCGCAAGGGCCGTACGAAAACGGCGTATTCATCAAAACCTGGCCCCAGGGCGGGTCCGCCGGGCGTCCCAACCCCCCACGGGAAGGACGCCCGGCGGACGTTCAGGTGGGCGGCGCACGCCCTGCGCGCACTCCGCCGACGGGGACGGAATCCGCTCGCGTCGGACGCCCGCATCCGCACGCGGCTCGGGCCCGTACGCATCGCCCCGGCTCGATCGCGAACCGTGGTTCCGCGTCGGGGCGGTACGGCCCAAAGGCCGCAGAGCCAGGGGCGGTTGGCCCGGCGGCCGGTGTCACGTGCGGTGCGTGCGGCACTTGTGGTGTGTGCACTGCTCGTGGTCCGCGCAGACGGTGGTGCGTGTGCTGCCGTGGTGCCCGTGTGCTCGGGTGGCGCCACATTGGCAGAGGCGGAAGCCCTGCGGGGATGATGAGGGCGGCGGGTTCACGCCGTGGCCGGTTTCCGCCACGATCGTGTCCGCAGTAAGCGGAATGGTGAAGTCCGGGGAGGGCTCAGGGGTGCTGGGAGCAATAGGTCTCGACGCGAGGCAGGAGTCGGCGTACCGCGCGCTGGTGGCGCTTGGCGCCGCGGAGGTGACCGATCTGGCGCACCGCCTCGCGCTCCCGGAGGCGGACACCGAACGGGCCCTGCGGCTGCTGGAACACCAGGGGCTGGCCGCCCAGTCGTCCGCGCGAGCCGACCGCTGGGTGGCGGCGCCGCCCGGAGTCGCGCTGGGCGCCCTGCTCACCCAGCACAGGCACGATCTGGAGCAGGCCGAACTCGCGGCGGCCCTGCTGGCCCGGGAATACCGGGCGGAGGCCACGGAACTGCCCGTGCACGACCTGGTCGAGGTGGTCACCGGCGCCAGCGCGGTGGCGCATCGTTTCCTCCAGCTCCAGCTGGGCGCGTCCGAGGAGGTGTGCGCGCTCGTCACCGGGAAGCCGATGGTCGTCTCGGGAATCGAGAACGACGCCGAGGAGCGGGCGGCGCAGCGCGGCGTGGCGTACCGCGTGGTCATCGAACGCGAGGTGCTCACGCTGCCGACCGGGCTCGTCGAGGTGTCGGCCTCGCTCGGCCGCGACGAACAGGTCCGGGTCGTGGACCGGGTGCCGACCAAACTCGTCGTGGCCGACCGGACGCTGGCGATGGTCCCGCTGACCGGACGCGGCTCGGAGCCTGCGGCGCTGGTGGTTCACGCGAGCGGACTGCTGGAGTCGCTGACCGGGCTGTTCGAGGCCGTGTGGCGGGAGGCGCTGCCGCTGCGCCTCGGCGGGCGCGGCGAGGTGGCCGAGGACGGTCCGGCGGGCCCGGACGCCGCCGACCTGGAGATCCTGTCCCTGCTGCTCGCCGGCATGACGGACGCGAGCGTCGCCAAACAGCTCGACCTCGGCCTCCGCACGGTCCAGCGCCGAGTGAAGGGCCTCATGGAACTGGCGGGTGTGACGACCAGGCTCCAACTCGGCTGGCACGCTTACGAGAAGGGGTGGGTGGCACGGTCCGCCGACGAGCGCCGCGCGGGCGGCCCGGCGACGGCCCCCGCCACTGCCCCCGGGACGGCACCGGTTGCCGGGCCTGCTCCGGAACGCACCGGACCGGCTGCCGGGCCCGCCCCGGAAGGCGGCGGTGCGGGGTTCGCGACGGCGGCGACGGCATCGGCCGACGGACCGCCGGTGCCCGGCCCGGCGGCGGATGCGGGCTGAGGGCCGGGGCAGCAACAGGCCCCGGCGGAGTGCGTCCTGAAAGCAACGGCCGTCGAGGCGGGAACTGCGGCGGAGGCCGGGGCAGCAACAGGTTCCGGCGGGCCCGAACCGGCACCCCCAACCCGGCTGCCGAACCCGGCGCCGCAAGCCGGCGGCCCCGCGATCACCCGGCGGCCGGTCATGGTCGGCGTGCGTCACGGGCCGCCTCGAGATGGCGAACGGCGTAGGAACGCCAGGGCCGCCACGCATCGCCGTCGAGGCCCGGGGCCGTCTCCTTCCCGAGGTCCGGCTCCGGGGCCACGTCGGGGTCGCCCAGCGCGCGCATGCGGATCAGCGCGGCGGTCCGGGGCGCCAGGCCCGGCACGGAACGCAGGACGCGTTCGGCGTCATCGCGGTCGGCGCCCGGGTCCAGCCGTACGTCGCCGTCGGCCAGCGCGGCCGCCAGAGGGCCCACGACCGGGTGGTCGGCGAGCGCCGCCGCTTCCGGGAAGAGGTGGGTGAGCCCGCCGCAGGGCTGGTCGAGGAGCTTTCCGTGCGCCTCGACCAGCCGGGCGGACTCCTCCGGCCCGGCGAACGCCCGGAGAGCGAACTCCTCGGGGTCCGCCGTGCCCGGTGAGCGGAGCCCCGGGCGGGCGGCGACGAGCGGCGCGAGCACCGGGTCCGCGGAGAGCCTCTCCGCCACGGCGTACGGGTCGGCGTCCAGGTCGAAGAGGCGGCGCAGCCGTTGCACGGCCGTGGTCAGATCGCGCAGATCGGTCAGATGGAGCCGGGCGTCGAGCCACGGGCCGGCGGAGCGCTCGTCCACGGCGACGACCCCGGAACCGTAAGGCAGCCGCAGGGTGCGGCGGTACGTCCGTGCACCCACCGCCCCGACGACCTCCTCGATCCGGTCCATCGCCTCCCGGGCGAGCAGGTCGAACACCTCGCTCGTCGCGTACGGACCGCGATGGGCCAGCCGCAGCGGGATCCCGGCCCGGCCGGCGGCCCGCCTCGTGCCCGTCTCGGCACGGAGTTCGGTGGGTGTGCGGGCGTAGATCCGGCGGATGGTGTCGTTGAACTGGCGCACGCTCGCGAATCCCGACGCGAACGCGATCTCCGTGACCGGCAGCCCGGTCGTCTGGAGCAGCACCCGCGCGGTGTGCGACCGCTGCGCCCGGGCGAGTGCGACGGGCCCGGCGCCCAGCTCCGCGTTCAGCTGCCGCTGCACCTGCCGCGCGCTGTAGCCGAGCCGCCGGGCCAGGCCCGGCACGCCTTCCCGGTCGACGACACCGTCCCCGATCATCCGCACCGCCCGCCCGACGACATCGGCCCTCACGTTCCACTCGGCCGACCCCGGAACCGCGTCGGGCCGGCACCGCCGGCACGCCCGGTAGCCATGGCCCTGCGCGGCAGCGGCGGTCGGGAAGAAGCGGACGTTGGCGCGCTTGGGCGTCACCGCCGGGCAGCTGGGCCGGCAGTAGATTCCGGTCGTCTCCACGGCGAAGAAGAATTCCCCGTCGAACCGAGCGTCCCGGCTGCTGACGGCCTCGTATCTGCTGTCGTCGTCCATCACACCGTCCAGTGTCCGTCTCCGGGCACCACCGGTCCGGCGGATTTCGGACATGGCGGACGGGAGCGAGCCGGGCCCGCGAGCGCGGGGGCAGCAGCCTGCCCTGCCCGTGCGCGGACCGCGGCGGGGGCCCTGCGGATGCTCCCGCCGCGGTCCGCGGCAGGCCGCGGAGTCCCGGCAGCCCGCGGCCTTCGGGCCGGGGGCGGACCCCCGGTGCCGGTGGCGAGAAGCGGCCCCGGTGCGGAGCAGCCCCCGGAACCCCAACGCCCGGTGACCCGCGACGCATGGCCCTGACCGGACCCCGCGGCCTCCGGACCGCGGACTCCACGTGACCGGGGTCCTGGGGTCCTGGGGTCCTGGGGTCCTGGGGTCCTGGGGTGGCCCCGGGGAAGACCCCGGGGCCGCCCCGGACGGCCCGGGCCAACACCCCGGCGAAGGGTCAGCGCACGCGACCGCCCCGCTTCGCCTCGCTCGCGGCGCGTCCCTCCGCGTGCTTGCGCTTCCAGTCGCGGCGGATCTCGGCGCGCAGCCTGGCGTCGGTCTTCGCGACGATGCGCTGGTTCTCGCGGACGAGCTTGCGGTAGCTGTCCAGCCTGCGTTCCGGCAATGAGCCGTCGGCGAGCGCGGCGAGCACGGCACAGCCCGGCTCCGACTCGTGGGCGCAGTCGTGGAAGCGGCAGTCCGCAGCCAGGGCCTCGATCTCCGAGAAGACCTGGCCCACGCCCGCACCGGCGTCGAAGAGCCCGACGCCCCGCAGGCCCGGGGTGTCGATGAGCACGCCGCCGCCGGGGAGGACGAGGAGGTTCCGGGTCGTCGTCGTGTGCCGGCCCTTCCCGTCCACGTCACGCGTGGCCCGCACCGCCATCGCGTCCTCGCCGAGCAGTGTGTTCGCCAGCGTGGACTTCCCCGCGCCGGAGACGCCGAGCAGCACGCTCGTACCGCCGGACACCACCGCCGCGAGGACGTCCGTGCCCTCCCCGGTCAGCGAGCTGACCGGCAGCACCTGGACGCCGGGTGCCGTGGTCTCCACGTCCTGCACCAGGTACGACAGGGCGGTGGCGTCCGGCACCAGGTCGGCCTTGGTGAGGACGACGAGCGGCTGCGCCCCGCTCTCCCAGGCCAGTGCCAGGAACCGTTCGATCCGTCCCAGATCGAGCTCGACGGCGAGGGAGACGGCAATGATCGCGTGGTCGACGTTGGCGGCGAGGATCTGCCCCTCGGACCGCTGGGACGACGTGGAGCGCACGAACGCGGTGCGGCGCGGCAGACAGTCCCGTACGTACCGGGGGTTGCCGCCCTCCGGGTCGACGGCCGCCCAGTCGCCGGTGCAGATCACGCGAAGCGGGTCGTGCGGGGTGACGAACGCCGTGTCGGCGCGGACGGTCCCGGTCGCGGTGACGACGTCGCACTGTCCCCGGTCGACCCGTACGACCCGCCCGGGCACCAGACCGCTCCCCGCGTACGGGGCGAACGCGGCCGCGAGGTCCTCGTCCCAGCCGTACGGGGCGAGCGGGTGCGGCGCCGCGCCGTCGGCGGCGGAGGCGCCCGGAAGACCGAGCGAGGAGGTGCGAGCGGAGGAAGAAGAAGAGTGAGCAGAGGAGGAGGACAAGGGAGACCCTTCACACGGGTGGCCCCGGCGACGCACACGCGAGGGCGTGCGACAAGGAAGAAGGAGGAGGTCAGCCGGTGACCACGGAAATGGGAGTGATGAACTTCGGGTTTCGGGCAGCGCCCGGCACGGTGACCGTCGTCAACGTCCTCACCTCCGCGTCCTTCTCGATGCTCACGGCCGTGTCTCGCACACGGCGGCGACGCCACACTAAGCCCGTCCCCCGGACCGTGCCAACGCATTTTCGGGATGCCGCCGGCAGGTCTCCCCGGGCTCCCGCTGCGGTGGCGACCGCCCCGATTCTGTTGAAGGGTGTCAGGGAGTGTCCATCTGTCCCTGCCCACGCCCCTGCCCCGGGACGAACACGAATGAGGTGAGCGGTCTTGGCGAGCACTTCACCCGGGGTGCCGGGCACGCCGTGCTGGGTGAGCCTGACGACGCAGGACATGCGGGCCGCCCAGGACTTCTACGGTGCCGTGTTCGGCTGGGAGTTCGAGCCCGATGTCCAGGCCGAGGGGTACGTCGTCGCGCACGCGGACGGCGAACCGGTGGCCGGTCTCGTGGAGTCCACGCAGACCATGGGGGTTCGGCTCCCGGTCGCCTGGACGGCGTACTTCGGGGCCGACAGCGCCGACGCGGCGGCGGGGCGCGTGCGGGAGCGTGGCGGGACCGTCGCCGTGGGGCCGCTCGCCTTCGGCCGGGGGCGGATGGCCTGGGCCGCCGATCCGCTGGACGCGGCGTTCTGCATCTGGGAGGGACCGGCCGCCCCTGGGTGGCTGGCAGGACGGGGCACGGGTGCCGTGGCATGGCTGGAGCTGCACACGAGGGACCCGTTCGCGTCCGCGCTGTTCTACGGCGGGGTGTTCGAATGGGACGCCCATCCGGACGTCATCGACGTGCGCTACGAGCACGACCGGGTGATGCTGCGGGCCGGCGGCCGGACGGTGGCGGGGTTGTACGGCGGCGTACCGGAGTCGGCGGAGGCGGCGATCCGCCCCCAGTGGCACGTCCACTTCTGCCGGGACGACGTGGACGAGGCGGCGGCCCGCGCGGGCGCCGCGCACGGCACGGTCGTGGCGCCCCCGCAGAACACACCGCTCGGCCGGACGGCGACGATCCGCGACCCCGAGGGCGGGCTCTTCCACCTGTCGTCCATCGAGGACGACCCTTCCTGACGCACGCTCCGGCCTGCGACTTGGACCTTCCGGACACCCGCGGTGCGCGCGTGTGCGTCTGCGTCTGGCTGTGCGTTTGCGTTTGCGTTTGCGTTCGAGTGCGCTCCAAGGCCCAGCATCGAAGCATGAGCACTCGACAGCACAAGATCGGTTCGGGTTTCGGGGCCCGGAGCACCACGCCGGACGTTCTGCAGGGCATCGACCTCACCGGAAGGCTGGCCGTCGTCACGGGCGGCTACTCGGGCCTCGGACTGGCGACCACCCGGGCCCTGGCCGGTGCCGGCGCCTCGGTCGTCGTACCGGCCCGCCGTCCGGCCGCCGCCGAGGAGGCCCTCGCCGGCGTCGGCGGCGTGGAGGTCGACGAGCTCGACCTCGCCGACCTCGAGAGCGTCCGCGGCTTTGCCGCTCGGTTCCTCGACTCGGGCCGCGACATCGACATCCTGATCGGCAACGCCGGGATCATGGCCAGCCCGGAGACACGGGTGGGGCCGGGCTGGGAGGCCCAGTTCGCCACGAACCACCTGGGTCACTACGCCCTCGTCAACAGGCTCTGGCCCGCGATCGCGAGCGGCGGCGGGGCGCGGGTCGTCTCGGTCTCCTCCCGCGGGCACCAGCTCTCCGGCATCCGCTGGGACGACCCCGACTTCGCGGACGGCTACGACAAGTGACAGGCGTACGGGCAGGCGAAGACGGCCAACGTGCTGTTCGCCGTACAGCTCGACGCGCTCGGCCGGAAGGCCGGGGTCCGGGCGTTCGCCGTCCATCCCGGCGAGATCATCACCGAACTCGTGCGCCATCTGCCCGAGGAGGAGATGGTAGGGCGGGGATGGATCGACGAGCAGGGCACACCGCTCGACCCGAGCTTCAAGACGCCGGAGCAGGGCGCGGCGACGCAGGTGTGGGCGGCCACGTCGCCCCGCCTGGCGGACATGGGCGGTCTCTACCTCGAGGACTGCGACGTGGCCGAGGCGCTCGGCGAGGACGCGACGGACGAACTGACCAGCGGGGTACGGCCCTATGCGACCGACCCCGGAGACGCGGCGCGGCTGTGGGCGCTGTCGGCGGAACTCACGGGAGTCGACGCCTTCGCTCCCGCCCGCTGACCCCCGCGCCTCCTCCCGGCCGGGGCGGGTGGCACGGCCCGGCCGCGGACGAGCGGGCGGGCGGGCTGCCCGCCGGGCGGCGGATCCGTTCCTACCGGCTCGCGGGCGGCGGAGCGGACTTCTCCAGCACGTCGACGAGCGTGGGGACATGGCTGTCCCCGACGCTCTTCACCGAGGTGACGAGGGTTACCGGTCCGCCGCGGACGAGTTCGCGCAACTGCTCCAGGGCCTGCGCGGCCGGGCCGTCCTCCAGTTCGCTGCGGTAGCGGGCCTCGAACTCGTGGTACCGGGAGCGGTCGTGGTGGTACCAGCCGCGCAACTCGCCCGACGGGGCGACGTCCTTGAGCCAGGCGTCGACGGCGGCCCGTTCCTTGGAGACGCCGCGCGGCCAGAGTCTGTCGACGAGTACGCGGGTGCCGTCGTCCGGTTCGGGGTCGTCGTAGACCCTGCGGACGTTGATGGTCGCCATCCCGCCAGCCTGCTGTGCGGCACCGCGCCGCGCAAGCGCAGCGAGGCAAATTTCGTCGGATTGACGATAAACGCTCTACTCGATATCGTCGCAATGACGAGAAGAGGGGGTTGTCGCATGTCCGACATCACCAGGCGCCTCGGCTGGCGCCATCTGCGTTCCGCGCCCACCGTCCACGTCCGCCACCACCGCCGCGGCAGGCTGGTCCACGACGGTCCCGGCCTCAGCTTCTGGTTCCGCGCGCTCACCGCCGCACTGTCCGAAGTCCCCGTCGACGACCGGGAACTGGCCATGACCTTCCACGCCAGGACGTCCGACTTCCAGGACGTGTCGGTGCAGGCGACGGTGACGTACCGGATCAGCGACCCGGCCACGGCGGCCGCCCGGCTGGACTTCTCCGTCGACCCGGACACCGGCGCCTGGCGGGGCGCACCGCTGGAGCAGATCTCGACGCTGCTGACCGAGACCGCCCAGCAGCACGCGCTGGACGTGCTGGCCCGCACCCCTCTGTCGGCCGCGCTGGTCGACGGCGTCGCGGCCGTGCGCGAGCGGATCGGCGGCGGGCTGGGCGCGGAGCCGCGGCTCTCCGACACGGGCATCGAGGTGGTGGCGGTCCGCGTCATCGCCCTGCGGCCGGAACCCGAGGTCGAACGGGCCTTGCGCACACCGGCGCGCGAGCAGATCCAGCAGGAGGCCGACCGCGCGACGTACGAGCGGCGGGCGGTGGCCGTGGAGCGGGAGCGGGCCATCGCGGAGAACGAGCTGGCCAGCAGGATCGAACTCGCCCGGCGGGAGGAGCGGTTGGTCGACCAGAAGGGCACCAACGCCCGGCGCGAGGCCGAGGAGGGCGCCGCGGCGGACGCCGTGCGCGCCGAGGCGGAGGCCGCCCGGAGGGTGCGGCTCGCCAAGGCCGAGGCGACGGCGGCGAGGGAGGTGGGCGAGGCCCGCGCCGGGGCCCAGGCCGCCTGGCTGCGGGTGCACTCCGAGGCCGACCCGGCCACCCTGCACGCCCTCGCCGTCACCCGGCTCGCGGAGAACCTGCCTCGCGTCGACAGCATCACCCTCTCCCCCGACGTCCTCACCGGACTGCTCGCACGGCTGGGCGGCACGGGAACCGGCACGGGAACGGGAACGGAGGGCGCGTGAGCCTCGCCCCGCGCGCGGTGATCGTGCACCGCACGACCGAGTACGAGGAACTGCTCGCCCGTCACGGCACACACGGGCAGGCCGAGTTCTTCCTGTCCTCACGCGGCCGCGGCATCCGTGAGGTCGCCGATCGGCACCGGCGCACCGGTCGGGCGCTGGCCACCGTCTCGGCGGCGGTGCCGCCCCAGTGGCGCCGGGCCCGGGTGGAGCGGGCGGACCTCGACCGCTTCCTGTTCGCCCCCGAGGACGTGGTGGTCGTGGCCGGACAGGACGGGCTCGTCGCCAACACGGCGAAGTACCTGGCCGGTCAGCCGGTAGTGGGCATCGACACCGACCCCGGGCGCAACGCCGGCGTACTGGTGCGGCACCGGCCCGACGAAGCGGGCCCGCTGCTGCGGGCCGCCGTGTCGCGCGGTGCCGCGGTGGACGAGCTCACCATGGTGGAGGCCGTGGCCGACGACACCCAGCGGCTCGTGGCGCTCAACGAGATCTACCTGGGGCGGCCGGACCACCAGACGTCCCGCTACCGGCTGGACCTCGACGGCCCGGGTCCCCCGGCGGGGCACCCCGAGACGGCTGGGAACACCGGCCCTGCGGGGGTCGCGGCGCGAGGCGGCAGCGACGGAGGTGGCGGAAGCGTCGTGGGCGGGGGAGGTGAGGTCCAGGCGTCCTCCGGGGTCCTCGTCGGCACCGGGACGGGCGCGACCGGCTGGCTGCGGTCGCTGTGGCGGGAACGCGGCGGCAGCCGGCCGCTGCCGGCACCCGCCGAGGCCCGGCTGCTGTGGTTCGTCCGCGAGGCGTGGCCCTCCCCCGCCACCGGGACGTCGCTGGTGGAAGGGGACCTCACGGCCGGGCGCCGACTGCGGCTGACCGTCGAGTCCGACCGGCTGGTGGCCTTCGGCGACGGCATGGAGTCCGACGCGCTGGAGCTGACCTGGGGCCAGTCGGTCCGCGTGGGGGTGTCGGACACATCGCTGCGGCTCCTCGTCTGACCGCTTCCGGGGGACGCGTCCGGTCGCCTTCGAGGGCGCTGCCACGACGGCACCGCCACGGGCCCGCCGTCCCGACGTCGCCGTCCCGGGGCGGACTCCGGCGGGGATGCGTCGGCCCCGCCGGCCGGAGGGGGCGGCGGGCGGGGCCGTTCGCGGGGCGGCATGGGGGGGTGCCGCCCCCTTCGTGGGGGCAATCGCTGACTCCGGATACCCGGGGCGTGCGGGTTCATGCGCGGTGCTTCCCATCGGTCGCGCGCGGGGACGGCCGCCCGAGGGGCGCCGCCCGGCCGGGGTCAGCGGCTGCCCGGGTCGAACGCCGTCACCGTCCGGTCCCGTTCCCGCCAAGAGCCGCTGGGCTGGAAGCCGCCTCCCCAGGCCCGGTCCCAGTGGGCGCGCCGCGATCCGCCGTCCGGTGCGCCGCCGCCGGCGGTGGCGCGGGGGGTGGAGCGGCGGTGGGCGACAACGGTCAGCACGGCCATGACGGCGGCCAGTTCCTCGGCGTCCGGAGCGCCGTGCACGATGCGCAGGTCCACGTCCATTGCGGCCTCACCAGCTCACCGGGAGCGACTTGGGCCCGCGGATCAGCGCGCCCTCCTGCCAGGCGATCTCCTCCGGAGGCACCGCGAGGGCCAGCCGCGGGTAGCGGCGCAGCAGCGTCGCGAGCATCACCTCGGACTCCATCCGCGCCAGCATCGGGCCCACGCAGTGGTGCGGGCCGAACCCGAACGACAGATGGGCGGCGGCCGGGCGGTCGAAGTCGAGGGCGTGCGGGTCGGGGAAGACCTCGGGGTCCCGGTTCGCGGCCAGGTAGGAGCAGTAGACCGCCTCGCCGGCCGCGATGCGTACGCCGCCGACCTCCACGTCCTCGGTGGCGATCCTCGGCAGGCCCACGCCGTTGCGGTGCGGGATGTACCGCAGCAGTTCCTCGACCGCCCGCGGCAGCAGTCCGGGCTCGGCACGCAGCCGCGCCAGTTGCTCCGGACGGGTGAGAAGCGCGTACACCATGTTTGCGCTGTTGTTGCGGACCGCGTGCGCTCCGCTCACCAGGATCGCCGTCGCCATCGACAGCGCCTCGTCCTCGCTGATCTCCCCGTCGGCGGCGGCGGCGGCGAGCACCCCGGCCAGGTCGTCAGCCGGCTCCGCGCGCCTGCGGGCGAGGAGTGCTTCGACGACCTCGCGGACCGACTTCCTGCCCTCCTGGCTTCGGGCCGGTGCCGGGCCCGGCGTCATGATCACATCCGTCCAGGAGATCATCCCGGCACGGTCCTCCTCCGGCAGACCCAGCAGGTCGCCGACGACGGACAGCGGGAACGGCCCGTGCAGATGCCGCACCAGATCGGCCGGGGAGCCGTGCCGCTCCATCTCGTCCAGCAGGGCGTCGGCGGTCCGCTGGGCCAGGGGTCTCAGCCGCTCCATGCTGCCGCCGGTGAAGGCGCGGGCGACGACCCGGCGCATGGTCGTGAGGTGCGGCGGGTCCGTGTAGTTGAGGGCGGCGTGCCGCGAGGCGATGGCATGCGGAGAACCGCTGGTGACGTCCCGGTCCGCGAGGGCCCGGCGGCTGAACCGGGGGTCCGACGTGACCGACTTGACGTCGTCGTGGCGCGTCACGAGCCAGGCGGTGCCCTCGCCGTACGGCAGCCGGATGCGTACCACCGGCTCGTCGCGGAGGACTGTGGTCAGGAACGGGTCGAAGTCCAGGGCCCTCAGGTCCTCGAGGCTCCAGTGGCGAACGTCCTCGTCCCCCCGTGGACCGGGTCCGGAGACGGCCGGCGTCCCGGGTTCTGACGTCTCCACGTTCAACTCCCAACGTCCGACGCCCGATGCCGCCGCGGCCCCCCGGTCTCGCCGGGTGAGCGGAGCGGGCGGCGTTCAACGGTTCCGACATCCCTTCCCGGCCGACGCGCGATCGGGACGGCCGCCGCCCCGCCATCACCCGGACGGGCCAGCGTTTCCCGGCCGGCCCGCCGCCGGGACGCCATCACCCGGACGGACCAGCCACAGGGGCTTTCCTCGGCGGGCACGAACGGGTGACCTCCCGGATCCTTTTGGAGGGGAACACGAGAGAAGGGCGCACCATCATGGCCACTCTGTGCCGACCGGCGGTGTCCGTACCCGAACACGTGATCACCATGGAGCAGACCCTGGACCTGGCGCGGACCGTTCACGCGGACCACCCGCAACTGGACCTGGCACTTCGCCTGATCCGGAACACGGGGGTGGAGAAGCGGCACCTGCTGCAGCCGATCGAGGAGACGCTGAAGCATCCCGGCTTCGAACACCGCAACGCCGTCTACGAGTCCGAGGCGAAGGCCCGGGTGCCCGCGGTGATCGAGCGGGCGCTCGCCGACGCGGAGCTCCGGCCCGTCGACATAGACGTGATCATCTACGTGTCGTGCACCGGCTTCATGATGCCGTCGCTCACCGCCTGGCTGATCAACTCCATGGGCTTCCGCACGGACGCCCGTCAGGTGCCGATCGCCCAGCTCGGCTGTGCGGCCGGGGGCGCGGCGGTCAACCGTGCCCACGACTTCTGCACGGCCTACCCGGAGGCCAACGCCCTCATCGTGGCCTGCGAGTTCTGTTCGCTCTGCTACCAGCCCACCGATCTGGACGTGGGGAACCTGCTGTCCAACGGGCTCTTCGGCGACGGCCTCGCCGCCGCTGTGGTGCGCGGCCGCGGCGGTCACGGCGTCGCGCTGGAGCGCAACGGCTCCTACCTGGTGCGCGACACCGAGGACTGGATCGCCTACGACGTCCGTTCCACGGGCTTCCACTTCAAACTGGACCGGCGGGTTCCGGGCACCATGGAACCGCTGGCACCGGCACTGAGGGCGCTTGCGGCCGAACACGGCTGGGACGCCGCCTCGCTGGACTTCTACATCGTCCACGCGGGCGGTCCGCGCATCCTCGACGACCTGGGGAAGTATCTCGGGGTGCCGCCCGACGCGTTCCGGTTCAGCCGGGCCACGCTCACCCAGTACGGGAACATAGCCAGCGCCGTCGTCCTCGACGCCCTGCGCAGGCTGTTCGACGAGGGCTCGACCCGGCACGCGGCGCGCGGCATCCTCGCCGGCTTCGGCCCGGGCATCACCGCCGAGATGAGCCTGGGGCGCTGGACCGAGGCCGAGGTGCCGGCCCCCGCGGGAAGGAACTGACGTGCGGGACGAAGCTTCCACGACCACGACCACGACCACCCCCGCGACCACGACCCCGACGACGGCCAAGGCCTCGACGACCACGGCGGCGACGGGAGCCACCACTGCGGCGGCCGCGTCCGCCCCCCTTCCCCCGGTCCGCTTCTGGCCGGTGCGGGACCTGACCGGGGTGGAGTTCGACCCGGACCTCGCGGCACTGATGCGGGAGGGACCCGTGACGCGCATCCGGCTCCCCAACGGCGAGGGCTGGGCCTGGCTGGTGTCGCGCCACGAGGACGTACGGACGGTGACGAACGATCCGCGCTTCAGCCGCAGGGCGGTGGTCGGCAGCGACGTCACCCGTCTCGCACCGCACTTCATCCCGGTGGACGGGGCCGTCGGCTTCGAGGATCCGCCCGACCACACCCGGCTGCGCCGAGCCGTCGCCCCCGCGTTCACCACCCGCGGCGTGGAGCGGCTGCGCTGGCGGGCGCAGGCCATGCTCGACGAACTCGTCGACGGGGTGCTGCGCGACGGGCCGCCCGCCGATCTGGTCGCACGCGTCCTCGCGCCGTTCCCGCTGGCCGTCGTCTGCGAACTGATGGGTGTGCCCGCCGCGGACCGCCCGGCCATGCACGAGTGGACCTCGCTCATCCTGTCCTCCGCCGAGGGCGCCGAGCGCAGCGAGCGGGCCAGGAACGCGATGTGCGACTACTTCGCCGGGCAGCTGGCCGAGCGCCGCGGCACCGGCGGCGAGGACGTCGTCGCACTGCTGTCGGCGGCCGTCGCGGGCGGGGAGATCACCGAGGCGGAGGCTGTAGGACTGGCGCTGCTGATCCAGATCGGCGGTGAGGCGGTCACCAACAACACCGGGAACATGGCGTACATCCTGCTGACCCGGCCCGATCTGATGGACCGGCTGTGCCGGGACCCCGGGGTGCGCGCCACGGCCGTCGACGAACTGCTGCGGTGGATACCGCACCGCAACGGCGTGGGGCTGTGCCGCATCGCCACGGAGGACGTGACCGTCGGCGGCCGGGAGATCCGCCGGGGCGAGGCCGTCTACGTGTCGTACCTCGCCGCCAACCGGGATCCGGACGTCTTCGCCGACCCGGACGGGATCGTGCTGGACCGCAGCCCCAATCCGCACGTGGCGTTCGGGTACGGCCCGCACTACTGCGTCGGCGCCCTGCTCGCCCGGCTGGAGACCGAACTGCTGTTCTCCGCCATGGTGGACCGCTTCCCGGGGATGCGCCTCGCCGTGCCGGCGGAGGAACTGCGCTGGCGGCCCGGGGCGTTGATCCGGGGGCCCGAGGGATTGCCGGTGGTCTGGTGACCTCCCACATCCAGGCGCCCCGGGGCGCGGACACCACGTCGGCGGAGGGGCTGCTGGTGCCCGGGGGCCACGGCCGCACACTGCGCGCGGCCGCCCAGGAGGTGACGTTCAAGGTCACCGGTGAGCACTCCCGTGTGTCGTCCAGTTTCGAGGTGGTCGTCCCTCCGGGGTTCGACGTCGGGGCGCATGTGCACGCCCGGAGCGAGGAGCTCTTCTACGTGCTCGAGGGCGAGCTGGACATGCTCGCCTTCGAGCCGCGGGTGCGGACGGACGGCGACTGGCGTGACTGGGAGTCCCCGTCGGGGAGGCGTCCGGTGCGCGCCGGCCCGGGCACGGTCGTCGTCGTGCCGCCCGGCTGTCCGCACGCGTTCGCGAACCGGACGGGGAAACCCGCGCGGATGTTCTTCCAGGCCTCCCCGCCACCCGACCACGAGCGGTACTTCGAGGAGCTGATCGGCATCCTCGATTCGGGCGGCCCGCCGGACCACGACGCGATCGCCCGGCTCCGCGCCCGTTACGACATCGAGCAGCTCACGCCCCTGCGCCACGAGGCGTGACGCGGGCGGGACGCGGGACGCGGCACGCCGCCGGGCCCGGAGGGTTCGTGCGGTGCAGCCCCGTCACCAGACCGAACAGCGTCTCCTCGTTGCCCAGGAGCCCCGCCGCGGCGAGGGCCTCGTCGGCCTCCGCCATGGGAGCGCTGAGCAGCACGGGAGGGGGCGGCGCGTCGGCGCCGGGAGGTTCGGCGAGCGCGGCGCGCACGGCGCCGAGGAGGCGCAAGTACGCCTGGGCGGCGGCTCGTTCACGGGACGTCATCACAGCGGTGCCACTCATCGGTCGGCCGTTCCTCTCGGGTCGTCTCGCGTCATATGTGACGGTGCACCCGCCACCCTGCCCTACGGCACTGACAACGCCTCCCCGGCCCGCTCCCGTTGGGGTGGCCGCTCGTGTGGCCTTCCCGACTGTCCGACCAGTCGGTATGTTCCTGCCACCGGCCGGTGCACGACGGCGCACGACGGACCAGGGAGGGGCCATGGGCGACATCGGGGCACGGATCGAGGGCCGGTGCGACACGCGGTTCGCCGCGGTCCGCACCGCCTTCGAGGAGAACTTCGGCGAACGCGGGGAACTGGGCGCCGCCGTGGCGGTCCGGGCCGGCGGGCGGACGGTGGTCGACCTGTGGGGCGGCTGGGCGGACGCGGCGCGCACCCGGCCCTGGGAGCGGGACACCGTCGTCAACGTCTGGTCGACGACGAAAGGACCCACCGCACTGTGCGCGCACGTCCTCGCCGACCGGGGGCTGCTCGACCTGGACGCACCGGTGGCCTCGTACTGGCCGGAGTTCGCCGCCGCCGGCAAGGAGACCGTCCTCGTCCGCCACCTGCTGTCGCACCGCTCGGGCCTCGCCGGCCTGCGTGCGCCCCACACGTTCGCCGAACTCTGCGACTGGGAGCTCACGGTGGCGCGGCTGGCCGCGACCGAGCCGTGGTGGGAGCCGGGGACCCGGTCCGGCTACCACGCCATGACCTACGGCTTCCTGGTCGGCGAGGTGGTGCGGCGCGTCACGGGTCTGCTGCCCGGCGCGTTCCTGCACGAGGAGGTGACGGGGCCGTGCGGCGTCGACTTCTCCGTCGGACTGCCGCGGAAGGAGTACCACCGCACCGCCGAGCTGGTTCACGCACCCGCCGCGTCGGCCGGCGAACAGGCCGCGGTCTTCGCCCAGTTGGAGCCCGTGGCACTGGCCGCCCTGGCCAACCCCGCCGTGGGCGCCCGGGAGGCCAACAGCCCGGAGTGGCGGGCCGCCGAGATCCCGGCCGCCAACGGCCACGGCACCGCCCGCGCCGTCGCCGAGCTGTACGGGACAGTCGCCTCGGGCGGTCTGCTCGGGGGCCGCCGGGTGCTGTCGGCCGCCGCCGCTGAGCGGGTCCGCGAGGGCCAGGGCCCCTGCCGGGACCTCGTCCTCGGCGCGGGCTTGGCCCATGACACCGAGGTCGCGCTCGGGTTGTGGCTGAGCGGCCCCCACGGATCGTACGGCCCCAACCCGCGGGCCGTCGGCCACGACGGCTTCGGCGGCTCCTGCGGGCTCGCGGACCCGGAGGCGGAGCTGTCGATGGGGTACGTCATGAACCGCATGGGCTCACGGATCGCCGACGACCCGCGCAAGATGGCGCTCGTCGAGGCGGTGTACCGGTCGCTGTGACGCCGCGCCCGCGCATCGGCGCCACCGTCACGGAGCTGCCGGCAGAGTCACCTCGAAGCGGCAGCCGCCCGACACGTTGTGCACACCGGCGCGGCCGTCGTGCGCCTCGACGATGCCCCGCACGATCGCGAGACCGAGGCCGGCTCCCGCCGGAGGGGTCCGGGCCTCGGTACCGCGCCAGCCCGTGTCGAAGACCCTCGGCAGTTCCTCCTCCGGGATACCGCCGCAGCCGTCGGTCACGGACAGCACGACGGAGTCCTCCCGGCGTTCGGCGGCCACCGCGACCGTCCCGTCTGCCGGTGTCCGCCGGATCGCGTTGACCAGCAGGTTGGCCAGAACCCTCGTCATCTCCTCGGCGTCCACCTCGATCGGCACCGGTTCCACCCGGTCCCCCACGAGCCGTACGCCGTGCTCCCGGGCCAGCGGGCCGGCGCCCGCCAGCGCGTCGCCGACCAGGTCGTGCGCGGAGATCCGGGTGGGGGTGAGCGCGAGCGCGCCGGCGTGGATGCGGGACAGTTCGAACAGATCGCCGACCATCCGGTTCATCCGCTCGACCTCGGCGCGGATCTGCCGGAAGTACCGCTGCGGGTCGGGGGCGACCCCGTCCTCCAGCGCCTCCGACATGGCCCGCAGCCCGGCGAGCGGGGTGCGCAGATCGTGCGAGATCCAGGCGACGAGTTCCCTCCGGGAGGTCTCCAGCGCACGTTCCCGCTCGCGGGACTCGGCGAGCCTGGCGCTGGTGGCGGCGAGTTCCCTGCCCAGCTCGGCGAGCTCGGCCGTGGCATCGCCGCCGGGCGCGGCGAAGCTGCCGTCCTCCCCGAAGGTGCGGGCGGCGCGGGCGAGTTCACGGCTGCGGGCGACGACCCACCGGCCGAGCAGCAGGGCCGTTGCGAGGGACACGACCGCGGCCATCGCGACGACCGTGGTGACGACGGTCAGATCGTGCGGGGACAGGAACATCGCACGGGCGACCGCCAGGGTTCCGGCGAGCATCGCCACGACGGCCACGCCGGCGACCACGGTCAGCGACACGGTGACGGACCGCCGGCGCAGCATCCGCAGCACCACGGCGCCGGCCAGGCCGGCCGCGGCAGCACCGAGGAAGGCGAAGAGGGCGATGAGGAGGACGTCGCGCACGCCACTCACGCCCCGTCCGCACCGGCGGCGCCCTCGCCGGCAGCGCCCTCGCCGGCGGTCCGGCCGTCCGGTTGCCCCTCCGGCGTCCGGTCGTCCGGTCGTCCATCCCGCGTCCGGCCGTCAGGCGCGCCCCCGCCGGGCGTCCGGTCGCCCGCCATCCGGCCGGAACCCTGCGGCGAGGTCCTGGCTCCGCCGTCGTGGTGGGCCGCCCCCTCCGGCCTCGGGGTCCAGGCGGGGCCGGCCGGCCCCGCCGATGCCGACGGCCGTTCCGGCTCCGCGGGTGCGTCGAAGCGGTAGCCGACGCCCCAGACCGTGTGGATCAGGCGCGGCCGGGCCGGATCGTCCTCGATCTTGCCGCGCAGCCGCCGCACGTGGACGGTGACCGTCGACAGGTCACCGAAGTCCCAGCCCCACACGTCCTGCATCAGGGTCTCGCGCCCGATGGCCTGCCCGCGGTGACGCATGAGGTGCAGGAGCAGGTCGAACTCCCGCAGGGTGAGGCCGATTTCCGTACCGTTCTTGGTGACCCTGCGGGCAGCCGGGTCCACGGTGATTCCGGCGCAGCCGAGCACGGGCCCGCCGGGGGCGGCTTCGGCGGCCGCCCGGCCGCGGCGCAGCACGGACTCGACCCGCAGGACCAGTTCGCGCGGGCTGAACGGCTTGGTGACGTAGTCGTCGGCGCCGGTCTCGAGTCCCAGGATCCGGTCGTCCTCGTCCCCGCGCGCGGTCAGCATGATCACCGGAACGGGCCCCCGGCCGCGGAGCCTTCGGCAGACCTCGAGGCCGTCCATGCCCGGCAGCATCAGATCGAGGACCACCAGATCCGGCCATTGCCCGCCCGCGGCCTCCAGGGCTCCGGGCCCGTCCGAGGCGCGGGCCACCGTGAACCCGGCCCGTTCCAGATAGCCGGTGACCACTTCGGCGACGGTCGGATCGTCGTCGACGACCAGGATGTTGTGCATGGACCCATTCTTCTCCGCCCGGCCCCCCCGGGCGCGCGCCGCACCCCCTTACGAATCGGTGACACCACCTCCCGTTCCGGCGCCAGGAGGGGAAGAGCCGCCCGCGCCCGTCGGCATCGGTGCGGTCTCGCCGCCGGCCTGGGCGCGGCAGGCGGCACCGATGCCCGCATCCCTCCCCGCCGCCTTCGGCAGCCACGTCCGATTCCTTCAAGACCACGCCCGGTCACCGCCTCTACGGTGGCCGCATGACTCCACGACTCGATGCCGTCGGCCTGGTCGTCTCCGACATGGCCGCCTCGCTCGCCTTCTACCGCCGGCTCGGCCTGGACATCCCCGAGGGGGCCGAGTCCGCGCCGCACGTCGAGGCCGTACTGCCCGGTGGGCCGCGCGTGCTGTTCGACACCGAGGACACCATCCGCTCCTTCGACCCCGGCTGGAAGCGCCCCGAGGGCGGGGACCGGGTGGGTCTCGCCTTCCTCTGCGACAGCCCCGCCGAGGTGGACAAGTTGTACGAAGAGCTCGTCGGAGCGGGCCATCGCGGCCACCTCGCGCCCTGGGACGCGGTCTGGGGACAGCGCTACGCGGTCGTCCTCGACCCGGACGGCGCCGGGGTGTCACTGTTCGCAGGCCAGGACCCGGAGGTCAGCTCCGCGTAGCGGCCGAGGGTGAGCCCGGTCAGGTCCCGCATCTCGCGCGCGAGGTGCGCCTGGTCGGAGCAGCCCGCGGCCAGGGCGGCCCCGGCATACGGCACGCCGTCCCGTAGGAGGGCCAGGGCGCGTTGCAGCCGCAGCACTCGGGCGAGTGTCTTCGGCCCGTAGCCGAAGGCGTCCAGGGAGCGGCGGTGCAGCTGACGGGCGCCCAGCCCGACGGCGGCGGCGGTCGAAGCCACCGTCCCGCCCGCGTCCAGTCCCTCCACGACGGCCCGCAGCAACGGGTCGGGCGGGGGTGCGTCCGCCGCGTGCCGCAATGCCACGGCCTCCAGCGCGGCGACCCGGTCCGGCGAGTCGGTGATCCGGTCCGCCAGCGACCGCACCCGTCGGGCGGGCCAGACGTCGGAGAGGTCCACGCGCAGATCACGCAGTTCGTGGGCGGGGACTCCGAAGAAGGCGGGCGCCGCTCCGGGCGGGAAACGCACGCCGGCCCAGGCGGCTCGGGCGCCGTCGGGCGGCTGCGCGTGGGTGTCGGGCCCGGCGACCAGCAGCCGGCCCTCGGTCCACAGCAGGTCCATGCAGCCGTCGGGCAGAACGGGCACCGCAGGGCCGGGGCCGGGCTCGTTGTGCCAGACGACGGCGCCGTCCAGCAGGGAAGCCCGTTCCGCGTACATGCTGTCGAGGCTAGGACATGGCCCGGAGGTTCTGCGCCTCTCCGGTCTCCGGCGGCTCCGGTCTCCGATCTCCGGATCTCCACTGCCCTCGCCGGAGCGCCGGTTCCCGTTCAGAGCTGCGCCACGGCCCGCAGGCTCCCCCGTCAGAGCTTCTGCTCGCCCTTGTCGCCGTCCCTGTCCCGGTCGCCGTCTCCGTCCTTGCCACGGGTGTCCCGGCCACGGGTGTCCTCGTCACGAGGGTCCCGGCCACGGGTGTCCTCGTCACGGGGGTCCCGGCCACGGGTGTCCTCGTCACGGGGGTCCCGGCCACGGGGCTCCTTCCGGTCGCGAGCGTCCCGGGTGTCCCGGTCGCGGTGCTCCCGGCTGCCCTGGAGCCGGGACCGCACATCGTCCGGGGGCAGGAACTTCGACCAGCGCTCGGGGAACTCCGAGGGCATGTCCCCGCCGCCCTCCTCCCAGTCCTCGCTGTCCCCCTCCGCCGCCCGCGCGCGGGCGACCAGCTCGGCGGCGTGAGCGGCCCGGGCACGCTGGTTCGCGGCGCGCGCGGCGGCCGTGGTGACCGACGGCCAGACCCGGTCGATGGCGGCGTTGACGGCGGCGCCGACGAGGACCGCGAACGCCGAGATGCCGATCCACAGCAGCACGGCGATGGGCGCGGCGAGGGAGCCGTAGATGGTGGGGCCCTCGACGGTGCTGGTCAGATAGATGCGCAGCAGGAAGCTGCCGAGGAACCACATGCCGAGGGCCACGAGCGCGCCCGGGACGTCCTCCACCCACGGCGAGCGGACCGGCACGGACACGTGGTAGAGCGTGGTGAGGAAGGCGACGGACAGCAGGATCACCACCGGCCAGTACAGGAGGGTGACGAGGTCCGCGCCGAACGGCACGAACTCGACGACCCGGTCCGGGCCGACCACGGCGAGCGGCAGCACGACGGCGCCGATCAGCAGCGCGATCAGATAGAGCAGGAAGGCCAGCAGCCGGGTGGCGACGATGCCGCGCTGGCCGTCGAGCCCGTACATCACGGTGATGGTGTCGATGAAGACGTTCACCGCGCGGGAGCCTGACCACAGCGCGATGGCGAATCCGAGGGAGATGACGTCGGGGCGGCCGCCGCGGGTGACGTCCTCCAGCAGGGGTTTGGCGATGTCGTTGACGCCGCGGTCGGACATGACGGTGCCGGCGGCGCGGAGGATGTTCTCCTGGATGGACGCGACGGTGGTGGTGCTGGTCCAGTCGTCGACGTAGCCGAGCAGCCCGAGCAGCCCGAGCATCAGCGGCGGCAGGGACAGCAGGGTGAAGAACGCGGCCTCGGCCGCGAGCCCCAGGATCCGGTACTCGATGCACGAGTTGACCGTGTCCTTCAGCAGCAGCCAGGCGAGCTTCCGCTTGGAGACGTTGCGGTAGAGGGCTCGGGCCCGGTGGAGCCGGCCGGCGGGCCGGTCGGGTGTTTCGTTTGCTGCCTGCACCTCCTTACCGTATCGGCATGGCGACCAGCACCCACACCGTGACCAACCAGCCTCCGCCCCTGGTGGCGTACGACGTGTTCTCCGCGGACCGTGCGCTCGCCGAGGCGGTCGAGCGGCACCTCGACCCCGGGGTCCACGGCACGGCGCGGCGGGAGCTCGCGGAGCTCGGCCGGGCCGCGGGATCGGCCCAGGCGCAGCGGTGGGCCGTCCAGGCCGACACCAACCCGCCGGTGCTGCGCACGCACGACCGGTACGGCAACCGGATCGACGAGGTCGACTTCCATCCGGCGTGGCACCGGCTGCTGGGCAAGGCGGTCACCTCGGGTCTGACGAACGCCTGGGGACGGCCCGGCGGGCATGTGCGGCGCGCTGCCGGGTTCCTCGTCTGGTCGCAGACGGACGCCGGGCACGGCTGCCCGGTCTCGATGACGCACGCGGCGGTGCCCGCGCTGCGCGCCGATCCGGAACTCGCGGCCGAGTGGGAGCCGCGGCTGACGTCGGCGGTGTACGCGCAGGGGCTGCGGCCCGCCGCGCGGAAGCCGGGCGTGCTGTTCGGGATGGGCATGACGGAGAAGCAGGGCGGCAGCGACGTCCGCGCGATCACGACCCGGGCCGTGCCGCTGGCCGCCGCCGGGGAGTACGTGCTGACCGGGCACAAGTGGTTCTGCTCGGCGCCGATGAGCGACGGGTTCCTGGTGCTGGCCCAGGCGCCCGGCGGGCTGGCGTGCTTCCTGGTGCCCCGGGTGCTGGACGACGGGACGCGGAACGCGTTCGCGATCCAGCGGCTGAAGGACAAGCTGGGCAACCGCTCGAACGCGTCGGCCGAGGTGGAGTTCGCCGGCACCTGGGCGCGCCGGGTCGGCGAGGAGGGGCGCGGGGTGCGCACCATCATCGGGATGGTGGCTGCCACCAGGCTCGACTGCGTGCTCGGTTCGGCGGCCCTGATGCGGCAGGCGGTGGCGCAGGCCGTCCACCACGCCGCGTCCCGGAGCGCGTTCGGCGGCCCGCTCGTCGACAAGCCCCTGATGCGCAACGTTCTGGCCGATCTGGCGCTGGAGTCGGAGGCGGCGACGGTGCTGGCGATGCGGCTGGCCGCGGCGTACGACGCCGCGGAGCAGGGCTCGGAGTCGGAGCGCGCCCTGCTGCGGCTCGCGGTGCCGGCGGCCAAGTACTGGGTCACCAAGCGGTGTACGCCGGTCGCGGCGGAGGCGCTGGAGTGCCTGGGCGGGAACGGCTATGTGGAGGAGTCGGGGATGCCGCGGCTGCTGCGGGAGTCGCCGCTCAACTCCGTCTGGGAGGGTTCGGGCAACATCCAGGCGCTGGACGTGCTGCGGGCGCTGCGGGGTGCGCCCCGGGCTGCCGGCCGCGGGGGGCGGGAGACGCTTCCCATGGACGCCTTCCTCCGGGAGGTGGGCCTGGCCAGGGGCGCCGACCACCGGCTGGACGGCGCGATCAAGGGGATGCTGACGGAGCTGGCGGATCTGGAGTCCGCGGAAGTGCGGGCGCGGCGGCTGGCCGAGCGGATGGCGCTGGTGCTGCAGGGGTCGCTGCTGGTGCGCTGGGCGCCGCCGGAGGTCGCGGACGCGTTCTGCGCCTCGCGGCTGGGCGGTGACTGGGGGTCGGCGTTCGGAACACTGCCGTACGGGCTGAACCAGGCAGCGGTGGTGGAACGGGCGCGGGTCGAAGTGTGAAATGGCACGGGTGGAGGCGTGAACGGGCGCATATGGAGGCGTGAACGGCAGTGCCGTGCGCCGGTGGCCGCACCTATGCGCCTTCGGCGTTGCCGAACGGGCTGACCTGCGCAAAAGCGGGGGGTGGTGCTGCGCCGACACGGCACCACCCTCCGCTCTTGTCACCTTCACCCACCCGTCGGTCGTTGGCCAGAGTTGCAGACCGTTGCAGAAGATGGCCGAACTCCGCTTCGGGGTCCGGACACGGGCGGCACGATGGTTCCGGACGGTCCGCGGTGGCTCGCGCACCGAGCAGAACCGATACGGCACGACCGGCCCGCAGCACCGTGCGGACGGCCGGCCCGCACCATGCGCACGACCACCTGCACCAATCGGCGCCGACCACGGCGGGGGACTTCCGATGAGGAACACGGCTCTGGACATGTCACGGCTGAGCACCGTGGACGCCGCGCACGCGGCCCATGTGCTGCACCAGGTGCGCGCGGCGACGCTGGCGGGGCGACGCCCGCCGATCCCGCCCCGGCCGGTCATCGACGCGTCGTGGCAGCGGATGCTGCGGCTCGGGCTGGACCCCGACCGTTCCACGAGCAGTGTGCTGCTCCAGCGGGACGAACTGGAGCACCGGCGCCGGTCGACCGCGCTCGCCGAGGTGATGCACACGCTGAGCGGTGGGCTCACCGCGATCGCCGACGCCTCCGTCCAGATCATGGTGGTGACGGACTGTCAGGGCCGGGTGCTGTGGCGGGAGGGCAACGCCGGCGTGCTCCGGCAGGCCGACACCATCTGCCTGGAGGAGGGCGCGGCCTGGAGCGAGGACAGCACCGGCACCAACGCCATCGGCACCGCCCTCGCGGCCAGGCGGCCGGTCCAGGTGCACTCGGCGGAGCACTTCGTCCGCACCCTGCACAACTGGACCTGCGCGGCCGCGCCGGTGCAGGACCCGCGCGACGGACGGCTCCTGGGCATCGTCGACGTCAGCGGACCGGCGTCCGGTTTCCATCCGGCGACGCTCGCGCTGGTCAGGTCGGTGGCGCAGCTCGCCGGGGCGGAGCTGCGCGAGCGTCATCTGCGGCAGATCGAACGGCTCCGCTCGGTCGCGGCGCCGATCCTGTGCCGCGTCGGCGGCCGGGCGCTCGCCGTGGACGTGCACGGCTGGACGGCGGCCGTCACCGGTATGGCGCCGGTGGACCGGCTGCGGCTGCCCAAGTCGTTCCGGGCGGGCCGGGTGTGGCTGCCCTCGCTGGGGATGTGCACCGTGGAACCGCTGCCCGGGGGCTGGCTCGTGCGCCCGGACGAGTCACGGCCGGCCGAATCCGCGAGCCGGGTCGTGCTGGACCTGAGCCGCGCCCGCCGCTGGACCGTCGCGGTCTGCGGGCCCGCCGGCGGCTGGACCCAGGAACTGAGCCCCCGGCACGCCGAGCTGCTGTACGTGCTGGCGGTGCGCCGGCAGGGGCGTACGGCGGCGGAGCTCGCGGGCGATGTGTTCGGCGACCCGACGCGCACGGTGACGGTGCGCGCTGAAATGTCACGTGTCAGGCGCTACCTGTCCGGTGTGCTCGCGCACCGCCCGTACCGCTTCAGCGACGAGGTCGACGTGGAGGTCGTGCGCCCTGCGCACCCAGCGGACCTGCTGCCGCACTCCTCGGCCCCGGCCGTGGCTCAGGCGCGGGCCGGAGCCGGCTGACGCCCTGCGACCGCGGGCGGGTCCGGCTGTTGCGGGTGCAGGGGCCCGATGCAAGGCTGAAGTTGTCGGCCCTGAGGCGCCGTGCCGGTCGCCGACGGGCTCTGCCGACGCCCCCGCCCCACTGGTGCGGGGTGCGCCCACCCGATCCAGAGTGCGACCGGTGGGGACGGAGGGCAGGGGTGGGAGCCGGGCGCGCGCCCCTCAAGGAGTTCACATGGACAGCGCCACTCTCGATGCGCTGCGTGAGGCCCTGCGCGGGCCGGTGGTGGGTCCGCGCGACCCCGGGTACGACGAGACCCGGGCGATCTACAACGCGATGATCGACCGGCGTCCGGCCGCCTTCGCACGGTGCGTGGACGCGGCCGACGTGATGCGGACCGTCACGTTCGCCCGTGAGAAGGACCTGGAGCTGGCCGTACGCGGTGGAGGCCACAGCGGTCCCGGGCTCTGCCTGGTGGACGGCGGCCTCACCCTCGACCTGTCCCTGATGCGCTGGGTGCGCGTCGATCCCGTGACCCGGACCGCGCAGGTCGGGGGCGGCTCCGTCCTCGGCGACCTGGACCACGCCGGTCACGGCTTCGGGCTGGCGACCCCCGCGGGCATCATGTCGACGACGGGCGCCGGCGGCCTGACGCTCGGCGGCGGCCACGGCTATCTGACCCGCCGGTACGGGCTGACGGCCGACAACCTGATCGGCGCGGACGTCGTGCTCGCCGACGGCACCTTCGTGACGGTC
This sequence comes from Streptomyces wuyuanensis, assembly GCF_900103455.1. Lineage (GTDB taxonomy): Bacteria > Actinomycetota > Actinomycetes > Streptomycetales > Streptomycetaceae > Streptomyces > Streptomyces wuyuanensis. Next base: position 404,877 of record NZ_FNHI01000001.1, on the reverse strand, counting down.
TCCGAGGACGAGCGGCCCGACCTGTTCTGGGCCCTGCGCGGAGGGGGCGGGAACTTCGGCGTCGTCACGTCCTTCACGTACCGGCTCCACCCGGTGAACACGGTCGGGGTGGCGATCACCGTCTGGCCGGTGGAGAGCACCCGCGAGGTGCTGGAGTGGTACCGCGCCTTCCTGCCGGCGGCTCCGCGGGACGTCTACGGCTTCTTCGCCCTGCTGTGCGTGCCGCCGGGGCCGCCGTTCCCCGAGGAGATCCACGGGCGGAAGGTGTGCGGAGTGGTCTGGTGCGTGACCGGCGATCCGGCGCGGCAGGGTCTGGACGAGACCCTTTCCGCGGTACGCGACCCGGCCCCGCCGCTGTTCCACTTCACGACGCCGATGCCCTATCCCGCACTGCAGACCATGTTCGACGGGCTGATCCCGACGGGGCTCCAGTGGTACTGGCGGGGTGACTTCTTCGACCGGATCGCGGACGGTGCGATCGACGTGCACCTGAAGTACGGGGAGAACCTGCCGACCCCCCTGTCGACGATGCACCTGTACCCCGTCGACGGCGCGGCCCACGACGTGGCCCCCGGCGACACCGCGTGGGCCTACCGCGACGCTGTCTGGTCGGGTGTCATCGCCGGCATCGACCCGGACCCGGCGAACGCCGGGCTCATCAGGGACTGGGCGGTCGACTACTGGAACGCGCTGCACCCCTTCTCGATGGGCGGCGCCTATGTGAACTTCGTGGGGGCCGACGAGGGCCCGGAGCGGATCCGGGCCACGTACCGGGACCACTACGACCGGCTCCGGGAGATCAAGCACCGCTACGACCCGGACAACTTCCTCCACGCCAACCAGAACATCCCGCCCGCCTGAGGGCCGTCCGGCAGCCGGCGCCGCCCGCCAGGAGGGCGCCGCGCGCCGGGTCTGGGCCCCGGCCGCGCGCCCCGCACCGGACCGGGACCGGGTCCGCTTTGTCCCGGACGGGCCACCCGTGGTTCCCTGGCGGCCATGAGCATCACTGTGACCACGTGGTCCCTGGAGCAGACCTCGCCCGCCGATCTGCGCCCCGCCGCCGAGCCCGCGGGAGACGTACGGATCGTGCGCGCCGAGGTCCCCTCGCCGGAGTTCAGCCGCTTCCTCTACACGGCGGTCGGCGGGGACATCCGCTGGACCGACCGGCTGGGCCTCACGTACGCGCAGTGGGAGGAGACGCTGAGCAGGCCGGGCGTCGAGACGTGGGTGGCGTACGAGCGGGGCACGCCCGCCGGGTACGTCGAGCTGGAGGCGCAGGAAGAGGGCGCCGTCGAGATCGTGTACTTCGGGCTGATCCCGGCGTTCCGCGGCAGGCGGATCGGCGGTCATCTGCTGTCGTACGCCACCGCCCGCGCCTGGGACCTCGGGGAGCGCCGGCCGGAGCTGCCCCCGACGAAGCGGGTCTGGCTCCACACCTGCTCCAAGGACGGCCCGCATGCGATGGACAACTACCTGCGCCGCGGCTTCACGCTCTTCGACACCAAGGTGGAGGAGGAGCCGGAGGTCGCCACCCCCGGGCCGTGGCCCGGCGCCCTGGCCTGACCCCTCCCGGGAGCCCGGGGCCGCCCCGGGAAGGCTCCCGGCGCTGCGCCCGTCCCGGCCACGGGCGGCGCCCCGGCCCCGGCTCCCGCTCGGCGGGCCGGGGCCGAACTCATCGATGTCTCGTGATGCGGGACACTCTTGTCCACATTATGGATAACGGTGGACTGGGTCCAAAGTCCCGTGCCACGCTTCCGTCATGTCTCGAGCTGGAATTGCCTTGGTGAGTCGGCGGCACGTCGACCTCGGCCGCATGTCCAGCGCCATGTGTCGCGCGGACTGAGTGCCCTCGGGGGCCTTCGGCCCCGGCACCAGTTCATCCGCGTTCCCTGAGATCCCAGACCTCCGCGCATCGCCGCGCCCTCCCGTGACCCCGGGCGCGCATGTGCAGGTCAGAGCCGCCCTCCCGTAGTCCCGAAGGACGTACCCGCCATGGCCGCCACCCCCGGAAAGCCCGCCACCGCCACGCCCCGCCGCAAGGCCGGACGCCACCGCGGCGAGGGCCAGTGGGCCGTTGGCCACTTCACGCCCCTGAACGGCAACGAGCAGTTCAAGAAGGACGACGACGGTCTCAATGTGCGGACACGCATTGAGACGATCTACTCCAAGCGCGGATTCGACTCCATCGACCCCAACGACCTCCGCGGCCGGATGCGCTGGTGGGGCCTGTACACCCAGCGCAAGCCCGGGATCGACGGCGGCAAGACCGCGATCCTGGAGCCGGAGGAGCTGGACGACGAGTACTTCATGCTGCGCGTCCGCATCGACGGCGGACGGCTGACGACCGAGCAGCTGCGCGTCATCGGCGAGATCTCGCAGGAGTTCGCGCGCGGCACCGCCGACATCACCGACCGGCAGAACGTCCAGTACCACTGGATCCGCATCGAGGACGTGCCCGAGATCTGGGAGCGGCTGGAGGCCGTCGGCCTGTCCACCACGGAGGCGTGCGGCGACACCCCGCGCGTCATCCTCGGCTCGCCGGTGGCCGGGATCGCCGAGGACGAGATCATCGACGGCACCCCGGCCATCGAGGAGATCCAGCGGCGGATCGTCGGCAACAAGGCCTTCTCCAACCTCCCCCGCAAGTTCAAGTCGGCGATCTCCGGCTCCCCCCTGCTGGACGTGGCGCACGAGATCAACGACATCGCCTTCGTCGGGGTGAACCACCCCGAGCACGGCCCCGGCTTCGACCTGTGGGTCGGCGGCGGCCTCTCCACCAACCCGAAGATCGGCGTCCGGCTGGGCGCCTGGGTGCCGCTGGACGAGGTCCCGGACGTGTACGAGGGCGTCATCTCGATCTTCCGCGACTACGGCTACCGCCGGCTGCGCACCCGCGCACGGCTGAAGTTCCTGGTCGCCGACTGGGGTGCGGAGAAGTTCCGGCAGGTGCTGGAGGACGAGTACCTGGGGCGTCCGCTGACCGACGGCCCGGCGCCCGAGCAGCCCGTGCAGCGCTGGCGTGACCACGTCGGGGTGCACCGTCAGAAGGACGGCCGCTTCTACGTCGGCTTCGCGCCGCGCGTCGGCCGCGTCGACGGCGCCACCCTCACCAAGATCGCCGAGGTGGCCGAGGCACACGGCTCGGGCCGGCTCCGTACCACCGCCGAGCAGAAGATGATCGTCCTCGATGTCGAGGAGTCGCAGGTCGAGTCGCTGGTGTCCGCGCTGGAGTCGCTGGACCTGCGGGTCGCCCCGTCCCCGTTCCGGCGCGGCACGATGGCCTGCACCGGCATCGAGTTCTGCAAGCTGGCCATCGTCGAGACCAAGGCACGCGGCGCCGCGCTGATCGACGAACTCGAGCGCCGCGTCCCCGGGTTCGACGAGCCGATCACCATCAACATCAACGGCTGCCCCAACGCGTGCGCCCGTATCCAGGTGGCGGACATCGGTCTCAAGGGCCAGTTGGTGCTGGACGAGAACGGCGAGCAGGTCGAGGGCTTCCAGGTGCACCTGGGCGGTGCGCTGGGCCTGGAGGCCGGCTTCGGCCGGAAGGTCCGCGGGCTGAAGGTCACCTCCGCCGAGCTGCCCGACTACGTCGAGCGCGTCCTCAAGCGCTTCCAGGCGGAGCGCGCGGACGGCGAGCGCTTCGCCACCTGGGCGGCGCGGGCCAGCGAAGAGGCACTCTCATGAGTCACGCGCACGCGGCCACCGGGCCGCGGCCGACCGGGAAGACCGCGCCCACGTGCCGCGCGGGCGCAGACGCGAAGGGCGGGACACCATGAGCGAGCGGGCGGCCCCCTTCCACTGCCCCTACTGCGGCGACGAGGACCTGCGTCCGAACGAGCAGGGCCACGGCGCCTGGGAGTGCGCGGCGTGCAACCGGGCCTTCCAGCTGAAGTTCCTCGGGCTGCTCGCCCGCGGGGTCCGGCACAACGACGGCGGAGGGGAGGCGATATGACGGCGATACGGACCGAACGGACAGGTGACGAGCTCAAGTCGCTGGCGGAGTCGGCCGGGCGGGACCTCGAGGAGGCGTCCGCCCTGGAGATCCTGACGTGGGCGGCGGAGACATTCGGCCCCCGTTTCTGCGTCACCTCCTCCATGGAGGACGCGGTCGTCGCCCATCTGGCCTCGCGCGTCCTGCCCGGGGTCGACGTGGTCTTCCTCGACACCGGCTACCACTTCCCCGAGACCATCGGCACGCGTGACGCGGTCGAGGCCGTGATGGACGTCAACCTCATCACGCTGACCCCGCGCCGGTCGGTGGCGGAGCAGGACGCCGAGCACGGACCTCGGCTGCACGACCGCGACCCCGACCTGTGCTGCGCACTGCGCAAGGTCGAGCCCCTCGAGGAAGGGCTGACCGCGTACGACGCGTGGGCGACGGGACTGCGCCGCGACGAGTCCCCGACCCGGGCGGGAACGCCGGTCGTCGGCTGGGACGAGAAGCGGCGGAAGGTCAAGGTCTCGCCGATCGCCCGCTGGACGCAGGCCGACGTGGACGCCTACGTCGCCGAACACGGTGTCCTGACCAATCCGCTGCTCATGGACGGTTACGCCTCGGTGGGGTGCGCCCCCTGCACCAGGCGGGTGCTGGAGGGCGAGGACGCCCGGGCCGGCCGCTGGGCGGGCCGCGCTAAGACCGAGTGCGGGCTGCACGGCTGATGGCGACGCCCGCCGAACACGCGACCGAGACGGCCGGGACGGCCGAAGCAACCGAACCGACCCTGAACCAACGGGAGAAGCACGTGACTGGGGCCACGATCTGGCTCACGGGTCTGCCGAGCGCGGGCAAGACCACGATCGCGTACGAGCTGGCCGGCCGGCTGCGCGGCCAGGGCCACCGCGTCGAGGTGCTCGACGGCGACGAGATCCGCGAGTTCCTGTCCGCGGGCCTCGGCTTCAGCCGCGAGGACCGGCACACCAACGTCCAGCGGATCGGCTTCGTCGCCGAACTGCTGGCGTCCAACGGTGTGAAGGTGCTGGTGCCGGTGATCGCCCCGTACGCAGACAGCCGCGAGGCCGTCCGCAAGCGGCACGGCGCCGAGGGCACTCCGTACGTGGAGGTGCACGTCGCCACCCCGGTCGAGGTGTGCGCCGTGCGCGACGTGAAGGGTCTGTACGCCAGGCAGGCGGCCGGCGAGATCAGCGGCCTGACCGGTGTGGACGACCCGTACGAGGAACCCGAGGCGCCGGACCTGCGGATCGAGTCGCACGACCAGACCGTGCAGGAGTCGGCCGAGGCGCTGCACGCGCTGCTCATCGAGAGGGGACTGGCATGACGACGGGCATCGGCGTCAGGGGCGCCGGCACGGACAGTCCGTACGCGCTGACGCACCTGGACGCGCTGGAGTCCGAGGCGGTGCACATCTTCCGCGAGGTGGCGGGCGAGTTCGAGCGGCCGGTGATCCTCTTCTCCGGCGGCAAGGACTCCATCGTCATGCTGCATCTCGCGCTGAAGGCGTTCGCTCCGGCGGCGATCCCGTTCTCGCTGCTCCACGTGGACACCGGGCACAACTTCCCCGAGGTCATCGAGTACCGCGACCGTGTGGTCCGCCGGCATGGTCTCCGGCTCCATGTGGCCTCCGTACAGGACTACATCGACCGCGGTGTGCTCCGCGAGCGCCCGGACGGCACCCGCAATCCGCTCCAGACCGTTCCGCTGACGGAGGCCATCCAGCAGCACCGCTTCGACGCCGTGTTCGGCGGCGGGCGGCGCGACGAGGAGAAGGCCCGGGCCAAGGAGCGGGTGTTCTCGCTGCGCGACGAGTTCTCCCAGTGGGACCCGCGCCGCCAGCGCCCGGAGCTGTGGCAGCTCTACAACGGCCGCCACGCGCCCGGTGAGCACGTCCGCGTGTTCCCCCTCTCCAACTGGACCGAGCTGGACGTCTGGCAGTACATCCAGCGCGAGCGGATCGAACTGCCGGAGATCTACTTCGCCCATGAACGCGAGGTCTTCGCCCGCAGCGGCATGTGGCTGACCGCAGGCGACTGGGGCGGCCCCAAGGAAGGCGAGACTCCCCAGAAGCGGCTGATCCGCTACCGCACCGTCGGCGACATGTCCTGCACGGGCGCCGTCGACTCCGACGCCACGACGCTCGACGCCGTGATCGCCGAGATCGCCGCCTCCCGGCTCACCGAGCGGGGCGCGACCCGCGCCGACGACAAGCTGTCCGAGGCCGCGATGGAAGACCGCAAGCGCGAGGGGTACTTCTAGAGATGACCAGCTCCACCGAGCAGACGGCCGAGCACCTGTCGGCCACCACCCTGCTGCGCTTCGCCACCGCCGGGTCCGTCGACGACGGCAAGTCCACCCTGGTGGGCCGGCTGCTGCACGACTCCAAGTCGGTGCTCGCCGACCAGTTGGAGGCCGTCGAGCACGCCTCCCGCTCCCGCGGCCAGGAGGCGCCCGACCTGGCGCTGCTCACCGACGGCCTGCGGGCCGAGCGGGAGCAGGGCATCACCATCGACGTGGCGTACCGCTACTTCGCCACGCCGCGGCGGCGGTTCATCCTGGCCGACACCCCGGGGCACGTGCAGTACACCCGGAACATGGTCACGGGCGCCTCGACGGCCGAGCTGACCGTGATCCTGGTCGATGCCCGCAACGGCGTGGTCGAGCAGACCCGCCGGCACGCCGCGATCGCAGCGCTGCTGCGCGTCCCGCACGTCGTCCTCGCGGTGAACAAGATGGACCTCGTGGGCTACGAGGAGTCGGTGTTCGCCGCGATCGCCGAGGAGTTCACGGTCTACGCGAGCGAGCTGGGCGTCCCCGAGATCACCGCCATCCCGATCTCGGCGCTGGCCGGCGACAACGTGGTGGAGGCCTCCGCGACCATGGACTGGTACGGCGGGCCGACGGTGCTGGAGCACCTGGAGACCGTGCCGGTCAGTCACGACCTGACGGACTGCCACGCCCGCTTCCCGGTGCAGTACGTGATCCGTCCGCAGACCGCGGAACACCCGGACTACCGCGGCTACGCGGGCCAGATCGCGGCCGGCACGTTCCGTGTCGGCGAGAGCGTGACCGTGCTGCCGTCGGGCCGGACGTCGAGGATCGCGGGGATCGACCTGCTGGGCGAGCCGGTGGACGTCGCGTGGACCCCGCAGTCGGTGACACTCCTGCTCGAGGACGACATCGACGTCTCCCGCGGCGACATCGTGGTGCCGAGCGGCGACGCGCCGCCCACGACGCAGGACGTGGAGGCCACTGTCTGCCATGTCGCCGACACCCCGCTCACGGTGGGCGCGCGGGTGCTGCTGAAGCACACGACCCGCACGGTGAAGGCGATCGTGAAGGAGATCCCGTCGCGGCTGACGCTCGACGACCTGTCCCAGCACCCGGCTCCCGGGCAGCTGGTGGCCAATGACATCGGCCGGGTCCGGGTCCGTACCGCCGAGCCGCTCGCGCTCGACGCGTACGCGGCCTCCCGCCGTACCGGGTCCTTCCTGCTGATCGACCCGGCGGACGGCACGACCCTGGCGGCCGGCATGGCGGGCGAGTCCTTCGCCGCCGCCGAGGCCGCGCCGGTCCAGGACGACGAGGGGTGGGACTTCTGATGACGATCGACGTGTACGCGACCTTCGCGAAGGAGGGCGGCCGCGTGGGCAGCGGTGTCCTCGGCTCGGGTTCGGGAGGTGTCACGCGATGTGTCCGATGACCGGCGCGACGCCCCGACCCCACCACAGACGAAGACACAGACCCGCCGATCTCCCGGCCGCGTCCCGCAACACCCGGAACCACCGGGGGACGTGAGAGCCGGGGCTCCGAGAGGAAAGCCTCCCGTGCCTGCATCCCGTTCGCCCCTGCGCCGCGGTCTCGCCGCTGCCGCCGCCCTCCCCCTGCTGGCCGTCGCCGCCACCGCCTGCGGCTACGGCTCCGAGGCCAAGGACGACAAGAAGTCCGAGGTGGCCGCCGAGGGCAAGAAGCTCTCCGCCGACACCGTCCGCATCGGCTACTTCCCGAACCTGACGCACGCCACCGCTCTCGTCGGCGTCCAGGAAGGGCTGATCCAGAAGGAGCTCGGCGGTACCAGGCTCGCACCGCAGACCTTCAACGCCGGCCCGTCCGAGATCGAGGCCCTCAACGGAGGCTCCCTGGACATCGGCTTCATCGGCCCCTCGCCGTCCATCAACGGGTACGTGAAGTCCAAGGGCAAGAACCTGCGGATCATCTCCGGTTCCGCGTCCGGCGGTGTGAAGCTCGTCGTCAACCCGGACCGGATCAAGACCCTGGACGACGTCAAGGGCAAGCGGATCGCCACCCCGCAGAAGGGCAACACCCAGGACGTCGCGTTCCTGAACTGGGCCTCCGAGAAGGGCTGGAAGGTCGACGCGGAGAGCGGCAAGGGCGACGTGTCCGTGGTCCGCACGGACAACAAGGTCACCCCGGGCGCCTACAAGTCCGGCTCCGTCGACGGCGCCTGGGTGCCGGAGCCGACCGCGTCCAAGCTGGTCTCGGAGGGCGCGAAGGTCCTCCTCGACGAGACGGCGCTGTGGCCCGACAGGAAGTTCGTGATCACGAACATCATCGTGTCGCAGACGTTCCTCAAGGAGCACCCGGACGTCGTCGAGGCCGTGCTCCGCGGCACGGTGAGGACGAACGCCTGGATCAACGCCAACCCGGAGAAGGCCAAGGCCTCGGCCAACGCGGCCCTCAAGGCCGAGACCGGCAAGGAACTCGCCCCGGAGGTCATCGACCCGGCCTGGCCGAGCATCCGGATCACGGACGACCCGCTGGCCGCCACGCTCAGGACGCAGTCCGAGTGGGCGGTGAAGGCCGAGCTGATCGACAAGCCCGATCTGAACGGCATCTACGACCTGACGCTGCTCAACAAGGTGCTGAAGGCCGAGGGCCGGCCCGAGGTCGCCGACGCCGGTCTCGGCGCAAAGTAGCCGCGCGAGTCCCCGAACCGTACGTTCCCAGGAGGTGACGACCATGGCCACCACACTTGCCAAGGCTGCCGAGGACACCACCGCGGTGTCGCACGCCGCCAGGATCGAGCACGTCTCGAAGTCCTTCACCGGTCCGGCCGGATCGCAGCTCGTCCTCGACGACATCAGTCTCGATGTCGCCCGCGGCGAGTTCGTCACCATCTTGGGGGCGTCGGGGTGCGGCAAGTCCACGCTGCTCAACCTGGTCGCGGGACTGGACCGGCCGAGCGCCGGGTCCATCGGGACGCCCGGCGGGCGGCCCGCCCTGATGTTCCAGGAGCACGCCCTCTTCCCGTGGCTTACCGCGGGCAAGAACATCGAACTGGCCCTGCGGCTGCGGGGAGTCCCCAAGGCCGAGCGCCGCACCGAGGCCGAGCGGCTGCTGGAGCTGGTCCGGCTCGGCGGCGCGCACCGCAAGCGCGTCCACGAGCTCTCCGGCGGCATGCGCCAGCGCGTCGCCCTGGCCCGGGCGCTCGCGCAGGACAGCGATCTGCTGCTGATGGACGAGCCGTTCGCGGCGCTCGACGCCATCACACGTGACGTGCTGCACGGCGAGCTGACCCGGATCTGGCACGAGACGAACGTGTCGGTCCTCTTCGTCACGCACAACGTCCGCGAGGCGGTCCGGCTCGCGCAGCGCGTGGTCCTGCTGTCGTCACGGCCAGGACGGGTGGCCCGCGAGTGGACGGTGGACATCCCGCAGCCCCGCCGTATCGAGGATGCCGCCGTGGCGGAGCTTTCCGTCGAGATCACTGAACAACTGCGTGGGGAGATCCGCCGACATGGCCAGCACTGAAGTCCGCGACGGCGTCACGAAGGCGGGCCCGTCGCCCGCCGGGCCGGACGACCTCGCCGGTCTGGAGGCGGGCCTGGACGCGCTCGACGCCGTCGAGGTCCGCCGTACGCCGCTGCGCGAGATCCTGGTGAAGAAGGTCGTGCCGCCGGTCGTCGCGATCGCCCTCGTCCTGGTGGTGTGGCAGGTCCTCGTCTCCGCGCGGGTCACGACCGAGGACAAGCTGCCGGCTCCGTCCGCGGTGTGGACGGGCCTGTCCGACATGTGGCTGCAGGGCACTCTGCTCGACGTCATCTGGACCAGCGTGTCGCGCGGCCTGTTCGGCTTCCTGATGGCCCTGGCCATCGGTACTCCGCTGGGTCTGCTGGTCGCGCGGGTGAGGTTCGTCCGTGCCGCGATCGGCCCGATCCTGTCCGGGCTGCAGTCGCTGCCGTCGGTGGCGTGGGTGCCGCCGGCCGTGATCTGGCTGGGCCTGAACGACTCGATGATGTACGCGGTGATCCTGCTCGGCGCCGTGCCGTCGATCGCCAACGGGCTGGTGGCCGGCGTCGACCAGGTGCCGCCGCTGTTCCTGCGGGCCGGGCGGACGCTCGGCGCGACCGGTCTCAAGGGGACCTGGCACATCGTCATGCCGGCGGCCCTGCCCGGCTACCTGGCCGGTCTGAAGCAGGGCTGGGCCTTCTCCTGGCGTTCGCTGATGGCGGCGGAGATCATCGCCTCCTCCCCCGACCTGGGCCTCGGCCTCGGCCAGCTGCTGGAGAACGGCCGCAACAACATCGACATGCCCGGCGTGTTCCTGGCGATCATCCTGATCCTGATCGTCGGCATCGCCGTCGACCTGCTCGTCTTCAGCCCGCTGGAGCGCTGGGTGCTCCGCAGCCGCGGGCTTCTCGTCAAGAGCTGAGCTGATCCCATGTACGGCCCCGACCGCCCCGCCCTTCTCGTCGTCGCCCACGGCAGCCGCGACCCGCGGCACGCCGCGACCGTGCACGCCCTCGTGCGGCACATCAGGTCGCAGCAGCCGGAGCTGCGGGTGAGCACGGCGTTCCTGGACTTCAACGCGCCGTCGGTGCCGCAGGTCCTGGAGCGCATGGCGAACGACGGGGTGGGTGAGGTGGTCGCGCTGCCGCTGCTGCTGACCCGCGCCTACCACGCGAAGTCGGACATCCCGTCCGTGCTGAACGAGGCGCGGGCCAGGCATCCACGGCTGCGGATCACCCAGGCGGATGTGCTCGGCCCGTCCCCGCTGCTGCTGGAGGCGGTCGAGCGGCGGCTGTACGAGGCCGGGCTGACCCCGGCAGACAAGCGCTCGACCGGGGTCGTCCTGGCCTCGGCGGGCTCCTCCGACCCGGAGGCGATCGCAGTGATCGCTGACATGGCGCGGGAGCTGCGGCACACCGGTTGGTGCGCCGTGCGGCCTGCGTTCGCCTCCGCCGTCACGGCCACGAGCCCGGCGCGTCCCGAGGACGCGGTGCGGGCGCTGCGCGCCGAGGGCGTCGCCCGGGTGGCGGTGGCACCGTACGTCGTCGCCCCCGGCCGGTTGCCCGACCGGATCGCGGAGGGCGCCCGGGCGGCGGGCGCGGAGGTGCTGGCCGACGTGCTCGGCCCGTCTCCGGAGCTGGCCCGGCTGATGCTGCGCCGGTACGACGAGGCCCGCATCGTGCGCCGCCTCGCGGCCGCGGGCTGAGGGTTCCTGCCGCTGCCCGGGTGCGGCGGGTCAGTGCGGGTCGAGCTTCCCCGTGCGTGTGCGCTTCAGTTCGAAGAAGTCGGGGTGTCCCGCGAGCACGCGGAAGCTGTCGAAGAGCCGCCCCGCCTCCTCCCCGCGGGGCACGGAGTTGAGGACGGGCCCGAACCAGACGGCCCCGTCCACGTGCAGGGTGGGCGTGCCGACGTAACCGTCCCCGGCCGGGTCCTTGCCCGCGTCGTGGCTGCGGCGCACCGCGTCGTCGAGGCCCGGGTCGTGCGCGGCCCCGGCGAGCGCGGCGGGAAGGCCCGTCTCGGCCAGCGCCTCGGCGATGACGGTGTCGAAGTCCTCGCACTTCTGCCGGTGGATACGGCTGCCCATGGCGGTGTAGAGGTCGCGCAGGACGTGTTCGCCGTGCCGCTCGGCGGCGGCGGCCGCGACGCGCACCGGCCCGATGGACCGGTCGACCAGGTCCCGGTACCAGTCGGGAAGTTCGTTGCCGGCGTTGTGCAGGTACAGGCTCATCGCGTGGAAGCGGACGTCGACCGGGCGCCGGCGCTCCACCTCCAGCATCCAGCGCGAGGTGATCCAGGCGAACGGGCAGGCGGGGTCGAACCAGAAGTCGACGGTGGTGCGGTGCTCGTTGGTCATGACCGTGAGCCTAGGTCCGGTGTGTCCCGTCCACCCGGGCCAATGGGAGCCGGTTGTCCTGGGCCATTTCGACCTGACCGCCGGGCGGTTCAGCCTTCGGGGTGCGGTGGGCGCACCTCGACGAAGCGGCGCCGGTTCCGCCCCCGGTACACCAGGGCGTCCCAGCCGAGGCGTTGCAGCACGCGGGCGCAGTCGGCGAGGGCGCTCTCCTCCTCGCCCGCGGCCCCGCTGCCGTGCGGTCCGAGCCACTCGACCGTGACCGTGCCGGGTTCGTCCGGGGCCCGGCGCACGCGGTATCCGGTGACCACCCGCTGCCCGGAATCGGCGTCGACGGCGGAGGGGGTGATTCCGGCCGCCTCCAGTGCGACCGCCACGGCACGGACCGTCCGGCCCCGCTCCCAGGGTGCGGGCAGCGACTCGGGGTCGGCGGCGCCGCTGTTGGTCAGCCGGCGGATCTGCAGCATGCCTTCGAACGCGACCCGCACCTCGGCGGCCCGTGCCCGCGCCTCGCGCGTGCCGCCCGAACGCGGCGGTCCGTCACCGTCGTCGTACATGGCACCGACGATAGGGCGCGGCACCGACAGTCACCGGCCGGGCCGTGCCTCCGCGTTCGGCCCTCCGCTTTCGGCCTGTCCGCGTTCGGCCGTCCGCTTTCGGGCCGTCCGCTTTCGGCCCGTCCGGAGCGGCGCGGTGCACACCGGTGGGGCGGGCGCCCCCGGGGAACCGCCTCGGGGAGAGCCCGGGAGAGCGGCCTTGCACGAGGCGCCGGGCCCCGCGGTGACACGACCGTGGCACCGTCGTGACGGAGACGGGCAGCCGGCGGCGCATGATGGCTGCGAGGAGGCCGACATGTCGCTCTACTACCACAAGCGGATCACGATCGTCCCGAAGCTGCTGCACCTGAACATCGGCACGCACGGCTGGTCCCTGAGCCTCGGCACGCGCCGGGCCCACATCACCCGCGGCAGCGGGGGCCACGGCAGGGCGTCGGTGCGGCTGCCCGGCGGGTTCAGCTGGCACCGGGACTTCCGGCGGCGCTGAGGCACGCGTGTGCGGTGCCGCGGCGCCGTGAGGTCGAGCGCGGAACGGCTCAGGCCGGTTCCCCGGTCATCTCCGCGAGTTTGACGACGGTGTTCCAGTTGCGGGTCGTGGCGACGAGCCCCTTGCTCACACTGGACCGCGCGAGCGCGTCGGCCAGCTTCGAGCGGCCGATCCCGCCGGGTGTGTACAGGTACAGCGCGCGGTCCCCGAGCCGGAAGTCCTCCGGCAGGTGCGCCTCCCGGTCGACGTTGGCGAACCGCTCGGGGTCGACGCGCTCCGAGAAGTAGGTGACGTGCAATTGCCTGCCCTCGAGCCGGCCGGCCGGGAAGGGGCACTCACCGACGACCGAGGCGAGGTAGGGCCCGCCGCGGACGAGGCAGTCCACGGTGAAGCCGAAGCGTTCCTCGACGGCCCGTTCGATGCCGCGCGCGAGCGCGTCCTCGTCGTCCGTGTCGCTGGTGAACACGGCGTTGCCGCTCTGCAGGTAGGTGCGTACGTGGCCGTGGCCGAGGTCCGTCACCAGGCCGTGCAGGTCGGCCATCGGGACCTTGCGGTGGCCGCCGACGTTGATGCCGCGCAGCAGCGCGGCGTACGCGTGGGTCTTCGCCATGCGCACACCATAGGACGGCCGCCGTGCCCCGTGGGGGAGGGCACGGCGGCCGCCGGATCATGCTGTCGGCCGGTCGGCTACTCGACGACCTTCAGCAGCTTGTTGGGCGTGCCCTCGCTCGGGTTGCCGATCTTGTCGGGCGTGGCGCCGTCCGTCAGGGCCTTGGCGACCTGGTCCGGCGTGGCGTCCTTGTGACCGGCGAGGTAGACCGCGGCGGCGCCGACGACGTGCGGGGTCGCCATGGACGTGCCCGAGATGGTCTTGGTGCCCTCGTCGCTGTCGTTCCAGGCGGAGGTGATGTCCGAGCCCGGGGCGTAGATGTCGACGACCGAGCCGAAGTTGGAGAAGTCGGACTGCTTGTCGTCCTTGGTCGAGGAGGCGACGGTGATGGCCTCCTTGACGCGAGACGGCGAGCCCTGGCCGGCGTCGCTGGACTCGTTGCCCGCGGCGACACCGAAGGTGACGCCGGCGGCGATGGCCTTCTGCACGGCCTCGTCGAGCGCGGGGTCGGCGCCCCCGCCGAGGCTCATGTTGGCCACGGACGGGCCCTGGTGGTTCTTGGTGACCCAGTCGATACCGGCGACGACCTGCTCGGTGGTGCCGGATCCGCTGTCGTCGAGCACGCGGACGGCGACGATCTTCGCCTTCTTGGCTACGCCGTGGGAGGCGCCGGCGATGGTGCCCGCCACGTGGGTGCCGTGCCCGTTGCCGTCGTCGGCGGTCTCGTCGTTGTCGATGGCGTCGAAGCCGTGGGTGGCCCGGCCCTCGAAGTCCTTGTGCGTGATGCGGACTCCGGTGTCGATGACGTACGCGGTGACGCCCTCGCCGGCGCCGTCGGGGTAGGTGTACTTGCTGTCCCCGGCGGTGTCGGCCTGGTCGACGCGGTCCAGGCCCCACGACGGCGGGTTGTCCTGGGTGGCGTTGACGGTGAACTTCTTGTTCTGGACGACCTTGTCGACGGCCGGGTCGGCGGCGAGGCGCTTGGCCTCGGTCTCCGAAAGGCCGCTTGCGGAGAAGCCGTTCACCGCCGAGCTGTAGTTGCGCCGGAGCGAGCCGCCGTACTCCTCGGCGAGTTCCTTCTTGTCCGCCTTCTCGTCCAGCAGAACGATGTAGCTGCCTGCGACGGCGCCTTCGGCGTTCGCACCGTAGATCTTGCCCTCGGCGGGCGCGGGTGCCGCGCCGGCGAACGAGGCGTTGAGGACGGTCACTCCGGCGGCGGCCGCAACGGCGGTTATTGCCGCGGTCAGCTTCATCCTGTTGGTGCGCTTGTGGGATGCCATGAAGAGGGGTTCTCCTCGTCATCATTTGTGGGGGGATTGGCCCCCGGAAGGAAAATCTCCGGGGACTGAGTCGAAACCCTGACCGATTGACGGGCTCAGATCAAGGCCTTCACGCAGCTGTGACTTGATCAACAAGAGTTTGTAATACGAAATCGGCCAGCACTCCACAAGTCGGACCAGTGGTCGAACTTCCCTCACACGCAGGGAATTTCTGTCGAGGAAATGTGCCCATGCGGTAATCGGTGTGTGCCCAGGGGGAATGCGGGTATACGCCGCCGCGCACTCCCGGGCGAACGGGAATCGCACGGCGGCGCGCCGGTCGGACGCCAATGGAGAAGCGCGAACCGCCAATGCCGGGCGGGAGGATCGGCTTGATCCGAAAGGCAGGTTTACGCTCCGACCGGCGCACCCCGCACGAAAGCGCGGAAGCCCCGGAGGGGCGGTCACTCCCCCGGTGCGGCGCGGTCATGCGACGGTCACAGGGTGAAGACGGGGACGGCTGCGGGCGACGCGGACCCCGTCCACCGGACCCTCCGGGGCGTCACGGCACGTCGCCGGACGGTCCACCGCGACCGCCGCACGCCGGCCCGTCGTTCTCCGCCTCGGCTCACCTCCGGGACGCCTCAGCATGCGCCGACGGTCGACCGTGCTCGGACCCTCGCACCTCTGGACCTCCGCGCGTTCTCCCTCTCGACGCCCACGCGCCCCTTCGGCTAATCGCCCGGCGGCAGTTCCGCCTCGATCAGGTCCGCGGCGCGGCGCGTGCCGCCCTCCAGAAGCATCGAGAGGCGGATCTCCTCCAGGCGGCGGGCCACCTCCGGGTCGGCCGCCAGGGCGAGGACGGCGTCGCGGAGGCCGCCCGCGGTGGCCTCCTCCATCGGCAGGTGGCGCGCCACGCCGAGCGAGGCGAGCATGTCGGCGTTGCCGAACTGGTCGACCGCCTGCGGAACCGCGACCATCGGGGTCGCGGTGGCGAGGCCCTCCTGGCTGCCGCCCGCGCCGGCGTGGGTGACGAAGACGTCCGCCTGCCGGAGGACCGCCAACTGCGGCACCCAGTCGTGCACTTCGATGTTCGCGGGCACGGGGCTCAGCTCCGACGGGTCCACGAACTTGCCGATCTGGAGCACCACATGCCACCCCGGCAGGTCGCCGAAGGCCTTCACGCACTCGCGGTAGAAGGCGGGCTGCTTGGTGAAGGCCGAGCCCAGGGAGACCAGCAGCACCTTCCCGGCGCCCGCCGGCCGCCGCCACTCCCCCTGCTCGGCGCGGTCGCCCTGGCAGGCGCCGACGAAGGAGTGGACGCTCTCGTCGACCCGGTCGGCGTTCGGCTGCAGCACCCTGGGGATCAGCGCCAGGGAGCGGGCCGGGCGGCCGACGAACGGGTCGGGGTGGATGCCGATCCCGTTCTCGGACAGCCAGGACTCGAACCGGGCGTAGTAGGCCCTGCCGCGCTCGGTGGCCCTGAGCCCGGCGGTCATCGGCTCGCCGACCTCCTCCTCGTACCCGTCCCAGGCGACGAGGTTGGGCGAGAGGGAGATCGCGGGGACGCCCCAGCGGTGGGCGAGGACGCGCGCGGGGTAGGAGGTGATGTCGTGCAGGACGAGGTCCGGCTCGTCCCCGGCGAACGCGTCGGCGAGTTGCGGCAGCGCCTGGATCGCGTCGTTCAGGAACGGCTCGATGTTGTCGATCAGTTCGGTCCCCCATGCCTCCGGCTCGTCGTCGGTCGGCAGCGTGGAGTTCCAGAGCACCGGCTCCGCGCCCGTGGCGGTGACCTTCTCGGCGAAGGACGGCGGGATCGCGTAGCTGACGCGGTGCCCGCGGGCCACGAGCTCCCGGATCACTTCGATGCTCGGGTTCACGTGCCCGTGGGCGGCGATGGAGAACATGGCGATGTGGGCACGCTTCGCTTCGGTCATGCACTCACCATAAGCGAGACGAGACGTCTCGTGCAATTTCGAGGGCGCGGGACTTCCACGACACGGCCTCAGTCGCGCTGGTAGCGGGCGAGGACCAGGTTGCCGTCCTCGACCAGCCGCCTCCTCAACTCGTCACGGTCGATGCCGCCGGAGTAGTACTCCTGCAGCGCCGGTGTCGCCACCTTGTCCTTCCACTCCGGATAGCCCCGCACCGACTGGGCGGGCGCGGGCCGCAGATGCCGGGCGAGCGCCACGCCCGTCGCCCAGCCGTCCCTCGTGGTCCGCAGGGCGGGATCGGCGAGGGCCTGCCGCCCCGTCGGGAGCATCCAGTCGCCCTTCGCCAGGCGCACCATGTTCGCCGGGCGCAGGAGGAAGTCGATGAACGCGACGGCCTCCTTCTTGTGCGGGCTGTCCTCGGCCACGGACAGGGTCTGCGGGCTCACCCCCTGCGCGAGCCCCGCCCGTCCTGCGGGCGCGGGCAGTACGATCCACTCGAAGCCCTCGGGCGCCTGCAGGGCGATCTGCTGCCGGTACGAGAACCCGAGCGGCACCATCGCGTACCTGCCCGCGAAGAAGCCGGGCAGGGCGTCCGAACCGCCTCCCCCGAGCGCGGTCCGCGACGCGCTGCGGTCCACGTTCACCTGGTCGTGGACCGTACCGGGAACGACGGCGTCGGCTTCGGTGAACTCGATGCGCACCTTCCCGTCCGCCTCGCGCTGGAACATCCTGCCGCCCGCCGAGAGGCCGAGGTTGAGGGTGGCCGAGACCGGGTCCCTGAACGGCCAGGCCACGCCGTACCTGTCCGGGCCCGGCCTTCGGGTCAGGTCCTCGCTGATCCGGCGGAACTCCTCCCAGCTCCAGGGCTCCTCGGGAGTCGGGATCCTGACGCCCGAGGCCTCGAGGATCTTCTTGTTGGCGATGAGGACACGTGGTTCCTGGAGGAACGGCACACCGTAGACGCCGTCGCCGAACGTCGTCGTCTCCCAGCTCTGCGCCGGGATGTCGGCGGTCAGCCGCGCGGGCAGCAGACCGCGCAGATCGGCCAGGTACCCGCCGTAGGCGAAATCGGCGAGGTCGTCGGAGGCGTCGTGCACGATGTCGGGTGCCTCGCCGGCCTCGAAGGAGGTGACCAGCTGGTCGTGGACGCTGTCCCAGCTGCCCTGGACGTACTCGACCCGCACGCGCGGGTGGGTGGCGTTCCACTCCTCGACGAGCTGCTTGTTGGCGGCGACGGACTCCTGCTGCCAGGCCAGGGACTGGAACCGTAGGGTGATCGTCCCGTCGTCGGCCGAACGGTCCTCACCGGCGCAGCCGGTGAGGAGCAGCGCCAGCGCGGCACCGGCCGCGAGCCCGACACGCATGCGCATCAGTGCTTCACCGCCCCGGCGAGCATCCCGCCCGTGATCCGTTTCTGGATGACCGCGAAGATCACGAGCGAGGGGATCGTCGCGAGGAAGGCGGCCGCGGCGAGCGGCCCGAGGTCGGCGACGCCCTCCGCGCCGAGAAAGCGGGTGAGGACGACCGGAAGGGTCTGCTTCTCCGTGGTCTTGAGCAGCACGAGCGCGAAGAAGAACTCGTTCCACGCGGTGACGAAGGCGAACGTCGCGGTCGCCGCGACGCCGGGAGCGAGCAGCGGAGCGGTGACGGAGACGAGCGTGCGGACGCGCCCGGCGCCGTCGACCGCGGCGGCCTCCTCGATTTCCGAGGGCACTGCCCGGACGTAGCCGATGAGCATCCAGAGGGCGAACGGCAGCGACCACACGACGTACACGAGCACCAGTCCGGTGAGGGTGTCGACCAGTCGGAGGTTCTTGAGGATCAGGAACAGCGGGATGATCAGCAGGACGAACGGGAACGCCTGGCTGATCACCGCCCAGCCGGTGGCGGCCTTCGCGAGCCTCCCGCGGTGCCGCGCCGCGACGTAGGCGGCCGGCGTGGCGACGAGGACCGCGACGGCCGCCGCGCACAGCGCGACGAGCAGGCTGTTGCCGGCGGCCCGCAGCAGCGGCTGCTCGCCGAACGCCTGGCGGAAGTTGGCCAGGGTGGGCTCGTCCGGTATCCACGACGGATGGAGCGAGCCGAGTTCCCGGGGCGGCTTGAACGCCGTGGAGACCAGCCACAGGAACGGGAAGGCCAGGAAGACGAGATAGGCGAGGAGCGCGAGGTACTGGCCGGTCCGCGCGGGTCTTCCGGTGCGCATGCTCATCGCGGCGCACCTCCCCTGAGCCGGCCCACCAGGTACAGCGAGAGCATGACGGAGATCACCGCCACCATGACGCACCCCATGGCGGCCGCGTAGCCGAACTGCCCGTAGCGGAAGGCCTCTTCGTAGGCGAACAGCATCGGCAGGCGGGTGCGGCCGCCGGGACCGCCGCTGGTGAGCACGTACACCAGGGCGAAGGAGTTGAAGTTCCAGATGAGCTGGAGCGCGGTGACGGCGAGGGCGACGGGCCGGAGCGCCGGCCAGGTGACGGTGCGGAACCGCCGCCAGGCGCCGGCGCCGTCGAGCGCCGCGGCCTCGTGGAGTTCCTGCGGGGTGTTCTGGAGCCCGGCGAGCAGGACGACGGTGGTCTGGGGCAGTCCGGACCAGATGCCGACGACGATGACGGCGGGCAGGGCGGTGGCCAGTCCGCTGAGCCAGTCGCGGCCGTCGCCGAGGCCGAGGTCGCGGATGGTCTCGTTGAGGACGCCGGCGTCGGGGTGGTAGACGAGGCGCCACATGATGCCGACGACGACCTCCGGCATGGCCCACGGGACGATCGCGAGGGCACGGGCCGCCCAGCGCAGCCGGAGGTTCTGGTTCAGGAGCAGCGCGAGTCCGAGCGCCAGCACGAACTGCGGGACGGTGACGCCGGCGGCCCAGAGCAGGCCGATGCGGAACGACTCCCAGAAGAGCGTGTCGTGCAGCAGGTCCTGGAAGTTGAGCGTGCCGGTCCATCGGGTGGCCCGGGTACGGCCGAACTGGGCGTCGGTGAGGGAGAGCGCGATGCCGTAGAGCAGCGGACCCACGCTGAGCACCAGGATCGGGATCAGTGCGGGCAGGACGAGGAACCAGGTTCCGTGGTCCGCGCCGGGGCGCCGCGCTCCGGGGCGCGGTGTCGGACTCGCCCTGCCGGACCGCTCCGTTACGGTCGCCGATGTCACGGAATCGACCCCTTTGCGAAAATGCAGCGGCCCTCGCCATCGTGCTGACGGCCCGTCGGTTCGTCAACCCCGCGTGCGCCGACGCCACCTGCGGGGATGCGAGAATTCGCGCCATGGACGAGACACGTGCGCGCAAGGTGCTGGCGGCGGCCGGACTGCCGGGCAGCGGTGAACTGCTGGCGCTCGGCGAGAACGCCGTGTTCGCGGTCGGCGCCCGCGTGGTGCGGATCGGGCGGAGCGCCGACCTGCTGGAACGCGCGGAACGCGAGCTGGCGGTGTCCGAGTGGCTGGCGGCGGCGGGCGTCCCGGCGGTACGGGCCGCGGAGCCCGAGGCACGGCTGGTCGACGGCCATCCGGTGACGGTGTGGCACCGGCTGCCCGAGCCCGTCCGCCCGGCGGAACCCCGTGATCTGGCGCCGCTGCTGCGCCAGGTGCACAGCCTGCCGGAGGCGCCTTTCGTGCTTCCCCGGCGGGAACTGCTCGGGGGTGTCGAGCGCTGGCTGCGGCTGGCGGGCGACGCGATCGATCCCGAGGACGCGGCCTTTCTGCGGGAGCGCCGGGACGGCTTCACGGCCGCGGCCGCCGCGCTGACGCCGCGGCTGCCGCGCGGGCCGATCCACGGCGACGCGCTCCCCCGCAACGTGCTCGTCGGGCCCGACGGTCCGGTCCTGGTCGACCTGGAGACCTTCTCCTCCGACCTGCGCGAGCACGACCTGGTCGTGCTGGCCCTCTCCCGCGACCGCTACGGGCTCGACCCGGCGGCCTACGAGGCGTTCACCGGCGCCTACGGGTGGGACGTCCGCGAGTGGGAGGGCTGCGCGGTCCTGCGCGGCGCCCGGGAGACGGCGAGCTGCGCCTGGGTGGCCCAGCACGCCCCCGCGAACCCTCGCGCCCTGGCCGAATTCCGCCGCCGTGTCGCGTCGCTGCGCGAGGGCGACCCCGAGGTGCGCTGGCACCCTTTCTGACGGAGCGTCCGCCCTCCGGAACCAGGGCCGTCACTGCCCGCTCCCGGTGAAGGTCCGGGCGCCCCGGCAGCCGTGATCATCCCGGCGGCGGCCCGTGCGGCTCCCCGCGCCGTGGACCGGTGTCTCCCCCGGACGGCGGGCCCGGGCGACGGCATCGCGCGCATCGGTCGCCGCCCGGCCCGCAGGGCCACCGACGCGGCGCCGGGTCCGTTGGCCGAAGACGGTCCGGACGGCGTTCTCGGGCGCCGGCGTGCGGGCCCTCGCGCACGAGCGGCGCCGATCGGCCCGGGTCACCTGCTCCGCGGGATGACCGGCCAGGCCGTCTCCACGACTGCCGTCGGGTTCGTGGTCCGCCGCAGGTACGCCTGCAGAGAGGCCGACTGCGCAGCCGCCGCACGCGCCTGGAGGTCGTGCAGCTCCGCCAGGGGCATCGTCCTGACGGACTCGTGCTCCTCGCCCATGCGCCGCACCACGCGGGCGGCGGCCACCGCGTCCGCCCGTGCGTCGTGGGCGTCTTCGAGCGGCACTCCGTAGTGCGCGCACAAGGCGTGCAGGGCGCGCCGGCCCTTCCGGTACCTGTCGACGTGCTTGTCGATCACCAGGGGATCGATGACGGGCGAAGGTTCCTCGCCCAGTCGCTCGCTGATCGACTCCAGCCCGTACCGCCGGCACTCGCGGTCCAGCAGCGAGAGGTCATAGCGCGCGTTCATCACGACCAGAGGCGTCCCCGAGCGCAGCACCTCGGCGACGGCCCGGGTGATCTCCTCGATCGCGGTCGATGCCGGGACCCCGTGCTCGCGGGCGCGGTCCGTCGAGATGCCGTGGATCGCCGAAGCCTGTTCGGGTATCACCACACCGGGATCGAGCAGCCAGGTCCGCTCCGCCGAGACGGCGCCGTCCGGCTCCAGCCGCACGACCGCCGCCGTGACGATGCGGTCCGTCTCGACGTCCGTACCCGTGGTCTCCAGGTCGAAGGCCACCAGCGGCTCACGGTGCCAGGTCATCGTCCCCCCTTGTCGGTCCTGCTGACGAAGAACTCTCGCACGCGGCACTGACAGTCCTTCCACGGGGCCGTCCGCCGTGTGCCCCGTCCCGCCGCGCGCCCCGGGTCGGCGGCGCACCCGGCAGGGCCGCGACCGGTGCCGGGCCGGGGCCCGGCCCGTTCAGGAAACCGGCCGGGAGTCCGCCCACACCGACTCGAACTCCTCACGGTAGGTCTGGAACAGGCCGTGCTCGGTGTCCTGACCCGACCTCACGACCGACCGGCCCCCGCCGCGCAGGACCAGCACAGGCGCCTCCATGCCGCGCGCCCGCCGGAGGTACGTCTGGACGACGGCGAGACCGTCCGCCCCGTCCCCGTCGACGAGGTACGCGGTGAAGCGCGGCGTCTCGTCGAAGACGTGGATCTCGAAGGCCCCCGGGTCACGGAGCCGTGACCGCACCCTCCGCATGTGGAGGATGTTCATCTCCACCGAGCGGCTCAGCTCACCCTTCCGCAGCCCGAGTTCCCGCTCACGGCGCTTCACCGCGCTGCTCGCCGGGTTGAGGAAGAGCAGCCGCACCCGGCAGCCGGACTCGGCCAGCCGCACCAGCCGGCGCCCGGAGAAGTTCTGCACCAGCAGGTTCAGGCCTATGCCGACGGCGTCGAGGCGCCGCGCGCCCCCGAACAGGTCCTCCGCCGGCAGCTGCCGCTGCAGCCGCACCCGGTCGGGATGGATGGAGACCACGTCCGCGTACCGGTCGCCGACCAGGTCCTCGACCGCGTCGACCGGGAGGCGGTCGGCGGACGGCACGCCGGCACCGCTGCCGAGGATCTCCAGCAGCCGTGCCGAGGCCCGTTCGGCCTGGGCGAGCACCGTCTCGTTGAGCGCCCGGTTGCGGGACACGACGTTCCGCGCGACCTCCAGCTCGTCCAGGGCCAGTTCCACGTCGCGCCGGTCGTCGAAGTACGGCTCGAAGCAGGGCCAGTGCTGGACCATCAGTTCCCTGAGCTGCGGAAGCGTGAGGAAACTGAGGACGTTGTCGTCGGCCGGGTCGAGGAGGTAGCCCTTGCGCCGGCTGACCTCCCGTACCGCGACGGCCCGCTGCACCCACTCCTGCCCGGCCGGGCCCGCGGCGGCGACGACCCACTCCTCGCCGTGCACGGGCTCGTAGATGGGTCTCAGCACCGCGGCCACCACGGCACGCAGCCGCTGTTCGACCAGATTCAGCCAAATGTAGGCCCGCCCGGCCCGCTGGGCGCGGGTGCGCACCTCGCTCCAGGCATCCGCGCTCCAGTCCAGTTCGGGCCCGATCTCGGATCCCATGTCCACCGGCCGGGCGAGGGAGACCGCGCCCGGCGGCGCGTCGGAGGAGTCCCCGTCGTGACCCGTGTCACCTGGGGGTAGCTCAAGCCCTCCCGAGCTCACCCGCGCACCGCCTTCTGTCCCGCACACCCGTCTTCAACGATCAAGGAAGGGTACTCCGGGAGCGGGACGCGGTGCAGCAGGATGCACAGGCTCTTCGCTCAACTCCCTGTCGGAGGCGCACCGTTCTGGTCGGCGAGGTCCGCCGGCGTGAGCGGATTCATAGCCGTGACGTCCCTGGGCGCGAGCTGGAAGCCCTGCCAGTGGACGGGCATCGGCTGCTGGTCCTCGTCCCTGGCGATGTGGTGGAAGCCGATGTGGACCCACACGACCGGGTTGGCGAGCGTCTCGCCGTTGACCCACCCGTCCACGCTGTCGGGCGCGCTCGGGCCGCAGTCGAGGGTGTTGTTGCTGGCGAACTGCTCACAGGCGCGGTTCTGGGTGAAGTAGACGTCGTGACGGGTGTACGGGCGCCCGGCGTGCTTGGCCGTCGGCCCCGGCACGATCTCCCAACTGCGGGCGTGGCCGTCGGTGTTGCGGCCCTTCGCGCTCACCACGCGCCACCAGCGCATGTCCGCGGCGTCCCCGGCCAGCTCCCTGGTGACGGGGGTGCGGGTGGTCCGTGTCGTGGGGCTGCCCTGCGCGGGGGGCGGGGTGACCGCGGAGTCGTACTGCTCGATCCGGTCGCCGGCGCCGCCGTCGAGTCCGAAGTTCAGCCGCCAGAAGACGTTGTGGCTGTGGCTGACCGCGTAGTCCGCGGCGCCCTTGCCGATGGGCCAGCCCCGGCCGTCCCCGGCGTCGTAGTCCCCGGGGGAGAGGCTGCCGGTGGCGCCCACGTTCGCGGACACGGTCCCGTCGGAGGAGAAGCGCCACTCGGTGATGTACTCGTACCAGGAGACCTTGTTGACGGTGTAGAGGAGCAGGTCCCTGCCCTCCTCGTGCCAGACGCCGGTCCCGTCGTCCTTCGCCATCCGGTAGGCGTGGCCGCGGGAGCGGGTGGTGACGCACAGCCCGTCGACCGCTCCGGTGTCGGGGACCTTCACGGAGCGTATGGTCCCGCCGGGGCACTCCTCGGGCTTCAGGTTCTGCAGTCCGTAGCCGAAGCCGAAGCCGGTGAGGTCGTCGTACTCGGCCTGGCCGTCGTCGTAGGGGACGTGGACCTGCGCGAGCTTGGCGCTGGTCAGGACGCGGATCGGCCGGGCCTCGCCGCGCGGCTGGTAGCTGACGTCGTCCAGGACGAGCCCGGCGGAGGAGTCGTAGTGCCAGCACATGCGCCAGGTGGTTCCGCCGGCGAGCTTCCCCGTGACGCGGTAGGGGGCGCTGCAGCCCGGGACCGGCGGCGGCGTTCGGCCCGCCGCCGGGGACGCCCCGGCCGCGGCGGGGCCCGCCGCCGTCAGCGCGCCGCCGAGCAGCACCGCGGTGGCGGCCACGGCGGCCGCCCTGCGGGGCGCGCGCATCCGGACGCGGCGCGGGGGCGCGGCACCCCCCACCCGGGTGGCCCGGGTGCCGTCGTCCGGGCCCGTGCCGCCCGCCGGGGCGGCCCGGGCGTGGTCCGGTGGCCCGGCCGTCGAGCCGCCGGCAAGCCCGCGTGCACCCGGAAGTCCGTTCCTGTCCATGCGCAAGCGGACCCCTCAGCCGGACGGCGTGACGACGACGGTGCGGGCGCTCAGGTCGACGGCGAGGTCCCTCGTGTCGATCCACGGCCCTCCGGTGATCCTGGTGACGACCCGCACACAGCGGTGCACGCCGCAGGAGCGGAGTTCCGGCGGCACCCTGGCCTCCCGCTCCTTGCGGTACACGTAGCCGCTGAGCGTGAGCGGGGCGGGGGTGGTCAGCGCCGCGCCGGTGGCGTCCCGGTAGTCCGCCCTGAGCCCGGCGCCGTGCGGGCTCGCGAGGATCAGCTCGACGGCCTCCCGCAGTTCGGCCCCGACCGGGGAGGGCTGCACGCCCTGCCGGGCACCCCGGCTCTCGACCCTGCCGGAGCTGACGTCGACGGTCGCCGTGACGAGCCGGTCGGTGCGGTAGTCGTAGTACGAGACGACGGCACGGCGCGACGGCGCGGCGGTACCGGCCTCGGAGGGCAGGGGTTCGGCCAGATCGGCGGTGAGGTGCTGTGGGCCGGGGGCCCCGGCCGCGTTCTCGGCGGTGCGCGCCGCGGGAGCGGCCGCCAGTCGCCGGGCGCGCTCCAGTTCGCCGTCGGTGAGCGGGTCGCGCCCCGTTCCCCGCTCCCCCTCCACGGGTGCGGGCGCGACGACCCGGGGGCCGGGCGGCCCGCCGCCCGGCTCCCCCGCCGGCCGCTCCGCGGCGGCGGCCGGAGCGCCCCGGCCCGTCCGGACGCCCGCCGTGTCCGGCAGGGTGGCGGCGACCATCGCGGCCGTGCACGTCACCGCAATGGCGGTGCCCGCCACCAGCTTCCCCAGGTGGCGGCGCATCAATGTGCGCACTTTTTCCCCCTCGTACCCGTGGTCACCCGGTAGGACGGTGGTAAGTCCTAGGAGGTTGCCCAACTTTCGGGGAGGATCTGGCCGAAGAGGTCCCCAGCACCCGGATCAGAAGTGGAAGAGTCTTATCTATGCAGGTCTGGCCGGGACAGGCGTATCCACTCGGTGCCACGTACGACGGCGCCGGCACCAATTTCGCGGTCTACTCAGAGGCCGCGCACCGAATCGAGCTGTGTCTGCTCCACGACGACGGCTCCGAGACCGCGGTCGAGCTCCGCGAGACCGACGCGTTCGTGCGCCATGCCTATCTGCCGGGCGTGATGCCCGGACAGCGCTACGGCTTCCGCGTGCACGGCCCGTACGAGCCCGAGCACGGGCAGCGGTGCAACTCGGCGAAACTGCTCCTCGACCCGTACGCGCGGGCGATGAGCGGCCGCGTGGACTGGGGGGAGGCGGTCTACGGCTACCACTTCGGCAGACCGGACTCGCGCAACGATCTCGACTCCGCGCCGCACACGATGGCGTCGGTCGTCGTCAACCCGTACTTCGACTGGGGTGACGACCGCCCGCCGCGCACCGACTACCACCGCACGGTCATCTACGAGGCCCATGTCAAGGGCCTGACGATGCTGCACCCCGCGCTGCCGGAGGAACTGCGCGGGACGTACGCGGGGCTCGCCCATCCGGAGGTGATCTCGCACCTGACCGAACTGGGCATCACCGCATTGGAGTTGATGCCGGTGCACCAGTTCGTCAACGACCACCGCCTGGTCGACGCGGGGCTGAACAACTACTGGGGCTACAACACCATCGGGTTCTTCGCCCCGCACAACAGCTATGCGTCCTGGGGCGACCGGGGCCAGCAGGTCCTGGAGTTCAAGTCGGCGGTGCGCGCGCTGCACCAGGCGGGCATCGAGGTCATCCTCGACGTCGTCTACAACCACACGGCAGAGGGGAACCACCTCGGCCCGACGCTCTCGTTCCGCGGTATCGACAACGCCTCGTACTACCGGCTCACCGACGACCGCCGGTACTACATGGACACCACCGGCACCGGCAACTCGATGCTGATGCGCTCGCCGCACGTCCTCCAGCTGATCATGGACTCGCTGCGGTACTGGGTCACCGAGATGCACGTCGACGGCTTCCGCTTCGACCTGGCGGCGACTCTCGCACGCCAGTTCCACGAGGTGGACCGGCTGTCGTCGTTCTTCGACCTGGTCCAGCAGGACCCGGTGGTCAGCCAGGTGAAGCTGATCGCCGAGCCGTGGGACGTCGGCGAGGGCGGCTACCAGGTGGGCAAGTTCCCGCCGCTGTGGACGGAGTGGAACGGCATGTACCGGGACACGGTGCGGGACCTGTGGCGCGGGGAGCCGCGCACCCTCGCCGAGTTCGCCTCCCGGCTCACCGGCTCGTCCGACCTGTACCAGGACGACGGCCGGCGCCCGCTCGCCTCGGTCAACTTCGTCACCTGCCACGACGGGTTCACCCTGCACGACCTCGTCTCGTACAACGAGAAGCACAACGAGGCCAACGGGGAGGGCAACCGGGACGGGGAGAGCCACAACCGGTCCTGGAACTGCGGCGCCGAGGGCGCGACGGAGGACGGTGAGGTCCGGGAACTGCGCAACCGCCAGATGCGCAACTTCATCGCGACCCTGATGCTGTCGCAGGGCGTGCCGATGCTCAGCCACGGCGACGAGTTCGCCCGCACCCAGCAGGGCAACAACAACGCGTACTGCCAGGACAACGAACTGTCCTGGGTGCGCTGGCCGGAGTCCACGGCCGACCAGGACGGCACGCTGCTCGCGTTCACGCGCGCGATGGTGTGGCTCCGCCGCGACCACCAGGTGTTCCGGCGGCGGCGCTTCTTCCACGGCAGGCCGGTGGAGGGCACGCACGACGAGCTGTCCGACATCGCCTGGTTCACCCCGGAGGGCGGGGAGATGACGTCCCGGGACTGGCAGGCGGCCCATGCGAAGGCCCTGACGGTCTTCCTGAACGGCCATGCCATCTCGGAGCCGGGGCCGCGCGGCGAGCGGATCTCGGACGACTCGTTCCTGCTGATGTTCAACGCCAGCGACGACGACCTGGACTTCGCCGTGCCGGTCGACCACGGCCGCCAGTGGCAGGTCGTGGTGGACACCGCACGGCCCGAGGGCGTCCCGCCGGGGCAGGGGCCGAAGGTGGACGCGGGTGAGCGGATCAGGATGATCAGCCGCAGCCTGACGGTGCTGCGGCGTCCCGCCTGAGGGCTGTCCCGCCCTTGACCGGCGGCGGGCGCGGCGCGCCCCGGGCCCGGGTCTTCTCCCGGACCCGGGGCGCGTTCGTCGTATCAGGTGAACGTTCGGCCGGTGAGCGCGCCCGGCGCCGGGGCCGATGACACAGAGGGCCCCGATCCGGGTACGTACGTTCGCATGACGCCCACCGCCACGTACCGGCTCCAGCTGCAACCGGACTTCCCCTTCCGGGCCGCCGAGGAGGCGGTCCCCTACCTCGCCGGCCTCGGCGTCTCCCATCTGCACCTCTCCCCCGTCCTGGAGGCGGTGCCCGGCTCCCTGCACGGTTACGACGTCGTCGACCACGACCGGGTGCGGGAGGAGCTCGGCGGCGAGGAGGGGCTGCGTTCGCTGGCCCGCACGGCGCGCGAGCACGGCCTCGGACTGGTGCTCGACATCGTGCCCAACCACATGGCCGCCGTCCCCCGGTACAACCGGGCCCTTCGGGAGGTGCTCCGGGAGGGCCCCGAGTCGCCGTTCGCCCGCTGGTTCGACATCGACTGGGACGCGGGCGGCGGAAAGGTGCTCATGCCGGTGCTGGGAGAGCGCCTGGGCGAGGAGCTCGACGCGTTGCGGGTGGAGGGGCGGACCCTCCACTACGGCGAACACTCGTTCCCGCTGCGGGAGGGTACGGAGGAGCTGCCGCTGCCCGAACTGCTGGACGCCCAGTGGTACCGGCTCGGCTGGTGGCGGCTGGCCCGCACCGAACTCAACTACCGGCGCTTCTTCACCATCTCCGATCTGATCGGGGTCCGCGTGGAGGATCCCGAGGTCTTCGCCGCCACCCACGCCAAGATCCTCGAGCTGGTGCGGGACGGTGTGGTCGAGGGACTGCGGATCGACCACCCGGACGGGCTCGCCGACCCGGAGGGCTATCTGCTGCGGCTGGACGAGGCGGCAGGCGGCTGCTGGACCGTCGTCGAGAAGATCCTCACCGGCGACGAGCGGCTGCCGGCGTCCTGGCCGGTCGCCGGCACCACCGGCTACGACGCGCTGCACCGGATCGACGGGCTGTTCACCGATCCGGACGGGGCCGGGGAACTGCTCCGGCAGTACCGGGACTACGCCACCCCCGCAGGCGACCGCGGGGGCTACTGGGGGGCGACCGTGCGGCGGGCCGCGTACAAGGTGGTGACGCACGAACTGGCGGCCGAGACCGAGGCCCTGGCCCGGCTGGCCGAGCGGGTCTGCGCGGCGGACACCGCGCTGCGCGACCACGCGCCCTGGGCGCTGCGCACCGCGATCCGCGAGCTGCTGGTGCGGGTGCCCGTCTACCGCCCGTACCGCACCGGCGGCGAGCAGGTGGTGACGGCGGACGCGGCGCTGCGGGCGAAGGCGGCGTTCGCGGTGGCCCGGGAGGGCGACGCGGTCGACGTGATCCGGGACCTGGCTCTGGGCCGGCTCGGCGACGGCCCGGACGAGAGGGCGTTCCGGGCGCGGTTCGCGCAGACGTCGTCGGCGCTGCGGGCGAAGTCGGTGGAGGACACGGCCTTCTACCGCTATGTGCCGCTGATCTCGGCCAACGAGGTGGGTGGCGACCCCGGCCGGCCCGCGGTGGGCCCGGAGGAGTTCCACGCCCACTGCGGCAGGATCGCCCGGGACTGGCCGGCCACCGGGACGGTGCTCTCCACGCACGACACCAAGCGCAGCGCGGACGTACGGGCGCGGATCGCGGTGCTGTCGGAGTGCCCGGAGCGCTGGGCACGGCTCCTGGCGAGCCTGGACTGGGCACCGGCGCCGGACCGTCACTTCGCGTGGGTGGCGTGGCAGACGGCGTCCGGTTTCGGGATCCCCCATCCGCAGCGGCTCGGCCCGGCGCTGCTGAAGTCGGCGCGCGAGGCGGGACTGCACACCGGCTGGACCGAACCGGACGAGGGGTACGAGCAGGCCGTGCAGGAGTTCGTGGAGGCTGGTCCCGCCGGTCCGCCCCTGTACCAGGTGGCCCTGTTCGCCCGGGAACTCGACCCGTACGTGCGGGCCAACTCGCTCGGCGCGGCACTGGTGCATCTGACCATGCCCGGGGTGCCCGATCTGTACCAGGGCACGGAGGGCGAGTACGTCGCGCTGGTGGACCCGGACAACCGGCGGCCGTTCCGGGAGCGGGGCGAGGACCGCAAGACGGAGGTGACGAGGGCGGCGCTGGGCCTGCGCCGGCGGCGCCCGGAGGTCTTCGGCGAGTCGGGGACGTACGCGCCGCTGACGGCGGAGGGACCCGCGGCCGGGCACTGTCTGGCGTTCTCCCGCTCGGGCGAGGTGATCACGGCGGTGACCCGGCTGGCGCTGCGGCTCGAGGAGTCGGGTGGCTGGCGGGACACCTCGCTGCCCCTCCCGGCCGGACGGTGGACGGATCTGCTCTCTCCCGGCCGGGAGTTCGCGGGCGGCGGTTCCGTGCCGATGGCGGAGCTGTTCGCCACGGGACCGGTCGCGCTGCTGGAGCGCACGGTCGCCGGCTGAGGCGGGGCGCCCCCCGGGGTCAGCAGGCCGCGTCGTCGTCCGCGGGTGTGCCGGACAGGACGCGATCGGCCGGCCGGCGGCCCCTCGGCTGCTGTGCTTCGGGCAGCACCGGAGACGGCGGTACGGGGCGCTCCGCCGGACGGTCCGCGGAGACGGTGAGCGGTTCGCCGTGGTGCAGGATCCGCAGCGGACCGCCCTCGTCCACGGAGTAGCGGGCCGTGTCGCCGCGCACGTCCACCCTCAGCTTCCGGTTGTGCACGATCACGGTGAACCGAAGCCGTGTCAGCTGTTCCGGCAGCCGCGGGGAGAACCCCAGCATGCCGTGCGCACCGTCCTTGCCCTCGTGCCGGCGCATCCCGCCGAGGCCGAGGACCAGGGCCATCCAGGTGCCCGCGAGGGAGGCGATGTGCAGCCCGTCGCGGGTGTTGTGCTCCAGGTTCTCCAGGTCCATCAGTGCCGCCTCGGCCAGATAGGCGTAGGCGAGCCGCAGGTGCCCGGTCTCGGCGGCCATCACGGCCTGGCAGCAGGCGGAGAGCGAGGAGTCCCGCACGGTCAGCGGTTCGTAGTAGGCGAAGTTGCGCGCCTTCTGCTCGGCCGTGAAGTCGTCCCCGCAGGTGACCATGGCGAAGACCAGGTCGGCCTGTTTGACGACTTGTTTGCGGTACAGGTCGAAGTAGGGGAAGTGGAGCAGCAGCGGGTACTTGTCGGGCGGGGTGTTCGCGAAGTCCCAGTGCTGGAAGGTGGTGAATCCGGCGGACTGCTCGTGCACGCCGAGGGCCGCGTTGTACGGCATGGCCATCCGGACGGCCGCGTCCCGCCAGGCCGCGGTCTCCTCGTCGTCGACGCCCAGCTCCTCGGCCCGGTCGGCGTGGCGGGCCGCCGTGTCCGCCGCGGTCAGCAGGTTCCGGCGCGCCATCAGATTGGTGTAGAGGTTGTCCCGGGCGATGGCGCTGTACTCGTCGGGGCCCGTGACTCCGTCGATGTGGAAGACGCCCTCGGGGTCGTGGTGGCCGAGGGAGTGCCAGAGCCGTGCCGTCTCCACGAGCAGTTCCAGTCCCGGACCCCGTTCGAACACCTCGTCGCCTGTGGTCTCCACGTAGCGGGCCACGGCGAAGGAGATGTCGGCGTTGACGTGGAACGCGGCCGTCCCCGCGGGCCAGTAGGCCGAGCACTCGGGTCCGCTGATGGTCCGCCAGGGGAACGCCGCCCCGGCCAACCCCAGCTGCCGGGCCCGTTCCCGCGCGGCGGGGAGCGTGGAGTGCCGCCAGCGCAGCACCGGTGCGACGGCCTGGGGGGCGGTGTGGGTGAGCATCGGCAGCACGAAGGACTCCACGTCCCAGAACGAGTGCCCGTCGTAGCCGGTCCCGGTGAGGCCCTTGGCCGGGATCGCGCGCTCCTCGCCGCGCGCGGCCGCCTGGAGCACGTGGAACAGGGAGAACCGCACCGCCTGCTGGATCTGCGCGTCGCCGTCGACCTCCACGTCGGCGCAGGCCCAGAAGTGGTCGAGGAAGGCCCGCTGCTCGGCGAGCAGGCCTTCCCAGCCCGTGCTGCGGGCGACGGCGACCGCCGCGTCGACCTGGTCGTGCACGGCCGGGAGCGAGCGCCGGCCCGACCAGCCGTAGCCGACGAACTTCACCAGCCTCAGCCGCTCCCCGGGCCGCAGCGTGGAGGTGACCGTGAACCTGGCGACGTCCGGCTCGCTCCCGGCGGACCAGGCCGTTCCCTCGGGGCCCTCGACGATGTGATCGGCGGCGGCGCCCACCCGCAGTCCGCTGCTCCTGGTGCGGTGCACGAGGCGCAGCCGGGTGTCCTGGGCGAAGTCCTCCTCGGCCTCCAGCGGTGAGTCCACGGCCGCGGCGACCCGGGGGTCGCCGGTGTCGTGCGGCATCTGCTCGTTCGCGACGAGTTCGGACTGGACCGCGACCGGGACGGCCCCCTCCAGCGGCTCCACCTCGTAGGCGATCGCGGCGATGGCGCGCTGGGTGAAGGACACCAGCCGCTCGGAGGTGATGCGGACGGACCGGCCGGCCGGGGAGGTCCACTCCGCGGTGCGGCGCAGGACGCCGGCACGGAAGTCCAGCACCCTCTCGTGGGCGGTGAGTTCGCCGTAGCGGAGGTCGAAGGGATGGTCGTCCACGAGCAGCCTGACGACCTTGCCGTCGGTGACGTTGACGATCGTCTGGCCGGACTCCGGATATCCGTAGCCGGCCTCGGCGTACGGCAGGGGATGGAGTTCGTGGACGCCGTTCAGGTAGGAGCCGGGCAGCCCGTGCGGCTCGCCCTCGTCGAGGTTGCCGCGCCAGCCGATGTGGCCGTTGGCGAGGGCGAAGACGGACTCGCTCTGCGAGAGGACGCCGAGATCGAGCCCGGTCTCGCGCAGGCACCACGGTTCGACCGCGTAGCCGGAGTGGGTGATCATCGCGACTCCATCAGTTCGGCCAGGTCGGCCACCACGACGTCCGCGCCGTGCCGCCGCAGCTCCGCGGCCTGCCCGGTGCGGTCGACCCCCACGACGAGGCCGAAGCTCCCCGCCCTGCCCGCCTCCACCCCGGCGAGCGCGTCCTCGAACACGGCCGCGTCCCGCGGGGCGGCACCGAGGACGCGGGCCGCGGCCAGGTAGGTGTCGGGCGCGGGCTTGCCGTGGAGCCCCTGCTCGCGGGCGACGATCCCGTCGACGCGCTCGTCGAACAGGTCCTCGATACCGGCGGCGACCAGCACGTCCCGGCAGTTGGCGCTGGACGAGACGACGGCGGTGCGCATCCCGGCGTCGCGGACGGCGTGCACATAGGCCACGGAGCCCTCGTACGCCTCCACCCCGTCCTCGCGGATCCGGCGCAGCACCAGCTCGTTCTTGCGGGTGCCCAGGCCGTTGACCGTCTCCCGCTCCGGCGGGTCGTCGGGCGCCCCGTCGGGCAGCTCGACGCCTCGGGAGGCGAGGAAGGTGCGGACGCCGTCCTCCCGGGGCCGGCCGTCGACGTACTCGTCGTAGTCGCGGACGGCGTCGAACGGTACGAAGCCGGCGCCTTCGCGGTCGGCGCGCCGGCGCAGGAAGTCGTCGAACATCTCCTTCCAGGCGGCGGCGTGGACCTTGGCCGTGCGGGTGAGGACGCCGTCGAGGTCGAACAGACAGGTGCGCACGTGATCGGGAAGCCCCAGCATGCGGTCGAGGCTAGGAGGCGACGGCGGCCGCCGGGTGCGGCAGCCGACTCCCGCCGCACCGCGCGTACCCCGTGGGGATGACGTGCCCGGTGCCATCCGGAGCAGCCCGCCGCTCCCCGGCACCCGCCGGCCTCCGTCCGGAAGGGACGCGGAGGCCGGTGTGGACGCGGGCCCGGGACCGGCGCCCAGGGCAGGGCTTCACCGCCGGCCCGGCAGGCTCCAGTGGTACGGCGCGATGAGGCGGTTGATGCCGTCCGGTCCCCAGGAGCCGGGGGCGTAGGGCTCGACCGGCGGCGGATCGTCCAGCAGCGGGGTGGACACCTCCCAGAGCCGCTCGATGCCGTCGGAGCGGGTGAACAGGGACTGGTCGCCGAGCATCGCGTCCAGGATCAGGCGCTCGTACCCCTCGAGCGCGTGCATGGTGTTGAACGACTCGGCGTAGCTGAAGACCATCTCGGCATCGCTCAGCCGCATGGCGGGCCCGGGGTCCTTCACCAGGAAGCGGGCGGCGATCCTGCCAGGGTCGTCGAAGTCGATCACCAGCTCGTTGGTGCGGGTGCGGTGGCGCGCGGTCAGCGGGAACATCCGCAGCGCGGGCTCCCGGAAGCCGAGCGTCACGATGTGCCGCCCCTCCGCCAGGGACTTCCCGGAGCGCAGGTAGAACGGCACGCCCGCCCAGCGCCAGTTGTCGAGTTCGACGCGCAGCGCGACGAACGTCTCGGTGTCCGACCGGGGGTCGACGCCCGGCTCGTCGCGATAGCCCTCGTACTGTCCGCGCACCACGTGGGCCGGGTCCAGTGAGCGCATGGACTGGAAGACCTTCTCCTTCTCGTCCCGCAGCGGCTTGGCGGCGAGCGTGGTGGGCGGCTCCATCGCGACGAAGCCCAGCAGCTGGAAGAGATGGGTGACGATCATGTCGCGGAAGGTGCCGGTTCCCTCGAAGAACTGGGCACGGCCCTCGATGCCGATCTTCTCCGGGACGTCGATCTGCACATGGCTGATGTGGTCGCGGTTCCAGACGGGCTCCAGCAGGCCGTTGGCGAACCTCAGCGCCAGGATGTTGTCGACCGACTCCTTGCCGAGGAAGTGGTCGATGCGGAAGACGCGCGACTCGTCGAAGACGGAGTGGATGGTCGCGTTGAGGGCCCGGGCGGACGGCAGGTCCGTGCCGAACGGCTTCTCCACGATGACGCGTGCGCCGTCGGCGAGGCCCGTCGCTCCGAGCAGTTCGATGACGGAGGCGAAGGCCGCCGGCGGCACGGCGAGGTGGAACAGCCGGCGCGGGCTGCCGCCCAGGGCCTGCTCGGCGTCGCGCACGGCCTCCAGCAGCGGCCCCGGGTCCTCGGGGTCGGCTGCGCCGAAGGACAGCGACTCCTCGAACCTCTGCCACGCCTTGCCCTCGGGCCGGGACCTGCCGAACTCGGCGACCGACTCCCGTGCCCGTTTGCGGAACTCGTCGTCGCTGAGGGCCGCCTGGGCGGGCGCCGAGCCGACGATCCGGTAGCGGTCGGGCAGCAGTCCGGCCTTGGCCAGATGGAACAGTCCCGGCAGAAGCTTGCGCCGGGCGAGGTCGCCGGTGGCCCCGAACAGCACGATGACGTGGTCGTCCGGAACGGCACCGTGGTGCTCCGAGCGGGTCGTGCCCGTCATGGTTCACCCCGCCTTCTCGGCGTGCCCGCCGAACTCGCCGCGCATCGCGGACAGCACCTTGTCGGTGAACTGCCCCAGCCCGCGCGATTCGTAGCGCTGGATCAGCGCGTTGGTGATGACGGGCGCCGGCACGCTCTCGTCGACCGCCGCCAGGACCGTCCAGCGGCCCTCACCGGAGTCGGAGACCCGGCCGGTGTACGCGTCGAGCTCGGGCGAGCGGGCCAGCGCGTCGGCGACGAGGTCGACCAGCCAGGAGCCGACGACCGAGCCGCGCCGCCACACCTCGGCGACCTCGGCCACGTCGATCTCGTACCGGTAGGCCTCCGGCTCGCGCAACGGGGCGGTCTCGGCGTCGACCGTACGGGAACGCAGTCCCGCGTCGGCGTGCTTGATGATGCTGAGCCCCTCGCCGATGGCCGCCATCATCCCGTACTCGACACCGTTGTGGACCATCTTCACGAAGTGGCCGGCTCCGCTGGGTCCGCAGTGCAGATAGCCCTGCGGGGCGGTCCCGTCGGTGCGGGTCCGGCCGGGGGTGGGGGCCGCGTCGCCGATGCCCGGGGCGATGGTGCGGAAGACCGGGCCGAGGCGTGCCACCGGCTCGTCCTCGCCGCCGATCATCAGGCAGTAGCCGCGTTCGAGGCCCCACACTCCGCCGGAGGTGCCGCAGTCCACGTAGTGGATGCCGCTGGGGGCGAGCTGCGCGGCGCGGGCGATGTCGTCCCGGTAGTACGAGTTCCCGCCGTCGACGACGGTGTCGTCGGCCGCCAGCAGGGCCGCCAGCTGGTCCAGGGTCGGCTGGACGACACCGGCGGGCAGCATCAGCCAGACGTTCCGCGGCTGTTCGAGCCTGTCGACGAGGTCGTGGAGCGAGGAGGCGGCGGTCGCCCCTTCCTTCTCCATCTCCTTGACGGCGTCGGTGTCCAGGTCGTAGACGACGCAGCGGTGGCCGTCGCGCATCAGCCGGCGCACGAGGTTGGCGCCCATCCGGCCGAGTCCGACCATGCCGAGCTGCATGGGTGTGTCCGTGGTCATGGTCGATCTCCCGGTTCTCGGTGAGGGCGGACGGTCTGCGGGACTGCTCGGCGACGGTCCGTCACGGCGCCGCCTCCCGGCCGGCCGCCAGCAGCCCGCGGGCTGTCTCGGCCACCCGCTGGGCGGTGAACCCGAACTTGCCGAGCAGCTGTTTCAGGGGCGCGGAGGCGCCGAACGTGTGCATGCCGACGAGGGCGCCCCGGTCGCCGACGTACCGGTCCCAGCCGAACGTGGACGCCTGCTCGATGCCGACCCGTGCGGTCACGGACGGCGGCAGCACCTCGTCCCGGTACGACTGCGGCTGACGGTCGAACAGCTCCCAGCACGGCATGCTGACCACCCGTGCGCCGATGCCCTCGGACACGAGCTCGTCCCGCGCAGACAGCGCCAGGGACACCTCGGACCCGGTGGCGAGCAGGATCACCTGCGGCTCGCCGGACGGCGCGTCGGCCAGGACGTACGCGCCGCGCGCGACACCGGACGCGGCCCCGAGCCGGGAGCGATCGAGCGTGGGGAGCGCCTGGCGGGAGAGCACCAGCGCCGCCGGTTCGTGCCGCAGCGCGGCGACGTGGCGCCAGGTCTCGGTGACCTCGCCGGCGTCCGCGGGGCGGAACACCAGCAGACCCGGCATCGCCCGCAGTCCCGCGAGCTGCTCGACCGGCTGGTGGGTCGGTCCGTCCTCGCCGACGCCGATGGAGTCGTGGGTGAAGATGTGCACCACGGGAAGCTCCATCAGCGCGGACAGCCGGATGGCGCCCTTGGCGTAGTCGGAGAAGATCAGGAAACCGGACCAGTAGGGGCGGAGTTTGGTCAGGGCCATCCCGTTGGCGACCGCGGCGGCCGCGTGCTCGCGGACGCCGAAGTGGAGATTGCGCCCGCCGGGCTCCTCCGGCTGCAGGTCCCCCGCGCCGTCGAAGGTGAGCCTGGTCTTCGTGGACGGAGCGAGGTCGGCGGAGCCGCCGAGGAGCCAGGGGATGTTCCGCGCCAGGGCGTTCAGCACCCGGCCCGAGGATTCCCTGGTGGCGAGGCCCTTGGGGTCCGGGGGGAACTCCGGCAGCGCCCGGTCCCAGCCGTCGGGCAGTTCGCGGCGCTGCATGCGCTCCAGTTCGCCGGCCTCGGCCGGCCAGGCGGCGCGGTATTCCTCGAACCGCTTCTCCCACGCGGCGCGCAGTTCGGCTCCGCGGGTGCCCATGCCCGCCGCGAACCGTTCCCGCACGGAGTCGGGCACCCAGAACTCCTCGTCCTCGGGCAGGCCGAGGAAGCGTTTGGCCGCGCGGACCCCGTCGGGGCCGAGCGGCGAGCCGTGCGCTTTCGGGGAGTCCTCGACGGGCGAGCCGTAGCCGATGTGGCTGTGCACCAGCACCAGGGTGGGGCGCTCGGACTCGGCCCGGAAGTCGTGGAACGCCCGGGCGACGGCGTCGAGGTCGTTGGCGTCGGCGACGGTCGTCACGTTCCAGCCGTACGCGAGGAACCGGGCCGCGACGTCCTCGGTGAAGGCGATGTCGGTGTGGCCCTCGATGGTGATCCGGTTGGAGTCGTAGATCCAGCACAGGTTGGACAGCCGCTGGTGGCCGGCGAGCGAGGCGGCCTCGGAGGCGATGCCCTCCATCATGCAGCCGTCCCCCGCGAGGGCGTACACGTCGAAGTCGAAGAGCGGGAAGTCCTCGCGGTTGTACTCGGCGCCGAGCCAACGGCCGGCGAGGGCCATGCCGACGGAGGTGGCGACGCCCTGGCCGAGGGGGCCCGTCGTGGTCTCCACGCCGCTCGTCCAGCGGTACTCGGGGTGCCCGGGGCAGCGGGAGTCCAGTTGGCGGAAGGACTTCAGGTCCTCCATCGTGACCGCCGGGCGGCCGAGCACCTCGTAGTCCGGGTCGACGGCGTGGACCCCGGTCAGGTAGAGGAGGGACCAGAGCAGCGTCGAGGCGTGGCCCTCGGAGAGAACGAAGCGGTCGCGGTTGGGCCAGATCGGGTCGCGGGGGTCGTACCGGAGGAACCGCTGCCAGAGCGTGTAGGCCACGGGGGCCATGCCCATCGGCGTGCCCGGGTGCCCGGACTCGGCACGCTGGACGGCGTCCATGCACAGGCCGCGGATGGTGTTCACCGACAAGGTGTCCAGGTCGTCGGTCATGAGCGCTCCCCGTTCTCGGCGTCGTTCCCCGATCTCGGCGTTCTCGGCGTTCTCGGCGTTCTCGGCGTTCTCGGCGTTTCCGGTTCCGGTTCCGGGCTCCGGGCTCCGGGCGTCTGGGTTCCGGATTCCGGGGCTGCGGGGTTGCGGGTGGATGGCGGCCTTCCGGCCGGGTCGAGCGGGCCGGCGGTCCGGTTCGGCGGGCGGACACGGCGCGCGGTCCGCGCGCGGAGCCTCGTGCGACGGACGGCAGGGGGCAGCGGGCCCGCGCCGGGCCCTGCCCGCATCGTGTCCCCGACGGCCCGGGGCGGGCCTCACCCGCTCGGGGTGAGATGCGGGGGCGGGTGCGTTGCCCGGGACGCGCGGCAGTCAGTACCTCGACGGATGACGTGCCCGGGGCCGGGTGCCCCGGGCCGCGTGCCCGGCGTGGGCGATCCGCGTCGGACACGCCGCCGCGTCAGCCGTGCGGGACCACGGCCACCGGGCAGGAGGCGTGGTGGATGACGGCGTGGGTGATCGAGCCGATGTGCGAACCGGAGGACGCCCGGCGCCGGCCCACGACGACCAGACGGGCATCCGCCGCGGCCTCCACGAGCCAGCCGGCGGGCCGCCCGGGAGCCGACTCCTCCGTCACCTTCACGGCGGGGAACTTGTCGCGGAACGGACGTACGACCTTGGCCAGCGCCGCGGCCATCTCGGCCTGCGTACCCGATTCCGCGTCCGCGGAGGACCGGTGCCGGTGGAAGAACGGGGCGTGCCAGCTGTGCACGACGTGGAGCGGGACGTCTCTCCGTGCCGCGTAGTCGAACGCGAACTCCATGAGCTCGTCCCTGGCGTCGGCCACGTCGAGGCCGAGGACCACCCTGCGCTGTCCGCCGCCGGGCGTGCCGTGCGCGTCCTCGCGGTAGTCCGGCCGCACCAGCACCACGGGCTCCTTGGCGTCCGCGACGACCTCCTGGCCCACGGAGCCGATGATGAAACCGCCGGCGGTGCCGAGTCCGTGCGACCCGACGACCAGCACATCGGCGCGGGACGCCGCCTCCAGCAGGACGCTCGCCGGCGAATCCTCGATCTCGTCCGCGGTCATGGAGAGCTCCGGCCTGCGGGACCGGACGCGCTCCTCCATCGCGCCGAGAACGCCCTCGGCCTGGCTGGCCCGGTCCTCGTGGGACACCCGTACGGCCTGCAACTGGTGCTCGGCCCACCGGGTGGCGTTCACCAACCGGAGTGGAGCGCCGCGGAGCGCGGCCTCGTCGGCGGCCCAGTCCACGGCCGCGAGACTTCCGTCGGAGCCGTCCACTCCCACGGCGATGGGTCGGGACATGTTGCCTCCTTGCCTCGGGCTCTGGCGAAGGGCCGGGCGCGGGGGCGCGGCCGTCGACGCGAGAGGACACCTGATCAAGAAAGTACCGACTCGGGAGGAACGGCGCGATTCAGGGGATGACGGACGGTGACGGTGCGGTCTCCGCCCCTGGGCCGGCCGGCCGCGGCTGGGCGCACGGGGCGGGCGCCGAATCCCGTACGCGGGGTCCCGGGCGAAGGCCCGCCCGTACCCCGCGCGCGGAGCCCGTCCCGGGGCGCGGCGGACGGGCCCGGGGCGAAAGGCGTCCGCGTGAGCCGTACCCGTGATGTGCCCCGCGACGCCCTAAGTCTCAGCGGGCGTCGAGGCGGAAGCTCATGTGGCCGAAGCTCACCATGTCGCCGGCCCGGACCACCACGGAGCCCGTCACACGACGGCCGTTGACGGTCGTGCCGTTGGTCGAACCGAGGTCCCGGAGCACCCACAGCCCGCCGCGCAGCGCCAGTTCGGCGTGCAACCGCGACACCGTCTCGTGGCTGAGCCGCAGTCCGTTGGAAGGGTCGCGGCCGATGCGCAGCGGATACGGTCCCGGCTCAGGCAGCAGCAGCGGAGGCAGCCGCTCCGCCCGCCAGGCGCGGCCGAGCCGCACCGAGAACGCCGAGATCCTGCCCACCGCGCCGTACAGCCTCTCGGCCAGCCGGCCGCCGTCGGGCCGCAGGTCCGCGGTGAGCGCGCGGAGTTCGTCGGGTCCGCGGGCGGTCAGGGCGAGCTCCATGCGCCGCACGAAGGTGTCGTGGGACAACCGGCCCTGGACGGCGCCCTCCCGGAGCACTCCGAGTACGCGCTCCCGCTCGGCGTCGGAGGGCCGCGCGGGATAGGTCTGGAACTCGAAGGAGGACGTCACAGTCGTGATTGTCCGGCCGAGCGCCCCGGGTGTCCAGAAGGAACGTTGAAGATCACTTTCGTGCGGTACGGCACCGCCCCGGCGGGCAGGGCGGTACGGCGGTCGCCCCGCCGTGCCGTGCCGTGAACGCCCACCGCCCGGCGGCACCGCCCCGGCGGGCAGGGGGCACAGCGGTCTCCCGCCGTGCCGTGAACGCCCGCCACCCGGCCCGCCCACTGGCGACAGGAGGCGGCCCGGGGCAAATCCGGAGGAGGTTGTCGGTGGCCGCCCGTACTCTGTCTCTCGCTTCGTGATCTGTGAGGGGGGGACCTCGCGATCACCACTTCCCATGAGTTTCCAACGCGAGGTGATGCACGATGACTTCCGACGCACGGGCCGGGGAGACCCCGCCGGACGTCAGCAGCTTCCAGGTCGATCTGCGCGGACTGGTCGATCTGCTGTCCCACCATCTCTACTCCAGCCCGCGCGTGTACGTACGCGAGTTGCTGCAGAACGCCGTGGACGCGGTCACCGCCCGCCACGCCGTCGACCCCGCCGCGCCGGTCCGCGTCCGGCTCTCCTCCGAGGCCGGCCGGGTCTCGATCGAGGACAGCGGGATCGGCCTGACCGCAGACGAGGTCCGCACCCTCCTGGCCACGATCGGCCGGAGCAGCAAGCGCGGCGGCGACTTCGGCCTTGAGTCCGCACGCCGCGAGTTCCTCGGCCAGTTCGGGATCGGCCTGCTCGCCTGCTTCGTCGTGGCCCGGGAGATCCGCGTGGTCACCCGCTCGGCCAGGACCTCCGACGCGGCCCCCGTGGAGTGGCTCGCGTCCGACGACGGCTCGTACACCGTCCGCGTCCTGCCCGACGAGGCGCGCCCCGAGGCCGGCACGACCGTGTACCTCGAGCCGCGCCCGGGCGCGGAGGAGTGGACGGCGGCTGCCCGCGTCGAGGAACTGGCCCGGGACTTCGGGTCGCTCCTCCCGTACGACATCACCTTCCGGGGCGACGACGGCGACGAGCGTCCCGTCACCGACCGTCCGGCCGTCTGGGAGCGCGACCACCCGACCCCCGCCGCCCGCCGGGTCGCACTGTCGGGCCACTGCGCACGGCTGTTCGGCTTCACCCCGCTCGACATCATCGACCTGGACCTGCCGGTCGCCGGGGTCCGCGGCGTCGCCTACGTCCTGCCGGAGCCGACGAGCCCCGCGCACCGGACCGGTCACCGTGCCTATCTGAAGGGCATGCTCCTCACGGACCACGAGGACAAGCTCCTGCCGGAGTGGGCGTTCTTCGTCCGGGCCGTGGTGGACGCCGACTCCCTGCGCCCCACCGCCTCCCGCGAGCACCTGTACGACGACGAGACGCTGGCCGCCGTCCGCGACGCCCTCGGCGCCCGGATCCGGCAGTGGCTGGCGGAGCTCGCCGCCGGGGCGCCCGACCGGCTCGCCGCGTTCCTGTCCGTCCACCACCTCGGCGTCAAGTCCCTGGCCCGGCACGATCCCGAGCTGTTCGAGCTCATGCTGCCGTGGCTGCCGTTCGAGACCAGCGAGGGACAGCAGAACCTGGAGGAGTTCGCCGCCGCGCACTCCGAGATCCATTTCACCCGCACCGTCGAGGAGTTCCGGCAGATCGCCCCGATCGCCGCCGCCCACGGTCTGGGCGTGGTCAACGCGGGCTACACGTACGACGCCGAACTGCTCGGCCTGCTCAGCGGCATCCGGCCGTCGGTGAAGGTCAGCGAGCTCGACGCCGGAGCGGTCACGGACCGGCTCGACCCGGTCCCCAC
Source organism: Streptomyces wuyuanensis (assembly GCF_900103455.1). Taxonomy (GTDB): domain Bacteria; phylum Actinomycetota; class Actinomycetes; order Streptomycetales; family Streptomycetaceae; genus Streptomyces; species Streptomyces wuyuanensis. Next base: position 362,399 of record NZ_FNHI01000001.1, on the reverse strand, counting down.
CACCGAGGAACTGGCCCTCGCCGCCTTCCTCGGCACCGCCCGCGCCAGGCTGGACCCGCACGGCTGCGACGTGGCGCTGCGCGCCTTCCAGCCGGTGACGGTGCCCGCGCTGTTCCTCGACGACCGGCAGGCCAGGCACGAGCGCGACCGGGCGAGCGCGCAGGAGACCGCCGACTCGCTGTGGAGCGACATCCTCGGCTCGCTGCGCGGCTCGGCGCCGCGTGCCCGGCTGGTGCTGAACCACAACAACCCGCTGATCCGCAGGATCGCCGCGCTGCCCGACGCCGAGCTCACCGGCACCGCCGTCGAGTCGCTGTACGGCCAGGCCCTGCTGATGTCGCAGCGCCCGCTGCGCCCGGCCGACTCCACCCTGCTCAACCGGGCCTTCCTCGGGCTCCTGGAATGGGCGACCCACTCCGCGGCGCAGAGCGCGAACCCCCAGGAGGACCAGCAGTGACCTCGATGACCCCCGACGAGATCCGCCAGGGACTCGGCGAGAACTCCTGCGCCCCCCACGGCGCCGCCCGCAACGCCCGCGCGGAAGCGCTGAGCGCCGCCGCCGAGGCCACCGGTGACCGCGAACTCTTCCGCAGGTCGCTCCAGGGCCTCATCGACGCGTACGAGTACAGCGCCGAGCGCACCAGGATGGTGGTGCCGTTCGCCCGGCTCCTCCAGGAGTACGACAAGGACCCGTCGTCGTTCGGTTCCTACGAGGTGCACAGCCTGTTCTGGCGCTTCAAGTGGGTGGCGGGACGGATCGTCGAGTCCCCGGAGATCCCGCTCGGCACGGTGGACCGGTGGCTGACCGACATGGAGCGCCGCTACCGGCTGGCCGGCTACAGCGAACGGGCCGTGCGCCAGGCCGAGTTCCACCTCGCCGACGCGATCGGCGACGAGGACCGGATGGACCGGGCCATGGCGGGCTGGGCCGCGGCCGAACGCGACGGCATGAGCGACTGCCACGCCTGCGAGATCAACACCCAGGGCTGGTACCGGGCGCGCAAGGGCGACGACGCCAGAGCGGTCGAGATCTGGGAACCGGTGCTGTCCGGCGGCAAGTCCTGCATGGAGGAACCGCACCGGGTGCTCGCCCACTCGCTGCTGCCTCTGGTGCGGCTCGGCCGGTCCGCGGAGGCCCGCTCCCACCATCTGCGCGGCTACCGGATGACGCGCGGCAAGGACAGCCTGCTGCGCTCGGTGGGCGAGCACATCGAGTTCTGCGCCCTGACCGGCAACGAGTCGCGCGGTCTGGAGATCCTCGCCGAGCACGCGAGCCACCTCGGGCCGCTCGCGGACGTCGAGTCGCAGATGGAGTTCACCGGCGGGATCCTGGTCCTGCTGCGCAGGCTCGTGGACCTCGGGCACGGCGAACTGCCCGCGGCCTCCTACCAGGGCACGCCCCGCACCGTGGGCGAGCTGTACGAGCTGCTGCACGCGGACGCGTTCGGGATCGCCGCCCGGTTCGACGCGCGCAACGGTTCGGCGCACGTCTCGGCGCAGCTGTCCGAGCGCATCGCGCGGCAGCCTCTGGTCGACGCGCTCCCGCTCGGCGTGCGCAACCAGGCGCTGCCCTCCGGCACGGTGCCCGCGCGCCCGGCGCGCACGCTCCCGGAGTCCGGTGCGAGTGCGTCCGGCCTCGCGGCAACGGGCACGACCGCCGCGGCGGGTCCGGTCGGTGTGGGCGTGGCATCTGCCGGCGGGACGGGTCCGGGAACGGCCGACGCGGACTTCCCCGCGCTGGTCGAGCGTGCCCGTGCGGCCCGCCGCCGCGGGCACCCGTCCGCCGACGACCTGTGGACAGCCGTCGCGCGGCTCGCCGGTGCGCACGAGGACGGCGCGGACGCGGGGCTCGCGGGAGACCTGCTGGAACACCGGGCGCACACGGCCGCGATCGCCGGCGAGGCGGAGGCGGTGACGCTGTTCACCGAGGCCGCCGGAGCGCACCGGGAGGCCGGGGAGCACGGCCGGGCGGCCTGGGCCGACCTGGCGGCGGCCGGGACGGCGGTCCAGTTCGGGTCCGCGCCGCAGGAGATCCGCCGGCTGCTGGGCACGGCGCTGGCGTCCGCCGAAGCCGTGGACGGGTCCGACCCGGCGCGGCCCCGGCGTCTCGCCTCGGCCGAACTGACCAGGATCCGCATCGAGTCGTTCCTGCGCGGACACGAGGAGCACTCCCGCGGAGCGGACGACGGTCAGGAGGGGCAGGACGGCACCGGCGAGGGCCCGGAGGGCGCCGAGCAGGCAGCCGGGCACGGCGACGGGGCTGGGCACGACGTACCCGGTCACGGGGTGGACGCCCTGATGGTGGCCGAGCTGGAGGCTTTCGTCGCCGGCGCGGGTGCGTCCGGCTCCGGGGAGGCGGCCGTGGCGGCCGACGTGGCGGATGTGGTCGGCGCCGCCGAGCTGCTGCTGGCGAAGCTGGCCCTGACGGTGGGAGACCTCGTCCGGGCCGATCCGCTGCTCGACTCGGCGGCCCGGCACTGCCTCGCCGCCGAACGCCCGTGGGAGGCCGTGGAACCGCTGGCGGTGCGCGCGCGGGTACTGGCGGCACTCGGAGCCCTCGGCGAGGCAGAGGCGGTGGCGCGTACCGCCCTGGAACACGCCGGTGAGGTGACCGACGGCGGTGAGCAGGCCTCCGTACGGATGAGCCTCGCGGAGGCGCTGATGCGCCGGGGCGGCGAAGGAGCCGAGGAGGCCGCGGTGCACGCGCTGGACGCGGCGCACTGGTTCGACCAGGAGGGGCTGGCCGGAAGCGGCGGCGCGCGGGCGCGGCTGCTGCTGGCCCGGGCGTACGCGGTCACCGACCGCACCGCCGAGGCGGCCGAGGTGCTCCAGTCGGCGCTGCCCGATCTGCTGGAGCACGGCGAGGAGGAAGGCGTACAGGCCCGGGAGACGCTGGGCCGGCTGCTGCAGGAGCTGCGCGACCCGCGCGCCGCCGCCGAGCAGTTCCTGCAGGCCGCCGAGACGGTGAAGGGCTGGGGAGAGCCCGGCCCCGAGGCCGGTCTCGCCCACTCGGCCGCCGAGGCACTCGGCCAGGCCGGGCTCAGGAAGGAGTCCGAGTCCGCGTACGCCCGTGCCCTGGAGCTCTACCGGCTCGCGGGCGACAACCCCGTCGGTGAGGTACGGGCGCTGCGTTCCCTCGCCTGGATGTCCGCCGGCGACGATCACGACGAGGGCGAGGATGACGCGGGGTCCGGCGCGGACCGCGAGCGTGCCCGGTCCCTGATGGAGCAGGCGCTGGACGTGCTCGACGGCTCGGACGAACCCCAGCTGCGCTACGAGCGGGCCCAGACCTGGCTACAGCTGGCCCAGTTGCTGGACGACGGCCTCGATCACGACGATCACGACGAGGACGAGGACGCCGAGGAGCTCGACGGGGAGGAGCAGTTCGACGAGACCGACGACCCCGGCGTCGCGGAGCACGGGGCCGGCGAAGGAGCCGGAGAGGGAAGCGGTCCCGATTCCGATGCCGCCACCCGCGAGGAGATGGTCCGGCTGCTCGACCGGGCGGGTGCGGCCTTCGCGGAGTTCGGCGAGGCCGCGCTGCGCGACCGCGTCCAGTGCCTGGTCCGCGCCGCCTGGACGGAGCGAGCCCTCGGCCGCGCCGAGGACGGGGTCGCCCGGATGGACGCCCTCGTGGGAGAGCTGAAGGAGCTGGAGAGCGAGGCGGCGACCGGGCTGCTCCGTCATGCCGACTACGTCCGCGAGCAGCTGAACGCGGCGGTGTCCGGCGGCTGAGCCCGGGCACGGCAGGGGCACGGCACGGGCACGCACCTTCGGCAACGCGGGGAAGGGGACGCGGGCAGGGACACGGGAGAGGGACTCGGCCCGTGTCGCGTCCCTTCCCCGCGTATCCGCGCCGGGAGCCCCCGCGCGGCGAGGCGGCCCGCGTGCCCACGGCCCGCGCACCGGCAGGCGGCCCGACGGCCTGTCAAAAAGGCACTGGAGAACTCCCCCCGGTGCGTCTACCCTGACCACGACGCCCAGGACCGGTGGAAGGAGGCGAGTGCCGTGACGAACCCATGTTTCCCGCGCTCCCGCCCCGACCGCCCGGCGTCCGTCGTCTGACCGGGAGCGCAGTACCCGTTCCGCAGTCCCGGAGGACATTTCTCATGACCGCTTCGACCGGTCCGATCTTCCGCGCGCTCTCCGAGAGCGACGCACATCTCTTCGACACCCTGCCCGATCCGCTCGGTGTGGGCCGGGCACTGGCCCGAGCCACCCACCGCCCCGAGTGGAAGCGGGTCGCCCTGCGCGACGGGAAGGTCGTCGCACGAGCCGCCTGGTGGGGCGGTGCCGACGACACGGCCCCCGTCAACCTCAACTGGTTCGACGTCGCCGACGGCGAGGAGGAGGCCGGCGCCGAACTGCTGCGCACCTCCCCGTTCCGGGTCGAGTACGAACTGATCCTGCCGGCCGCCTGGCGTGAGGACCCCGTGTCCCGGGCCGCCGCCGAGGTGCGGCTCCGTACCGCGAAGGCCGCCGGTATGAGCGTCCTCGTGGAGCGCTTCCAGTACCGGTGGACGCCCGGCTGCGGCCTCCCCGAGCGTCCCGGGCGACTGGAGTTCCGGCCCGAACCCGACGACTCGGTGTTCCTCGACGTGCTGCGCCGTGTGCACTCGGGCACCCTCGACGCCCATGCGCTGCGCGCCATCGCCGAGGGCGGCCTGGACCAGGCCGCCCGGGAGGAGCTGGACTTCTTCCACTGGTGCCCGTCGCCGCGCGAGTGGTGGCAGCTGGCGTACACCCGGGACGGCGACCTCGTCGGTCTGCACATCCCGGCGCACAACCCGTCGGGCCCGTGCATCGGCTTCATCGGCGTCGTTCCGGAGCACCGCGGCAACGGCTACGCGTACGACCTGCTCGCCGAGTGCACGCACTACCTGGCGGAGCAGGGCGCGGAGTTCATCGCCGGCGCAACCGACCAGGGCAACGCGCCGATGGCGGCCAACTTCGCCAAGGCCGGGCACCCGGTGGTGCAGGAACGCGTCCACCTGGACTTCTGACCCGGTGCGGTGATCAGTCCGGGGGTGTCCGCAGGCTCGGCACCCCCGCAGGAGGGCGGACGCGCCGCGACGGCGGTCCCGGCGCGATCCCCCGACCCGGGCGCGGTGTTGTCAGTCCGCCGGCCCCACGGCGCGCTGGGCGCGGATGACGTCCCGATACCACGCGTACGACGCCTTCGGGGTGCGCTCCAGCGTGTCGTAGTCGACGTGGACCAGGCCGAAGCGCTGCGAAGCGCCCTCCGCCCATTCGATGTTGTCGGTCAGCGACCAGACGAAGTAGCCGCGGACGTCGACGCCCTCCTCGACCGCGCGGTGCAGGGCCCGCAGATGGCCGTCGAGGAACGCGATCCGGGCGTCGTCGTCGAGACCGTCGTAGGAGCAGCCGTTCTCCGTGATGTGGACGGGCGGGAGGCGGTCGCCGTAGCGCGCCCTGAGGGCGACCAGCAGTTCCCGCAGGCCGTCCGGGACGACGGGCCAGCCGAAGTGGGTGCGCTCCGTGCCCTCGATCTCCCGCAGTCCGAAGGGGAGTTCCGCGGGCATGCCCAGTCCCGCGTAGGAGGCGAGCGCGTCCGCCGCGGGCGCGCCGACCAGCATGGGGCTGTAGTAGTTCACCCCGTACCAGTCCAGGCGCTCGGATATGACCGCGAGGTCGTCGGCGACGGGCCCCGGCATCAGCCCGTCGAATCCGTCCGGGTAGCGGCCCGTCAGCAGCGGGTCGGAGAAGAGCCGGTTGGTGAGCGTGTCGCAGAGCTCGGCGGCGGACCGGTCCTCGTCGCTGTCGCTCGACGGGTGCACGGGCGAATGGGACACGGCCAGGCCGATGTTGCCGGCGCCCGCGGCGCGCAGGGCCCGGACGGCGAGGCCGTGGGCCAGGAGCTGGTGGTGGGCGGCGGGCAGGGCGTCGAAGAGGAGCTGCCTGCCGGGGGCGTGTTCGCCGAGCGCGTAGCCGAGCATGGTGACCTCGGCGGGCTCGTTGACGGTGATCCACATGGGGACCCGGTCGGCGAGGCGCTCGGCGACGACGGCCGCGTAGTCGGCGAACCGGGCGGCGGTGTCGCGGTTCAGCCAGCCACCGGCCTCCTCCAGGGGCAGCGGCGTGTCCCAGTGGTAGAGGGTCGGCGCGGGGGTGATGCCGTGCTCGCACAGCTCGTCGACGAGCCGGTCGTAGAAGCCGAGCCCGGCGGGGTTCACCGGCCCGCTGCCGCCCGGGATCACCCGGGGCCAGCTCACGGAGAACCGGAAGGCGCCGGCGCCCAGTCCGGCGAGCAGGGCCACGTCCTCGCGGTAGCGCTCGTGGAAGCCGGTTCCGCGGGCGGCGTCGGCGCCGTCCTTGATCCGTCCTGGCTCCGCGGCGAAGACGTCCCACCCGGAGGGGCCCTTGCCGTCGGCGTCGGCGGCGCCCTCCGTCTGGAACGCGGACGCCGAGGCGCCCCACAGGAACCCGGGCGGGAAGGCGGGCAGCGGTGTCGCGGAGGGAGGTGTCGCGGAGGGCGATGTCATGGCGCGGACCCTAGTACCGGCGAGTACGGCGCCTCCAGAGGGCGAAGTTGCCAGGATGGGAAGAACCGCCGACGACGACCACGTTCCGCCGGCGCCGGCACCACCGACGCCGAGAAGACAGGGGACCGATCACCAGTGCTGTTCGAGGTATGGGCACCGCAGGCGCAGGACCGGGTCGACTTGTGGCTGGAGGACACCGAACAGGGAATGGAGCGCGATCCGTCGCGGGAGGACTGGTGGACGGCCGAGGCGGACGCGGTCGACGGAGACCGGTACGGTTTCCGGCTCGACGGCGGCCCCGTCCTGCCCGATCCGCGCTCGCGCCGGCAGCCCGACGGCCCGGTCGGGCCCAGCGCGGTGGTCGCTCCCGACGCGTACGTGTGGCGCAGCGACGACTGGCGCGGCAGGGACCTCACCGGCGCGGTCCTGTACGAAATGCACATCGGCACCTACACCCCCGAGGGCACGCTCGACGCCGCGGCCGCTCGGCTCGGCGAGCTGGCCGAACTCGGCATCAGCCATGTGGAGCTGATGCCGTTGTGCCCCTTCCCGGGCAGGCACGGCTGGGGCTACGACGGTGTCGCGCCCTGGGCCGTGCACGAGCCGTACGGCGGCCCGGAGGCGCTGAAGCGCTTCGTCGACACGGCCCACGGTCTCGGCCTCGGCGTGGTCCTGGACGTCGTCCACAACCATCTGGGACCGTCCGGCAACCATCTGCCCGCGTTCGGCCCCTATCTGACGGACCTTCATCACACGCCTTGGGGTTCGGCGATCAACCTCGACGCGCCCGGCTCCGACGAGGTGCGCGCGTATCTGATCGGCAGCGCGCTGGCGTGGCTGCGGGACTACCGCGTCGACGGTCTGCGGCTGGACGCGGTCCACGCCCTGGTCGACACCCGGGCTCTGACGTTCCTGGAGGAACTGTCGGCGGCGGTCGACCGGTTCGGGGCGGACGTACGGCGGCCGGTGTTCCTGATCGCCGAGTCCGACCGGTGCGACCCGAGGACGACCACACCGCGCGAGGAGGGCGGGCTCGGGATCCACACCCAATGGAACGACGACTTCCACCATGCCCTGCACACCACGCTGACCGGTGAATCACAGGGCTACTACGCCGACTTCGCGCGCGCACCCCTCGGCGCGCTCGCCAAGACACTCGGACACGTCTTCTTCCACGACGGCACGTACTCGACGTTCCGCGGCCGTACCCACGGGCGGCCCGTCGACCTGGTTCGCACCCCCGCGCACCGGTTCGTGGGCTACGCCCAGACCCACGACCAGATCGGCAACCGCGCGACCGGCGACCGGCTCTCCGCGACCCTCTCCCCCGGGCTGCTCGCCTGCGCGGCGGCGCTGGTGCTGACGGGGCCGTTCGTCCCGATGCTGTTCATGGGGGAGGAGTGGGGCGCCCGTACGCCGTGGCAGTTCTTCACCGACCACACGGACCCGGAACTCGCGGAGGCGGTACGGCAGGGCAGGCGGCGGGAGTTCGCCGGGACCGGCTGGGCGGCGCGGGAGATCCCCGACCCGCAGGACCCGGCCACCCGGGAGCGCTCCTGCCTGGACCGGTCCGAACGGGACCGTGAACCCCATGCCCGGCTCCTGGCCTGGTACGGCGAGCTGATCGCCCTGCGCCGCACCGAACCCGACCTGTCCGACCCGGACCTCGCGGCCGTGCGGGTCGCCTACGACGAGGCGGCGCGCTGGTTCGTCTTCCGCCGGGGCGACGTACGCGTCGCGGCCAACTTCGGCAAGGAACCGGTCACCATCCCCCTGGGCGCCGGAGGCGGCAGGGTACTGGCCGCCTGGGAAGAGACCGGCCCCCCGGGCCCCGAGGGCGTGCTGGAACTGCCGGGCGAGTCGTGCGTGGTGCTGCACGACGCGTGACATGGCACGTGCCGTGCGGCGCTTTCAGGTGCGAGTCCCTTCGCTGTTGCCGGCTTGCTGCACGACTTCGGTCCGTTCCACCTGAACGAGGAGGAACGGACCGAAGTCGAAGCGCAGGACTTCACAGCATGCGGCTGGTCATTTGCACATCAGCTGGCTGGGGCGGGGGTGACGATGGGGGTGCCGAAGCCGCCCTTGTCGTTGCCGGGGTAGGCGTGGATGTTGCCGTTGGTGTGGATGGCGATCAGGTCGCTCTTCTGGTCGCCGTTGAAGTCGGCTTCGGAGAGCAGTCGCATGTTCTGCCAGCCGGCGCCGGTCTTCTTGGCCGTGTTGAAGGTGCCGTTGCCCTTGCCGGGCCGAAGAAGCCCGCAAAGAACCGGGTGCCTGCGGCTACACCATGGTGGCGGGTTACGCCCACCCCAACCCTTGCGAGGAAAGCGACGCCTTCGGCCTCGACGACCTCGTATGGGAGCTCGTGGGCGGCGCTGACATCGAGAAATGCGTCAAGAACCCCTCCTGGGGCGATTGCGCCATGGCAGTCGTCACCATCACCCCCGCCGGCAAACTCAAAATCATCAAGAAGGGCGCAGACGCCGTCGAGGACGCCGCCAAAGGAACCCGACGGGGCAAGGATGTGATCGATTGCGCCAGAGAGGCTGTCGGGGACAGCTTCCCTGCTGGCGCTCCTGTCCTCATGGGCGACCGCACCCCGCGCCCGATCGAACAGATCAGGGTCGGCGACCATGTCTTGGCCACCAACCCCGAAACAGGGGAAACCGGCTCGCATCGCGTCGACGCAACCATCTACACCCCCGACGACCGCGACTTCACCAGCATCACCGTACACGCGGCCGACGGCGACGGTTCCCTCACCGCCACCGGCCACCCCCCCTTCTGGGCCGAGAATGACAAGAAGTGGAAGAACGCCGCCGACCTCACATCGCAGGACACCCTCCGCACTCCCGATGGCGGCACGGCGCAGATCAACAGCGTCCGTCACTGGACCGGCTCGCCCCCGCCTACAACCTCACCGTCAACAACCTCCACACGTACTATGTACTCGCTGGTGTCACGCCGGTCCTTGTTCACAATTCCAGGCCGTGCAAGGAAATCGTCCTCGACGCGTTTGACGCGTACGAGCCGGCCCGCAATAAGGCGTTGGAACTTCTAGGTGAGCTCGATTCAAAGACGCGTTTGCCGTACGTCAGCCGCATGGAGACCGCAACAAGTACGTATAACAAGGTTGTCGGATTCACGACGCACGTGAACGGGGAATTCAAGAGGTTCCGATTGGACTGGGACCCCGAGAAAGGCCCGCACATCAATGTGGAAGTCGGTGAAACGCGTAAAAGTGGACTGCCCTCTGGAAGGGGACGGAAGCAGAATTCATCAAGATCCTGGACAGCATTCAATGAGCCTAGAAAACCTGTATGGCACAAGACCGGATATGCTGCCGCGATCCTTGGCCAAACTGACTCTGGTTGGCGAAGGGGGTGTTCGAGCTCGAAAGCGGATCGGGCGGCCGGGAGTGGAGTTGCTGGCCTTGGAAGTGCATCTGCACTACGAACACGAGAGCCTGGGGCGCTTGCCACGTAACTCCGACGCTTCCATTGATTGGACTGGAACGGCAGTCGATTTACTGGTCCAGTCACCAGATGCCGACGCCTCCCGGGTAGGCGATGCCATCCAGGATTTCATGCCGAGCGAAGGCGATCTCATCTTCATGTGGGGCAGCATTGTCATCCCGAGTTTGAAGATGACCAAGGAAACTGCGCTTATGCGGATGTCTGAGATTCTGGAGACGGTTCCAGAATTCTGGATCCATTCCCTGCAGGGTCGGGTCATGGCAGAGATCTCGTTCTCCGGAGCACTGACCGTTGCCAGGGTCCCACTCAGGGCGTGAAGCCGACACTGTTGGCCGCATGAAGCGGTTAGGCCGAGTGGACCAAGCTTCGGCCAACGGATTCCACAAGACCGTCAGGTACGTGCGTCACGGATCCGGTGACCACCGGGCCACATCCGTACCCCAAGGGCTACATCAGCTACCTCAACGAAGCAGGTCAGATCATTCATCCGATAACCGGGGCAGCAAACATGACCAAGTCCGACCCTTACTGGCACATTCCGATCCCATGACCCTTGTAGAAGACCTCTTCACGTCTCAGGATTACCGGCGGGCTGCGGAGCCCATCAACTGGGACCCGCTGAAGGAACAAGACGCCCTGGACGACGCCCAACTCCTGGACTGCAGGGTGTGTCCGACCGCAAATCGCGCGGCACTGCTGTTCGAGATGCGCAGTGCGCTGTTCTATCCGATGGGAAACTCCGCTCTCCTCGTGGTCCGCGGGCTGCGATCGTTCCAGTGGGACGGGGTGCCACAGCAGCAGAAGCTGATGGCATTCTCAGTGGTGTCCAGCCGCCCTTCGCGGATCACCGACGGCGGTCTGCGACTGGAGTTGGAGTTCTTCCCTGACGGCAAGGTTTCCGTCAGTGGGGACCGTGCGGACTTCTACCTTCTGGAAGCCCACGGGATCCCTGAAGGTCCACCGGGCTACCCGGGGCGCAATCTCGATCAAGACCGGCACGAGCTGCCGTCGTGGAATTCGGACTGCACGGTGTTGCAGTCGGCCACTACAGGCGCCGGGTGACATCGCGTGCGGCCGAAGCGGCTCGCCAAGGTCCTTCTTGGCGAGCCGCTTCTTCGTACCCGGGACTACCCGAAGTCAGAAAACGCGGCAGCGACAAACAACTCAACTTGATTGGGTGATGTCGGGTGGCGTGGGCCATCGGTTACCTGCGCCGGTGACCGCCGACCCACATGGACTGGCCCTCGGTGTGCATACTGTGACCGGCAGAGGGGCCGTCGTCCGACCGAACGGCGATGGGTGCGTGCCGATAGGCCACGGGCCGGGCCGGACGATCAAGGAGACCAGCGATGGATGTCAAGGAATGCTGGCGCCGCTACGGGCTTCGCCCCGTCGGCGCGGACCTCGACGAGATCCGCGCACTCCTCAGAGAGCACACGGCGCGTGAGCGACGCGTCCAGGGCGCGGGCGACACTGAGCTGATGAGGCTCTGCTGCTTCCAGCTGTTCAACAGCGGCGACCTCGACGACGTGCTCCTGATCTGGAGTGCGAAGCAAGCCAGCTTCGACGCAGCGTGCTCGATCGACATCGAATTCCTGCTTGGGCACGGGCTCGACGCGACGAAGGCCCACCTCTCGGCCAACCGTGCACCTTCTGCGGCGGCGGCACTGGATCGACTGCGCGAACTCGAGGCAGACGGTGAATTCGAGGGCTTCTCAGTGGAGGCGCGCTCCGCCGTCTACGACCGGTACTACGGCGACTGACGAATCTGCAGCGCCGGTCAGTCGTCCGTGATGAGGCCGGTGCCCGCAAGGCAGCTGTCGACGAAATCCGGGCGGTACTGGATCTGCTTGAGCCTGCGCTTCACGGCCCTGGTGATCTGGCCCAGGTCGGATGCGGCGAGGTTGCCGATGTCGCGTTTGACCAGCGACCAGATGCCCTCCTGCGGGTTCAGGTCCGGCGCGTAGGTGGGGAGTTGGAACACTGTGAGCCAGGCGGCATTCGCGGCGATGAACTCCCGCATCCCGGCGGTCAGGTGGAGGCGGACGTTGTCCCAGACCAGCACGATCGGTCCGCCGAGCTGGATGCGGGCACGCACCAAGAGGTCGCGGAGGTCCCGCCGGCCGAAGCCCTTCGGCTCGCCCTTGCGCCCTCGGTACTCGCGGATGGCGTAGATCAGTCGGGACCGCTCGCCCGGCTTGTAGCAGGTCATACCCGCCATCGACGCCCGTCCGGAGCCCCGGCCGCGAACCCGGACGACCGGGGTTCGGCCCGATCCGTCCCCAGGTTCGAGAGCGCGGCGGCGTCATCGACTGGCCGGCCTCATCCTCGAAGACGATCCAGCCGTTACACGCCGCCGCACAGCTCTTACCCGCGGCCAGACCTCCTTCTTCCACAACTCAACCGCCGCATCGTCGCGCTCGATCGCCCCGCAGGTGGGCTGCTGCCACGACCAGCCGTGCCGTCTCAGCAGCCGCCACGGGCCCTCCACCGTGTACGAAACGTGGAACAGTCGACCGATCAGCGTCTTGACCCGCGCCAGCGTCCACCGCTGATCGGCCCAGCCGTGGACGAGCGGTCCACGCTCCAACTCCCGCTCCAGTCTCGCAATCTGAACCAAACTGAGCCTGGGACGTCCGGGCGATCCCTTCGACATCCCGGCCTCGCCTCACCCGCGCCAAGCCCGGCGCCACCGATCCACCGACCGCTCGCTCACCCGCAGCGCGGCAGCGATCCCGGTTCTTCTCCGCGCCCTCGAAGCGTTTCACGGCATGCAGCCGGATCCGCTCCCGCGCGGCCCTCTCGGCGTCGGTCAGCCCGCCGCCCTGCGCGTACCTCACAGCCCCACAGCTACCGCAGCCGACAGGCCGGCGTCTGGCAAACACCCCCGACATCACCCAATCAAGTTCAGAAGCCAAGGCATCGTCGGCGCCCTCACCGAAGCCGGCATCCAGTGCTGGGCCGACAAGGGATGCCGAGGTGCCGGCGGCACGGTCCCGGTTCCGTGGTGGGGACGATGGGAGGCCCTCTCCGCAGGCCAGCAGGCGGTGAACCGGTCCCACGCGAACTTCCGAGCCCTCGTCGAGAAGGCCGTCGCCCGTAAAGTCCCGGCGAGCCTCCGCAGACTACGGTGCTCGACCACCCGGATCACCAGCCTCGTCCAGGCCGTCCTCACCCTTCATCTGACCAGCTCAAAGCGAGGTTGGGAAAAGGCTCACGGCCAGCTGCGCCGAAGCCGGCCTGCAGCCACAGACCCCTGACGGTGCCGATCACCTCGACGAAGGCGTGGGACCACCCCGGCGCCCGCTACTCCACGATCGCCAGCTCGCGCGGCGTGTTGTTCAGCCGCCGGCCGCCCGTCTCCGTGACCGTCACGATGTCCTCGATCCGCACCCCGAAGCGGCCGGGGAGGTAGATGCCGGGTTCGACGGAGAAGCACATCCCGGGCACCAGCGGCTGCTCCTCCCCCTCGATCATGTACGGCGGCTCGTGGGTGGTGACGCCGATCCCGTGGCCGGTGCGGTGGATGAAGTACGCCCCGTAGCCGGCGTCGTCGATCACCGCGCGCGCCGCCCGGTCGACGTCCTGGCAGGTGGCACCCGGCCGGACCGCTTCGTACCCGGCCTGCTGCGCCTCGCGCACGATGTCGTGGACCCGCTGCTCCTCGTCGGTCGGCTGTCCGACGTGCACGGTCCGGCTGGTGTCGGAGCCGTAGCCGTGCTTGAGCCCGCCGAAGTCCAGGACGACCATGTCGCCTTCCTCGATCGCGCGTTCACCGGCCTCGTGGTGCGGGTTCGCCCCGTTCGGACCGGAGCCGACGACGGTGAAGTCCACCTGCGAGTGGCCGAAGTCCAGCAGCAGGGCGGCGAGGTCCGCGGCCACGTCGGTCTCCTTGCGGCCGGAGAAGCGCACCTTCAGGATCTCGCGGTACGTCGCGTCCGCGGCGGCTCCCGCCGCCTCCAGCCTGGCCAGTTCCCGCTCGTCCTTGACCGCGCGCAGCATGGGGAGGGCCCGGGTCAGCGCGGTGTACGTCGTGCCGGGCAGTTCGTGCTGCATGCCGAGCAGGTGCATGGCCCAGGCGTTGTCGCTGATCCCGTAGCGGCCGCGTCCTTCGAGCAGTGCGGCGGTGACGGCGTACGGGTCCTTGCCGTCGGTCCAGTCGCGCAGTTTGAGCGCGGGCCCTCCGGCGGCGCGCTCGGCGTCCGGGGCTTCCAGGGTCGGGACGACGAGCACCGGGTCCTGCCCCTCGACGAGGACCAGGAACGTCAGCCGTTCGGTCGGCACGGGCTGGTAGCCGGTGAGGTGGACCAGGTCCGGGCCGGGGGCCACCAGCAGACCGGACAGCCCGGCCTCGGCGGCGGACCGGGCGGCCCGGGCCATCCGCGCCCGGTGGTCGTCGGCGGTGAACGGCGCCGGCTGCGCGGACTCGGCGGTGCTGGACATGGGCTCCTCCTGCGGTCGGTGCTCGTCCTGGGCCGGCCGGGTCGCGGTCCGGGGCCGGGACGGCGGTCCTCGGGTCGAGCGGGCTGCCGTCCCCGGCCGGGCCGGCCTTCTTCGTCCGCGGGGCCGGTGGCCCCCGGAACGGCACGATGGCGGTTCTCGGGCCGGACCGGGGTCAGTCGTCGCCGCGATGCCGGGCCACGAGACGTTCCAGCATGTCCTGGAAGTCCGCGCCGACCACGATCCGCAGCCCGTCCCCGTCCTCGTCGCGGTCGCTGAGCTGGGTCAGCGTCCCCGACCGCCACCAGTACACGTACGGGGTGATCGCGCCCGGTGTGTCGGCGTACCCGGACGCGGCGAAGGCGGCGAGCGCGTTCAGGGACGGGATGACTCCGGCGTCGCGGATGACGTGGAAGGCGATCTGGTGCCGGAACGGCAGCGCGACCAGCGCGCCGTCCTCCGTGAGCTGCTGCCCGGTGACCCGGCGGACGAGCGCGTCCAGGACGAGGACGCGGCTGGCCGTGTAGAAGGAGTCGCCGACCACCACCTCCAGGTGCATGCCCCCGGCGTCCTTGATGGTCTCGTGGCCCTCCACGGGGAGGTCCCGCAAATTGGCCATCGCGCGCTCGCGCAGCACCGGTACGTCCCCGAGCGGCTCGAGGGCGTCGTCGGTCAGGATCATCACGCTCTCGGGCAGGTCGAGCGCGAGCACCTCGCTCAGTCCCGGCGCGAGCGCCCTGGCGTAGCGGAACGTTTCCCTGTCCAGGCCCTCGGAGCCGATCACGCGCGGGTACAGCTGGGAACGGATCTGGTCGGGCGGGAGGGTGTCCAGCGCGGACGGCGCGTCCATGGTGCGCAGCACCATGCCGACGTGGCCGCGGATGACCTTGGGCCAGACGCGGGGGCCGCGCTCGTCGTTGTGGCAGACGGCGGCCAGGTTTCCGAGCCCGAACTGGCGTCCGGCGCTGTCGGTGACGACGTCGGAGTAGACGGTGACTTCCAGGCCCCGCTCGGCGAACGCCTCCCGGACCTGGCCGCGGAAGTGCGAGCCCTCCGCCACCGAGAAGAAGGCGAACTCCGCGTCCCGGGGCGCGTCGTCCCCGTCCCGCTTCGGCCCTCGCCGGAACAGCCTCACGTCGGCCCCCGCTCGTCCTGTGTCGGATCGGATCCTGATTGCTCAGGTGTTGCGTGCGTGTGCTCGGTTTTCCTCCGCGTGTGCTCAGGTTTCGAGCGTACCGACCGGACCACGCGCCCCGCTTGCCAGGCCCGGCCGGCGCCGGGCGCCTGGCGGGTCCGGTACGGGGTCCGGGCCGGTGCGCCGTCAGGCCCCGCCGCCGCCCTGCCGCGCACGGACCGTGAACCCGGCCAGGAAAAGGGTGAGCCAGCGGGACCGTACGGCGGGCCCCTGGTCGGTGGGGGCGGTGAGGATGAGCATCAGGAAGTCGTCGACGGTGACGTCGGGGTGGAGGTCCCCGTCGGCCACGGCGGCGGCGACGATCCGCTCCATCGCGCCCCTGAACCGCTCCTCCTGCTGCTGGGTCCAGTGCGCGGCGCCCAGGGTCTGGGCCGCCGCCTTCATGCTGCGGTCCCGGGCCGCGGCCTCGACCGTGCGTTCGGCCAGGCGGGTGATCTCCGCCATCGCCCGCGAGCCCTCCCCGACCCGTTCGGCAGCGGCCTCGATCTCCCTCGTGATGACCTCGCTGTGCTCGGCGATGACGGCCCCCACCAGGTCCGTCTTGGTCGGGAAGTGGCGGTAGAGCGTGCCCACGGCCACTCCGGCCGCCTCGGCGATCGCGTCCATCGGGGCATCGGGCCCGTGGAGGGTGATCTGCTCGCGCGCGGCGGCCAGGATCTTCGTCCGGTTGCGGACGGCGTCCGCGCGCAGCGGCCGGGAAGCGGCCATCGGTTCCTCCAAGTCCGCCAGGGGACGGTCTGCCGTGCTGTCGTGCCGGAGCCCGGCACCGGGCCCGCGGCAAGAACATGAATTCTAGTTCAGGATCACGGATCCTCCGCTTGCACAAACATGAACCAGCGCTCATGATGATTGTGAGTCCTGGTTCACTTTATTGCCGCCCCCCGTCGGAGGACCCGCCATGTCGAACAAGGTCGCCCTCATCACCGGAGCCTCGTCCGGAATCGGCGAAGCCGCCGCCATGGAACTCCACGCACGCGGATTCACCGTCTACGGCGCCGCCCGCCGCGTCGAGCGGATGTCCGAGCTGGCCGAGCGAGGGATCCGCACGATCGCCATGGACGTCACCGACGAGGACTCGCTGCGCGCCGGCGTGGACCGGATCGTCGCCGAGGCCGGCCGCATCGACGTCCTCGTCAACAACGCCGGATACGGCTCGTACGGCCCGGTCGAGGACGTCACCCTGGACGAGGCCCGGTACCAGTTCGAGGTCAACGTCTTCGGCGCCGCCCGGCTGACCCAGCTCGTCCTGCCGCACATGCGCGCGCACCGCAGCGGCCGCATCATCAACATCACCTCGATGGGCGGCAGGATCCACACCCCGCTGGGCGCCTGGTACCACGGCACGAAGTTCGCCCTGGAAGGCTTCAGCGACTCCCTCCGCATGGAGGTCAGGCCCTTCGGCATCGACGTGGTCATCGTGGAGCCGGGCGCCATCCGCACCGAATGGAGCGGGATCGCGGCCGACAGGCTCCGCAAGGTGAGCGGCGGCAGCGCGTACGCCGCGCAGATCGCGTCGATGGCCGGGGCGCTGGAGTCGGAGAGCAACGCGCGCCGGTCCTCGTCCCCGTCGGTCGTGGCCCGCGCCATCGGCCGGGCCGCCACCAGCCGCCGCCCCAGGACCCGTTACCCGGTGGGCATGGGCGCCAAGCCGCTGATCCTGACCCGCCGTGTGCTGCCCGACCGGGCGTACGACGCGCTCATCGGGCGCGCGATGGGCAGCCTCGGCGCATAGCGCGGCCGGGGACGGGGACGGGCGGCTGTGTCAGTGGGGCGGGTTACGGTTCCCGCATGATCGAGACGACCGCTGACGACCGCGCCTTCCCGCCCGCCCTGGCCGAGGTGGCCCGCGTGGAGTTCGTGTACGGGGAGGACGGCGAGGGCGTCGACTTCGAACCGTACGACGCCTTCGACTCCGCCGAGGAGACGACCGACTGGCTGCGCCACTGGACCGGCAACCACGAGCTGGACGGCGACGCCTTCCGGATCTTCGGCCAGGACGGTTCCGGCGGCCTCGCCGCCATATGGTTCGCCCGCCCCGGACGGCCGGCGGCCGACCAGCCCGTGGTGTTCATGGGTTCGGAGGGCGAGCGCGGCGTCGTGGCGGGGAACCTGTCGGACTTCCTCTGGGTGCTGGCCGACGGCATAGGCCCCTTGGAGGCCGTCGAGTTCGGGGAACGCGAGGCACGCCCGAACGCCGACCCGGGAGTGGCCGCCGTCGCCGAGCGGCACGCGACCACCCCGCGCCGGCCCGCAGGGCAGATCATCGACGGGGCCGGGGCCGAATTCCCCACGTTCTCCGACGACATCGACGCACTCTGCCGCTGAGGCAGGCGCCCGCGCGCGGCAGCGGCGCCGATCAGTCACCGGGCCCCATCTGCACCGTCAGGTGGGCGCGGTGCCGACCGTGCGCCACCAGCCGGGCGTTGAGCTCGTCGGAGTCGCGGACCCAGCGCTCGGCGCGGGGGCGGTCCTTGCCGAAGCGGACGTGCCGGTCGACGAGCCGGGACACCCGGACCGCGTCGGGCAGTTCCAGGTACCAGACCTCGTCGAGCAGCGCACGGATCCGCGACCAGGGCCCTTCGTCGTGGAGCAGGTAGTTGCCCTCGGTGACGACGAGCGGGATGTCCGGACCGACCGGGATGCTGCCCGCGACCGGCTCCTCCAGGGTCCGGTCGAAGGCCGGCGCGTACACCGCCGAACCCGCCTCGGGGGCGCGCAGCCGCGTCAGCAGCGCCGCGTACCCGGCGGCGTCGAAGGTGTCGGGCGCGCCCTTGCGCTGCGCACGGCCGAGCCGTTCCAGCTCGGCCCCGGCGAGATGGAAGCCGTCCATGGGGACGAGCGCGGCACGCTCCGGTCCCAGTCGCCCCACGAGCTCCGCGGCGAGCGTCGACTTGCCCGCCCCCGGTGGCCCGGCGATGCCGAGGAGGTGCCGTGCGCCGGGGTGCGCGAGCCGTCGGGCACGGTCGGTGAGCTGCTCGATCGACGGGTCCATACGAGGCATTGTGCACAGCGTCGGCGATACTGGGGCGCCCCCGAGCAAGGAGATCCGATCCCCGTGTCCACCGCACCGCTGCCCCGTATCGCCCTCGTCACGCTCGTCGTCCGCGACTACGACGAGGCCGTCGCCTTCTACCGGGACGCTCTCGGCTTCACCCTCGTCGAGGACACCGACCGGGGCGACGGTACGCGCTGGGTCGTGGTCCGGCCGGGCGGCGACGCGGGCGGCACCGACCTGCTGCTGGCGCGGGCGAAGGGCGACGAGCAGTCGGCGAGCGTCGGCGCGCAGACCGGCGGCCGGGTCGGCTTCTTCCTCCACACCGACGACTTCGCCCGCGACCACGCCCGGATGACGGCGGCGGGCGTCCGCTTCCTGGAGGAGCCCCGCCACGAGCCGTACGGTTCGGTCGCCGTCTTCGAGGACCTGTACGGCAACCGCTGGGACCTGCTGCAGCCCGTGTGACCCGGCGACCTGCCGCAGCCCGTGGAGTAGCCCGGCACCGGAGGCGACTGGCGAACGCTCACCGCGGCAGGTCGAGTTCGGCGCGCACGGTCTTCCCGACCGGCACGCGGTCGAGGACCGACCACCGGTCGGCGAGCGCGGCGACGAGCACCAGGCCCCGGCCGGTCTCCGCGTCACCGGCCGGGTCGGCCGGGAAGCCGGTCGCTCCGGGCCGGGGCGGACGGCGCTCGCCCCGCGTGTCCGACACGTCGACGGTGAGCTTCCCCGGGGCGAGCGCGAGCCTCAGCTCGAAGTCCCGCCCCGGTACGCGGCCGTGGGTCACCGCGTTCGCCGCCAGTTCGGCGACCAGCACGGCCGCGGTCTCGGACACCTCCGTCCCGTGTGGAACGCCCCAGGAGTGGAGCTGGTGGAGCGCGAGGTGCCGGGCGAGCCGGGCGCCGCGCGGTGTGGAGCTGAAGCGCTGCGTGAACACACGTACGGTGACGGGCGGTCGGGGCGCGGCGGTGGCGGTCGGTGGGGTGGCCGGTGCGGTCATGAACCCCAATCTGACGGCCTTACCAGGGGTTTCTCCAGAGGGGAGCCGTGTACGCCCCGTCAGCGTACGCGCACTCCGGGTGGACGGTACGCGTCACCATCCGTGACCATGGTCCGATGGCGATGACGGACACCGGCGGAGCCGGTACGAACGCGACGGAGCCGGAGTCCTCGGACAGTCTCAGGACGTTCGGCGCGGTGGTCCAGGCGTTACGCGAGCACGCGGGCCTCAGCCGCGGCGACTTCGCCCCGCTCGTGGGGTACTCCAAGCACACGGTGGCCTCGATCGAACTGGGCCGCCGGATGCCGGACGACGACTTCGTGGAGCGGGCGGAGGCGGCGCTCGGGAACACGGGGGCGCTGCGGCGGGCCGCGCGGCACCTCTCGCGGCGGCCGGGGCTGGCGGCGTGGTTCCGGAGGTGGGTGCGGCTGGAGGCGGTGGCGAGCAGTCTCTACACGTATGAATGCCGGTTGATTCCGGACCTGTTGCAGACGGAGGCGTACGCCCGGACGCTGTTCGTCAACCAGCTCCCGCCGCTGGGGGACGAGCAGATCGAGGCGCAGATGACGGCCCGGCTGGAACGGCAGCGGCTGCTGCGGGAACGCCCCAACACGGCGTACGGCTTCATCCTCGAGGAGCACCTGTTCCTTCGGCGGACGGGGGGCGCGGCGGTGACCCGCGAGCTGGTCGACCACATCCTCGAACTGGCCGGACTGCGCAACATCGAGCTCCAGATCATGCCGCTGGTGCGGGAGAGCCATGCGGGGCTCGACGGCCCGATGCAGCTGCTGGAGACCCCCGACAACAAGTGGTTCGGCTACTGCGAGGGGCAGGAGAGCGGTCAGTTCGTCTCCGACGCGAAAGTGGTCAGCATGCTCCAGATGCGGTATGCCAGGATGCGCTCACAGGCTCTTACCCTGGAGGACTCCCTGAGCCTGTTGCGGCGGATGCGAGGAGTGCTATGAGCGGCACGGCGGAACTGGCCTGGTTCAAGAGCAGCTACAGCAGTGGATCCGGCGACGACTGCGTGGAGGTCGCGCTCTCCTGGCACAAGTCCTCCTACAGCAGCGGCGGTTCAGGCGACTGCGTCGAGGTCGCCGCCTGCCCCACCACCGTCCACGTCCGGGACTCCAAGCACACCCAGGGCCCCCGGCTCGCCCTCTCCCCCACCGCCTGGGCGGACTTCGTTGCCTACGCCACCCGGAACTGACACCTAAGGCACCGGCGTGGCCTCCAGCGCCTTGCGGTGCTGCATGGCCGTAAGACGCCGGACGACGCGGACGGCCAGCACCGCGGCCGCGATGTCGAGCAGCACGGAGAGCAGCGTCAGGGCCACCGCCTGCCGCGTTTCGGCCGGCCCCTCGGCCTTGGCGTGGCTCCATGTCGCCAGGGCCGTGGGGACGGTGCTCACGACCCAGAGCGTCCACCAGGCATTGACGAGTCCGCTCGACTGCCGGGGCGCCTGGCCGAGGTGGGCGCCCGTGGTGCTCGCCGACCAGATGTCGAGGGCGACCCGGCGCGGGATCCACAGGTTCACGACCGGCACGAGCCAGCCCCACACCGCCCAGCCGCGCACGAGACTGTGCCCGTCCGGAGCGAAGACCTCGGCGTTGATCCGCGCGCGGCGGAACCAGAGGATGAAGACGACGCCACAGGCCACGAAGGTGCTCATCGTGGCCACATCGGACCAGCGGTAGAGCCGTTCCCACTCGGAGTACACCTCGAAGTCGACGGGCTCCGCACCCCAGAAGGCGTACATCCTCGCTCCGGCGACGACGGCGAAGACGTCCGCCGCGATCACCAGGCCGAGGAGCAGGACGACGGCGACACCGAGCCCTCTGAGCGAACGCACACCCGTCCGGCCGGTCGGTGCGGCGCTGACGGAATCGACGGACACGAGAAGAACCCCCCACGGGAACACGAGCGCTCGCCCAGGTCAGCGACCGCTCGCGGAACATACGCCGTTCCGAGCACCCTGTCCATGGAGATCGTCCGCAGGCGTCCCCGCCGGGTGCCCGGACGGCGTTCCTTCACCGGCGGCACCGCTGACAGGGCCTCACGGCGGGTGGGCCGGACCTACGTTCAGGCCGGGGCCTCGCCACTCGTCCTGCCCGGGTCGCCCCTTCCGGTCAGCGCCGACAGGCCGTGACGCAGGCACTCCGTGAGGCGGGCCGCGATGCCGCCGTCCGGGTCGAGCCGTGGGTTGAAGATCGTGACGTCGAGGCCGGCGGCCCGCTCGTCGGCCAGCGCGGTCCGCAGCACGCTCTCCAGTTCCGACCAGGTCAGTCCGCCGGGCCGGCGGTAGTCGACGGCCGGCATGACCGCGTCGTCCAGGACGTCGACGTCCAGGTGGACCCAGTATCCGGCGCTCGCGCGGCCGGTGAGCCGGGCGACCGCGTCGCGGGCCGCGGCTTCGGCACCCGCCGCGCGTACGGCGTCGAGGTCGACCGCGTGCAGCTCAGGCGGGAGCGGCTGCATACCGGCCTCCGCGGATTCGGCGGAGTCGCGGAAGCCGAACGCCACGACGTCCTCGTCCCGCACCAGCGGCCCACTGCCCTCCAGGTCGGTGAGGAGACGGGGGCCGCGGCCCGTGACCAGGGCGAGGTCCATGGAGGCCGCCTCGCCGAGCGGCTCGGCCGACGGCTGGTAGAAGTCGGTGTGGCCGTCCAGGAAGAGCAGGCCGTGGCGTCCGCGGCGGCGCAGGGCGAGGAGATTGCCGAGCAGGATGCTGCAGTCGCCTCCGAGGACCAGCGGGAACGCCCCTCGGTCGAGGATGTCGCCGACCGTGTCGGCGAGCACGACGGAATAGCTCGCGATGGCGCCGGGGTTGAGGACTCCGGTGCCGGGGTCCCGCTCGGGGTCGTACGGCGGGGCCTCCAGGCGGCCGCCCCGTACCGCCCCGGGTTGGTCGAGAAGCCCGGCGTCGAGGAGGGCCGTCGGCAGGTCCTGCACGCCGGACGGCCGCAGGCCGAGCACAGACGGTGCCTCGATGATCGCGATTTCGCGCACGCACGGACTCCTTGTGTGGGCACGCCCCGGGACACCAGAGTTCCCGGGACACCTGAGACTCCCGGGACATCTGAGACTCCCCGGGCACCCGCCGTTCCCGGGACTCCCGAGATTCGAGGGACCCGCGAGACTCCCGGAAACCCCCGAGACCCCCACGACCCGCGAGATTCCCGGAAACCCCGAGACCCCCGGAACACCCGCGGTTCGCAGAGGCCGGGACACGGCCCATCGTGCCGCGGAGCGGCCCGCGAGGGCGCCCACCGCACCGTGGCATCACCCCGTGGGCGCACCTTCGCGGACGCCTTCGGCCCTCGCCACCCGGTGTCCCTCGCCCGCGGCGGCGCGCAGCAGTACCGTCGCGAGTTCGTCCGGCGCGGACAGCATCGGCCAGTGGCCGGTGGCGAGTTCGAAGAATCCCCACCGCGGCTCGGCGAGCTGCCGGAAGAGCGGGTTGCCCGTCGCCACCAGGGCCTGGACCCCGGCGATGTCCATCGTGCCGCCGACCGTGCAGAAGACGCCCGTCATGGGCAGCTCGTCCACCACGTCCGTGAACCGGACCGGCTGGGTGAGCGTGCGCACCGGCTGGGGTGCGGCGAGGTGCGCCAGCCGGGCGAGGGCCTCTTCGGAGACACCCGCGAGGTTCCCCCACTGCCGCCACTCCTCCGGCGTGGGCGCGGGCACGCGCCAGCCGCCCTCGGCCCGGGCGGGCTGCCCCAGCATCCGGTCACGGACGGGCCCTTCCGGCATCTGTTCGCGGACCTGGTCCAGCAGGGAGAGGCCGTCGCGGGGCAGGGGCGCGTCCACGTACACGATCCGGGCGACCCGGTCGGGGCGCCGGCCGGCGGCACCGAGCACCGGGTAGATGCCGTAGCAGTGACCGACGAGGACGGCCTCCGGCGCGTCGACGTGGTCGATGAGCTGCACCAGGTCCTCGACGTGGGTGTCCATGTCCGTTCCGGGGCCGGCGAGATGACGGCGGTCCCCCAGTCCCGTCAGGGTCGCCGGGTGCGCTCCGGCCCCAGCCCCCCGCAGCCCGGCGGCCACCTCGCGCCAGATCCATCCTCCGGTGTGACCGCCCGACACCAGCACGAACTCCGTCATCAACGCCTCCTCGGCCAGGGCACGTTCCGCACGGCCGGCCCCCGTGGGCCGGTCCGGTCCGGGTACCGTAGGAACTCCCCCTGAGGGAGGTTCAACCCGAGGGAGGCTCGAGCCTTGTCGCCCGACGGCACATGGACGATCGGAGAGCTCGCCGAGCGTGCGGGCGTCACCGTCAAGACGGTCCGCTTCTATTCGGACCGCGGCCTGCTGCCCGAATCGGGCCGCAGCGCGGGCGGGCACCGCCGGTACGGCCCCGAAGCACTGGACCGGCTCCGGCTGATCCGCTCACTGCGCGGGCTCGATCTGCCGGTGCCCGAGGTCGGCCGGGTCCTGGACCACGGCGACGAGGCGCTGGGCGACGCCCTGGAGAGCGCGATCGGCGACCGGTTGCAGGTGCTGGGCTCCCAACTGGCCGCCATGCGCTGGCGGGAGGCGTCGCTCCGGCTGCTGCGCGACTGCGACGCCGGCGAACGCGCCGAACGGCTCCGGCTGATCGGCGCCGTGACCGTCCCGCCCAGTACCGCCTCGATGGCACGGTTCTGGCGGTACTGGCTGCCGCCGCGGCTGCCCGCCCGGGTGGTCTCCGCCTTCCTCGACCAGGCGGTTCCCCAGATCCCCGACGACCCGACGCCCGCGCAGGTGTGGGCCTTCGCGCGGCTGCACGCGCTGGTGTCCGGGAACTGCTCCGGCTCCGTCCGGCCGCAGCCCGCGGTGCACCTGCCCGACCGGGGCTACCGTCCCGCCGTGCTCTACGACGGTCTCGGCGAGGCGTACGCGCTGGCCTCGGCCGAGCTGCGGGCGGGGCGACCCCCGCGGGCGGGCGAGGCCCTGGACTCCTTCGTCTCCGCCTACGCCGTCTCCCGCGGCACCCGGGACACCCCGGACTTCCGCCGGCTCCTCGGCCGGCAACTGGCCGCGGACCCCCGTATCGACCTGTACTGGCAGCTCACGGCCGATCTGGCCACCGCACCGGGGAGCCCACCCGAGCCGAATCCGGGCTCCGCCCACGACTGGCTCTGCGCCGCGCTGGACGCGGGGACCGCGCGGCACGAGGGGACCGCGCGGCACGAGGGGACCGCGCGGCACGGGGTCTGAACCCGGAACCGGCCCCGGGCGATTCCGCCGGGGCCGCAGCCGGGTGCATGTCCGCGCACGGGCGCCGCCCCGGGGAAAGAAGAGCGGCGGCAAGGGCAGGATTCGAACCTACGTCCACCCGGAGATCGAGCCGGGCGCTCCTCCGCAGAGCTTCCTCGCCGCCGCGCCCGATCCTCGTCCGCCGGGGTGTCCGTGGGCAACTCCATTTCGGACGGCCTGCGGCGGCTCGCGGTGGCCGGGCGCGCTGCGCGCAGAGACGGCTCCGGCGCCCTCGGCGCGACGCCACCGGGCCCGTCGGGCCGTACCGGGCCGATCACGGGCGCTCAGCGTCCCGTCACTGGCGCTCAGCGTCCGGTCACAGCCACTCCAGGGCGGCGGCGTGCTTGCCCTTGCCCGAGAACACCCCCGCGGACCGCAGCGCGCTCGCCATCAGCGGATCGCCGACGGCGACGCCGTGCACCAGTTCCGGGGTGCGGCTGAAGCGGACGGCCTGCGGGGCGGGCCGCTGCGCGGTCCAGCCGCCCGCCACCGGATCGACCCTGTGGCGCGCGCAGACCTCCTCGACCAGCGAGCGCGGGCACTCTGCCTCGCCCCGCAGGACCTCCCAGGGAAGCGGCAGTTCGGCCCAGACAAGGGTGTCGGGGTGCAGTCCGCCGCCGCTCCTGCGGTGCCAGTAGGCCACGTCCGCTGCCATCAGGCGGGGCACCTTGCCGGGGCAGACCCGGTCCAGGATCCGCTCCTCGCCGAGTTCGGTGAGGAGCGCGAACCAGTGCGTCCGGGCGGTGCCCCAGGCCTGCGCGGCCTGGTTCCACGTCGACGAGTCGTTCCCCGACCGCACGATCATGGTGTCCCGTTCCAGCCGGGAGCGGTTCCAGGCGGCCTCCAGCAGCTCGGCCACGTCGCGCAGGAACCGGTTCCAGCGCACCAGCAGGCGGGCGAGGTCCCCGTCGGAGACGTGCCCGAGCACCTCGGCCGTGGGATGCGCGTGCGCGACCGCGTACCAGTTCGTCCGCGCGGGTTCCGACCTCAGCCGCTGGAACAGGGCGTCGGCGACGTCGTCGTACGGGCGCCGCTGCGTGCCGTCGGTGAAGATGCTGCGCATGTGGGCGCGGGCGGTGAGATAGGCGACGAACGCGGCGGTGTCGGGGTCAGCGGCGAACGTCTCGTACGGCAGGGTGTGCGCGAGCGCGCCCTTGCCGGTGATCGTGACCGCACGACGGCGCTGCTCGTGAAAGACCCTGGCGAGCTTGGCCTCCATCCTCCGCAGCAGCCGGAAGCGCTTGTTGTACTGGCGCTTGGAGATCTCCCCGATGCCGGCCTCTGCGCGCTCGGCCCGGTTCAGCCGGTCCATGCCGAAGTCGTTGTCGCCGTAGGCGCGGCGGATCTCGTCACCGGCCCGGCGGATCACCGACTCGATCTCGGCCGGATCGTCGCCGGCCTCCGGGGCGAGGTCCGCCACGTTCGTGAACAGGGCCGAGGCTCGGGCGAGTTGGCGCTGCGCCCCGACCGGCCGGGCGAAGTCCTCCAGCATGGAGGTGTAGCCGTGCCACAGCCTGTGCAGCGAATGTTCGGTGGCCTTGTCCAGGGCCGCGGCGGTGGCGGGGTCGGGCTCCGTGTTCCGCGCGCGGAAGAGGTCCTGGATCAGCTGGGCGACGTCCTCGGGACGCTTGCGGAGCCCGAGAGAGGCGTGCAGCTCCCTCAGGAGCCGCTCGGCATGGTCCGGCAGCATGTGCGACACCCTGGCAGCACATCGGCGTGGCCTCCACCGAATATCCGCCCGCCGGGCGAGCGCGCGGGCCGCCCGATGCGCGGTGCCCGCTACGTGAAACCCTGCGGCAAGGGGAGTTGAGGGGGCATCGCATGGAACGGGCCCGGGTCCTGCTGCTCGACGCCGCTCCGGGCACGCTGCTCGACCGGGAACTGGAGCGTCTGCTCGGTCACGGGCTGGACGTGACGCTGAACCTCCGGCGCGTGGCCGACCGTGGCACGACCCGGGCCGTCTGGGGCGACCGGATCGGTCTCACCGACTTCGACCCGTTCGACGAGAGCTCCCTGCTCGCCGAGACCGTCCGGGACGGTCTCGGCTACGACGCGACGCGGTCAAGTACCGGGCAGGCGTGCCGCTGCGAGGGCGTACCCGTGGCGACCGCGTGACGGCCGGTGACCACGGGAGGTGACGACGGGACGGGACGGCCGGTGACCGCAGGACCCCATCGCGACCGTGGGACCGGCCTGTGACGCGGACCACGCCTCCCGCCTCCGGCCGCCCGGGCCGCACCGCGCCCTCCCCCTCCCGGACGGACTCCCTCCCGGACGGACGAAGGGCCCGGAGGCGTCACGCCTCCGGGCCCTCGACACATCGGGTCGCCCCGATGGATCACGCCGTGATCACGCGTCCTCGGCCGGCTCCAGCCTCAGCGAGATCGAGTTGATGCAGTAGCGCTGGTCCGTGGGCGTCGGGTAGCCCTCGCCCTCGAAGACGTGCCCGAGGTGCGAGCCGCAGCGCGCACATCGGACCTCGGTGCGAACCATGCCGTACGACCGGTCGTCCAGCAGTTCCACCGCGTCCGAGTCCTTCGGGTCGAAGAAGGACGGCCAGCCGCAGTGCGACTCGAACTTCTCACCGGAGGTGAAAAGCTCCGCGCCGCACGCCCGGCAGGAGTACACACCCTTGGTCTTGGTGTCCGTGTACTCACCGGTGAAGGCGGGCTCGGTCCCGGCCTGCCGGAGCACGGCGTACTCCGCGGGGCTCAGCTCCGCTCGCCACTGCTCGTCCGGCTTCTCGACGTCGTAGGCCATGATCGGTCTCCTTCACCACATGGGCCCCGGAGGGCCTCAGTCCGACAGACGGGCCAGGATCCGCGGACCGAGGTCCGTCACATCGCCGGCCCCCATGGTGAGAACCAGATCCCCCGGTGCGGCCATTCCCGCGACCACGTCGGGGACGCTCGCCTTGTCGTGGACGGCCGTCACCCGGGCGCCCGCCGCCTGCGCCGCGTCGGTGATCATCGCGCTGGTGACCCCCGGGATGGGGTCCTCGCGCGCCGGGTAGATGTCGAGCACCACGGAGGCGTCGGCGAGCGCAAGGGCCTGGCCCATCTCGGTGCCGAGTTCCTGGGTGCGGGAGAACAGGTGCGGCTGGAAGACGACGAGCAGCCGCCGGTCGCCCGCCGCGGCGCGCATGGCTTCCAGGTCGGCGGTCATCTCGGTGGGGTGGTGCGCGTACGAGTCGATGACCTGGACCCCCTTTGCCTCGCCCTTGAGCTGGAGGCGGCGGCCCACGCCGGTGTAGGCGGTGAGGGCGTGGGCCAGCCCGGCCGGGTCCAGGCCCAGGCGGACGCCGGCGGCGAGAGCGGCGGCGGCGTTGTGGGCGTAGTGGCGTCCGGGGACGGAGACGGTGAAGGTGATCTCCCCGGCGGCGTCCGGGAGGACGACCGTGACCTCGCTGGTCATGCCGTGGGGCGTGATCGAGCGGATCCGGACGTCGGCGCCCTCGTCCTCACCGACGGTGACGACGGTGAGGTCCGGGCGGCCGGAGACGCGGGCGGCCAGCTCACGGGCTCCCGCGTGCTCGCCGACGACCAGCGTCCCGCCTGCCGGGATCTTGGCGACGAACGCCTCGAAGGACTCGTAGATCTCTTCCATGGAGGCGTAGTTGGCGTGGTGGTCGAGCTCCACGTTGAGGACGATCGCGACGTCCGGGTCGTACTTCTGGAAGCTGCGGTCGCTCTCGTCGGCCTCGGCGACGAACAGGTCGCCGTCGCCGTGCCGGGCGTTCGTGCCGGGCCCGGCGAGGTCTCCGCCGATGGCGTACGAGGGGTCGAGGCCCAGCTCCGTCAGGGCCACGGCCAGCATCGACGTCGTCGTGGTCTTGCCGTGCGTACCGGCCACCGCGATGGTGCGCGAGGTGCGCATCAGCGCCGCGAGGGCGTCGGAGCGGTGGACGACCGGTACGCCGAGCTCGGCGGCCCGTGCCAGCTCGGGGTTGTCGGCACGGATGGCACTGGAGACGACGACGCAGGACGCGTCGTCCGCGAGGTGCTCGGCGGCGTGCCCGATGTGCACGGTCGCCCCGAGGGCCCGCAGGGCGTCGGCGGTCGCTGACTCCTTGGCGTCACTGCCCGCGACCTTGGCGCCCCGCTGGGCGAGGATCTTGGCGATCCCGGACATTCCGGCGCCGCCGATGCCGATGAAGTGCGGCCGTTCCATGGCGTTGGGGATGCCGGATGCCATGCGCGTGTCTCCCAGGGTGTGACGTCGTACGAGATGCCCAGCCTATTCGCTGTGTGCGAAGAGCTTGAGCACCGGTACGCCGACCTTGTGCCGGGCCCGGGACGCCCAGTCCCGGTGGAAGAACTCCTCGACGTAGTGGGGGGCGGTCAGGACGATCACCTCGTCGGCGCCGGCCTCCTCGACGACGGCCTTCATCTTGTCGAGCGGATGGTCCTCGACGACCTGGCCGACGGCCTCGGCCCCGGCGGCCCGCAGGACGTTCAGGGAGTGCACGAGGGCGAGCTCCGCCGGCTGCCGGGCCTTCTCGCCCTCCGGCTCCTCGCCCTCGCGGACGGCTTCCTTGAGCTCGCCCATGGCCACGTCGTCGATGGCGCGCAGCAGCAGATCGGCCTGGTCGCCGCGCGGCTGCATGAGCAGGATGAACGACACGGGCTCGTCCCCGTGCAGCGTCGTGACGAATTCCACGTCGGTCGCCGTGAGGGGCTTCTCGATCATCAATACGCTTGTGAACACGTCAGGAGCCCTTCTGCCGGAACCGTCCTTCCCCGTGTCCGTACGGGGTCTGCGAGTAGTGTGCCCAGCCTTGGCAAACCGGTGCATAACCTGCCACGAATGTCAGGTCCGACGGTATCGGGTGAAAAGGAACCCGGCCTCCTCCAGCAGGGACGCCAGCGCGAAACGCTCCGGCACCGCCCGGTCGGTTCCGTACGCGATCCGCTGGGCGGTGCCGGAGGTGAGCGTCGGCGACACCGTCAGGCACAGCTCGTCGAGTACCCCGGATCCGACGAATTGACCCAGGAGCCTCGGCCCTCCTTCCGTGAGCAGCCGCCGGAGGCCGCGTCCGGCCAGCGCCTCGACGGCCCGGGCCGGGTCGACGCCCGTCCCGTCCCCGGCGACGAGGACCTCGGCCCCGGCCTTCTGCGCTGCGGCGACCCGCGCCGGCGGCGCGGCGGCGCCGGTGAGGACCAGCGTCGGCACGAGCGGCGAGGTGAAGAGGGGGAGGGAGAAGTCGAGGTCGAGGCTCGCGCTGACCACCGCGATGGCGGGGGCGGGGCCCTGACCGGCGGCCGCACGGCGCTCGGCGAACGCGTCCCGGGCACGGGCCGGGCGGTAGCCCTCCTGCCGGACGGTCTGCGCGCCGACGACGACCGCGTCCGCCAGCCCCCTCAGAGTGCCGAAGATCCGCATGTCCGAGTCGGACGACAGCGGCTGCGACTTCCCGTCGTGCTGTGCGGCCCCGTCGAGCGACGAGACCATGTTGGCCCGCAGCCAGGGGCCCTCCGTGGCCGGATAGGCGTAGGCGTCGGCCAGCTCGTCCAGCCCCCACTCGCGGTCGGTCGCGGCACGGGCGCCGGCGGGGTCGTTCGGGTCGGGCAGGGGGAACAGACGTCGCATACCGAGCAGTCTGGCACGGCCCGCGCACACGCGTGCCGGGGCCGACGCCTCAGGCCCGGCGGGCGGCGACGGCACGGTGCGGCGGCGTCCCGGTCACGTACCGGCGCCACCCACGCACGCACCGCTGCCCCGTCGCACGGGCACGGACGGCCGCACGGGCACGGGACGGCCTACGGAGACGGCGGAGCGCCGTGGACGTCCCGGCATCCGGGGGCGGCGGAACGCCGAGGGCGGGGGCGGCGGACATCCGGGGACGACGGGCGGCGGGCACCGCGGCCGACGGGGTGCGGACGCATACGGGCGCTCCAGTTTCGCGAGCGGACCGGTCGCGTACGCAGGGGCTCCCCACGCCGCAGCCGCGGGGACCCGGCGCCCTGGCCACGGGGAGCCGCCCGGCGCCGGGCCCTCCCCGCGCGGGGGCCCCTGACGTGCGCGGCGGCGCTCCGTGCGGACTCAGTAGAGTGGGTGGTTGTGTCGACCACCCCCATAACCGAAGCCGTCCCGCTCTCGCTGTGCGCCCGTGAGCCCCGTGTCCCCGCCGACCGTCTGGTCGCGGAGATGGTGCCGCCGCCGCGCTTCGACTCGGTGCGCTTCAAGACGTACGTCCCCGATCCGAACCAGCCCAGCCAGACCGAGGCGGTCACCGTGCTGAGCTCGTTCGCGGCGGGGCTGGGCGGTGCGCACGCCACCGGCAGCGGCAGGCGCCGCTGGTTCTCGAAGAAGCCCGCCGCGCCCACCGCACCGCGGGGCGTCTATCTGGACGGCGGCTACGGCGTCGGCAAGACCCACCTCCTCGCCTCCCTGTGGCACGCCACGCCCGCCGAGCCGGCGCTCAAGGCGTTCGGCACCTTCGTCGAGCTGACGAACCTGGTCGGCGCGCTCGGCTTCCAGCAGACCGTGCAGACCCTGAGCGGCCACCGGCTCCTGTGCATCGACGAGTTCGAGCTGGACGACCCCGGCGACACCGTGCTCGTGTCGACCCTGCTCGGCAGGCTCGTCGAGGCCGGCGTCGCGCTCGCGGCGACCTCCAACACCCTGCCCGGCAAGCTCGGCGAGGGCCGCTTCGCCGCCGCCGACTTCCTCCGCGAGATCCAGGGACTGTCCGCGCACTTCCGGCCGCTGCGGATCGACGGCGAGGACTACCGCCACCGCGGCCTGCCCGAGGCGCCCGCGCCGTTCCTGGACGAGCAGGTCACCCGGGCCGCGCACGCCACCGAGGGCGCCTCGCTGGACCACTTCCCGCAACTGCTGGAGCATCTCGCGCGGGTGCACCCCAGCCGCTACGGCGCGCTGACGGACGGCGTGCGCGCGGTCTGCCTCACGGACGTCCGTCCGGTGCCGGACCAGTCGACCGCACTGCGGCTCGTCGTGCTCGCGGACCGGCTCTACGACCGCGAGGTGCCGGTCCTGGCCTCCGGCCTCCCCTTCGACCGGCTGTTCAGCGAGGAGATGCTGAAGGGCGGGTACCGCAAGAAGTACTTCCGTGCGATCTCCCGGCTCACGGCACTGGCGCGGGACGCCAAGGGCCTCGTCGAACAGTAGGTTCCAGTAGGTTGGGCCCGGTTGGAACCGATTCATCGAATGCCTTGGGAAGGGATCCATCATGGCCACCACTCGCCAGGCCCACACCGTCTGGGACGGCGACCTGCTCTCCGGCTCGGGCGTCGTCACCTTCGACTCCTCCGGCATCGGCGACTTCCCCGTCTCCTGGCCGTCGCGCGCCGAGCAGGCGAACGGCAAGACCAGCCCGGAGGAGCTGATCGCCGGCGCCCACTCCAGCTGCTTCTCCATGGCGCTCTCCCACGGCCTCGCGGGCGCCGGCACGCCGCCCACCAGGCTGGAGACCAAGGCCGACGTCACCTTCCAGCCTGGCGAGGGCATCACGGGCATCCACCTGACCGTCGAGGGCCAGGTTCCCGGTCTCGACCAGGAGGGCTTCCAGGCCGCCGCCGAGGAGGCCAAGAAGAACTGCCCGGTGAGCCAGGCGCTTTCGGGCACGACGATCACGCTGACGGCGAAGCTCGCGTAACCCGCCTCGCCGCTCGCGCGACGCCTCTCGTTGCTCACGCAACAGCCCGCGTCCCACGAGGCACCGTGACCCGCATGCTTCACGCGTGACCACACGCCTGGTACACACATGCGGGTCACATCTCTGTCCGCCAACAGGGAGTTGCCTCATGACCGCAGAACGCACACAGGAAGTACAGGGAAACGCCGGGGGCGGGGTCTCCGAACCGCCCGGGGTCCCCGGCCCCGCCTCCGCGACACGGCGTCAGGTCCTCGCCGGCACCGGCGCAGCAGTCGCCGGAATCGCCTTCACCGGAGCCTTCTCCGAGCTGTTCGCAGGCACCGCCGCCGCCCGCGGCCACTCCGGATACGGCCCTCTCGTCCCCGACCCGCGGGGCCTCCTCGACCTGCCGAAAGGTTTCCGCTATCGGGTGCTCTCCCGTGAGGGCGAGCCGCTGCGCTCCGGCGAGGGTCCCGTGCCCAGCAACCACGACGGCATGACCGCACTGCCCGGACGCCGGGGCCGGGTCCATCTCGTACGCAACCACGAGAACCGGCACAACGGCCGCATCGGCGTCCCCGTCGTCGACGGCCTCACCTACGACCCGGCGGCCAAGGGCGGCTGCACGACGCTGACCCTCGACGGCCGCAACAACGTCCTGGACGAGCGCGTCGCCATCGCGGGCACCGCCGTCAACTGCGCGGGCGGGCCCACGCCCTGGGGCACCTGGCTCACCTGCGAGGAGACCGAGGACAAGGCCGGCACCAACGGCTACACCAAGGACCACGGCTTCATCTTCGAGGTGGACGGCGCCGATCCGCGGCGCAGCGGCGCCGTACCGCTGACCGCCATGGGCCGCTTCCAGCACGAGGCGATCGCGGTCGATCCGCGCAGCGGGATCGTCTACGAGACGGAGGACGCCTTCGAGCGGCCGTTCGGGCTCTTCTACCGCTTCCTGCCGGAGAAGCCGCTCGGCGGCACGGGCTCGCTGCGGGCCGGCGGACGGCTGGAGGCGATGCGGGTACCGGGACTGCCCGACCTGTCCGCGATCCAGGAGACCGGCGCCTGCTTCGACGGCGTCGAATGGGTTCCCGTACCCGATCCGCAGGCACGTCAGACGCCCATCCGGCTGCAGGACTTCGGGCCGAAGGGCATCACCCACGCCCAGAAGCTGGAGGGCTGCTACTGGGGCGGCTCGTCCGTCTACTTCGTCTCCAGTTTCGCCCGCAGCGCCGAGGGCTCGGCGGCGGACCACTTCGGGCAGGTGTGGCGGTACGAACCGCAGCGGCGCCGGCTGACCTTGGTGATCGTCTTCGGTCCGGCGACCGACGTGCAGTTGCCCGGCGAGTCCCCGGACAACATCTGCCTCGCCCCGGGCGGCGGGCTGATGGTGGCGGAGGACGGCAACGGCGCCCAGCACGTCTACGGGGTGACCAAGCGGGGCGAGGTGTACGCCATGGCGCGCAACCGCCAGGACATCGGCGCCCCGGAGGAGCCCGAGTGGGGCGAGTTCGCGGGCGTCACGTTCTCACCCGACGGCGGGACGATGTACGTCAACTGCTACACGCCCGGTACGACGTTCGCCGTGACCGGCCCCTGGCGCTGAAGCCCGCCGCGCCGCACTCCCCTGCGGCGCCGGGCTGTTGGCGCCGAACCCCGGCGGTGGGCCCGGCACCGCACGGTCCCGAAGTGCCGCCGCCGGCGGGCGCCCGGAACCCCTTCCGGGCGCCCGCCGCCGTCGCACCCCGTACGTCGTGCCCCCGTCCGCCGCACCCCCGTCCGCCGCACGCCGGTCCGGGGCTCCGTCCACCGCGCCGTCGGACCGCGCGTCGCTCGCGCCGGTGGCGGTTCCGTTGGAGGATCGGAGGGCCGAGACCGGCCCGGCAGGGAGGCCGTGGCCGGAGACGGCCGGAAGAGAGTGCGAGGCGACGAGGATGACCACGAAGAGCGGACGCGGCGACCGTACCCCCGGCCCGCCCGCGGACCTGCCTCCCGAACCGGTTTCGGACGAGTTCCCCGACCGGTTCCCCGGCCGGCTACGTGACGTGCTGCACGTCCCGGCGGGCGGGCGGGTCGACCTCTCCTCGTACGACCCCGCCGGGGTCCCGGCCGGTCCGCGCGACAAGGCCGCGGGCCTGGAGGCGGCCGCGGCGGCGGGGAAGCGCCTGGCGGAGCTGCAGGAGCGGCTGTACGCGGCGGCGACGGCCGGCGACCGGCGCAGGCTGCTGCTGATCCTCCAGGGCATGGATACCAGCGGCAAGGGCGGCACCGTCAAGCACGTCATCGGCCACTTCAACCCCGCCGGCTGCCGGATCAAGGCGTTCAAGGCCCCCACCGCGGAGGAGCGGGACCACCACTTCCTCTGGCGGATCACCCGGGAGCTGCCGCGCTCCGGCGACATCGGGATCTTCGACCGCTCGCACTACGAGGACGTCCTGATCGCCCGGGTGCGCGACCTGGTGCCGCGCGAACGGATCCGCCGCCGCTACGACGAGATCAACGGCTTCGAGCGTGCCCTCACGGAGGACGGCTACACCATCGTCAAGGTCTTCCTCCACATCTCCCACGACGAGCAGCGGCGCCGGCTGCTCGCGCGCCTCGACAACCCGGACAAGCACTGGAAGTTCGACCAGGGGGACGTCGAGGAGCGGGTCCTGTGGCCGGCCTACCGGAAGGCGTACGAGCGGGTGCTGGAGCGCTGCTCGCCCCCCGAGGCGCCCTGGTTCGTCGTGCCCGCCGACCGCAAGTGGTACCGCAACTGGGCGGTCAGCAGGCTGCTGCTGGAACACTTGGAGGAGCTCGACCCGCAGTATCCGAAGGGCGGCTTCGACATCGGGGCGAGCAGGAAGCTGCTGCTGGGGAACGGCTGAGGCCCGGCTCGGGGTGCGGGCGGGGGCGCGGCCCCGGGCATCCACCGATGCCCGGGGCCGCGCCCCTGCCCCGTCCCTCGCTCTCCCGTCGTGTTCGGGTCGGTTCTCTCCACCGCGCCCGGCCGGGCCGGTGCCCTTGCGTCAGCCGATCTGTGCGCCGACCGCCTCGAGCGCGGTCGTCACCGGCTGGAAGAAGGTCTCGCCGCCCGAGGTGCAGTCGCCGCTGCCGCCGGACGTGAGGCCGATCGCGTTGCCGTCGCGGGTGAACAGCGCACCGCCGCTGTCGCCGGGCTCGGCGCAGACGTTGGTCTGGATGAGACCGCTGACGGTGCCCTCGGGGTAGTTCACGGTCGCGTTCAGTCCGGTCACCTGACCGCCGTTGAGGCCGGTGGTGCTGCCCATGCGGAAGACCTCCTGGCCGACCGCCGCGTCGGCCGCCTGCCGGATCCCCAGGAGCTGTCCGTTGCCCAGGTCGACGGCGCTCGGCGCCTCGGTGTTCGGGTCGTCGTACGTCACGAGCGCGAAGTCGCCCTCACCGGGGAAGACGGACTCCTGGGCGGTGCCGACGGGCTGGCCGCCCTGCTGCTCGGACCACTGGTCGGAGGCAGCGGTGCAGTGGCCGGCCGTCAGGAACCCGGGCTGTCCGTCCTGGGTCGTGACGTTGAAGCCGAGCGAGCAGCGCGAACCGCCGCCGAAGATGGCGTCCCCGCCCTCCAGGAGGGGCTTGAACTCGCCCTTCGACTTCTGGATCCGGGCCACTCCGTCGCCCAGCGACTCGACGGCCGACTCGACCGTGTTCCAGCGGTCGCCGGTCACCGTGCGGTCGGCCGTGACGAGGATCCGGTTGTTCCTGGGGTCGATCGCCCAGGCCGTGCCCGGTACCGCGGCCTCCTTCGACAGCGAACGGGTGGCGGACTTCAGGGTGGTGAAGCTGTTCTGCACACTGCGGGCAACCGCACCGGCCCGCTTGACCTCGATGTTCACATCGTTGTCGTCGCCGACGACGTTCACGACGAGCTGCTGCTTCGACGCGTCGTAGTACGCGCCGCCGTAGGAGTCGCCGAGCTCCTTGCCCAGCTGCTGGAGGAGATCCGCGGCCGAGGCTGCGCTCATCTTTCTGGGAGCGATCCGGTCGTCCTCGGATCCCGACTGCGAAGCGTTGGCATTTGGCAGCAGTACGGCAGCTGCGGCGATGCCCACCGCTCCGGCTCCGGCGAGAATCGCCTTCCGCTTGGGTATACGCCTGTGACTCAACTCTTCGCCTCCTGCTGGGTACGGACTCCGGTCGCCGACGTGGACCGGGAGGGGGGACGCGTCCGGCCCTTCATACGGACGCCGCACCCCTGTCCGTTCATCGCCCCCGCAAAGAAATCTTCTTGACGCAGCATCAGAAGACCTGCGGCCAGGTGCCGGCGGAGCACGGCCGGGAACGGCGGGAGAGGAGTGTGAGCAGCGCGCCGGCGCCGGTCCGGCGGCGTCGCGGGACCGGAAGGGAGCGGAGGGCCAACGGAGCTACGTTCGCGACACGCTTCAGCCGGAGCAGGCCGTCCGCTGGGCTTCCTGCCATTCGCAGACGGGGCAGAGCGTGGCGCCCTTCACGGACTCGGGGTACTCCGTCGGCTCCCCGCACAGCACGCAGTCGGCGAAGGGCTCACCGTCCCGCTGCCCGGGGGCGGGCCGCGGCGCGGCGTCCGGGGCGCGCAGCACCCGGCGTCCTCGTCCATGTCATGGAGCCTGGTCGGCGCTCCCGAGGCACGACCGGCCGGGACGGGGCGCCGGGAGGACCGGGCCCCGGAGCCCCTCTCCACCGGCCGGCAGACTGCCCGGAGCCCCTCTCCGCCGGCCGGCAGACTGCCCGGGCCCCCTCTCCGCCGGCTGGCAGACTGTATGGGTGAACAGCACCGACAGTCCCTACGGCACCGGCGGCCCCGACACCACCCGCGGCCCCGGCAGCCCCTTCCGCCAGGAGCCGACACCGCGCGACGAGGCCCCCCAGTTCGTACTGCCGCTCGTGGTCCGGATCGAGAAGAACGCGCCGCCGTCCCGTACCGACGCGCTGGAGACCGCCGCCCGCGCGGTCGTGGTGATGCTGTCCGACGAACGGTCGTCCGGGGACGGCGAGTGGGCCGGGCGCGTACGGGACTGGCAGGACGGCCGGATCCGCAAGGTGGTGCGCAGGGCCCGCGGCGCCGAGTGGCGCAAGGCGTCGGAGCTTCCCGGCATCACGGTGACCGGGAGCGGCGCCGAGGTGCGGGTGTTCCCGCCGGTGCCGCTGGACGGCTGGCCCAGGGAGCTGTCGAAGCTTCAGGTCTCCGGCACGGAGCTCGTGGACCCCGAGGGGGCCGAGGACGGCGCGGATACCGAAGGCGAAGAAGGCACCGAGGTTTCCGGAGAGACGGGAGAGCCGGGACAGCCGGGAGGGCCGGCCGGCGACGTCGGCCCCGGCCGGGCCCTGATCTGGCTCAATCCGGAGCTGCGCATGTCGACGGGCAAGGAGATGGCCCAGGTCGGACATGGAGCGCAACTCCTCTGGTGGGACATGGACGAGGAGGAGCGCGCGTCCTGGCGCGAGGCGGGGTTCCCGCTGGC
Source organism: Streptomyces wuyuanensis (assembly GCF_900103455.1). Classification (GTDB taxonomy): domain Bacteria; phylum Actinomycetota; class Actinomycetes; order Streptomycetales; family Streptomycetaceae; genus Streptomyces; species Streptomyces wuyuanensis. Next base: position 324,493 of record NZ_FNHI01000001.1, on the reverse strand, counting down.
CGTCCGGACCGCCGCCGCCGGCCGCTGGGCCGAACTCGCCGCGAGCGGCCTGCCGACGGTCCGGGATGCCGGTTTCACGGAGATCGCCCCGGGCTCCGTGACGGTCGTCGCCGATCACCCCGTACGGGATTGAGAACTTTCCGTTCAGGGCTGAACGGATCCGCTCCCCGATACGTACCTCCCGGTACTGCCAAGCAGTTCGAACCGCCGGATCCGTAGCCGGCGGTTCGGCGGTACGCACATCGGATCGGGAGGCACACTTGCTGCGTCGCGTCAACGGGACAGCTCTCATCATCGCGGCCTTGGTCGCCACAGTGGGCGCGCTCGCTTTCCCCGTATGGTCCTACGCCGACCGGTCCGGAACAGGCCAGGCCAATCTGAACGCCTCGTCCGTGGCGACACAGTGGGGTCCGCTGTCGGCCACCGACCGCGACTTCCTGGTCAAGGTGCGGCTCGCCGGCCTGTGGGAGCTGCCCGCCGGGCAGCAGGCGATCGAGCGCGCCCCGACCCAGGCGATCAAGGACGCGGGCGACCACCTCATCGTCGGCCACACCGACCTCGACCAGCGCTCCCGCGACGTGGCGGCGAAGCTCGGCGTGGAGCTGCCGAACCAGCCCACCGAGCAGCAGCAGGGGTGGCTGAGAGAGCTGTCGGCGGCGAGCGGCCGCGAGTACGAGTACAAGTTCGCGAACCTGCTGCGCAACGCGCACGGCAAGGTCTTCGCCCTCATCGCCCAGGTCCGCCACACCACGCGCAACACCCTGATCCGCCAGCTGGCGTCCGACGCGAACCAGACGGTGCTCGACCACATCACGATGCTGGAGAACACCGGCATGGTCGACTTCGACGCCATCGCCAACGAGGCCGCGGGCGGCGCCACGGCCAGCCCCACGGGCCCGCCGCCGCCGGACGGGAACCTGCCTCCGGCGCCGACCCCGGTCGTGCCGCCGGACCAGATCGAGACCACCTCGCGGCCCTCGACCCAGCCGGGACCGCCGACGGCGGTCAACACCAACCGCCCGGCCCCGGGGGCGAGCAACTGACTCCGGGTTCCCGCCCCCGGGCTCCGGGCTCCCCCGGCCCCCGGGGGCGGGAACCTCAAATGAAGCTCTGAACGTCCCCTCCTCCGGATTGGGCAGGGTCCCACGGGGCCATGACCCCTGCACACGCAGAGGAGGGGGACCCATGAAGCAGCTCGACAGGCTCGGAACGGGTATCGGATGGCGACCGGAGATCGCCGCTGCCGTGGAGCGGCTCCCCGGGCTCGACTGGGTCGAGGTCGTCGCGGAGAACGTCTGCCCCGGTCATCTCCCCGAGTCTCTCGGGCGGCTGAGGGAGCGGGGCGTCACGGTCGTCCCGCACGGCGTCTCGCTGGGACTCGGCGGGGCCGAACGGCCGGACGCGCGACGGCTGGCCGATCTGGCTGAACGCGCCGAGGCGCTGGGGGCGCCGCTCGTCACCGAGCACATCGCGTTCGTCCGCGCGGGCGGCACGCTCACCGCCTCGCCCCGGCTGGAGGCCGGGCATCTGCTCCCGGTCCCGCGCACCCGGGACGCGCTGGACGTCCTCTGCGAGAACGTCCGCATCGCCCAGGACAGCCTGCCGGTGCCGCTCGCCCTGGAGAACATCGCCGCCCTGGTCTCCTGGCCCGGCGAGGAGATGACGGAGGGCCGGTTCCTGGCGGAACTCGTCGAACGCACCGGGGTGCGGCTGCTGATCGACGTGGCCAATCTGCACACCAATCACGTCAACCGGGGCGAGGACCCGGTCAGGGCCCTCGACGAACTGCCCGTCGAGGCCATCGCGTACGTGCACGTCGCCGGCGGCCTGGAGCGCGACGGTGTCTGGCACGACACCCACGCCCACCCCGTGCCGCGCCCGGTCCTCGACATCCTCGCCGAACTGCGCTCGCGCACCGACCCGCCCGGGGTGCTGCTGGAGCGCGACGACGACTTCCCGCCGGAGGGGGAGCTGGCGGCGGAACTGGAGACGATCCGCGCGACCCTCGCCGCACCCGCGCGGCGGAGCCCTCGCGCACAGGCACAGATCACCCCGCCCGCGTCCGTGGACGAGGCTGATGAGGCAGGCAGGGCGGACAGGGAAGATGGAGTGGACACGGCCCACGAGCCGGCGCTCCACGGCGCGCCGTCCGCGGCGGCCCACGGTCCGGGTACGGGTACGGGTACGGGTAAGGGAGCGAGCGCCGGTCCGGTCCCGGGTTCAGGTCCACGTGAGGGTGCGCTTCACGGTCCCCTACCGGATGCCGGACCGGGTCCGCGACCGGGTGACGGTGCCGGTCCAGGCCCGAACGCGCCCGCGCGGGAGCGTCTCGGGCTCGCGCAGGCCGCGCTGCTGTCCGCGCTGGTCGCCGGGACGCCCCCGCCGGAGGGATTCGACGCCCGGCGGCTGAGGGTGCAGACCCGGGCGCTCGCCGCGAAGCGGGCCGACGTCGTCGCCAAGGTGGCGCCGGAACTGCCGGAGATCCTGGGCACCGGCTACCGCGCCGCCTACCTCGACTACGCCAAGTCCCGCCCGATGCGCGACGGTTACCGCCGTGATGCGCTGGACTTCGCCGAGTACCTGCTGGTCGCGGGGCGGCCGGAGGACCCGGTCGCACACCGCAGGCTGACCCACTGGTGGCAGGACCGGGCGGCGCCCCGCCCGCCGGGCCGCACCACCCGCTTCGTCCGCGCGGCGCGTGCCGCTCTCGTCAGGGGGTGATCCTCGGATGCCGCTGAACGTATTCGCCGTCCTCGTGTACCTCGCCGTGGGCGTCTCCTCGATCCTTCTGGTCAAGGGCCTGGCGAAGGCGCGCCGCGGCCCGGGCGGCCCGGTGCACGACGTCATGGAGGCGGCGTTCCTCAACGGCGGGCCCGCGAGGGCCGTCGACGCCGCGCTGACCGCCATGGTCACCGACGGCCGGCTGATGGTCGGCGGGCCGGGCATCGTCGCCGTCCGGCGTCCCGTCGCCCGCGACCATGTCGAGCGCGCGGTCCTGGACGAGCTGACACGGGCGCCGACCGGCGCCCTGGACCAACTCCGGCTCGCGGTGATGCGCAATCCCGCCGTACAGGAGATCGGTGACGGGCTCGCCGCGCGCGGGCTGATGATCGCGCCCGGCGACGTCCGGCGCTGGAAGACCTGGGCCACCTGGCAACTCGTGCTGTCCCTGGTGCTGCTGCCGGTCTCGTTCGTCACGACGTTCGTGCAGTACGCGTTCCACGAGGGCTTCGCCGACATGCCGTTCCCGTTCGTCGTCAAGGTGCTGCCCGCGTGCTTCGTGGGCGCGATCGTCGCGACGGTGTGCTCGTCCCGGGCCCGCAACCGCGTCACGGCGGCCGGACGCCGCGCGGCCGCGGACTACCGGATGGCGCACGCGTACCACACCGACGCCGGCCATCTGGTGGCGTTCGGCGGGCTGCGCGCCGTACGCGACCCCGTGCTCCAGGGGCAGTTGATCACGGCGGCCCGGCTGGTGCGCGCGGGGCAGCCCGCCCGGGCCGGTTCCCGCGGCACGGGCGACCGCCGCAGCGGTACGGCCGACACCGCGGCGTATGTCCCCATCGCCGTGTGGTGCGCGGCCTCCGGCAGCGACCCGGGCGGGACCGGAGGTGGAGGCTGCGGGGGCGCGGGCGGCAACTCCTGCGGTTCGGGCGGCGGTTGCAGCAGCGGCTGCGGATCGAGCGGGGGCGGTTCGGGCGGTGGGTCCGGCTGCGGAGGCGGTTCGGGCGGTGGGTCCGGCTGCGGAGGCGGTTCGGGCGGTGGGTCCGGCTGCGGAGGCGGTTCGACGTGATGCGCACGGACCCGGGGCGGGGTGCGGAGGCCGAGGAGCACGCCGCTCCCCCGGCCCCGGGCCGGCCGGTCGGTCCGGGGCCGGGCCCGTCGCTCCGGGACCGTGCCGGTCGATCGGGGCCGTGACGGCCGGGCCGGGGCCGGGCCGTGACGGTCGATCCGCATCCGGGCCCGTCGATCCGGGGCCGTGCCGGTCGGTCCGCATCATGGAATTCCCGTGGCGCCCGGGGGCGATGTCGCGTAGAACACGGCCATGCTCTGGGTGATTCTCCTGCTTGCGGCCTGGGCCGCGGCCGGAATCAGCTGCGGCCGGCTGTGTCTCGCCGCGGCCGCGGCCGCCGACGGCGGTCACGGGCCTGACACCGTGCACGACCGGGAGGACGAGACCCGAACGGCCGGCGATCAGGCCCGGGGTCCGCACGGGAAGCGCCAGTTGAGCCTGTACGAGGCGGCCTTCCTCGCCGGCGGTCCCCACCGCGTCACCACGCTGACGTTGGTCTCGATGCACCGCGCACGGCGGCTGCTGCTGGCGCACACCGGCTGGGTGACCGTCGTCGACCCTGAGGGCGAGGACGATCTGGAGCGCTCGCTCATCGACGCGATCGGCCCCGGTGGCCAGTCCCCGATAGCGACGGCCAGGCGGGCCGCGGAGTCCACGGAGGCGGTTCGCGCCCTGTCCGAACGGCTCGTCGTCTCCGGTCTCGCCGTTCCCGAGGCGATCAGGTCGGGCCTGGCGGGCGCCATGCGCGCGGTGCGGGCCGCGGCCGCGTTCACCGTCGCACTCGCGGCCGTCGCCCTGCTGGTGCTCCCCCATGAACCAGGTTCCCGCGGCACGGTCGCGGTCTGGTTCGCGCTGCCGCTCGTGCTCACCCTGGGATGTCTGGTGATAGCTCGGGTCGAGGTGCATCCGTACACTCGCTGGGCCTCACCGGCGGGCCGCCTGCGACTGCGGGGGCTCGTCGACGGCCGCGACGGATCCGGACCGCCCGACGGGGAACCGGGCTTCCTCACCGACGTCGCCGTGAACGGAGTGCGCGCCCTCGACGACCCGGCCCTGCGCTCCGTGCTCGACGACCGGTGGCCGACCCGCCGCGCCTGACCACGGCGCAGCACAGCACGTCACGCCGAATCACGTCAGGTCGCATCACGTCACGTCTGAAGTGTGAAACATTACGCGTGCCGCAAAAGGGTCATTGAGCGCGACACCCGAACAAGATCCTTTACAAAGTCCGGTGTTCTGGTGACCTTCGAGCCACGACCGGTGGTGCGAAGGGAACGCGATGAGAACAGCAGCCCTGTACGGAGCCGCCGGAGCCGCCGGCTCCCTGATCCTGTCGGCCCTCGCGGCGGCCCCTGCCGCCGGAACTCCCCCGTACGGCGCCCCGGAGGACCGCGGGACCGTCGTCGCCGCCGCTCGGGCCGTTGCCGCCGGCATCACCTTCGGCGCCTGCCCGGCCGAGGAGGACCTGCCGCCGACCGTCGAGTGCGCCGCGGTCCGGGTCCCGCTCGACTACGCCGACCCCTGGGGCCGGCAGATCGATCTCGCCGTCAGCCGGGTGAAGGCGACGGGCGGATCCGCGGTACGTCAGGGCGCGCTCCTGTACAACCCCGGTGGCCCCGGCGGTTCCGGCATGTACTTCCCCGCCCTCGCCAAGGAGCCCGCGTGGAAGCGCATCGCGGAGGCGTACGACATGGTGGGCTACGCACCACGCGGCGTCGGCCGTTCCGCGCCGATCTCCTGCGAGCACCCGATGGAGTTCACCAAGGGACCCACCGCCTCCCCCGTCCATCCCACCGCGGCGGAGAAGCGGGAGGGCATCGCCCGTGCGCGGGCGTACGCACGAGGCTGCGCCCACAACGCCGGCCCTGCGCTGCGGCACTACAACTCGCTCAACAACGTCCGTGATCTGGAGGTGCTGAGGGCGGCGCTCGGCGAGCGGCAGCTCACCTTCCTGGGTGCCTCCTACGGCACCTACCTCGGCGCGCTGTACGCGGTGATGTTCCCCGAACGGGTGCGGCGCATGGTGCTCGACTCCCCCGTCGACCCCGACCCGGCGAAGGTCTGGTACCGCAGCAACCTGGAGCAGTCGCTCGCCTTCGAGAACCGGTGGGCGGACTTCCGGGCCTGGGTCGCCCGGCACCACGCGACGTACGGCCTCGGCTCGACTCCCCAGCGGGTACAGGCGAGTTACGACCGGGCGCGCGCCCTTCTGGCGAGGAAGCCGGCGGGCGGCACGGTCGGCCCGGGCCAACTGCAGTCCGCCTTCACCCGGACCGTCTACAACGACCTGTACTGGCCTCGCCGCGCCCTCGCACTGTCGGCGTACCTCAAGGGCGATCCGCGGCAGCTCGTCAAGCAGGCGAAGCCCCGCGCATCCGCGGCGGCCGAGGAGGAGAACGGCAACGCGGTCTACACGGCCGTGCAGTGCAACGACGCGCCCTGGCCCGCCGACTGGGCGGTGTGGGACCGGGACAACACCGCGCTGGCGCGGCGGGCGCCGTTCGAGACCTGGGCCAATGTCTGGATGAACCTGCCGTGCGCGTACTGGGAGCCGCCGCGGCAGCGACCGGTGGACGTGCGCACGGGCCCGGGGGACGTGCCGCCGCTGCTGATCCTGGCGGCCGAGCGGGACGCGGCGACTCCGTACGCGGGTGCCCTCAGGCTCCAGGAGCGCCTCGCGGGTTCAGTGCTGGTGACGGAGCGGGGCGCGGGGACGCACGGCATCTCCGGCGGTGACAACGACTGCGTCAACGGCCACATGGAGGCGTACCTGCTGACCGGCAGGACGCCGGTGCGGCGCGCTTCGTGCGCGCCGCACCCGCAGCCGGACCCGGTGTCGCTGGACCAGCGGGCGGTCGAGCGCGTGCTGCCGCCGGCTGTCTGATCTTCCGGGTCAAAGGGAGGCGGGCCGCCCGTGCGGGGGCCCGCCTCCAGGTCGTCCGCGGCCGTCAGGCCAGGCCGGCCACCAGGTCCGCGACGCTCTTGCGGCGCCCGGTGAAGAAGGGAACCTCCTCGCGGACGTGCATCCGGGCCTCGGAGGCGCGCAGATGACGCATCAGGTCGACGATCCGGTACAGCTCGTCGGCCTCGAAGGCGAGCAGCCACTCGTAGTCGCCGAGGGAGAAGGAGGCGACCGTGTTGGCGCGCACGTCCGGGTAGCCCCGGGCCATCTTGCCGTGGTCGGCCAGCATGCGGCGGCGGTCCTCGTCGGGGAGCAGGTACCAGTCGTACGAGCGCACGAACGGGTACACGGAGACGTAGTTGCGCGGCGTCTCGTCGGCGAGGAAGGCCGGGATGTGCGACTTGTTGAACTCGGCGGGCCGGTGCAGCGCCATGTTCGACCACACCGGCTCCAGCGCGCGGCCGAGGCGCGTGCGGCGGAAGAGGTTGTACGCCTCCTGGAGCTGGTCCGCGGTCTCGGCGTGCCACCAGATCATCAGGTCGGCATCGGCGCGCAGGCCGGACAGGTCGTACGTGCCGCGAACGGTGACGTCCTTGGCCGCGAGCTGGTCGAACAGCTCCTGGACCTCGCCTGCGTACCCGGCGCGGTCCGCGTCCTGCGGCAGCACGTCCCGGAGCTTGAAGACGGACCACAGGGTGTAGCGGATGACCTCGTTGAGGTCCTTCGCCTTCTTGCCGGCGTTCGGGATCTTTTCGGGCGCACTCATAGGGCTATTCTCGCCCGTCACGGACAGTGCCCTGCACCAGGGGGGCCGTGGCGACGATCTCGTCCGCCGCACGCCGGCCGCTGCCGATGCAGGCGGGGATGCCCACGCCGTCGTACGCCGCCCCGCAGACCCGCAACCCGGGGAGCGCGGCGACGGCGTCCCGGATGCGGGCGACCCGGTCGAGATGCCCGACGGGGTACTGCGGCAGGCCGCCGATCCAGCGGGTGACCTCGGTGGCGACGGGTCGTGCGGAGAGTCCGGTGGCCTCGCTGAGGTCCTTGAGGGAGGCCGCGACGAGGTCGTCGTCCTCGCGGTCCAGCTGTTCCTCCTCTCCGTAGCGGCCGACGGAGGTGCGCAGCAGGAAGAGCCCCGGGGCGCTGTCGGCGACCCAGCCCCACTTCTGCGCGGAGAAGGTGGACGCCTTGATCGTGCGGCCGTCCACCGGCGGCACGAGGAAGCCGGAGCCGGCGGGCAGTGCGGCCGTGTCGGCGCTGCGGAACGCGAGGGTGACCAGCGCCATCGACGCGTACTCGACCCGTGCGAGCTCGGCGGCGGCGGCCGGGGCGGCGTCGGCGAGCAGCGCGGAGGCCGACCAGGCGGGGGTGGCGAGGACGATGCCGTCCGCGGTGAGCTCCCGCTCGTCGGTGCGGATCCGCCAGCCGTCGGTGCCGTGGGTGAGGCCCAGCACGGGCGTACCGGTGAGGATCTCCCCGCCGGCGGCCCGGACGGCGTCCGCGACGGCGGGCGGGAAGGTGCCGATGCCCCCGTCGAGGCCCATGAACACGGGGCCGGTGTCCTGCCGCTCGGCGGCCCGGCGCTGCACTTCGCGGACGCCGTCCAGCAGGTTGCCGCCGGCGGCCCTGGCGGCGTCGAAGAGGGCGGGGACCGCGGCCCGCATGGAGATGCGGTAGGCGTCGCCCGCGTACACGCCGCCGAGCAGCGGCTCGACGAGCCGGTCGACGACCTCGCGGCCGAGCCGTTCGGCGACGAATCCGCCGACGGCGACGTCGTCACCCAGTTCGGCGGGGGGCAGTTCGCGCTCCCGCCCGATCCTGGCGATGCCCTCGGCGGACAGCAGCCCGGACAGCGCGTCGGGGCTGCCGGGGACGCCCATCACATGGCCCTTGGGCATGGGACGCAGGGCATCGCGGGTCCACACGGAGGCCGTGGTGGTGGCGGGGGCGCGCAGCCGGTCGCCGAGCCCGACGGCACGCGCGAGGGCGACCGCCTCGGGCCGGCGGGCGAGCATCGACTCGGCGCCCAGGTCGACGGGGGCTCCGGCGATCTCTCCGGCCCTGAGCTTGCCGCCGAGCCGGTCGGTGGCCTCCAGCAGGGTCACCCGCGCCCCGGACGTTGCCAGTCGGTGCGCCGCCGCGAGGCCGGCGATCCCGCCGCCGATGACGACGACCCGGCCGCTGCGGGCTTGGGGGTGCTCTGACGAGGGCAGCATGCCTCCACTCTCTCAAACCGCCCCGGATCGAACGCCATCGGCTCGGGCCCGGCCGCCGGTCCCGTCCCGGGCCGTCGCGTGCCGTGCCGCGTACCGTCCCGCGCACTGCCGTTCGTACCGCCGTCCCCTCCCCGGCCCTTCCTGCCGGGCCGTCGCGTGCCGTGCCGTAACGAGTCCCTACCGTGACCGCTTCGGAATCGGGGCCGGGCAACCCCGCCCGGCGGCCGCACGTCGAACCGGCACCGACCCACCGCATCCCTTGGGGGGACCGACATGCGTGCACGGCACAGGTTCGCGGCAGTACTTCTCGTCACCTCACTCGCACTCGCCGGCTGCGGCGCCTCCGACGGCAAATCCGCCTCGGGCGAACATGCCGCCGCGGCTCCGGAGGCGGCGAAGGGGGGCGCCCCCGGCGCGGCCGCCGACGCCGCCTCCGGAGCCGCGGGGCCGAAGGCCGGCGCGCCCGGCGCCGGCGCCGGCGCCGGGCAGCCACTGCCCGCCACCCACGTCATCAGGACCGCCGACCTGGCCGTGGAGGTGAAGGACGCCACCCGCGCGCTCGCGGAGGCCCGTACGGCGGTCGAGGGCGTCGGCGGGCACGTCGCCGACGAGTCCACCGAGCGGGTCGGCCGGGACCGCGTCGAGTCGACCCTCGTGCTGCGGGTGCCGCAGGAGCAGTACGCGTCGGTCCTCGCCCGCCTCTCGGGCGCGGGGAGGCTGCTGTCCCGGAAGGCGGACGCCAAGGACGTCACCGACCAGGTCGTCGACGTGGAGAGCAGGGTCTCGACGCAGCGGGCGAGCGTGGCACGGGTGCGGGCGCTGATGGACCGGGCGACCGAGCTGTCGGACGTGGTCACACTGGAGGGCGAGCTGAGCAGGCGTCAGGCCGAGCTGGAGTCGCTGCTGGCCCGCCAGGCGTCGCTGAAGGACCGGACGACGATGGCGACGATCACGCTGCGGCTGTCCGAGCCCGAGAAGCCGGAACAGCCCGTCGACGAGGGCGGTCCGGGCTTCCTGGACGCGCTGTCGGGCGGCTGGGACGCTCTGGTGTCGACCGCACGGTGGGTGGCCGTGGTGGTGGCCGCGGTGTTCCCGTTCGGCGCGGCGCTCGCGGTGCTGTACGCGGTGTGGAGGTGGCTGCTCCGGCCGCTGCTGGCGCGGCGGGCCGCGGCGGGGTCCGGCTCCTCCTCGGCGCAGGCCCCCGGGCGGGATTGAAGGGCCGCTCCCCCGTAGCGTGTTCCGTATGGAACGAATGGTGGTCATCGGCGGCGACGCGGCGGGTATGTCCGCCGCGTCGCAGGCGCGCAGGCTCCGGGGTCCCGAGGAGCTGGAGATCGTCGCTTTCGAGCGGTCCCACTCCGCGTCGTACTCGGCGTGCGGCATTCCCTACTGGGTCGGCGGCGACGTGGGCCACCGCGACGAACTCGTCGCACGCACACCCCAGGAGCACCGCAGGCGCGGGATCGATCTGCGCATGCGCACGGAGGCCGTCGAGATCGACGTCCCGGGGCGGCGCGTCAGGGCCCGGGATCTGGAGTCCGGCGCGGAGTCGTGGACGGACTACGACAAGCTCGTCATCGCGACCGGTGCCCGGCCCGTGCGGCCGAGGCTGCCCGGGATCGACGCGCCGGGCGTGCACGGCGTGCAGACCCTCGACGACGGCCAGGCGCTGCTGGACACCCTGGCGGGGCTGGAGGGCCGGCGCGCCGTGGTGGTGGGCGCGGGCTACATCGGTGTGGAGATGGCGGAGGCGCTGCTGAAGCGCGGCTTCGACGTCACCGTCGTCAACCGGGGCGAGCAGCCGATGGCGACGCTGGATCCCGACATGGGCCGGCTGGTCCACGAGGCGATGGACGGCCTGGGCATCACCACCGTGAACGGCGCGGAGGTCACCAAGATCCTCACCGGCCCGGACACGGGGTCGCCCGACGTGCCCGGAGGGACGCGGGAAAGGGTCCGCGCGGTCGCCACGGAGGAGGGGGAGTTCCCGGCGGACGTGGTGGTGCTCGGCATCGGCGTGGAGCCCGAGACGACGCTGGCGCGGGCGGCCGGGCTCCCGCTCGGGACCCACGGCGGGCTGCTCACCGATCTGTCGATGCGCGTACGCGGGTACGACCACATCTGGGCGGGCGGCGACTGCGTCGAGGTCCTCGACCTCGTCTCGGGCCGCGAGCGGCACATTCCCCTCGGCACCCACGCCAACAAGCACGGCCAGATCATCGGGGCGGGCGCCGGGGGCGGCTACGCCACGTTCCCGGGGGTGGTGGGCACCGCGGTGAGCAAGGTCTGCGACCTGGAGATCGCCCGCACCGGCCTGCTGGAGAAGGAGGCCCTCGCGGTGGGCCTGCGCTTCGTGACGGTCACCGTCGAGTCGACCAGCCGTGCGGGCTACTATCCGGACGCGGCGCCGATGACGGTCAAGATGCTCGCCGAGCGGCGGACGGGCCGGCTCCTGGGCGTCCAGATCGTCGGGCGCGAGGGTGCGGCCAAGCGCGTGGACGTCGCGGCGGTCGCGCTCACCGCCGGGATGACGGTGGAACGGATGACGGCCCTGGACCTGGGCTACGCCCCGCCCTTCTCCCCCGTGTGGGACCCGGTCCTGGTGGCGGCGCGCAAGGCGACGGCGGCGGTGGCGAGGGCGGGCTGACGGCTCGTCGGCGGCACCGTGCGGAGGCACCGAGGGCCCCGTCCCGGCGGGGCGGGCGGGGCCGGTCGTGGCGAGGTCAGCGCGCCGTGCTCGTGTGGACGTACTCCACGAGGCGGGTCAGGGCGTCGGGGTCGGTGGTGGGCAGTACGCCGTGGCCGAGGTTGAAGACATGGCCCTCCAGCCCGCGCGCCGCGTCCAGGACCTCGCGGGTCTTGGCCTCGACCGCCTCCCGGGTGGAGAACAGCACCGCCGGGTCCAGGTTGCCCTGGAGCGCCTTGCCGGGACCGACCCGGCGGGCGGCCTCGTCGAGCGGCACGCGCCAGTCGACGCCGACGACGTCCGCGCCGGCCTCGCCCATCGCACCGAGCAGCTCACCGGTTCCGACACCGAAGTGGATGCGCGGCACACCGTACTCCTCGACCGCGGCGAACACCTTCGTGGAGGCGGGCATGACCGAGCGGCGGTAGTCCGCGGGGGACAGCGCGCCGACCCAGGAGTCGAAGAGCTGCACGGCGGAGGCCCCGGCCTCGATCTGCACCTTCAGGAAGGCGGCGGTGATCTCGGCGAGCCGGTCCAGCAGGTCGGCCCACAGCTGCGGGTCGCCGTACATCAGCGCCTTGGTGTGCTCGTGGTTGCGGGACGGCCCGCCCTCGACAAGGTAGCTGGCGAGGGTGAACGGGGCGCCCGCGAAGCCGATGAGCGGGGTGGCGCCGAGCTCACCGGTGAGCATCCCGATCGCCTCGGTGACGTACGAGACGTCCTCGGGGGTCAGGTCGCGCAGCCGGGCGAGGTCCTCGCGGCGGCGGATCGGCTCGGCGACCACGGGCCCGACACCGGGCTTGATGTCGAGGTCGATACCGATGGCCTTGAGCGGCACGACGATGTCGCTGAAGTAGATCGCGGCGTCCACCTTGTGGCGGCGTACGGGCTGCAGCGTGATCTCGGTGACGAGGTCGGGCCGCATGCACGACTCCAGCATCGGGATGCCCTCGCGCACCTTCAGGTACTCGGGCAGCGACCGCCCCGCCTGCCGCATGAACCAGACCGGCGTGTGCGGCACGGGTTCGCGTCGGCACGCCTTAAGGAAGGCGGAATCCCGCAGGGCGTCGGTCGTCGGCTGCTGGCCCGCGGACGGGGCGTCCCCGGCGGGGGAGGTGCTCCGAGCCGGGGGAAGGTCGTTGGCGCTCACGCCCAGAATCTTCGCATGTGCGGGCACGGAGCATGCGCGGGTGGGTGTCCCTCCCTGCGCCGGGCCCGCGTTCCGCCTACTCTTCCCCGCATGGCTGCGGCTCAGGGACAGTTCTCCGATCCATCCGACGGTGCCGAGGGCACGGACGACGCCGAGCGGAACTCCGTGCCGCGGGCGTTCCGGCTCGCGGTCGACGCGCTGCGTGCGGCACGGCTGCGGCCCGGGATCGAGGTGGACCCGGCCCGGCCGCCGCAGCGGCTCGCGCCCCACGCGTACGCCCTGGAGGCGGCCGTCGTCGACGACGGCGAGGACCTGGCCGACGGCCGGCTGGTCCTGCTGCACGACCCGGACGGCCACGAGGCGTGGCAGGGCACGTTCCGGCTGGTGACGCTGGTGCGCGCCGAACTGGAGCCGGAGATGGCGGCGGACCCGCTGCTGCCGGAGGTGTGCTGGTCGTGGCTGACGGGCGCGCTCGAGGCACGGAACCTCTCGTACGGGGAGCCGAGCGGCACCGTCACCCGTGCGGGGTCTCACTACTTCGGAGGACTCGCGGACCGGCGTCCGGCGACGCAGATCGAGATCCGGGCGTCCTGGACCCCGCGCGAGGGCCGCGACGGGGCCCCGGACACCGCGGCGCACCTCGCGGCCTGGTGCGACCTGCTCTGCCAGATCGGCGGGCTGCCGCCCGCGGGCGTTCCGGACGGCGCGACGGCGGGCGTCGTCACCCTGCCCCAGCGCCGCGGACCGCACGCTCCGTAGCTTCCCGGCGGGACGCAAGGTGCCCGGCGCGGCGTCGCCGGGGCGTCGCTGCGCGGGAGACGCTGCGCGGGAGACGGCATAAGGAGGGGCCTCGGGCGGGCGTCGCGGACGCGGCGCCGGCACGGGCACCACCGGAACAGGTACTGGAGCGGCGCGGGGCGGACCGAAGCCGTCGCGGCCGCGCGTCGGCTCGCGGGGTCGGCGGCCTCAGCCACGGCCCGCGACGGCGGGATCCGGCCACGGCCAGGGCGTGTGAGGGGCGCCGGGATGTCCGGACGGGATCACAGCATGATCGATCACGCGTCCTAATTGCCGGAATTGTTACTCACCAAATCGTGATCTTTCTCTAAAGGCGACCAGGTTTGCTGCCGAAGAGGTGGTGACCCATCAAGCACGGTTCGCCCCGGCTTCATCCCCGAGCCGGCTCCGTCCCCCACCTTCCCAGGAGGCCTGGTGTCCGTTCTCCTCGAGCAGCCCGCAAGCCTGGTCGCCTACCGCCCGAACAAGCCGACGGCCATGGTCGTCGTGGCCGACCCGCGCGTCCGCTCCACCGTCACCCGCCACCTGTGGGCGCTCGGGGTGCGTGATGTCATCGAGGCGTCGTCCATCGCGGAGGCCCGTCCCCGCGTCGGCAATCCGCGCGACATCTGCGTGGCCGACGTCCACCTGCCCGACGGCAGCGGGCTGACGCTGCTGTCCGAGACCCGCGCCGCGGGCTGGCCCAACGGCCTCGCCCTCTCCGCCGCCGACGACATCGGCGCGGTCCGCAACGCGCTCGCCGGCGGGGTGAAGGGCTACGTCGTGACCGGTACGCGCACCAACCTCGGCCACCCCACCCGCCCCGGAGCCGCCCCCATCGGCGCCGCGGCCGCCCGGCTGCACCGCCGTCCCCCCGGCGCCCCGAGCCACCCGGGCGGCTACCGCGAGCTGTCGGGCCGCGAGGTGGAGGTGCTCCGGCTGGTCGCGGAGGGGCAGTCGAACAAGGCGATCGGTGTCTCGATGGGCCTGTCCGCCCTGACGGTGAAGAGCCACCTGGCCCGCATCGCCCGCAAGCTCGGCACCGGTGACCGCGCGGGCATGGTGGCCGTGGCGCTGCGCACCGGCATCATCCACTGATCATCCTTTACATCGGACCAGCGCCCGTCGACGGAACGTTCCGTCGACGGGCGCTTGCCGTTCACGGATACCCTTGACAGGTGACCGACGCCCAAGAGACCGCAGCAGAGCCGGACCTGCGCACCACCGGGGGCGGCCCCCCGGACGGCGGCGTCTCTGACGAAGGGGCGCCGATTCCCCTGCTGGAGCCGCGGGAAGGCATCCCCCCGGTGGTGTCCACGCCCGAGGCGCTGGAGTCCGTCGTCGCCGCGTTCGCCGCCGGCAGCGGTCCCGTCGCCGTCGACGCCGAACGCGCGTCCGGCTACCGCTACGGGCAGCGCGCGTACCTCGTCCAGCTGCGCCGCCAGGGCGCGGGCACGGCACTCGTCGACCCGGTCGGCTGCCCCGACCTCTCCGCGCTCGGCGACGCTCTCGCCGGCACCGAGTGGATCCTGCACGCCGCCACCCAGGACCTCCCGTGCCTGCGCGAAATAGGCATGCTGCCGACCCGGCTCTTCGACACCGAGCTCGCCGGGCGGCTCGCCGGCTTCCCCCGGGTGGGCCTCGGCGCCATGGTCGAGTCGGTCCTGGGCTACGCCCTGGAGAAGGGCCACTCGGCGGTGGACTGGTCGACCCGCCCGCTCCCTGAGCCCTGGCTGCGGTACGCGGCGCTCGACGTCGAGCTGCTCGTCGATCTGCGGGACGCGCTGGAGAAGGAGCTGGACCGGCAGGGGAAGCTGGAGTGGGCGCGGCAGGAGTTCGAGGCCATCGCGTCGGCGCCGCCCGCGCCTCCGCGCAAGGACCCCTGGCGGCGCACGTCGGGCATGCACAAGGTGCGCCGCCGCCGTCAGATGGCCGTCGTACGGGAGCTGTGGACCGCCCGCGACAAGGTGGCGCAGCGTCGCGACGTCTCCCCCGGCAAGGTGCTCGGCGACGCGGCGATCATCGAGGCGGCGCTGGCGCTTCCGCTGAACGTGCACGCGCTGACGGCCCTGCCCGGCTTCGGGCACCGCATGGGCCGGCGGCAGCTGGAGCAGTGGCAGGCGGCGGTGGACCGCGCGCGGGGCCTGTCCGAGGCGGAGCTGCCGCAGCCGGGGCAGCCGGTGACCGGACCGCCGCCGCCGCGTTCCTGGGCGGACAAGGACCCGGTCGCGGCGGCGCGGCTGTCCGCGGCGCGGGCGGCGGTGTCCACGCTGGCGGAGCAGCTGAACCTGCCCCAGGAGAACCTGATCACGCCGGACACGGTGCGGCGCCTGTGCTGGGAGCCGCCGGCGGAGACGACCCCGGAGGCGGTCGCCTCCGCGCTGTCCGCGCTGGGGGCGCGGCCGTGGCAGGTCGAACAGGTGACACCGCTTCTGACCAGGGCGCTCCAGGCGACTCCCTGACCCGGCGCCGCGCAGGCTGTACGTGCCGTCGGCGCCGCACGTCCGCGCGGTGGCGCCGCACGCGCGGGGCCACCGCCGCTCGCGTGGCGCGCTCGGGCCCCGCACGGTCGGCTCCGGCGCCCGCGCGGCGCCGGGCCTCACGCCCGGGACGACACGGCCCGCCGCGACCGCGGCCATGCGCCGGATGCGGCGCGTCCCGGCTCACACGCCGGATGCGATGCGGCGGCCGCGTCACCCCGGGACCACTGGGCTCGCGCCCGGGACGACACGGTCTGCCGCCCCCGGACCATGCGCGGGATGCGGCAGGGGCTGCGGCGCCCCGGACCACCGGGCTCGCGCCCGGGACGGCACGGCCCGCCGCGACCGGGCCACGCACCCGATGCGGCGCGTCCCGGCTCACACGCCGGATGCGGCGCGTCCCGCCCCGCACTTCACGCTCGCGTGACCGGGACACGGGCCCCGCCCCGCCCGGGCCCTCCCGCCGGCGCACCGGAGCGCGAAAGGCCGCCGCCGTCGCGGACGGCCGTCCGCCCGGACGTACGCGCGCCGCAGCACCCGTAGGCCGGCGGGCACTTGGGGACCGGCGCACCGGCCGCCCCGAGCCGCGGCCCGGCACGGAGGACCGGTCGGGGCACGGAAGGCCCCCCGCGCGCACAGGTCGCCCGGCGCGCCGAGCGCGCGCCCGCCGCCGAGCCGGGGCGAACGCATGTGACGTTCGCCGCTCCCGCCGCGAGGGGTGGGCAACCCAGTTACCCGCAAGTAGCATGAGGGCAGCAAGCGCACGCTTAGCCGTGTGCCACGCAGCAGTGCCACCCCGCACCCTGGAGGAGAGCCATCGTGCCTCGTACCGTCAGGGACGTCGTCTTCGTCGACGGCGTCCGCACCCCGTTCGGCAAGGCGGGCCCGAAGGGCATCTACCACGAGACCCGTGCCGACGATCTCGTCGTGAAGGCCATCCGGGAGCTGCTGCGCCGCAACCCGGACCTCGACCCCAAGAAGATCGACGAGGTCGCCATCGCCGCGACCACGCAGATCGGCGACCAGGGTCTGACCATCGGCCGCACCGCCGGCATCCTCGCGGGTCTGCCGCAGTCCGTCCCGGGCTACTCCATCGACCGCATGTGCGCCGGCGCGCTGACCGCCGTGACCGCGGTCGCCGGGTCCGTCGCCTTCGGTGCGTACGACATCGCCATCGCCGGTGGCGTGGAGCACATGGGCCGCCACCCGATGGGCGAGGGCGTTGACCCGAACCCGCGCTTCGTGTCGGAGAAGCTCGTCGACCAGTCCGCCCTCTTCATGGGCATGACCGCCGAGAACCTGCACGACCGCTACCCGACCATCACCAAGCAGCGCGCCGACGAGTACGCCGTGCGCTCGCAGGAGAAGGCCGCCAAGGCATACGCCAACGGCAAGATCCAGAAGGACCTGGTGCCGGTGTCGGTGCGCCGCACCGCTGTACCCGACGGGGGCTCCGCCGCGGGCGAGGCGGGCGAGACGGGCTGGGGCCTGGTCACCGCCGACGAGCCGATGCGCCCGGGCACCACGTTCGAGAACCTCCAGGGCCTGAAGACGCCGTTCCGTGTCCACGGCCGCGTCACCGCCGGCAACGCCGCGGGGCTCAACGACGGCGCCACCGCCTCGCTGATCGCCTCCGAGGACTTCGCCCGGGAGAACAACCTCCCGGTCAAGATGCGCCTGGTCTCGTACTCCTTCGCCGGAGTCGAGCCCGAGGTCATGGGCTACGGCCCGATCCCCGCGACGGAGAAGGCCCTCGCCCAGGCGGGCCTGTCCATCGAGGACATCGGCCTGTTCGAGATCAACGAGGCCTTCGCCGTCCAGGTCCTGGCCTTCCTCGAGCACTACGGCATCGCCGACGACGACGCCCGGGTGAACCAGTACGGCGGCGCGATCGCCTTCGGCCACCCGCTGGCCTCCTCCGGCGTGCGTCTGATGACGCAGCTTGCGCGGCAGTTCGAGGAGCAGCCGGAGGTCCGTTACGGCCTCACCACGATGTGCGTCGGCTTCGGCATGGGCGCCACCGTCATCTGGGAGAACCCGCACCACAAGGACGCCGGAGGCGACAAGTGACCACCACCGCTGAGCTCCTGAAGGGCGCGGCCGAGCTGTTCCCGGACGAGGTCGTCACGCAGGCGCACGTACGCCACCTCGACCTCCCCGGCGGCGCGGGCAGGTTCGCCCTCATCACGCTGGACAACGGCCTGGACCACACCAAGCCGACGACGTTCGGCCCGCAGTCGCTCGCGAACCTCAACGCGGCGATCGACCAGGTCGAGAAGGAGGCGTCCGAGGGCGCCGTCGTCGGTGTCGGCATCACCGGCAAGCCGTTCATCTTCGCCGTCGGCGCCGACCTCAAGGGCGTCGAGCTGCTGAAGCGCCACGAGGACGCGCTCGCCATCGGCAAGGGCGGCCACGACGTCTTCAAGAGGCTGTCCTCGCTGGCCGTGCCGACGTTCGCCTACTACAACGGCGCGGCGATGGGCGGCGGCGTCGAGGTCGGTCTGCACTGCTCGTACCGCACGGTCTCCCAGGCGCTGCCGGCCTTCTCGCTGCCCGAGGTCTTCCTCGGTCTGGTGCCGGGCTGGGGCGGCTGCACGATCCTGCCGAACCTGATCGGTGCCGACAAGGCCGTCTCGGTCGTCATCGAGAACTCGCTCAACCAGAACAAGCAGCTCAAGGGCGCCCAGGTGCACGAGCTGGGAATCGCCGACGCGATCTTCGAGGGTGCGGACTTCCTGGAGCAGTCGCTCATCTGGACCGCGTCCGTCCTCAAGGGCGAGATCGTGGTCGAGCGCGCCGAGATCGACCGCGGCGAGGGCTGGGACGCGGCAGTCGCCCGCGGCCGTTTCATCGCCGACTCGAAGGTGCACGGTGCGGCCCCGGCCGCGTACCGCGCACTCGACATCATCGAGGCGGCCAAGGACGGCGACCTGCAGAAGGGCTTCGACGCCGAGGACACCGCGCTGGCGGACCTCATCATGGGCGGCGAACTGCGCTCCGGCATCTACGCCTTCAACCTGGTGCAGAAGCGCGCCAAGCGGCCGGCCGGCGCCCCGGACAAGAACCTGGCCCGCCCGGTCACCAAGGTCGGCGTCGTCGGCGCCGGTCTGATGGCCTCCCAGCTGGCGCTGCTCTTCCTGCGCCGCCTCGAGGTCCCGGTCGTCCTGACCGACATCGACCAGGAGCGTGTCGACAAGGGCGTGGGCTACGTCCACGCCGAGATCGAGAAGCTGCTGGGCAAGGGCCGCATCAACCAGGACAAGGCCAACCGCCTGAAGGCACTGGTCAGCGGTGTCCTGGACAAGGCCGAGGGCTTCGCGGACGCGGACTTCGTCATCGAGGCCGTGTTCGAGGAGATGTCCGTCAAGCAGAAGGTGTTCGCGGAGGTCGAGGCCGTCGCCCCGGCGCACGCGATCCTCGCCACCAACACCTCCTCGCTGTCGGTCTCCGAGATGGCCTCGAAGCTCAAGCACCCGGAGCGCGTGGTCGGTTTCCACTTCTTCAACCCGGTCGCGGTCCTCCCGCTGCTGGAGATCGTCCGCGGTGAGAAGACCGACGACGCCTCGCTGGCCACGGCGTTCGGTGTCGCGAAGAAGCTGAAGAAGACCGCGGTGCTCACCAAGGACGCCCCGGCGTTCGTCGTGAACCGCATCCTGACCCGCTTCATGGGCGAGATCCAGAACGTCATCGACGAGGGCACCCCGGTCGCCACCGCCGAGGAGGCGATCGAGCCGCTCGGTCTGCCGATGTCCCCGCTGGTGCTGCTGGAGCTCGTCGGCCCGGCGATCGGTCTGCACGTGTCCGAGACGCTGAACCGCGCCTTCCCGGAGCGCTTCACGGTCTCCCCGAACCTGAAGGCGGTCGTCGAGGCCGGCAAGCGCGGCTTCTACGTGTACGACAGCGGCAGGCCGGAGCTGGACCCGGAGGTCGCCGCGCTGCTGAAGCAGGGCGACGTCGTCCTGACGGAGGAGCAGGTCCGCGCCCGGGTCCTGGACGCGGTGGCGCAGGAGATCGGGCTGATGCTGGAGGAGGGTGTCGTCGCCGAGGCGCAGGACATCGACCTCTGCCTGATCACGGGCGCCGGCTGGCCGTTCCACCTGGGCGGCATCACGCCGTACCTGGACCGCGAGGGCGTCGCCGAGCGCGTCAACGGCAAGCGGTTCCTGGCGCAGGGCGTGGCGAGCGTCCCCGCGTGACCACGGGTCCGGGCGGCCGCCTGACCGGTGACGGTTCGGCGGCCTGACGGGCCGACAGGAACGGGCCGTACGGGAGAGATCCCGTACGGCCCGTTCTCGTGTGTCCGTCCGCGGGGGCGCACCCCGGCCGCGAGCGGCCCCGGAGCGCGCCGGCCGCGGGCTCAGACCCGCGTCCACGCCTCCATGGCCAGACCGGACTCGGACTTCTGGCGGGTCACGCGCAGGGAGCCGTCCGCGCCGAGGGCGGCGAGGACGACGCGGCCGGTGCCGTCGATGGCGAGGGCCGGGGCGCCGACGCAGGGATCGCCCGTGGGAGTCCAGTTGAGGCCGGCGGACTCCTCCTCCGTCGGATACGCGGCGAGCGCCGGGCGGCCGTCGGCGCCGCGCTGGGCGAGGATCGTGCAGTCCTGGCCGTCGACCGGCGTACGGAGCACGGCGACCGGTCCGGTGCCGCCCTCGCCGCCGAGGGCCGCGGGCGCGGCCATGCCCTCGCGCCAGGCGTGGACGGCGCCCGTGGCGGCGTCGCGCCAGAAGTGGGTCAGCCGCTCGCGGCCGGTGCGCTCGGAGCTCACCGAGCCGTCGGGGGCGGAGAACGCGATGTCGTCGGCGCGCTGGAACTTCACGCCCTGCGTCTCCTGGTTCCACCGCAGGACGGCGTCCTCCGTCGGGGCGAGGACCTCCATCAGCCCGTGGTCGGTGACCGACGCGGCGGGCAGGCCGAGCAGCCCGCTGCCCTTGAGGTCGGCCCACTTGTTCCACTTGCCGTTCGGCACCTGCGCCCGGCCGCAGACACCGCCGCCCGCGTTGCGCACGAAGACGTGGAGGGAACCCCCCGCGTCCACGACGGCCGCGGGAAGCCCTATGGTGGCCGCGAGGGCGCGGTCCTGGGCGTACGGGGTGCCGAGCGCGTACCAGTCCCGCATGGGGCGCCCCGACTGGTACTGGATGGCCTGGACGACGTCCGTGGCGAACTCGCCCCCGGCGACGGGCGTGCGCCGCAGCCCGACCAGCTGCACATAGCCGTCCGAGCCCTGGGCGATCGCCAGGTACGGCAGGATGCCGGGGGCGGGGAACAGCTCGGGGCCGATCCACCCCGGCCCGCCCGGCCGCTTCTCGGTCCAGCGCAGCACGCCGTCGACGGCGGGCGTGTACGCGGAGAGCCGCCCGTCCTTGCCGCGCAGCAGCCAGCCGGTGGTCGGCGGGAGCGACGGGTCGGCGGGGAGCGAGGCCGTCGCCCGGGCCGCCCGGCGCTGCCGGCCCTCGGCGCCCACGGTGTCGGGGGCGGTGCCCGTCCGACGCTTCGACCCCCGCGCAGACCGCAATGACATGGCCTGTTGCCCACCTTCCCTGAGCGCCGTGCAAGCGCTTGATTCACGTGACGATAACACCCGGCGACACACCCTTTTGCCCGCCCGCCGACCGGCCCTGTGACACGCTTCCGCCATGGGCACTGTCGTGATCGTCGATGGCGCGAACGTGGTCGGTTCGGTACCGGACGGCTGGTGGCGCGACCGCCGCGGCGCGGCCGAGCGGCTGCGCGACGGACTGGTCCCGTTCGCCGAGGAGGGTATCGCCGGACACCCCGGTCCGGTCGAGGTGGTCCTCGTCGTCGAGGGCCGGGCGAAGGGTGTCGGGCCCGTCCCCGGCGTGCGGGTCGAGGAGGCGCCCGGCAGCGGTGACGACCGGGTGGTGGAACTCGTCCGGGAGTACGCCGGCCGTCCCGCGGTCGTGGTCACGGCCGACCGGGGACTGCGGGAGCGGGTCGAGGCACTGGGCGCGCAGGTCGTGGGGCCGCGCACGGTCCGCCGCGGCTGACGGTTTGGTGGGCAGGTGTTCGGGGGCGCACGGGCCGAGTTCGCCGAGCCGGCCTGGGGACCCGGCTGGACGGCCGTGCGCGACGACCTGGACCTCCGTCCCGCGAGTCGCCGGCGATCCGCGCCGGGGCCAGCCGTGCGGCCCGCCGGCAAGGACGCGCCGGATGACCCGGCGACCGCGCGCCTCTCCCCCGTCCGAGGCCCGTCGCCGCCGCCGCTGTGGTCGGAGGGCGGCGCGCGAGGGCGCTGCGGGTGACAGGTGGCTCATCGCAACGCCGTCGGCCCCGTGTCTCCCGTTGTGGCGGGAGACACGGGGCCGGTGGGCGGGGGCGGGCCGAGCCGGGTGGGCGGGGCCGGGCCGTCGATACGGGCCGGCCCTCAGAACTCGGCCTCCTTGCCCACCTTGCCGAGGCGGCTGTGGGAGCGGCCGTAGAGGTAGTAGACGACCACGCCGATCGCCATCCAGACGGCGAACCGCAGCCAGGTCTCGGCCGGGAGGTTCAGCATCAGCCAGAGCGACGCCAGGATCGACACGATGGGCAGCGCCGGCACCCAGGGCGTCCGGAACGCGCGGTGCAGGTCGGGCCGGGTGTTGCGCAGGACGATGACGCCGAGCGCCACGATGACGAAGGCGAAGAGCGTGCCGATGTTCACCAGGGCCGCGAGCGCCTCGAGGCTGGTGAAGCCCGCGATGACGGCGATCACCACACCCAGCACGATGGTCGCCCGGTGGGGGGTGCGGAACTTGGGGTGGGTGACGGAGAAGAAGCGCGGCAGCAGTCCGTCGCGGCTCATGGCGAAGAACACCCGGGTCTGGCCCAGCAGCAGGATCATGCAGACGGTGATCAGTCCCACGACCGCGCCGAGGCTGATGGCGCCGGCGAAGAAGGGCTGGTCGACCGCCTTGAAGGCGTCGGCGAGCGGGGCGGTCGCCGACATCTCCGTGTATTTCTGCATGCCGGTGACGACGAGGGTCACGGCCACGTACAGCAGGGTGCAGATCAGCAGGGAGCCCAGGATTCCGCGCGGCATGTCCCGCTGCGGGTGCTTCGTCTCCTCTGCGGCGGTGGCGACGACGTCGAAGCCGATGAAGGCGAAGAAGACGATGGAGGCCGCGGTGAAGATGCCCATGACGCCGAAGTTCGTGGGCTCGTAGCCGAACAGCACCTGGACCAGCGGCGCCATGAGGCCGCTGCCCGTCTCCTGCGGCTTGGCCGGGGGGATGAACGGCGTGTAGTTGTCGGCCCTGATGAAGAAGGCGCCGGCGACGATGACCAGCAGCACCACGGTGACCTTGATCGCGACGACGATCGCGGTGATCCGCGCCGACAGCTTCATGCCGATGACGAGGACCGCGGTCAGCGCCAGGATGAGCAGGAACGCCAGCAGGTCGAAGTGGCCTCCCGCGTCGGGCCCGGAGAGCGCGGCGGGCATCTCCCAGCCCAGGTTGGTCTCCAGCAGGTGGCGCGCGTACCCGGACCAGCCGACCGCCACCACCGCCGTGCCGAGGGCGAACTCGAGGACCAGGTCCCAGCCGATGATCCAGGCGGGAAGCTCGCCGATCGAGGCGTACGAGAAGGTGTACGCCGAGCCGGCCACCGGCACGGTGGAGGCGAACTCGGCGTAGCAGAGCGCCGCGAGGGCGCAGACGATGCCGGCGGCGACGAAGGAAAGGGCGGTGGCGGGCCCGGCGTTCTCCTTGGCGGCGATGCCGGTCAGCACGAAGATGCCCGTGCCGATGATGACGCCGACGCCGAAGACGGTCAGGTCCCAGGCGGAGAGCGACTTCTTGAGCGCGTGCTCCGGCTCCTCCGTGTCCCGGATCGACTGCTCGACCGTCTTGGTCCGGAACGCCCCGGTGCTCCTCGGGGGCTGCTGCTGTGTGCTCACCGGCGTACCTCCGTACCCATGGCCTTGGATCCATGATCGAGAGGGGTGCGGAACCTCGCCCGCCCACGGAGTGCGTTTCACACGAAAGGACCGGCCGGAAACCTCTTACGGTACTCCGACCGGCCCAATCCGTCTGCCGGGTGCGTGCGCCGGACGGCGCGCTGATCAGTCGCGCGCGGGTTCGGCCGTCCGGCTGGGCTCGTCGTCGAGACGGCCGTCCAGCTTGGCGACCAGGCCGGTGACCTGGCGGGCGATGTCCGGTGCGGTCAGCCCGATCTCGGCCATGACCTCCTTGCGGGAGGCGTGGTCGAGGAAGCGCGGCGGGATGCCGAAGTCGCGCAGCGGCAGATCCACTCCGGCATCGCGGAGCGCCTGGGAGACCGCGGAGCCGACCCCGCCGACGCGCCCGTTGTCCTCGACGGTGACGACGACGCGGTGCTGCTCGGCGAGCGGGGCGAGGGCCTCGTCGACCGGCTTGACCCAGCGGGGGTCGACGACGGTCGTGGAGATGCCCTGCTTGTCCAGGAGGCCGGCGATCTCCAGGCACATCGGCGCCAGGGCGCCGACGGAGACGAGGAGGACGTCGGGCCGGTCTGTGCCGGCCTTCCGCAGGACGTCCATGCCGCCGACACGGCCGACCGCGGGGACGGCGGGGCCGACCACTCCCTTGGAGTAACGGACGACCGTCGGCGCGTCCTTGACCTCGACGGCCTCGCGGAGCTGGGCGCGCAGCTGCTCGGCGTCGCGCGGGGCCGCCATCCGCAGGGTCGGGACGACCTGGAGGATCGACATGTCCCACATGCCGTTGTGGGAGGCGCCGTCGTCGCCGGTGACACCGGCCCGGTCCAGGACGAAGGTCACTCCGCACCTGTGCAGGGCGACGTCCATCAGCACCTGGTCGAAAGCGCGGTTGAGGAACGTGGCGTAGACGGCGAAGACCGGGTGGAGCCCGCCGGTGGCCAGACCGGCGGCGGAGGTCGCCGCGTGCTGCTCGGCGATACCGACGTCGAACACGCGCTCGGGGAAGGTGTCGGCGAATTTCTTCAGGCCGACGGGCTGGAGCATCGCGGCGGTGATGGCGACGATGTCCTCGCGCTCCCGGCCGAGCTGGACCATCTCGTCGCCGAAGACGGACGTCCAGCTGGCCGCCGACGCCTTCACCGGCAGGCCGGTGTCCGGGTGGATCGGGCCGATGCCGTGGAAGCGGTCCGCCTCGTCCTGCTCCGCGTGCTGGTAGCCGCGGCCCTTCTCGGTGAGGCAGTGCACGATGACGGGGCCGCGGAACCGCTTGGCGCGGGTCAGCGCCGACTCCAGGGCCTCGATGTCGTGGCCGTCGATGGGACCGACGTACTTCAGGCCGAGGTCCTCGAACATGCCCTGCGGGGCGATGAAGTCCTTGAGGCCCTTCTTGGCGCCGTGCAGGGTTTCGTAGAGCGGCCTCCCGACGACGGGGGTGCGTTCCAGGATGTCCTTGCCGCGCGCGAGGAAGCGCTCGTAGCCGTCGGTGGTGCGCAGCGTGGCCAGGTGGTTGGCGAGGCCGCCGATCGTCGGGGCGTAGGAGCGCTCGTTGTCGTTGACGACGATGACGAGCGGGCGGTCCTTGGCGTCGGCGATGTTGTTCAGCGCCTCCCAGGCCATTCCGCCGGTGAGGGCTCCGTCACCGATGACCGCGACGACGTGGTCGTCCTTCTTCAGCACCTCGTTGGCCTTGGCCAGGCCGTCCGCCCAGCCGAGGACGGTCGAGGCGTGCGAGTTCTCGATGACGTCGTGCTCGGACTCGGCGCGCGAGGGGTAGCCGGACAGGCCCCCCTTTGCGCGGAGCCTGGAGAAGTCCTGGCGACCGGTCAGCAGCTTGTGGACGTAGCTCTGGTGACCGGTGTCGAAGAGGACCTTGTCGTTCGGTGAGTCGAAGACGCGGTGGAGGGCGATGGTCAGCTCGACCACGCCGAGGTTGGGGCCGAGATGCCCGCCGGTCTTCGAGACCGCGTCCACGAGGAAGGTGCGGATCTCTGCGGCCAGCTGGTCGAGCTGCTCCGGGCCGAGTCGGTCCAGATCGCGCGGTCCCCTGATACGGGTAAGCAATGCCACCCGTGCCTCCTTGCGTTTGAGCTGGTCGAGCTTGCCGATCTGTCGAGTCTAATGTTCCGCTCCCGGCCGCTGTCATCGGGCGGTGCGTTCCGCGTCACGCCATCGGAGGACACGGAGGTCCTTCCGGGACGGGCCGCGGCCCCCGGGGGGAACACGCAGCAGTGCCCGGCGCCGGTTCCGGCGCCGGGCACTGCTGGCGGTGGCCGCTACGCGCGGCCGGCGGTCTTCTGCGTCTTGCGCGTGACCGAGTCGATCACGACGGTGGCGAGGAGCACACCACCGGTGATCATGTACTGGATCGGGGTGGCGATGCCCTCCAGCGCGAGGCCGTACTGGATCGAGACGATCACCATGACGCCGAGCAGCGCGTTCCAGGTGCGGCCGCGGCCGCCGAAGAGGCTGGTGCCGCCGATGACGGCCGCCGCGATGACGTTCATCAGCAGGTCGCCGGCGCCGGCGCTCTGGTTGGCGGCGGCGATCTTGGAGGCCCAGAACAGACCGCCGACGGCCGCGAAGGTGCCGGCGATGGCGAAGACCGAGATCCGGACCGCGGTGACGTTGATACCGGCGCGGCGGGACGCCTCGACGCTGCCGCCGAGCGCGAAGATCTTCCGGCCGTAGGCCGTGCGCCGCAGGACGAAGTCCGTGACGACCAGGACCAACAGGAACAGCACCAGCGCCAGGGGCAGGCCCTTGTACTGGTTGAACATGTAGGCGGCCGCGAAGGCCACGACGGCGAGCAGGACCGTGCGGAACACGATGTCGCCGAGCGGCCGGGACGGGATGCCGGCCGCGTCGCGGCGGCGGCTGTCGACGAACGCCGAGACGAAGAACACGGCCACGGCCAGCGCGGCGAGACCGTAGGCGGCCGCCACGTCGGAGAAGTAGTACGTGGTCAGCTTGCCGACGATGCCGTCGCCGTCCAGGTTGATCGTGCCCTGGGAGCCGAGGAGCTGGAGCATGAAGCCCAGCCAGAACAGCAGGCCGGCCAGGGTGACGGCGAAGGCGGGGGCGCCGATGCGGGCGAAGAAGAAGCCGTGGAGGGCTCCGATGACCGCGCCGCTGACGATGGCGACCACGACGGCCAGCCACTCGTTCATCCCGTGGGTGACGGTCAGCACCGCGACGATCGCGCCGGACACACCGCTGACGGAGCCGACGGACAGGTCGATCTCGCCGAGCAGCAGCACGAAGATGATGCCGACGGCCATCATGCCGGTGGCGACCATCGTGACCGCGATGTTGCTGAGATTCTGCGCGGAGAGGAAGTTCGAGTTCAGGCTCTGGAAGATCGCGCAGATCAGGATCAGACCGATGACGACCGGGATGGAGCCCAGGTCACCCGCGTGCAGCTTGCGCTTGAACTCCGCGATGTAGCCGCCGAAGCCCTGCTCGCGCACCAGGAGCCGGGGGTCGACCGCGGTCACCGCGTCGTGGGCGGCGTCCGGGTTGACCACCCGGTGGCGGCCGCCGGCAGGTGCCGGAGTCTTGTCGATGCTCACTTCTGCGCCTCCGAGGTGCGCGCCGCACGACGGGTCACGGCGTTGTCCGTGGCGCCGGTGATGGCGGAGATGATCTCTTCCTGCGAGGTGGACTTGACGTCGAAGACGCCGTTGTTCCGGCCGAGCCGGAGCACCGCCACCTTGTCTGCGACGGCCTTCACATCGGCCATGTTGTGGCTGATGAGGATGACCGCGTGGCCACGCTCCCGCAGCCGCTCGACCAGGTCGAGCACCTGCGCCGTCTGCTCGACGCCGAGCGCGGCGGTGGGCTCGTCGAGGATGACGAGCTTGGGCGCGCCGAGCATCGAGCGGGCGATGGCCACGGTCTGCCGCTGGCCACCGGAGAGCGAGGCGATCGGGATGCGGACGCTGGGGATGCGGATGGAGAGCGTGCTCAGCAGCTCGCGCGAGCGGCGCTCCATCTCGACCTCGTCGAGGACGCCGCGCTTGCGGAGCTCCCGGCCGAGGTACAGGTTGCCGACGACGTCGATGTTGTCGCACAGCGCGAGGTCCTGGTAGACGGTCGCGATGCCCAGGTTCTGGGCGTCGTGCGGCTTGCCGATCGACACGGCCCTGCCTTCCCACTCGATGACGCCCTCATCGATGGGGTGCACGCCGGCGATCGTCTTGACCAGCGTGGACTTTCCGGCACCGTTGTCGCCCACCAGGGCGACGACCTCACCGGCGTGGACCTCAAGCTCTACGTCGGTGAGCGCCTGAACGGCACCGAACCGCTTGGAGACCCCGCGCAACGCCAGCACGGGCGTAGCGGACACGTGAACCATCTCCTTCGCCGCCTGACCGGCGGGATGCCGCGCCGGGAGGGGTGGCGCGGAGGTTGAGCAGAAGCTGGGAGAAGCGTTTCTGTCCGGTGCCCCGCCCCGATAGCGGGGGCTGGATGGGGGCGGGGCACCGGCCAGGCTTCAGGGAGCGTCCCTCAGGGACGTGGTGCCTACTTCAGGCCGATCGCGTCGCAGGCGGCCTTGAACTTCGGGGTGCAGATCTCGGCGGCGGTGTAGACGCCGTCCTTGACGACCGAGTCCTTGATGTTGTCCTTGGTCAGCGAGACGACCGGGACGAGCACGGACGGGACGCCCTTGGTGGTCGGGCTGTCGACCTTGGCCGTGGCGATCGCGTCCAGGCTCTGGCCCTTGGCGAGCGCGACGGCCATCTCGGCGGCGGCCGCGGCCTCCGGCGCGTACGGCTTGTAGACGCTCATGAACTGCTCACCCGCGACGATGCGCTGCACACCGGCGAGCTCGGCGTCCTGGCCGGTGACGGGCGGGAGCTTGTCGAAGCCGCCGGCCTTCAGGGCGGTGATGATGCCGCCCGCCATGCCGTCGTTCGCGGAGTAGACGCCGACGATCTTGTCCTTGCCGAGGGCCGAGATCGCGGCCTCCATGTTGGCGTTGGCGTTCTCCGGCTTCCACTCCTTGGTGTCGTACTCCTTGCCGACGTTCACCTTGCCGTCGAGGACGGAGTGGGCGCCCTTCTTGAAGAGCGCGGCGTTCGGGTCGGTGATGGAGCCGTTCATCATGACGATCTGGCCGCTCTTGGCCTTGTCGCCCAGCGCCTTCAGGAGGGCCTCGCCCTGGACCTTGCCGACCTCTTCGTTGTCGAAGGAGGTGTAGGCGTCGATGGGGCCCTCGGCGAGACGGTCGAAGGCCACGACCGGGATGCCGGCCTCCTTGGCCTTCTTCACGCCGCCCGCGATGGCCTTGGCGTCCACCGCGTCCACGATCAGCGCGTCGACCTTGTTGGTGATCATCGTGTCGACCTGCTGCGTCTGCAGCGTCGCGTCCTGCTTGGCGTTGGCGTAGACGACCTTCGCCTTGCCGTTCGTCAGCTCGCTGATCTTCTTCTCGATGAGCGGCTTGTCGAACTTCTCGTAGCGCGCGGTCTGGTTCTCCGGGAGCAGGAGACCGATGGTGAGGGCGTCGCCCTTGGCGGCACCGGTCTTGGCGCCGTTGTCACCGGACTCCTTGGCGCTGCCGCAGGCGGCGAGGGACACGGCCATCGCGGTGGCGCTCACGGCCACGGCGACACGACGCATCTGCGTGTTCATTCAGAAACCTCCCTGACGAGGCCGCGTCCTTGCGGCCGAGGTGGCTGGAAGTCAACTCGGCCGCAACGCCAGCGTCAAGGAGTAAATCCTTAACGAGATGACAACGGTGCCATTCGTTATCTAAGTGAAGGCAGGCGTCCCGGCCGGTACCGAGCTGTCCAGAAGTGTCGAATCACCCATTTCGCTGAGTACGAGGGCCAGTGCCCCCAGCACCTCGGCCCGGCCGCCCAGCGCCCCCGGAAGGACGGAGAGCCGGCGGGCGGCGCTGGGGATCGCGTACCGGGAGACGGACTCGCGGATCGGCGCGAGCACCAGCTCCCCGGCCTCCGCCAGACTGCCGCCGAGGACCACCCTGCTGGGGTTCAGCAGGTTGCACAGGTTGGCCACGCCGCTGCCGATGTGCCGGCCGACGTCGGCGACGACGCGGCGGCAGCCCGGATCGCCCTCCCGCGCCAGCTGTACGACCCGCTCCATGGTCAGGTCCGGGCCGTGGCTGGGCTGGAGCAGCGGCAGCACGTAGCGGGCCGCGGCGAACGTCTCGAGGCAGCCCCGGTTGCCGCAGCGGCAGACGGGCCCCGACTCGTCCAGTGTGATGTGCCCGATCTCCCCCGCGGTACCGCCGGGACCGCGGTAGATCTGGCCCTCTATGACGAGTCCGGCGCCGACTCCGCTGGCGACCTTGATGTAGGCGAGGTCCTTGACCCCCCGGCCGCTGCCCCAGACCAGCTCGCCCAGGGCGCCGAGGTTGGCGTCGTTGTCGACGTACACGGGCACGCCGAGACGGCCGGAGAGCTCCTCGCTGGGGTTGATGCCGCTCCAGCCCGGCAGGATCGCGGTGGAGCCCAGCGTGCCGGTCTCCACGTCGATCGGGCCGGGCACGCCGAGACCGACCCCGACGATCTTGTCGGGGCCGATTCCGGTGGCCTCGATCAACCGTTTGACCAGCTGTTCCGCCCGGTCGAAGCCCTGGGCGGAGGAGGCGTCGACGTCGAGCGGCTCGGACTCCTCGGCGAGGACCTGGTGGGCCAGGTTGCCGATCGCGACGCGCAGGTGCGTATGGCCGAAGTCGACGCCGACGACGATGCCGGCGTCGCCGCTGAGCGAGACGCTGCGGGCCCGGCGGCCGCCCGCGGAGGTGGGCGTGACCTCGACGGTCCCGCCGTCCTTCAGCTCGCGGACAATGTTGGAGACGGTGGCGGCGGACAGGCCCGTGCTCCTGGCGATCTCGGCCTGGGTGAGCGAACCGGCCAGCCGCACGGCGCGTACGACGCGCTCGAGATTGGCCCGATGCAGAGATGTCTGCGACCCCGGAGTCTCCATCGACTCACACACTCCCGCTCTTCACTCCAACATGTGAACTCTAAGGGGAGCCTTTCGGGCAGCCCCCCGTCAAGACCTGAGCGAAAGACCGGCAAACACGCGGAAGGCACGCGTACCACCCGCCGACTGTGGCCGGCGGGCGGTACGGACGCGGTGGCGGAGCGGGCTGGAGCCCCTTCGGGGAGCTACTTCAGGGCGCCCGCCGTAAGGCCGGCGACGACCTGGCGCTGGAAGACGATGTATGCGGCCAGCACCGGCAGCATCGCCATCACCAGGCCCGCGAACAGGCCGGACCAGTCGCCCTTGTACCCCTGGCTGACGGCCAGCTGCACCAGGCCCTGGGAGAGCACCTTGTTCTCCTGCTCGGTGTTCAGCACCGTCGGCAGCATGTACTGGTTCCACTGACCCAGGAAGTTGAAGATCCCGACGCTGATCAGACCGGGCTTGGCCATCGGCAGCATGACCTGGAAGAACGTGCGGGTGTGCGAGGCCCCGTCGATCAGCGCCGCCTCCGCGACCGAGGTCGGCAGGGTTCGGAAGAAGGCGGTCAGGAAGAACACGGTGAACGGCAGCGAGTAGGCGATGTACACGAGGATCAGGCCGTGGATCGTGTTCAGGAGCTGGATGTTGTTCATGACGTAGAACAACGGGACCAGCGCCAGCATGATCGGGAAGCTCATCCCCCCGATGAAGAGGAAGTAGATGAAGCGGTTCCCCGGGAAGTCGAACCGGGCGAGGACGTACGCCGCCATCGAGCCCAGCAGCAGGGTGCCCGCGAGGGAGCCGGCGACCACCAGGACGGTGTTCAGGAAGTAGTCGCTCATGTGCGCCTGGCCCCAGGCGCGGGACCAGTTCTCGAAGTGCAGCCGGTCCGGCAGCGACCACGGCGAACTGAAGATCGCGTTGTCGTCCTTGAAGGAGGTCATCACCGCCCACAGCAGCGGCATGACGACCATGAAGGCCCAGAGGACCAGCATCCCGTGCGAGAAGACGTTGAGGACCCGGCCGTCACCGCGCTTCTTCCTCTTCGGCTTCGCGCCGGACAGGTCGGTCTTCACCACGTGCGGCAGCGGCTCCGCGGTGCCGGCGGGAGAGGTTTCGGTCGTCTTCATCTCAGTACTCCAGGCGCTCGCGCCGGCCCAGCTTCATCACGACGGCCGCGAAGGCCAGCGTGACGACCAGCAGGGCGACGCCGATCGTGGTCGCGTAGGCCGCCGCACCGTCGCGGAACGCCGACTGGTACACGTACAGCACCATCACCGTGGTCGAGTAGTCGGGACCGCCCGGCCCCGTCGTCATGATCTGCACCACCGCGAAGGACTCGGCGCCGAGCGCGAGGATGCCCATGTAGACCCAGCCGGACTGGATGGTGTCCCACAGCAGCGGCAGCGTGATCCGGAAGAAGGTGGTGACCCGGCTCGCGCCGTCCAGCAGCGCCGCCTCGTAGAAGTCCTTCGGGATGGACGCCATGCCCGCCGAGAAGAGGACGACGAAGAAGCCGACCGTGGACCAGACGAGGACCGCCATCACGCACCACAGCGCGAGGTCCGGATCACCGAGCCAGAGCGGCTGGACGTCTCCGAGCCCGACCGCCTTGAGCGCGGAGTTGATCGCTCCGCTCTCCGGGTTGTACGCGAACTGGAACAGCAGGGCGACGATCGCGATCGACAGCACCTGCGGGAAGAAGTAGGCGATCTTGTAGAAGGAGGAGCCCCGCACCCCGGAGATCGCGGCCCCCTTCCGGTGCCGCCCACCGACGTTGATCATGAAGGCGAAGAACAGCGCGAGGCCGATCGTCACCACCGGCAGCACCAGCGCGAACAGCAGGCTGTGCTGGAGCGACTTCCAGAAGACGTCGTCGTCCAGCAGCCGCGCGTAGTTGTCGAAGCCGACCATGGAGAAGTCCGGACTCAGACCGGTCCAGTCCGTGAACGAGTAGTAGATCGACTGGACGAACGGCCAGATGACGAAGACCGCGTACAGCGCCAGGGGCGCCGCGAGGAACCCCACGATGAACCGGTACTTGCCGTGCTGCATGGTTACCGACCCCGATCTGCCGGAGTGTGCCGCCGCTGGTGCTGTGTGCTCCCGGGGGCACGCCGCCCCCGGGAGCACAGGCCGCTCACTGGTGCTTGTACTTCTTGACGGACGAGTCCTGGGCGGCCTTGTCGGCGAAGCCCTGGATCTTGCTGATGGCCTCGGCCGGGGTGAGCCGTCCGGCCATCATCTCGCCCAGACCGGCCACGCCGATCTGCTCCTTCTGGAGCTTGACGTACCAGTCCTGCAGACGCGGGTTGACGACGTTCTCGCCGGCCTTCTCCAGCGCGGCGACGCCCGACTTCAGACCGGGCGTCAGCTCGATGCCGTCGGTGCCGCCGTTGAACGCGGTCAGGGACTTGACCTGGGTGGTGAAGTTCTTCGAGGACTCCTCGCTGAGCATGATGCGCAGCTGCTCCATGCCGCCCTCGACGTTCTTCGCCTTCGCCGGGACGATGAACGGTTCGCCGCCGGAGGCCCAGATGGTGCCGAAGGGCATCTTGTCCGAGGCGTCGAGGCCGGACGGCGCGGCGACGGCGAGGTTGAAGTCCTTCGGCATGGTGCTGGCCGCCTCGTTCTCCACCCAGGAACCGTTGGGGATGAACAGCGCCTTGCCCTTGGTCCAGGCGGTCTGGGACTGGATGTGGTCCAGGCCCGGGGTGCCCTTGAGGATGTAGCCCTTCTTGTAGAGCTCGTAGTACGCCTCGAACGCGGCCTTGACGGCCGGGTGCTTCCAGGCGTTGGGCTCCAGGTTGTCGATGGAGTCCAGGACCTCCCGGCCGCCGATCTTGGCGATGAACGGGTAGAGCGAGAACGGGAGGTAGTAGGGGTGCTTGCCGGCGTACGTCCAGCCCGCGATGCCCTGCTTCTTCGCCTTCTCGCACAGGGCGAGCATCTCGTCCCAGGTCTCGGGGTACTGGGCGTCGAGCCGGTCGAGCGCCGTCTGCGAGTACCAGACGCCGTAGACCGTGTAGGCGTAGTAGAGGATCCAGACGGGCGCGCCGTCGAACTGGCCCATCTCGACGATGCCGGGGCGCAGGGTGTCGCGGACCTTCTTGTTCGGGTCGTCGACGGAGGGCGCGTCCAGCAGCGGGGTGAGGTCGGCGAGCTGCTTCTTGCCGACCAGGACGCCCATGTCCATCTGCTCGGCGCCGGAGTTGTCGATGAGGTCCGGCGGGGTGCCGCCGTTGAAGCGGGGCTGGAGCTCGGACTGGATCTTCTGGGTGGCCTTGTGCTTGACCTTGGGCGCCTTCGGGAAGGCCGCGTTGTACTTCTTCTCCGCGTCGATCGCGTACTGCTGCCCGAATCCACCGTCGAAGATGACGACTTCGAGGGCAGCGGTCTCGTTGACGCCGAGCGGGTTGGTCTTGGTGACCTTGCCCTTCTCGACCTTGGAGCCGCCGGCGCCGCCGTCACCGCTCGCGCAGGCGGACAGGAAGCCCATCGTGGGAATGGTGACCAGGCCGAGCGCCGCGGACCGCTTGATCAGGTCGCGGCGGCCGAGACCGCTGTTCGAGTGGCCGGAGGTGGATCCCATGCTCAAGTCCTCGCCTTCTCCAGGACTCAGGCGGTGAACCGGTCGCCCGCCTTCCTGAGATGAAGGGCCCCGCCACCGCGGTCAATTGCTGAAGCTGGTCGTGCAGGGGTAATACCGTGGCAGTGGGAACGGACTTCTGCCCGGGCCGCAGACGATACTTCGCCTGCCCGTTCCCCCTGGCCCTTCGCCGCGTGTTCCGGCGAGGCGGACGCCGACAGGTATAGTCCACTTCCCGCCAACGGAGCAAGATCGAAAGCAAGGTTGCGCGGCAGTCTTTCCCGAGTTGAGACCTCCCGGACACGGTAACCGCGGGCGCGGACATTCCATCGCGGGAATCCCGCCGGCCCGGCCGAATCCGGACCCCGCACACCGTCAACACCCTTGACACCATGCGGCACTTACCTCCCTACTAGTGCCTGCGCACTGCGCCTGACAACGTTGTCTATCGCTTCGGCGGGAGGAACGGCTTCGACATGCGGCCAAGATCCAGCCCCAGGCACCCCTACGCCCGCTCGGCCGCCCTGGTGGCGGCCGCTTCCCTGCTGGTGGTGACGGCGCAGTCGGCGGCCGTCGCCCTGCCCGCCCGGACATCGGCCCCCGCACCTGAGTTCTCCAGTTCGTTCGAAGCGGACGAGGCCCAGCCCGATTGGCGCAACACCGTGGACACCGGACCGGACGGAGGGAAGCGGTCCGACGGGGTCGACGGCGGCTTCGCCTCGGGCATACCGGGCAATGTCACCGACAAGGTCGTCGAACTGCGGGCCAGCGGCGAGAACGCCGGCGCCGGGGAGACCAAGGAGAACCTGGTCGACCTCCAGCCGTCCACCAAATGGCTCACGTTCGAACCCACGGGCTGGGTCGAGTTCGACACGGACAGCCCCGTCAAGGTCGTCACCTACGCGCTGACCTCGGCCAACGACTTCGCCGAGCGCGACCCGAAGGACTGGACGCTCAAGGGGTCGGCGGACGGCAACGACTGGACGGTCCTGGACACCCGCGAGGGCCAGACGTTCGAGAAGCGTTTCCAGACGAGGACGTACGGCATCGACGCGGAGAAGGCCGGCTCCTACGCGCACTACCGCCTGGAGATCACCCGCAACAACGGGGCCTCGGGCATCGTCCAGCTCGCCGACGTGCAGTTCTCCGACGGCGACAGCGGCAGCCCGGTGCCGGAGGACATGCGCAGCCACGTCGACCGCGGTCCCGCCGGTTCCCCGACGGCGAAGGCCAACGCCGGCTTCACCGGCAAGCGCGCCCTGCGTTACGCCGGCACGCACAAGCCGGACGGCCGCGCCTACTCGTACAACAAGGTCTTCGACGTCGACACGGCCGTGCGGCGCGACACCGAACTGTCGTACCGGATCTTCCCTTCGATGGCCGAGACCGATCTCAACTACCCGGCCACCAGTGTGGCGGTCGACCTCGCGTTCACCGACGGGACCTATCTGAGCGACCTCCGGGCGGTGGACTCGCACGGCGGCCTGTTGACGCCGCAGGGCCAGGGCGCCGCGAAGCGGCTCTACGTCAACCAGTGGAACCAGGTGGCGTCCCGGATCGGTTCGGTCGCCGCGGGCAAGACCGTGGACCGGATCCTCGTGGCGTACGACGCGCCCAAGGGCCCGGCGAAGTTCCAGGGATGGATCGACGACGTCCGCATCGCCCCGAAGGCTCCCGAGAAGCGGCTCGCGCGTCTGTCGGACTACGCGTCGACCGTGCGCGGCACCAACTCCAGCGGCTCGTTCTCGCGCGGCAACACCTTCCCGGCGACCGCGGTCCCGCACGGCTTCAACTTCTGGACGCCGGTGACCAACGCGGGTTCGCTGAGCTGGCTGTACGAGTACGCGCGCGCCAACAACGCCGACAACCTGCCCACCGTGCAGGCGTTCAGCGCCAGCCATGAGCCGAGCCCGTGGATGGGCGACCGGCAGACCTTCCAGCTGATGCCTTCCGTCGCCGAGGGCGCCCCGGACACCGGCCGCGCCGCCCGTGCCCTGCCCTTCCGCCACGAGAAGGAGACCGCCCGCCCGCACTACTACGGCGTGACGTTCGAGAACGGGCTGAAGGCGGAGATCACTCCCACGGACCACGCGGCGATGATGCGGTTCACCTACCCGGGCGACGACGCGTCGGTGGTCTTCGACAACGTCACGGAGCAGGCCGGGCTGACGCTCGACCCGGAGACCAGCTCCTTCACCGGCTACTCGGACGTCAAGAGCGGGCTGTCCACGGGCGCCACCCGGCTGTTCGTGTACGGAGTCTTCGACGCGCCCGTCACCTCCTCCGCGTCCGAGGGCGTCAAGGGCCACCTCCGCTTCGACGCCGGCGCGGACCGCACGGTCACCCTGCGCATCGCCACCTCGCTGATCAGCGTCGACCAGGCCAGGAAGAACCTCGCGCAGGAGATCCCCGCGTCCGCGTCCTTCGGCCGCATCAAGGACCGGGCGCAGGACGCCTGGGACGATCTGCTGGGCCGGATGGAGGTCGAGGGCGCCACCCACGACCAGCTCGTGACCCTGTACTCCTCGCTCTACCGCCTGTACCTCTACCCGAACTCCGGGTTCGAGAAGGTCGACGGCGAGGACAAGTACGCCAGCCCGTTCTCGCCGCAGACCGGACCGGACACGCCGACCCACACGGGCGCGAAGATCGTCGACGGCCGGGTGTACGTCAACAACGGCTTCTGGGACACCTACCGCACGACCTGGCCGGCCTACTCCTTCCTCACCCCGAGGAAGGCGGGCGAGCTGGTCGACGGATTCGTCCAGCAGTACCGGGACGGCGGCTGGATCTCCCGCTGGTCCTCCCCCGGTTACGCCGATCTGATGACCGGCACCTCATCCGACGTCGCCTTCGCCGACGCCTATGTGAAGGGCGTCCGCGGCTTCGACGCGGAGAAGGCGTACGAGGCGGCGCTGAAGAACGCGACGGTGACCCCGCCGCACCGGGGCGTGGGACGCAAGGGCATGGAGACCTCGCCGTTCCTCGGATACGCCTCCACGGAGACGCACGAGGGCCTGTCGTGGTCGCTCGAGGGCTACCTCAACGACTACGGCCTGTCGAAGATGGCCGACGCCCTCCACGCGAAGACGAAGAAGGCGCGTTACAAGGACGAGTCCGCGTACTTCCTGAACCGTGCGCGGAATTACGTGACGCTGTTCGACAAGAAGGCGGGATTCTTCCAGGGCCGCAATCTCAAGGGCGACTGGAGGGTCCCTTCGGACACGTACGACCCGCGGATCTGGGGTCACGACTACACCGAGACCAACGGCTGGGGATACGCGTTCACCGCGCCGCAGGACAGCCGCGGTCTGGCGAATCTCTACGGCGGACGGCCGGGACTCGGGAAGAAACTCGACACCTATTTCGCCACCCCGGAGACGGCGTCACCGGAGTTCGTCGGCTCGTACGGCAGCGTGATCCACGAAATGACCGAGGCCCGTGACGTGCGCATGGGCATGTACGGGCACTCGAACCAGGTCGCGCACCACGTCACCTACATGTACAACGCGGCCTCGCAGCCGTGGAAGACGCAGGAGAAGGTGCGCGAGGTGCTGTCCCGCCTCTACACCGGCAGCGAGATCGGGCAGGGCTACCACGGCGACGAGGACAACGGCGAGCAGTCGGCCTGGTTCCTGTTCTCCGCGCTCGGCTTCTATCCGCTGGTGATGGGCAGCGGGGAGTACGCGGTCGGCTCACCGCTCTTCACCAAGGCGACGGTCCACCTGGAGAACGGCCGCGAACTCGTGGTGAAGGCACCCCGGAACAGCGCCCGCAACATCTACGTCCAGGGCCTGAAGGTGAACGGGAAGAGCTGGAACTCCACCGCTCTCCCGCACTCCCTGCTGGCGAGGGGCGGCACGCTGGAGTTCGACATGGGCTCCGAGCCGTCGCGCTGGGGCACGGGCAAAGGCGCGGCGCCCGTCTCGGTCACCAAGGACGACAAGGTGCCCGCGCCCCGCCACGACGCGATCAGCGGCACGGGTGCGCTCTTCGACAACACCTCCGCCACGGAGGCGGCGCTGGAGGGGGCCGTCGGCCTTCCGGTCGCGGAGGCCACGCGGGCCGTGCAGTACACGCTCACCTCGGCGGGCCACGACAAGGCTCCCGGCGGCTGGGTGCTGCAGGGCTCCCGGGACGGCACTGCCTGGACCGATCTGGACAGGCGGTCCGGTGAGTCGTTCGCGTGGGACCGGCAAACCCGGGTCTTCACGGTCGCCCGCCCCGGTACGTACCAGAAGTACCGGCTGGTTCCCGCCGCGGGTGCGGCGCAACCGGTGCTGGCGGAGGTCGAACTGATCTCCTGACCGTTCCGCCGCCCCGTGTCCGAGGCCGCAGTCCCCCGGGGCTGCGGCCTCGTCCGTGCACCGGGGAACGCCGGCCGGGCGCCGGAGGAGGGGCCGGGCGCCGGGGCCGGCTGCGTCGAAGGACGTTCCAGCGCCGTCCGGCGTCCCGGCTGACGGAGGCCGTGCCGCCGGACGGTCCGCCGACGCCACGGCCGGCTGCCTGAGCGGGCGGCGGCGGACGCCCCTCACGCGGGTGCCCGGCCCGTACGCCGTTCCCGGTCGCGGCGCCGGCGGACGCGCCCGGGCGGCCCCGTACGCGTGCACCTGCCCGGCCGTACTCACAGGCCCGCCTGGCCTTCGTGTGCGACCCGGACGGCGAGCACGAGCACGAGCGACGCGGCCGACAGGGCCAGGAAGAGCAGCGGGCCCGCGATGTTGTGGAAGACGCGGGCGCGGACGTGGAAGGCGAGGGCGCCGAGGAAGAACAGCACCAGGCCGGTGGCAGCGGCCGCGCCGACGACGGTGAGGCCGAGGAGGCCAAGCAGGAGCCCCAGGGCCGCGGCGCCCTTCAGCGCGCCGAGCGCGGGGAGCCAGGACGGCGGGACGCCGACCTCGGCGGCGTTGGCGACCACGAACCGTGCCTTCAGGAAGTTGGCGACGGACTCCGCGGCGTTGGCGGTGATGGTGACGACGGTGACGACTGCGTATGCGGTGAACACGGAGGGCCTTCGTTCGGCTCGGCGGGAGGGACGGTGCACGCACCGGCCTCGCTCCGGGGCGGAGGGTCACCCGGGCCCGGGGCGTCGGTGCGTGGTGTCGGGGCGGCCGCCGTTCGACACGTCCAGCCTGGCCGTGGCCGCTGCGTCACGTCCAATACCCGTTTCCATAACCTGGGGGCATGGATGTCGACACCCGGTTGCTGCGCACCTTCGTCGCCGTGGCGGAGGAGGGAAGCCTGACCCGCGCCTCGGAGCGGCTGTTCGTGTCGCAGCCGGCCCTGACCAAGCAGATCCGGCAGTTGGAGACCCTGCTGGGTGTGGGGCTGTTCACGCGCTCCCGGGCCGGTATGGCGCTCACGGAACCCGGCCGGGCCCTGGCGCGGCGGGTTCCGTCGCTGCTGGCGGAATGGGACGGGATGCTGCGCGAGACGAAGGGCGCGGCGAGCCGGGCGGAGCGGGTGCTCAGGGTCGGTTTCCTGGCCAGTGCCGCCAACGAGGCCACTCCGGGCATCATCGCGGAGTTCGCCCGGCGCCGGCCGGGCTGGCGGGTGGAGATGCGGCAGGCCGCGTGGTCGAACCCGAGCGCGGGGCTCGCCGACGGGGACGTCGACGTCGCCCTGCTGCGGCTGCCGTTCCCCGGCCAGGGCGCCCTGCGCGTGGAGGAGTTGCTCGAGGAGCCCCGGTGGGTCGCGCTGCCGTCCGCTCATCCGCTGGCCGGGCGCGGGGAGTTGTCGTTCGGCGACCTGTGGGACGAGCCCTTCGTGGCGGCCCCGCCGGAGACGGGCCCCTGGCGGGACTACTGGCTGGCGACGGACGAGCGCGACGGACGGCCCGTCCGCATCGGCGCCGTGACCGACCAGCCGGACGACTGGCTCAGCGCGATCGCGAACGGCTACGGAATCGCGCTCGCGCCCGCGTCGGCCGCCCGTTTCTACGCCCGGCCGGGGGTCACCTACCGCCCGGTGCGCGGTGTCAGCCCCAGCCGGGTCGGAGTGGCGTGGGCTCCCGTGGACGACGGCAACGCGGTGGTGCGGGACTTCGTGGACTGCTGCCGCGGGGCGGTGGCCGGCCGCCGGTGACCGTCTCGCGGAGCGCGCCCCCTGAGGCCCTGCCCCGCCCATGCCCCGGCGGTCCCGGTGCCCCCGGCGGTCCCGGTGGCCCGGTGGGCCCGACCGGAGCGGGCACAGGATGTCGGGTGCGGCAGGGCGTGCCGTCCCTAGCGTGGGTGATCGAAAGGGAAGGAGGCCGGGGTGCTGGAGCGCCTGAACCTGGCCATGGAGTGCATCGAGGCTCATCTCGTCGAGCGGACGGACGAGCCGTTGGACGTGGCCGGGCTCGCCCGGACCGCCCTCACGTCGGAGTACCACTTCCGGCGGATGTTCTCCGCGCTGGCCGGGATGCCGCTGTCCGACTACGTCCGCCGCCGAAGACTCACCCTCGCGGGTGCCGAGGTCCTCGCCGGGGAGCGGACGCTGCTCGACATCGCCGTCCGCCACGGTTACGGATCGGGCGAGGCGTTCGCACGCGCGTTCCGTGCCGTGCACGGCGTCGGGCCGGCGG
This sequence comes from Streptomyces wuyuanensis, assembly GCF_900103455.1. GTDB lineage: Bacteria > Actinomycetota > Actinomycetes > Streptomycetales > Streptomycetaceae > Streptomyces > Streptomyces wuyuanensis. Next base: position 283,478 of record NZ_FNHI01000001.1, on the reverse strand, counting down.
AGGCCCGGAGAACCGGTGCGGCGCTGCGTTCCCAGCCCCGGATGTCCTTCCGCGTGATTGTCGAAGGGAGCAGCAGCATGCGGTACCGGATCGTGGAGAAGGGCGAGTTCCGGGTCGTGGGCAGGAAGGCCCGCGTCCCGCTGGTCCACGAGGGCATGAACCCGGACATCGTCGCGTTCGTGCGCGGTATCGGGCGGGAGACGACGGAGCGCATGGAGGCGCTGTCGGACCAGGAGCCGAGGGGGATCGTCTCGGTGAGCGACAACCTCGACGACAGCCGGGCGGAGGGCACCGAACTCGACTACTACCACGGGGTCGTGACCGGTGCCGAGACGCCGGAGGACATGACGGCGCTGACCGTGACGGCCGGCACCTGGGCCGTGTTCGAGCACGCGGGGCGGTTCCCGGAGACGCTCCAGCACCTGTGGCGTGACGTCTTCACCCAGTGGTTCCCGTCCAACCCGTACCGCAGCAGGCCGGGCCCGGAGATCCTGCGCACCCGGCTGTCGCCGGACGCGACGGAGGCGGAGGCGGAGCTGTGGATCCCGGTGGAGCGGACCGCGGCGGACTGACCCGGGCACCCCGGCGGGCAGGAGGACGGTGAAGGGCCGGACGACGGCAGGACCGGGACAACGGTGAAGGCCCGCCCCTCGTGGGGCGGGCCTTCACCGTGCTGCCGGACCACCGTGCGGCCCGCACGACCGTGCCGGTGGCGCGAACGTGCCGGCGCGCGTACGAATCCGTGGCGCGTACGAATCCGTGGCGCGAGCGTGTCCGCGGCGGTCCGGCCGCTCGGCCGGACCGCCCGTGGTCCGCCTACTTGCGGATCAGGCTCCGGAGCACGTACTGCATGATGCCGCCGTTGCGGTAGTAGTCCGCCTCGCCGGGGGTGTCGATGCGGACGACCGCGTCGAACTCCACACCGGTGTCGGTGGTCACCTTGACCGTGCGGGGCGTCGTGCCCTCGTTGAGCTCGGTGACACCGGCGATGGAGAAGGTCTCCTCGCCCGTCAGACCGAGGGACTCGGCCGAGGTGCCCTCGGGGAACTGCAGCGGGAGCACGCCCATGCCGATGAGGTTCGAGCGGTGGATGCGCTCGTAGGACTCGGCGACGACGGCCTTGACGCCGAGGAGCGCGGTGCCCTTGGCGGCCCAGTCGCGGGACGAGCCGGAGCCGTACTCCTTGCCCGCCAGGACGACCAGCGGGATGCCCTGGTCGATGTAGTTGCGGGAGGCGTCGTAGATGAACGAGACCGGACCGCCGTCCTGGGTGAAGTCGCGGGTGTAGCCGCCCTCGGTGCCCGGCGCGATCTGGTTGCGCAGGCGGATGTTGGCGAACGTGCCGCGGATCATGACCTCGTGGTTGCCCCGGCGCGAGCCGTAGGAGTTGAAGTCACGGCGCTCCACACCGTGCTCGGTGAGGTACTTGCCGGCCGGGGTGTCGGCCTTGATGGCACCGGCCGGGGAGATGTGGTCGGTGGTGACCGAGTCGCCGAGCTTGGCGAGGACGCGGGCGCCCTCGATGTCGGTGACCGGGGTGGTCTCCATCGTCATGCCCTCGAAGTACGGGGGCTTGCGGACGTAGGTCGACTCGGCGTCCCACTCGAAGGTGTTGCCGGTCGGGATCGGCAGCGCCTGCCACTGGGCGTCGCCCGCGAAGACGTCCTGGTAGGACTTGTTGAACATGTCCTCGCCGATGGCGTTGGCCACGACGTCGTTGACCTCGGCCTCGGAGGGCCAGATGTCCTTGAGGTAGACCGGGTTGCCGTCGGTGTCGGTGCCGAGCGCCTCGGTGGTGATGTCCACCTTCATGGAGCCCGCGAGGGCGTAGGCGACGACCAGCGGCGGGGACGCCAGGTAGTTCATCTTGACGTCGGGGTTGATCCGGCCCTCGAAGTTGCGGTTGCCGGAGAGCACCGAGGTGACGGCCAGGTCGTGGTCGTTGACGGCCTTGGAGACCTCCTCCGGCAGCGGGCCGGAGTTGCCGATGCAGGTGGTGCAGCCGTAGCCGACGAGGTTGAAGCCGACCTTGTCGAGGTACGGGGTCAGGCCCGCCTTGTCGAAGTAGTCGGTGACGACCTTGGAGCCCGGGGCGAGGGTGGTCTTGACCCACGGCTTGCGGGTCAGGCCCTTCTCGACCGCCTTCTTGGCCACCAGCGCGGCGGCGACCATGACGTACGGGTTCGAGGTGTTGGTGCAGGAGGTGATCGCGGCGACGGTGACGGCGCCGTGGTCGATCGTGTAGGTCGTGCCGTCGGGGGCGGTGACCGTGGTCGGCTTCGACGGAGCGCCGTTCGGGGAGATCGCCGGGGAGTCGGAGGCCGGGAAGGACTCCTTGCCGGCCTCGTCGACGTCGTCGACGTAGTTGCGGACGTCCTGGGTGAACTGCTCGGCGGCGTTCGCGAGGACGATGCGGTCCTGCGGGCGCTTCGGGCCGGCGATGGAGGGGACGACCGTGGAGAGGTCGAGCTCCAGCTTCTCGGAGAAGTCGGGCTCGGCGGCCGGGTCCAGCCAGAGGCCCTGCTCCTTGGCGTACGCCTCGACCAGCGCGACCTGCTGCTCGCTGCGGCCGGTGAGCTTGAGGTAGTTCAGGGTCTCGCCGTCGATCGGGAAGATCGCGGCGGTGGAGCCGAACTCCGGCGACATGTTGCCGATGGTGGCGCGGTTGGCCAGAGAGGTGGCGGCGACGCCCTCACCGTAGAACTCGACGAACTTGCCGACGACGCCGTGCTTGCGCAGCATCTCGGTGATCGTGAGGACGAGGTCGGTGGCGGTGGTGCCGGGACGCAGTTCGCCGGTGAGCTTGAAGCCGACGACGCGCGGGATGAGCATCGACACGGGCTGGCCCAGCATGGCGGCCTCGGCCTCGATGCCGCCGACGCCCCAGCCGAGCACGCCGAGGCCGTTGACCATGGTGGTGTGCGAGTCGGTGCCGACGAGGGTGTCGGGGTACGCCTGGCCGCCCCGGACCATGACGGTACGGGCCAGGTGCTCGATGTTCACCTGGTGGACGATGCCGGTGCCGGGCGGGACGACCTTGAACTCGTCGAAGGCGGTCTGGCCCCAGCGCAGGAACTGGTAGCGCTCCTTGTTGCGGCCGTACTCCAGCTCCACGTTCTGGGCGAAGGCGTCCGGGGTGCCGAACCTGTCGGCGATGACGGAGTGGTCGATGACCAGCTCGGCGGGGGCGAGCGGGTTGATCTTCGCCGGGTCGCCGCCGAGCTCCTTCACGGCCTCGCGCATGGTGGCGAGGTCCACGACACAGGGCACGCCGGTGAAGTCCTGCATGATCACGCGGGCCGGCGTGAACTGGATCTCCTGGCTCGGCTGCGCCTGCGAGTCCCAGCCGCCGAGCGCCCGGATGTGGTCGGCGGTGATGTTCGCGCCGTCCTCGGTGCGGAGCAGGTTCTCCAGGAGGACCTTGAGACTGTAAGGGAGGCGCGCGGAGCCCTCGACCTTGTCCAGCCTGAAGATCTCGTACGACTCGTCGCCCACGCGCAGCGTGCTGCGGGCGTCGAAGCTGTTCGCCGACACGACAGTCTCCTTCATCAATGTGCGCGTACTGACCGCATCCTGCCCCCTGCGACTCCACGACGATCCGCTAAGGTAAGGCTTAGTTAGGTCACCCTTACCCAGCGGTCCGGCGGAAGGTGGTTGCGGTTCGCCTTCTGCAGATATCTCGATGTCGAGATAACTCTAGTACATGACCGCTGACGGGTCATGTCCGGACGCGAGTGACGGACGCCGCACCGGAGCCCGGGCGGCGCGGTCGGTATGCCCGGAAACAGGAGCGCGACGGCGGGTATGCACCCGGCACCCGGAGTAGGCGAGGCAGCGTCGCCGCAAGGGGCAGGGCGCGCGGGGAGGCCGGAGGCGGGCGGGCGAGTCGCGTCGCGACGAGGGCGGCAGCCGCGCGACGCCGGGGAGCGCGGCACCCGGGAGCACCCCGAGGGCACGCCTCAAGCACGCCAGGGTGGGCAACCCCCGGGAGCACGGCCGGGACCGCGGCCGGGACACCCGAACGGCGTAGCCTATTTTGTCCGAGTTGAGCAAGTGATGGACCATCAAAACCAGGCATCACCCGTATGGTCCACCCCATTGGACTTCTCATCTCATATCTGAGATAGCCTGCCCCTATGGCAGACGACTACCTCGTACGCATCGGCAAGCTCATCCGTGACGCCCGTCAGCATCGGGGCTGGACACAGTCGCAACTCGCCGACGCGCTCGGCACCAGCCAGAGCGCCGTCAACCGTATCGAGCGCGGCAATCAGAACATCAGCCTTGAGATGATCGCCCGGATCGGCGAGGCGCTCGACAGCGAGATCGTGTCGCTCGGCTACGCCGGTCCCATGCATCTGCGGGTGGTCGGCCGGCGCCGCCTCTCCGGCTCCATCGACGTCAAGACGAGCAAGAACGCCTGCGTCGCCCTGCTCTGCGGCTCGCTTCTCAACAAGGGCCGAACCGTCCTGCGCCGGGTCGCGCGGATCGAGGAGGTCTACCGACTGCTGGAGGTGCTGCACTCCATCGGCGTGCGCACCCGATGGATCAACGACGGCACCGACCTGGAGATCGTCCCTCCGGCCAGGCTCGACATGGATGCCATCGACGCCGAGGCCGCGCGCCGGACCCGCTCGATCATCATGTTCCTCGGCCCGCTGCTGCACCGCACGGACCGCTTCCGCCTGCCGTACGCCGGCGGCTGCGACCTCGGTACCCGCACCATCGAGCCGCACATGATCGCGCTGCGCCGCTTCGGTCTGGACATCACCGCGACCGAGGGCCAGTACCACGCGGTCGTCGAGAGCTCGGCCGGCCCGGACCGCCCCATCGTGCTGACCGAACGCGGCGACACCGTCACCGAGAACGCGCTGCTGGCGGCCGCCCGCCACGACGGCGTCACCGTGATCCGCAACGCCTCGTCCAACTACATGGTCCAGGACCTGTGCTTCTTCCTGGAGGCCCTGGGTGTTCGCGTCGACGGCATCGGCACGACCACGCTGACCGTCCACGGCGTGCCCGAGATCGACGTGGACGTCGACTACTCGCCGTCCGAGGACCCGGTGGAGGCGATGAGCCTGATCGCGGCCGCCGTCGTCACCGAGTCGCAGCTGACGATCCGCCGGGTTCCGATCGAGTTCCTGGAGATCGAGCTCGCCGTGCTGGAGGAGATGGGCCTCGACCACGACCGCACACCGGAGTACACCGCCGACAACGGGCGGACCCGGCTGGTGGACCTGACCGTGCGCCCCTCCAAGCTGGAGGCGCCGATCGACAAGATCCACCCGATGCCGTTCCCCGGCCTCAACATCGACAACGTGCCCTTCTTCGCGGCGATCGCGGCCGTCGCCCAGGGCCAGACGCTCATCCACGACTGGGTCTACGACAACCGCGCCATCTACCTCACCGACCTCAACCGCCTCGGTGGCCGGCTCCAGCTCCTGGACCCCCACCGCGTCCTCGTCGAGGGCCCGACCCGCTGGCGCGCCGCCGAGATGATGTGCCCGCCGGCCCTGCGCCCGGCCGTGGTCGTCCTGCTCGCGATGATGGCGGCCGAAGGCACGTCCGTGCTGCGGAACGTCTACGTCATCAACCGCGGTTACGAGGACCTGGCGGAGCGCCTCAACTCGGTGGGCGCGCAGATCGAGATCTTCCGCGACATCTGACCGGGAGGACGGCACCCGTAGCTCCGGCCGGCTCGCGCCGGTTCGCGCGGAGGTACGGGTGCCGGTCACTCGGCGCGGCCGGGCGGCGGGCGCCAGGCACTCGGCGCGGCCGGGCGGCGAGTGACCGGGCACCGAGTGCGCCCGGTGCCGTCGCGTGCCGGACGGGGTGCCCCGGGCGGCACTCAGCCCGTGCCGGAACCGGCCGGCGGGTCGGCGAAGACGCCCCGCAGCATCCCGGTCGCCTGACCGACCTCGATGAGACGGCCGTCCGGGTCCTGCATGTAGCACCGCAGTTCGGCCTTGCGGTCGAGGGGTTCGGTCAGGAACCGGACGCCCTTCTCCTTCGCCCGGGCGTAGAACTCCGCGATGTCCGCGACGCGGATGTTCATGAACGCCGACACGGGGTCCCCCGGCTCCGGCGCGGTCAGGGTGATGCCCGGCTTGTCCGGGGTGGGGCCGCCACCGGGGTTCATGATGATCCAGCTGTTGGCGGCCTTCACGATGGCCGGATTCTCCGCCGTCACGACCTCGCCGCCGAGGACGTCCGCGTAGAAGTCCCGCGAACGGGCCACGTCGCGCACCACCAGGAAGTGCGTCAGGAACAGACCCGACTCGGGTGCCGGGAGCACGGGCAGGTCTGGCCGGTCGGACATGTCAGTCCCCTTCGCGCTGTCGTCGGTGGTGGCGCGGCCGCCGCGGGGCCCACCGGTCGGGGTCGTCCTCCAGTGCCGCCCGGTCCCACCCTCCGTGCACCGCGGCCGCCTCGTAGGTCGTGTGCAGGAAGGACGCGAGGGCCCGGTCGGGGTCGTCGGCGGTGCGGACCGCCTCGTAGGGCAGGAGGAACTGGCCGTTGTCCTTGCTGTAGAACGCGGCGTCGGGCGCGACCGCGTGTCCGGCGAAGCCGTCGGGCTCGGGGTAGGCGTAGGCGTAGAAGGCCCCCTCCTCCCCGCCGCCCGGCCAGAAGCCACAGCTGCTCAGCTCGCGGGAGTAGCCCTCTTCCATCACCCAGTCGCCGCAGTTCGGCGCGCCGCCCGGGTGGGGCGGCGCCGCCCTTCCGGAGAAGCGGGTGCAGGCAAGGTCCATCGCGCCCCAGAAGAAGTGCACCGGGCTGACCTTGCCCACGAAGTACGAACGGAACTCGCCGAGCACCCTGTCCGCCTGCAGCAACTGCTGCCAGAACAGGTGCGCTGCGCCGGGGTCGTAGGTGTCGTGCCGGTCGTCCTCGGCGAAGGGGACGGCCACTTCGACCTCGTTCGGGGACGGCTGGATCGTCGTCGGAATCCCGAGCTCCCGGAGGGCCTGCATCGTCTCGCGGTAGAAGTCCGCCACCGGTCTGGACTCGAGGGCCACGGTGCGGACACCACCGTCGCTGGTGCGGACGACCAGCTGGTGGTCGATGAAGTCGAACTCGATGTCGAAGACGCCCGACCCGAAGGGGATCGCGGACGTCGTCAGGCCGCGGGGACTGACGTACGACGTCACCTGCCACCAGTGGTTGAGCAGCGGCGCGTGCGCGAGCCGGACCTTGCCCACGATCTGCAGCCACATGTGCAGCGTGTCCCGGGTGTCAGTCCAGTCGGCCACGCGCAGCGCGGGCCATGCGCTCGGTGTGCCGGCGGTGTGTTCCCCCGTCATGCCGTCTCCCTCCGTCGGAAGGCGCGAAAGGACCAAAGGGTGCAGGGCCGATACACGATGCGGCGATGCGGCGATGCGGCGATGCGGACAACGCTGCCACCGTGGGAGGGACCGGGCAACCGCGCGGCGCTGCTGCCGTGCGGACCGCGGCGGCGCAGGGACGACGGGTGGGCGCGGCCGGTGGTGGTTCCTCCGCGCGGGCGCGCCCGGTCTCCGTTCCGCTTTGGCGGGACCACGCGCGTACGGCGACGATGGGGTGAGGAGGCGGGACGCGTGCGGCGCGTCCGGGCCGGTGCCGGAGGACCGCCATGGTGATCCATGTCCTGATCGCCGACGACAGCGAGATCGTGCGGCGCGGGCTGAGCGACATCGTCGAGGCCGGTGACGATCTGCACGTCGTCGCCCAGGCCTGGGACGGCCGCAGCGCGGTGGACGCGGCACGGCAGTTCAGCCCGGACGTGGCGCTGCTCGACATCCGGATGCCGGGCATGGACGGGCTGGAGGCGACCCGTGAGATCAGAGCGCTGCCGAGGCCGCCGCGGGTGCTGATCCTGACGACGTTCGGGGCGGACGAGTACGTCGACGAGGCCGTACAGGCCGGCGTCAGCGGATTCCTGCTGAAGGACACACCCCCGGAGGAGCTGCTGCGCGCCGTGCGTCAGGTCGCGGAGGGCAAGGCGGCGCTGGACCCGGCGGTGACGGGGCGGGTCCTGGACCAGCTCGCCGGGCAGTCGGCGCGGCTCACGGCGGCGGAGCAGCAGGCGCTGGAGTCGCTGACGGACCGCGACCTGCAAGTGCTGCGGCTGATCGCGAGAGGGCTGTCCAACGCCGACATCGGAACCGCCCTCCACATCAGCGAGGGCACGGTCAAGGGCCAGGTCAGCAGGCTGCTGGCCAAGCTGGAGGCGGACAACAGGGTGCAGGCCACCCGGCTGGCGTACCGCGCCGGGCTGGAGCGCTGACGAAGGCGGGGGCGGGGCGCGGCAGAGGCCGGCCGGGGCGCGGCACGGCACGGCACGGCGGAGGGCGGCCGGCGCGGACGGTCGGGAGCGCGGACGGATCGCCGGTTCAGTGGGGCGTCGGCGTCGCGCGGTGCGGGATGAAGGCGTCGATTCGGTACCCGCCGTCGCAGGGGCCCGCGGAAAAGGTGCCGTCGAGCAGTCCGACCCGCTCCCTCAGGCCGATCAGCCCGTTGCCGCCGCCCGGTGGCGGGGCGCCGTCGCCGGAACCGGTTGCAGGGCCGTTGGTCACCCACACCTCCACCCCGTCGACCCGGCATTGCACGAGAACACCGACCTCCGCCCCCGGCGCGTGTTTGGCGGCGTTGGTGAGGCCCTCCTGGACGATGCGGTGGATCGCGCGCTGGACCGCGTGCGGCAGGGCCTCGGGGTGCCCGTCGACGCGCAGTGTCGTGCGGCGTCCCAGCCGGCCTGCGTGATCGACGAGGGCCTGCAGCTGGGAGACGTCCGGCGGCGGGGATCCGGCCGGCGCGGACCCGCCCCGGCGGCGGGGGTGAGGACGCCGAGCACCTCGCGCAGTTCCTCCAGTGCCCGGTGGCCCTCGCCCCGGATCAGCTCGGCCGCCCGGGCGACGGCCGGGTCGAGGGCCGGATGCCCCGCATTGAGTGCCCCCGCGGTGAGCACGATGTTGCCGACCCGGTGCGCCACCACGTCGTGGAGCTCGCGGGCGATCCTCGCCCGCTCGACCACCTGCGCCCGCTCGACCAGCAGGTGCTGCTCGCGCTCCAGGGCTTCGACGGTCGCCCGCGCCTCCAGGGCCAGGTCGCGGCGGATGGCGACGACGTACCCGACGACCAGTGGCCCGAGGATGAACGCGAACGTGAACCCCGCGTCCCGCAGGTCCCAGTCCGGCGGGCCGGCCCACAGCACCATCGCCCCCGCCGCGCAGCCGGCGGCGCCGAGCAGCACCAGCGTGCGGATGCGCCGGTACGTCTCCCCCACGGTGTACATGGCCACGGCGAGGGAGACCGGGGTGAAGGCGACGACGTAGCCGGCCATGACGGCGAGGGCGACCGCGCAGGGGTTGCGGCGACGCCACCACAGGAGGCAGCCGACCAGACCGGACACCACGGCGACCAGGGGGGTCGGCAGGCCGGTGAGCAGTCCGTTCGACGGCTTCACCCAGGTGTCGGCCACTCCGATGGCCACGACGGCGGCGGTGAGCAGGGCGTCCTTCCGCCGTACCGACCAGCCGCCATGGCCCTCCCGGGCCTCTCCGCCCTCTCGGCCTGTGCACCCGGTCACCGGGCCCTCACCACCTCGCGCGAGCCTTCGCACGGCATGCGCGGCGCGGCATGCGCTGCGACGTCGTGCGCATGCCGGTATGCGCACCTTGCGGCCACTGTAAGGCGCGGTTCCCCCTCCGGCCGTGCGTAGGGCCGGGCGGGCGGGGGCGAAGGGCCGGGCGGGCGCACGGAAAGGGGCGGAGGGCCGATCGGGCGCGGACGGACCGGGCGGTACCGGACGGGCGTCGTCTCCTGCATCACTTTCGTCGCTTCGTGTGTGGAGGATCGGCATGCGCAACGGGAGCGCACGGGCTTCAGCCTGGATGTGCGGCGCCGCGCTGTTCGCCCTCCCCCAGGAAACGGCCGGCCGCCGATGTGCGGCGCGGTGCCGTTCCATCCCCCGGGACGGCGCCGCGCCGCGCTTCTGCCGATCGCCGAAGCGACCGTCCGCCTGTTTCGTCTGTTCGCCTGTTCGTCCGCAACCCCTGCCCGGGTACCCGGCCGGACCCGATCCGGAGCGAGGAACGTCCCGTGCTGCACGATCCGTACCGGGTGGGCGTCTCCACGTTCGCCGTGAGCGGTGCGCGGGCGTACGACGAAAGTCACGCCCGCACCATGACGTCCGGTATGCCGACTTCCATCGGAAAGGTACGTCCCCGGCCCCTCTCGTGCCATGAGGCTGGAAGGAGTGCGGAGGCCGGTACGGACGGCCCGACGACGGAACCCTGGAGATCACTGATGACGGGACACAGCGCAGTCGCCACCCTGCCGCGGCATCCGCGCTCGGCGGCCCACGCCCGGCGGGTCCTGGCGAAGGTGGCCCCGACGGACTGCGCGGTCGTGGACACCGCGGCGCTGCTGCTGTCCGAGGTGGTCTCGAACGCGGTACGGCATGCGGGCGGAGCGGCCATCGAGGTCGCCGTGGCCCGTGACCCGGCCGTGGGAGCGATCACCGGCGCGGTCTTCGACCGCGAGCCGGCCATGGGCTCCGGATCCCGCTCGGGCGACGCGCCCGCGGGCGAGATGGAGACGGGCCGCGGCCTGGACCTGCTGGAGGCCCTGGCGGCGTCCTGGGGTGTGGCCACGGTCGGCGACCACGGCAAGTGGGTGTGGTTCCGGCTGCCGGCGGAGTGAGGCGGCGCCGGTGCCGAGGGACGGGCCGGCGGGACGCGGGTGTGCCGTGCGTCAGCGCCGTGCCGGTCCCGCCGCTCCCTTCAGCCGTTCGATGTCCGACGGCCGCACCTGGATGACGAGCAGCGCGATCAGCGCGGCGACACCGGTGAAGACCGCGGCGAGTACGAACGCGGCGCCGGTCCCGGCGGTGAGCACCTGGTCGCCCCAGGGCGGCGGCAGCTGCCCGGTGCGCTCGTGGAGCAGCCGTTGCTGCGGGGTGGCCCGGGCGAGGAACTGCGGCGTCAGGCGGGCCGCCTCGTGCGCGGCAGCCGCCCCGAACACCGTGACCAGGACGGACAGGCCGAGCGACCCTCCGATCTGCTGGCTGGTGTTGAGCAGTCCCGAGGCCGCGCCCGACTCGTGCGGCGGGACACGGGAGAGTGCCATGAGCGTGAGGGAGACGAACTGCAGCCCCATGCCGAGGCCGAAGAGGATCATCGGCCCGAGGACGTCCCCCGCATACGTGGCGTGGACGTCGACGCCGGTCAGCCAGGCGAGGCCGGCGGTGGCGAGCAGCGCGCCGGTCACCATGAAGGGCTTGGGCCCGAACCGGGGCAGCAGACGCGAGGCCAGACCCGCTCCGGTTGCGATCACCGCGCTCACGGGGAGGAAGGACAGACCGGCCCGCAGCGGACTGAAGCCGAGGACGTTCTGCACGAAGAGCGTCAGGAAGAAGAACATGCCGAACATCGCCGCGGCGAGGCTGAGCATCATCCCGTACGTGCCCGCGCGGTTGCGGTCGGCGAACATGTGCAGCGGGGTGATCGGCTGCCGGGAACGGGTCTCCACCAGGACGAAGACGGTGAGGACCGCGGCCGCGGTGGCGAAGGACGCCAGGGTGCCCGCGTCCCGCCAGCCGACCTGCGCGGCGCGGATGAACCCGTAGACGAGCAGCACCATGCCGAGGGTCGACGTCAGGGCGCCTGCGATGTCGAAGTGCCCCGGACGGCGTGCGGACTCGCGGATGCGGCGCGGGGCGGCGAGGACGATGAGCAGCCCGATGGGGACGTTGACGAAGAACACCCAGCGCCAGTCGAGCCATTCGACGATGACGCCGCCCGCGAGGAGCCCGATGGCACCGCCGGCCGCGGACACGGCGGCGAAGACGCCGAAGGCCCGGTTCCGGTCGGGGCCCTCCCGGAACGTCGTGCTGATCAGGGCGAGTGCGGTCGGGGACGCGACCGCGCCTCCGGCGCCCTGCAGGGCGCGGGCGGCGAGTAGCTGCGGGGCGTTCTGGGCGAGTCCGCCGAGAAGTGACGCGACGACGAACACCAGCACGCCGGTGACGAACACCCGCCGTCGGCCGAGGATGTCGCCCGTCCTGCCGCCGAGGAGCAGCAGACCGCCGAAGGTGAGTGTGTACGCGCTGACCACCCAGGCCAGGCTCGTGGTGGAGAAGTGCAGCGATCGCTGGATCTGCGGCAGGGCGATGTTCACGATGGTGGCGTCGAGGACGACCATCAACTGGCACGAGGCGATGACCAGCAGGGCGATCCCGTTCCCGTCGCCCCGGGCGGGGGCGGCGGTCGACGGTACGGGGGTGGGCCGGGGCGTGGTCATGGCGTGGCTGCCTGGTCGGATGGCGGGCATCCGTCCTTCGACCGTAAGCCCGGGCGGAAAGGTTGACCAGTTGATCAAATCTGGGGTTGCGCCCTGCCCGGGTTGATCAACTGCGGCGATCGGCATTCGAGTTCGGGGCGGGCCACGCGGGTGCCGGAGCAGCGTGCGATCGGACGGATTCGCGGGGGCCGGCCCCCGTGACCGTCCGGGTGTCGTCGACGCCCCGATGCCATTGACGCCCGGGGCCGTTGATGTCCGAGCCGTTGACGTCCGGGAGCCGTCGACGCATGAGGGCATGGACCCGTGAGCGCATGGACCCGTGAGCGCATGGACCCGTGAGGGCATGGACGGCCGGGGCCGCCGGGAGGCTCGGGTCGACGGCGGAGGTGGCCGGGCCCGGCCGGCCCGCAGGGGTGCCGGACGGATGTTCCGTCAGCGGGCGCCGAGCGTGCGCCTGGGACGCGGCTCCACCGGTTCGTCCCTGGCCTGCGCCCAGAGCGAGCGGACATGGCCGAGATGGCGGGCCATGCACTCCTCGGCGGCGAGTTCGTCACCGGTGAGCATCAGGTCGAGCAGTTCGTGGTGCTCCTCGGCGGAGGCGACCAGCAGGCCGAGTTCGTCGAGCCGGGTCAGTCCGTAGAGTCGGGAGCGCTTGCGCAGGTCGCCGACGGTCTCGACGAGGCGGTCGTTGCCGGCCAGCGCGAGCAGACCGAGGTGGAAGCGGCGGTCGGCGTCCAGATAGCCGATCAGATTGTGGTTGCCGGCGTGCTCCACGATCTCCTCGGCCACCGGGCGCAGTGCCTCCAACTGGGCCTCGGTGGCGATCTGTGTGACCCGGCCGATGGTCGGCACCTCGATCAGGGCGCGGAGTTCGGTGTACTGGTCGAGGTCGCGCTCGCTGACCTCGGTGACGCGGAAGCCCTTGTTGCGGACGGGTTCGACCAGTCCCTCGCGGGCGAGGTCCAGCATGGCCTCGCGGACCGGTGTGGCGGAGATCCCGAAGTCCGCGGCGAGTCCGGGCGCGGAGTACACATGGCCGGGACGGAGCTCACCGGCCACCAGGGCGGCCCGCAGTGCGTGGGCGACCTGGTCGCGCAGCCGCTCCTGAGCCGTGATCAGGCCGATCTGCTTCAGGTCCCCCATGGTGCTTCCTCCGAGAATGCAGTGGAGGGCAAGCGTACAATGTCACGTTTCCCTGCCCCGTCCGGTCGTTGCCGCGCTGTGCACGGCGGCGGCCACGACGAGATCCTCCCAGGCCATGCCCACACTCTTGAAGAGCTGTGGACAACCCGCCGTGGGCCCGCTGCGGCCGGTGACCAGTTCGGCGAGCGTTCCTCTGGTGTGGTCCCGCCCGACGGCTCCCTCGGTTTCGGGGACGACGATGTCCCCGGCCTCGCGCCGGGCGGCCGTGCGCGCCTCGACGTACACGGCCGAGCGGCGGACGAGGACGGTGTCGGTCTCGCGGACGTGCGGTTCGTGGGATCCGACGGCGATCACGGTGGCGTGGTCGGGGACCAGCCGGCCGTCGAACAGTGGCTCGCGCGCGGTGGTGCAGCACAGCACCAGGTCGGCTCCGGCCACGTCGCCGGGTGTGCCGGCCCGGGCGTCCGGGCCGAGCGCGCGGGCGTGTGCGGCGAGCGCCTCGGCGCTCTCGGTGCGCCGGGAGACCACGGTCACGCGGGTCAACGGCCGTTCCGCGAGGACTGCTTCGAGGTGCCCGTACGCCTGGGGCCCGGCGCCGAAGATCACCGCGTGGCGCGTGTCGTGGGCGGCGAGGTGCCTCAGGGCGACGGCGGAGACGGCGGGAGTGCGCAGCGCGGTCAGCGCGGCGCCGTCCAGGAGTGCCAGCGGAACCAGGGTCCGGCCGTCGAGGAGCAGATAGCCGCCGGTGATGCGCGGCAGCCCGCGGGCGGGGTTCGCCGGGGCGACACCGGCGATCTTCACTCCGGCGTGGCCGCCGGCGGCCGCGGGCATGAGCAGCAACTGACCGGCGGGGACGGGCACTTGAGTGCGGGGCGGGCACTCCTCCGGGTCGAGGCCGCCGCGGAGTGCGGCCACGATCGCGTCGGCCGCCGCCTCGGGCGGAAGCAGTCGGGCGATGTCGGCCGCGCCGAGGTGGAGCAGTTCCGGGGGGTGCGCGTTCAAAGCAGGAATCCGGTCGCGAGGGTGTCGTGGGGGTCGAGGCAGAAGGTGTGCTCGCCGGTGCGGTGGGCGGTGCCGGTGACGTCGGTGACGGTGCCCTCGTCGGTACGGGAGACCACGCGGCCGGTGAAGACCGTGCCGGTGACGGACTCGTGGTGGAGGACGTCGCCGGGGCCCAGCCTGCCGTCTTCGGCGAGGAGGGCGAGGCGTGCGGAAGTGCCGGATCCACAGGGCGAGCGGTCGATCTGGCCGTCGGCGAAGACGGTCACGTTGGCCTGTGAGGGGCCGGTCGCGGTCTCGGGGAGTTCCTCGTGCAATATCACGCCGTAGACGCCTGAAAGCAGAGGGCTGTCGGGGTGCCAGGTGGCGGGGTGGCCGGCGAGCGCTGCCCGGATCTCCCGTCCGGCGCGGACGAGTCGGGGCAGCGACGCGCGGTCCACGTCGAGTCCGAGCTGCGCGGCGGGTACGGACGCGTAGCAGGCGCCGGCGTGGGCGATGTCGACGTCGGCGGTGCCGAATCCGGTGGCGACCGGGACCTTGCGTGCGGTGACCCGGGCGGGGACGTTGCGGAAGGTGACGGCCGTGGTGCGGCCGTCGGCGCGGTGGACGGTGGCCGCCACCCTGCCGGACGGCACGTCGATCCGGACCCGTACGGAGCCGTCGTCCGGGGCCGTGACCCGACCGGTGTCGACGGCCCAGGCGCCGAGCGCGATCGTGCCGTGGCCGCAGGCGGTGGAGTAGCCGTCCTTGTGCCAGAACAGGACGCCGAAATCGGCCCCGTCGTCGTCCGGCGGCACCACGAAGCCGCCGTACATGCCCGCGTGGCCGCGGGGTTCCTGTGCGAGGAGCCGGCGGACGTCGTCGATCGGGCCGGAGCGGGGAGCGGTGGGGGAACCTCCCGTGCCGATGGCGTTCGCGCAGCGCTCGGCGACGGTGCGGCCGGGCACCGGGGGCAGCCCTTCGGTGACGATGCGGAAGGGCTCTCCGGCCGTGTGGTAGTCGGTGGTGCGGACGGTCGCCACCGGGCGGGCGGATGCGGGCCCGGTGACGACCGTGGCAGGGGCCGGCACGGCAGCGGCCGGAACGGGAGCGGCCGGAACGGGAGCGGCCGGCTCTGCCCGATGCGGAGCCGGCGCGGCCGTCGGGGCAGCCGGGGCCGGGGACTCCGTTCGGGCCGGGGTGGACGACGGGGCCCGGGTGGGCGGCGAAGCGGGCGAGTCCGGTGAGGTCGGCGGGTTGGGCGCGGTCACAGGAGGAAGCCTCCGGGGAACGGGTCGGACGGATCGAGGAAGTACTGGGCGGTGCCGGTGATCCAGGCCCGGCCGGTGACGGTGGGGATCACGGCGGGCAGCCCGCCGACGGTGGTCTCCCCCACGAGCCGGCCGGTGAACTCGGTGCCGATGAAGGACTCGTTGACGAAGTCCCGGCCGGCGGGAAGCTCGCCGCGCGCGTGGAGCTGTGCCATGCGGGCGCTGGTGCCGGTTCCGCACGGGGAGCGGTCGAACCAGCCGGGGTGGATGGCCATGGCATGCCGGGACCGTACGGCGTCCGAGCCCGGGGCGGTGAGGTAGACGTGCTTGACGCCGGCGATGCCCGGGTTCTCGGGGTGGACGGGCCGGTCGGTGGTGTTGATGGCATCCATGACGGCCAGGCCGGCGGCGAGCAGGTCGTCCTTGCGGTCGCGCTCGAAGGGCAGCCCCAGGGCGTCCAGGGGGACGAAGGCGTAGAAGTTGCCGCCGTATGCCATGTCATAGGTGACCGTTCCGAACCCCGGGACATCGACTTTGAGGTCGAGGCCGAGGCAGAAGGACGCCACGTTGGTCAGGGTGACGGAGCGCGCCTCGCCGTCCTCGACGTGCACGTCGACGGAGACGAGTCCGGCGGGGGTGTCGAGGCGGACGGTGGTGACCGGTTCGGTGACGGGCACCATGCCGGTCTCCACCAGGACGGTGGCGACGCCGATGGTGCCGTGGCCGCACATGGGCAGCAGCCCCGACACCTCGATGAAGAGCACGCCGTAGTCGGCGTCGGGCCGGGTGGGCGGCTGCAGGATCGCGCCGCTCATGGCGGAGTGGCCGCGCGGCTCGTACATCAGCAGGGTGCGGATGTGGTCGAGGTGCTCGGCGAAGTGCAGCCGGCGTTCGGCCATGGTGGCGCCCGGAACGACCCCGACCCCTCCGGTGATGACGCGGGTCGGCATCCCTTCGGTGTGCGAGTCGACGGCGTGGTAGACGTGGCGGGTGCGCATGGGTGTCCCCTTCTCGTGCTGCCCCGGTTCCGTGCTGCCGGTCGCGTACGGCCCGGTTCGTGCTGTCCCGGTCGCGTACTGCCGGTCTCGTGCTGCCGGCTAGTGGCGCCCCTCCGCGAGGGCCTTCTCGGTCGCGGCGCGGACGGCGCTCTCCTGTTCGCCGGTGAGGGGCGAGCGGGGCGGGCGGGTGTGACCGCCGGGGCGGCCTGCGAGGTCCATGGAGAGCTTGATGGCCTGGACGAACTCGGTCTTGGAGTCCCAGCGCAGCAGCGGGTGCAGGGACTTGTAGAGCGGCAGCGCGGTGTCGAGGTCGCCCGCGACCGCGGCGCGGTACAGCGTGGCGCAGGCGGAGGGAAGGGCGTTGGGGTATCCGGCGATCCAGCCGACCGCGCCGGCCAGGGCGAGTTCGAGCAGGACGTCGTCGGCGCCGATCAGCAGGTCGAGGCCGGGGGCGAGTTCGGCGATCTCGTAGGCGCGGCGGACGTCGCCGCTGAACTCCTTGACGGCGACGATGCTCTGTTCGCCGTGCAGCCGGGCGAGCAGTTCGGGGGTGAGGTCGGTGCGGGTGTCGTAGGGGTTGTTGTAGGCGACGACGGGGAGGCCGGATCGGGCGGCCTCGGCGTAGTGGGCGGCGACGGTGCCGGGGTCGGCGCGGTAGGAGTTGGGGGGCAGCAGGAGGACGGATCCGGCTCCGGCTTCGGCGGCCTGGTCGGCCCAGCGGCGGGCTTCGGCGCTGCCGTATGCCGAGACGCCCGGCATCACGCGGCTCCCGTCGCCAGCCGCCTCGACGGCGGTGCGGACGACACGGGCGCGTTCGTCGTCGGTGAGCGTCTGGTACTCGCCGAGGGAGCCGTTGGGGACGACGCCGTCGCAGCCGTTCTCGATCAGCCAGGCCACGTGGGCGGCGTAGGCGTCGTAGTCGACGGAGAGGTCGTCGCGGAGGGGCAGGGCGGTGGCGACCATGATGCCGTGCCAGGGGCGTGTGCGGGGTGCGGGTGCCATGGCGACTCCTAGTGTGAGGTGTGACATTTTACTAATCGCCGTACCGCCGCCACAAGGGCGAGCGGCGGTACGGACGTGGTCTCCTGACGGTCCGTCGGGCCCAGGCCCGGCTGCCCGTGACCCGGACCAGCCCCGGCCCCCCGACGCAGTCGGGCACACGCGTCCGTCGCGCCCGTCGTCCCGGATGCCGTTCCTCGGGTCAGCGGTCCGCCGGGGCCGGTGGTTGGGGCGGCGGCGGCGCCTGTGCGGGAGGACCGGCGCCGGGCAGGGCGGCGAGGTGGCCGAGCGGTACGGGGCAGGACAGCGGTCTCCGGTCGGGGGCCGGCTCCGCACCGGCCAGGCAGGCGACCGCGGGGCCGCACATACGCCCCTGGCACCAGCCCATGCCGGCACGGGTCAGAAGTTTGACGGTACGGGCGTCGCGTGCGCCGAGTTCGCCGGCCGCCTCCCTGATCGCCCCGGCCGGGACCTCCTCGCAGCGGCACACATGAGTGGCGTCGTCGAGCCACGCGGTCCAGCCCACGCCGGGCCGGTGCACGGTGGCCATCGCCTCGCCGAAGGCCCGCAGCCGGTCGCGGCGTCCGCGCAGGACCGCCGCGCGCGGCGGCAGGCGGGTGCCGCGCAGGGCGCGGGCGACGGAGTACGCGGCCAGTTCGCCCTCGGCCAGGGCGAGTTCGGCCCCGCCGATGCCACCGGTCTCCCCCGCCGACCAGACGCCCGGCACCGAGGTGCGCTGCTCACCGTCGAGGTCGAGGGCCGGCGTGCCGTCGGCCGTGCGGAGCGTGGCGCAGCCGAGTGCGGTCGCGAGTTCGAGTTGGGGGACCAGTCCGTGGCCGGTGGCGAGGGCGTCGCAGGGGATGCGGCGGGCGCTGCCCGGTAGCGGACGCCAGTCGCGGTCGAGTCGTTCGACGGTCACCGCCTGGACCCGGGCCGTGCCGTGGGCGGCGGTGACCGCGTGGCGGGTGAGGAGCCGTACGCCGTGCCGTAGCAGTGTGGCGCCGTGCGCGGCCCCTTCGGCGAGCTTGCCGGGGTTGCGCAGCAGGGCGGCG
Source organism: Streptomyces wuyuanensis (assembly GCF_900103455.1). Taxonomy (GTDB): domain Bacteria; phylum Actinomycetota; class Actinomycetes; order Streptomycetales; family Streptomycetaceae; genus Streptomyces; species Streptomyces wuyuanensis. Next base: position 264,758 of record NZ_FNHI01000001.1, on the reverse strand, counting down.
GGCCGGTGCGCGTAGGAGGGGTAGTCGGCGGCTTCGACGACCGCCGGCACGGTGCCGCCGGCGGCGGCGAGGGCGGCGGCGACGGCGAGCAGCAGCGGGCCGCTGCCGGCGACGACGGTCCGGCGGCCGGGGAGGACGAGTCCGGATTTGAGCATGGCCTGGGCGCCGCCGGCGCCGACGACGCCGGGCAGGGTCCAGCCGGGGAACGGCAGTTGGCGTTCGTATGCTCCGGTGGCGAGGAGGACGGTGTGCGCCCGGACGGTGACGGGGCTCTCGCCGCCGTCCTCGCTGCCGGCGCCCGGGCCCTCGTCCGCGACGGCGTGCAGTCGCCAGACCGGGGCCGGGGCGGGGGCCGACTGCCGGGTTTCCGCGGGTTGTTCGGGCAGGACGGTCCACACGTGGTGGCCGGGCAGGTGGCGGAGGCGGCCCGTGGTGGTGTGGGCGCGCAGGCGGCGCTCGAGACGGGCGAACACGTGCCAGTGGTGGTGCAGGGCCTGGGGCCGGGCGGCGCGGAGGCCGGGTGCGGGGTGGCGGTAGTACTGGCCGCCGGGGCGCTCCCCCGCGTCGAGGAGCATCACGTTCAGTCCGAGTCCGGCCGCGGTGACGGCGGCGGCGAGTCCGGCGGGGCCGGCGCCGACGACGGCGAGGTCGCAGGGTGGGTCGTCGCCGGTGCTGCCGGGGGGTGCGCCGTGTTCAGACGGCGAGGTCGTCATGGCCGGTCCCCTTCTGTGTGGTGATCACGTCGCCGGGGCGGGCGGGGACGAGGCAGGCGCGCCGGTTGGGGCGGCCGTTGACGGTGGCGAGGCAGTCGTGGCAGGCGCCGATCCCGCAGAAGGCGCCTCGGGGTGCGCCGCTGTCGCGGGTGGTGCGCCAGGCGAGGATTCCGGCGGCCCACAGTGCCGCTGCGATGCTCTGTCCGGGCAGGGCGGGGACGGGGCGTCCGTCGAAGGTGATCTCGTACGGGGGGCCGGGGTCGGCGCGGACGAGGCGCGCCGGTGTGGTGGTCACTGGGCTGCTCCTGCCTGGTCGAATCGTTCGGGCCGGAACGGCCGCAGGTCCAGGGCGGGCTGGTCGCCGGTGAGGACGGCGGCGGTCAGGAGTCCGGTGGCGGGGGCGAGGCCGATGCCGGCGCCCTCGTGACCGCACGCGTGGAACAGTCCGGGGACGCGCGGGTCCGGGCCGATGGCGGGGAGGTGGTCGGGGAGGTAGGGGCGGAAGCCGTGGTAGGTGCGGATGGCGCGGACGCCGGCGAGTACGGGGAAGAGGGCGGCGGCCTGGTGGGCGAGGCGGCGGAGGGCTTCGGCGGAGAGGGTGCGGTCGAAGCCGACGCGTTCTCGGGTGGCGCCGATCAGGACCGGTCCGGCGGGCGTGCCTTCGACGACGGCGGAGGACTGGAGGTCCGCTGAGCCGCTGGCGACGTCGGAGATGTAGTCGGCGGCGTAGACCTTGTGGCGGACGACGCGCGGCAGTGGTTCGGTGACGAGGACGAAGCCGCGGCGCGGGTGCACGGGCAGGTGGGTGCCGGCGAGGCGGGCGAGGTCGCCCGCCCAGGTGCCGGTGGCGTTGACGACGGCGGGGGCGTGGAGTTCGCGGTGGGGCGTGCGGACGCCTCGCAGGGTGCCGTCGGGGTGGGCGAGGAAGCCGGTGACTTCTTCGCCGAGGTGGACGACGGCGCCCGATCGCCGTGCGGATGCCAGGAGTTGGGCGGCGGCGCGGGCGGGCTGGACCTGGGCGTCCTGGGGGTAGTGGAAGCCGCCGGCGAGGCCGGGGGCCAGATGGGGTTCCAGGTCGTGGAGTGCGTGGGAGGGGACTTCGTGTGTCTCGACGCCGGCTTTGCGCTGGGCTGCGGCGAAGTCGCGGAGTGCGCCGAGGGCGGTCTCGTCGGGCGCCACGACGAGACCGCCTTTGGGCTCGTACTCCGCCTCCGGTGGGAGGTCGTCGGCGAGTTCGCGCCAGAGCCGGGTGGACAGCAGCGCGAGGTCGAGCTCGGGGCCCGCCTCCTTGTCGGAGACGAGGAGGTTGCCTTCCCCGGCGCCGGTGGTGCCGCCCGCGACGGAGCCGCGGTCGACGACGGCGACGGCGAGGCCGGCGCGGCTCGCGTAGTGGGCGCAGGCCGCTCCGACGACGCCGGCGCCGACGATGACGGCGTCCAGGGGACCACGAGGGTTTCCGGTGGGCACGGCAGTAATATGTCACATTGCCGTGTCGTCGGGAAGGGAACCGCGGGAACGGTGCGTCCCCGCAGCGGCTCAGCTGCGCAGGGGCCCTTCGCAGCGGTAAGTGGACGTACCGGCACGTCCGTTGGTCCAGATCTCGACGGGCCCGAAGGAACAGTTCATGTCGGCGAGGTTGGTCGAGGCGGCTCCGGCCCGGTCGAGGATGAAGTAGTCGACGGTCTCGGACATGTCCTTGAAGACGAGGTCCGGGGAGGCGGCGTCGGAGAGGTTGGCGGTGATCCGGCCGGTGCAGGTGAAGCGCCGCTTTCCGGGGTCGCCGTTGTCCCCGCAGGCGGGGTCCGACCCGGTGGCGGCGGCGAAGGAGGCGCGGACGGCTTCGGCCGAGGCGTCCCTGAGACGGTCGTTGGGGGTGTAGGCGGTGTTGGGCACGAACAGTTCGTCGACCTTGGCGATCTGTGCGTCGAGGAAGGTGTCGTAGGCGCGCTGGAGCGCCGGGTCGCCGCCGAGCCGGCTGCGCCAGGCGTCGAATCCCGCGGGGTCGTCCGACCGGAGCAGGCCGTACATCTCCCGCAGCAGTGAGGGCCGTTCGGTCCACAGGAACTCGAAGAAGGTGCCCGCGTAGTCGTAGAAGCGGAAGCCGTCGCCGTCGTAGGTGGCGTGGAGGAGCTGGGCCACGGTCATCCGCGGGCCGCCGCCGGCGGTGTCGTCGATGACGCCCTGGACCAGGGACTTGCGGACCGCTATGCCGTCGTCGCGGGTTGCGCCGTCGAAGAACTCCGCCGTGCCCTCGTCCATGGCGGTGGTGCGGTCGCCGCTGTACCAGGGGCCTTCCCCGAAGTATCCGGGCACGGCCCAACGGCCGTTGAGGTAGTGGACGTACTCGTGCCGGAAGAGTTCCTCGAGGGTGAGGGAGGAGTCCTGCGGGACCCTGCGCTGGTAGGTGTAGAACGTGGCGCCGCGCTCGATGTAGATGCCGCCGTTCTCGGTACCCATGCCGGTGAGGATCGGGTGGTAGACCTCGTAGTCGGCGCGGGAGGCGTAGAGCACGATGCGGAGTGCGGTGTTGGTGTCGCCGGCGAGCGGGGTCTCGGCGCCGAGGACCCGGTGGAACTGCGCCTTGACCTGCTTGCTCGCGTAGTAGAGCTGGTCGACGGTGGCGCGGTCGAGGCCGGTGCGGACCTTGATGGTGCCGTTGTCGTAGGTGAAGGTGTTCGGGAAGATCTGCCGCTCGATGTCGTCCTTGCACACCGCGTAGGGTCTGCATGCCTCGTAGAAGTTGAGCCAGGAGACGAGTGAGGCCCAGGGGCGGCTGCCGTTGCCGAAGTTGGCGCGGGTGACGGGCAGCAGGGCGCCGAGGTCGGGCACGATCCCGGCGTTGAGCGGGGCGATCTGGCCGAACCGGCCGTACTCGCTCAGCGCGTCGCGCACGATCCACTCGTTGACGGTGCCCTTGAGGTGGGTGTGGCCGGCGAAGGCGCGGAAGGCGGCGCGGTACGAGACGTTCCCGGTCACGACGTTGTGGAACGCGGTGTCCTTGTTGCCCGGGTAGACGCCGAGGTAGTTGACGGAGAGGGCGGCGAGGGCCGCGCCGCCCCAGGAGGCGTCGTCGTACTGGCCCTTGTGGTACTTGTCCATCGTGGCGAGGACCTTCTTGATCAGCCCGAGCTGGCTGTGCCGAAGGCCGGGGGCGCTGGCGGTGTAGAGCGCCTCGCGGAGGGTCTCGGCGTTGGTGCGGGTGACGTCGAAGGTGCGGGGGGCGGTGCCGAAGTCGTTGACGGCGCGCCTCAGGACCTCGGTGGTCGGGGCGTCGGTGATGTCGATCTCGGGGCGCGAGAAGTCGTGGTAGGCGACGGCGTGGAGATAGGTGAACATCTCCAGCAGGTGCGTGCGGTTGGTGCCGTCGTGCGCGGCGGCGAGTGAGGATATTCGCCGGCCGACGGCCTGGACGTGCGCGTCGGACATGACCGGGGCGAGGCGTGCGTCCCAGGTCCAGATCAGTCCGGAGAGGCAGCCGTCGGCGGTGACGGCGGGGTCGGCGAGGAAGTCGGCGAGCTGCTGGGGGCCGAGGCGGGTGAGGCCGTCGAGGGTGCAGGGGACGCCGGCGGAGGTGCGGCGGTCGGCGCCCCGGGTCGTGCCGGCGTGGTCGGTGCCGGTGCTCTGGCGGCCGGGGGTGCGGCCCTGGGCGAGGCCTCCCGGCGCGGGGGCGGGGCCGGCGGCGGGCTTGGGTGCCCGTGCGACACGGTCGACTTCGTCGTGGGGGTTCGCCCCGCGGTCGGCGGGTGCGGACCGGCCGGCGAGAGCGGCGGTCGCGGTGCGGGACGCGGGGTCGCCGGGCGCGTCGACGGCGTGGGCGGCCTGGCCGAAGGGGGCGAGGAGGGTGGCGGCGACGGCTGCGGCGAGCAGTGGTCTGCGCGGGGATCCGGGCAGAGCGGATCTGGGCTGGGACACCGGTGTCTCCTGTGTGGGAGGTGGCTGGGGGGTGGTGTTTCAGCGGTGCGGTGATCGCGAACTCCTGGGCGGTGCAGGGGGATTGGCTGTATCCGGAGGCGCGATGTGACCCGTAACATAGTAATGTGAAATTGCACTGACAACCCCTCAGGGCCGTTCCGCATGTGCGGATTCGGGGATCCATGGGTTCGAGGATTTCGAGGAGTCGAGATGGCCGGCAGTGACCCCCTCCCCCAGCGCCCTCACACCGGCAGCCATGACCTGCCGGTTTCCCCGGAGTTGGCGGAGTTCATGAGGACGGGCTGGACGGAGGAGACGCTGCCGTCCGGTGCCCGCGTCCCGGCCCGCGACATGACACCGGCCCGGCGCAACCGGCTCTCGGCGCGCTTCCCCGGGGAACGTCTGCTCGTTCCGGCCGGGGAGTTGAGGGTCCGCTCCAACGACTGCGACCACCGCTTCCGCCCGCACAGCGCCTACGCCTGGCTGACGGGGCTGACCGGCGAGGACCAGCACGGCCATGTGCTGGTGCTGGAGCCGTCCGGTCCGGGCGGCGGGCACGAGGCGGTGCTGTACATCCGTCCCCGGCCGGTGCGCGCCGGCGGCGACGACACGTTCTACCGGGACCGCCGGTACGGGGAGTTCTGGGTCGGCCGGCGGCCCGACCTGGCCGAGGCCGAGCGGTTGACGGGGGTCCGCTGTGTCCATCTCGACGATCTCGGCCTGCTGCCGCCCGGCCGCGACGCCGCGTCCGACCCCTCGCTCGCCGCGGCGCTCTCCGAACTCCGGCTGGTCAAGGACCCTTGGGAGGTCGCGGAGTTGCAACGCGCGGTCGACCACACGGCGGCCGGTTTCGAGGACGTCGTGCGTGCGCTGCCGCGTGCGCTCACGCATCCGCGCGGTGAGCGGTGGGTCGAGGGTGTGTTCGGGCTGCGGGCCAGGCTGGAGGGGAACGGCACGGGTTACGAGACCATCGCCGCGTCCGGCGCGCACGCCTGCGTGCTGCACTGGACCCGGAACGACGGCCGGCTGGACCCTTCCGAGCTGCTGCTGCTGGACGCGGGCGTGGAGACGGACACCCTCTACACGGCGGACGTCACCCGCACGCTGCCGCTGTCCGGCCGGTTCTCACCCGTGCAGCGACGGGTGTACGAACTCGTCCTCGCCGCGCAGGAGGCGGGCATGGCGGCGCTGCGGCCGGGGGCGCGGTTCCGTGACTTCCACCGGGCCTGCATGGGCGTGATCGCCGAGGGCCTTGCGGACTGGGGCGTGCTGAAGGACCGGGAGGGCGACCGCCACCGCCGGTACACGCTGTGCAGCAGCGGCCACATGCTCGGGCTCGACGTCCACGACTGCGCTCGGGCCCGTGCGGAGGCGTATCTCGACGGGGTTCTGGAGGAGGGGCAGGTGCTGACGGTCGAGCCTGGGCTGTACTTCCAGCCCGGCGACGCGACGCTGCCCGCCGAGCTGCGCGGAATCGGGGTGCGCGTCGAGGACGACCTGGTCGTCACGGCGGACGGGGCGCGGCTGATGTCGGGCGCGCTGCCGCGGTCGCCGGCGGCCGTCGAGGAGTGGATGGGCTCGCTGCTGGAGGGCTGATGCGCCGGCGGGGGTCAGGGCAGTACGGCGGCTCCGTCGAGCTCGACGAGGGCCTGTACGTCCCAGAGGCGTACGGCGCCGATGACCGCCATGGCCGGGTAGTCGCGGCCGGCGAGCCGGTGCCAGACGCGGCCGAGTTCTTTGGCGTGGCGGCGGTAGTCGGCGACGTCGGTGGCGTACACGGTGACGCGGGCGAGGTCGTGGGGGGTGCCGCCGGCGGCGGCGAGGGCGGCGAGGAGGTTGCCGAGGGCGGTCTCGAACTGTTCGACGAGCCCGTCGCCGGTCACCTTGCCGTCGGCGTCGAGTGCGGTCTGGCCGGCGAGGAAGACCAGGCGGGAGCCGGTGGCGGCGACGGCGTGGGAGAAGCCGCTGGCGGGTGCGAGCCCGGGCGGGTTGATGCGTTCGAGGCTCATCGGGTGGTCTCCTCGGTGCCGGCGGTGGTGTACAGCTCCTTGGCGATGATGCTGCGCTGGACCTCGCTGGCGCCTTCGTAGATGCGCGGGGCGCGCACTTCCCGGTAGAGGTGTTCGAGCAGATGGCCGCGCTGGAGTGCGCGTGCACCGTGGAGTTGTACCGCCGTGTCGACGACGTACTGGGCGGTCTCGGTCGCGAACAGTTTCGCCATGGCGGAGCGGCGTGGCACGTCGGGGGCGCCCGCGTCGTAGGCGCAGGCGGCGGCGTGTACCAGGAGCCGGGCGGCTTCGGTCCGGGTGGCCATTTCGGCCGCCTGGTGGGAGACGGCCTGGAGGTTCTTCAGGGGGCCGCCGAAGGCGTTGCGGCGTGCGGTGTGGTCGAGGGTGGCGTCGAGTGCGGCCTGGGCCATGCCGACGGCGAAGGCGCCGACACTGGGCCGGAAGAGGTTGAGGGTGTCCATGGCGACCCGGAAGCCGGCGCCGGGGGGGCCGAGGACGTCCTCGGGGGTGACGGGTACGCCGTCGAAGGTGAGGGCGCCGATCGGGTGCGGCGACAGCATGTCGAGGGGCCGGCCGGTGAGTCCGGGGCGGTCGGCGGGGACGAGGAAGGCGGTGATGCCGCGGGCGCCGGGGGCTTCACCCGTGCGGGCGAAGACGGTGCAGAAGTCGGCCTCGGGGGCGTTGGAGATCCAGAGTTTCTCGCCGGTGAGCCGCCAGCCGGGGCCGTGCGGTTCGGGTGCCGCGTCGAGGGCGAGCGCGGCGGCGTCGGAGCCGGCGTCGGGCTCGCTCAGCGCGAAGGCGGCGACAGCGCGGCCGGTGACGACGTCCGGCAGCCAGCGGTCCCGCTGGGCGGGGGTACCCGATCGGTGCAGCGGGTGGGCGCCGAGTCCCTGGAGTGCGAGGGCGGTCTCGGCCTCGGTGCAGCCGTGGGCGAGGGACTCGCGCATGAGGCAGAGGTCGAGTGCGCCGGCGGTGAAGAGTCTCTCCAGGAGGCCGAGTTCGCCGAGTGCGGTGAGGAGTAGCCGGTTGACGCGGCCGGGTTCGCCTTTCTCGGCGAGGGGGCGCAGCCGTTCGGCGGCCAGGTCGCGCAGTTCGGCGCACCAGGCGGTCTGTTCCGGTTCGAGCGAGAATGCGGGCATCCGGTTCCCCACTTCCTGCGGCCGGAGTACGGGGCGGGTGGCGCTGTTGTGCGGCGGCCTCGTGAAGCAGGTTATCGCGGACCGTTGACTGTCGTCACCATCACGATACGCTCGTTGCGCGACCCCACCACGACAAGGGGGCGGAATGGTGCTGACACCCTCGGCCGGCCCGGAGCTGACACCTTCGGCTCATCACGACACGTTCGCGCGGGACCATCTGCCGCCGCCGGAGCAGTGGCCGCGGCTGCTGTTCGACCTGCCGGAGCTGCGGTATCCGGAGCGGCTCAACTGCGGTGCGGAGCTGCTGGACGCCACGATCGACCGGTACGGGGGCGGCCGTGCCGCCTTCCGCGACGGGACGGGCGCCGTCTGGACGTACGGCGAACTGCGTGAGCGGGTCGACCGGATCGCGCATGTGCTGACCGGTGAGCTGGGCGTGGTGCCCGGCAACCGCGTGCTGCTGCGCGGCCCGACCACGCCGTGGCTGGCCGCTTGCTGGCTCGCGGTGATGAAGGCGGGCGCGGTGGCGGTGACGGTGCTCGCCCAGCAGCGCGCCCGGGAGCTGGCGGTCATGTGTGACATCGCACAGGTGACGCATGCGCTGTGCGACATCCGTTCCGTGGACGATCTGGTGAAGGCCGAGGTGCCGGGGCTGCGGGTCACGGCGTTCGGCGGTGACGGGCCCGACGATCTGCTCCGGCTGGCGGAGGGCAGTCCGGCGGTGTTCCGGGCGGTGGAGACGGCGGCGGACGACGTGGCGCTGATCGCGTTCACGAGCGGGACGACGGGCCGGCCGAAGGGGTGCATGCACTTCCATCGGGACGTGCTGGCGGTGGCCGACACGTTCTCGGCGCGGGTGCTGCGTCCGTCGCCGGACGATGTGTTCGCGGGGAGCCCTCCGCTCGGCTTCACGTTCGGACTGGGTGGTCTGGTGGTCTTCCCGCTGCGGGCGGGGGCGTCGGCACTGCTGCTGGAACAGGCGGGACCCGGGCAGTTGCTGCCGGCGATCGCCGAGCACCGGGTGTCCGTGCTGTTCACGGCGCCGACCGCGTACCGGCTGATGCTCGACGGCGTCGACGGCCACGACGTCTCCTCGCTGCGGCGCTGTGTGTCCGCCGGGGAGAACCTGCCGGCCGCGACATGGCGGGCGTGGCAGGAGCGGACGGGTCTGCGGATCATCAACGGCATCGGCGCGACCGAGCTGCTGCACATCTTCATCTCGGCGGCGGACGGGGACATCCGGCCGGGGACGACGGGTGTTCCGGTCCCGGGCTGGGAGGCGCGGGTGGTGGACGGGGACTCCGGGGAGCCGGTGCCGGACGGTGAGCCGGGGCTGCTGGCGGTGCGGGGGCCGGTGGGCTGCCGCTATCTGTCGGATCCCCGGCAGGGCGTGTACGTGCGGGACGGCTGGAACCTGACGGGCGACACGTACGTGCGGGAGCCGGACGGGTGGTTCCGCTATGTGGCCCGCGCGGACGACATGATCATCTCGGCGGGGTACAACATCGCGGGCCCGGAGGTGGAGGACGCCCTCCTCGCGCATCCGGACGTGGTGGAGGCCGCGGTGGTCGGCCGTGCCGATGAGCTGCGGGGCCAGATCGTGGCGGCGTACGTGGTGCCGCGGGACGGAGCCGCGCGCGACGAGGCGGGTGCCGAGGCGCTGCGGGAGTTCGTGAAGACGCGTCTGGTGCCGTACAAGTGCCCTCGGGCGATCGTCTTCATGGACGCGTTGCCGCGCACGCCGACGGGGAAGCTGCAGCGGTTCCGCCTGCGGGGCCTAGAGTGATCACGTGGCCGAGCAGCACACCCCCCGTTCCCTGATCGTCACCCTGTACGGCGCGTACGGACGCGAGTCGGCGGGGCCGTTCGCGGTGGCGGAGCTGATCCGGCTGCTGGGGGCGGTGGGGGTGGACGCTCCTTCGGTGCGTTCGTCGGTGTCGCGGCTGAAGCGGCGGGGGTTGCTCGTCCCGCAGCGGACGGAGGCCGGGGCGGCGGGATACGCCCTCTCGGCCGACGCCCGGCAGTTGCTGGACGACGGCGACGAGCGCATTTTCGGCCGCCGTGCGGCGTTGCTGTCGGACGGCTGGGTACTGGCGGTGTTCTCGGTGCCGGAGGCCGAGCGGCACAAGCGGCATCTGCTGCGGTCGCGTCTCGGCCGGCTGGGGTTCGGCACGGCGGCTCCGGGGGTGTGGATCGCTCCGGCGCGTTTCCACGAGGAGACCCGCCACACGCTGCGGCGGCTGCAGCTGGATCCGTACGTGGATCTGTTCCGGGGCGAGCATCTGGGGTTCGCGGCGACGGCCGAGGCGGTGGGGCGCTGGTGGGACCTGGCCGGGGTGGCCAAGCAGCACGAGGAGTTCCTGGACGCGCACGGCCCGGTGCTGCGGGCGTGGGAGTCGCGTGGGGAGACGCCGGCGGAGGAGGCGTACCGGGACTATCTCCTGGCGCTGGATTCGTGGCGCCGGCTTCCGTACGCGGATCCGGGGCTGCCTGCGGAGCTGTTGCCGGCGGGCTGGCCGGGCGGCCGCTCGGCGGCGGTGTTCTCGGGGCTGCACGAGCGGCTTCGGGACGCGGGCGCGGGGTACGTCCGGCCCGACGGCACCTGAGCGCCTGCCTCGGGGTCTGCGGGATCTGCGGGGTTTCGCGCCGGGGCGGCGGGGCTTCCTTGTACGGCTGCCGGGCCGGTCCCGGTGCGAACCGCTCCGGACTCGAACCGGTCCGGGCTCGGCGGGCTGCGGTACCCGCGTCCCGGTTCGGACCCGCGCCGGCTCGAACCGGTCCGGGCTCGGCGGACTGTGGCTACGGCTTCGGCTTCGGCTTCCCGGTGAGGGTGAGTCGTGGCCTGGGGGCGTCGGTGCGGCCGGTCGGCGGTGTGCGGCTGCCGGCGCGGTAGGGCGCGGGCCAGGGTGCGGCGGGGCCGGTGTAGTTCTGTTCGGCGGCGGCGTGGAGAGTCCAGTGGGGGTCGTACAGGTGGGGCCTGGCCAGCGCGCACAGGTCGGTGCGGCCGGCGAGGAGGAGGGAGTTGACGTCGTCCCAGGAGGAGATCGCGCCGACGGCGATGACGGGGACGCGGAGGGCGTTGCGGATGCGGTCGGCGTAGGGGGTCTGGTAGGAGCGGCCGTATTCGGGCCGTTCGTCGGGGACGACCTGGCCGGTGGAGACGTCGATGGCGTCGGCGCCGCGTGCGGCGAAGGCGCGGGCGATCTCGACGGCGTCGTCGGCGGTGGTGCCGCCGGCGGCCCAGTCGGTGGCGGAGATCCGGACGGTCATGGGCCGGTCTCCGGGCCAGATGTCGCGGACGGCGTCGAAGACTTCGAGGGGGTAGCGCAGCCGGTTGGCGAGGCTGCCGCCGCCGTAGGCGTCGGTGCGGTGGTTGGTGAGGGGTGAGAGGAAGCCGGAGAGGAGATAGCCGTGGGCGCAGTGGAGTTCGAGGAGGTCGAATCCGCTGTCGGCGGCGCGGCGGGCGGCGGCGGCGAACTGGTCGCGGACGAGGGCGAGTCCGGCGCGGTCGAGCTGGTGGGGTGTCTGGTTGACACCGGGCCGGTACGGGAGGGGTGAGGCGGCGACGAGGGGCCAGTTGCCGTCGGGGAGGGGCTGGTCGATGCCTTCCCACATGAGCCGGGTGGACCCCTTGCGGCCGGAGTGGCCGAGCTGGACCCCGATGGCGGTGCCGGGCGCCTGTTCGTGGACGAAGTCGGTGACGCGGCGCCAGGCTGTGGTGTGTGCGTCGGTGTACAGGCCGGTGCAGCCGGGGGTGATGCGGCCCTCGGCGCTGACGCACACCATCTCGGTCATGACGAGTCCGGCTCCGCCGAGTGCGCGGGCGCCGAGGTGGACGAGGTGGAAGTCGCCGGGGTTGCCGTCGGTGGCGGAGTACATGTCCATGGGCGAGACGACGACGCGGTTGCGCAGGGTCAGTCCGCCCAGCCGCAGGGGCGTGAACATGGGCGGGGTGCCGGGTGGGCAGCCGAAGTCGTCCTCGACGGTGCGGGTGAAGGCGGGGTCGCGCAGCCGGAGGTTGTCGTGGGTGACGCGCCGGCTGCGGGTGAGCAGGTTGAAGGCGAACTGGTGGGGCGGCTGGTCGAGGTAGGTGTGGAGGTCCTCGAACCAGCGGAGGCTGGCGGCGGCCGCGCGCTGGGTGGATTCGACGACGGGGCGGCGTTCGGCCTCGTAGGCGGTGAGGGCGTCGGGGAGGCTTGGGTGTTCCTCGATGCAGGCGGCGAGGGCGAGGGCGTCCTCGACGGCCAGTTTGGTGCCGGAGCCGATGGAGAAGTGGGCCGTGTGCGCGGCGTCGCCGAGGAGGACGGTGTTGCCGTGGGACCAGCGTTCGTTGACGACGGTGCGGAAGGCGGTCCAGGCGGAGTTGTTGCCGCGGAGGGGGCGGCCGCCGAGGGCTTCGGCGAAGATCTTGGCGCAGCGTTCCGCGGACTGCTGTTCGTCGCACTCGTCGAGGCCGGCCGCGCGCCAGACCTCTTCGCGCATTTCGACGATGACGGTGGAGGCGCCGGTCGCCGGCGGCTCGCCGGGGGGTCCGCTCTGGGGGTGGGGGCCGGGTGCGGGGCGTTCGAAGGGGTAGCCGTGGAGCTGCATGACTCCGTGTTCGGTCTCGGCGATGTCGAAGCGGAAGGCGTCGAACGCGAAGTCGGCGGCGAGCCAGATGTAGCGGCAGCGGTGGGTGGTGACACGGGGGTGGAAGACGTCGGCGTGCGCGTTGCGGGTGGTGCTGTTGATGCCGTCGGCGGCGATGACGAGGTCGTGGTCGCCGGCGAGTTCGGCCGCCGGCGGGGCGGGGGTGCGGAAGTGGAGCCGCACGCCGAGTTCTTCGCAGCGGTCGTGGAGGATGCGCAGGAGGGTACGGCGGCCGAGTGCGGCGAATCCGTGTCCGCCGGAGGTGAGGGTGTGGCCGCGGCGGACGATGTCGATGTCGTCCCAGCGGACGAACGCCCGCTGGAGTGCGCGGTAGACGGTGGGGTCGGCGTGCTCGATGCCGCCGAGGGTCTCGTCGGAGAGGACGACTCCGAAGCCGAAGGTGTCGTCGGGGGCGTTGCGTTCCCAGACGGTGATGTCGCGTGCCGGGTCGAGGCGTTTGAGGAGCGCGGCGGCGTAGAGGCCGCCGGGGCCGCCGCCGACGACGGCGACGCTCAGGGGGGCGTTGGGCCGTGGTGTCCGGTCGGGGCTCGGGGTGACGCTGGGGGTGTCCTGGCCGCCGGGCACGCCTGACGCGACTGACGCGACTGACGCGACTGACGCGACTGACGCGACTGACGCGACTGATGGCGGCGTACCGGGTGCGGTGGCGGATGGGGCGTCCGGGGTGCGCGGCGGGGTCATCGTCCCCGCCAGTTCGGGGCGCGCTTCTCGGTGAAGGCGGCGTGGAACTCCGCGTAGTCCTCGCCGTTCATCAGCAGTGCCTGGGTGGCCGCGTCGAGTTCGACCGAGGCGGCGAGCGGCATGTCGAGTTCCGCGGTCAGCAGGGCCTTGGTCTGGGCGTGGGCGAGGGAGGGGCCGTCGGCGAGTCGGCGGGCGAGGTCCGCGGCGGCCTTGTCGGCCTGGCCCTCCTCGGTGAGTTCGCTGATGAGGCCGATGCGTTCGGCCTCGGAGGCGCGGACGGGTTCGCCGAGCATCAGCAGTCGGGTGGCGTGGCCGAGGCCGACGACGCGGGGCAGCAGATAGGCCGCGCCCATGTCCCCGCCGGAGAGGCCGACCTTGGTGAAGAGGAAGGAGAAGCGGGCCGTCGGGTCGGCGACGCGGAAGTCGGCGGCCAGGGCGAGGACCGCTCCCGCTCCGGCGGCGACGCCGTGGACCGCGGCGATCACGGGGAAGGGGCACTCGCGCAGGGCCCGCACGACCTGGCCGGTCATCCGGTTGAAGTCGAGGAGCTGGGCGGTGTCCATGGCGAGGGTGGCCCCGATGATCTCGTCCACGTCGCCCCCGGAGCAGAACCCGCGGCCCTCGCCGGCGAGGACGAGGGCGCGCACGGAGCGTTCCCGGGAGAGTTCGGCGAGCAGGTCGCGCAGGTCGGCGTAGGCGCCGAAGGTGAGCGCGTTGAGTTTCTCGGGGCGGTCGAGGGTGACGGTGGCGACACCGTCCTGCCTGGTCAGACGAATGTGCTGCCAATGCTCGGTACGGGGTGCGGAGCTTGGAAAGGGGCTCATGGACGTGTCGCCTCCTTCGGTGGGCGCGTCGCGTCCCACGTCTGCCTGCCAGCCAAATTTATCACTCATCCGTGACTTCCGTCACGGGGGCGCGATAACGCGGGCGGGCATTGCGACTCGGCAAAGGTCCTGTCATGGATGTGGCACAGGTCCCGGAAGGACCGACCGGGGCCCCCTGGCCCCGCTGATCGCATCTCGTAAGGTTGAAACCAGTACCAGACGCAATACCGGCCGTTTGCGCGCCGTGATCGGATCAGAGCCTTGCCCCACTCCCCCGGAACCGCCCCTGCCGCCGAGGCCACCGGCCTCTGGCGGATCGCACTGCCGCACACCACGGCGGCGGTGCCGATCGCGCGAGCCCTGGTGCGCACGGCTCTGGCGGACGTCGAGCAGGGGGCCGACTGCGACACCGCCGAGCTGCTCACGGCGGAACTGGTCGCCAACGCGGTGGAGCACACCGACGGCATCACGCCCATCGAGCTGGCCGTCGAGCTGCTGCCGGAGGGCTGCCGGGTCGAGGTCCACGACCCCGACCCGGCCCCGCCCGGCGATCTGTCGGACCCGCTCCCCTACGCGATGCCAGACCCCTGGCAGGAGAACGGCCGCGGGTTGCCGCTGGTGCGTGCGTTGAGCGCCGCGTGCGGGCACCGTCCGACCGCACGCGGCAAGGCGGTCTGGTTCAGACTTCTTGGGGCTCCCGCTCGGGCGTGAGAGCGGCCTCCGCCTCCGCCTGCCCGGACGGGGCGGCGGAGGAGCCGGCGAGGCATGAGTTGCGGCGGCCGTAGAAGGCGTACACCAGGGCGCCGGCGGCGAGGAAGACGGCGAACTGGAGCCAGGTCGTCCAGCCGGTGCCCCACATCAGATAGAGGCAGAACAGCACGCCCAGCACGGGGCTGAGGGGATACAGCGGCACCCGGAACGAGGTCTCGGTGCCGGGGTGGCGGCGGCGGAGGGCGATCACGGCGACGTTCACCACGGCCATGACGGCGAGGGTGCCGATGGTCGTCAGGTTCATCACCACGTCGAGGGGGACGACGGCGGCGGGCAGGGCGAAGACGGCGGCGACGATCCAGGTGTTGGCGACGGGGGTCGCGGTGCGCGGGGAGACGCGCTGGAAGACGCGGGGCACGAGCCCGTCGCGGGACATCGACATCAGGATGCGGGTCTGGCCGTACATCACGGCGAGGACGACGGACGCGATGGCGACCACGGCGCCGAAGGCGATGACGCCGCCGCCGATGCCGGAGCCGGTGACCTTGTCGACGATGAGCGAGAGGGCCGCGGGCTTGTCGGCGACGTCGCCGGCGGACATGGCGCCGATGGCACCGAGCGCGACCGTGCAGTACAGCAGGGTGACCAGGCCGATGCAGATCATGATCGCGAGGGGGATGTTGCGGCGGGGGTTCTTCACTTCCTCGCCGGCGGTGGTGATGGCGTCGAAGCCGATGTAGGAGAAGAAGGCGAGGGAGGCGCCGGAGGTGATGCCGGCGAGCTCGTGCGGCGCGAACGGGGAGAGGTTGCCGGACTCGTAGGCGGTGAACGCGACGGCGCAGAAGAGGCCGAGGACGGCGAGCTTCACGACGGCCATCGCGGCGGTGGCGCGGGCGGACTCGCGGATGCCGCGGACGAGGAGCGTCGCGGCGAGGAGGATGACGACGACGGCGGGGAGGTTCACGACGCCGCCTTCGCCGGGCGGGGCGGAGAGTGCGGCGGGCAGCCGGTGGCCGGTCAGGCCGCCGAGGAGTTCGTTGAGGTACTGGCCCCAGCCGACGGCGACGGCGGAGACGGACACGCCGTACTCCAGCAGCAGGCACCAGCCGGTGAGGAAGGCGACACGCTCGCCGAGGGTGGCGTAGGCGAAGGAGTACGAGGAGCCGGAGACGGGGATGGCGCTGCCCAGCTCGGCGAACGAGAAGGCGGTGAACACGCAGGTGATCGCGGCGAGGACGAACGAGACGACGACGGCCGGGCCCGCCTCGGCGACGCTGTCGGACAGGCCGACGAAGATGCCGGTGCCCACGATGGCTCCGACGCCGAAGCAGACCAGCTGGAAGAGTCCCATGGTGCGCTTGAGGCCGTGGCCCTCGCGATCCGCGCCGGATTCGGCGATCAGTTGGGCAGGGCTCTTGATGCGCATGGGTGGTTCTCTTCTCGGTGGTGCGGGGTGGTGCGTGGGGGGGTGCGGACAACGCGATGGGGTCCGGGCCTTGTGAGCCCGGACCCCACCTGAACGGGACAGATGCTAACCGCAGAGCCGCATACGGCCCGAATCGCCGATATGGCTATCCGGCCGTGGCCATGGTCGCGACGAGGACGGCCTTGATCGTGTGCATCCGGTTCTCCGCCTCGTCGAAGACGAGCGAGTGAGCGGATTCGAACACCTCGTCGGTGACCTCGAGCTCGGTCAGCCCGTGCCGTTCGTGGAGCTCGCGGCCGATGCGGGTGCCGAGGTCGTGGAAGGCCGGCAGGCAGTGGAGGAACCCGACGTCCGCGTTGCCGGTGGCGCGCAGGACGTCCATCGTCACCGCGTACGGGGCGAGGGCCGCGATGCGCTCGTCCCACACCTCCTTGGGCTCGCCCATGGAGACCCACACGTCGGTGGCCACGAAGTCCGCGCCCCCGACGCCCTCGGCGATGTCCTCGGTCAGGGTGATCGTCGCCCCGCTCGTCGCGGCGGCCTCGCGGGCCGCAGCGACGACCTCGTCGGCGGGCCAGTAGGCCTTGGGAGCGACGATCCGCACGTCCATGCCGAGCAGGGCGCCGGTGACGAGGTAGGAGTTGCCCATGTTGAACCGGGCGTCGCCGAGGTAGGCCAGTGCGATCGCGGTCAGCGGCTTGTCGCTGTGCTCGGTCATGGTGAGCACGTCGGCGAGCATCTGGGTGGGGTGCCAGTCGTCGGTGAGCCCGTTGAACACCGGGACCCCGGCGTATGCGGCGAGCTCCTCGACGGCCGCCTGGCTCTCCCCCCGGTACTCGATGCCGTCGAACATCCGGCCGAGGACGCGCGCGGTGTCCCTGACCGACTCCTTGTGTCCCAGCTGGGAGGCGGCCGGATCGAGGTACGTCGTGGACGCGCCCTGGTCGGCGGCGGCGACCTCGAAGGCGCAGCGGGTGCGCGTGGAGGTCTTCTCGAAGATCAGCGCGATGTTCTTCCCGCGCAGGCGCTGCACCTCGGCGCCGGCCCGCTTGGCCGCCTTGAGCTCGGCGGCCAGGTCGATCAGGCCGCGGAACTCCTCGGCCGTGAAATCGAGCTCCTTGAGGAAGTGGCGGCCTTCGAGTTGTGTCGCCATGGTCGGCTGCTCCTGGATCGCGGACGGGACAATGGAAGTCTATACGTAATCCCGTATTGCTATACGATCGGGTCGGGGCCGGATGTCAGGTGCCGGTCTGGACGGCGTCCCGCTCCACCGGGCAGCTCATGCAGCGGGGTCCGCCCCGGCCCCGGCCGAGTTCGCTGCCCGGGATCTCGATCACCTCGATCCCCTGCTTGCGCAGATGCGTGTTGGTCGTCACATTGCGGTCGTACGCCACGACGACGCCGGGTTCGACGGCGAGAACGTTGCAGCCGTCGTCCCACTGCTCCCGCTCCGCCGAGTGCACGTCCTGCGTCGCGGTGAGCACGCGGATGTCCTTCAGGCCGAGAGCCGCCGCGATCGCACTGTGCATGTGCTCCGGCGGATGGTCGGTGACCCGCAGCGACATGGTGTGGTCCCCCGCGGCCGGCTCGATCGTGTACGAGCGCAGCATGCCGAGCCCCGCGTACTGGGTGAACGTGTCGTGGTCCACCATCGTCATCACCGTGTCCAGGTGCATGAACGCCCGGCGCTTGGGCATGTCGAGCGCGATGATCGTCCGGGCGGAGCCGGCCGCGAACAGACCCCGGGCGAGCATCTCCACGGCCTGCGGGGTGGTGCGCTCGCTCATGCCGATGAGCACGGCTCCGTTGCCGATGACGAGGACGTCGCCCCCCTCGATCGTGGAGGGGTAGTCGTCCTGGCCCTCCGACCAGTGGTGGAAATCGCCGGCCTCGGGGCCGGTGAACAGCGGATGGTGCTTGTAGATCGCCTCGAAGTGCACGGTTTCGCGCTGACGGGCGGGCCAGCGCATGGCGTTGATGGAGACGCCGTCGTAGATCCAGGCGGAGGTGTCGCGGGCGAAGATGTGATTGGGCAGCGGGCCGAGGAGGAAGTCGTCGAGGTCCATGACGTGGAAGCGGACCGACGACGGTTCGGAGTGGCCGGCGAGGAACTCCCGCTTCGTCATGCCCCCGATGAGCGCCTCGGTGAGCCCGCGGGTGTCCATCTCGTCGAAGGCGGCCCGCAGATGGTCCGTGGCGAGCGGGCCGTACTCCTTCTCGTCGAACACCCGGTCCAGCACGAGTTTGCGGGCCGCCGGGATCTCCAGCGACTCGCGCAGCAGATCGCCGAAGAGGTGCACGGCGACACCCCTGTCGCGCAGCACGTCGGCGAAGCCGTCGTGCTCCTGGCGGGCACGCCGGACCCAGAGCAGGTCGTCGAAGAGCAGCGCGTCCTTGTTGCTGGGCGTGAGCCTCTTCAGCTCCAGGTCCGGCCGGTGCAGTACGACCCGGCGCAGTCGCCCGGTCTCGGAGTCGACATGGAATCCCATGCCCCCATCCTGGCCGTCCGGAGGGCCGTTCACCCGGCGAACGCCCGGACCGTCTCCTGTCGTATCCCGCACCGCACGGCCGAGAAGAGAGCCTCGGCGGCGGGCTCCCGGACGAGGGCGTGCCGTCGGACGGTTTCGGCGCCTGAGCGGATCGCGGGCCGCAGGGGCGATGTCCCTGCGGGCGCACCGCCACTGCGGTCGCACCACGGGCTGCCGGCCGCATGCGGCGGCTGCCGCTGCGGGCCTCGGCTGCGGTCGCGCGGCCACGCGCCACGCGCCAGGCGTCACGGGCTGCCGGTCACGGCCCGCGAGCCACGGCTCGGCTCGGTTGGGCTCGGCTCGGTTGGGCTCGGCGAGCATCGGCTGGGTTCGGCTCGGCTCGGCTGGGCGCGGTTCGGGCGCGTATCCCCGCCGTTGGTTCGGCCCGACGGCGGCCGTCGGCTCCCCCACCTGGCGGGGGATCGAGGTGATGCCGCAGTCGGCGGCGAGCCGGCCGGCGAGCAAGCGCGTACGGGTCGCAGTCGGCCGTCCGTTCCATCAGCCGGTGGCCCGTGCGGCGGACTGCCGCTCGTGAACGGGTCGCCCGGCGCGGCAGCAGTCCGGAGGCGGGTACGCGGGCCTCCTGCGGAACGGGCGCCGCCCTGATCCGTACGGGCCTCCGGACCGGCACGCGCGTCCGGGCAGTCCGACGGGGCCCGCGCACCCGCCGGCGAGCGCCCCCGGAGCGGCCCGGACGGGACTGTCCCGAGCAGGTGACCGCACTCTGCGGGGAGGCACCGAGATGCCTCCCCGCACGGCTGCGGCGGAACTACAGCCGGGGGTCGACGGGCTCGGACTCCAGGGCGAGCACCGCGAACACGGCCTCGTGGACGCGCCACAGGGGCTCGTCGCCGCCGAGGCGGTCGAGGGCCTCCAGCCCGAGCGCGTACTCGCGCAGGGCAAGTGAGCGCTTGTGGCCGAGGAACCGGCCGCGGAGCCGCGTCAGGTTGTCCGGGCGGGTGTACTCGGGGCCGTAGATGATCCGCAGGTACTCCCGGCCGCGGACCTTGATGCCCGGCTGGACGAGCCGGCCCTTGGCGTCCCGCACCAGCGCCTGGAGGGGCTTGACGACCATCCCCTCGCCGCCCGCCTCCGTCATCTCCAGCCACCAGTCCGTCCCGGCCTTCACCGAGGCCTCGTCCCCGGTGTCGACGACGAGGCGACCGGTGCGCTGGAGCAGCCCCGTGCCGGTGGTGGTCTCGTCGGCCTCCACCAGCCGGTCCAGCCAGGCCAGTTGTTCGTCGTGCGGCACGCCCGCGAGGGAGCGGCCCCGGGCGGCGAGGATCTGGAAGGGCGCGAGGCGCACCCCGTCCAGTCCGTCCGTGGTCCAGCAGTAGCGGCGGTAGGCGTCGGTGAACGCGGCCGCGTCCGTGGCGCGTTCGCGCTGGCGGGTCAGCAGGGCCCCGACGTCGACCCCCCGGGCGACGGCCGCCTCGAGGGCGGCGGTGGCTCCGGGGAGCACCGCGCGGGACGCGGCGCCGACGGCCGCGTACTGCTTGCGGAGCAGCCCGGACGCCTTGAGCGACCACGGCATCAGTTCGGCGTCCAGGAGCAGCCAGTCGGTACCGAGTTCGTCCCACAGCCCGGCTCCGGTGATCGCCGTGCGCAGCCGGCCGAGGATCTGCTCGGTGACGGCGGGGTCGTCGAAGAACGGGCGTCCGGTGCGCGTGTGCAGGGCGCCGGTGACGCCGTCGGCGCCGAAACGGTCCCGTGCGACTTCCGCGTCGCGGCAGACCAGGGCGACGGCCCGGGAGCCCATGTGCTTCTCCTCGCACACGACCCGTTCGACCCCGTCGGCCCGGTACTGGGCGAACGCCTCCTCCGGGTGTTCCAGGTAGCCCTCCTTCTGCGAGGTGGCGGTGGGCGCCATCGTCGGCGGCAGGTACGCGAGCAGCCGCGGATCGACCGCGAACCGGCTCATCACCTCCAGCGCGGCGGCCGCGTTCTCCTCGCGGACGGCGACCCGTCCCATGTGGCGGGTCTCGACGATGCGCCGGCCGTGGACGTCGGCGAGGTCCAGCGGGCGGCCTTCGTGCCCGCCGGGCGCCTCGGTGGCAAGCGGCTTGACGGGCTCGTACCAGACCTGCTCGGCGGGGACGTCGACCAGTTCCCGCTCCGGCCAGCGCAGCGCGGTCAGCTTGCCGCCGAAGACGGCGCCGGTGTCGAGGCAGATGGTGTTGTTGACCCAGGAGGCCGTGGGCACGGGAGTGTGTCCGTACACCACCGCGGCGCGGCCGCGGTAGTCCTCGGCCCACGGATAGCGCACGGGCAGGCCGAACTCGTCGGTCTCGCCGGTGGTGTCGCCGTACAGGGCGTGGGAGCGGACGCGGCCGGAGGTACGGCCGTGGTACTTCTCGGGCAGGCCGGCGTGGCAGACGACGAGTCGGCCCTCGTCGAGGACGTAGTGGCTGACGAGCCCGTCGATGAACCGCGCGACCCGCTCCCGGAACTCGGGGTCGGTGGCGTCCTCGCGCTCCAGCTGTTCGATGGTCTCGGCGAGTCCGTGGGTGTGCTGGACGTTGCGGCCCTTGAGCCAGCGTCCGAGCTTGTTCTCGTGGTTTCCGGGCACGCACAGGGCGTTGCCGGCGGCGACCATGCCCATCACCCGGCGCAGTACGCCGGGGCTGTCGGGTCCACGGTCGACGAGGTCGCCGACGAACACGGCGGTCCGGCCCTCGGGGTGTGCGCCGTCGACGTAGCCGAGGCGGCCGAGCAGGCTGTCCAGCTCGGAACTGCAGCCGTGGACGTCCCCGATGATGTCGAACGGACCGGTGAGGTGGCGCAGGTCGTTGAAGCGCTTCTCCAGGACGATCTCGGCGGCTTCGGCCTCTTCGACGCTCCGCAGGACGTGGACCTTGCGGAAGCCCTCGCGTTCCAGGCCCCGCAGTGAGCGGCGCAGCTCTCGCCGGTGGCGCTGGATGACGTGGCGGGGCATGTCGGCCCGGTCCGGGCGGGCGGCGTTGCGTGCGGCGCACACCTCTTCGGGCATGTCGAGGACGATGGCGATCGGGAGGACGTCGTACCGGCGGGCGAGCTGGACGAGTTCGCGGCGGCTCTCCCGCTGGACGCTGGTCGCGTCGACGACGGTCAGCCGGCCGGCTTCGAGCCGCTTGCCGACGATGTAGTGGAGGACGTCGAAGGCGTCGCCGCTGGCGCTCTGGTCGTTCTCGTCGTCGGCGACCAGCCCGCGGCAGAAGTCGGAGGAGATGACCTCGGTGGGCTTGAAGTGCTTGCGGGCGAAGGTGGACTTGCCGGAGCCGCTGGCGCCGACGAGGACCACGAGGGACAGGTCGGTGACGGGCAGTTCGCGGGTGGTGGTGGTCATGCCGCCCCCTCCTTCGTGGTGGTCGTGGTGGTCGTGCCGGTCGCGGACGTCGTGTGCCCGTCCGGGTTCCCGGCCCTCCGTGCTCCGGTGTCCGGGCCGCCGGGCGCCGGGTCCGCGGAGGTCAGGGTGAACACGGCCATCTGCGTGGGCGGGCCCACCTCCGGGTCCTCGTCGCCGACCGGTACGTACGCCACGCCGTAGCCGTGCCGCTCGGCGACCCGGGACGCCCAGGCGGAGAACTCCTCGCGGTTCCACTCGAAGCGGTGGTCGCTGTGGCGTACGTGTCCGGCGGGCAGTGTCTCCCAGCGCACGTTGTACTCGACGTTGGGCGTGGTGACGATCACCGTGCGCGGGCGTGCGGAGCCGAACACGGCGTGCTCGAGGGCGGGCAGCCTCGGCAGGTCGAGGTGCTCGATCACCTCGCTGAGGACCGCGGCGTCGTAGCCCGTGAGGCGTTTGTCGGTGTAGGTGAGCGAGCCCTGCATGAGGGTGACGCGACCGGACTGCCGCTCGCCCATGCGCTCCAGGCGCAGCCTGCGGGCGGCGATCGCCAGGGCCCGCACGGACACGTCGACGCCGACGATGTCGGTGAACCGGATGTCCTTCAGGAGTGCCTGGACGAGCTGGCCCTGTCCGCAGCCGAGGTCGAGCACGCTCGACGCGCCCGCCGTGCGGAGGGCGTCCAGGATCGCGGCACGCCGCTGCTCGGCGAGCGGGACGGGGCGCTCCTCGGTGTCCTTGGTCTCGTCCACGGCGTTGTCGACGTCCTCCACTTCGAGGTCGTCGCTCTCGGCGAGCCGTACGAGCTCGAGCCG
This sequence comes from Streptomyces wuyuanensis, assembly GCF_900103455.1. Lineage (GTDB taxonomy): Bacteria > Actinomycetota > Actinomycetes > Streptomycetales > Streptomycetaceae > Streptomyces > Streptomyces wuyuanensis. Next base: position 242,025 of record NZ_FNHI01000001.1, on the reverse strand, counting down.
TTCGGCGGCCTGCCGGGTGAGGCTCCAGCGGCGGGACAGGTAGCGGCTGGTGATCAGCTTCTGCTCGGGGTGGTCGGCGAGCCAGCCCTCGCCGGCCCGGAGCAGTTTGTCGACCTCGTCGGGTGCCACCCAGTAGTGCTTGGCGTCGTCCAGGACCGGCAGCAGGACGTAGAGCTGGCGCAGCGCGTCGGCGAGGCGCAGCTCGCCTTCGAGGGCCAGCCGTACGTAGCGGGAGTCGCCCCACTCCGGGAACTGCTCGTCGAGCGCGACCGGCTCGGCTTCCACCCGGTCCCAGCCCAGCGGTCCGAACAGCTTGCGGACGAGTTCGGCGCCGCCGCGCGCGGGCAGTGCGGGCACCTCGATCCGCAGCGGCAGCCGGCCGGCGGCCCGCTCCGGCATCGCGGCGCACACTCCGCGCAGCGCGCTCTTGAAGACGGTGCTCATGGCGACGGAGAGCAGCGAGGACGCGGCGTAGGGGCGGTCGTTGACGTACTGGGCGAGGGCGGAGTCGGGTGCCCCGCCGCTGCCCTTGCCCTTGCCGCGCCGCACCAGCGCCACCGGATCCACGTCCAGGAGCAGTGCGGCCGTGCAGCGTTCGGCGCTCGCCTCGGGGTAGAGGACGTGGGCCGTGCCGTGCGAGGTGGAGAACGCCTGCGCCTTGTCGGGGTGCTTGTGCAGCAGGAAGCCCAGGTCGGTGGCGGGGCGCTCGGGGGTGCCGGTCGTACTGATCGTCAGGAACACGTGTCCGAGTATCACCGAGTCCTCCCCTGCCGACCAGCACTTTTCCGGGGCATCGGACCGAGCGGAAAGACAGGACGGCTCACGGCCGCAGGGCACGGGTGAGCGCGGCCAGCTCGGCGATACGGTCCGGGCCGACGCGGCAGCAGCCGCCGGCCAGGCGGGCGCCCGCGGCGGCCCAGGCGGTCAGCCGGGCCGGGTCGAAGGCGGTGTCGCCGGCCCAGGCACGGGCCCCGGGGTCCCACCGCTCCCCGCTGTTGGGGTAGACCACGACCGGCCTGCCCGTTTCCCGGGACGCGATCTCCACTGCGCGGTCCGCGTCGGCGGGCTCGCAGCAGTTGACGCCGACGGCGATGACGTGTCCGTGCGGGGCGGTGCGGGCGAAGGCGGCCACGAGGTCCTGGCCGGCGCGGGTGCGTCCGCCGTCGATGGTGTAGGAGAGCCACACCGGCACGCCCAGGTCCGCCGTGGCCCTCAGCATCGCCTCCGCCTCGTCGGTGTCCGGCACGGTCTCCAGGGCGAGCACGTCCGGGCCGGCCTCGGCCAGGGTCCGGACGCGGGGCCGGTGGAATGCCTCCAGCTCCCGCACCGTCAGCCCGTAGCGGCCGCGGTACTCGCTGCCGTCCGCGAGGAACGCACCGTACGGACCCGCCGAGGCCGCCACCCACACCTCCCGTGCTGACCCCTCCGCCGCTGCGCGCGCGAGTGCCACGCTGCGGGTGAGGAGCGCGGCCGCTTCGCCCCGGTCGGTGCCGCGCCTGGCGAAGCCTTCGTAAGTGGCCTGGTAGCTGGAGGTGATGAGCACCTGGGCGCCCGCCCGCACATAGGCCGTGTGAGCGGCTTCGATCTGCTCGGGCCCGTCGGCGAGGAGCCGTGCCGACCAGAGGTCGTCGGACAGGTCGCAGCCCTGCGCCTCCAACTGGTTGGACAGTCCGCCGTCGAGGACGAGCGGGCGGTCCCCGGCGAGGGCGGCGGCCAGGCTGCGGGCGGGCTTCACGGGTTGGCTCCGGTGGCGGGGGCGGCTGGGAGAGGGACCTCAGCCCAGCTGGGGCTGGACCTGGGAGGAGATGAGCTCCAGGTGGTCCAGGTCGTCCAGGTCGAGGACCTGGAGGTAGACGCGGGAGGAGCCTGCGGCGGCGTAGCGGCCGAGCTTGTCGACGACCTCGGCGGGCGAGCCGGCGAGGCCGTTGGCCTTCAGTTCGTCGACCTCGCGGCCGATGGCGGCGGCGCGGCGGGCGACCTCCGCGTCGTCCCTGCCGACGCAGACGACGAGGGCGTTGGAGTAGACGAGGTCGTCGGGGGACCGTCCGGCTTCCTCGGCGGCCGCGCGGACGCGGCCGAACTGCCGCTCCGTGTCCTCCAGCGACGCGAAGGGGATGTTGAACTCGTCGGCGTACTGCGCGGCCAGCCGCGGGGTGCGGGTGGCGCCGTGGCCGCCGATGAGCACCGGGAGCTTCCGCTGGGCGGGCTTGGGCAGCGCCGGTGAGTCCTGCAGCTGGTAGTACCGCCCGTCATGGCTGAAGGTCTTGCCGGTCTCGGTGCCCCACAGGCCGGTGACGATGGCCAGTTGCTCCTCGAGGCGGGCGAACTTCTCCTTGGGGAAGGGGATGCCGTAGGCCTTGTGCTCCTCCTCGAACCAGCCGGCGCCGAGCCCGAGCTCGACCCGGCCGCCGGACATCTGGTCGACCTGGGCCACCTGGATGGCGAGCACACCGGGCAACCGGAAGGTGCCGGCCGTCATGAGTGTGCCGAGCCTGATCCGCTTGGTCTCCCGGGCGAGGCCGGCCAGGGTGATCCAGGCGTCGGTCGGTCCGGGCAGACCGTCCGCCGAGCCCATGCTGAGGTAGTGGTCCGAGCGGAAGAAGGCGTCGAAGCCCAGGTCCTCGGTGGCCTTGGCCACGGTGAGCAGGGTGTCGTAGGAGGCCCCTTGCTGGGGTTCGGTGAAGATTCGCAGGTCCATACATCCATCCTGCACCTCGGTCCGTGCTTCAACCTCACCGCGCCGTGCCGCGCCGGTCACGTCGTGCCGTGCCGTGCCGCGCCGTCCAGGCTCCGCGACGTCCCGGCTGCGGGGCGAAGCGGGCGTGGGGCCTCCTGGCTCAAGGCGGGCTCGCCGTCGGTTCGGCCGGATCCGGCCGGCGGGCGGTGACCGGGCCGCCGTCCCGGTCCCCGTACCCGTACCCGTACCCGCCTCGCTCCCTTTCCCGTTCCCGGTCGCGGTCTCTTCGGCGCTCCCTGTCGCGCTCGCACAGGGAGAGGCGGTGGAGCATGGCGCGGACGTGGTCGCTGGATTCGTCCGCGGCGTCGATCGCCTCGATGCACTGCCAGTACAGCCCCTCCTCGTCCGTGGCGCAGGCGACGCCGACGAGCGCCATGCCGACCTCGCCCAGCAGGGTCCCGAGCGCGTCCAACGACCGTCCGGGATCCGCGACTGCCGTGAGCTGGGCGGCTCTTGGACCGCCCGAGCGCAGGACGGCCGGGTCGGCTAGCATGCCGGCCCGGCCACCTGCCTCGCTGAGGCCGCGCGCCTCGCCTCTGAGCTCCTGCGGTCCGTCCACCGCCAGTCGGCTTCCGATCGCCTGGGCGAGGGCCTGCGCCTGCCAGGCCTCCGCCACGACGTCGAGCGCCGCGCGGCACTCCGCGAGTGCGCGCCTGCCGATCGCCACGAGCCGTTCCGCATCCATGTACGCCGCCCCCGTTCGTACGACTTTCTGCCCACTGAGTCACTACCCAGAGTGAAGGCGCTCCAGACGAAAAGCCAGGGGAATTCGGAAATCTGTGGACAGGTGGCCGCTTGGGGAAAGATCAGTCACTCCGCAGAGTGACGATCCCGTACGGAAGGACCCTCGGACGCCCGTTCGGCCGGAGGGAAGCGGAGCTCGTTCCGGTCGATCTTCTCCGAGAGCGCCCGGAGCGCGTCGACCCCGACCACCTCGCAGAACTGGAGGAGATACGCGAGCACATCGGCGACCTCGTCGGCGACCCGATGGGCCTTGCGGGGATCGTCCATCACCCGCGCCGACTCCTCCGGCGTCAACCACTGGAAGATCTCGACGAGTTCCGCCGCCTCGACCGTCAGCGCCACGGCGAGGTTCTTCGGGGTGTGGTACGGCTGCCAGTTCCGCTCCGCGGCGAACTCGGCCAGTCTGCGCTGCAGTGCCTGCACGTCCGGTTCCGTCATCGCACCAGGTCTACCACCGTCACGCCGTGGACTCCCCGCGCGGCCGCCGCCTCTCCCACCTCCCCCACCAGCCGCAGGTGCCCGTCGGCGCAGATGGACGCGGCCAGGGCGAGGAGGGCGCGGAACTGGGCCGTGTCCAGGGCGCGGTCCAGGTTCTCGGCGAGGACGGTCAGCGACTGCAGGGCCCGCGGGACCTCCGCGGCCTGGTCGACCGCCAGCACACCGGGACCGGTCAGCAGGACCAGGGCGAGGGCCAGGAACCGCAGTTCGCCGTCGCCGAGCCGGCCGAGCGGGGTGGCCCGCGCCGGGCCGTCCGCAGCGGCCCGGCCGAGGACCGCCCGGACCGTCCCGTCCGTGAGCTCCTCGACCCCGACCTCGCTGACGGGGCCGGCGCACCCCGCGCGGGCGACGGACGTCAGCCGGGCGTGGCGGCGCGTGCACTCGTGGCGGGTGCGGTGGAGCACGGCGGCCAGGTTGTCGCAGCCGCGCCGAAGCCGCCCCTCCCCCGGCGGGACCGGCTCGCGCATCCGCTCGGGCCGGGGATCGCAGGGGAACACCGAGCGCAGCGCCACCACGACCTGCTCGGCGGCCGCGAGCACCTGCCGCTGCCCGTCCGTCGTCCCGGCGACCCGCAGCGGCAGGAGCGCCGTGCCGAGCAGGTCGTCGGGGAGCGGCGCACGAGTGACCAGCGCGTCGCCCGCGGTGTGCCACTCGGCCTGGACGCAGGCACGTCCCGGGTCGCGCAGGGCGGTGCTCAGCAGCGTGCGCCCGCCCGCGGTCAGCCGTTCGCCGACGATGCGCAGCGCGGGATCGGCCTGCACGGCGACGTCGAGCCGGACGGGCCCCTCCGGGCCGTCGACCGTGCAGCCGATCCTGAAGCCCCGCCTGCCCTGCTCGTCGGGTGCCGCGACCTCGGGCACACAGCCCGCCGGATCGGGGAACACCTCGCCCAGCGCGGCGCCGGACCCGAGCCGGGCCAGTGCCTCGTACGCGCGCAGTGCGGTCGACTTGCCGCTGCCGCTCGGCCCGGCGAAGAGGGTCACGGGGCCGAGCGGAAGGACTCTCCCCCGGTGCGCGGCGAAGGAGGAGAGTCGCAGTTCGGTGACGGTGGGGCGGATGGCGGATGCGTCCATGCGGCGGACGCTACGCAGCGCCCGGCACGCCGAACCGTTACCTCTGGAAACGCTTCCTACGAATGGGGGACGGCGGCGGCCGCGAGACCGTCGACCTCCGTGCCGACGGGTGCGAGCAGGAACACGTTGCGGTCGACGCGGTGCATGCCGCAGCCGAGCCCGAAGACGACTCCGCTGCTGAAGTCGAGGATGCGTTTGGCGACTTCGGCGTCGGCGCCGGTGAGGTCGAGCAGCACGGGAATGCGGGCGATGAGGTACTCGGCGACCTCGCGGGCGTCGGCGAAGACCTGGACGCGCAGGACGACCATCCGGCGCTGCTCCGCCTCCGCGCCGGCCCCGGCGGCGGCGAGGCCGTCCCGGGGGATCGTGCGGTGGTCCACGCGTGACGGCCACTCGTTGCGGCCGCGCAGCGGCACGACCTGGGCCAGGCCCTCCCACTGCTCGTCGGTGACGTCGTACCTCTCGTACCTGCTCATGCGACCATCTTCGCGCTCCTCACCCATTCGGCCCAACAGCGACACGAACGAGTCCGCAGCCGGCCCATGGGAGCGGCACCGGGTGCGGAACGGGACCGCGGACCCGGCGATATGACGGGGCCACGGCTCCGGCGGTGCGGCGGGGCACAGCCCCGGCGAGATCCACGAGGTCAGCGTGCGCGGGGCCGCGCCGAGTCGAGGCGTGTGCGGCTCCCCGCCGCTGCCCCGCAGCGAGGGCAGCGCCGGGGCCGCGCCAACGGAGAGTGCGCGCACGCCTGTTGGCACACGGGCATGCCCGGGAGCACACTTCACGGGCGGACGGCCGCCATGGCTCCAGGGTGCGCCGCGGCGATCAAGATCGCATGCCGGCGTGCCCGCCGGTGCCGCACCGGGGCCTCGCCCCCGTGAATCGGCGTCAAACGGGCCACGGGGCGTGCGCAACCGTCGGAGCCGGTGGAGCATGAGAGTGATGACCGGATCCGTGACCCTGATCAGTGAGAGCCCGGAGGACCCGTTCTCGCTGGGGCGGGCCGTCTCCGTCGTGCTGGACGAGCGGGGGTCGGTGGTCGGCTGGAGCGAGCGCGCGCGCGAAGTCCTGGGGTTCACGGACCAGGAGGCACTCGGCCGCCCCGCGGAGCAGTTCCTCGTCGACGCGCGTGACCGCGGCCTCGTGCGGGAGGCCGCGGTCGACTGCGTGCGGGACGGCGGCTGGTTCGGGGTGGTGCCGGTCGTCGACAAGGAGGGCCGCAGGTCCCGATTCGGGGTCCGGGCCCGACGGGTGATACGGGAGGGCCGGGCGGACGAGTGGCTGCTGGTGGGCGCGCCGGCCGAGGAGGTCGCCCAGTGGGAGATCGACCGGTCGGTGATGGAGGGGCTGTTCCGCCGCTCCCCCATCGGTCTGTCGGTGCACGACCCGAATCTGGCGATCCTGCGGATCAACCGGCCGATAGCGCACATCGGCGGGATCACCAGCGACCAGGCCCGGGGCCATCGCATCGGTGACTTCCTGGTGGCCGCGGACGCCGAGACGATCGAGTCGCGGCTCAAGGAGGTCCTGGAGACCGGGACGCCGATGATCTTCACTGAGCAGCCGTGCCGGCTGCTCATCGAGCCGGGCATCGAGCGCTACGTCGCGGTGTCGGCCTTCCGCATGGAGGACTCGGGCGGGCGGACGCTCGGGGTGACCCAGCTGGTCGAGGACGTCACCGACCGGCACCGGGCGCGCCGCCGGCTGGCGATGCTGAACGAGGCGAGCGAGCTGATCGGCACCACGCTGGACGTGGAGACCACGGCGCAGGAGCTGGTGGACGTCGCCGTGCCCGGTATCGCCGACTGTGTGACGGTCGACCTCCTGCCGGCCGTCGGACTCGGGGAGGCGCTGTTCCCGGAGCGCGGCGGTCCGCTGCGCAGGGCCGCTTTCAAGTCGGTCGCACCGTACCCCGAGCGGGTGATGTACCCGGTGGGCACGCTCAGATCCTTCCCGAAGGATTCGCCGCAGGCCCGGTGCCTGGTGAGCCGGCGCCCCGTGCTCGTGCCGCACATGGATCCCGACGACGCGGAGCTCGGCCTGCACGCCGAACGGGGCGAGCACGCGCGGGCGCTGGGCGTCCACTCGCTGATGGTCGTGCCGCTGACCGCCCGGGGCCTGGTGCTGGGCCTCGTCTGCCTGTGGCGGTACGTCGTCCCGGAGCCGTTCGAGGAGGACGACCTGACGCTGGCGAACGAGTTCGCCGCGCGGGCCGGGGTCGCCATCGACAACGCCCGCCGCTACACCCAGGAGCACCGGACGGCGCTGGCCCTGCAGCGCCGGCTGCTGCCGCGCGAGGTCCCCTCGCAGCCGGCGGTGCGCGTCGCGCACCGGTATCTGCCGGCCGGCGGCTCCGCGGGGGTGGGCGGGGACTGGTTCGACGTGATCCCGCTGTCCGGGGCCCGGGTCGCGCTGGTCGTCGGCGATGTCGTGGGCCACGGCATCAACGCCGCCGCGACGATGGGCCGGCTGCGCACCGCCGTGCACACCCTGGCCGATCTGGACCTGGAGCCGGACGAGGTGCTGTCCCACCTCGACGACCTGGTCACCCGGCTGGCCGGGGAGCAGGAGCACGGCGACGAGGGCTCGCCCGGCGAGCAGGTGGTGGGCGCCACCTGTCTGTACGCCGTGTACGACCCGGTGTCCCGGATCTGCTCCGTGGCCCGCGCCGGCCATCCGCCGCCCGCGCTCGTCTCGCCGGACGGCGAGGTGAGCCTGCCCGATCTGCCCGCCGGGCCTCCGCTGGGTCTCGGTGGGCTGCCGTTCGAGTCCGAGGATCTGGAACTGCCGGAGAACAGCGTGCTCGCCCTGTACACCAACGGGCTCATCGAGGGCGACGCGTACGACATCGACGCGGGTCTCGACCGGCTGGCGGAGGCCCTGAGCGGCCGGGACCGGCCGCTGGAGGACATGGCCCAGTCCGTGGTGGACGCGCTGCTTCCGGCACGGCCCACCGACGACGTGGCCCTGCTGCTGGCCAGGACCCGCACCCTGGCGCCCGAGCAGGTCGTGACCTGGGTACTGCCCGCCGAGCCGACCACCCCGGCGCGGGCCAGGGTGCTGACCGCGGAGAAGCTGACCGAGTGGGGCCTGGAGGAGATGATCTTCACCACCGAGCTGATCGTGAGCGAACTCGTCACCAACGCCTACCGCTACGCAGGCGGCCCGGTGACCCTGAGACTGATCCGTCTGCACCGTCTGATCTGCGAGGTCTCCGACCCCAGCAGTACCTCACCGCATCTGCGGCGGGCCCGCAGCACCGACGAGGGCGGCCGCGGGCTGTTGCTCGTGGCACAACTGACGTCACGGTGGGGTACACGGCACGCACATGAGGGCAAGACTGTCTGGACCGAGCAGGAGCTGCCGGGCTGACCGGTGGGGCCGAAGCTGCACGGATCCGGGCGCGGAGGGACGATGAGAGCGCCCAGGTTTCCGGCGGGGTGGGCATGACCTGCACAAATACCCTGTGACGGTGGCGGGAGGAGCAGCTGCGGATGGGTGGCACCGAAGCGTTCCCCGGTGACCTGGTACCGAGCGTGGAGGTCGGCCCCGCCCCGCCCGGCGGGCTGCTCGACGTGCTCGGCCTGGCACCGGTGGTGCTGGACGCGGAGGGGCGGATCGCCCTGTGGAGCCAGCAGGCCGAGGAACTGCTGGGCTACACCGCCGAGGAGGCGCTCGGGCAGTACGCGCTGCCGCTGCTGGTCGAGGAGGATCACATCGGCACCGTCCTCGAGCTGTTCTCGAGCGTGATGGAGAGCGGCGAGAACTGGGCCGGGGTGTTTCCGGTGCGGCACAAGGACGGCGCGGTCCGTCAGCTGGAGTTCCGCAACATGCGGCTCCAGGACCAGCACGGCGGCTTCTACGCCCTGGGGCTGTCCACCAGCCAGGAGACCCTCCGCCAGGTGGAACGGGACCTGGCCCTGTCAGTGCGGCTGGTCGACCAGTCGCCGATCGGTCTGGCCGTGCTGGACCCCGACCTGCGGTGCGTGACGGTCAACCCCGCCCTGGCAGGCGTCAGCGGACTTCCGGCGGAGCAGCACGTGGGCCGCCGCGTGAGCGAGACCCTGCCGTTCCTGGACGCCGCCCGGCTCGAGGCGGCCATGCGCCGGGTGCTGGAGACCGGCACGCCGATGGTGGACCGCCAGGTGCTCGGGCGCACGCCGTCCGACCTGGACACCGAGCGCGCCTGGTCGGTGTCGCTGTACCGGCTGGAGGACCCGCGCGGCCGCATCCTCGGGGTCGCCGCGTCCGTGGTGGACGTGACGGACCGGCACCACGCCGCGAAGGAGGCGGAGCGGGCCCGGCACCGGCTCTCCCTGGTGGCCGACGCGTCGATGCGCATCGGCACCACCCTGGACCTGTGGGAGACCGCCCGGGAGCTGGCCGACGTCACGGTGCCGGAGCTCGCCGACATCGCCGCGGTGGACGTGCTGGACTCCGCGGTCGAGGGGCGCCGCGAGTCGGTGCAGGAGGGCAGCACGGCGGTGTTCCGCGCGCTCGCCGTGGCGGCCGCGTATCCGACCGTCGCCGTGCAGGCCGCCGACCCGCCGGGCGAGATCACCCGTTACGAGGCGGACCGGCTGGTCACCCAGTGCGTGCAGACGGGCGAGCCGATCGTGGTGCCGCACGTGGCGAACGAGGACCTGCCGCGGATCGCGCGGGACGCCTCGGCGTCGGTGCTGCTGGCGGCGGCGGGGGTGCACTCGTACATGGCGGTGCCGCTGATCGCCCGCGGGGAGGTGCTGGGGGCGCTCGACCTGAAGCGGTTCCGCAACCCGGTCCCGTTCGACTCCGACGACGTGCTGCTGGCGAGCGAACTGGCGAGCCGGGCCGCGGTGTGCATCGACAACGCCCGCTGGTACCAGCAGCAGCGCAACGCGGCGCTCGCCCTCCAGCGCAGTCTGCTGCCCCGGCATCCGCCGAACCTGGTGGGGCTGGAGGTCGCCTCCCGCTACCAGCCCGCGGGAGCGGTCAGCGAGGTCGGCGGCGACTGGTTCGACATCCTCCCCCTCAGCGACGGCAAGACCGCGCTGGTGGTGGGCGACGTGATGGGCAGCGGGATCAACGCGGCGACGGCGATGGGCCGGCTGCGCACCGCCACGCAGACGCTCGCCTCCCTGGGCCTGGGGCCCGACGAGGTGCTGCGGCACCTGGACTCGATCACCGGTGAGCTGGAGCCGTACATCGCGACGTGCCTGTACGCGCTGTACGACCCGCACAAGGGCCGTGTGTGCATCTCCACGGCCGGTCATCTGCCGCCGGTGCTGCTGCGGCCCGGTGAGGCGCCCGTGCTGCTCGATCTGCCCACCGGGGTGCCGCTGGGCGTCGGCGGAGTGGAGTTCCGCTCCGTCGACTTCGCCCTGAGCCCCGGGGACACCCTCGTGCTCTACACCGACGGTCTGGTGGAGACGCGCGACCAGGACATCGACGCCCGGCTGCATGTGCTGCTCACGCTGATGGCGGGGCCCGCCGCCGGGCTGGAGGAGACGTGCGACCGCCTCCTCGACTCGCTGCGGCGGGGTCCGGTGGAGGACGACGTCGCGCTGCTCATCGCGCGTGTGCGGGAGTGAGCACGGGCGTCCACCTCGCAGGGGCGGGTCTCGTACGGGCGGGTCTCGTACGGGCCGTAGAGGGTCCTCTTGGTCGCTCCGGCCTCGGCGGCGATCAGGTCCACCCCGACTGCGTGGATGCCGTGTTCGTAGAACAGCCGTGAGGCGGCTTCCAGGACGCGGCGGGCGCCGAGGTCAGGGTGATGCGCCGGGGCTGCCGGCCGGGACGAGGGGACCACGGCCCTGGTCGACGCCGCACAGCCGCTCGTCGCAGGCGCGCTCGCCGGGCCGCTGCTGCGGCAGCGCGTCCCCGGCGGCAGTGGTGCGGCCTGCTCCTGGGGATCTCGGTGTCGCGGTGGTCACGGTCGCCGACGCGGGCGCCGCCCGGGGGGGGGTGGCGCCGTGGGCCGCGGTGGCGATCGTGCACCGGGGCGGGGCCGCGGCGGTGGTGCCGGTCCCCGTCCGCACCGGATCGGGGCCGGGTCGCACCGGTGTGCATGACGCTCCGTCAACCGCTCCCCGCGTGCGCGGAGCAGGCCCGGGACGCGGCTATCGCTGAATGGTTCCGGGGGTGATGGTCACGCGCTCGCACTCGACGAAGTCCTCCATCGCCGACGCTTCCCGGGAGCTGCCGTCGAGGGCGCACGGCACGTCCGCGGCGGCCACCAGATACCGGGCGCCCGCGCCGTCCTCCTCCGTGAACCCGTTCACGACGCCACGCGGCAGGGACTCGATCTCGGAGAAGATCCCGAAGACCAGGGAGTTGACGCGGGCCGTCTGCTCCGGCATCCCCACCACACTGGTCGTACCGGCCGCCAGGGCCGGGGCCAGGGAGCAGATGAGCACGACGACGGGCGACCGGCGCGGTACGACGATTCCCGTCACGCCTCGGGGGCGCCGCAGGACCAGGGAGCACTTCCCCGGGGCGGCTTCGAGGGCACGGCCGTGCTCGGTGCGCACGAGCGAGGCGAAGTAGCGCAGTCGCGACGGCACCGCCTCCGCCTCGAAGCGCGCGTGCTGCCTGCGCCTTCCGTCCGTCAGGGCGAGCACCTCGGTCAACTGCCCGACGTGCGCGGCGAAGACGTCCGCCATCTCGTGCAGGGTCCTGGCCCGCAGATGCCGGTCGTCCTTCCAGCGCGTCTCGCCGAAGGCCCGCCGGGCCGCCGCGACCGCCCGTGCCGCCATCTCGCGTCCGTCGCCCGCGGTCCCGTCAGTCCTCTGCTCCCCCGGCGCCGGACGGACGTCAGTGCCGTCACGGCTTCCCGGACCGACCCAGGTGCCGTCGATCCAGTGCAACGCGGTCCCAGTCGTCATGGCTCACTCCCAGCTTCGTCCGGAGCGATGAGTGAACGGACACGTCGTCCTTCGGTGCATTGCCGAGCCGACATGGCCGCCGTACCGGACGACGCCACGCGCGGTGTACCGCGCCGCGGCCCGCATCGGCCGCTTCTGCGACGACGCCTCCGGTGTACCCGAGTGGCAGAACCGTCTCGTGCAAGAACGCTGATCGGTCTCGTGGTGGAGTCGCTCGGACTTCCATGGCGCCCGAGGCGCCCGCTCAGCCGGTCCCGGGGATGTCCGGCTGATCTGGGGGAAATCGCCGCATCGCCGGCACGCCGGGGGGTTTCCGGCGGTCGCCGCCGGCTCACCGGCGGGGGCCCGTCCCGCGGGCCGTCTCACCATGCTGCCGTCCCGGGATGCCGGGCGCAACGCGAACCCGGAACGCCCCCGGTTCCGGGCCTCCCGTCGCGTACCGATACAAATGGGGTCGACCAGCAGGGCCGATCCGGGCCGTACGGCAGAACCGTGGCCGTACGACCGGTTCGGCGGCACGACCGGGGACGCGGGGGCGGATCAGGTGGTACGTACAGCCGGTGCAGCGGTGCCCACGGCACGGGAGCCGGGCAAACGGGAGCGGCACGAGACCCCGGGGGAACGGGGCGGGCCCGGAGAACGGGCGGGCCGGGGGGAGCAGCGGGCCCGGGGCGAACGGGAGACCGGCTGACGAGCGTGGACGCCGCCCGCGCCGTCGCGGTCTTCGCGATGTTCGCGGCGCACATCGGCCCGCCGGCGAGACCCGAGGGGGCGGGCCATCTGCTGGTCGCCTTCGACGGGCGCGCGCCTGCGGTCTTCACCCTGATCGCGGGGCTGTCGCTGTCGCTGTCCCGGGGCGGAACCCGCCCGCGTCCCGCGGCGAGGGGCGCCCGGCGCGGCACGCTGGTCCGCTGCGCCGCCCTCGCGGCGCTGGGCCTGGCTCTCGCGGAACTCAGGTCCGGGATCGCGGTCATCCTGGCCTTCTTCGCGGTGTACTTCCTGGCCGCCGAGCCGCTCGCCCGGCTGCGGACGCGCAATCTGCTCGTGGGGGCGGCTGTGTCGCCGGTGCTCGGGCCCGTGCTGTCGTACGTGCTGGGGCCGTACTTCGGCCACCGCGTGTCCGGCCGCGGCCGCTATCCGGGGTTCGAGGCGGTCACGAGCTTGCCGGGGTTCCGCGACGCGCTGGACACCCTGCTGCTGTCCGGCGCGTACCCGTGGCTCACCTACTTCCCGTATGTGGCGATGGGCATGGCGCTGGGCCGCGTGGTGGATCTGCGCAGGCCGGGGACGGCGGTCCGGCTCATCGGCTGGGGAGCCCTGGCCGCGCTGGCCGGGCACGGGCTGTCGGCGCTGGCGCTGGGGCCGGGCGGCGGGCGCGAGGCGCTGCTGCGGGCCGTCGCCGACAGCCATCCGTTCGCGCTGAGCGCCCCCGATCCGGTGCAGGCGGTTCTCGCCGCCCAGGCGGGCGCGATACCGAGCACCTCCTGGGCCTGGCTGCTGGTCGACGGACCGTACAGCCAGACGCCTTTCGAGACCGTCGCCAACACCGGCGCGGGTGTGCTGCTCCTGGGCCTCGCCGTCGCGGCCGCCCGCAGCGGGCCCCTCCGGCCGCTGCTGCGGCCCCTGGCCACCGTCGGCACGATGGGGCTCTCGGTGTACGCCGTCCACGTCCTGGCCCGTGCCGAGTTGCGGCCCCAGCACGGCTGGGTGGCGCTGGGCGCGTTCTGCCTGGTCTCCCTGGCGGCCTGCGCACTGTGGGCGCGCGTCTTCCGCGGCAGGGCGCCGGGGCGGGGACCGCTGGAGTGGGCCCTGCACGTGCTGGTGCGGGCCGCGACGTCGAGGAGGGGCGCTTCGCGCCCCGGCGGAACCAAGGCATAGGGGTCCTCAGCGAGCGGCCGGAGTGCCGCCGTCCGTCAGGGCGACGGGTCCGGGAACGTCCCACCCGGCGGGCGGGGTCCACTCCCGCCACCGCTCCCACCAGCATTCGCCGCGCTCGACGAGATCGACGACCCGGGCAGCGGCCGTCCGCACGGCGGCGGCCTCCCGGCTCGTGAAGCCGCCCGTGCGCACCCGTTCCTCGAAGTGCTCGACGTCCTTCCAGCGGTACGGGGAGCCGTCGCCGGGGATGACGAGGTCCAGTTCGTGGTCGAGCGTGTCGAACCCGCGCTCCGTACGGGCGTACGGGGCCTGGAAGTTGACGTACCACTCGCACAGTTCGCCGCTCTCCCAGCGGCCCCACACCGCGTAGCCCTCGCCGGGGCGCTGGAGCTGGAGCACCCCGCTCGACTGCCACACGTGCGCGAACTCGAGCCAGGTGTGCGGGCCCCAGCGGAAGTCGCCGCGGCCGAAGGTCAGCGGCGTCCCCTGGGCCAGGTACACGGCGAGCGCGTGCTCGTCGTCACCGGCCACCCGCACGGGGTAGACCAGCCATTCGCGGCCGTCCAGCATCTCCCGGCGGACGATGACCTCGCCCTCGCGGAATCGTGTGTCCATGGGGCGACCCTAAGGGCAGGCGGGCCCGGTGCCGGCCGGCGTGAACGGCGCCGGCCGGCCGGTGGGCAGTCGGGGACGGGCTCAGACGGGCTGCGGCGGGCAGAGCAGCACGCGCAGAACGCCGTTGCCGCCGGTGCCGTACCCGGGGAAGGTGACCGTCGCCCCCGGCTGCGCCTCGCGGCAGGGCACTTCGGCTCCGTCCGTGTACTCCACCGTCACCCGGTGCGCGGTGCCGCAGTCGTTGGTGACGTGGGTGTAGCGCCAGCTCGCCGCGTACCGGACGCACTCGGGCGCGGGCTCGCCTCCTTCGGTCGCCGGCGCCGCGTGCCCTGCTCCGGCCGCGGAGAGCGTCATGAACACTGCGCCGCCGATTATTGAACCGACCAACTGTCGCATGGGATCTCCGACTTCATTAGTTGAATGTCAGCACCCAGTGTGTGCCATCAAAGACCAGCAGGAGTCGGATTTCGCCAGAGCATTGACTTCAGATCATGAAGACTCAGCCGGGCGACGCTTCCCGGGGCCGAGCAGCCCACTCGCATCCACCGCCTGCGCGGTGACCGGCCCGTACGCGGACTCGATCCGGGGCAGGAGTGCGCTTCGCGCGACGGTGTACTCCTGCGGACCGACGCTCTCCAGGGCGAGCACGGCCATCGCGCACCCGAACCGGGCGGCCCCGACCGGCTCCAGACCGCGGCCGGCGGCAGCGAGGAAACCCGCCCGGAAGGCGTCGCCCACGCCGGTCGGGTCCGCGATCGGGCCGGCCTGTACGGCAGGGACGGTGACGGGGGCGTCGCCGTCGCGGTGGAGCGTGACACCCGCTTCCGCACGGGTGACGACCCAGAGGCCCACGCGGGCGAGGACGTCCTGGTGCCGCCATCCCGTGAGTTCCAGCAGGAGAGACGCCTCGTACTCGTTGGTGAACAGCCACCGGGCGCCGTCGACCAGGTCGCGTACGTCGTCGCGGCTCAGTCGCGGCAGCTGCTGCGAGGGGTCGGCGGCGAACGGGAGGCCCAGCTCGCGGCACTGGGCGGTGTGCCGGAGCATGGCCCGGGGATCGTTCGGCGAGACCAGCACGAGATCGATTCCGCCCGACCGCTCGGCGACGGGGTGCAGGTCGATACCGGCCGCCTCTTCCATGGCACCCGTGTAGAAGGAGGCGATCTGGTTCTGCGCCTGGTCCGTCATGCACATGAAGCGAGCCGTCTGGCGCTCGGCGGAGACGTGGACGGACTCGGTGTCGACCCCGTGCTCCTTCAGCCACACGCGGTACTCGGCGAAGTCGGCTCCGACCGCCCCGACCAGGATCGGGCGGAGGCCGAGGCAGCCCATGCCGTAGGCGATGTTCGCCGCCACCCCTCCGCGGCGGACCTCCAAGTCGTCCACGAGGAACGAGAGCGACACCTTGTCCAGTTGATCGGCGATCAACTGGTCCGCGAACAGTCCGGGAAAGGTGGTGAGTTGGTCCGTGGCGATGGAGCCGGTGACGGCGATGCGCAGGTCGGCGCCCCCGTCCGGCCCCTCCTCGGGAAGAACGGTGTCAGCGGTGTCCTGAGAGGACATCGGAACTCCTTGAACTCATGACGTTGCGGTGGATGTCGGCTGCGGCGTCGGAGCGGTTGAGGGTGATGTAGTGCAGCCCCGGAGCGCCTTCCGCGAGGAGCCGCAGCGCCATGCCGGTGGCGTACTCGACGCCGATGCGGTGGGCGGTGCCGGGGTCCTGGCGGGCGGCCTCCAGCCGGTGCGCGAGGTCCTCCGGGAACGCGGCGTCGCTCAGCTCGGAGAACCGTCGGATCTGGCGCACGTCCGTGGCCGGCATGATCTCCGGAATGATCGGGGTTTCGCAGCCGGCGGCCTCGACCCGGTCGCGGAACCGCAGGTAGTCCTCCACGTGGAAGAACATCTGGGTGATGGCGTAGTCGGCCCCGGCCCGGCACTTGGCGACGAAGTGGCGGATGTCGCTGTCGCGGTCGGGAGAGCGCGGGTGGCACTCGGGAAAGGCCGCGACACCGACGCTGAAGTCCCCCAGTCCCCGGACCAGGGAGACCAGTTGATGGGCGTAGTCGAAGCCCTGCGGGTGCGGCGTCCACGGTCCGCGCGGGCTGCCGGGCGGGTCCCCCCGCAGCACCAGCACGTCCCGGATGCCGGCGTCCGCGTACTGGCCGATGATGTGCCGCAGTTCCGCCACCGAGTGGCCGACGGCGGTCAGATGCGCCACCGGGCGCAGGGTGGTCTCCGCGGCGATGCGCTTCGTCACCTCGACGGTGCGGTCGCGCGAGGAGCCGCCTGCGCCATAGGTGACGGACACGAACGACGGCGTCAGGGCCTCGATGCGGCGGATCGCGCGGAGCAGCGACCGCTGCCCGGCCTCGGTCCTCGGGGGGAAGAACTCGAAGGAGAAGGTGGGTTCGTCGGCGCTGATGAGGTCGCCGAGCGCGCTCACCGCGCGTCGCCGCCCTTCGATGCGACGGCCGCCTTCAGGGCCTCGACGCGGTCGGTGCGCTCCCAGGTGAAGTCGGGCAGTTCGCGGCCGAAGTGACCGTACGCCGCGGTCTGGGCGTAGATCGGGCGGAGCAGGTCGAGGTCGCGGATGATCGCGGCCGGGCGCAGGTCGAAGACCTCGGAGATGGCCCGCTCGATGGCCGTCTGCGGATGGCGGGCGGTGCCGAAGGTCTCGACGAACAGCCCGACGGGCTCGGCCTTGCCGATCGCGTACGCGACCTGCACCTCGCAGCGGGAGGCGAGACCGGCCGCGACGACGTTCTTGGCGACCCAGCGCATCGCGTAGGCGGCCGAGCGGTCCACCTTGGACGGGTCCTTGCCGGAGAACGCGCCGCCGCCGTGGCGGGCCATACCGCCGTAGGTGTCGATGATGATCTTGCGACCGGTGAGGCCGGCGTCGCCCATCGGGCCGCCGATCTCGAAACGCCCGGTCGGGTTGACCAGCAGCCGGTAGCCCTCGGTGTCCAGCTTGATGCCGTCCTCGTGGAGGGCGGCGAGGACCGGCTCCACGACGAACTCCCGGACGTCCGGGGTCAGCAGGGTGTCGAGGTCGATGTCCGCGGCGTGCTGCGTGGAGACGACCAGGGTGTCCAGGCGCTGCGGGCGGCTTCCCAGGTACTCGATGGTGACCTGGGTCTTCCCGTCCGGACGCAGATAGGGGATCGTGCCGTCCTTGCGGACCTCGGTGAGCCGGCGCGCGAGCCGGTGCGCGAGCTCCAGGGGCAGCGGCATCAGCGTGGGCGTCTCGTCGCAGGCGTAGCCGAACATCAGCCCCTGGTCGCCGGCGCCCTGCCGGTCGAGTTCGTCGGCGACCCCGCCCGAGGCACCCTCGACCCGCTGTTCGTAGGCGGTGTCGACGCCCTGGGCGATGTCGGGCGACTGCGCTCCGATGGAGACCTCGATGCCGCACGAGGAGCCGTCGAAGCCCTTGGCGGACGAGTCGTAGCCGATCTCCAGGACCTTGTCGCGGACCAGCTGGGCGATCGGCGCGTACGCGGTGGTGGTGACCTCCCCGGCCACATGGACGAGACCGGTGGTGATCATGGTCTCGACGGCCACGCGGGACGTGGGGTCTCCGCGCAGCAGGGCGTCGAGGATCGTGTCGCTGATCTGGTCGGCGATCTTGTCGGGGTGCCCCTCGGTGACGGACTCGGACGTGAACAGACGGCGGGACATGAGACTCCTCGGCGGTCGGTTGCGGTCGGCGGTTCGGGCCGGTCGTGGTGGTGCGGACGCGTGCGTGCCCGTCACGGTGCTGCGGGGGACGGACGGCCGAGGTCCGGGACGGCGCTGCCACCGATCAGCCGGAGGTGGCGCAGGACCTCTGCGTAGGAACGGGTCGCGGAGACCTCGTGGTACGGCAGGCCCACTTCGGCGCAGTAGGCCATGGTGAGCGGCCGGCAGCGCCTCAGGTTCGGGCGCGGCATGGTCGGGAACAGGTGGTGCTCGATCTGGTAGTTGAGGCCGCCGTAGAAGAAGTCGTGCGGTCGGGAGCTGCGGATGTTGCGCGAGGTGAGCACCTGGCGGGCGAGCCAGCCGGGCTCCTCGCCGCTGTCCCGCACCGGCATGCCCTTGTGGTTGGGGGCGAAGACGCAGCCCAGGTAGACGCCGAACAGCCCCTGGTGAACGGCGAAGAAGGCCAGCGCCAGGCCGAAGGGGAGGGTGAGGAACAGGGCGGCGTTGTACGCGGCGAGATGGACTGCCATCAGCAGGGCTTCCGTCCCGGGCCTGCGGACGGCTCCGCGGCGTATGGCAACGGCGCTGGCGATGCGGAGGCCGAACGCCTCCAGGGTGAGCAGCGGGAAGAACAGCCCCGCCTGGTGGCGGATGACGAACGCCCGTGTGCCGCGGCTCTTCCGCGCCTGCTCCGGGGAGAAGGCGACCACCCGGCGCAGGATGTCCGGATCGAGTTCGAGGTGGTTGGGATGGCTGTGGTGACGCCCGTGGTGGTTCATCCACCAGCCGTAGCTGAAGCCGAGGAGCAGGTTGCCGTGGACGAGTCCGAGCACTTCCGTCGCCAGGCGGCCGGGCACCACCTGGGAATGACCCAGGTCATGGCCGAGCAGTCCGGTCTGCCCGTAGGCGAAGGCCAGCAGCACGGCGGTGAGCAGCTGGAACCACGAGTCGCCGAGCAGGAAGAACACGGTCCAGGCGCCGGCGAGCAGTGCGGTGTTCGTGACGAACTTCTGTACGTAGTAGGCGGGTCGTGGTGCCAGCAGACCGGCTTCGCGCACCGCGCGCCGGAGCGGCTCGAAGGACGCGGTGACACCGGACGCCGGTGTGGTGGTGGTCGGTTCCATGGTGGTCGGGTCGTCTCCCGGATGGGGGCCGCCGGCGGCTTCAGCCTTCGGCGGCCTGCTTCAGTCGGTGGAGTGTGGTGCGCATGCCGGCCCGGTTGCGTGCGGCGCGCAGGCGCGGACGGGTGCCCGTGAACACCAGCCCGAGCAGTTCGGTGAGCCGGGCCCCGCGTCCGGTGCGCAGGTCGGTCCAGTGCTCGGTGACCCGGGTGCCGTCGTCGGTGGGGGTGAAGCGGTAGCCCCACTCGGCGACCGGCAGTCCGAAGGTGCTGACCCGGAAGGTGAAGGCGTGGGGCCGCTCGGCACGCACGACACGGCACCAGGTGAACCACACCCACGGCCCCTTGCGGTTGAAGCCGACGAAGCCGCTGCCCCGGCGGGCCGGCGGCCGGGGCAGCCAGACCCTCCGGCACTCCGGGCTCCATCTGCCCATCGCCCTGACGTCCGCAACGGAGTCGTAGAGCGTGTCCGCCGCGGCTTTGATGTGAATGCTTTCTTCCACTTCCCACAGCCGCTGCATGGGATCTCCTCCGGTCGACGGGAACGGGACGATGGCGACGCCCGGCAGATGCTAATCAGACCATCAAGTCGACGGCAATGATTTCCCGTGAAAGTTTTTCCGTGGCGGATCCGATATTCATTCGGGCCGCGCCGGAGCGGAATGCCGCTCTCCACGGGGAACGTTTCCGCCCATTCGCTTGACGGTGCGTTGTCAAGCGTCTAACTTGGAACGAGCCGGATCGTTCCGTCCGGCTGATTCTCGCGTGACCAGTGCTTATGTCTCGAGCGACTGGACGCGGGACACGGGGATGAAACGGGGGAACGCTGCTTTGACGCGACCTGAACAGGGCCGTGACGATACCGTCCGGCCCGACATCGACATGCCCGAGGAGCCTTTCCTCCTCGAAATTCCCACCCTTCCCGAGATTCTCGGGACCATCTTCTCCGGAGGGCCTCTTGAAGCCATTCGCAATGGTTCGGGAAAACAGACGCCGGCAGTCGGCTGACGTCTTCGGATAACCGCCTCATGCGTTTCGACGTACTGGGCCCCGTGGAGATGAGGAGGGCCGACGGAGCGGCGGTGCCGGTGGGCGGCCCGAGGGTGCGCGGCCTGCTGGCGCTGCTCCTCCTCGGCGCCGGCCAGGTCGTCCGCACGGAGCGCCTGATCGACGGCCTGTACGGCGACCGCCCACCGCGCCACGCGACCCGGGCCCTCCAGTCGCAGGTGTGGCGGCTCCGCCACGCGCTGGACGGCGACGCGGAGCTGGAGTTCCACCAGTCCGGATACCGGCTCGCCGTGGAACCCGAGTCCGTCGACGCCCATCGCTTCGAACAGCTGGCCGCCGCCGGACGACGGGCGCTGGACTCGGGAGAGTCCGCCCGTGCCACCGAGGCACTCGACGAGGCGCTCTCGCTCTGGCACGGGGCGGCGCTCTCCGGGGTCACCGACACGCCGTTCCTCGCCGCCCAGGCCGCACGCCTGGAGGAACTGCGCTTCACCGCGCTCGAGGACAGGGCGGACGCCGAACTGCTGGCGGGCCGCTGCCACGGCCTGGTCGCGGAACTGCGCGAGCGCATCTGCGCGGGCCCGCTGCGGGAACGTCCGCGTGGCCAGCTCATGCGCGCGCTCCACGCCTCCGGGCGGACCGCCGAGGCCCTCGCCCTCTACGAGGAGACCCGCCGGGTCCTGGCAGCCGAACTCGGCACGGAACCGGGGGCCGAACTGCGGGCCGTGCACCTTGCGGTCCTGCGCGACGAGCCCGCGGACACCCCGCCCCCGGTGGCGCCCCGCGCCCACGGAACCCCGCCACCGCGCAGCCGGCCGGACCCGGTACCGGCCGCCCCCGGCGCACCGTCGGCCGGGGCCCGGCGGCCCCCCGCGCCCACCGCGCCCACCGCGCCCACCGCACCGGGTCCTGCCCGGCGGCACCGGCTGCCCGCGCCGCTCACGAGCTTCGTCGGCCGCGACGAACCGGTACGGCGCCTCGGCGACCTCCTCGACGAGGTCCGCCTGGTCACGCTCACGGGCCCGGGCGGATCGGGGAAAACCCGTCTCGCGATCGAGACGGCCACCCGCCGCGACGAGGACGTGTACCTCGTCGAACTGGCCGGCCAGGCCCCTGCGACCGACGTCCCGCGGGCGGTCCTCGACGCCCTCGGCATCCACGACGCGCCCGTGCTGCCGGTGGCGCCGGCCGGCCGCAGGCGCGCCGGGTCGCCCGTGACCGAACGGCTGGTCTCGGCCCTCGCCGACCGCCGCTCCCTCCTCGTGCTCGACAACTGCGAACACGTCGTCGAGGACGTCAGCCGCCTCGCCCAGGAGCTGCTCGACGGCTGTCCCGGCCTCACCGTGCTGGTCACCAGTCGCGAGGCACTCGGCATCACCGGTGAGACGCTTCTCGCCGTGACGCCCCTGGAGGTGCCGCCGGACGACCGCGGCACCGACCCGGAGCGCGCGCTGCGCTATGCGGCGGTGCGGCTGTTCTCCGATCGCGCCCGGGCCGTGCGCTCCGGCTTCGCCCTCGACGCGGACACCGTCCGGCCGGTGCTGAAGATCTGCCGCGCACTCGACGGGCTTCCGCTCGCCATCGAACTCGCGGCGGCGAGACTGCGCTCACTTCCCCTGGGCGAACTCGCCGCACGGCTCGACGACCGCTTCGCGCTGCTGTCCCGCGGCAGCCGCACGGCGCCGCCGCGGCACCGCACCCTCAGCGCGGTCGTCGACTGGAGCTGGGACCTTCTCGACGAGGAGGAGCGCATCCTGGCCCGCCGCCTCTCGGTCTTTCCCGCCGGCGCGACGCAGGCCGCGGCCGAGCGCGTCTGCGGACCGTTCTCCGGCAGCACCCTCGACCTGCTCAGCTCCCTGAGCGACAAGTCGTTCGTCACCGCGACGGGCGAGGCCGAGCCGCGCTACAGAATGCTGGAGACCGTGCGGGCCTACTGCGCACGACGGCTGGCCGAGGCCGGGGAGACGGAGTGGATCCGCCGCGCGCACGCCGCGCACGTCACCGAGTTCGCCGAGGCAGCCGCGCCCCATCTGCGCGACGCGGCCCAGCTCGACTGGCTCTCCCGCCTGACCGCGGTCCACGACGACATCGTCGCCGCCCTGCACTGGTCCACTCGCGCGGACCCCGCCCGGGCCCTGCGGCTCGCCGCAGCACTGTGGTCCTACTGGTGGCTGCGCGGCCCGGCCGGTGAGGGCGCCGAGCGGATGCGGGACGTCCTGGTGTCCGCCGGTACCACTCCGCCCCCCGATCTCGCGGCGCAGTACGTCATCTGCGTGGCCGGCACCGTGCTCTCCATGCGTCCGACGCCGGATCTGCACTCGCACCTGCGGGCCGCCGTCGCCCTGGGAGACGGCCTGGACCCGGACGGCGCCCATCCGCTGGTCGCCCTGATCCGGCCGGTCGTCGCGCTCGCCACCGGCGACCACGACGCCGAACTGCCCCCGTTCCCCCACACGGGCCGGGCCGAGCCGAACGCCCCGGACGGGGACCCGGCACTGCGGGCCGCCATGCACCAGCTGCTGGGCATGCTCCACCAGGGACGCGGCCGGCCCGACCGCGCGGAGCGCTGGTTCACCGTGGCGCTCGACGGCTTCCGGGCGTCGGGCGACCGTCTCGGCGCCATCCAGGTCCTGCCCGAACTGGCCCGGATCGCCGGGTGGAACGGTCGCCACGAGCGTGCCGTGGCGTTCGTCGACGAGGCTCTCGCCCTGGCGGTCCAGCTCGGCTCCACCACCAACGAGGCTTATCTCCTCGGCCGTCGGGCCGCCGAACGCCGCAGCGTCGGCGACCTGGCCGGTGCCGAGACCGACAGCGCGGCAGCCGGACGGCTGGCACGCGCCGCGGACGCGCCGGAACTGGTCGCTGCGGCGCAGCATCACGCCGGTGAGACCGCCCGGCTGCGCGGGGACCACGCGAGTGCGCGACGGGCTCTGGAGTCGGCGCTCCGCGGCTGCGGGGGGACCTGGCTCGGCGAGGAGATCCGGGTCAGGACGCTCACGGCCCTCGGCCGGGTCAGCCAGGCCGAGGGGGACCAGGGCGGGGCGCGCGAACGGCACGGACGTGCGCTGGACGTCGTTCTCGTCGGCTGGGACCTGGCGACCATCGCCGACACGGCCGACGGCCTGGCCGGCGTTCTCGTGGCCGACAGCCCGGTCACGGCGGCCACCGTCCTCGGCGCGAGCACCGCGCTCCGCGGAGTGCGGGCCACGGACCAGGACACGGTGCTCGCCGTCCGGGACGCCCGCCGGCACCTGGGAGCGCGGGCGTTCCGCCAGGCCTACGGGGCGGGGTCCGCGCTGTCCCGGCAGGAGGGTCTCGCACTGCTCGCGAGGGCGCTGTCAGAGATCCGTGAGTGAGCGGTGAGCGGCGGCGGCCACGCTGAGCACATGGGGAAACACGCGCTGCTGAGCGAACGCCGGAAATGGGCCACGCTGGCGACCGCCTGCCTCACGATGCTGCTGCTCTCGGTGGACCTGACCGTCCTGCACCTGGCCGTTCCCCGGCTGACCGCGGAGCTGCGGCCGACGTCCACCCAACTGCTGTGGATCGCCGACGTGTACGGCTTCGCGCTCGGCGGGCTGCTCATCACCATGGGCAACGTGGGCGACCGGGTCGGCCGCCGACGACTGCTCCTGGTGGGCACGTTCGGGTTCGGTGCGGCATCCGGGCTGACGGCGTACGCGTGGAACGCGGAACTGCTCATCGTGGCGCGTGCCCTGCTGGGGGTCGCCGGCTCGACGCTCATGCCGTCGACGCTCTCGATCATCCGGAACACGTTCACGGATCCGGTCGAGCGGACCCGGGCGATCGGGATCTGGTCGAGCGTCAGCTCCGCGGGTTTCGCCGTCGGGCCGCTGATCGGCGGCCTGCTGCTCGACCACTTCTGGTGGGGCTCGGTCTTCCTGATCAACATCCCGGTGATGCTGCTCATCTTCGTCGTCGGCTTCTTCGTGCTGCCCGAGTCGAAGAACCCGCGGCCCGGGCGGCTGGACGCCCTCAGTGTGCTGCTCTCGGTGACCGGCATCGCCGCCGTGATCTACACGATCAAGGACGCCGCGCACGACGGGTTCGCACAGACCGATGTGGCGGTGGCCTGTGTCGTCGGCGTCGGGGCCCTGACGCTCTTCGCCTGGCGGCAAGGGCGCCTGGAGACGCCCCTGATCGATGTCGCACTGTTCCGGAACCGGGGCTTCAGCGCCTCGGTGGGCGCCACGGTGATGGCCATGTTCGCCCTGGCCGGAGTGGGGTTCGTGGGCTCGCAGTACTTCCAGGTGGTCCTGGGCTGGTCGCCGCTCCGTTCCGCGGTCGCCCAACTGCCGGGCGTGGCCGGGGCCGTGGCCGGGGCGGTTCTGGCGCCGAAGCTGGCGGCCGCCGCGGGCCGGGCCCGCACGGTCGGGCTGGGACTGACGCTGGTGTCCGTCGGACTGCTGCAGTACCTGTGGCTGTCGACGGAGGTCTACTACCCGGCGGTCCTCGCGGCGCTGATCGTGACCAGCTCCGGGGTGGCGATGACGTTCACCGTGACCGCCGACAGCGTGTTGGAGTCCGTCCCCAGGGAACGCGCCGGAGCCGCCTCGGCGATCTCCGAGACGGCGTACGAGATGGGTGGCGCCCTGGGTATCGCGGTGCTGGGCAGTGTGCTGAGCCGTGTCTACCGCGACGGCCTGGACATGCCGCCGGGGATCCCCGGGGAACACGGGGCCGTCGTCAGGGAGTCGCTCGCCGGCGCCATGGACGTCGCGGGCCGGCTGACCGCCGATCTGGGCGCGGCGCTGGCGACGACGGCGCGTGAGGCGTTCATCGACGGGTTCCACGCGACGGTGGCGGCCTGCTCGGCACTGGCCGCGATCGTGATGGTGGCCACATGGATCGCCCTGCGCGGGGCCCCTGCGCCGGGCCCCGCGGAGAGCGCCGGCGAGGAGGCCGCTCCCGCGACGCCTCCCGCACGGTCGTCCGGTGACCCGGACACGCTCGTGCTGGTGGCGGACTCCGCGCAGCGGGCAGCCACCGGTCCGTGAAACCGGTCGTGTGACCCGACCGCAGCGCATTCCCATCCGGCGGCCGTCCGGCCTACCGTGACGCCTGCCGAGTTGATCGAATCTTGAACGGAACGTACCGTTCTCACAATTCCCCGTGCAGGGGACTCGAAGCAGGAGCTTGCTTCCGGAGAGGAGGAACCATGGGACAGAAGCGCACCCTTGGTGTGGTGGTGGATTCCAGTGGAGCCCACCGAAGGGACCTGGACGCCCGTGACCGCGTCCTTGCCACCGCGATGAAGATGCTCGGCGAACACGGCTACTCGAAACTTACCATCGGTGGCGTGGCGGCCGAGGCGGGCGTCGGGAAGGCGACGCTGTACCGGTCGTGGCCCAACAAGGCGGCACTGGTGCTGGACGTGATCCGTGGCGAACTCCGGGACGTGCCCACGGAGGACCTGGGCGACAGCCGTGCCGAGATGCTAGCGCTGGCGTCGCAGGCGCTCGGCCAGTTCTACGGCTCGGAGCGGATCAGGACCGTGCTGCCGGCCCTGGTCGGTGACCTGTCGGAGGATTCCGCGCTGCGCCAGCGGCTGTGGGAGGAGATCGTCGAGGCCCGCAAGAAGCAGTCGATGACCGTCATGGAGCGGGCGTTGGGCCGGGGCGACCTGCCCGCCGACACCGACGTCTCGCTCGTTCTCGACATGTGGGCGGGCACGATGCTGTTCCGCGCGCTCTTCTCGGCGGATGCCATGGACGACGAGACCATCGAGCGGTTCGTCGACGCCACCATCGCGTCCCCGCCCCGCACGGGCGGTTCCCAGCCCGTCGGCTGACCTGCGAAGCACCGTTCCCGCTCCCGTGGCCGCCGCGGTGGGGCGCGGGAGCTGCCGGCGCCGATGCGACCGCCCCAATGCGACCGCGCCCGTGGGGCGCCGTTCGGTGAACGGCGCCCCACGGGCGCGGAACGCCCTGCGGTCCCGGGGTGGCCGGACGGGCCGGATCACCCGGGACCGCGCGGACCCGACGGGGACGGGGACGGACAGGAGCCGCCTCCCGTGTGAACCCGTGTGGAGCGGCGTCAGGCCGGGAGGTCGCCGTAGCGGACCCGGGCCTGATGCAGATTCTCCTCGGAGATCGCCGTCGCGGCCTGCCGCGGGGTCGCCCCGGTCTCCCTGACCCGCTGGAAGATCGCGGTCGTGATCTCCCTCATCGTCTTCTCGATCTTGGTAAGGGCCTGGTCGGCGTCCGGGCCGATGTCCCCGAAGAGGGTCCACCACCACCAGCTGTTGGCGGCGAAGTTCGCGGCGAAGTCGGGCACGACGACGACGCCGCGCGCCGCGAGTGCCGCCTCGGCGCCCGGCAGTACCGAGACGTTCGCACCCTCGACCAGATAACGGCAGCGCACATCGGCGTGGTTGGTGTCGTCGACGGCGTACGAGGCGGCGGCGGTGACGAGAATGTCGGCCTCGACCGTGAGCCAGTCCTCGACCGGGAGCAGGGTGACCCCCTGCGGCAGGGTCTCCCGGTTCACCAGGCCGGCCGGGCTGCGGTCGGCCAGCAGCCGCTCCACGTCGACACCCCGCTCGTCGACGACGACGCCGTCCCGGTCGACGACCGCGACGACCCGGATCCCCGCGCGGGCGAGATAGCGCGCGGTGGCGCCCCCCATGGAGCCGAAGCCCTGGACCACCGCGGTCTGCTCGCCCGGCAGTTCATGGTGCTCCGACAGCACGGCCAGGACCGACTGGGCCACTCCGTAGCCGCCCACGGTGTCCCCGAGTCCGAGACCGTCCACCTCCACGGCGAACGCGTCGGAGATCCGGGTGAGACCGGCGTCGGCACCGTCCTCGACGAACGGCAGCGCGGCATGGACACAGGAACGGAGGCCGATCCGCTCGAAGGCCCGGTCGATGTCCTCCTGCCGGGTGCCGAGGTCTTCGCCCACCGACCAGTAGGTCTCGGCGAGGGGGCGGACGGCCCGCAGGAACCGTTCGAGCACGGCGGGGGCGTCCGGGTGCGACGGGTCGAAGTCGATACCGCCCTTGGCACCGCCGAAGGGTGCGTAGTGGTCCTCGGGCCGGTAGACCAGGGCCTCTTTCAGGGTCATGGCCCTGGCGAGGTCCGCGACCTCTTCGAGGGTGCAACCGGACCGCATGCGCAACCCGCCGCTCGACGCTCCGCGCAGCAGGCGGTCGATCACCAGGTGGCCGGTCGCGCCGGTCGTGTCGTCGGTCCAGGTCACGTGCAGATAGGGCTGCTGTCCCACGGGGGCTCCCGAATGCGTGTCAGGCGGATGGCGGTTCGGACAATGCGGGTGGCTCCGGGACGACCACGACCGTGGGGCCCGGAACGGTGAGCGCACGCGCCACGGCGTCGTGCAGTTCGTCGGGTGATGTGACATGGCTGCCGTGGCCTCCGTAGGCACGGCAGATGGCCGCGAAGTCGGGGGTGGTGAGGTCCACTCCGACGGCCGGCTGGCCCCGTTCCGCCATCTCCTGGCGGATCATGCCGTAACCGCCGTTGGACACCACGACGATCGGAAGGGGGGCGCCCAGCTCCACGGCGGTGGCGAGCTCGTTCACCGTGAACTGGAGCCCGCCGTCCCCGCTCAGCGCGGCGACCGGCCGGCCGGGGCGTGCCACGGCGGCGCCGATGGCGGCGGGGAGCGCGTAGCCGAGCGTGCCGAAGCCGGTCGGGTACAGGAATCGTCCCGGCCGTTCCACGGGGAAGCCCGCGATGGCTCCGAAATAGCAGGCCATCGCGCTGTCGTTGGTCAGGACGGCATCGGCGGGCAGGGCATTACGCAGTGCGTCGACGACGTCCCGCCAGCGTCGCCCGTAGGCGCGCACCGCGGAACGGACCGCGGGGGCGACGGGGGTATCTCCGCTCCGCCCGGGGGCACGGGGGATGGAAGGGGCGGAGCGGAGATGCTTCAGGAGCCCGGACAGCACCTGCGCCGCGTCCCCGGTCAGGGGATGGGCGGCGACGGCGTTCCGGTGCATCTGGCCGGCCTCGACGTCGACGCGGACGACGCGACCGGAGAGGCGCAGGGGGCCGTTCCAGGTGTCGGTCTCGGACAGTTCGGTGCCCACGGCCAGGACGACGTCGGCGGCCGCGAGGAGCTCCTGCACCCGGGGCACGTGCAGGGCGGCGCCGAGGGAGAGCGGATGGCTCTCGGAGAGCACGCCCTTGCCGTTGGCGGTGGTCACCACGGGCGCGTCGAGCGCTTCCGCGATCCGGCACAGCTCGGCGGCGGCGGCCCGGGCGCCGCCCCCGGCGACGACCACCGGGCGGCGGGCGGCCGTCAGGGTGCGGGCCGCGGCGGCCACGGCCCCCTCGTCGGGGGCCGGGAGCGCGACGGGCAGGGGCGGCGGCAGGGGTACGGGGTCGACGTCGGCGTCCAGCAGGTCGTAGGGGATCTCGAGGTGCACCGGGCGCGGCCGGCCCGAGGCGAACTCCGCGAACAGCGCGGCGACGAGAACGGGAAGGTCCTGGGGACGCGTCACGCGGTACGAGGCGGAACAGACCGCGGCGAGTGCCGCGGACTGGTCCCTGGTCTCGTGCAGCAGCCCGTCGCCCCTGTGGTGCTCCGACGGCATGCCCGGTGAGATCACCAGCAGCGGGACGGAGTCGGAGTACGCCTGGCCGGCGGCGGCGGCGGCGTTGAGCACGCCGGGACCGCTCGTCGTGATCACCACACCGGGGCGGCCGGACACCCGGGCGTAGCCGTCCGCGGCATAGCCCGCTCCCTGCTCGTGCCGCGGCGTGACATGGCGCAGCCCGTACCGCTCGAGGTGGGCGTAGATCCCGAGGTTGTGCGTTCCCGGAATGCCGAACACCACGTCGACGGAGTGCTCGTGCAGTGAGGAGACCAGTAGTTCTCCGACGGTTGGCACGGTGAAGGGCTCCTCTTCGGGGAGGGAGAGCGGGTCCGGCCGGAGCGGCCGCCCGGGTCGGCACCCGGACGGCCGTTCGGCGCAGGTCGGTACGGGTGGGACGTCAGTCCACCGCGACGGCGTCCCGGTCGGCGACCAGGGCGCGGATGTGGTCGTTCACGGCGTAGCGCCGCAGCACGTCGGCGGAGAGCGCCTCGGCGCCGGTGATCTTGCCGAGGCAGCCGGCGTGACCGCAGGCGCAGTCGAACGGCGTGGTCATCTCCCACTCCGTGGAGGGGTAGAAGAACGTCAGCGCGTCACCCGCGGCGAGCGGGCGGAGGGCCACGACGCTGCCGGTCGAGGCGTCGACGAACGTGCTGGGCACGCAGGAGTGGTTGAGGTAGCGCACCGCGTCGGCGTCGACGTGACGGTCGCGGCCGACCTGGATGGTGAACTTGGTGGGCTCGGAGTCGACCGCCGACTCCTCCCAGGAGCCGACGACCGCGCCTGCGGGAACGTCCTGCCGGGCGACGTAGCCCTTCTCCCCGGACGGAAGCGTTGCGGTGTCCATCAGATCGTTACGCGGCATAACTCTCTTCCTCCTTGAGGCTGCGCACTACGAGGACGGCGTTGTGGCCGCCGAAGCCGAACGAGTTGCTCATGGCGACATCGACCTCCCACTCCTGGGCCACGCCCGGGACGAAGTTGATGTCGGGGTCCAGCGGGTCGTTGCAGTTGAGGGTGGGAGGGACGACGTCGCGGCGGACGGCCAGCAGCGCGGCGATGAGTTCCACGGCGCCGGTGGCGGAAATGAGGTGTCCCGTCATGGACTTGGTGGAGCTGACGGGGATGCGCGTGGCGTGCTCGCCGAACACCCCGCGGATGGCGGACACCTCGGTGGAGTCGTTGAGTTGCGTGCTGGTGCCGTGGGCGTTGATGTAGTCGACGTCCTGCGGCTGCAGGCCCGCCGACTCGAGCGCGATGCGCATCGCCGTCTTGGTGCCCAGCGCGTCGGGATGTGGTGCGGTCAGGTGGTACGCGTCGGTGGTGGCGCCGTAGCCGGCCAGCTCACCGAGGATGTGCGCACCGCGACGCAGCGCGTGCTCGTACTCCTCCAGGACGACGACACCGGCGCCGGCGCCCATGACGAAGCCGTCGCGCTCGCGGTCGAACGGGCGGCAGGCGAGCGACGGGTCGTCGTTGCGGCGGGACAGCGCCTGGCAGGCGGCGGCCCCCGCGATGTTCAGCCTGGTCACGGGCGCCTCCGCACCGCCCGCGATCATGACGTCCGTCACCCCGAACTGGATGAGCCGGGCCGCTTCGCCTATGCAGGTCGCACCGGAGGCGCATGCCGTGCTCAGACTCGACGAAGGACCGCGCGCGCCCAGCCACATGGCGACCTCACCGGCGGCGCTCTCCGATCCGCTGGTGGCGAAGAAGAACGGGCTGACTGCCCGGGCTCCCCGCTCGTGGAGCTTGACCGTGGTGTCGTAGGTCATCTGTGCGGCGCCCACGGACGAGCCAAGATAGACGCCGGTACGGGCGGCGAGGTCGTCGCTCATCTCGAGCTTGGCCTCGCGGACCGCTTCCATGGCGGCCGCAAGCCCGTACTGGGCGCTGGGGTCCATGCGGCGGCTCACCTTGTGCGGCATGTAGGCCGCGGGGTCGAAGTCCTTGACCTCGGCGCCGATACGGACCGGCAGGTCCGAGGCGTCCCAGGACTCGATGGCGGAGATGCCGCTCCGGCCGTCGATCAGGGACTGCCAGAACGATTCGACGGTGTTGCCGATCGGTGTGATGACACCGGTTCCTGTGACGACCACCCGCCTGAGCGGTCGGGTTTCGTGTGCGCGCACTAGAGTGAACTCCGATCCTCGGGTGTTTCTGATCCGGCCAGTGCCATGGCCCTGAGCTGCTTGTTGTCCGGCTTTCCGTTGCGGTTGAGCGGGAAGGCGCCGCAGACCACGACGCGGTTGGGGTATTCGAAGGGCGAGAGCTGGGCGCAGATGCGCTCGCGCCAGTACAGGACGTCCCGGCCCTCGGGGTCCTGGACGAAGAACACCAGTCGGCTGCCGAGCCGTTCGTCGGGCAGCGGGACGATCTTGACCGGTGCTCCACAACCGCCGGCCGTGCGCTCGATGACCTCCGGGTAGAGCGTGTAGCCCATGCGGTGGACGGCGAGCTTGCGGCCGAGGACGAACAGGTTGCCTTCGTCGTCGAAGCGCCCGAGGTCGCCCGTGCGGTACCAGTCGCCGGACACCGGCTCCACCTGCCCGTCCGCGCCCAGATAGCCGGAGAAGAGGTCCGGAGTGCGGACCATCACCTCTCCGATGCCGGGGGCCTCCGCGCCGGGGCCGGACTCCAGCCGCACGTCAATGCCGGGGAGTACGGGACCGCAGCCCACCGGGTTGTCCGGAGTGGCGAAGGCGATGTTCCCCAGTTCGGTGCTGCCGTAGCCGTCGAGCAGCGGCAGGCCCAGGGCGGCGACGAACCGTTCGGCCGCGGATCGGTCGAGCGGGGCGCCGCCCGTGCAGTACATCCGCACCTTGCGCAGGTCCGCCGCCATCTCGGGCCGGCGTTCCGCGAGGTTGAGGATGCTGAGGTGCACCGCCGGCGTGGCGTCGACCACGGTGGCACCGAACATGCCTGCCATGCGCACCGCGTGGTCGAGCCGCCGGTACGGGGCGATGACCAGGGACGAGCGGGCCAGCCACGCGGTGAGCAGCATGGACAGGCCGTACTGGTGGGAGAAGGGGAGCAGCGGCAGGAGCACGTCGTCCGGGCGGTGCCCCATCCGCTCGATGGAGCGGTCGAGGTTCCGGAGCATCGCCTCGCCGGACTTGACGATGCCCTTGGGCTCCCCGGTCGACCCCGAGGACCAGGTGATGAGGCCGTCCGGGAGGGCGCGCCAGGCGGTGAAGGAGAGCTCGCCCGCCTCATGGCCCGTCGTGGACGGGCCGCCGGCCGCCTCGGCGAGCAGCTCGTCCACGGAGACCGTCGCACCGGCCGGTGCCCGGTTCGCGCCGTCGGTGATGGTCAGCCGGGAGCGGGCCAGGGTCACGACCCGCTCGGTGACGGCGTCCTGCTGGAGGTCGTCGAGGAGCACGATCGAGACCCCGGTGTGCATCAGGGCGAGGAGGACGACGACGAAACCGCCCGAATTGCCCGCCTTGAGAGTGACGCGGTCACCGGCTTCGATGCCACGCGCGCGCAGCGCCTCCGCCAGGCCGAGTGCCTGGCGTTCGACTTCGTCGTAGGTCGTTTCCGAATGCGGAGTGAATAGCTTTGACGTCACGGCAATTCCGATTTCTCTTGCGGCCGTCATGGAAATGCGGCATGGCGAAATCACTGCCAGGGGTTTCGAGCGTGCAAGAGCTCCCGAGCCAATGCGCAGAGCGCGGCTCAAGAGTGAACGGCATGGCTGCCACGGGGCGCCGCGCGATGCGCAGCCGCCCGCGCCGACGCTACCGGCGCTGCCAGGAGTACCAGAGCGTCTGCCCCAGCCAAACGATGTCGCGCGCGACGCCGAACAGCGCGTTTGCGATCCTCTTCATAGAACTTCCCCCGTGAGTGAGCTCGCACGCGGACCGCTCTGGAACGATCCGACTCGTTCAGGCTAGAGTGTGGGGGCTGGCCTCGTCAAGGAATTCGAGACTATTTGACGAGCCCTCACGACAGCTTTCGGGAAGGGGACTTGGGTGCATTCTGAAAGCCCATGGCGGAAGGCCGGTGAGCCCGGAATTTGGACCGCCGGCAGCTCAACGGGAAAGCCACTGGTACTGGTTCACGGAATCCGCGTCTCCGCGCACATGTGGAAGCCGCACGCCCGCCTGCTGGCCCCTGATTTCAGGGTCACCGCATGTGATCTTCCGGGGCACGGCGCCCTCGCCGGCTCACGGTTCACCCTCGACGGAGCGGTGGCCCAGGTCCGGGCCGCCCTTCAGGAGGCCGCGACCGCCACCGGCCGTCCGGTGGTCCTGGCCGGCATGTCGCTCGGCGGCTTCGCGGCGCTCGCCACGACCGCCGCCCATCCGGAGCTGGTTGCCGGACTGCTCGTGAACAACTCGACCGCCCAGCCGCGCGGAGTGGCCGCCCGGCTCTACCGCAACGCAGGCCGGCTCATGCGCTGGGCCGGCGAGGAGCGGTCGGCACGGCTGAACGCCGCGCTCTTCAGGAAGTTGCTGCCCAAGGAGAGCGCCGAGGCGGTGCTGGCCGGCGGGCTCTCCATGCGGGGCTTCTCCGAAGCGGTGGACGAACTGCCGCGCCACGACTTCATCGCCATGGCCCGCCGGTGCACGGTTCCTCTCCAGATCGTGAACTGCCGGGGCGACCGCCTGCTCACGGCCGACGAGCGCGCGTTCCTGGAGGCCGCCCACAGCGCGGGCTCGACCGCCGAGCTGACGCACGTCAAGGGCACGCACATTCTGGCGTTGACCGACCCCGAGGGCTTTACCCGCATCCTGCGGTCCGGTTACGACCGGCTGACCGGAGGGGCGGCGAAGGCCTGAGCCGATCCGGGGCGCTGCCCCAGCCCCTCCGCGGCGGACCCCCGAAGGACCGGGGGCTCCGCCACGGAGTGCCGCTCAGCCTGCGTGCAGCAGGATGAAGTCGGCCGCGTCCCGGACGGTCTTGAAGGTCTTGGCCTCCTCCTCCGGGATACGGATGTCGAAGCGCTCCTCGGCGGAGACGATGACCTCCACCATGGACAGCGAGTCCACGTCCAGCTCGTCGACGAACGACTTGTCGGGCTGGACGTCCTCGATCGGGGTGCCGGTTACCTCGTTCACGATCTCGCTGAGGCCGGTGAGGATCTCGTTCAGGTCGAGTGCCATGAGACTGCCTTTCTCTGTTGGGTGGTGGACGGCCCGCAGGGCCGTCCGGAAAAGGTGCGAAGGTCTTGCGGCTCCCGTGGAACGGGGCGCGTGGGCCGGCGCTCAGGCCCGGTAGAGCGTGGTCTGCTCGCAGGTGCAGGCGGTTCCGCCGTCCTCCAGCTCGATGGCGACCTTCACCGTCACCTCCGTGTAGCCGCGGGGGCGGGGGCGCACCGAGACGAGGTCGACTCCGGCCCGCACCCTGGCGCCCGCGGGGACCGGGGAGCGGAAACGCACCTTGTCGACACGGTGGTTGACGGCCGCCGACACACCGGTGACGTCGTACACCTCGGATGTCAGCAGGGGCAGCAGGGAGAGCGTGAGGAAGCCGTGGGCGATCGTGCCGCCGAAGGGGCCTTCGGCCGCGGCGGCCTGGTCGGTGTGGATCCACTGGTGGTCGCCGGTGGCCTCGGCGAACAGATCTATCCGGCTCTGGGGGACGCCGTGCCAGGTGCTGTGTCCGAGGTGCTCCCCCGTCGGCAGCGACGCGAGCTCCTCGGTGGTGAAGGACCGTGTTGCCGCCGTCGTCATCCCGCCACCTCCGCCGCGAGGCGTGCAGGGCGATCCCCGATGGCGTGCGCCCCGCCGTCGACGTGCACGATCTCGCCGGTGGTCGCCGGGAAGAGATCGGAGAGCAGCGCGACGCACGCGCGGGCGACCGGTTCGAAGTCGGACGGGTCCCAGCCGAGGGGCGAGCGCTCCGACCACTCCGAGCCGAACGGCGCGGCGCCCTCGGACTCGGCGGTGGGCGAGATGTTCCGTGCGGCCATCGTCAACAGGGGCCCGGCCGCCACGAGGTTGACCCTGATGCCGCGCGCGCCGAGATGCGACGCCAGATAGCGGGTGCACGACTCGAGGCCGGCTTTCGCCACACCCATCCAGTCGTAGCCGGACCACGCGGAGGACGCGTCGAAATCGAGCCCGACGACCGATCCGCCGCGGTCCATGAGGGGCAGCACGGCGCTGGTGAGCGCCTGGAGGGAGTAGGTGGAGATACGGAACGTGGTGGCGGCCTCGTCCCACGACGTGGTGAGGAAGTTGCCGTCGAGCGCCCCGGGCGGGGCGAAGGCGACCGAGTGCAGCACGCCGTCGATCCGGTCGGCGTGCGGGCGCACGCGGTCGGCCAGCGAGGCCAGTTGTTCCGCGTCGGTCACGTCCAGCTCGATGACCGGGGCGGGCTCGGGCAGCCGCTTGGCGATGCGCTGGACGAGGCTGAGCCGTCCGTAGCCGGTGAGGACGACGCGTGCGCCCTGCTCCTGAGCCGCCCGGGCGGCGTGGAAGGCGATCGAGGAGTCGGTGATGACCCCCGTGACCAGCAGGGTCTTTCCGCTGAGCAGTCCCATCAGTTCCCCATTCCGATTCCGCCGTCGACGGGCACGACGGCTCCGGTGATGTAGCCCGCTTCCCGGCTGGTCAGGAACCGCACGGTGGCGGCGACGTCCTCCGGGGTGCCGAAGCGCCCGAGCGGCACCGCCCCGGCGGCTTCCTTGCGCAGTTCCTCCGGCAGCGCGGCCGTCATGTCGGTGTCGATCCAGCCGGGTGCGACCACGTTGACCGTGATGTCCCGGCGGCCGAGCTCGCGGGCCAGGGATCGGGCGAACCCGACCATCCCCGCCTTCGCCGCGGCGTAGTTGGTCTGGCCGGACGAGCCGGAGAGGGCGGAGGTGGAGGAGATCAGCACGATGCGGCCGTGCCGGCGGCGGACCATACCGCGCAGCGTGCGGCGGACCAGGCGCACGGCACCCATCAGGTTGGTGTCGACCACGTCGAGGAAGTCGTCCTCGCCCATGCCGACCAGCAACGCGTCGCGGGTGATGCCGGCGTTGGCCACCAGCACCTCGACGGGACCGAGGGCCTCCTCGACCTGGCCGACCGCGTCGTCCACCTCCTGCTTCGAGGTGACGTCGCACTTGACCGCCAGGAAGTCGTCGGGTGGCGGGGAGCTCCGGCAGGTGACGGCGACCGAGTCGCCGCCGGCGTGCAGTGCCCGGGCCACGGCGAGACCGATCCCCCGGTTCCCCCCGCTGACGAGGGCGGTGCGTCCGGACATGGGCGGATAAACCTCCGAAGATGAGCGGACGACCCGCGGCGTACGCGGCCGGCCGTCGACGATTGACCGGTGTTCCAAAGGAAGGCGACTGATGGCCGGCCTGCTGTCACCGGCGGCGGGCGCGACACCCATTCCCGGAATATCGCGGCCTCGCAGAATTGAAAGCCAGCAAAGCCGACCCGGCCGGAGAGTGTCAACCTGCATAGGACGGACGGAAAGGCTCCACTTTCCCGGAGCGCCTTCCCCCGCTTACGGACACCTCGGCACGACCGAAGGAAAAGTCCAGGTCAAAGCGGCGGCCAAAGGTTTACTTGACGGAGTTGGTGGCAGCGGCCTAGATTGAACGAGCCGGATCGTTCTGGCCGTCGGCTCATCAGGGGGACTCTGCTGCTGACAGGCCTGGTGCTCGGTCCGTGCCCAGCCAGTGCCGGTCTGCAAACGTACGGGGGAGTACACATGCACGAGGCCATCGCCTTGGCGCGCTCACGCGCCTGAGCACTCTTACTTTCTTCTCTTTCTCACCGGACGCCACCGTCTTCAGGTATGCGGTGCCGTGTGTGCCCTGCGGGCCGATTGCCGGCTCAAGGCTGCTCGGAAATAGAAATCGCCGGTGAAGATTTCCGTACCGCCATGCCTTGATGAGACCTGTCGAAAGGCGAACCGTGGGCGTCATTGAAAAGTGCTATTCCTACACCCGTTCCCGGG
This sequence comes from Streptomyces wuyuanensis, assembly GCF_900103455.1. Lineage (GTDB taxonomy): Bacteria > Actinomycetota > Actinomycetes > Streptomycetales > Streptomycetaceae > Streptomyces > Streptomyces wuyuanensis. The sequence goes on along the minus strand of NZ_FNHI01000001.1, from coordinate 205,328 downwards.
AAGGGAAAGCAAGCGGCTACTACCCCTTCTTTGTCAGTTTCGACGGCCGCACCGACGGGGTGGCGCGGCTCTCCGACGGCCGCGAACTCGTGATGTGCGGCTCCAACGACTATCTGGGACTGAGCACCGATCCCCGCGTGACGGGTGCCGCGGCCGAGGCCGCACGCGACCTCGGCGCCGGATGCACCGGGTCCCGCCTGCTCAACGGCAACCTCGAACTGCACGAACGACTGGAGCGCGAGCTCGCAGCCTTCTTCGGCAAGGAGGCGGCACTGGTCCTCACCACCGGGTATCAGGCCAACCTGGGGGCCGTCGCGGGGCTGTGCGGTCCCGGGGACACCGTGTTCGTCGACAAGGACGCCCACGCCTCGCTCATCGACGCGGTCCGGCTCAGCCGCGCCAGGCTGCAGTGGTTCGACCACAACGACACGGCCGATCTGGCGGCGAAGCTGGCCCGGCATCCGGGCCGCGGCGGCCGACTCGTCGCCGTCGACGGCGTCTACAGCATGGAGGGCGACCTCTGCCCGCTCCCCGAACTGGTTCGGGTCTGCGAGGAGTTCGACGCCACGCTGCTCGTCGACGACGCGCACGGCGCGGGAGTCCTCAGCGCCGGCCGCGGCACCTGTGACCACTTCGGCCTGACCGACAGGGTGCCCCTCATCACCCTGACGTTCTCGAAGGCCTTCGGATCCATCGGCGGAGCGGTCCTCGGTGACGAGGCCGTCATCGAGTACCTCCGTCACCACGCCCGCAGCCTGCTCTTCTCCGCCAGCAGCAGCCCGGCCAACACCGCTGCGGCGCTGGCGGCGCTCGACATCGTCCGTGACGAGCCCTGGCGCTGCGAAACCGTGGTGAAGAAGGCGGACTACATGCGGCGGGAACTGGCCGCGCTCGGCTACCGCACGGGCAACTCCGAGTCCCCCGTCGTACCCGTCGACACCCACGACGAACTGCACACCGTCATCGGGTGGAAGCGTCTGATGGAGGAGGGCGTGTACGTCAACGCCGTCCTGCCACCCGCCGCGTCGCCCCGGCTGCGGACCAGCTACACCGCCGTCCAGACCGACGAGCACCTCGAGCGGACGCTCGCCGCCTTCGCGACCGTGCGGAGTGACCTCGGCCCCGTGCTGACAGACGCCGCGTGACCACCGGCCGTTCGACAGGCAAGGAACCCATGCCCACCGCACTCATCACCGGAGCGACCGCCGGGCTCGGCCGCGCCTTCGCCCGGGCTCTCGCCCGGGACGGATACGGCCTGGTCCTGGTCGCCCGTTCCGAACCCGCGCTCACGAAGACGGCCGAAGAGCTGCGGGACGCCCACGGCACGGCGGCCGAGGTGCTCGCGGCCGACCTCTCCACCGACGAGGGCTGCGACGCGGTCCGCGCCCGCCTCGTCTCCGGGCCGCGAGTGGATCTGCTCGTCAACAACGCGGGCATCGGACACGAACGCCCCTTCCTCACGAACGGCACCGCCTCGGAAGAACGACTCCTCGACCTCAACGTAAGGGCCGTGCTGCGCCTCACCGACGCGGCACTGACCGCCATGACCGACCGCCGCGGGGGCGCGATCCTCAACGTCGCCAGCGTCGCCGGCGTCGGGCCGTCGTGGCTGAGCTCCACCTATCCGGCGAGCAAGGCGTGGGTGATCGCCTTCACCGAGTCCCTGGCGTGGTCCCGCCAGGTGCGCGAGGCCGGCGTCCGCATGACCGCGGTCCTCCCCGGATACACCCGCACCGAGTTCCACCAGCGCGCCGGCATCCCGACGACGTTCCCGCCGGCCTGGCTGTGGCTGGACGCCGACGACGTGGTGCGCACCGCGCTCCGTGACCTGCACAGGGGAAAGGTCATCAGCGTGCCCAGCCTTCGCTACAAGGCCGCCGCCTGGATGCTGCGGCACCTGCCGCGATCGCTGACACGCCAGGGCGCCTGGGACATCAGCGCCCATCCGCACCGATGAGGGCACACGAAAGCACTTTTGGGGGAAGCATGGGAAGCCAAGAGAGCGTGACGCCGGCGACCCCGGCGCAGCTCAAGCTCTACACACACGCACGGGTGTTCCCCAGAGACCCGTCGTTCAACCTGGGTGGCACGTTCCACATCACGGGCCCGGTCGACGTCGACCGGCTGAGGACGGTCATCGGGCGGCTGGGGGCGGGAATCCGCGCGCTCAACACCTCATTCGAGGAGCGCGGCGGAATCGTGTACGCGGTCCACCGCGTCCCCGACATCGCCGATCCGGCCGACCTGGTGACGGTGACCGAACTCCACGGCGAGGGCTTACGCGAGGCACCCCGGCGGTTCGCCGCCAAGGCCGACCGCCCCATCCCTCCCGAGGCACCCCGCCAGTACGACTTCGAGATCTTCCGGGCTCCGGACGGAGTGTTCGTCACGCTCCTGTTCTCACACCTGATCTGCGACGCCTACACCTTCTACATGTTCGTCACCGAGCTGGAGCGCCTGTACGCCGACCCGGACGCCGAACTGACCCCGGCCGCCCTGGACGAGCCCGGCTCGCTCGTCACCGGTGCCGCACCCGCGTCGTCCGCCGCCGTCGACTTCTTCCGCAAGCGGCTCGGTGGAGTGACGACGTTCTCCGACGACCGTCTCCAGGGCAGCCGTTCGGCCGGCGGCGCCCTGCGGGGGCACCAGCGTCACCTCATCCTCACCGAGGAGGAGAGCGGCCTGATCCGCGCCAGGGCCGAGGACATCGGTGTCAGCCCCTTCGCCTTCTTCCTCGGGGCGTACCTCCTCGTCCACGCCCGCGTCACCGGCCGGCGCGAGGTCGTCACCGGCCTCCCCCTGGCGAACCGCCGGGGCATCCGCCAGCGCAAGGCGTCCGGATACTTCGTCAACATCCTTCCCCTCGCGGTGGACCTGTCCGACTTCGGCAGCTTCGGCGACCTGTGCCGGGACGTGCAGGAGACCACGCTCGGAATGCTCCGCTACCAGGGCTTCGACGTGGCCGCCCAGGTGCGGGAGGTGTGCCCCGGTGCCGAGGGCGGCTCGCTCGCGTTCAACAGCGCCTTCACCTACTACAAGCAACCCCTGCAGATCCGGATCCCGGGCTGCACCATCGAGTCGATCGAACTGCCGCGCCGGTACGCCAAGTACCCCCTCGTCATGAACGTCGAGGACTTCGGTACCAGCTTCAACGTCAACGTCGAGTGCTCCGAGGAGCAGTGGGGCACCGACCCGCTCGCCTGCATGCGGCAGGTCCTGGAAACGGTGTCCGCCGCCGGTGCGGACGTGCCCCTGCGCGACATCCCCGCGATGCCCCCCGAGGCGGAGAGGGAGCTGTCCCGGCGCATCAACCCCGGCGCGCGCGTCGTGGACGACGGCCCGTTCCCGTCCCTGACGACGTGGTTCTCGGACGTGGCACGGACCCATGCCGAGCGCGTCGCCGTGCGCGACGGTGACGAGTCCGTCACCTACGCCGAACTGGACGCCCGTGCCGACCGGGTGGCCCACGCCCTCGGCCGCGAGGTGCCGGGCGAACACGTGGGTGTGGCCATGCGGCGCGGGTCCGACCTGCTCGCGGTGATCCTCGGTGTGCTCAAGGCGGGCAAGGCGTACGTGCCGCTCGACCCGGGATCGCCCGCGAGCCGTGTCGGCCGGATCCTGGAGAGCTTCCCCGACGGTCTCCCCGTCGTCGCCGACGAGGAGCGCTGGCCTGACCGGGCGGTGCGCCACCTCGACGCCTCGGCCCTGCTGGTGCCCGGGGAACCGGTTCCCGCACCGGAGCCGGTGAAGGACCCGGACGCCTGCGCGTACACCATCTTCACCTCCGGCTCGACCGGCCGCCCCAAGGGTGTCCAGGTCACGCACAGGAACGTCGTCCGCCTCTTCCGGGCCTGCGAGGAGCACTTCGACTTCGGTCCCGACGACGTCTGGAGTCTGTTCCACTCCTACGCGTTCGACTTCTCGGTCTGGGAGATCTTCGGCGCCCTGCTGTACGGCGGCCAGGTGGCCGTGGTGCCGGCGGACACGGCCCGTTCACCGCAGCAGTTCCGCGACTTCCTCGCCGAGTACGGCGTGACCGTGCTCAACCAGACCCCCTCCGCCTTCGGCCAGTTGCTGAAAGTGCTGCGGCCGGGCGACCGGACCGCACTCGACGTGCGGTACGTCGTCTTCGGCGGCGAGCCCCTCCGCTACGCCGCCCTGCGCCCCTGGTACGAGCTGATGGGCGAGCAGGCACGGCTGGTCAACATGTACGGGATCACCGAGACCACCGTGCACGTCACCCACCACGCGGTCACTCCCGCGGACGCCCTCATGGAGAGGTCCTCGCTGATCGGCAGGCCCCTGGCCGATCTCACCGTCAGCGTCGTCGACGGCGAGGGCCACCACTGCCCGCCCGGCGTACCCGGAGAACTCGTCGTGTCCGGTCCGGGTGTGACGCTCGGCTACCTCGGCAGGCCCGACCTGACGTCCGAGCGCTTCGTCGTCGCGGACGGAGTCACGGCGTACCGCAGCGGCGATCTCGCCCTGGCCCGGCCGGACGGATCTCTCGTGCATCTGGGCCGCATCGACACCCAGGTCCAGTTGCGCGGCTTCCGCATCGAGCTCGGTGAGGTCGAGTCGGCGCTGCTGTCCGTCGACGGCGTGCGCGAAGCCGCGGTCCGGCTCGACGGCCGCGACCCGGAGCATCCGTCCCTCGTCGCCTTCGTCGTGGACTCGGCGGCGGTGCCGGACGACAGGCCCCTGCTGCGGCTGCTGCGCGAACGGCTCCCCGCCTACATGGTTCCCGCCAGGACGGTGCGGCTGACGGCCCTGCCGCTGACCGTGAACGGCAAGGTGGACGACGCCGCGCTGCCCTGGCCCGCCCTCGGCGACGCCGCACCGGCGCCGCTCGGGCGCACGCCGACCGGTCGCACCACCACCGACCTGGTGCTCTCCGTGTGGAGTGACGTCCTGCCCGGCGTGAGCGTGGGCGAGGACGACAACTTCTTCGACATCGGAGGCTCCTCGATGCACGTGGCCGACGTGCACACGAGGCTCCAGGAACAACTCCCGGGAGTTTCCCTCGACATGATCGCCCTGTTCACGCACACCACGGTGCGCAGACTGGCCGCACACATCGACACCCTCGGAGCGGACGGGAAGGCCCCCGGTGCCGCCGGCTCCCACGCTGCCCAGGAAGGAGCGACCCAGTGACCGAGTTCGCACCCGAGCAGTCCCGGCGATCCGGCCGGGGCACGCCCGTCGCCGTCGTCGGCATGGCCGGCCGCTTCCCCGGCGCGGACGACATCGGCCAGTTCTGGCAGAACCTGCTGAACGGCCAGGAGTCCGTGCGGGAGTTCACCGCCGACGAGATGCGCGCCGCCGGCGTACCGGAGGCGGGGATCTCCGATCCCAACCGCGTCCCCGCGGGTGCCGACATGGCCGGCGCGGACCTCTTCGACGAGCAGTTCTTCGGCATCACCGGACGTGACGCCGCCCTGATGGACCCGCAGCACCGAATCCTGCTGACCTGCGCCTGGGAGGCGCTCGAGGACGCGGGCACCCGCCCGGACTGGAGCGACGGCCGGATCGGCGTCTTCGCCGCCACGAGCCTGAGCACGTATCTGCTCTCCCAGGTCCTGCGGTCGGCCGACCACGCCGACGAGGCGATGAACTACCCGGTGCTGATCGGGAACGACAAGGACTTCCTCGCCACCCGGGTCGCCTACAAGCTCGGTCTGACCGGCCCGGGCATCAGCGTGGCGACCGCCTGCTCCAGCTCGCTCACCGCGGTGCACCTCGCCTGCACGGCACTGGAACGCGGCGACTGCGACGCTGCCCTCGTCGGCGGCGTCAGCATCACCGTGCCCCAGACCAGCGGCTACCTGTACCAGGAAGGCGGAATCCTCTCCCAGGACGGGCACTGCCGGGTCTTCGACGCCGCGTCCGGCGGCACGGTGAAGGGGAACGGCTGCGGAGTCGTGGTGCTCAAGCCGCTGGACAGGGCACTCGCCGAGGGAGACCGCGTCTACGCGGTGCTCCGCGGCAGCGCCGTCAACAACGACGGCTCCGACAAGATCGGTTTCACCGCCCCGGGCCCCGCAGGGCAGCAGGCCGTCATCGAAGCGGCCCTGCGGGACTCCGGCGTGCCGGCGGACTCCATCGGGTACGTCGAGGCGCACGGCACGGGAACCGCGCTCGGCGACCCGCTGGAGCTGCGGGCGCTCGCCGCGGCGCACCGCGCCGCCGGCGGACCGGCCCCCGATTGCGCCGTCGGCAGCCTCAAGGCCAACATCGGCCATCTCGACGCCGCCGCGGGCGTGGCCGGACTGATCAAGACGGCGCTGGTGCTGCACCACCAGACCGTCCCGCCGCAGATCAACTTCACCGCGCCCAATCCTCACATCGGTCTGGACGCACTCCCCTACCAGGTGCGCACCACCGCCGAGGGCCCTCACCAACTGCGTCTGCGGGCCGCGGCCGTGAGCTCCTTCGGCCTGGGCGGTACGAACGCGCACTGCGTACTGGAGGCCGCGCCCCGGCCACAGGTCGCGGAGTCCGGGCCGACCGGCGTGCGCTACCCGGTCGTGCTCTCGGGGAAGGACGACCGCGGTCTGCGGGCCGTCGCGCGCCGGCTGCGGGACCACCTCGCGGCCGAGCGGCACCGCCCGACCGTGCGCGACCTCGCGTACACGCTGCTCGCAGGCCGGCAGCCGATGCCCGTACGGCACGCGTTCGCCGCCGCGGACATCGACGAGGTACTGGAGGAGCTCGACGCGTTCCTGGACGAACGCGCGGACGGCCGGGCGGCCGCGGACTCCGGTGTCACCGGACAGGCCGTGCGGAGCTGGCTGGCCGGGCGCGACCTGCCCGCCGGCGAGTGGGCCGAGGCCTGGGACTTCCGCTCGGCACGGAAGATCGCCCTGCCGGCCTACCCCTTCCAGCGCAACCGCCACTGGATCGAGGCGGCCCCGCCGACCGGTGGGGCGGTCACGGCCGACGAGTCCGTGGACACGGGCACGGGCACGGGCACGGGAGTGACCAGGGAACAGTTCACCGCCCTGCTGGGGAAGCACCTCGGGGTGACCGGAATCGCCGAGGACGACGACTACTACGACCTCGGCGGGGACTCGATGCTCGCGGTCGAGATCGCGACCTCCCTGCGCGACGCGTTCGGCGTGCCGATCGACCTCGATGTCTTCGCGCAGTTGAGCACGGTGGGCGAACTGGCCGACTACGTCGTGTCCGTCGGCGCGGCCCCGGGCGGTGCCCGGGACCGCATCGGGCGCGTCGTGCCGATCCGCCAGGGCGAGGGCCGGACGCTGTTCCTCGTCCACCCCGCCGGTGGCACCAACTTCGTCTACTTCCGGATGGCCGTCCACTCCCGCTCCGCCGAGCCCCTCGCCGCGGTGTCCTACCCCGGCGAGGAGGACGGGCGACCGGGCACGCTGCGTGAACTGGCGGCGCTCTACGTCGAACAGATCCGGCGCGAGCAGCCCCACGGCCCGTACCGGCTGGGCGGCTACTCCTTCGGCGGCAATGTGCTGTTCGAGATGGCGCTCCAGCTGCGGGCTGCGGGCGAGGAGGTCGACACGCTGCTGATGCTGGACAGCCACCCGCCGGAGGCGTACGTCGGCGGCCACATCGGCGACGACGAGTTCGAGCGCGCCGTTCCGCTGCTGCTCACGTCCGCCGCTGCCGACGAGGAGCAGATGGAGCTGCTGCGCCGCGAGGGCTTCGTCGCGGCCTGGCGGCACAACCACGATCTGCTCAAGGGCCACTACCCGGACCGCCGGTTCGACGGCGACATCGTGCTGGTGGTCGCCGAGGAGGACGAGGACGGCGCGCTTCTGGACACCATGCGCATCCGGCGCCTCGACAAGGCGTCCCTCTGGGGCGGTCACGTCGAGGGCCGGGTCGAGGTCCTGAAGACGCCCGGCGACCACTTCAGCATGTTCGAGGACGGCGGGCGGCTCGAAGCTCTCGCCGCGACCTTCGACCGGGCACTGGCGCGGATCGCCGAACCGGCCGGCAAAGACGGGGACCTGGGATGAGGACGGAGTCGGCAATGCGCAGCTACGGCACCTACGTGGACGGCCACGAGCGGCCCTCGGACAAGTGGGTCTACACCGTGCACTCGTCGGCGATGCTGCGGGACACGATGGGCTCGGTCCGGCTCAAACGGGGCCTGGAGCGGGGCCGGATCGCACCGGAGGCCGCCACGGACGACGTCATCGGCCGGGTGGCGGTCGGCGACGGCCACGACATGGACGCGGCTCTCCACGTCGCCGCGGGGGCAGCCCGGGCCTGGTCGGCGGTTCCACCGGCCACCCGGCTGCGGGTGGTGGAGGAGTTCCACCACCTCGTCCGTGAGAAGAGCGCCGAGATCATCGACGTGATGGTCGCCGAGGGCCACCCCCGGATGCTCGCCCGCTGGGAGGTCGCCGGGATGCTGGCGAACACCGGGCCCGAGACCAGGGAGTGGATCGCGGGACAGATGGAGCACCGCCGGCGGCTGGGGCCCCGTGAGCTGACGCTCCGCCGGGTCGCCGACGGGGTCGTGTGCCTCAACCCCCCGCAGAACGCCACGGTCGCCAACGCGCTCCTCGGCATCTGGGTCCTCGCGGGCGGCAACTCCCTCGTCGTCCGGGCACCCCGCAGCGCACCGCTCGGCGTGATGCACGCACTGCACGAACTGATCGTGCCGGCGCTCGAACGGACCGGGGCACCCCCCGGGGTCCTCTCCGCGATCTGCTCACCGGCCGGGCCCGCACTGGCCCAGTGGCTGGACAGCCCGCTGGTCGACGACATCATGTACTTCGGGGACAGCGAGAAGGGCATCGCCTTCGGCGCCGAGTGCGTGGCGCGGGGCAAGAAGCCGGTCCTGGAGCTCGCCGGCAACGACATCGTGGTCGTGTGGCGCGACGCGGACCTGGAGCGCGCGGCGGACGCGCTGGCGGAGGCGTTCTACGGCTCCGGGCAGATCTGCATGGTCCCCAACTGCGCCGTCGTGCACCCCGCCGTGGCCGACGAGCTGCTCGGCCTGCTCGCCGACCGGGCGAGGGCGATCCGTCCCGGCCTCCCCGACGAGCCGGAAGCCCTCCTCTCGCCGGTGCTGCGCACCGACCGCTTCTTCGAGGTACTGCGCCAGGCCACGGACGGCGGCGGCAGGCTGGTGTGCGGAGGCCGGCGCCTGGACGTGCACGGCGAGGCCGACGACATGAACGGTGTGTTCCTGGAACCGACCGTGGTGCGGGTGGACGGGCTGAAGGGCGCCCGCGACCTGGACGTCGTGCGGCACGAGACGTTCTTCCCCCTGCTGCCCGTCGTGGTGCCCGAGGACCGCCCGGACGCCGAACTCCTCGACGCCGTCACCGCGTTCACCAGCGCCAACGAGTACGGGCTGCGCAACTCGCTGTGGGCCGAGGACGAGGACGTCATCGCCGGCTACCTCGCCGCGATCCGCGGCGGGGGGCTGCTGAAGGTCAACGACTCCCACATCGGCTTCCTGCCCCTGCTGCCGACGCACGGCGGCACCGGCCTGACCGGCGGCCCGGGCGGTGAGGCCAACTTCCCGCTGCTGCGCACCACGCACCTCCAGGGAGTCAGCGTCGCCCGGGGCGTCCTCCCCCGGCAGGCGGTGTTCGGCGACGCCCGGACCGAGGCGGCCCTTCCCGGCGACCAGAACGAGAGGAAGCGTCACTGATGCGCTCCATGGACCGCGCGCGCGAGGCGTGCGAGAAGCACCTGCCCCATCTGTACGACGAACTGGCGGACGTACCGCCCACCACCCTGGAGTCCCCGGGCGGGCCGGCACTCGACGCGTTCCGTCGCGCCGGAGGACCCGGGCTGCTCATCCCGACGACGTACGGCGGCTCCGGGGTGAGCGCCGTCGACGCGGCGCGGATCACCCGTGCGCTCGGCGCCCTCTCCCCCTCGCTCGGCGTGGCGAGCGCCATGCACAACTTCTCGGTTGCGGGTCTCGTCGCGCTCGTCGGCTCGGCCGGGGCCTCCGGTCTCGAATGGATGCTGATCGAGGGCATCGCCCGGGACCGGCTGCTCGTCGCCTCGGGCTTCGCCGAGGGCCGGACGGGCTCCGGCATCCTCGAGTCGGCGGTCACCGCCCGGCGCGCCGAGAACGGTTACGTCGTCAACGGAAGCAAGAAGCCGTGCAGCCTCTCCCGTTCGATGGACCTGCTCACCGCGAGCGTCGCACTCACCGGGGACGACGGTTCCACCCAGCTGGGCGTCGCCCTGATACCCGCCGGCTCCCCCGGAATCAGCCGCAATCCGTTCTGGGGAACGCCCGTCCTCGCGGGCGCCGAGAGCGACGAACTGGTCCTCCGGGACGTCCTCGTGGCCGAAGAGCTGATGCTGCGCCCCCAGGTCGAACTGGGCTCCGGACTCGACACGTTGCAGACCGTCGGGTTCGTCTGGTTCGAGCTGCTGGTCACCTCGGCCTACACGGGTGCGGTCGGCGGTCTTGCGGAGCGGGCCATCCGCGCCGGGCGGGGCAGCGCGGGCGACCGGGCCGCCCTCGTCATCGGTATGGAGGCGGCCGCGGCGCTCACCGAGAACGTAGCCGGTGCGATCGACTCCGGCACGGTCGGGAACGACGAGCTGGGGGCGGCGCTCACCGCCCGCTACGCCGTCCAGGACCTGCTGGTCGATCTTGCGGACCGGTCCGCCGAGCTCCTCGGCGGCCTGGCATTCGTCACCTCCCCGGAGGTCGGGCAGCTCCTGGCCGTCAGCCGCGCGCTGGCCTTCCACCCGCCGTCGCGGCTGAGCGCCGCCCAGGCGCTGCTGGACCACCACGACGGCGCTCCGCTGCGGGTGCGGTGACACGGGATGACTGCCGGAACGACCACAGCCTCCCCCGCCACCGGCGCCCCGGTGTCCCCCGGGCACCTCGGCGATGTCGCCGCCCGCTACCGGGCGCATCTGAGCCGCGGCCGCGCCAAGCTGGGGGAGATGTTCGGCGGCGACGTCGAGGTCTCGTCCCAAGGCTCCCGGGTGCGCACCGCACAGGGGCGCGACTATCTGAACTGCGGCGGCTACGGCGTCTTCCTCACGGGCGCCTGCCACCCCCGGGTCGTGGCCGCGGTGGAGCGGCAGATCCGAACACATCCGCTGTCGACGCGGCTGCTGCTGGAGCCGAGGGCCGCCGACGCGGCCTCGGCCCTGAGCCGGGTCGCCCCGGCGGGCCTCGAACGGGTCCACTTCACCGGCTCCGGGGCGGAAGCCGTGGAGACGGCGCTGAAGCTCGCGCGGAGCCAGGGGCACCGCCGGATCGTCTCGGCCGTCGGCGGCTACCACGGCAAGACGCTCGGCGCCCTCTCGGCGACCGGCAAGGCCCTGTACCAGGACCCGTTCCGACCGCTTCTGCCGGACAGCGTTCATGTGCCGTACGGCGACACGGACTCCCTCGCGGAGGCGGTCGGTCCGGACGGCTCCGACGCGGTCGTGCTGCTGGAGCCGGTCCAGGGCGAGGCGGGCGTGGTCGTCCCGCCCGAGGGATATCTGCGGGAGGTCGCCGCGCTGTGCGCGCGCACGGGCGCCTTCTTCGTCCTCGACGAGGTGATGACCGGTCTGGGCCGCCTCGGCCACTGGTGGGGCGCGGAGCGTGAGGACGTCGTTCCGGACGTCCTGCTCGTCGGCAAGAGCCTGAGCGGCGGGGTCGTCCCGGTGGCGGCCGCGATCGCCACCGCCCGGGCCTTCCGGGCGTTCGACCGCGACCCGTTCCTCCACACGTCCACCTTCTCCGCGGCCCCCATCGCGATGGCTGCGGCGGAGGCCTCGATCGCCGTGATCGAGGAAGAGGGCCTGGTGGAGCGCGCCCGCGCGCTGGGGGACACGGTGCTCACCGCACTGCGTGCCCCGCTCGAGACCCACTGCCCGCATCTCGTCGCGGACGTCCGCGGGGTCGGCCTGCTGCTCGGCGTGGAGTTCCGGGACGACGGTCTCGCCGGCGAGTTCCTGCTGGAACTCCTGGACCGCGGAGTGATCGTCAACCACTCGCTGAACGCGCACGCCGTCGTACGCCTCACACCGCCCGCCGTCCTCACGGACGCCGAGACGGAGGAGCTCGCGGCGGCCATCGACGGAGCGGCACGTGCCCTCGCCGGGCGCTTCCCGGCCGAGGACGGCCCGAACGAGGCAAGGAGCAGCTGAGATGCGGTCCGTGGAACTTGAGCACCGGTCGTCGACGACCGGCCCGCACGAGGCGTACGAGAGGATCCGCGACTTCGCGCGCTACCCGGACCTGGTGGACACGGTGCGCGAGGTCACCGTCCATCCGGGCGAACCGGGCGGCCCGGTGCGCAGCGACTGGGAGGTGAACTTCCGCAACGGCGTCCTCGGCTGGACCGAGGAGGACGTCTTCGACGACGAGGGCCTGACGATCTCGTTCACCCAGACCGACGGCGACTTCGAGGAGTTCAGCGGCCGCTGGGAGGTCACGGCGGACGGGCCCACGGGTTGCGCCGTACGGTTCACGGCGCGGTTCGACTTCGGGCTGCCCAGCCTCGCGGGCATCATCGACCCGGTGGCCGAGCGCGTGCTCCGCGAGAACATACGCCTGGTGCTCACCTCGCTCCTCGGCGCCGCGGCCGTTCCGCCGGAACCCGCAACGGCCGCCGGCGCAGCCGTGGCGCCGGTCCGGCACGTCCAGGCGGAACGGATCGCCTGATGGACGCGGCCAACCGCTTCGAATCCACCGTGACGTACCGGCTGCTGCGCGCCGAGTACTGCGTCGGCCTCGCCATCAGCGCCGGCCTGTTCCTCGCCCACCTCGACGAGGTGCGCTGGCCGGTCGCGATCGCGATGTTCGCCTACATCGACCTCATCGGCTACCTCCCGGGAGCGATCGCGCACCGCAGGGCGCGCGGCGGCGCGACACCCCGCGTCTACTACGTCCTCTACAACACCATGCACAGCTGGCTGACCGCCGGCGCAGTGGTGGCGCTGTGGTCGTGGCTGGTGCGCCCGGAGTGGGCCCTCCTGGCCGTCCCCATCCATCTGTGCGGCGACCGCGGGCTCCTCGGCAACTTCCTCAAGCCGTTCTCGGTCCCCTTCGAGCCCGCCCCGCACCCGGCGTTCACCGCCTTCACGGCCGAGGTGGCCGCCGGCGCGGGAAGCCGCCGATGAACACCGCATCGCGGACGGAGGCCGCTCTCGGACTGCTGCGCAGCCACGCCGACCACCCCAGCGCCTTCCTGGCGTTGAACGACGGCACGTCCCACCATCTCGGGCGCGTTGCGTCGGGGCTGATCGCCCACCGGACCGGCCGCCGGCACGCGGTCCAGTTCGGCGGCCCGTTCGCCCCGCCGGCCGAACGGGACGCGCTGCTCGACGAGTTCCTCGGCGGGCTGGCCGCGGGCCCGGGGCGCCGGCGGCTCACCGCAGTGCAGCTCCGCCGCGACGACATCGGCCCTTACGCGGCGCGCGGCTTCGCCGTCAACCAGATCGGCAGCTCGTACAGCGTCGACCTGCGGCGGTTCACCCTCGGCGGCAAGGCCCTCGCCAAGATCCGGCAGAACGTCTCCCGCGCCCGGCGCGAGGGCGTTCGGGTCACCGAGGTGACCGGGGACGACGTACGCGGCCGCGCGGAACTCGACGCCATCGACGCCGAATGGCTGCGGTCCAAGGGCCGTCATGTGAAGGAGCTGACCTTCCTCGTCGGCGAGCGCGGAGGGCCCGGTGCACCGCTGAGGCGCACGTTCCTCGCCCGGCACGAGGACCGCACCGTCGCGTACATCACCTACTCGCCGGTCTGGGGCAGCAGACCGGGAATGCTGTACGACCTCACCCGCAGGTCGACGGCCGCTCCGGTCGGCACCATCGAACTGGTCAACCTCACCGCCCTCCAGCGCTTCCAGGAGGAGGGCGCGGGCTGGCTCCACCTCGGTTTCACGCCCTTCGCCGGTCTGGACCCGGCCCACGAGCCGGACTGCTCGTCGAGGACGCTGAGCCGCATCGTCGGTCAGCTCGGCGAGCACGGCCGCGTCGTCTACCCGGCGCGCAGCCAGGAGGCGTTCAAGCGGAAGTGGGCGCCGCACGTGGTCGAGCCCGAGTACGCCGCCTTCCAGGGCGGCGCGCGGCTTCCGGCCGTCTGGAACCTGCTGCGCGTCACCGGCGCCGTCTGACCGGACCGCGCCGGCCGCTCCCCGCCATTCCCCACCCACGAACGGAGACGACCATGACGACCGCCCCGATCCCCGCGGAAGCCGACTGGGACAACGCCCCCGGTGTCCTCGAAGGCGCCCGCTCACTGGAATTGACGCCGCAGCAGTGCAATCTGCCCTACTGGCTGGAGCACGTGGCGGGCGGGATGCTGCGCCGCCTGTCCGACGGCAGCGTCCCGGACCCCGCCCCGACACCGGCGGTCACGGCTCCCGGCCCCTTGCGGGACGCCCTGCTGGACGAGTTCTGCTTCCGGCACATCGCCGAGGAGAAGGCCACCCGCGCCCTGTCCTTCCTCGTGTTCCACGCCCCGGACGGCGACTGCCTGGAGTTCTTCTCCACCCAGCTCATCGACGAGGCGCGCCATGCCCGGGCCTTCCGGGACCACTTGCTGCGGGTCGGCGTACCGGCGTCGGAACTCGCGGCCACGGTCGAGAAGACGGCGGGTGCGGCGTCGGCCGCCGTCCTGGACCCGCTGGAGGAGTTCGGCCTGCGCGTCCTCCGGGACAGCGGTGACTTCTACGGAGGCGTCCTGGTGCTGACCGTGCTGGTGGAGGGTGTCCTCGCACCGGCCGCCGAGCTCAGCGAACGCAAGTGGCGGCCGCTCGACCCCGCCGCCGCGCTGGTCGAGCGCGGCGCCAACATGGACGAGATCCGGCACCTTGCGGTCGGCAGCGCCGTCGTACGCCGGTATCTGTCGGAACATCCGCACGAGCGGGCCCGGTTGCAGGAGATCATCGAGGAGGGACGCCGGCTGTGGGAGGAGCTTCCCATGGTGGAATTGCTGTTCCGGCGGGAGTCGCTCTTCCAGCAGGGCCTGTCGGAGCACGGTCATCTGGTCGGCGACTACGAGATCTGGCCCGGCCGGCGCCTGGTCGACACGGGGATCGAGGAGCGTATGGAGGCGGCGGAACGATGGTCACGGGAGACCCAGGAGCAGCGGCTCGCGTACATGCTCCTGGGCGGGGGGCAGCGGTGAGCGAGGCCCCCGACCTCATCGAGGTACCGCTCGAGGACACGACGGCACGGCTCGTCGGCCGGGTGACGGAGCCGGCCGGGGAGCCGCTGGCCGTGGTCCTGTTGTGGCCGGCGCTCGGTGTGACGGCCTCGTACTACGACCCGTTCTGCTCGGAACTCGCGGAACGCGGCATCGCCGTCGTCGCCGCGGATCTGCGCGGCCAGGGTGCGAGCCGTCCCCGAGCGGGCCGGTCGTCCCGGGACGGATACCAGGATCTGGCCGCGGTGGACTGGCCGGCGATGGTCGCGGCGGTCCGGGAGCGCTTCCCCTCCGTCCCGCTCCATCTGCTCGGGCACAGCATCGGGGGCCAGGCGTCGGTGCTCTACGCGGCGCGGGAGCCGAAGGGCGTGGACGGCCTGCTGTTCGTGGCGGCCGGTTCCGTCGACCACCGCGGCTTTCCGGGGATTCACGGGGTGCGCATTCTGCTCAGCACGCAACTCGTGGCGCTGATCGGCACGGTGTGGGGCTACTTCCCGGGCCACCGCCTCGGCTTCGGCGGGCGCCAGCCGGCCCGCCGGATGAGGGACTGGGCCCGTATCTGCCGCACCGGCCGGTTCAGGCCGTCCGGCGCGGACGTCGACTACGAGGCCCTGCTCCCCCAGGTCCGCCTCCCGGTCCTGGCGATCTCCGTCGAGGGAGACGACCTGGCACCGGTCACGGCGGTGGACCGCCTCTGCGCCAAACTGCCGGGAGCCTCGGTCGACCGCTGGCACTACGCCCCCGCGGAAGGCCCCGCCCCGGGCCACATCCGCTGGGCCCGCTCCGGCGCCGACCTCGCGGCGCGCATCCACACCTGGATCACCTCGCGCTGACCCCGTACGCGGGCCGGTCGGCGTTCGCGAGCCACGACATCGACCGCGCAGTCGCGGACGATCTCCATGAACGCCAGCGCCCCGGCGGACTCGCCGGGGGCCGGGGTGATGGCGTCGATCCGGAGCGTCGGACGGGCGTCATGTGCGATCGCCCCGACGGGATCGACGACTCCCGGGGCGTCGTCGGCGCCCTCCTCGACGGGCAGCCAGCTCCTCGGAGCCGCCGTCGCACTCCCCTTTGTCGACGGTGAGCAGCGGCGGCATCGGGGCCCCCACCGGAGGTGGTCGACGGGGGCCCGGTCAGGTGCCAGGAGCTGGGTCCCGTGACTCACAGCCGGGGGAAACTCCCGCGGCCATGGCTGCGTACGCGGCACGGGCAACGCCGGGTCGCCGACGTCATCGCCGTATGCGAGGACTCGCGGCCACTCGGCCGCCTGAAGTCGGGCCAACTGCCGTGTGAATCGCCAACGGTCAGTGGACGAGCGGGGTGGAGCGGAGCTGTGCCGCCCAGGCCCGCAGGTGGGTGGTGTTGCCTTTGTGCCCGCCGTGGAAGGTGATGACCGGCCGGCCGAGCTGAGGTGCCCACGCCCTGGGCGGCCTGGTAGTCGAACACCGCAGTCGGTCGTCACACCCCGCTCCGGCCACCAGGGCGGTGGTCTCACAGCTCGATGGGGTGGCCTCCTGCCGTCAGAAGCTCATCAGGCCCGGCGCCGCAGGCATCAGAGCTGCGTCAACCCTGCTCGCCCCCACACCGACGGGGACCACTCTGGGGTGAACGGGCGCGCGTGCGGCTTCGGCCGAGGAGTCGGGTGGGCCCACCGATCTCAGGGTGTGTTGCTGTGGGCATGGATGCCGTCGGAATGGCCGTCTCTCTTCTGCCCGTACTTGTTCTCGCGACCGTCGTTCTTGTCCGGCTGCCGCTGCGGCGCGGTCGCCGGCGCCCGCCGTGCGCATGATCCAGAGCACTGCGGCATATGGATGCCGTTAAGGGGGCCTTCGGAGGCGTAAGGGCGTCGTCAACGGGGGTCGGTTTCGCGCCAGGGTGCGCTTTTCTCGTGGTGTCCGTTCCTCTCGAACCTCTTCTAGGAGCATGCGATGGCCGACGTGGCCTTCGTCGTCACCACGATCGCGGTGTTCGCGCTGGTGGTCCTCATCGCCAAGGGGGTGGCGAAGCTGTGACCGCCGAGAACATCATCGGCCTCGTCGTGGCCGTCGCCCTGCTGGGCTACCTCGTGCTCGCCCTCGTCAAGCCGGAGAGGTTCTGAGTACGGATATGAGCCCCGTTCTTGCTGACGTGCTCCAGGTCTCCGCGCTGATCGTCGCGCTCGCCCTCGTACACCGCCCCCTCGGCGACTACATGGCCGCCGTCTTCTCCTCCGGCAAGCACCTCCGGGTGGAGAAGTGGATCTACCGCGCTGTCGGAGCCAACCCCGACACGGAGATGCGCTGGCCGGCCTACCTGCGCGGCGTGCTGGCGTTCTCCGCCGTGAGCGTGCTGTTCCTCTACCTGATCCTGCGGATACAGAACGGCCTTCCGGGGTCGCTCGGTTTCGCGGCGATCACACCGGACCAGGCGTTCAACACGGCCGCCTCGTTCGTGTCCAACACGAACTGGCAGTCGTACTCGGGTGAGTCGTCCATGGGCCACGTCGCCCAGACCACCGGTCTCGCCGTGCAGAACTTCGCCTCGGCCGCCGTCGGCATCGCCGTCGCGGTCGCGCTGGTCCGTGGCTTCGCCCGGTCCCGCACCGGTGAACTGGGCAACTTCTGGGCCGACCTGGTCCGCGGTACCGTCCGCATCCTGATCCCGATCTCCGTGGTCGCCGCTGTCCTGCTGGTCGCCGCGGGCGCCGTCCAGAACTTCGCCGGCATCCACGAGCTGACCACTGTCACCGGGCAGACGCAGTCCATCAGCCCCGGCGCTGTCGCCTCCCAGGAGGCCATCAAGGACCTGGGCACGAACGGCGGCGGCTACTTCAACGCCAACTCGTCGCACCCCTTCGAGAACCCCAACGGCTTTTCGAACCTCCTGACGATCTTCCTGCTGCTCGTCATCCCGTTCTCGCTGCCGCGCACCTTCGGCAGGATGGTCGGAAGCGTCCGGCAGGGTTACGCGATCGTCGGCGCGATGGCCACGATCTGGTTCGTCGGCGTGGTCCTGGTGACCTGGCTGGAGTTCGCCCACCCGGGCACCGCCTCGCAGCTCGCGGGCGGCGCGATGGAGGGCAAGGAACAGCGCTTCGGCGAGGGCGCCTCGTCGCTGTTCGCGGTCTCCACGACCATGACCTCGACCGGTTCCGTGAACTCCTTCCACGACTCCTTCGGCGGTCTGTCCGGTGGCGTGCTGCTGCTCGGCATGATGCTGGGCGAGATCGCGCCCGGCGGTGTCGGCTCCGGCCTCTACGGCATGCTGATCATGGCTGTTGTCGCCGTGTTCGTCGCCGGCCTGATGGTCGGCCGTACCCCGGAGTACCTGGGCAAGAAGATCGGCACCCGCGAGATGAAGTACGCGGCCTGCTACATCCTCGTCACCCCGGCCCTCGTCCTGATCGGCACCGCCGTCGCGATGGCGACCGGTAACGGCGAGTCGTCGATGACGAACACCGGCGCGCACGGCTTCTCCGAGGTGCTGTACGCCTACACCTCCGCCTCGAACAACAACGGTTCGGCCTTCGCCGGCTTCGGCGCGAACACCGGGTTCCACAACACGGCACTCGGCCTGTGCATGCTGCTCGGCCGGTTCCTGCCGATGGTGTTCGTCCTCGCGCTCGCAGGCTCGCTCGCCGAGCAGAAGCCCGTCCCCGAGACCGCGGGCACGCTGCGTACCGAGAAGCCGCTGTTCACCGGCCTCCTGGTCGGCACGATCATGATCATCACCGGTCTGACGTTCTTCCCGGCCCTCGCGCTGGGCCCGCTCGCCGAAGGGCTCGCGGCATGACCACCGACGTAGCGAAGCAGGACGCTGTGCCCCAGAAGACGACGGTCACTCCGACACTGGCCCCCCACACCGACGGCCCGTCCGGGCGCAAGGAACCGGCAGGCCGGGTCGGCGGGGGCCTGTTCGACCCCGAGCAGCTGGTGAAGTCCCTGCCGGACGCGCTGCGCAAGCTCGACCCGCGCGTGATGGTCAAGTCGCCGGTCATGTTCGTGGTTCTGGTCGGCTCGGTGGTCACCACCGTGCTCGCGGTCAAGAACCCGGGCGACTGGTTCGGCTGGGCGATCACCGCCTGGCTCTGGCTCACCACGATCTTCGCCAACCTGGCCGAGGCCGTCGCCGAGGGCCGCGGCAAGGCGCAGGCCGACACCCTGCGCAAGGCCAAGACCGACACGGTCGCCCGCCGCATCATCGGCGAGGACGAGGAGCGGGTCCCCGGCACCGGGCTGAAGATCGGTGACCTGGTGGTCTGCGAGGCCGGCGACATCATCCCCGGCGACGGTGACGTCGTCGAGGGCGTCGCGTCCGTGGACGAGTCCGCCATCACCGGCGAATCGGCCCCGGTCATCCGCGAGTCCGGCGGCGACCGTTCGGCCGTGACCGGCGGAACGAAGGTCCTCTCCGACCGGATCGTCATCAAGATCACGACGAAGCCCGGCGAGACGTTCATCGACCGGATGATCAACCTGGTCGAGGGCGCGGCGCGGCAGAAGACCCCCAACGAGATCGCCCTCAACATCCTGCTGGCGTCCCTCACCATCGTGTTCCTGCTCGCCGTCGTCACCCTGAAGCCCTTCGCGATCTACGCCGGTGCCGACCAGCAGACGTCGTTGATCGTCCTGACGGCCCTGCTCGTCTGCCTCATCCCGACGACCATCGGCGCGCTGCTCTCCGCGATCGGCATCGCGGGTATGGACCGACTGGTCCAGCGCAACGTCCTCGCGATGTCCGGGCGTGCGGTCGAGGCCGCCGGTGACGTGTCGACGCTGCTGCTCGACAAGACCGGCACCATCACCCTGGGCAACCGCCAGGCCGCCGAGTTCGTGCCCGTACGCGGTACGACCGAGGCCGAGGTCGCCGACGCCGCCCAGCTCTCCTCGCTGGCCGACGAGACCCCCGAGGGCCGCTCGATCGTCGTCCTCGCCAAGGAGATGTACGGGCTGCGCGAGCGCCACCAGGGCGAACTGGCCCACGCCGCGTGGATCGCCTTCACGGCGCAGACTCGTATGTCGGGTGTGGATGTCGACGGCCGTCAGGTCCGTAAAGGCGCCACCGGTTCGGTCGTGGCCTGGGTCGAGGAGCAGGGCGGCACCGTCGCCCCCGACGCCCGTGAGCTGACCGACCGCATCTCGCAGGCCGGCGGCACGCCGCTGCTCGTCGCCGCCAAGGACGACAAGGGTGCCCGTGTCCTCGGTGTCGTCCACCTGAAGGACGTCGTCAAGGAGGGCATGCGGGAGCGGTTCGACGAGCTGCGCCGCATGGGCATCAAGACGATCATGATCACGGGCGACAACCCGCTGACCGCCAAGGCCATCGCCGAGGAGGCGGGCGTCGACGACTTCCTGGCCGAGGCCACGCCCGAGGACAAGATGGCGCTCATCAAGCGCGAGCAGGCCGGCGGCAAGCTCGTGGCGATGACCGGCGACGGCACGAACGACGCCCCGGCGCTCGCCCAGGCGGACGTCGGCGTGGCGATGAACACGGGCACGTCGGCCGCGAAGGAGGCCGGCAACATGGTCGACCTCGACTCGAACCCGACCAAGCTCATCGAGATCGTCGAGATCGGCAAGCAGCTCCTCATCACCCGAGGCGCGCTGACCACCTTCTCCATCGCCAACGACGTCGCGAAGTACTTCGCGATCATCCCGGCGATGTTCGCGGTGGCCTACCCGTCGCTGGACAAGCTCAACATCATGGGCCTGGCCTCGCCCGAGTCCGCGATCCTCTCCGCGGTCGTCTTCAACGCACTGATCATCCTCGCCCTCGTCCCGCTCGCCCTGAAGGGCGTGCGCTACCGGCCGACCAGCGCGGACAAGATGCTCCGCCGGAACCTGGGCCTGTACGGCCTCGGCGGCCTCGTCGCCCCGTTCATCGGGATCAAGCTCATCGACCTGCTCATCTCCCTCATCCCCGGAATCGGCTGATCGGCTATGAACAACTCCGTAGCGAACACGGGACGCCTGGCCTGGGCCGCGCTGCGCATGCTGCTCGTCCTCACGGTCGTGACCGGCGTCCTCTACCCCCTCGCGGTCACCGGCATCGCCCAGGGCCTCTTCAACGACAAGGCCAACGGCTCGATCGTGAAGGCCGATGGCAGGGAGGTCGGCTCCGAGCTCATCGGCCAGACCTGGAACATCAGGGGCACGGAGAACCCGGACCCGAAGTGGTTCCAGCCGCGCCCGTCCAACAGCGGCTACGACCCGCTGGCCACCGGCTCCAGCCAGCTCGGCGCCTCCGACGCCAAGCTCACCAAGATGGTCGGCGACGCGAAGAAGCAGGTCGCCTCCTTCAACGGCGTACCGGAGTCCGAGGTCCCCAAGGACGCGGTCACCGGCTCGGCCTCCGCGATCGACCCGCACATCTCCCCGGAGTACGCGGAGATCCAGATCAAGCGGGTCGCCAAGGCCAACGGGCTGTCCGAGCAGCAGGTCACGAAGCTGGTCGACGATCACACCGAGGGCCGCACCGCCGGCTTCCTCGGCGAGCCGCACATCAACGTCCTCAGGCTCAACCTCGCGCTGAAGGACCTGGCCGCCCACTGACGGTCCCGTCGGCAGGCCGCTGGGAACCGCCGGGCCGGGACTCCACCCGCCCGGCGGTTCCCGTACCCGCCGACGGATCCTTGAACGAGGAGACGACAAGAAAGGTGGCACCCTCAATGACCCGGTCCTGGTGGTCGAGGACGAACCGCCGCCCGTGGCCCTGACGGTCAACCTCCGGGCGCGCGCGTACGAGGTGGACGCGGCCCCCGACGGCACCACCGCACCACGGCTTGCCGCCGAGCGCAGACGGCCCCTCCCACCCGCGCTACCTGATCACGGAACCGGGGATGGGCCACCGCTTCGAAGGCTGAGTGGCGCTCGCCCAGGGCAGGCCGTGGAATCGTCCGCGCCGGCCACGGAACCATCTGCTTCGACACGAAAGATCGCACCCATGGGACGCGGAAAGCTTCGGATCTACCTCGGCGCGGCGCCGGGCGTCGGCAAGACGTACGCGATGCTCTCCGAGGCCCACCGCCGTGTCGAGCGGGGCACGGACTGTGTGGTCGCCTTCGTCGAGCACCACGACCGGCCGCGCACGGAGGTCATGCTGCACGGCCTGGAGCAGATTCCCCGCCGCGAGCTCGAGTACCGGGGAACCGTCTTCACCGAGATGGACGTCGACGCCGTCCTGGCCCGCCGTCCGGCCGTCGCCCTGGTGGACGAGCTCCCGCACACCAACATCCCCGGCTCGCGCAACAGCAAGCGCTGGCAGGACGTCGAGGACCTCCTCGCGGCCGGCATCGACGTCATATCGACGGCGAACATCCAGCACCTGGAGTCACTCGGCGACGTCGTCGAGTCGATAACCGGCGTACGGCAGAAGGAGACCGTCCCCGACGAGGTCGTCCGCCGCGCGGACCAGATCGAACTCGTCGACATGTCGCCGGAGGCGTTGCGGCGGCGGATGGCACACGGGAACATCTACAAGCCGGACAAGATCGACGCCGCCCTGTCCAACTACTTCCGGCCCGGCAACCTCACCGCCCTGCGCGAGCTGGCGCTGCTGTGGGTGGCCGACCGAGTCGACGAGTACCTCAACCAGTACCGCTCGGACCACGGGGTCTCCGCGATCTGGGGGTCCCGGGAGCGAATCGTCGTCGGCCTCACCGGCGGTCCCGAGGGCCGGACCCTGATCCGCCGGGCCGCCCGGCTGGCCGAGAAGGGCGCGGGCGGCGAGGTGCTGGCCGTCTACATCGCCCGCAGCGACGGTCTTACCTCGGCCTCGCCGAAGGAGCTTGCGGTCCAGCGGACCCTTGTCGAGGACCTCGGCGGAACGTTCCACCACGTCATAGGCGAGGACATCCCCTCCGCGCTGCTGGAGTTCGCCCGCGGGGTGAACGCCACCCAGATCGTGCTGGGCGCGAGCCGCCGCCGTTCGTGGCAGTACGTGTTCGGGCCCGGGGTAAGCGCCACCGTGGCCCGTGAGTCGGGCCCCGACCTGGACGTCCACATCGTCACGCACGACGCGGTCGGCCAGGGCCGGGGGCTGCCCAGACGGCAGCGCAGCCGCCTCGGAGGCCCGCGCCTCGTGGCGGGCTGGCTGGTCGGCGTCGCCGGGCCGCTCCTGCTCACCCTGGTGCTGACGTCGACGGGCGGCGGGACGGGGCTGGCCAACGAGATGCAGCTCTTCATGGCCGTGACCGTCGCGGCGGCGCTGCTGGGCGGGATGTGGCCGGCGCTCGCCTCGGCCACCGTCGGCTCACTGCTCCTGAACTGGTACTTCACGCCCCCCGTCCACACGTGGACCATCGCCGACCCCGAGAACATCTTCGCCTTCTTCGTCTTCTTCGCCGTCGCGGCGTCCGTGGCCTCGGTCGTCGGTCTCGCGGCGCGCCGCACCCAGCAGGCAGCCCGGCTGCGGGCGGAGTCCGAGACCCTGTTCCTGCTCGCGGGCAGTGTGCTGCGCGGCGACACCAGCCTGGAGACGCTGCTCGACCGGGTGCGGGAGACCTTCGCCATGGAGTCCGTCGCCCTGCTCAAGCGCACCAGCGACGTCGAGCCGTGGACCTGCGTGGGCAGTGTCGGCCAGGCCCGTCCGGTCGCCCGGCCCGAGGACGCCGACGTCGACATGCCCGTCAACGACCGTCTGGCCCTGGCCCTTACCGGCCGGGTCCTGCCCGCCGAGGACCGTCGTGTCCTGGGCGCCTTCGCCTCCCAGGCCGCCGTCGTCCTGGACCGTCAGCGACTGGTGGGCGAGGCGGCCGAGGCCAGGAAGCTCGCAGAGGGCAACAAGATCCGTACCGCCCTGCTCGCCGCCGTCAGCCACGACCTGCGCACCCCGCTGGCCGGCATCAAGGCCGCCGTCACCTCGCTGCGCGCCGACGACGTCGAATGGTCGGAGGAGGACCGGGCCGAGTTGCTGGTCGGCATCGAGGAGGGCACCGACCGTCTTGATCACCTGGTCGGGAATCTCCTCGACATGTCCCGGCTGCAGACAGGGACGGTCATGCCGGTGTTCCGCGAGACCGACGTCGACGAGGTCGTGCCGATGGCGCTGGGCGGCGTACCGGAGGACAGCGTCGCCCTGGACATCCCGGAGACCCTGCCGATGGTCACGGTGGACCGGGGCCTGCTGGAGCGGGCCGTGGCCAACATCGTCGAGAACGCCGTCAAGTACACCCCGTCCGGCACCCCGGTCCTGGTGGCCGCCAGCGCGATCGGCGACCGGGTGGAACTGCGCGTCGTCGACCGCGGGCCCGGTATCCCCGACGAGGCCAAGGACGCCGTCTTCGAGCCGTTCCAGAGGTACGGCGACGCGCCTCGCGGCGCCGGTGTCGGGCTCGGCCTCGCGGTCGCGCGGGGGTTCGTGGAGGCCATGGGCGGCACCGTCGGCGCCGAGGACACTCCCGGCGGAGGTCTGACGATGGTGATCGCCCTCCCGAAGTCAGCGGCCCATCAGCCGGTCCGCCCCGAGCTTCCGGCTGATGCGACCACCTGAGCCGACGACCGGGTCGGCCGTGGCCGTGGCCCGTGCCGGTCTCAGCTCATCTCGGCGAACGTCTCCACCGCACGGGTCTTGCCGGTGACGATGACGACATCCCCCTTGGCGACCACCGTCTCGGCGGTCGCATGGGTGAAGTCCTCACCACGCCGCTTGATCCCGACGACCGTCACCCCGTGCTTGCTGCGCACGCCGCTCTGGCTGAGCGGAACGCCTGTGACGCTGTCCGGGGCAACGGTCTTCACCAGGGCGTAGTCGTCGTCGAACTCGATGAAGTCGAGCATCCGGCCCGTCACCAGGTGGGCCACCCGCTCGCCCATCTCGTGCTCGGGCAGAACGACGTGGTGGACGCCGAGCCGCTCCAGGATCTGGCCGTGCTGGCGGCTGATCGCCTTCGCCCAGATGTTGGGGACGTTCTCCTCCAGGAGGTTGGAGGCGATCAGGATGCTGGCCTCCATGTCCGTGCCGATACCGACGACCGCGCTGGTGAACTCGTGCACGCCGAGCTGCCGCAGCACCTCCGGGTCGGTGCAGTCGGCGACCGCGGAGTGCGTGAGTGTATCGCTGTGGCGCTGGACGAGCGCGGGGTCGGTGTCGATTCCGAGCACGTCCCAGCCGCGCCGGGTCAGTTCCAGGGCCAGGGAGCTGCCGAAGCGGCCCAGACCGATCACCGCCACACGCTGGTCGCTCATCTCCGGGTACTGGGCGGCGAGCCGCTTGCGGCGGCGCCGGCGAAGGGAGTGCAGATAGTTACCCAATGACAGGTCGCTCCTCGGGAAGCTGGTAGCGGCGGGTCCGCTCGCGCAGGGCGAGGGCCGAGACCAGAGTGACCGGACCGAGCCGGCCGACGAACATCAGCAGGATCAGCACCAACTGTCCGGAATCCGGGAAGTCGGCCGTGATGCCGGTGGACAGACCGACGGTGCCGAACGCGGACACCGCCTCGAACAGGACGGCTTCCATCGGGGCCGAGGACACCGTGAGCAGGGCGAGCGTGGCACCGATCACCAGTCCCACGGCCAGCAGAGCGACGGTCAGCGCCTGGCGCAGCACGTGGGGGGCCAGACGCCTGCCCATGACGCTGGAGTTCGGCTCGCCCCGCACCTCCGCCCAGATCGCGGCGGCCAGGACCGCGAACGTGGTCACCTTGATGCCGCCGGCCGTACCGGCGCTGCCGCCGCCGATGAACATCAGCGTGCAGGTCATCAGCAGTGTGGAGGCGTGCATGGCGCCGATGTCGACGGCGTTGAACCCGGCCGTGCGGCTCATCGCGGAGTGGAAGAACCCGTTGAGGAACTTCTCGTCCCAGTCGAACCGCCCCAGAGTCCCGGGGTTGGTCCACTCCAGCAGGCAGGTGAGCACCGTGCCGGTCAGCAGCAGCGCGACGGTGGTCACCAGCGTCATCCGCGTGTGCAACGACCAGGTGCGCCGGCCGGTGAGCCTCCGGCGCGTGCGGTGCCGCAGCAGTTCCAGCAGGACGGGAAAGCCGAGCCCGCCGAGGATGACCGCCAGGGCGATGGGCAGCGTCACCCAGGGGTCCTGCGCGTACGGGGTGAGGCTGTCGACGTGCAGGCCGAAGCCCGCGTTGTTGAAGGCGGAGACGGCGTGGAAGAGCCCCGAGTACGCCGCGTCGGCGATGGACTGGTCGTAGCCGAACCGGAAGCGCAGCGCGAGCCAGGCCCCCACGGCGAGTTCCACGGCGAGCGTGGTTCCCGCGACGCCGAGCAGGACGCGGCGTACGTCGCCGATCCCCAGGCTCTTCGTCTCCGCCTGGGCCGTCAACTGCATCCGCAGCCGCAGCTTGCCCGAGACCAGCAGCGCGAGAAGCGAGGCCATGGTCATGATGCCGAAGCCGCCGACCTGGATCAGCGCGAGGATCACGCCCTCGCCGAACCCGCTCCAGTACGTGCCGGTGTCCACCACGACCAGACCGGTCACGCACACTGCGGAGGTGGACGTGAACAGGGCCGTCACGAACCCGGTCGCCGCGCCCTCCTCCGAGGACACCGGCAGTGTCAGCAGAAACGCGCCCAGCAGGATCACCGCGCCGAAGGCCATGACCAGGGTCCGGGCCGGGTGCACGGCGAACAGCGACCGCCGCACTCTCGTCAGCTGCCCAGCCACCCGCCGGCCTCCCTCGGTTCACCGCTCCATGGCCGGGGGGCGTATCGAACCCGTCAACGAACCGGCGGCGGTCACCCTACCTCGGCGCCCCGGACCGGGCAGCGGGCGGCACGAGGTACCCGTCCGAGCGACTCTCAGAACCTCCCCGGCCGCATCACGGCGGCGGCCAGATAGCCGACGAGGGACACGGCCACGATCAGCCCGACCCAGTTCTCCTCGCTCATGAGCGATCAACTCCCTTTGCTGCCGACTGCCCCACCCGAATCCGTCCCGCTCAGGAAACCGCGCGCGCCACCGCACCGGGGTGCGTTGACGTCCTCCTTCCGCCGGAGCGGGCGATTCTGACGCCGCATTGACGCGTTCGGCATGATCCGTCGGATCGCCGTCAAAGCCGTACGCGAAGGGCGGACCGCGCACCGGGAAGCCCGTATGCTCCCTCTCGGCCGACGGATGTCCTCAGAGGTTCGCCGATCCTGCGGCGCGCAGGGCTTGGTCTTTTCGGCCAGCCGGCCCACCAGGCTGATCGCCCGGACCCCGACGGGGTTTCGCGTTCCCCACCAGTGAGACGCGGCCGGGGTGGGCGCCCCTCTTACCTCGGGAGAGCGGTGTCCGCCCCACCGGGCTCGGGCGACGCCGGGGAGCGCGGGGACGGGACGGGCCTTGGACACAGGCCCGAAGTCCAGCCGAGCGATACGTCCTTCACGTGGCTGTCCTTGCTTGCTTGGAGCGGGAGCGGCCTCGTGTCGCACGCCGAGCGCCAGAGTCGGCCGGTGGGATTCCACGTGGCCAGTCTGAGCGTTCGCGGCCGACGAGCGCTCGGACGGGTGGGCTCGCCGAATCCGAGGCCGTCTCGGCCGGCGGTTTCCGAGGTGATCACCCTCGCCGCTACAGTTCCCCCATGATGACCGCACCTCACCGGAGGTTCCCGGCCCTCATCAGCCGAGCCGAAGCCGAGTTCGACGGACCGCTTGAGGGCGTGCCCCGCCAGAGCCCCGACGTCCCGAAGTTCGCGCTCGGGGCAGCTGCCTGGGCGGCGTACATCGGCGATGCACAGGCCGCACGTTGAGCGAGGAACCCGTCTTCATCCGGAGCAAGTGGGGTACCAGCAGGTACGTCTACAACCACCGCAACCCGGTTGGTCTCGCACTCATCATCCTCACGCCGCTCATCGCGCTCGGCGTGCTGTTCGGTATGCAGGCCGAGTCGACGTGGAGTGAGGGCGAGCTTCACGACGCCGTCCGCAAGGGCGTCCAGGACCTGGAAGGCAAACGGCACTACACGAGCCTGGAGAGCAACCACGGCGCCCTTGTCTCGGCGGCGATCAGGGAAAGCGGCATAGGGCCGGGACATGGCGTCGACACGCGTGAGACGGAGGACGGGGGCTACACCGTCAGCACCGAGGACACCGGAACGGAGTACTGCGTCCGCATCACGCTGACCTTGGAAGAGCAGCCCCCGGTGGTCTTTCCGGGGGCCCAGGACCGGCTGCCGCCCAGCCCCGGCATGCTCGCCTTCCACCTCTCCCACGCGACCTTCAGCAACGGCGCCTGCCACTGACTTGGTGATCTTTCAGCGTCGGAGCGTCGCCCGTAACGCCCGCACCGCATACAGTGCGCAAGCATAAAACCGAAGGTGGGCGCCCCTACTTCACCGTTGCAGGATCACCACGCACTCCTGCAGGTCAGAGCCGTTTCCAGGCTCTCCCACGTCGGTTGCGCGGCACCGGAGCGTCATATGGGCGTCACGGCCGATGCCGGGCTCTCCGTCTCGAAGTCATGTCGCCGGTTCACGGCGGGGGTGCGCCGGGCTCCCCTGCGACTGCCACCGTAGTGGTGTATCGCCTTGCGCGCTCAGCCGTGTCAGTCGTGGGCGACGACGGCGACAGGGGCGGCGGCATGGTGCAATACCGCGTGCGCCACGGGACCGATGTGGATGCCGAACGGTACACGACGCACGCGACGGCCGACGACGACGAGCGAGGCGTCGCGGGAGGCGTCGACAAGGTGGCCGGCGGGGCTACCCATGCGGGACATCTCGTCCACCCTGACGTCCGGGTACTTTTCCCGCCAGGGCAGGAGCACCTCGGTGAGGGCGCCTGCCTGTGCACGGGATATGTCCGCGCGGGGGTCGTACCCGCCGGCCATGCTGTACGCATAGGAGGGCGGCAGGTCCCAACTGTGGACGACGGTGAGGGTGGCCTTGCGGCGCCGTGCCTCCTCGAAGGCGAAGGAGAGCACCCGGTCGTCGGAGCTGCCGGTGTCCAGCCCCAGGACGACGGGCCGGAAGCCGGGGGCACCCGACGCGATGCCGACGGCGTCCTTGAGGTGCTCGTCGACGGCCTGCTCACCGGCCCGGACCAGGACCACGGGCACCTCGGCGTGGGCGGTCACGGACTGGCCGACGGACCCCACGAGGAAGCCGCCGATACCACTCAGCGCGCGGGAGCCGAGGACCAGCAACTCCGCCTCCAGTGCGGCGTCCAGGAAGACACCGGCCGGGGTTCCGTTGCGCTGTTCGGTGCTCACCTCGACGCCGGGGTGACGCTGCCGCAGGTCTTCGGCGACCTCGCGGAGGACGCGCTCGGTCCAGTGCTGGTGGGTCTCGGCCCCGAGGAGCGGCGCCTGCGCCATCGGCACCGGCTGCCACACCTGGACCAGGTTCACCGGCAGGTCGCGCAACTCCGCCTCACGGGCGGCCCATTCCGCGGCGGCACGGCTCTCGGTCGAGCCGTCGAGTCCCACAACAATCGTTCCGGGCACAGAGCCCACCTCCTGCGTTGTGTGATCTGCTTCGAGCTTCTCGGTCGGTGGCCGTCCGGGGCAGGGACCGCTGGTCCCGGGCGGGGACCGTTGGGCCCTCTTGGCGAACCGGCGCGGTGGGCCCGTCAGCGGGCCCACCGCGCAGGCGGCGTTCAGCGCAGCCATCTGTGGTCGCGGACGAAGGGGAGCCTGGCCCACGGCCGCCCCAGGCCCAGGGCGTCGCCGGCGGAGGCGGCGGCGAGGGCGATGAGCACCACCGCGTAGACGAGGTGGTAGTCGATGAACGGGTTCGTCGACATGCTCCGTGAGCCGTCGGACAGGTGCTGCGCGGGTGGCCACTCGGCCACCCACATCAGCGCCATCATCACGGTGCCCGCGAGGGCCGTCAGGCGCAGCGCCACCCCGGCGGTCAGGGCGAGGCCGATGCCGAGCAGACCGAGCATGAACAGCCAGTCCGCCCAGGCGGCGCCGGCCCAGGAGTGGAAGGCGGATTCCATCGGTCCGACGGCGACGTGACCGAGGAACCCCTCGGTGGGCGAGCCACCGTCGATCCAGCCCTTGCCGGACTGGGTGGCGTAGCCCAGTCCGAAGGTCTTGTCGAGGAAGGCCCACAGGAAGACGAATCCCATCAGCACGCGGACCGAGGAGAAGACGTAGGCCCGTGCGGTGTCCGTGTCGATGCGCGCAGGCGCTGCGGACTCCGGGGCGGAGGCGGCCTGGTTCCGGCGCTTGAACGGCAGGTGGTATCCGGCCTTCGGGTTCGGGTGCTGGTGCACGGCCATGGTGATGATCCCTTCGAGGACGTTCCGTTCGGTTCCTGACACCACCGACTCTCCCGGCCGGCGCCGGGCCGCGCCGGGCGCCAATGGTCCACGACCATGGGCTGAACAGCCCGTGGTGAGCGGGACGTTCGGACCTTCTGGGGGGGGGATACGTCGCCCGCGTGGACGAACACGACGTCTGGTTCACCAGCGCCGTCTCGGTACCACCTCAGGTCCCCGGATGCCGGCACCACGCGCGCAGTGTGCCTTGGCCTGCTCCCTCACCGGCCAACCGAGGCAGGGTTGCTTCCCCGCGCAGATGACGTTGACGTTTTCGGGTCGAGCAGGCGTGGCCGGCCCAGGACAGCAGGGCGTTGGCGTCAGGCGGCACCCGGACCCGTACGACTTCCGGCCCCGGCGGTCGGGTCCCCGTGATGACCGCATGGCCCAGGGCC
Organism: Streptomyces wuyuanensis; assembly: GCF_900103455.1. Classification (GTDB taxonomy): domain Bacteria; phylum Actinomycetota; class Actinomycetes; order Streptomycetales; family Streptomycetaceae; genus Streptomyces; species Streptomyces wuyuanensis. The sequence continues at coordinate 174,640 of NZ_FNHI01000001.1, read as the reverse complement.
GCCCACGATGGATCGCCGCGTGCGTCATCGGGTCCGCGGCGCAGGCCCGCTGGTTCGGTGACCGACGGCCAAGGAGTGACAGTGCCTCACAGTGCTCGGAGGCCGTGGGCGCGGAACTGGTCGCGCACGCGGTCGACCAGGGCACCGTCCGGTACGGGGTTGTCCCGGAGGGGGAAGGGGGTGCCGAGCGTGCCGTACTTGGGTGCGCCGAGTTTGTGGAAGGGGAGGACGTCGACCCGGTCGATGTTGTCCAACTTCGTCAGGAAGCCGGCCAGGCTGTCGATGGCCGCGGGCTCGTCGGTCCGGCCGGGGACAAGGACGTAGCGGATCCGAGCGGGGACGCCCAGTCGGTTCAAGCGGGTGGCGAAGTCGAGTGTCGGGGCCAGATGGCCGCCTGTCAGGCGGCGGTAGACGGCGGCGTCGAAGGACTTGATGTCGAGCAGGACCAGATCGGTGTCGGCAAGCAGCGCGTCGTCGGCCCGGGGGCCGAGCGCGCCGGAGGTGTCCAGGGCGGTGTGCAGGCCGAGTTCCTTGCACCGGTGCAGCACTTCGGCGGTGAAGGCGGACTGGAGCAGGGGCTCGCCCCCGGTGACTACTCCTCCGCCGGCCAGGTCGAGCACCGACTGGGTGTGCTCGGCGGTGCGGTAGGTGGAGTGCCGGCGCACCTTGGCCATGAAGGAGCGGACCAGGTCGACGGCGATGCCGTCGGCGCGGTCGTCGTCGTTGCCGTAGGCCGGGTAGTCGCCGTGGACCTGGTGGTCGACGGCGATGCCGGTGGCGCCCCGAACGACGTGCACGCGGGCGTGCCTGACGGCCGAGAGGCTGTCGGCGGCGACCGACAGGCCGCCGATGCCGCAGGCCATGGTGCGGTGGACCGGGTGGTCGTGCAGTGCCATCTCGATGCGCTCGTAGGCGTACTTGTCGTGCATGTAGTGGATGACGTTCAGGGCGCTGACGTACGTCGCGGCGAGCCAGCCCAGCATCCGGTCGTAGGCGGCCGCCAACTCGGCGATGTAGCCGGGGGCGTGGGAGGTGATGGTGGAGGGCGTCGCGGTGTCGACGTCGAGCACGCCCTTGCGGCGCTCCTCGGGGAAGAGGGCGGCGACGGCCTGCCACACGGCCAGGGTGCGGTCGGTGGGACCCGCCAGGAACGCGGCGTCACCCTCGTACGGCGTGTAGTTCGCCTGGATGAAAGCCCGCACGTCGACGCCTGCTGCCACTGCCCACCGGTAAAAGCGCGCCACGCGGAGTCGGTGGGTCGGGTGGCGGCGGAAGGCTGCACGGTCACGGTCATGTCGTCAACTCCAAGGGACGTCGGCCGGCGAGGCGGGCGAGGGCCCGGCCTCACCTTCGATGTTCGTCGCTCCCCTGCCACCGGCCCCGGGGCCTCACAGGGCGCGCGGCCGCTGACCGGGCTTGGCGTTCCGGGTGAACAGGGCCGGTGGTCCCAGTGGCACGAGGGGCCTTCCGCCCACCCTCACGGGCCATGCGGCGCCTTTCGTCGTCGCCGCTGAAAGAAGGCCGGGGGGTACCCGCGTGGGCGGCTCGGCTGCCCCACCTGCCCTGGGCAGATGCCGCACCGGCGGGCAGCGTCGGCGTGCCCGCTCGGCCGTCGGGCCCGTTCAGTCGTGCGGGACGACCGCGACCGGGGCCAGGCAGTGGTGCAGGACCGCGTGGGTGACGGCCCCGATGTGGGTGCCGATCCGCGCGCGCCGGACCCTGCGGCCGACGACGACGAGCCGGGCGTCGTGCGACAGCTCTATCAGGTCCTGTGCCGGCCGACCCTGGCGGCAGTCGCGCACCACCACTACGCCCGGGAACTTCTCGGTCCAGGGGGCCAGCGCCTCGTCGAGCGCCCGTCGTGCGTCTTCGGCGACCTCCGTCATGAGCAGCGGCAGTACGCCGCCCATGTCGGGTCCGTAGAGCGCGGGGACGGCCCAGCTGTGCACCACCCGCAGGCCGCAGCCGTATCGGTCGGCCGCGCCGAAGGCGAAGGCGAGCACCGCGTCACTGGAGGCGGACACGTCCAGACCGACCACCACATCCCCCGTACGATCCTGCTCGGGCTCCAGGGAATCGTGCGGGCGAACGAGCACGACAGGTCGCCGCGTGCGGGCGAGCACGGCCAAGGAGACCGACCCTGCGAGGAAGCCGGCCAGGCCGCCCAGACCGCGGGAGCCGAGCACCAGCAATTCCGCTTCGTCGGCAGCGGCGCACAGCACCTCCACCGGGTCGCCGGCCACCCACTTCGTCTCGACGTCCAGGCCCGGGTGGCGGCGCCGCAGCCGCCTTTCGGCGGTGGCGAGCGTGCGCTCGCCCCATCCGCGTGCCGTCTCCGCATCGACCAGACGAGTGCGCGGGTCCGCGTCACTGCTCCATGCCCGGAGCAGCCGCAGCGGCACCGCGCGGCGCAGTGCCTCCTGGGCGGCCCACTGTGTGGCGGTGAGGCTCTCCTGGGATCCGTCGAGGCCGACGGTGACGGTGCGGGACATGGGGACTCCGTAAGTCTGGCGTCCGGCAGGGCCGGATGCGGCGTACGTGGGCGACCTGCACGGGCCCTCAAGGGAGTTGGCCGTCCGGCACTCCGGGGCGCCCTGCGGGGAGGGCCTGCCCCTCCACAGTGGTCGGCCCGGGTGGTTCGCGCAGGGGGCCGGAGGTCCCTGTCGTGGGCCAGTGGACCTCGCGGCCGCGCATCACCGGCTGGACGGCCCTGCCGCCGTGACCGAACGGCCGGGAGACAGGGCCGTTGGGCCCTCCGCGGAACGCCGCCGCCTCACGGATGCTGAGGACAGGAAGGGCGGCCGCAACGGCGTGCCCGTCGAACCGTATGGAGGCACCCTCATGACCAGCGCCATCACCGTAGGAGTGGACGGTTCCGCGGAGAGCCTGGCAGCGGCCGGCTGGGCGGCACGCGAAGCCGAACTGCGCGGGATGCCGCTGCGTATCGTGCACGCCTGGCTCTGGCAGCCGCTGGACGTCCCGGTCGTCCAGGACAGGGAGACGCAGGCCGAGTCCGCCCACACGGTGCTCCGCGAAGCCGAGACACACGTCGCCGGCCGTCACCCGGCTCTCACGGTCACCGCCGAAGTGGTCCAGGACACCGCGGTCGCCGCTCTGCTGAGGGAGGCCGAAGCGTCCGAGATGCTGGTGCTGGGTTCGCGGGGGCACGGGGCGTTCGTCGGCTTCCTCCTCGGCTCCTACGGTCAGCAGGTGATCGCCGCCGCGAAACGGCCCGTCATCTCCGTGCGCGCCCGTGACGAGCAGAAGCACGTGCAGGGCGGCGAGATCGTCGTGGGCCAGCAGGGCACGCCGGAGGACAGCGACGCGGTGCTCGGTTTCGCCTTCGAGGAGGCGGCCGTACGCGGCGCGGCCGTGCGTGCGGTACGGGCCTGGGCCCTGCCGCCGATCTTCGCCTACAGCCCCGGCTCGATGCGCCTGGCGGACGAGGCGGGCGGGCTGGAGCCCTTCGAGAAGAAGGCGCTGGCGGAGGCCCTTGCCCCGTGGCGGGAGCGGTTCCCCGACGTCCCCGTGACCGAGCACGTCGAGATCGGCAGCGCGGGACAGGTACTGCTGTCGGCCGTGTCAAACGCGCAGCTTCTCGTGGTCGGCCGACGGACACGTCGCGCGCCCGTCGGTCCCCGCATCGGATCGGTCGCCCACGCCGCCTTGCACCATGCGCCCTGCCCCGTCGCTGTCGTTCCGCACGACTGACCATCTCCCGGTGGCGGGGGCTGAGCACATGGCCGGCCCCCGCCATGAAGACGACACCGCCGGGACCGCCAAGCGGCCGGATCGCAAGGCGTCCTGCCCACCCATGGGAACGCGATTCATTCCACCGGATTCCGCATGATGCTGACGGCTGCCAAGTTGGCTGGTCGACATCAGCGACTCGCTGACGTCAATCATGCGACGGCGCGGCAAGAGACTTCCGAACCCGCCTCGGAACGACATCCATGACGGGTGGCCGGACGTCGCCGGATGTGAAAACGCGTAAGGGTTCGGCGGCCGCGCCCGTCGTGCTCTTCGTAGGCCGGGGATGCCGACAGCGGTCCCCTGCTCGGCTCCGGCGCGGCACAGAGCAGGGGCCGTCTCGTCGGTACGCATCCGCGTACGGGACCGGCGTTCAGCCTCGCGGGCGGCCTTCCCGCCCTGCCGAACCACCCGGGGCCTTCTGGGCAGCCAGTGCCTGGGCAGCGATGACGGCGGCCTGCACCCGGCGTTCGACACCCAACTTGGCGAGCAGCCGCGAGATGTTGTTCTTGACGGTCTTCTCCGCCAGGTACAGGCGCTTGCCGATCTCCCGGTTCGTCAGCCCTTCTCCCACCAGAGCCAGGATCTCCCGCTCCCGCTCGGTCAATCCGGGCAGCTCCTGGCGCTGCTCCTCCTGGGGTGATCCGCCACGCAGCCGGGCCATCACCCGTGCCGTGGCGCCGGGGTCGAGCATGGACTGGCCCGAGGCGACCGTGCGTACGGCGGTGACCAGGTCCGTGCCGGTGATCTGCTTGAGGACGTAACCGGATGCGCCGGCCATGATCGCGTCGAGCAGCGCCTCCTCGTCGTCGAACGAGGTCAGCATCAGACAGGCCAGGTCGGGCATGCGCGAGCGCAGTTCCCGGCACACGCTCACGCCGTCCCCGTCCGGCAGACGCACGTCGAGGACAGCGACCTGCGGGCGCAGTGCAGGCACCCGCACCAGTGCCTGCTCGGCCGTACCGGCCTCTCCGACCACGGTCAGGTCGGGCTCGGCGTCCAGCAGATCGTGCACACCGCGACGCACCACCTCATGGTCGTCGAGAAGGAAGACCCTGACCGGTTCCTTCTCGGTGAGCCCGCCGCTGCTGTCTGTCATCGCACACTCCGTGTTCGCCGAATTCTCCGCCCCGAGGGGCTCCTTGGGCATCGTGTCGCGCGAGCGGGACCATCGCCCAGGGCCGGATGGCCCTCATACCCCGGCCCAGGCCCGGCAATTGCCGGTACCCGATGCCGCAAAGCCCCGTGCACCTCCTGTGGACGACGATCACGAGCCGGTTGAACGGCACCCGTCGGCGCCCCCGTTGTTCGGCCCTTCGTTCCCGCTGCAACGACGAGGCCTGCGGCGATGGCGGACCGGCACGGCTGAAAGGTCCGTTCGGCCCTACTGAGGCAGCGTGTAACGGGAGACGCTGGCCGGAGGCAGCGAAGTCGTCCAGGGCCGAGCTGGAGCAGAAAGTGGGCACGATGAAGGACGAAGCCACGCACACCGCGGTGGGCGACCACCGTGAGGCGGTGGCGCCCCGGCGGACGGAACAGCTCGGCCGTGTCGAGGGCCTGCGGCTGCTCGGCAGCATCTCGCTCGGGCGCATCGTCTTCACGCATCAGGCCCTGCCGGCCGTCCGCCCGGTGAACCACCTCATGGACGGCGAGGACATCATCGTCCAGCTGCACGACGGCGCCACGCTCGCCTCCATCGTGACGCCGGCTCAGGCCACAGGTGTCGTGGTGGCCTACGAGGCTGACGTCATCGACCTCGAGACGCACATCGGCTGGAGCGTGGTGGTCACCGGATACGCCCACCGGGTCACCGACGAGAGGGAACTCGCACGCTTCGCCGCCCGTCTGCGCCCGTGGGTTCAACACCCCGCCATGAATGCCGCGTTGCGCATCAGGCCGGACCTGGTGACGGGCTTGCAGGTCACCGCGTAGGGGCCTGCCGGTCGCACCGGATGACGACCGAGCCCTGCGACGGCAAATGCCGCTGTCACCGCGACTGCGCGCACCTGTTCCACGGCGGCCCTCAGAACGTCGGGTGGGGCGGCAGACGCGCCACCGTCCCCGGCCTGCACCGGAAGGATCGGACGTGCGCTTGCCGGGAAGCCGGCGATCAATCGCCACGGCCGGAGGCGAGAGGCGCGCGCCACACCAGCCGGCTGCCGCCCTCGTCCGGGCGCCCGATCTCCACGGAACCGCCCACTCTGCGGGCCCGCTCTTCCAGGTTGTTCAGGCCGCTGCGCCGGCCGTCGGTGGGAATGCCTGTGCCGTTGTCCGTCACGGTGAGGACGACTTCGTCGGAGGTGGCTTGCAGGGCGATCTCCACCCGGGTGGCGTGTGCGTGGCGGGCGGCGTTGCTGAGCATTTCGGTCAGGGCTGCCGTTACGTGATCGGCCACCTGCGGCGGTACGTCCGTGTCCAGCAGGCCCTCCATGCTCAGGCGGGGCGGGAACCCGAGCGCGGTCGCCGTCTCGCCCACGGTGCGGGCTATGCGTGCCCGCAGGCTCGGTCCCGTGTCCTCCTCGCGGGCGCGCAGGCCGAAGATGGTGGAACGGATGATCTTGATGGTCTCGTCGAGGTCTCCGACGGCGCGCGAGACCCGTTCGGCGGCGCCCTCGTGCTGCACGAGACGTGCGGCGCTCTGCAACGTCATGCCGGTCGCGAACAGGCGCTGGATGGCGAGGTCGTGCAGGTCCCGGGCGATGCGGTCGCGGTCCTCCAGGATCGCGAGCTGCTCGGCGTCGCTGCGGCGTTCGGCCAGTTCGAGGGCGAGCGCGGCCTGTCCGGCGAAGGCCAGCAGCGGCTCCAGTTCGGCTTCGGTGAAGACCGGCTCTCCTTGGTGGCGGGCCAGCAGCAGCACTCCCCGGGTGTCCTTGGCGGCTGTGCCCAGGGGGACGGCGACCGCCGGGCCCAGGCCGTCGAAGTGGCCGGGCCCGGCGCTGTACCGGTCGTCCTCGGCGAGGCCGGCGGTGGTCACGGGTGCACCGGCCTGGTAGACGGCGCCGGAAAGGGTGCCTTCGACCGGTACCACCAGGCCGCGGCGGGTGTCGTCGTCGGCACCGATGGCCAGCTCGACGACGAGGTCGTCCGTCCCGGCCACGGGCACGGACACGTCGGCGAGCGTTGACTCCGTGATCTCCCGGGCTCGGCGGGCGATCAGCTCCAGGACCTCCAGGCGCGGGCTGCCCGAGAGCAGGCTATTGGTGATCTCCGCGTTCGCCTGCAGCCAGCGGTGCTGGCGCTGCGAGGCTTCGTAGAGCCGGGCGTTGTCGATGGCGACCCCGGCGGCGACGGACAGCGTGGAGATCACCGACTCGTCCTCGGCGTCGAAGTCCATGCCCCCGTGCTTATCGGTCAGGTAGAGGTTGCCGAAGACCTCGTCGCGGACGCGGATGGGCACGCCGAGGAACGTCCGCATCGGCGGGTGGTCGGAGGGGAAGCCGTAGGACGCCTCATGGGCGCCGAGGTCGGTCAGGCGGAGCGGTTCGGGGTTGCGGATGAGCTCTCCGAGGATGCCGTGCCCGGCCGGCAGGGGCCCGATCCTGGCGATCTCCTCCTCTGTCAGGCCGACGGTGAGGAACTGCGACAGGCTCCGGCCGTCGGGGCCGATCACTCCGAGCGCCGCGTACTGGGCATCGACCAGCAGCGCGGCGGCTTCCACGATCCGCCGCAGCACCTGCGCAAGGTCCAGTTCGCGGCCCACCGAGACGACCGCCTCCAGCAGGCTGTGCACCCGGTCCCGGGTGCCGCGGGCGGCGTTGATACGCGCCTGCAGTTCCTCCAGCAGCTCATCGAGCCGCATCTGAGGCATCCGCGGCAGCGGCTCCTCCACAACCACCGGGCCTCCTCCGTCGATCACCCGCCCGTGCCGGGACAGCCTATCGGCCGTGCGGGTGGCCGGAGGGTCAGATCAAGGGCAGCGGCCGGGGCCCGGCGTAGTACGCGGCGCGCATGATGTCCTCCATGTCGTCGAGCATCGGCATGCGCGGGTTGGCCGGGGCGCACTGGTCCTCGTAGGCGTTCAGCGCCTGCTGAGGCAGGGCGCCGATGAATGCCGTCTCGTCGATGCCCAGGGCTCGGAAGGACGGCGCGATACCGACCGCGTCGCGCAAGCGCTCCACGGCGGCCGCGTAGGAGGCGACGCCTTCGGCGGGGGTGGAGGCGGCCAGGCCCAGTGCGCGGGCGACGTCCTGGAAGCGTTCGGGGGCCCGGTAGCTCTCGTACTTGGGCCAGCCCGTCAACTTGGCGGGAACGCGGCCGTTGTAGCGGATCACGTGCGGCAGGAGGATCGCGTTGGTCCGGCCGTGGGCGATGTGGAAGGTGGCGCCCAGCGTGTGGGACATGGCGTGGACGATGCCGAGGAAGGCGTTGCCGAAGGCCATGCCGGCGATGGTGCCCGCGTTGTGCATCTTCTCCCGGGCCAGGGTCCGCTGTGCGCCCTGACCGGTGACCGCGCCCTCGAGGTTTTCGAAGATCAGCTTGACGGCGTGCAGCGCCAGACCGTCGGTGAAGTCATTGGCGTAGACCGACACGTACGCCTCGGTGGCGTGGGTGAGGGCGTCGAAGCCGCTGTCGGCGGCGAGCGGGGAGGGCAGGTCGGCGGTCAGTACGGGGTCGACGATGGCCACGCTCGGCGTGAGGGCGTAGTCGGCGAGCGGGTACTTCATGCCGGTAGCCGGGTCGGAGATCACCGCGAAGGGTGTGACTTCCGCGCCGGTGCCCGAGGTGGTGGGCACGCATACCAAGCGGGCCCGCTCACCGATGACGGGGAAGCGGAAGGCGCGCTTGCGGATGTCGGAGAACTTCTGCCGCATGTCGGCGAAGTCGACGTCCGGCTGCTCGTACAGCAGCCACATCACCTTCGCCGCGTCCATGGGCGATCCGCCGCCCAGGGCGATGATGGTGTCCGGGCGGAAGTCGCGCATGAGGGCGGCGCCGCGCTGCACGGAGGCGATGCTGGGCTCCGGTTCGACATCGTCGATGATCTGTATGGTCACGGGGTGTTCCCGCTGTTGCAGGACGCGGCTGACGCGGTCGACGTAGCCGAGCCGGGTCATGGTGGCGTCGGTGACGACGGTGACGCGGTGCACCTCGGGCATCGAGGCGAGGTAGCGGATTGCCTGGGGCTCGAAGTAGATCTTTGGCGGCACCTTGAACCACTGCAGGTTGTTCTGCCGGGTGGTGACGCGCTTTATGTTGAGCAACTGGGCGGCGGAGACGTTGTCGTAGACCGACGTGCTGCCCCAGGAGCCGCAGCCCAGGGTGAGGGAGGGAAGCAGACGGTTGTAGATGCCGCCGATCGCGCCCTGTGAGGACGGCGAGTTGACGATGACCCGCACGGTCTTCATGCGGCGGCCGTAGCGCTCGGCGAGGGCCGGGTCCCCGGTGTGGATCACCGCGCTGTGCCCCTGGCCGTGGAAGGCGACCATATCGGCCGCGAGGTCGAAGCCCTCCTCGGTCGAGTCGGCCCGCAGGACGGTGAGGACCGGGCAGAGCTTCTCCCGGGTGAGCGGCTCGTCGGGCCCGACGCGGCTCGCTTCGGCCAGGATGAGCGACGTCTCGGCGGGGATCGCGAACCCTGCCCGCTCGGCGATCCAGTCGGGGCTCTGGCCCACGGCCGCCGGATTCACGCGGCCTTGCCGACCGGCCGGGTCCGGCGGGAAGAGGTAGGTCTCCAGCTTCCGCTTCTCCTCGGCCGTCGCGACGTAGGCGTGCAGGCGCCGGAACTCGGCCAGGGCCTCGTCGTAGATGCTGGTGTCGAGGATGACGGCCTGTTCGGAGGCGCAGATCATGCCGTTGTCGAAGGACTTGGACAGCACCAGGTCGTTGACCGCCCGGTGCAGATCGGCGCTGTGGTGCACGTAGGCGGGGACGTTGCCGGCGCCGACGCCGACGGCGGGCTTGCCGGCCGAGTAGGCGGCCTTGACCATGCTGTTGCCGCCGGTCGCGAGGATCAGAGCCACGCCCGGGTGGCGCATGAGCAGGCCGGTGGCCTCGATCGAGGGTGTCTCGATCCACTGCACGCAATGCTCGGGGGCGCCGGCGGCGACGGCCGCGTCCCGCACGATGCGGGCGGCCTCGGCGCTGCACGTTTGCGCGGCGGGGTGGAAGGCGAAGACGACCGGATTACGCGTCTTCAGCGCCAGCAGCGCCTTGAAGACGGTGGTGGACGTCGGATTGGTGACAGGGGTGATCGCGCAGAGCACGCCGACCGGTTCGGCGATCTCGATGATGCCCTCGATGTCGTCGCACGCGATGACGCCGACCGTCTTGGTCCGGGACATGCTGTGGGTGACGTGCTCGCAGGCGAACATGTTCTTCGCCGCCTTGTCCTCGAACACCCCGCGACCGGTCTCCTCCACCGCCAGGCGTGCCAGGGCGGTGTGCTGGTCCAAAGCGGCGACGGACGCCTTGGCGACGATGTGGTCGACCTGCTCCTGCGTGAGGGAATCGAAGTCGGCGAGCGCCTTGGAAGCGTTGTCGACGAGTCGGTTCACGGCGATCCGCGCGTCGGAGGGGACGCCCCCGTCGGAGGTGTCGCGGTGGTCACTGGTCACCTGAGTCATGGATGGCTCCCTGGATGCGGATGGATCGGCCGGTCATGGGGTGGCCGCTCGTCGTGTCAGCTACAGCCTTGCGCCGGAGATGCCCCTGTCCGAAGGTCCCGAAGGTCCCGAAGGTCCCGGGGAGGTGCCCGATGGTCTCCGTAGCTCTTGGTCAGGCGTTCTTGCGGTCCCACTCGTGGGCGACTCGGGCCCATTCCCTGCCCCACTGCGCAGTGAAGCGCCGTTCGCCATGCCGTCGCACGGGCTGGTATACGGCGAGCACCAGGAAACCGAGGCTCACCGTGACGGCGAGTGCGGCTACCGCGGCATCGAACCGCGCCGCGGCCGGCCCCAGCGGCGCGGAGGTCATCGCCCCGTCCTTGTCCGTCCACACCGGGACACGCCCTCCGCGCTCCGGGTGGCTTCCGAACGGCACCCGGCCCGTGTGCGTGGTGCCGTCGGGCGCGGTCCACCGGGCGGTGGCCCGGGTGCGTGTACTGCCCGTGGCCGCGGGGGCGGGATCCTCCACCAGCACCGCATCGGTGAGGTGGCGCTCGGTCCGCTGCTGAGCCCGCCCCTCCAGCACGGCCTCCCAAGCCACCGCGCCGCCCAGCGGCGCACCGATGAACCCGACCACGCCCAGGACCAAGAGGATCCAGCCCTCCACCGCGTGGTAACGATGACGCAGCGCATTACGGCGCCACCGCCACAGCCGCACCCTCCTGACGCGCACCGTGGCACCTTCCTCCTCCCGGCCAGCCGGGTGCCCGGTGTTCATCGGGCGCCGAGAAGGGCCGCGACGTGCTGGGTCAGGTCGACGAGACGGTTGGTGTAGCCCCACTCGTTGTCGTACCAGCCGAACACCTTGACCAGGTTCCCGTGCGCCTGTGTCAGCGGGGCGTCCACGATGCACGAGGCGGGGTCGCCGACGATGTCGCGCGAGACGATCGGGGCCCCGCTTACGCGCAGGATGCCCTTCAGGGGCCCATCGGCGGCCTCGCGGAACGCGTCGTTGATGTCCTGCCCGGTCACCGGCTGTTCGAGGACAAGGCTGAGGTCGGTCAGGGAGCCGTCCTCGACCGGCACGCGCACGGCGATGCCGTCCAGGGTGCCCGCCAGCTCGGGCAGAACCAGGCCTACGGCCCGGGCGGCGCCGGTGCTGGTCGGGATGATGTTGACGGCTGCCGTGCGGCCCCGGCGCAGGTCCTTGTGCGGGCCGTCGAGCACGACCTGGTCGTTGGTGTAGCCGTGGATGGTGGTCATCAGGCCCTTGACGATCCCGAAGCGCGCGTTGAGGACCTTCACCATCGGGGCCACGCAGTTGGTGGTGCAGGAGGCGTTGGAGATCACGTGGTCGAGCTGCGGGTCGTAGGTGTACTCGTTGACACCCATGACGATGGTGGCGTCCACGCCCCTGCCCGGCACCGACAGCAGGACCTTGCGCGCTCCCGCCTTCAGGTGCCTGCCGGCGTCCTCCGGGGTGCGGAAGCGGCCGGTGGCATCGATGACCACGTCCACCCCCAGGGCCCCCCAGCGCAGGTCGGCCGGGTCGCGCTCGGAGGTGATGGTGATGCGGTGCCCGTCCACCGTGATCGATGCGTCGTCGTGCTCGACGGTGCGGCCCAGCCGGCCGTAGGTGGAGTCGTAGGTGAGCAGATGCGCCAGCACCTGCGGCGAGGCGAGGTCGTTGACGGCCACCACCTCCACCGGGGTGCCGCTTGCCGCCTCCGCGCGTTCCATGACACAGCGCAGGTAGTTGCGCCCGATGCGCCCGAAGCCGTTGATTGCTATGCGTACGGTCATCTCCGCCGCCCTCCCGAGGGGTTCCGATGCAGGCACCAGCGTGCGGGCCCCCGCCTGCCCCGCGGCAGGGGTCGATCGGGGCTGTCCCAGTGCCATTGGGCCCTCATCTCCCGCACGCCGAGTGGCCCGACGGATCACGGGCCGAAGGGCCCGCGGTACAGGTCCTGACCGGTTCTGTTCGCCCTCCCCACCGCGGCCCAGGCTGGTGGCAACGACAGCAGGAGGAGCGGGCGATGAAGGAAGCAGTGATGAAGACGCCCTGGCGCTAACGGTGAACGAGGAGACCCTGGCGACGGCCCTGGCCGGTCTCCGGCGTGGCGGCAAGCTGGTCATGGTGGCTCTTCCCGGAGGGCATCGTCCGGGTGCCGGCTTTCTCGACCGTGCTCGGCGGGACGTCCGTCATCGGCTCGATCGTCGGCACCCGGCAAGACCTGGCCGAAGTGTGCCGGATGCACGCCGCCGGACGTACCGGCGTGGTCCACGAGACCCGGCCGCTGTCGTCCGTCGACGAGTGCAATCCGGGTCCTTCAGGGCCATGTCAGGCCCGCGTTGTCTTCGACTTGTAAGCGCCCAGCCTCCGCGAGGGGATGCAGCCACCTCGGCGCCCCCAAGACACATTCCCTTTGGGCTGGGGACGACGGTGGTGCCGTGGGCAGCGGCCAAGAGCTGTTCAAGCGAATGGAGATGAGACCGTGGTGAAGCACCGGACTGTGGGCGAAGTGATGACGAGCGAAGTGGTCCAGGCACACCCCGACACCTCCTTGAAGGAGCTGGCTCGCCTGCTCACGTCCCACCACATCAGCGGTCTGCCGGTGGTGGACGACGACGACAAGGTCATGGGCGTTGTCTCCCAGACCGACCTGACCCGGCGACAGGCGGCTCACGGCCGGACCGGGTCCGGCCGGGACCGCGTGCTGGGAGCCCTGAGGCGGATCGCCCACGCTCACCCCACCGCCACAGCCGCCCTGACGGCCCGCGGGCTGATGTCGAGTCCCGCGGTCACCGTGCATCCCGAGCAGCGCGTGGTCGACGCGGCGCGCATCATGGAACGCCGCCGCATCGACCGGCTGCCTGTGGTGGACGAGGAAGACCGTCTCATCGGCATCACCACACGCCGCGACCTCCTGCGCGTCTTCCTGCGCACCGACGAGGAGATCCGCGAAGACGTAGCCGGCGCTGTCCGCCTCCACAGTCCCGCTGACGACGCCGGCAAACTCCACATCGATGTCCGGGAGGGGGTCGTCACCATCGAGGGCGCCGCCGGACCCGAGATCAACACCGTGGCGCTGATCCGGGCCGCATGGCGGGTCGACGGCGTCGTCGGCGTGGTCAACCGGCTGGCGGCCGACCGGCGATACGCCTCGCCTGTACGGCCAAGCGAGGTATAGCAGTTGGGCCTTCCGAAATGCTGGGGGAAGTGCCTGGATGCTGAGCCACTGGCCATGCAAGAAGGCGCGTTGCCGATCATCGCCCGTCCCCGTGAACAGCCCCGAACTCGTCCACCGCTTCGACGCCACCCCCGTGACCGCCCGCACCCCTGACCGCCCACCCCTGCCGATCACCGAAGCTCGTACCCGGCTCAGGCCGCTGGTGCGCCACACGTCACACCTCATCAGGTGATGTGCAGCTCTCGCCGAAAGGCACCAGGCGGTGGGCCCTGGGGCGTGCGGCGAGTGCGTGCGGCGAGCAGGACGGCCTGGTGTGGCTGCGGGCACGCGGTAGGCGCCATGTCCTTGAAAATGCCGGGAGCCGAGTGGGGGGTGCCGGGGCGTTGGTCCCGCGCGGCCGCCGGAAGGCACTGCACGAGCGGTGGCACCCGCCGCCGGGTGCCCAGCGCCTGGCGGCGGGTCTGCTGGGCAGCCGGCAGGCAAGGCGGCGTCGCGGTCGCCTCCCTCTCTACAGGGGAGGCTGACGTGATCGGCGAGCGCGGGCTCGACTCCCGCCCCTGAGCGGTTCTGCGGGTCGGGCGGAGCCGCGCCGGGGTGCTGCGGCGGCCTGCCCGAGACGTCCAGGGTCACAGCGTGTGGACGGTGGGATCAGGCCGGGTGCCGGTCGTTGCTCCAGGTCCAGTCGGTGACTTCGGGCATGTCGGTGCCGTGTTCGCGGATCCAGGCGTGGTGGCGGACGCGGGCGTCCGCCATGGCCTGCCGTACGCCCACGGCCCGTACGGCGAGGCCGGGCACGCGGTCGATCACGTCCATCACGAGGCGGTAGCGGTCGAGGTCGTTGCGTACGACCATGTCGAAGGGGGTCGTCGTGGTGCCCATCTCCTTGTAGCCGCGTACGTGGAGGTTCGGGTGTCCGGCGCGGCGGTAGGCGAGGCGGTGCACGAGCCAGGGGTAGCCGTGGTAGGCGAAGATCACCGGCTTGTCGCGGGTGAACAGGGCGTCGTATTCCAGGTCGGTCATGCCGTGTGGGTGTTCCTCGTGGGGCATGAGCCGGGTCATGTCGACGACGTTCACCACGCGTACGGCGAGCTGGGGCAGATGGCGCCGCAGGAGGCCGGCCGCCGCGAGGGTCTCCTGGGTGGGTACGTCGCCGGCGCAGGCAAGGACGACCTCGGGCTCGCGCGTGCCGTTCTCGCTGCCTGCCCATTCCCACACGCCGGCGCCGCGGGCGCAGTGCGCGCGGGCCTCCTCCAGGGAGAGCCAGTCGAAGCACGGCTGCTTGCCGGCCACGATCACGTTCACGTGGTCACGGCTGCGCAACGCGTGGTCGGCGACGGACAGCAGGGTGTTGGCGTCCGGGGGCAGGTAGACGCGGACGACCTCGGGGCTCTTGTTCAGGACGTGGTCGACGAAGCCGGGGTCCTGGTGGGAGAAGCCGTTGTGGTCCTGGCGCCACACGTGGGACGTCAGCAGGTAGTTGAGGGAGGCGATGGGTGCGCGCCAGTGCAGGGCGCGTGAGGTCTTGAGCCATTTGATGTGCTGGTTGACCATGGAGTCGACGATGTGGACAAAGGCTTCGTAACAGGAGAACAGCCCGTGTCGGCCCGTCAGCAGGTAGCCCTCCAGCCAGCCCTGGCAGGTGTGCTCGGAGAGGATCTCCATCACCCGGCCGTGCCGGTCGAGATGCTCATCAGTGTCCAGGACCGGGTCCTGCCATGCCTTGCCGCTCGCCTCGTACACGGACTGGAGGCGGTTCGAGGCGGTCTCGTCGGGGCCGACGAGGCGGAAGTCGCGGCGCTCGCCGGTGGATGCCATGACGCTTTCGAGGAGCAGTCCGAGTACCCCGGTCGGCTCGTGGCGGGTCGCGCCGGGCCGGTCCACGGGGACGGCGAAGCGTTCGAGCGGAGGCAGGGGCAGGTCCCGCAGGAGCAGGCCGCCGTTGGCGTGGCGTGTCGCGCCGAGCCTCCGTTCGCCCTCCGGCACGCATTCCAGCACCTGGGGGCTCGGCCGGCCGGTCTCGTCGAAGAGCTCCTCGGGACGGTACGAGTGCAGCCACGCTTCCAGTTGGGCCCGGTGGTCGTCGTTGTCGCGGACCTGCGCCAGGGGTACCTGGTGGGAGCGCCAGGTGCCCTCGACGGGCACGCCGTCGACCTCGGCGGGGCCGGTCCAGCCCTTGGGCGTGCGCAGGACGATCACCGGCCAGCGCGGCCGTCCGGCGGGGGCGCCGTTTCGGGCTTGCTGCTGGATGTGCCGGATGTGGTCGAGGGCGGTGTCCATCGCGGCGGCCATGGCCTGGTGGACTTGGTGCGGGTCATCTCCGGTTACGTGCAGGGGATCGTGGCCGTAGCCGCGCAGCAGCTCGTCGAGCTCCGTCTCCGGCATCCGCGCAAGCACGGTGGGGTTCGCGATCTTGTATCCGTTGAGGTGGACGATGGGCAGGACCGCTCCGTCGTGGACGGGGTCGAGAAACTTGTCGGAGTGCCAGGAGGCGGCGAGCGGTCCCGTCTCCGCCTCGCCGTCGCCGATGACGCACGCCACCAGCAGGTCCGGGTTGTCCAGGGCGGCGCCGTAGGCGTGCGACAGGGAGTAGCCCAATTCGCCGCCCTCGTGAATCGAGCCGGGGGTTTCGGGCGCCACATGGCTCGGCACTCCACCAGGGAAGGAGAACTGCCGGAACAGCCGCGCCATGCCGTCCTCGTCACGGCTCACGTCCGGGTAGACCTCGCTGTAGCTGCCCTCCAGCCAGGAGTTGGCGAGAACGGCCGGCCCGCCGTGTCCGGGACCCCAGACGCAGAGTGCGTCGATGCCGTGCCGCTTGATGATCCGGTTGAGGTGGGTGTGCACGAGGTTGAGACCCGGGGAGGTGCCCCAGTGGCCGAGCAGCCGCGGTTTGACGTGCACCGGTTCCAGCGGCTTCTTCAGCAGAGGGTTGTCCATCAAGTAGATCTGGCCCGCCGACAGGTAGTTGGCGGCCCTCCAGTGCGCATCCAGCGCTCCGAGCTCCTCGTCGGTCAGCGGTAAGCCGTCCGGACGCTCGTCCTTGCGCATGCTTCCTCCGTCGTGTGTGGTCGCGGGCGGGAGCCGGGCCGGCGTAGCCGTAGCGTGCGACGCCCCGCGTCGCAGGAATGCGAACCCTCTCAGCAGCGCCCGGGGGGCATGGGACCTCCCGCAAGTCCACCGACCCGATGGTCGGAAGTGCACCCGCCGCCTCAGACGCTGACACAGCAAAGACCGCGCAGTAAGGGCCGGATGGGCCACTTCAGCAGCCCGCCCCTGCTCTGTCCCGGCAGAGCAGGGGGCGGCACCGGGCGGCGACGCCCGTCACGCGTTCGACGTCGTCGGACGCGCGGTCGTAGCGGTTCTCCCGGTGCCGCAGACGACGGCCACCTGCCTGCTCTGTACTTGTCCCTGGGATTGGGCCCTGGCTCACGAGCCCTGGGCCGAATGGCCTTTTCAGGCGCCCGTACGTCCCGGACGGACAGGCGATGCGGAGGACCGGTCGCACTGCGGCGGCGGCCCGGTCGGCTCTGCCGACGTCGGTCGGCGCCAGACAGGCTGAGGGCGATCAAGGAGGAGTTCCCATGAGCGGTCTCAAGACCAGCCAGGCGGTCGACGTCCAGGTCCGCAGCCGAGGACAGGTGCCCCGAGGTGCGGACGCCTACGCACGGGAGAAGGTGCTCGCGACCCTCGACCACGTCAGCGAACCGGTGCCGGCCGCCCAGGTGAAGCTCACCCAGGCAGCCAATGGTTCGGCGGCTCGTCCCGCCGCGGCCCAGGCCGTGGTCGATGTGAACGGCCGGCCGGTACGTGCCCACGTGGCCGCGAGCACCATGTTCGAGGCGGTCGACCTGCTGCAGGAGCGTCTGACCGCGCGGCTGGCCCGGGCACGGCGACACGGGCCGCGCGGTCTGTCCGGCACCGTCCAGGAGGCGTGGTGGGACAGCGCGGGCCACGAACACCGTCCGCACCGTCAACACCTCCCGGCCGAGGAACGCCGCGTCGAGCGATACAAGTCGTTCGGCCCGACCCGGCAGACACCCGAGGACGCCGTGATCGACCTGGAGTCGATGGACTACGACTTCTGGGTCTTCACGGACCTGGCCTCCGCGTATGACAGCGTGGTCTACCGCGACGTCCGCACAGGCCGCCACCGCCTGGCATCGCTGGGGCCCGTGGGCCAGGAGCGGGAGACCGAGGGGCTGCTGAGCGTGAGCACGGCTCCCGTGCCCACGAGCACGGTGCCCGAGGCCGTTCAGCGGCTGAACCTCACCGGGCTGCCGTTCGTCTTCTTCCACGACACGGCCACCGGCCGGGGCAGCGTGCTCTACCACCGCTACGACGGCCATTACGGGCTGATCGCCCCGGCCCGGTAGAACTCACCCCGGGCCGGAAGCATCCCCTCCGCCCCGTCCCGAGCTCCCCGCTGCCGGCCGCCGCGGGAAGCCGACCTGTTCGCCGCCGGCAAGTGCGGCGCCCCGGCAGCGGGGCCCGGCCTTCGCCTCGCCGGCGGCCACTTCCCGACGGAAACGCCCCCTTGCCCGGAGGATTCCATGTCACGAAGTACTGTCATCGCCGCTGTGGACGGCCCGTCTCGGAGTCAACGTGAAAAGACTTGGGACCCCGTAAGGTCGGTTGCGAAGTGCCGCGGAGGCAGGGCACATGACGTGCTCCCCGGCGTCTGCGTGACGCCCGGGGAGCACTTGAACCCTGTCACTCGCGGCCGACTGAACCCGGACGGCAACAGTCCCTGGTGGCAGGCCGTGCGGCACCGGCGGTGAGGGCCCGTTGGTCCGAGGTCGCAGGGCCCTTCGGCTCTGGGTGCCGCTGGCCGGGGAAACGTCTGAGGCGGCATCGCTTGTACGACCACCGCCTGGGCCGGATGTCCGTGGTGTACCAGGTACGACGGGGTGGCCAGGCACGGCAGGGAGACGTCTGGCTGTGACCTTACCGGTGGGGTGGCCTGGTCGAGGTGGGTGACGAGGCAGCTGGCGGCGAGGCCGAGTCCGTCGGTGCATCCAGACAGGCTGAAGCCAGGGCTCGTCGACTACAGGAGGGGGCGGCGCCAACTTCGCGCCTGCGCATGGCAACCGGCCACCGAATGGATGCGGACACGGGAGAAGCCGCCGACCCATATCCTCCCGGTCCGAGAGGGCGCCCTCGCTGCCGGGTGGACACGGAACCGCAGGTCTGCGACTTGGAGCGGTGAGGCTGTTCGCTCGACCCGCTTCGCTTCGGGAAACTGATCGAGCACCTCCGGCCCCACCTGAAGTGCCCAGGAAAACCGCAGTCAGAGACCCTTCGCGGCAGGCTCCAGAATCGCCACGCACTCCACGTGGTGCGTCATCGGGAACAGGTCGAACGCCCGCAGTGTCCGCGGCCGGTAGCCGTGCTCTCGGAAGTACGCCAGGTCCCGCGCCAGGGCCGCCGGGTCGCACGCGACGTAGGCGATGCGGCGGGCGCCGAGGCCCGAGACGTACTCGACCGTGGAGCGGCCGGCGCCCGCGCGGGGCGGGTCGAGGACGACGAGGTCGGCCTCGGTGATGCCGGTACGGGGCAGGACGGACTCGACCTTGCCGTGTTCGATGCGGACGCGCGGCAGGTCCTGGAGGTTGTGGCGGGCGTCCTCCACCGCGCGCTTGCCGGACTCGATCCCGAGCACCGCGCCCTTCTCCCCGACGCGTTGGGCGATCGCGCCCGCGAACAGGCCCACACCGCAGTAGAGATCGAGCGCGGTGTCGCCCTTGCGCGGCAGCAGGCCCTGCATCACGGCCCCGACGAGCGTCTGGGCCGCCTTCGGGTGGACCTGCCAGAAGCCGCCCATGCCGACGCGGTAGGTGCGGTCGTCGGCACGCTCGCGGACGAAGGGGCGGCCGTGGACGCGGTGGACGCTGCCGTCGCGTTCGTGGACGCGCAGGACCGAGACCGGCTTGTCGAGTTCCACGATCGGCAGTCGCGCGCCGGGCCGCGGAGTGAGGATCACCTGGCGGTCCTGGGAGCCCGTCGCGGCGATCGCCTCGATCGAGGCCATCCCCTCCCAGTTCCGCTGCTCGATGCCGAGTTCGGAGACTTCGGGCGCGGCGATCATGCAGTGCTCGACCGGTTCCACCTCGTGGGAGCGGTGCCTGCGCAGCCCGGCGCGGCCCTCCTCGTCGACGGCGTACTGCACCCGCGTCCGCCAGGCCGGGACCTCGCCCGCGGGAAGCTTGTCGCCCTCCGCCGGCATGACGGTGCCGTCCCAGCCGGCTTCCTCCGGGGTGAGGCCCGCGAGACGCTTCAGCTGCTCCGCGACGACCTCGCCCTTGAAGCGCCGCTGCGCACCCGGCTTTGCGTGCTGCCAGTCGCAGCCGCCGCACCGTCCGGGCCCGGCGTACGGGCACGGCGCCTCGATGCGGTC
Organism: Streptomyces wuyuanensis; assembly: GCF_900103455.1. Taxonomy (GTDB): domain Bacteria; phylum Actinomycetota; class Actinomycetes; order Streptomycetales; family Streptomycetaceae; genus Streptomyces; species Streptomyces wuyuanensis. The sequence goes on along the minus strand of NZ_FNHI01000001.1, from coordinate 154,763 downwards.
CTTGGACGCTTCGAGGACGCGCACGGCGTCGGCGCGCAGATAGCGGGAGCCCTCCTCGCCCTCGGTGACCCGGGCGACGACCTTCTCGCCGGGCAGCGCGTGCCGGACGAAGAGGACCCGCCCGGCGTCGGTGCGGGCGATGCAGTGACCGCCGTGCGCGACGGGGCCGACCTCGACCTCGTACTCCTCCCCGACGAGCGAGGCATCGGAAGCGTTCGGCATGGCGGGGTGACTCCAGGGATGGGAGAGGCGGGGGGAATACCAGTGAAGGGAGAGGCGGAGACAGCGGAGAAGGCTGTCGTCCGCGGACGACAGCCTCCCAGTCTACGTGGGCGGGAGGGTGCCGAGGACCGTGCCCCGGGCGCGCTCCCGCCGCGTCAGCTCCTGCCGCTGGGCTCCTTGGTCTGCTCGTTCACAGGTCCGCGGCGCACCGAGCCGGGTGCGTTCCACTCCTGGCGCTTCCTGGCCCGCTTCTTGGCGAGTTCGGAGGACTGGAGCTGGTAGGGGACCGAGGTGACCATGACGCCCGGGGTGAACAGCAGCCGGCCCTTGAGGCGCAGGGCGCTCTGGTTGTGCAGCAGGTGCTCCCACCAGTGGCCGACCACGTACTCGGGGATGATCACGCTGACGGCGTCGCGCGGGCTCTCGCGACGCAGGCTTCTCACGTACTCGACGATCGGCCGGGTGATCTCGCGGTAGGGCGAGTGGAGGATCTTCAGCGGGATGTTGATGCCCCGCCGGTCCCACTCCGCCTTGAGCGCCTTGGTCTCCGCCGGGTCGACGTCGATGCTGAGCGCCTCCAGCTTGTCGGAGCGCATGAGCTTGGCGTAGGCGAGAGCCCGCAGGGTCGGCCGGTGAACCTTGGACACCAGCACGATGGAGTGGACCCGGGAGGGCCGCACGCTGTCGTCGGAGGGCTCGTCGGGTGCGGCGATCTCGTCCGAAACCCGGTCGTAGTGGCGGCGGATCGCCGACATCGTCCCGTAGAAGATCACCATGCCCAGGAGCGCCACCCAGGCGCCGTGCGTGAACTTGGTGACGAGGACGACGACCAGAACGAGGCCGGTGAAGAACGCGCCGAAGGCGTTGATCGCCCGTGAGCGGATCATGTGGCGCCGTACGGCCGGGTCCCGCTCCGTCCGCAGATGGCGGTTCCAGTGCCGGACCATGCCGGTCTGGCTGAGGGTGAAGGAGACGAAGACTCCCACGATGTAGAGCTGGATCAGTTTCGTGGAGTCGGCGTCGTAGATCCAGACCAGCAGCATGGCCGCGCCGGCGAGCAGCACGATGCCGTTGGAGAAGGCGAGCCGGTCGCCGCGGGTGTGCAGTTGGCGCGGCAGGTACCGGTCCTGGGCGAGGATCGAGCCGAGCAGCGGGAAGCCGTTGTACGCGGTGTTCGCCGCCAGGAAGAGGACGAGGGCCGTGGCCGCGGCGAGGAGCACGAAGAAGAACGAGTGCTCACCGAAGACGGCGGCCGCCACCTGCGAGATCACCGGGTCCTGGACGTATCCGGGGCCGACCGGCTGCCCGTTGCGGATGAGGTCGTGCGCGGGGTTCTCGGCCATCCGCACGTCGCTGGCCATGGCCAGGCCGATGATGCCGCAGAACATGGTGACCGCGAGCACACCCATGAGCAGCAGCGTCGTGGCGGCGTTCCGGCTCTTGGGCTTGCGGAAGGCGGGGACTCCGTTGCTGATGGCCTCGACGCCGGTGAGCGCGGCACAGCCGGAGGAGAAGGCCCGCAGCAGCAGGAAGACCATGGCGAAGCCGGCCAGGCCCTGCTGCTCCGGTTTGATCTCGAGGTCGGCGGTCGGGGCGCGCATCGCGTCGTCGAGGACGAAGCCCTTGAAGGCGCCCCACGCGATCATGGTGAAGACGGCGAAGACGAAGACGTACGTGGGGATCGCGAAGAGCTTGCCGGACTCCTTCACCCCACGCAGGTTCATCAGCGTCAGCAGCAGGATTATGACGACGGCGCTGAGCACCTTGTGCTCGATCACGAAGTGCACCGCCGAGCCGAGGTTCTCCACGCCGGAGGAGATCGACACGGCCACGGTGAGGACGTAGTCGACGAGGAGGGCGCTGGCGACGGTGAGTCCGGCCCTGGGACCGAGGTTGGTGTTCGCCACCTCGTAGTCGCCGCCGCCGCTCGGGTACGCGTGCACGTTCTGCCGGTACGAGGCGACGACGGTGAACATCAGGACCACGACGGCTGCCGCGATCCACGGGCTGTACTGGTAGGCCGACACACCCGCGATCGAGAGGACGAGAAGCACCTCCCCGGGTGCGTACGCCACCGAGGACAGCGGGTCGGAGGCGAAGACGGGGAGTGCGATGCGCTTCGGCAGCAGCGTCTCGCCCAGCCTGTCGCTCCGCAGCGCCCGGCCGATCAGGATCCGTTTGGGCAGGTCGGTCAGTTTGGACACGGAGAGGATCGTAAGGGGTTCCTCTTGACGACGCCCACCCGTGGGGCCCTCCGCCACGAAATCGCCCGCGGGCGGCCACGCTGCGGCCACGCACCTGGCACGGAGTGCTACGTCATCGGGTCTACCGGCGGTATCGGGACCGCGGATGAGGGCAACGCGGGAGCCGCGTCATAAGCTCGTCTGGGGCGACAACCGCACACTGATGCCCCATCGTTGCCCGGCAGAGCCGAGAGAGAAGAGTGAGCAGGGTGTTTGCGCAGGTCATCGGGATGACCAGGACTGCGGGGTAGATAGGTGCACATCGTGATCATGGGCTGTGGGCGCGTGGGAGCCGCGCTCGCACAGACCCTGGAGCAACAGGGGCACACGGTCGCCGTCGTCGACCAGGACCCCACCGCCTTCCGTCGTCTGGGATCCGGTTTCGGCGGGCGCCGCGTCACCGGTGTCGGCTTCGACCAGGACACGCTCCGCGAGGCGGGCATCGAGGAGGCCGGCGCCTTCGCGGCGGTCAGCAGCGGTGACAATTCCAACATCATCGCCGCGCGCGTCGCTCGCGAGATGTTCGGGATCGAGAACGTCGCGGCCCGTATCTACGACCCGAGGCGTGCCGAGGTGTACCAGCGGCTGGGCATCCCCACGGTGGCGACGGTCCGCTGGACCGCGGACCAGATGCTCCGACGGCTGCTGCCCTCCGGAGCGGAGGAGCTGTGGCGGGACCCGAGCGGCGCCGTGCAGCTCGCCGAGGTACACACCTCCGCGTCCTGGATCGGCCACAAGGTCAGCCGGCTGCAGGAGGAGACGGGCGTGCGGGTCGCGTTCCTCACACGCCTGGGCGAGGCGGTCCTGCCGAGCTCCCAGACCGTGCTGCAGGAAGGCGATCTGGTGCACGTGATGATGCGCACGGACGAGATCGAGAAGGTCGAGGCGGCGTTCGCCCAAGGTCCCGAGGAGGGCGGTCACTGATGCGGGTCGCGATTGCCGGGGCCGGCGCGGTGGGTCGTTCCATCGCGGGTGAGCTGCTGGAGAACGGGCACGAGGTGCTCCTGATCGACAAGGCGCCCACCGCCATCTCCGTGGAGCGGGTGCCGCAGGCGGAGTGGCTGCTGGCCGACGCCTGCGAGATCACGTCGCTGGACGAGGCGGCGCTGCAGCGCTGCAACGTGGTGATCGCGGCGACGGGCGACGACAAGGTGAACCTGGTCGTCTCCCTGCTCGCGAAGACCGAGTACGGCGTGCCGCGCGTGGTGGCACGGGTGAACAACCCCAAGAACGAGTGGCTGTTCAACGAGTCGTGGGGCGTCGATGTCGCGGTGTCCACGCCGCGTCTGATGTCGGCGCTGGTCGAGGAGGCCGTGAGCGTCGGCGACCTGGTGCGGCTGCTGCGCTTCAGCCACGGCGACGCCAACCTCGTCGAGCTGACCCTGCCGCCGGAGTCGGCGCTGGCCGGCACGCAGGTCGGCGACGTGGCCTGGCCCGAGGACACCTCGCTGGTGACGATCATCCGGGGTCCCCGGGTGCTCACCCCGCACAACGAGGAGACCCTGGAGCCGGGTGACGAACTCCTCTTCGTGGCCGCCCAGGCGCGTGAGGAGCAGCTGGAGGACTTGTTGTCGGTCCGCCGCGAGGACCCGACGGCCGCGAGCTGACACCGCAGGAGCCGCGAACGCCGATCGCGGGACGGACCGGATCTCCGGTCCGTCCCGCGATCGGCGTTTCCGGCTGCGGGCGCCGCCTCCGGACCTCGGGGGCGTGCGTCCCGTGCGCGCCGGGCGGTTACGCCTCGCCGTCGCGGGCCGCGGCCGCCTTGCGGGCCTCCTCGGCGCGCTCCTGCTCCTCCATCTCCGCGAAGACGTCGATGGGCGGCGGAGCCTTGGCCAGGAAGACCCAGGTCAGATAGACCGCCAGCAGGAACGGCGGGATCTTGAGCGTGACCAGGACCCAGCCGAGCTGTGTCGTGTCGGCCCACCAGTAGAGCGGGAAGAGGATCGCGCACTTGGCGAGCAGGATCAGGCCCCACGCCCAGCTGGCCTTGGCGTAGGCCTTCTTGCGGCCGGGGTTGCGGGTGCGCCAGGAGAGGTTCTCCTTGAAGACCGGTCCGAGGATGAGACCGATCAGCGGGACGCCCGCCAGGGTGGTGATGATGTACGCGAGGGCGAGGCCGAGCGTGTACAGCATGCCCGGCAGATAGAAGTCCTTCGCGTTGCCGGTCATCATGGCGAAGACGACGCCGAAGGCGACGCCGAAGACGCCGCTGAAGGCGTGCTTCACGGTGTCCCGGCGGACGAGCCGGACGGCGACGAGGACCAGGGACAGCCCGAGGGCCGCGATGGCCGAGACGTGCAGGTCCTTGTTGATCGTGTAGATCGTGACGAAGAGCAGTCCGGGCAGGACCGTCTCGACCGTGCCCCGGATACCGCCGAAGGCCTCGAACAGGGCCGCTTCGGTGACGGCCCTGGCGTGCCGGCCGTGACCGTCGTCGTCCTGTTCCTGCGTGTTCGGCTTGTCGAGGGACGTCACCGGCTACTCCTGTCCGAGCGGTCGGAGCTCGTATTTGGGATTGAACAGCACCCGCCGGCCGTGGCTCATGGAGATCCGGCCGGAGGCGATCATCTTGCGGCCCGGTTCGACGCCCACGATGGAGCGCCGGCCCAGCCACACCACGTCCAGGGCCGCGGAACCGTCGAAGAGCTCCGCCTCCAGGGCCGGGACACCGGCCCGCGGACGCAGGGTGACCGTGCGCAAGGTACCAGTCACCTTCACGATCTGCCGGTCGCCGCAGTCGCAGATGGGCGTGCAACCCGACGCCTGCGCGTCCTCCTTGAGCTCCGCGGACTCGAGTTCCTGCTGGGAGCTGGACAGACGGTCGAGCATCCGCCGGAAGCGGCCTGCCGGCTTCTCGGCGTTCCCGGATCGAGGTACAGCACTCATGGTGAAAGCGTACCGGGGCGATGTACGGGCACCGTCAAGAGCCGAGCGGTACGGATCAGCCGGACCGGTGGCCCCGGCCGCCGCAGCCGGGCACGGCCCGGCCGGTCGGGGCAGCGGCGCGCGCACCGCAAGGCGACGTCAGCGTTCGAAGCGGTATCCCATGCCCGGCTCGGTGACGAAGTGCCTGGGATGCGACGGATCGGCCTCCAGCTTGCGGCGCAGCTGCGCCATGTAGACCCGCAGATAGTTGGTCTCCGTGCCGTACGAGGGCCCCCACACCTCCTGGAGCAGCTGCTTCTGGCTGACCAGCCGGCCGGTGTTGCGGACGAGGACCTCCAGGAGGTGCCACTCGGTCGGGGTGAGCCGGACGTCCTTGCCGTCCCGGTTGACCTTCTTGGCGGCGAGGTCGACGGTGAAGCCCTCGGTCTCGACGAGCACGATCTCGTCCTCGTCCCCGCCCGCAGGCTCGGCACGGCGCACCGCGGCCCGCAGACGGGCCAGCAGCTCGTCCATGCCGAACGGCTTGGTGACGTAGTCGTCGGCGCCGGCGTCGAGGGCCTCGACCTTCTCGTCGGAGGTGTGCCGGGCGGAGAGGACCAGGATCGGCACACGCGTCCAGCCGCGCAGGCCCTTGATCACCTCGACCCCGTCCATGTCGGGCAGTCCGAGGTCGAGGACGACGACGTCCGGGTGGCGCGCCGCGGCGAGCTGCAGTGCCGTCGCGCCGTCGGGGGCGGCGTCGACCTCGTACTTGCGTGCCTTCAGGTTGATCACGAGGGCGCGTACGATCTGGGGCTCGTCGTCGACCACGAGCACTCGGGTCATGAGTGCCTTCCTTCCGTCTCTCGTCCGCTCGTCGGGGTTGGTGTGCGGGGTCAGCCGGTGGCCCGGGCCGGGACCTCGGAGCCCATCGCGGCTGCGCCGGGCGCCGCCTGCAGGGTGAGGACCATCGTCAGGCCGCCGCCGGGGGTGTCCTCCGCGGTCAGTGTCCCGCCCATCGCCTCGACGAAGCCGCGGGCCACGGCGAGGCCGAGCCCGACTCCCGCGCCGCGCGGGGCGTCGCCGTAGCGCTGGAAGGGTTCGAAGATGCGTTCCTTGGCGTCGTCCGGGACACCGCGGCCGCGGTCCACGACGCGTACCTCGACCCGGCCGCCGTGGGCGCTCGCGGAGACCACGACGGAGGTCGCGTCGGGGCTGTACTTGACCGCGTTCTCGACGATGTTGGCGACGGCACGCTCCAGCAGGCCCTTGTCCGTGCGCACCATCGGCAGGGTCTCGGGGATGTCCAGTTCGACGCTGCCATCCGGGACGCCGACGAGGGCCATGGGGACGACCTCGTCGAGGTCGATGTCCCGGATGAGCGCCGTGACGGTGCCGGTCTGGAGCCGCGACATGTCGAGCAGGTTGCCGACGAGTTGGTCCAGCCGGTCGGCGCCCGCCTCGATGCCTTCGAGGAGTTCGGCCCGGTCCTCCTCGGACCACTCGACGTCGTCGGAGCGCAGTGAGGAGACCGCCGCCTTGATGCCGGCGAGCGGAGTGCGCAGATCGTGGCTGACGGCGGCGAGGAGCGCGGTGCGGATGCGGTTGCCCTCGGCGAGCTTGCGCCCCTCCTCGGCCCGGTCGACGAGGCGCTGCCGGTCGAGGACGACGGCGGCCTGGGCGGCGAAGGCGCCGAGCACGCGCCGGTCCTCGGCGGGCAGCACTCGGCCGGACAGGGCCAGGGCCATGTTCTCGCCCACGGGCATGTCCACGTCGGCGTCCTCGGGGCGGTCGGCGGGCAGGGGGCCGACACTGCCCGCGCAGGTCCAGGGGTCGACGTCGCTGAGGCGTTCCAGCAGGGCGACGGACTCCATGCCGAAGGTCTCGCGGACCCGTTCCAGCAGGGCGTCGAGGGCGGTCTCTCCGCGCAGCACGCTGCCCGCGAGGAACGACAGGATCTCGGACTCGGCCCGCAGCCTGGCCGCCTGCTGCGTTCGGCGGGCGGCGAGGTCGACGACCGAGGCGACGGCGACGGCGACCCCGAAGAAGACCACGATGGCGACGATGTTCTTCGGGTCGGAGACGGTGAACCTGTGCAGGGGCGGCGCGAAGAAGTAGTTCAGCAGCAGGGAGCCGAAGGCCGCGGAGGCCAGGGCCGGCAGCAGGCCGCCCAGCAGCGCCGCGGTCACGGTCAGCGACAGGAACAGCAGCATGTCGTTGGCCAGGCCGAGGTCCGCGTCGATGTGGGTGAGCAGCAGGGCCAGCAGCACCGGGCCGGCGACGCCGACCAGCCAGCCCGCGATGATCCGCGAGCGGCCGAGCCGCGCCCCGCGTGCCACCGGCAGTCCGCGGCCCTTGGCGGCCTCCTCGTGGGTGACGATGTGGACGTCCAGGTCGGCGCCCGACTCCCGGGCCACGGTGGCGCCCACTCCGGGGCCGAGGATGTACTGCCACGTCTTGCGGCGCGAGGAGCCGAGCACGATCTGGGTGGCGTTGACCCCGCGTGCGAACTCCAGCAGCGCCGAGGGGATGTCGTCGCCGACGACGTGGTGGAAGGTGCCGCCGACGTCCTCGACGAGCGTGCGCTGGAGTGCCAGTTCCTTGGGCGAGGCGGAGGTCAGCCCGTCGCTGCGGGCGATGTAGACGGCCAGCACCTCCCCGCCCGCGCCCTTCTCGGCGAGACGAGCGGCGCGCCGGATCAGCGTGCGCCCCTCGGGGCCGCCGGTGAGACCCACGACGATGCGTTCACGGGCCTGCCAGGTGGAGCGGATGTTGTGCTCGCCGCGGTACTGCTGGAGGTACTCGTCGACGCGGTCGGCGACCCACAGCAGGGCGAGCTCGCGCAGGGCGGTGAGGTTGCCGGGGCGGAAGTAGTTGGAGAGTGCCGCGTCGACCTTGTCGGGCTTGTAGACGTTGCCGTGCGCCATGCGGCGGCGCAGGGCCTGCGGCGACATGTCGACCAGTTCGATCTGGTCCGCGCGGCGGACGACCTCGTCGGGGACGGTCTCCCGCTGGCGCACGCCGGTTATCGACTCGACGACGTCGCCGAGTGACTCCAGGTGCTGGATGTTGACCGTCGATATGACGTCGATGCCGGCGGCGAGGAGGTCCTCGACGTCCTGCCAGCGCTTGCTGTTGCGCGAGCCGGGCACGTTGGTGTGCGCCAGTTCGTCCACGAGCGCGACGGCGGGTCTGCGGGCCAGGACGGCGTCGACGTCCATCTCGGTGAAGACGGTTCCCCGGTACTCGAGCTCGCGGCGGGGAATCTGCTCCAGGCCGTGCAGCATGACCTCGGTCCGCGGCCGGTCGTGGTGCTCGACGAAGGCGACCACACAGTCCGTGCCCCGCTCGACGCGCCGGTGGGCCTCGGAGAGCATCGCGTAGGTCTTGCCCACGCCCGGTGCGGCCCCGAGATAGATCCGTAGCTTGCCCCGCGCCATGGCCTCATTGTCCTTCACGGGCAGCCGGGCACCGGCTGCTGCGCCCGCCGTGGACGCCCTGTCGAAGCTACATCCAGGAAGTCGGACAGATCGGACCGGTTGCTCTGTCAGAGGACGTATTGACGCGATTCTGATGCGCCGTGGTCCCTGGTCAGGAGCGCCCCGGCGCTCGGTGGCGGCTCCCCGGTCAGGAGCGCGCGGCGGCTCGATCCTCGGCGATCCGGCCGTCGCTCAGGGCCAGCACCCGGTCGGCGAGGCCCAGCAGCTGGGCGTCGTGCGTGGCGACAAGGGCCGTGACGCCCTCACTTCGCACGACCGCGCGCAGCAGCTCCATGACGGCGAGGCCGGTCTCGGCGTCCAGCTGCCCGGTGGGCTCGTCGGCGATCAGCAGGGCCGGACGGTTGGCGAGGGCGCGGGCGACGGCGACCCGCTGCTGCTGGCCACCGGACAGCTCCCCCGGGCGCTGCGCGGCCTGGTCGGCGAGGCCCACCAGCGAGAGCAGCAGCTCGACGCGTTCCTCCCGCTCGCGCGGCTCGGTGCCGCGCAGCCGCATCGGCACCCCGACGTTCTCGGCGGCGGTGAGGATGGGGATCAGCCCGAAGGACTGGAAGACGAAGCCGATACGGTCGCGCCGCAGCGCCAGCAGGCCGTCCTCGCCGAGTCCCGAGAGGTCGGTGCCGTCGACGGTGATCGTTCCCCGGTCCGGGCTGTCGAGCCCGCCGACCAGATTGAGCAGTGTGGTCTTGCCCGAGCCGGACCGGCCCCTCAGCGCGACCAGCTCACCGCGCGGGACCTCGAACGACACCCCGCGCAGGGCGTGCACGGCGGCGGCCCCGGTGCCGTACGAGCGGTGCAGATCCTCGACGCGCACCATAAGCCTGTCGGCCATGCGGTTCCCTCCCCGTTGCCTCACCGGCCCCGCCGGTCCCTGCCCCGGCTCCCCCGGCCCCGGAACGACGGATCAGTATCGGCGGGAACGGCCCTGGGGGCAAGGAGCTCGAACGGCAGGTGGGCCGCACCCCGCCCCGGGGTGCGGCCCACCGCACGGTTCCACGGCCGCTCGCCGTGGGTGTGTCCGCGTCAGCGCACCTCGGTGATCTCCGGGCCGCGCTGCAGCTGTCCCATGCCGCCGGAGAAGCGGGACGTCTCCTGCTCCTCCTGCTGGACGCCCTCGGGCACCATCTGCGCGTCGTTCGGCAGCTTCAGGACGATCGGGTCGCGGGGCGCCATGGGCCCCTCGCCGCGGACCACGACCGTGTCCCGGAAGATCTGCTCCAGCAGGCCCGCGGCCTGCGGCTGCACTGCGCCCTGGCCGGAGATCACTCCGCGCAGGAACCAGCGCGGTCCGTCCACACCGACGAAGCGCACCAGCTGCACGCCGCCCGTGCCGTCGGGCAGCTGGACAGGGACCTGGGCCCGCAGCTCCCAGCCCAGAGGGCCCTCGACCTCGTCGATGATGCCGCCCTGCCGGGTGATGCCGGAGGCGATCTCCTCCCGGACCTCGCCCCAGATGCCCTCCTTCTTGGGCGCGGCGAACCCCTGCAGCTGGATCGCGCTGTCCCGCAGCACGATCGTGGCCGCCACGATCGCGTCGCCCGCGACCTCCACGCGCAGCTCCATGCCCTCGACCCCGGGCACGTACAGGCCTCCCAGGTCCACGCGGCCCTCCTCGGGCCGGGAGACCTCGGAGACGTCCCAGGGGCCGTCCGGCCTCGGCGCCGGCGGAAGGTTCACCCGACGGGGCTCGTCCTGCTCCGCCGCGTCGTCCGTGTCGAGCTCGTCGACGACCTGCTCGGCCTCGCCCGCCACGTCCGCTGTTTCCCCAGCGGGACTGCTCTTCTTGCGACGTCCGAACACGTCACTGTCCTTCCCGGTCGGATACGACCGAAGCGTATCGATTCCCACCCTGTGAGCCGCCCGATCCGTCCACGGCGGCATGACCGCCGGTGGACCCGAAGCCCCCCTCGGCCCGCGCCGAGCCGGGAAGCTCCGCCACCTCGTGGAAGCGCACCTTCTCGACCTGCTGGACGACCAGTTGAGCAATCCGGTCGAACCGCTCGAACCGCACGCTCTCGCGCGGGTCCAGATTGACCACGATCACCTTGATCTCCCCACGGTACCCGGCATCCACCGTCCCCGGGGCATTCACGAGCGCCAGTCCGCAGCGGGCCGCCAGGCCCGAACGCGGGTGCACGAATGCCGCGTACCCGTCCGGGAGCGCGATGGACACTCCGGTCGGCAGGACGGTGCGCTCCCCGGGCGCCAGCTCGGCGGCCCGGGTGGTCACCAGATCGACACCCGCGTCGCCCGGATGTCCGTATTGCGGGATCGGCACCTCCGGGTCCACGCGCCGGATGAGTACGTCGACGGGATTGCGCATCAGGGGTTCACCTCGAAGGCGCGGGCGCGCCTGACCTGGTCGGGGTCGGCCATGGCCGCCTGGATCTCCTCCGGGCGGCCGTTGTCGATGAAGTGGTCGACCTTGACTTCGACGAAGAGGGCCTCGGCGCGGACGGCGACGGGTCCCTCCGGGCCGCCGATCCGGCCGGTGGCCCGGGAGTAGATCTTGCGGCCGGCGACCGCGGTCACCTCGGCCTCCAGGAACAGCACCGTGTCCACGGGAACGGGCCGGACGAAGTCGGTCTCCAGCCGTCCCGTCACCGCGATCACCCGCAGCAGCCAGTTGAGCGAGCCGAGCGTCTCGTCGAGCGCGGTGGCGAGGACGCCGCCGTGGGCGAGGCCGGGAGCGCCCTGATGGGCGGCGGTCACGGTGAACTCGGCGGTGAGACTGACGCCCTCGCCGGCCCGGGCCTCCAGGTGCAGCCCGTGGGGCTGCCCGCCGCCGCAGCCGAAGCAGTACTCGTAGTGCGCGCCGAGGAGCTCGCCGGGGGCGGGCGCGTCGGGGTGCCGTACCGGCGCCGCGGCGTCGGCGGGAGGGGTCAGTGCAGTGCTCACAGGCGCAGACCTTACCCGCGAGGCAACCCGCCGGTCGCACCGTGCCAAGCTTGGGTTCATGCAGCCCTCCGCCACCCCGTCCGGCACCCCCGCGGCACCCCGTTACGACGAGCGTCTCACCGCCCCCCGCTCCTGGTGGCTGATCACCGTGCTGGTGGCGGTCTCCGGCGGGCTGGTCCTCCTGCCGCTGGGTCCGGTGCCGATGCTGGGCGGGCTGATCGCGGCGGGCGCGCTGGCCGCGGCCGCCGTGAGCTCGTACGGCTCCGCCCGGATCCGGGTGGTGGCGGACTCCCTGGTGGCGGGCGACGCCCGGATCCCCCTGCCGGCGCTCGGCGAGCCCGAGGTGCTGGAGCCCGAGGAGGCACGGGCCTGGCGTTCCCACAAGGCGGACCCGCGCGCCTTCATGCTGCTGCGCAGCTACGTGCCGACGGCGGTGCGGGTGCCGGTCACGGACCCGGCGGACCCGACGCCGTACCTGTACCTGTCGACCCGGGACCCGCAGGGCCTGATCGCCGCCCTCGACGCCGTCAGGGATCGCTGAGGCGCGACGGCCGCCGGCCCTGTCGGGGGTACGGAGTTTGGACGGCGCCCCGGACGGGGACGGCAGCGCCCTGACCGGACGGCCGGGCCGCAGTTGGTGCGGGTCGTCGTCCGCGGGCCTCAGCGGGCCCCACATGCCCGTACGCGGGTGTCCGGGGCCGGGTGTGCAGGACGGCGCGTACGCGGGTGTCCGTAGCGCGGCTGTCCGCGGCCGGACCCCGGATGCGGAGTCAGCGGTCGAGTTCCCGGCGCAGTTCGGCGGGGATGGTGTCCGGCAGCTCTCCGGGCTGTTCCAGCCGGGGCTGCGGGGGCAGTGCGTCCCAGGGGACCTGCCGGGCGCGCAGGTCCTTGCGGATGCGCTCGGCGAGCTTCCGGGTGTCGCGCCGGTTCATCACGGCACCGACGGCGGCACCGATCATGAACGGCATCAGGTTCGGCAGATTGCGGACCGTGCGCTTCATGATCTGCTGCCGCAGCTCGCGCTTCATCTGGCCGCCCAGGGCGGCGTTGATCGTCGACGGTTTGGACACGTCGATGCCGCGCTCCTCCGACCAGCTGGCCAGGTACGCGGTGGAGCGCTCCTTGAGGTTGCCGGGCGGGCGCTGGCCGTAGACCTCGTGCAGCTCGGCGATGAGCTTCAGCTCGATCGCCGCGACGCCGATGATCTCCGTCGCCAGCTCGGCCGGCAGTGCGGGCGGCACCGGCATCATGGCCGCGGCGCCGATCCCGGCGCCCACGGTGGACGTGCCGTTCGCCGCTCCCGCGATCAGTTTGTCCGCGATCTGTTCCGGGCCGAGGCCCGGGAACTGCGCCCGCAGGGTGGTGAGATCGCGGACGGGGATCCGCGGCGAGTACTCGATGAGCCGGTCGGCGACGAAGCCCAGCGCGACCTTCGCGGCCTCGCCGCTCTTGCGCACGCCGGTCCTGGCGGCCGCCCCGCTCCTGCGCACTCCCTGCCTGACGGCGTCCAGGCGCCGGGCCCTGGTCGGGGACTCCGGCCGAGGTGCGGCCTCGAGCGAGGCCGGCCGGCCTCGCTCGTCGTCACGTGCACCGGGAGAGGGCAGGCGGGCAGCATCGTCCGGCCCGTCCGACGGCTTCTCGCCGTCCCACGGGCCGGTACCGCCCGGATGTGCGTCCGGGGAGCCCTTCCGGCGGAAGCGCCGCCTCGCCGGACGGTCCGCCGGTCCGTCTCCTGCCACGGCCTACCGGACCTCAGTCGCAGTCGCGGCAGATCGGCTGGCCGTTCTTCTCACGGGCCAGCTGGCTGCGGTGGTGGACCAGGAAGCAGCTCATGCAGGTGAACTCGTCCGCCTGCTTGGGCAGCACCCGGACGGCCAGCTCCTCGTTCGAGAGGTCCGCTCCGGGCAGCTCCAGGCCCTCTGCGGCCTCGAACTCGTCGACGTCGACCGTGGAGGTCGTCTTGTCGTTCCGGCGCGCCTTCAGCTCTTCGAGGCTGTCGGAATCGATGTCGTCGTCGGTCTTGCGTGGGGTGTCGTAATCCGTAGCCATGTCGCTCTCCCCCTCTGGGTGTTTGCGGTGTCTCCAGCGCACGTAACGCGTGAGAGGCCGGACTTGTGCCCGACCTGAGGCGGAGATTTTGCCTCACATCAAGGTCTGTTACTCAATCGACACCCAACCCGACCCCTCATGAGTGATCAGCTTGGATGGCGATCAGGACCGTACACGGTCCTAATGTCGCACTTCACGGGCGCCACCCCGTGTACTTCCCGTCATTCCGGCCCCCGGAAACCCGGACGTTCCCGGCGTTCCACAGGATCTTTGACGACGGAGAGTACATGGCCGGAAATTCGCCTCTGTGATCGATCACACAGCGAACCTCCGGGTGTGAGTCCCGAAAATTCCGCGTAAAGCGAACAGAGGCGTTTCCCTCGGCGGCTCTTCGGCGTCACCCGCAGTCCGGGAGCATGTCTCAGAGCGGCAGGGTGACGCGCATGACGAGGCCTCCGCCCTCGCGCGGCTCCGCGATGATACGGCCCCCGTGGGCCATCGCGACGGACCGCGCGATCGACAGGCCAAGTCCGACACCCTTGTCACTGCCGGTGCGCTCCTGACGGAGCCGCCGGAATGGCTCGAAGAGGTTGTCGATCTCGTACGCGGGCACCACCGGGCCGGTGTTCGTCACCACCAGCACCGCCTGGCCGTGCTGGACCTCGGTGGTGACCTCCACCCAGCCGCCGTCCACGATGTTGTACCGGACCGCGTTCTGCACCAGGTTCAGGGCGATCCGCTCCAGCAGGACGCCGTTGCCCTGGACGACCGCGGGCGCGCGCTCCCCGCGGATCCCGATGCCCTTGGCCTCGGCCTCCGCCCTCGTCTGGTCGACGGCGCGGCCGGCGACTTCGGCCAGGTCGACGGGCTTGCGCTCGACGATCTGGTTCTCGCTGCGGGCGAGCAGCAGCAGGCCCTCCACGAGTTGCTCGCTGCGTTCGTTGGTCGCGAGCAGGGTCTTCCCGAGCTGCTGGAGCTCCGGGGGGGCGCCGGGATCGGAGAGGTGCACCTCCAGCAGGGTCCGGTTGATCGCCAGGGGCGTGCGCAGTTCGTGCGAGGCGTTGGCGACGAACCGCTGCTGCGCGCTGAAGGCCCTCTCCAGCCGCTCCAGCATCTCGTCGAACGTGTCCGCGAGCTCCTTCAGCTCGTCGTCCGGGCCGTCCAGCTCGATCCGCCGCGAGAGGTCCGTGCCCACGACGCGGCGGGCGGTGCGGGTGATCTTGCCGAGCGGGGAGAGGACACGGCCGGCCATGGCGTACCCGAAGGCGAACGCGATCACGCTGAGGCCGAGGAGCGCGAAGAGCGAGCGGGTCAGGAGCTCGTCGAGGGCGTGCTGGCGCTGCTCGGCGATGCACAGTTTCAGCGCCTCGTTCCGCTGCTGGTTGTCGACCAGGTCGTTGATGCGGGGGCACGTGGGGCTGGTGATCGTGACGTTCGCGCCCGGTGCGGCGCCGACCTCGACGGACTGCCGGATGCCGTCGTGCAGCGCCTGCGCCGTCAGGAGATAGATGATCGACAACAGCAGGATGCCCGCGATCAGGAACATCCCGCCGTACAGCAGGGTGAGCCTTATCCGGATGGTGGGGCGCAGCAGCGGTCCGACGGGCTCTCTCGGGTCCCAGGTGGGCTTGGGGGGCGCCGTGGGGGGCGCGGGTGCCGTCGCCACGGTCAGATCCGGTAGCCGGAGCCGGGGACGGTGACGATCACCGGGGGCTCGCCGAGCTTGCGGCGCAGGGTCATGACGGTGACCCGGACGACGTTGGTGAACGGGTCCGTGTTCTCGTCCCAGGCCTTCTCGAGCAGCTGTTCGGCGGAGACGACCGCGCCCTCGCTGCGCATGAGGACCTCCAGCACGGCGAACTCCTTGGGGGCGAGCTGGACCTCCCGGCCCTCGCGGAACACCTCGCGGCGGTTGGGGTCGAGCTTGATGCCGGCACGCTCCAGGACGGGAGGCAGCGGCACCGTGGTGCGCCGGCCCAGGGCGCGCACCCGCGCGGTGAGCTCGGTGAACGCGAACGGCTTGGGCAGGTAGTCGTCCGCCCCGAGCTCCAGCCCCTCCACGCGGTCGCTGACGTCGCCGGAGGCGGTCAGCATCAGGACGCGGGTGGGCATGCCGAGTTCGACGATCTTGCGGCAGACGTCGTCGCCGTGGACGAAGGGGAGGTCGCGGTCGAGGACGACGACGTCGTAGTCGTTGACCCCGATGCGTTCCAGTGCGGCGGCGCCGTCGTACACGACGTCGACCGCCATGGCCTCCCGGCGCAGTCCGGTGGCCACCGCATCGGCGAGCAGCTGCTCGTCCTCGACGACGAGTACGCGCACGAGGCTGGTCCTTCCTCTGTTGACTGCCCGGTCCGTGACGCGGGCAGGTCGATGGTGACCTGGGCACGTCGGGCGTGACCTGGGCAGGTCGGTGGTCGAATGGTGGTTCGTTGTGTCTCCATCCTGCCCCTTACGCGCGTAAACCGGCCGTAAGACGGTGAAGGGCCACCGCCGCGGCACCGGGAGCGCCCCGGGAATTCACGCGAATCCCGGTGGAGTTGAGGTTTCCCTGAGGGTGGCCTTGGGGAGGACGACTGCACACCCCGCGATCACGCCATGTATGTGGCATGCCACACCCCGTCTCTCTGTCCCCCAGAGGGTGCGCGTGATCCACCACCACCCGCCACCGACCCACGACGAGGGGGCGCGACCATGGACGCATTCACCGCAGGTCTTCTGCAGCGCATCAAGGCCACGGAGACCGACCTCACGCAGGCCCGCGAGGACGGCGACGACTTCCTGGCGGAGGTCGAGCAGGCCGAGCTGGACGACCTGCACCGGCTCGCGGCGGAGCACGGCGTGAAGTTCGGCGCCGTCAGCGCCTGACCGGCCCGTGGGGGCCCGGTGCCGTGGGACGGCGCCGGGCCCCCACGCATGCGCGGACCGGGGCCGGTGGTGGCCGGCGGGCGTGCTCAGTCGTGCCAGGCGCCGAGGTCGTCGAGGAGGCGCTGGAGCGGGGTGAAGACGCCGGGCGACGCCGCGACGGCGAGATCCCGGGACGGCGGCTCACCGGGGCGGGACCCCGTGAGAGCCCCCGCCTCGCGGGCGATGAGGTCGCCCGCCGCGAGGTCCCAGGGATGGAGACCCCGCTCGTAGTAGCCGTCCAGGCGGCCTGCGGCGACGTCGCAGAGGTCCACGGCCGCGGAACCGCCGCGCCGGATGTCACGGAGCTGCGGGATCAGCTGCCGGGCCACTTCCGCCTGGTGGCGGCGCACTGACTGGACGTAGTTGAAGCCCGTCGAGACCAGTGCCTGGTCCAGCGGCGGTGCCTTCCGGCACCGGATCGGGCGGTCGCCGCAGAAGGCGCCGCCGCCGCGCACGGCCCGGTACGTCTCACCGCGCATCGGCACCTCGACGACGCCGACGACGGTCTCCCCGTCCCGCTCGGCCGCGATGGACACGGCCCACGTCGGCAGGCCGTAGAGGTAGTTCACCGTGCCGTCGAGCGGGTCCACTACCCAGCGGACACCGCTCGTGCCCTCCGTCGAGGCCCCTTCCTCCCCGAGGAAGCCGTCCTCCGGCCGGGCGGCGGCGAGGAAGTCGGTGATCAGCTTCTCCGCGGCGAGGTCCATCTCGGTCACGACGTCGATCGGGCTGGACTTCGTCGCGGCCACGGCGAGGTCGTCGGGCCTGCCGTCCCGCAGCAGCTCACCCGCCCTGCGCGCGGCCTCCAGCGCGAGGGACAGCAGTTCGTCGGGCAGAGGGTCGGTCACGGAAGGGCTCCCAGGTGCGTGGCTGTGTCGTGTACCGGGGCGTGCGGACCGCGTCCGCTCCCCGCTCCGTCCGTACGTCCGCGTGCCGCTCCGTCCGTACGTCCCCGTACCGCTCAGGCGTACGGGCTGTCCGCGCCGGCCGCCGCCGGGCGCTCTGACCGGGCCGGGCAGCAGCCGATCGGGCACAGGTCGTGGGACGGCCCGAGGGACCCGAGCGCGCAGCGCTCCACCACCTTCCCCCGCTCGGTCGCGGCGCGCTCCAGGAGCAGGTCGCGGACCGCGGCGGCGAAACGCGGGTCCGCCCCGACCGTCGCCGACCGGCGCACCGGAAGCCCCAGTTCCGCAGCCTTGGCGGTGGCCTCCGTGTCCAGGTCGTACAGCACCTCCATGTGGTCCGAGACGAAGCCGATCGGCACCATCACGGCCGCCGGGGCCCCGTCGCCGTGCAGCTCCTCCAGGTGGTCGCAGATGTCCGGCTCCAGCCAGGGGATGTGCGGCGCGCCGCTGCGCGACTGGTAGACGAGCCGCCACGGGTGGGCGATGCCGGTCTCCTCCCGGACCGCGTCGACGATCAGCCGCGCCACGTCGAGGTGCTGCTTCACGTACGCCCCGCCGTCGCCGTGCTCGGCGACCGGGCCCGAACTGTCCGCCGCCGCCTCCGGGATGGAGTGGGTGGTGAAGGCCAGGTGCGCGCCGGCGCGCACGTCCTCGGGCAGGTCCGCCAGCGAGGAGAGCACCCCCTCGACCATCGGGACGATGAACCCGGGGTGGTTGAAGTAGTGCCTCAGCTTGTCGACGCGCGGCAGCGGCAGCCCCTCCGCCTCCAGGGCGGCGAGCGCGTCCGCGAGGTTCTCCCGGTACTGCCGGCAGCCCGAGTACGAGGCGTACGCGCTGGTGGCGAGCACGGCCACCCGGCGTCGCCCGTCGAGGACCATCTCGCGGAGGGTGTCGGTCAGATACGGCGCCCAGTTCCGGTTGCCCCAGTAGACCGGCAGCTCGAGGCCGGCGCCCGCGAAGTCCTTGCGGAGCGCGTCCAGCAGCGCCCGGTTCTGGTCGTTGATCGGACTGACCCCGCCGAAGAGGAAGTAGTGCCGGCCGACTTCCTTCAGGCGCTCCTTGGGGATGCCGCGGCCACGCGTCACGTTCTCCAGGAACGGGACCACGTCGTCCGGTCCCTCGGGGCCGCCGAAGGAGAGCAGCAGCAGGGCGTCGTAGGGAGCGGGGTCGCGCGGGGCGGGATCGTGCTGTTCTGCCATGTTGCGATCCTCCCACCAGCCTCGGACGGCGGGAAAACCGCGTTGGAGTAAGGGTTGCCTCACCAGTAAGCTGTGCGAGCCATTCACATTCCTTACGGAGCGCCGCCTTGCCCAGTCCCTACCGCGCCATATTCGCGGCCCCCGGCACCCTGGCGTTCTCCGCCGCAGGCTTCTTCGGGCGCATGCCGCTGTCCATGATGGGCGTCGGCATCGTGGCCATGGTGTCCCAGCTGACGGGGCGCTACAGCCTCGCGGGCTGGCTCTCCGCGACCCTGGCGCTCTCGGCGGCCGTGCTCGGCCCCCAGGTCTCGCGGCTGGTCGACCGGCACGGACAGGCCAGGGTGCTGCGCCCCGCCCTGCTCATCTCGGTCGCGGCGGTGGCGGGACTGCTCGTCTGCGCCCAGCAAGGGGCGCCGAACTGGATGCTGTTCGCCTTCACCGCCTGCGCCGGCTGCATTCCGGCGGTCGGCGCGATGACCCGGGCGCGCTGGGCGGCGATCTACCACGGCTCGCCGCGCGTACTCCACACCGCGTACGCGTTCGAGTCGATCGTCGACGAGGTGTGTTTCATCGTCGGCCCGATCGTCTCGATCGGCCTGTCCACGGTCTGGTTCCCCGAGGCGGGGCCGCTGCTGGCCACCGTCTTCCTGGTGATCGGCGTCCTGTGGCTGACCGCGCAGCGCGCCACCGAGCCCGCGCCGCACCCGCGCACGTCCGACAGCGGCGGTTCGGCGCTGCGCTCCCCCGGCCTGCGGGTGCTGGTCGTGACCTTCGTCGCGACGGGCGCCATCTTCGGCTCGATCGACGTGGTGACGGTGGCCTTCGCCGAGGAGCAGGGCAGCAAGGCGGCGGCCAGCCTGGTCCTGGCGGTGTACGCGCTGGGCTCGTGCCTGGCCGGAGCGGTCTTCGGACTGCTGCACCTGAAGGGTGAGCCGGCCCGCAGATGGGTACTGGGCGTGTGCGCGATGGCCGTGAGTATGATCCCCCTCCAACTGGCCGGGAACTTGGTGGTCCTGGCCGTGGCGCTCTTTGTCGCGGGCCTGGCCATCGCGCCCACCATGGTGACGACCATGGCCCTCGTCGAAGCGCACGTACCGCGCACCAAGCTGACCGAGGGCATGACCTGGACCGGTACCGGGCTCGCGGTCGGCGTCTCGCTCGGCTTGTCCGCCTCGGGATGGGTGGTGGACGAGTACGGGGCCGGTGCCGCGTACGCGGTGCCCGCGGTGGCGGGAGCGCTCGCGGTCGTGGTCGCGTTCCTGGGGTACCGCCGGCTGCGCAGGCCGGTGCCGACGCGGGAGGGGCGGGATGACGAGCACATCCAGGACCACGACGAGGAACGCGTGGCGTAACTGGGCGGGCACGGTGGCCGCCCGTCCGGTGCGGGAGGTCGCTCCGGCCTCGGCGGGGGAACTCGCCGAGGCGGTACGGGGCGCCGCGGAGGACGGTCTGCGCGTCAAGACGGTCGGCGCCGGCCATTCGTTCACCGCGATCGCGGCGACGGACGGGCTGCTGATCCGGCCCGATCTCCTCACGGGCATCCGGGAGATCGACCGTAAGGCGATGACGGTGACGGTCGAGGCCGGGACCCCGCTGAAGCGGCTCAACGCCGCGCTCGCCCGTGAGGACCTGTCGCTCACGAACATGGGCGACATCATGGAGCAGACGGTCGCCGGCGCCACGAGCACCGGGACGCACGGCACCGGCCGTGACTCGGCCTCGATCGCCGCGCAGATCCGGGGCCTGGAGCTGATCACGGCCGACGGTTCGGTGGTGACCTGCTCCGAGAAGGGGACGGACGAGGAGCGCGAGATCTTCGCCGCGGCCAGGATCGGGCTCGGCGCACTGGGCGTGATCAGCGCGATCACCTTCGCGGTGGAGCCGCTGTTCCTGCTGACGGCGCGCGAGGAGCCGATGTCCTTCGACCGGGTGACATCGGAGTTCGACGAGCTGCACGCCGAGAACGAGCACTTCGAGTTCTACTGGTTCCCCCACACGGGCAACTGCAACACCAAGCGCAACAACCGCAGCGCCGGTCCCGTCGCCCCGCCCGGGGCGGTGAGCGGATGGATAGAGGACGAGCTCCTCTCCAACGGGCTGTTCCAGGTGGTCAATTCACTCGGACGTGCAATACCGGCCACGATTCCTGCGATCGCGAAGGTCTCCAGCCGCGCGCTGTCGGCCCGTACCTACACGGACATTCCCTACAAGGTCTTCACAAGTCCCCGCCGGGTGCGCTTCGTCGAGATGGAATACGCGCTTCCGCGGGAGGCCGCGGTCACGGCGCTGCGTGAACTGAAGGCCATGATCGACCGTTCGCCGCTGCGGATCAGCTTCCCCGTGGAGGTGCGGACGGCGCCGGCCGACGACATCACGCTGTCCACCGCGTCCGGGCGCGAAAGCGCGTACATCGCCGTTCACATGTACAAGGGCACGCCGTACCGCTCGTACTTCACGGCGGTCGAGCGGATCATGACCGAGCACGGCGGCCGGCCGCACTGGGGCAAGATCCACACGCGGGACGCGGAGTACTTCGAGAGCGTCTATCCGCGCTTCGGCGAGTTCCTGGCGCTGCGCGACCGGCTCGATCCCGACCGTGTGTTCGGCAACGACCACCTGCGGCGGGTACTCGGCGCCTAGGGCTGCACGCCGGGGCCTACGGGCTGTCCGGCGCGGTCGCTCCCGTGGACGAGGACGGCGCCGGCACGGAGGGAGCGGAGGGGGTCGGGTCCTGCGGCGCCGCCGGGCTCTCCTCGCCAGTGGACTCGGAGGATCCGGGGGCCGGCCGGTCCCCGTCGCCGCCGTCCGCCCCGGGACCCGTACCCGAACCGGGGTGGGAGCCCGGATCGGAGCCGGAGCCGGGTCGCCGGTCGCCCGCGGTGCCGTCGCCGTCGCGGCCGCCCGAGGAGCCGCCGTCCGTCCCGGAACCGGTGCCCCGGTCGCCACCCGGGTGCCCCTCGCCGTTCCCGTCGTGCCGGGGACCCGGCGGTGCAGGGGCGCCACTGCCGGCCGGATCGCCACCGCCGCCACGCACGGCCGTGCCGACGGTGGTGCCCCGCCCGCCGGCCAGGTCCTGGCCGGAAGCGAGCTCGTACCCGGTGATGCCGAGCATCGCGACCACGAAGACGACGGCGGCCGCGAGCGCGGACCGCTTCCGGCCGCGGACGCGGGTCCCGCGGGTCGTCGCCTCGCCGAACTCCCCGCATCCGGGAGGTCCTCCGGACGCGGGGGGCTCCGGTTCCGGGGAACCGGCGGACAGCCTGGGGCCGTTGGGGCGAGCCTGCTGGGTGACATCGCGAATCTGTTCGCCGGTTCGCCTGAACAGGTGCTGGAAGAGCGAGCCGCCGCAGGTGGCCACCACGCCCACCAGTCCGGCGCCCAGAATCGTTCCGTAGACGCCGAGTCGGGAGGCGAGTACCGCCGCCGCGACCGCCGCGAGGGCGCTGCCCGCGACCTGCGGAACGCTCAGGTCGAGGCGCCGCTCCTTCTGCTCCGCCGTTCCGTCGTCCCTCTTGTGATGCATCTCCGGCCTCTGCTTACCCATCTGTCCCACCGTGCACCAGGAAGGGACATATGGGCGAATCGAATAGTTCCGATTCTGCGGATTGTGTGAAGCTTGCCACCCCTCAATCCGGGGTAGGGGAACGGAACTTGCGGCCTCCGCGGCAACTTCGGCGGCGCGCCGGTCCACCCCGATGGCCCGAATGGAGTACTGTGACGAGCCCTGGGTCCGGTCTCTCTCACGGGTGCACGGCCCCGGGAACAGGGGGCCGAAAGCGGCACTCGAACCGGCGGCGCCGTGGCACCGCACGGTCGCCTGCTGCACAGGGTGACGTTGCTCGTCACCCTGCGTTGCAAACAGGTAACCGTGCCATAACGGCGGTCCAGGGCCCATGCCCGACACGCCGGGCAACTCGGCAAGGTTGTGGCAGGCTGCACCCGGGCAGGCCACACTCGACTAGCGGAAGCAGCGACGCACGTGACGTCGGCAGGCACCACCCGGGAGGTCCCCATGCCCGAACTGCGTGTCGTGGCCGTCTCAAACGACGGCACACGACTGGTGCTGAAGGCTGCGGACAGCACGGAGTACACGCTTCCGATTGATGAACGGCTGCGCGCCGCCGTCCGCAACGACCGCGCGCGCCTCGGCCAGATCGAGATCGAGGTCGAGAGCCACCTCCGCCCCCGCGACATCCAGGCGCGCATAAGAGCGGGCGCCTCCGCGGAGGAGGTCGCGCAGCTCGCCGGCATCCCCGTGGAACGGGTGCGCCGGTTCGAGGGGCCCGTCCTCGCGGAGCGCGCGTTCATGGCGGAGCGTGCGCGCAAGACGCCCGTCCGGCGCCCCGGGGAGAACACCGGTCCGCAGCTCGGCGAGGCCGTGCAGGAGCGTCTGCTGCTGCGGGGTGCCGAGAAGGACACCGTCCAGTGGGACTCCTGGCGCCGCGACGACGGCACCTGGGAAGTCCTGCTGGTCTACCGGGTGGCGGGCGAACCGCACTCGGCGAGTTGGACGTACGACCCGCCGCGCCGGCTCGTCCAGGCGGTCGACGACGAGGCCCGGGCGCTGATCGGGGAGACGGACGACGCGATCGGCGTCACCCATGAACCGAGCTTCCCGTTCGTGCCCCGCATCGCCCGGCTCCCCCGGGACCGGCCGCTCGACCGCGCGCCGGACCGCCCCGCCGCGCTTCCGGCACCGGCACCCGAGGCCGACGAGTCCGAGCGGGACTCGCTGACCAGCCTGCTGGAGGCGGTGCCGAGCTTCCGCGGCGACCTCGTCGTCCCGGAGCGGCCCGCGCCGGAGGCACCGGCCGCCGAGCCCGTCCAGGAGCCCGAGGCCGAGGAGCCCCCCGCGGCGTCGGCCGGCGCCGGCTCGGCGTACGCGGACGTCCTGATGCCGCGCTCCGTCACCGGCCATCGCGACCGCCTCACCGGAACCACGGACCGGCAGGCCGAGGCCGACGGCGTCCGCCCGGGCCGCCGCGCGGCGGTGCCGAGCTGGGACGAGATCGTTTTCGGCACGCGCAGGAAGAAGCAGGAGTAGCACCTCCGGACCGCGAAGGCGAAGGGCTCGTACGGATGATCCGTACGAGCCCTTCGCCGCGGTCGGGATGGCCCCGGGCGCGTGATCGCCGGTGGCGCGCAGTGCGCTCCGGTCCCTGCGGCTGCGGAGTACTGCGGACTACTGCGGTTCGGGGCCCATCGCGACCGGCCGGCCGGGGTCGGAGGACCACTCCGACCAGGAGCCCGCGTAGAGCGCCGCCGGAATGCCCGCGACCGCCAGGGCCAGGACCTCGTGCGCGCCGGAGACGCCGGAGCCGCAGTAGACCCCGACCTCGGGAGCGTCCGCGGCGCCGAGGCGCTTGAAGCGGGCGGCCAGTTCATCGGGGGGCAGGAAGGTGGTGGCGCCCTCGGAGACGTTCTCCGTGGTCGGGGCCGAGACCGCGCCGGGAATGTGCCCGCCGACCGGATCGATCGGCTCGACGTCGCCCCGGTAGCGCTCGGCGGCGCGGGCGTCCAGCAGCAGGCCGGACCGGGCGAGGGCCGCCGCACCGTCCGCGTCGAGCAGCGGCAGACCGCCGGGCTCGGGGGTGAAGTCCCCCGGTTCCGTGACCGGGACGTCCGTACTCAACGCGCCGTCCCATGCCTCGAGACCTCCGTCCAGGACCCGGACGTCTGGGTGTCCCGCCCACCGCAGCAGCCACCAGGCCCGCGCCGCGGCCCAGCCCTGGCCGCCGTCGTACACGACGACGGGGACGTCCCGCGACACCCCGGCGCGGCGCATCGCCGCGCCGAAGGTGTCCATGTCCGGCAGCGGATGCCGGCCGCCCCGCCCGGGCGGTCCGGCCAGCTCGGCGTCGAGGTCGACGTACACGGCGCCCGGGATGTGCCCGGCCCGGTAGGCGGCCCGCCCGTCGAAGGGTGCCGCGCCGGCGGCCTTGGCCGTGGTGAGCTGCCAGCGGACGTCGAGCAGCACCGGAGGCCGCGGACCGGCCGACTCGCCGCCGAGTTCGGTAGCGGTGATGATGGGGTTCATAACGCCATCTTCGCGCAGGGCCCGGCGGGCCCGCGGCAACAACGGCAATGGCCGCGCCAAGGATGGAAGGTGCCGGAACGGGCATCCTTCCCTGGGGGATCCCCGGGAACGAGCGGCGCGGCCGTGACGCGCGGCGTACCCGGTGGTGCGAGCATCTGCACGGGTGAGGGCCGATTCCGTACGACGGCCACCGGTCCCCCGCACGGCCACGACGACGATGGTCCGAGGAGAGAGTGACGATGACGACCGAGGCGACTCGGCGCAGACCCGGCACACCCTGCTGGGTGAGCCTCATGGTGCACGGACTCGACGCGACGCAGGACTTCTACCGGGAGCTGTTCGGCTGGGAATTCGTCCCCGGGCCGCAGCCGCTCGGCCCTTACGTCCGCGCGCTGCTCGACGGCAAGGAGGTGGCGGGCATCGGCCAACTCCCGCCGGACCGCCATCTGCCGATCGCCTGGACGACGTACATGGCGTCGGACGACGTCGACGAGACCGCCGAGCAGATCAGGATGTGCGGCGGCACGATCGGCGTCGGGCCGCTCGACGCCGCGGACGCGGGCCGGCTCGTCATCGCCGCCGACCCCGAGGGCGCGGTGTTCGGCGTCTGGCAGGCGGCCGCGCACACCGGCACGGCCCTCTTCGGCACCCACGGCACGCCCGTCTGGAACGAGTTGATGACGCGCGAGACCGCGGCGGTCGGCAAGTTCTACCAGTCGGTCTTCGGCTACGACCTCGAGCCCGTGGTCTCGGCCGACTTCGACTATCTGACGCTGCACCTGGAGAACCGCCCGGTCGCCTCGATCCACGGGGTGGGCCACTCGCTGCCGCGCGACAGGGGCTCGCACTGGATGACCTACTTCGAGGTCGAGGACCCCGACGCGATCGCGGCCACGGTGGTCGATCTCGGGGGCCATGTCGTGCGCGAACCGTGCGAGGGCACCAGCGGCCGGCTGGCGACGGTGGCGGACCCGGAGGGCGCGGTCTTCACGATCGTGCGGACCGCACGGCAGGACTGACCCGGTCGGCGGGCTCTCACGGCCGGGCCCCAGGTGACGCCGGGCGCCGCCGGCACGGTCCCGAGATCACGGCCGGGTCCGTCGGCGCCGCCCGGAGCCCGCGGCCTCGAACGCTGTAGGACGCACCCCGGAGCCGCTCCCTTCGGAAGGACGCCCCCGGAGCCGCTCCCGCGCTGCGTGGAACGTCACCGGCGGAGTGTGACGGTGTCGGGTCCCGACGGGGCGCGCCGGCCGGTGTCCGTCCGCTCTCAGTCGGCGGCCACGGGCAGCACATCGGGCGACAGCGCCGCGGCGCGCGCGGACGCCGCGGTCATCCGCCGCCGGTGGTGCAGCCGGCACAGCACCTCGTAGCCGATCTCGTCCAGCGACTGGTTCACGTCGCCGACGACGACCTGGGCGCCCTCGACGACCATCTCCCCGCCTATCGTCCGGGCGTTGTGGGTGGCTCGGGCCCCGCACCAGCACAGCGCCTCGACCTGCAGCACCTCCACCCGGTCGGCCAGCTCCACCAGCCGCTGCGACCCCGGGAAGAGCTTGGACCGGAAGTCCGTCGTGATGCCGAAGGCGAACACGTCGAGCCGGAGGTCGTCCACGACCCGCGCCAGCTGGTCGATCTGCTCCGGAGCCAGGAACTGCGCCTCGTCCGCGATCACGTAGTCGCAGCGTCCGCCCTTGGAGAGGTGGGCGACGAGGTAGGCGTAGAAGTCGAAGCCGTCCGCCGCCTCGATCGCGTCCGTCACCAGCCCCAGCCGGGAGGACAGCTTGCCCTCGCCGGCCCGGTCGTCACGGGTGAAGATCATGCCCTGCAGGCCCCGGGCGGACCGGTTGTGCTCGATCTGAAGAGCGAGGGTGCTCTTTCCGCAGTCCATCGTTCCGGAGAAGAACACCAGCTCGGGCATGAGGACGTGACAGCCTTTCAGTTGTGCGGGGGGACGCGGTCGGGCGGCCGGACTCAGGAGCGTACTTCGAGCAGGGGGACGAGCTGTTCGACGGGGGTCATCGAGCCGTGCATGCCGACCATGGCCGACTCGTTGGGCTCGTTGACCGAGGCGGTGATCACGACGTCGTCGTGGGCGGCGGCGACCACGTCCCCGATGCGCCGGTAGACCCGCTCGTCGGTCTGCGGGCCGAACCACCCCGCCGCGATGGCCTCGTCCCTGCTCGCGATCCAGAAGCGGTCGCCGAGCACCTCGCGCCAGACGGCGAGCACATCGGCCTCGGCGCCGGGAACGGCGTAGACATGGCGTGCGCGGCCCTCGCCGCCGAGCAGGGCGACGCCGGCGCGCAGCTCCCAGTCCTCGTCGAAGTCGATCCGGGACTCCTCGTCGAACGGGATGTCGATCATGCCGTGGTCGGCGGTCACGTACAGCGCGGCTCGGGGCGGCAGCTGCTCGGCGAGGCGCTGCACGAGGCGGTCGACGTACATCAGCTGGCCGCGCCAGGCGTCGGAGTCGACGCCGAAGCGGTGGCCCTTGCCGTCGAGCTCGCTGTAGTACGTGTACACGAGCGACCGGTCCCCGGCGGCGAGCTGCTGCGCGGCGAAGTCCATCCGCTCCTCGCCGGTGAGCCTGCCGTGGAACGTGCCGCCGCTGAGGGCGATCTTGGTGAGCGGGGTGTCCCGGAAGGTGGGGGACGACACCTGCGCGGTGTGCACCCCCGCCTCGTCGGCGAGCTGGAAGACCGTCGGGTAGGGCTGCCAGACGCGCGGCGAGGTCCACGGCTTCCAGCGCAGCTGGTTCATCAGCTCGCCGGTCTCCGGATTGCGGGCGGTGTATCCCGGCAGGCCGTGCGCGCCGGGCGGCAGGCCGGTGCCGAAGGAGGCCAGCGAGGTCGCCGTCGTGGCGGGGAATCCGGCGGTCAGCGGCCGGCCGGTGCCGCCCAGCGAGCCGGCCAGCAGCGAGGTGAGGTACGGCGCGTCCTCGGGGTGGGCCCTCAGCTGCTCCCAGCCGAGGCCGTCGATCAGGAAGACGCAGTTCCGGTCCGCGGGGGCGAGTTCCGGGATGGTGGGGTGCAGTCCCGGCACGCCCTGCCCGGCGGCGAGCGTCGGGAGCAGATCGGCGAGCGAGGCCGTGCCGTACGCGGGGACGGGAGCCGTGTCGAGGGCGAGCGGGACGACGTCCTCGGGCCAGTCGGGACGGACCATCAGCGGGTGGCCGCCGTGGCGGCCGTCGCCTCGGACAGCGCCTGGGCGAAGGCGAGCGTCTGGCGGACCGCCTCCGGCCCGTCGCCGGCCTCGCTGACCCGCAGGCTGAGGTCGTCGGCCGTGGAACTGCCGGTGTAGCCGTGGTCGGCGTCGCAGTTGGGGTCGCCGCAGGCGGCGGGCTCCAGGTCGATCCGGGAGACCGCGCCCCAGCCGATGGTGAGGACGACCTCGCGGGGCAGGGTGCCCGGGGTGTACGACTCCGGGTTGGCGACGACGCGGCTGACCACCACGGACGAGATCCTCGGGAGCTTGACCGACTCGGTGGAGGTCGTCGCGTAGGGGGTCGGGGAGCTGCTGTCGGCCGCCTGCTCGTCCGTGTGGCTCACGATGAAACGGGCCCCGGTGAGCACGAGGACGGTGACGTGGCGGCGCACCTCGTTGGAGTCGAAGGTGGTCTCCTGGTGCACGAGGTACGACGAGATCTGCTCGCCGCCCACCGCGGCCTCCACCGCTTCGGCCACGAGAGCCGGGTAGTAGCCGCTGCGCTCGATCGCCGCGCGCAGCCCCTGGGTCGTCGTACCGGTCTTCGCCATGGGCTCCATCCTACGGGGCCCGGGGACCCGGGAGTGCGCTCCGTAACCGCCGGGCCCGACGACCGGGCACCCGCCGGTCCCGGCGGCCCGTCAGTAGCTCGGGAGGGTCCTCGGGCCCAGGTCGGTGCGGGGCGGCGGCGGGGCGAGCCGTACGGAGGCTCCGAGCACGGAGAGTCCGTGCTGGGCGACCACGACCGGTTCGAGGCCGACGCCGACGACCTCCGGGTGGTCGTCGACCAGCCGGGAGACGCGGAGCAGCAGTTCCTCCAGCGCGGCGGTGTCGACGGGCGCGGATCCCCGCCAGCCGAAGAGGAGCGGGGCGGTCCGGATGGACCGGATCAGCTGGGCGGCGTCGCGGTCGGTGGCGGGGACGAGGCGGTGGGCCGTGTCGCCGAGCAGTTCCGTGGCGGGGCCCGCCAGCCCGAAGGACAGCACGGCGCCCACGGCCGGGTCGATCGCGGCGCGCACGACGGTGTCCACTCCTCGCGGGACCATCGACTGCACCACGGGCTGGAGCTCCTCGGACTTGCCGAGGCTCTCCGTCAACTCGGCGTAGGCCTGGCGCACCTGCCGTTCGTCGGCGAGGTCGAGGCGTACGCCGCCGAGGTCGGGGCGGTGGCGCAGATGGGGGGCGGTGGTCTTGAGGGCGACGGGGTAGCCGAGCCGGGCGGCCGCCTCGGCCGCGGTGTCCGCGTCGGGGGCGGCGAGGGTGGGGAGGACGGTGATGCCGTAGCGCTCCAGCAGCCGCCGCGCGTCGTTCTCGGGCAGCGTGACTCCGCGCTCACCGGGGGCCGCGTCGAGCAGACCCTGGATGAGCTCGGCGGCACCCCCTTCGTCGATGTCGTCGTACTCCGGCACCTTCCCCGGCTCCGCCGCGTCCCGGCGCCACTGCGCGTACCTCACGGCCTCGGCCAGGGCCCGCACGGCGCGTTCGGCGGCGGGGTACGCGGGGATGCGGGCGGCTTCCCCGCGGGCGGCCGGGGGTCCCTCGCCGGGCCGTCCGGCGGGGGCGGTGGCGTCGGGGACGTCCGCGCGGGCACCCGCTCCGGGCGCCGGCGGCGTCGCGGTGGCGGCCGCGCCCGGGCCCCCGGGGCCGTCGGCCTGCGCGTCGCCCGGACCCTGAGCGGGTCCCCGGGCAGCCGCCGAGGAGCCGCCGGCACGGATCCCGGTCCCCGGCTCTGGCGGGGCGCCCGTCCCCGGGCCCGCCGCGGTGTCCGGGCCGCGGGCCGCGGGGGTGCCGAGGACCGGCGCCGGCCCCTGTCCGGGCCCGGAGCCGTCCGCCCGGTTCCCGGGCCGCAGCCCCTGATCGGTGCCCGGGGCGAGGACCGGCGGAGCGTTCGCAGCCGTCGCTCCCGGGTCCGCGCCCGGCCCGGAGTCCGCCGCAGCGCCCGGGCCCCGGTGCGGGGAGGCCGGGGCGGAGCTGCTGGCCGCCGCGAGGGCGTCCGCGAGTCCGCCGAGTTCGACGTGCACGACGAGGACGGGCTTCGCCGGTGCGGAGGCCGTCGCGGCGCGGAGGGCCGCCGCGAGGACCTCGCCGTCGCCGGACTCGGTTGCGCCGTTCTCCCCTACCCAGGGGATCGCGTTGACGACGACCGCGTCGCACGCGTCGTCCCGCAGTGCCGCGGCCAGCGCGTCGCAGAAGTCGTCCGGCGTCGCTGCCGTCGTCAGGTCGCGCGGCCGCAGCGGCCGCAGGCCCTCCGTCAGGCAGGCGTCGTAGGTCAGCAGGCCCAGGGACTCGGAGTTGCCCAGGATCGCCACCCGCGGCCCGGCGGGCAGCGGCTGGCTCGCCAGCAGGGCCCCGGCGTCGACGAGTTCGGTGACGGTGTCGACTCGGATCACGCCGGCCTGCCTCAGCACCTCCGAGACCGTCGCGTACGGCACCCGGGTCGTCGGTACGGCGTGTCCCGGCGGCGCACTGCCGCTGTGCCGGGCGCCCTTCACCACGACCACCGGTTTCACCGCTGCCGTGCGCCGTGCGAGCCGGGTGAACTTCCGCGGGTTGCCGATCGATTCGAGGTAGAGCAGGACGACGTCGGTGTCCGGGTCCTCGTACCAGTACTGGAGGAAGTCGTTGCCGGACAGGTCGGCCCGGTTGCCCGCGGAGATGAACGACGACAGACCCGTGCCCCGCCGGTGCAGTCCGCTGAGCAGTGCTATGCCGATGGCGCCGGACTGGGTGAACAGCCCGGTCCTGCCGCGCGCGGGCGACTCCGGTGCGAGCGAGGCGTTGAGCCGGACCCCGTTCGCGGTGTTGATGATCCCGAACGCGTTGGGCCCGATGATCCGCATCCCGTACGAACGCGCCTGTCGCACCAGTTCGCGCTGCCGTTCCAGGCCTTCAGGGCCGCTCTCCGCGTAACCCGCGGCGAGCACGACGAGTCCCTGCACCCCGTGCTCGCCGCAGTCCGCGACGACTTCGGGGACGCGTTCGGCGGGGACGGCGACGACGGCGAGGTCGACCGGCTCGCCGGTCTCCGCGACGATCTCGCCCACCGAGCGGTGGGCGGGCACCCCGTCGATCTCGTGCATGTCGAGGACGAGGGAGCGGTTCACGGCGTACGTCCGCCCGGTGTACCCGGCGTCGAGCAGATTGCGCAGCACCGCCCGACCCACCCCGCCGGGTGCGCGGCCCGCGCCGATCACCGCCACCGAGCGTGGCGCGAGGAGCCGCTGGACGGAACGGGCCTCGGCGCGCTGTTCGCGGGCGCGCTGGACCGCCAGCGAGCGGGCGGTCGGCTCGAGGTCGAGGGTGAGGTGGACGGAGCCTTCCTCGAAGCTGCGCCGCTGGGTGTAGCCGGCGTCCGTGAACACCTTGATCATTTTGTTGTTCGCGGGCAGCACCTCGGCCGCGAACCGCCTGATCCCGCGCTCGCGCGCGACCGCCGCGATGTGTTCGAGCAGCGTGGACGCGACCCCCCGGCCCTGATGCGCGTCCTGCACCAGGAAGGCCACCTCGGCCTCGTCGGCGGGGGCGGAGGCCGGCATGCCGTCCGCGTTGATGCGGTCGTAGCGGACGGTCGCGATGAACTCGCCGCCGACGGTGACCGCGAGACCCACCCGGTCCACGTAGTCGTGGTGCGTGAACCGGTGCACGTCCTTGGCGGACAGGCGTGGGTAGGGTGCGAAGAAGCGGTAGTACTTGGACTCGTCCGAGACCTGCTCGTAGAAGCTGACGAGCCGCTCGGCGTCCTCGGTGGTGATGGGCCTGATGTGCGCGGTGCCACCGTCACGCAGCACCACGTCGGCTTCCCAGTGGTCGGGGTACGCGTGGTCCGACGGGGTCTGCATGGGGCCAGCGTAAGGCCCCGGCACGGGTCGCGGTCCCCGAAGTGCGGGGGCAGGCTGGGAGGGCCGTTCCCGGCTCCGCGCGGGCCGAGGCCGGTGGCCGGGCACTCCGCACCCCGTGAGAGACTGGTCTAGACAACCCGCCAACACTTACCGCTGAGACTCGAAGGGCACCACCATGGCTGAGCGCCGCGTCAATGTCGGCTGGGCCGAGGGCCTGCACGCCCGCCCCGCGTCCATCTTCGTTCGTGCCGCCACGGCCTCCGGGGTTCCGGTGACGATCGCCAAGGCCGGTGGCACCCCGGTCAACGCCGCCTCGATGCTCGCGGTGCTCGGCCTCGGCGCGCAGGGCGGCGAGGAGATCGTGCTCGCCTCGGACGCGGAGGGCGCGGAGGCCGCCCTGGAGCGTCTGGCGAAGCTGGTCGCCGAGGGGCTCGAGGAGCTTCCCGAGACCGTCTGAACGCGATGAATTCAGGGGCCGGCCGTGGTACCGGAAATTCCGGGACCGCGGCCCGCTCATTTTTCGCACCCTGCCGGAATGCGTTTCGGGCAGCATGAAAGAGCCCCGGGATTCAATCCCTTTCTTTGTATACGGCGCGACTGTTAAATACGGTCGCCCACCGTGTTTACGGGATGTTGCGAAGGCCTCACACCCGCGGGAATCCGCAGCCGGTGGGCGCCCGTCGTCCGCTCGGCGTGCAGCGCGGTGAGCGCGCGGGCCCGCTCGGCGTCCCCGCGGGCGACCGCGTCCACGATCGCGCCGTGCTCCGCCCACGCCTCGACCGGACGGGTGGGCTGCTCGACCGCGTACATCCACGCGATCTTGTGCCGGAGCTGGGTGAGCAGCGAGGTGAGCCCGGGGCTTCCGCACGCCTGCGCCAGCGTCTCGTGGAACCAGGCACCGAGCGAGCGCAGGTCCTCGCCCTGGCCGCGCCGCGCACGGTCCTGACCGAGCCTGACCAGCCCGCGCAGGACCTTGAGATGCGCCTCGGTGCGGCGCTGGGCGGCCCGGGCGGCGCCGAGCGGCTCCAGCAGCAGCCGGATCTCCAGCAGGTCCGCGGCCTCCTGCTCGGTGGGCTCGGCCACGCAGGCGCCGGCATGGCGGCGGGTGACGACGAAGCCCTCGGACTCCAGGGTGCGCAGCGCCTCGCGGACCGGGACGCGTGAGACGCCGTAGCGGCGCGCCAGCTGCTCCTCGGTGAGCCGGCTGCCGCGCTCGAACACACCGGAGACGATGTCGTCGCGGATCGCCGTGCACACCGAGCGCGCGGGAATGCGCATACCGAACCTCCGCTTTAATCGCCGCGAAACCCCGTCGAGCGACGTCTGTTTCGGTGACTCTATGGCAGGCGGCCGGAATTTCCGAAGGTCCATGGTAATCCATGGATATCTTTTGGCCGGAATACGCCGAAAGCCCCGGCTCGAAGAGGAGCCGGGGCCTCGGTGGGAACGGGCGCGTGCGTCAGACGCGGACGCCGTGCGAGCGGAGGTACGAGACCGGGTCGATGTCCGAGCCGTAGTCCTCGCCGGTGCGGGCCTCGAAGTGGAGGTGGGGGCCGGACGAGTTGCCGGTCGACCCGGAGAGGCCGATCTGCTGCCCCGGGGTGACCTGCTGGCCGACCGAGACGCTGATCGAGGACAGGTGGCCGTACTGCGTGTACGTGCCGTCGTGCATGCGCAGGACGACGTTGTTGCCGTAGGCGCCGCCCCAGCCGGCCTCCACGACGGTGCCCATCCCGACGGCGACGACCTCGGTGCCGGAGGCGGCGTGGAAGTCGACGCCGGTGTGGCTGCCGGAGGACCACTGGGCGCCACCGGCGTGGTAGTCGGTGCTCACGTAGGAGCCGGCGACCGGGAGCGTGTAGGTCATCAGACGCTTGCGCTCGGCCTCGCGGGCGGCGCGCTCCGCGGCGTCACGGGCGGCCTTCACCCGGAGCTCGGCCTTGTGCTTGGCCTCGGCCTCGGCCTTCTCCTGGGCCGCGACCAGGGCGGCCTCCTGCTGTTGGGCCTCGGCCTGGGCGTCGATCTGCTGGGCGAGCGAGTCGACGGCGACGGCCTGGGTCAGTCCGGTGTCCTCGACGGGGGCGGACACCTCGGCTTCGGCTGCGAAGGCCGGGGAGGCGAGGGTGCCGATGACGCCGGTGGTGGCGATGGCCGCGACGGAGGCGACGCCCGCGCTCTTGCGCGACAGGCGGCTCGGACCACGATGCTTCCCGGTGGCACGGGTGAACGCCATGAAGTGGCTGATCCTTTCCTTCCTTCTCGCCTACCGGGTTAGCTGACGGGTTCGGAGCAGGAAGGTCTCCTACGGGCCCCTCCGCGCGGAGGCGAAGGCGTCCGATTCACCCCAGGGGACATGTGGGTCCCCGGCTCCCCAGGCTCGCGCCGGACGGGGACTCGGCGATGGCTGTCCGATGCCGCGGGTGCGGCGCGTGCAACTGGCGGACAGCGCAGAAGACGCTAAGCCGATCTTCGCCCAATCACCAAACAGACACGGATATTTGTAGTGCACGCCACAGGGCAGACACCTCCTCTCCTCATCAAAACGGACATAGAGGGAGGGTGTTCCGGGTAGGAGAAAGGGCCCCGCCGGCGCGAAGCCGACGGAGCCCTTTCGCGTGCGCCGGAGCGCGCGCGGTCAATCAGCCCGTGACAACGGTCACTTCACCGATTCCGAGCGCCCTGACGGGCTCCTCGATCTCGGACGCGTCCCCGACGAGGACCGTGACGAGCCGGTCCACCGGGAAGGCGCTGACGACCGCGGCGGTCGCCTCCACGGTGCCCGTTCCGGCCAGCCGCGCGTACAACTGGGCCTGGTAGTCGTCCGGGAGACCCTGCTCGACCTGGTCGGCCAGCGTGCCGGCCACGGACGCGGCCGTCTCGTACTTCAGCGGGGCGACGCCCACCAGGTTCTGCACCGCGACGTCGCGCTCGGCGTCGGTCAGTCCCTCCGCGGCCAGGGTGCGCAGCACCTTGAAGAGGTCGTCGAGCGCGGGGCCGGTGTGCGGGGTGTCCACCGAGCCGCTGATGGCGAGCATCGACGCGCCGGCGGCGCCGCCCGGGGACGCCGGGGCGTCGGAGCGCAGCACCTGGCCGAAGGCCCGCACGCCGTAGGTGTAGCCCTTCTCCTCGCGCAGGACCCGGTCCAGGCGGGAGGTGAGCGTGCCGCCGAGGCAGTAGGTGCCCAGGACCTGGGCGGGCCAGACCCGGTCGTGGCGGTCGGGGCCGATCCGGCCGATCAGCAACTGGGTCTGGACGGCGCCGGGGCGGTCGACGATGACGACGCGGCCCGTGTCGTCCGCGGTGATCGGCGGCATCGGGCGGCTCTCCGCCGAGTCGCCCGTCCAGGCGCCGAGCGTGTCGGCCAGCACCGCGTCCAGGTCCACCCCTTCGAGGTCGCCGACGACCACGGCCGTGGCCGTGGCGGGGCGGACGTGCGCCTCGTAGAAGGCGCGGACCGCGGCGGAGTCGATGCCCTCGACGGTCTCCTCCGTGCCCTGCCGCGGACGGGACATCCGGGAGGACGCCGGGAACAGCTGCCGGGAGAGCTCCTTGGCGGCCCGGCGGGCCGGGTTCGCGGTCTCGTGCGGGATCTCGTCCAGCCGGTTCCGCACGAGCCGCTCGACCTCGCTGTCGGCGAACAGCGGTGCGCGCAGCGCCTCGGCGAGCAGGCCGAGGGCCTTCGGCAGCCGGGAGACCGGTACCTCCAGGGAGATTCGGACCCCGGGGTGGTCGGCGTGCGAGTCGAGCGTGGCGCCGCAGCGCTCGAGCTCGGCCGCGAACTCCTCCGCCGAGTGCTTGTCGGTGCCCTCGTGCAGCGCCCGGGCCATGATCGTGGCGACACCGTCCAGCCCCTCGGGCTCGGCGTCGAGCGGGGCGTCGAGGAAGATCTCCACGGCCACGACCTGCTGGCCGGGACGGTGGCAGCGCAGCACCGTCAGCCCGTTGCCGAGCGTGCCCCGCTCGGGGGCGGGGAAGGCCCAGGGCCTGGCCTCGCCGGGCTGCGGCTGCGGGTGGAGGTCCATGGTCACGGCAGCGTCGCTCACTGGTCCGTCCCCTCTGCGTCGTCGTTGTCCTCGGCTTCGGCTGCCGCCACGGGCTCGTACACGAGCACCGCCCTGTTGTCCGGGCGCAGCCGGGCCTTGGCTACCGCCTGCACCTCCTCCGCGGTGACGTCGAGCACCCGCCGGACGGCGGTGAGCGCCAGCTGCGGGTCGCCGAAGAGCACGGCGTACCGGCACAGCTCGTCGGCACGGCCGGCGACGGTGCCGAGGCGGTCCAGCCACTCGCGCTCGAGCTGGGCCTGGGCGCGCTCCATCTCCTCCGCCGTGGGGCCCTCGGCGGCGAAGCGGGCGAGCTCCTCGTCGACCGCGGCCTCGATGTCGGGGACCTCGACGCCCGCGGACGTCTTCACGTCCAGCCAGCCCAGGGAGGGGGCGCCGGCGAGGCGGAGCAGGCCGAAGCCGGCGGCGACGGCCGTGCGGTCGCGGCGGACCAGCCGGTTGTGCAGCCGGGACGACTCGCCGCCGCCGAGGACGGTCAGGGCGAGGTCGGCGGCGTCGGCCTCGCGCGTGCCGTCGTGCGGGAGGCGGTACGCAGCCATCAGGGCGCGGGCCGGGACGTCCTCCTCCACGACCTCGCGCAGCTGCTCGCCGATGGTCTCCGGGAGCGTGCCGTCGCGCGGCGGCTGCTTGCCGTCGTGCATGGGGATGGACCCGAAGTACTTCTCGATCCAGGCCAGCGTCCGCTCCGGGTCGATGTCGCCGACGACCGACAGCACCGCGTTGTTCGGCGCGTAGTACGTGCGGAAGAAGTTCCGCGCGTCCTCGAGCGTCGCCGCGTCCAGGTCTGCCATCGAGCCGATCGGGGTGTGGTGGTACGGGTGGCCCTCGGGGTAGGCGAGCGCGGTCAGCTTCTCGAAGGCCGTGCCGTAGGGAACGTTGTCGTAGCGCTGGCGGCGCTCGTTCTTGACGACGTCCCGCTGGTTCTCCATGGACTCGTCGTCGAGGGCGGACAGCAGGGAGCCCATGCGGTCGGCCTCCAGCCAGAGCGCGAGCTCCAGCTGGTGGGCGGGCATGGTCTCGAAGTAGTTGGTGCGCTCGAAGCTCGTGGTGCCGTTGAGCGAGCCGCCGGCCCCCTGCACCAGCTCGAAGTGGCCGTTGCCCGGCACCTGCGCGGAGCCCTGGAACATGAGGTGCTCGAACAGGTGGGCCAGGCCGGTGCGGCCCTCGACCTCGTGGCGGGAGCCGACGTCGTACCAGAGGCACACCGCGGCGACCGGGGTCAGGTGGTCCTCGGAGAGCACCACGCGCAGGCCGTTGGCCAGGCGGTGCTCGGTCGCTGTCAGGCCTCCGGAGCCGGCCTGGGCTGTGGCCGTGTGACCCATGGGCATGTGGTCCCTTCGATCGCGTTGCAGGATGTTCTGCCACTGTATGCAAACCGTGCAGGTAACCGGCGAAGTTCCCGCCGCTTCCACCCTCTGTTCCGGGTCGCGGTCCGCGTTGTCGGTGGGACGGTCCACAATGGTCCGCGTCAGATCCCGTTCATGGTTCATGTTGGTGAAGGAGCCGCAGCAGCGATGGCCCGCCGCAGCACGAAGACGCCGCCGCCCGACGACTTCGAGGAGAGGATCCTCGACATCGACGTCGTCGACGAGATGCAGGGCTCCTTCCTCGAGTACGCGTACTCGGTGATCTACTCCCGCGCCCTGCCCGACGCCCGGGACGGCATGAAGCCGGTGCACCGCCGGATCGTGTACCAGATGAACGAGATGGGGCTGCGCCCCGACCGGGGCTATGTGAAGTGCGCCCGTGTCGTCGGCGAGGTGATGGGCAAGCTCCACCCGCACGGCGACGCGTCGATCTACGACGCCCTGGTGCGCATGGCCCAGCCGTTCTCGATGCGGCTGCCGCTGGTCGACGGCCACGGGAACTTCGGCTCCCTGGGCAATGACGACCCTCCGGCGGCGATGCGTTACACCGAGTGCCGGATGGCCGACGCGACGAGCCTGATGACCGAGTCCATCGACGAGGACACGGTCGACTTCGCGCCGAACTACGACGGGCAGGAGCAGGAGCCCCTGGCGCTGCCCGCGGCGTACCCGAACCTGCTGGTGAACGGCGCGTCCGGGATCGCGGTCGGCATGGCGACGAACATGCCGCCCCACAACCTGGGCGAGGTCATCGCCGCCGCCCGTCATCTGATCAGGCACCCGGGTGCGGACCTGGAGACGCTGATGCGTCACGTGCCGGGTCCCGACCTGCCGACCGGCGGCCGGATCGTCGGCCTGTCGGGGGTCAGGGACGCCTACGAGACCGGCCGCGGCACGTTCAAGATCCGTGCCACGGTGGCGGTGGAGACCGTCACCGCGCGCCGCAAGGGCCTCGTCGTCACCGAACTGCCGTTCAGCGTCGGCCCCGAGAAGGTGATCTCCAAGATCAAGGACATGGTCGGCCAGAAGAAGCTGCAGGGCATCGCCGACGTCAAGGACCTCACGGACCGCGAGCACGGACTGCGCCTGGTCATCGAGATCAAGAACGGCTTCATCCCCGAGGCAGTTCTGGAGCAGCTGTACAAGCTGACGCCGATGGAGGAGTCCTTCGGCATCAACAACGTGGCGCTGGTCGACGGCCAGCCGCTCACGCTGGGCCTCAAGGAACTGCTGGAGGTCTACCTCGACCACCGCTTCAACGTGGTGCGGCGCCGCAGCGAGTTCCGCCGCGGGAAGAAGCGGGACAGGCTCCACCTGGTCGAGGGACTGCTCGTCGCGCTGGTCGACATCGACGAGGTCATCCGGCTCATCCGGTCGAGCGAGAACGCGGCTCAGGCCAGGGAGCGGCTGATGGCGCACTTCTCCCTCAGCGACGTCCAGACGCAGTACATCCTGGACACCCCGCTGCGCCGGCTCACCAAGTTCGACCGGATCGAGCTGGAGGCCGAGCGTGACAGGCTGAAGGCCGAGATCGCGGAGCTGACGACGATCCTGGAGTCGGACGCCGAGCTGCGCAAGCTCGTCTCGTCCGAACTGGCCGCGGTGGCGAAGAAGTTCGGCACCCCCCGGCGCACCGTCCTGCTGGAGTCCGCGGGTACCCCGGCCCCGGCCGCCTCGCTGCAGGTCGCGGACGACCCGTGCCGCGTGCTGCTGTCCTCGACGGGGCTGCTCGCGCGGACGGTCACCGGCGAGCCGCTGCCGGACGAGGGCAGGCGCGCCAAGCACGACGTGATCGTCTCCTCCGTGGCTGCGACGGCGCGGGGCGAGGTGGGCGTGGTGACCTCGGCGGGCAGGCTGCTGCGGCTGTCGGTGATCGACCTCCCGCAGCTTCCGGAGACGGCCCATGCGCCGAACCTCTCGGGCGGTGCCCAGGTCTCGGAGTTCCTGTCGCTGGAGGCGGACGAGACGGTCGTCTGTCTGACCGGTCTGGAGGAGTCCTCGCCGGGTCTGGCGCTGGGCACGCTGCAGGGCGTGGTCAAGCGGGTGGTGCCGGACTTTCCGTCCAACAAGGACGAGCTCGAGGTCATCGCGCTCAAGGAGGGCGACCGGATCGTCGGCGGAGTCGAACTGCGCACGGGCGAGGAGGACCTGGTCTTCATCACCTCCGAGGCCCAGTTGCTGCGCTTCCAGGCGTCGCAGGTCAGGCCGCAGGGCAGGCCGGCGGGTGGCATGGCGGGCGTCAAGCTCGCGGAGGGAGCCGAAGTGATCTCGTTCACCGCCGTGGACCCGGCCGCGGACGCGGTGGTCTTCACGGCAGCGGGCTCCGGCGGGACGCTGGACGACTCGGTGACGACGGCGAAACTGACGCCCTTCGACCAGTACCCGCGCAAGGGCCGGGCGACCGGTGGTGTGCGCTGCCAGCGCTTCCTCAAGGGCGAGGACAAGCTGGTGTTCGCCTGGGCGGGTGCGACCCCGGCACGCGCCGCGCAGCAGAACGGATCCCCTTCGGAGCTTCCGGAGATCGACCCTCGCCGGGACGGTTCGGGTACGCCGCCGCCCAAGCCTGTCGCCGCGGTGGCGGGTCCGGTGGCCTGACGGTACCGGTCGCCGTCGAAGCCGGGACCGCCCCCTTCCGCCGGAGCGCGGAAGGGGGCGGTTCGCCGTCGTGGTGATGATCCGTCAGGACCCGGTTCGGTCCCGGGGCCGCTCCTCCCGGGCGTCCCGCTGCTCGGGCACGTAGCGCAGCACGCCCCACATGCTGTGCTCCTCCGGGCGGTCGTCCGGGCC
This sequence comes from Streptomyces wuyuanensis, assembly GCF_900103455.1. Classification (GTDB taxonomy): domain Bacteria; phylum Actinomycetota; class Actinomycetes; order Streptomycetales; family Streptomycetaceae; genus Streptomyces; species Streptomyces wuyuanensis. The sequence goes on along the minus strand of NZ_FNHI01000001.1, from coordinate 114,680 downwards.
GGTGATCCTGGCGGCGTCCAGCCGGCCGATCAGCGCAGCGGTGTCGGTGCCCGAGCCGATGAGCACGAGCCGGGTGGCCCGGCCGGTGCCGTCGGCGGGCCAGGGCTCCGGATGGAAACGCAGGAACCGGCCCACCGCGTGGACCGCGTAGCGGTTGCGGGGATCGGCCTCGCCGAAGTCCACGAAACCCTTGATCCGGTACAGCCCTTCGGGCCGCGAGTCCAGGAAGTCCAGCAGTCTGCGCGGGTGGAGGGGTTCGGCCGCCTCGAACGACACGGTCTCGTAGGCCGCGTGCAGATGGTCGTGGTGGCCCTCGCCGTCCTCGTGGAGGTCGTCGAAGGACAACTGGCCCACCCGCTCACGGGGCGGGCGGCATTCGAAGAGCAGCTCGGGGTCGATGCGCCCGTACGTCGCCTCGATCACGGCGGCCCCGCCCGCCAGTCCGGTGATCCGTTCCACCAGGCTGCGCCGCCCGTCGGCGTCCAGCCGGTCCGTCTTGTTGACCACGACCAGATCGGCTATGCCGAGATGCCGTTCGATCTCGGGGTGCCGCTCGCGGGTCGCCTCGAACTCGGCGGCGTCGACGACCTCGACGAGACCTCCGTACACGATCCGCTCGTTCTCGCTGGCGAGGACCATCCTGACCAGCTCCTGGGGCTCGGCGAGTCCGCTCGCCTCGATGACGATCACATCGAGGCGGGCGGCGGGCCGGGTGAGCTTGTCCAGGAAGACGTCCAGCTCGCTCGCGTCCACGGCGCAGCACAGACAGCCGTTGCCGAGGGACACGGTGGAGTCGCCGAGCCGGCCGGCCACGGTCATGGCGTCGATCTCGATCGCCCCGAAGTCGTTGACGATCGCGCCGATCCGGGTGCCGCGGCTCGCTCTCAGCAGATGGTTGAGCAGGGTCGTCTTGCCCGACCCCAGGAAGCCCGCGAGCACGACGACGGGGATCTGCTGGCGGCTCAAGACGGACCTCCTGGGGCTTTCGCAGGTTCGGTCCCAGGATATGGGGCGTTCAGGAGGCCTTCGGGAGCGGCTGGGGCGGCTGCGGCCCGACATAGCGCGCGGCGGGTCGGATGATCTTGGAATCCCGGGCCTGCTCCAGGATGTTGGCGCTCCAGCCGACGACCCGTGCCGCGCAGAAGGTGGGGGTGAACATCTCCCGCGGCAGTCCGCACAGCTCCATGACGACGCCCGCGTAGAACTCGACGTTGGTGTGGAGCTCCCGGCCGGGCTTCAGCTCCGCCAGGATCGCCTCGACCCGCGCCTCGACGTCGACGGCGAACTCCACCAACGGGCCGCCGAAGCCCTCCGCGACGGCGCGCAGCATGCGCGAGCGGGGGTCCTCGGTGCGGTAGACGGGGTGCCCGAAGCCCATGATCCGCTCTCCGGCGAGGACGCGCTGCCTGATCCAGGAGTCGATGCGGTCCGGAGTTCCGATCGCGTCGAGCGTGTCCAGGGCGCGGCTCGGGGCGCCGCCGTGCAGCGGTCCCGACAGGGCGCCGATCGCCCCGACCAGACAGGCGGCGACATCGGCCCCGGTCGAGGCGATCACCCGCGCGGTGAAGGTGGAGGCGTTGAACCCGTGGTCGACGGTGGAGACGAGGTAGCGCTCGACGGCTCGCGCCCGGTCCGGGTCGGGCTCCGAACCGGTCAGCATGTAGAGGTAGTTGGCGGCGTACTGCAGGTCCTCGCGCGGCTCCACCGGCTCCAGGCCCCGGCCCAGCCGGTGCAGGGCGGTGAGCAGGGTGGGCACGGCGGAGCAGGCCGCGAGCGCGTCGGCGCGGCGCTCGTCGGGGCCGAGGTCGTACACCGGCCGGAACCCCGCCGACGCCCCCAGCAGCGACAGTGCGGTGCGCAGTCCGGCGAGCGGTCCGGAGGGCGCGCAGGTCCGGGCGACGGCGGGCAGGGCGGCGCGCACCTCGTCGGGCAGCCTGCGCAGTGCGGCCGTCCCGGCGAGGAAGGCCTCGCGCTCGGCGGCGTCCGGCAGCCGGCCGTGGAACATCAGATGCCAGACGTCCTCGAACCCGCGGCTCTCCGCGAGCTCCACGGCCGAGTACTGGCGGTAGTGGTAGAAGCCCTCCCGGCCTCGGACGTCGCCGAGTTCGGTCTCGGTGACGACGACACCCGCGAGGCCGCGCGGTACGTCCAGGGGCGCGGCTGCGCCGTTGGTGCTGAGCATGTGGTCCTCCCTCGATTGACTCGACTGTCCATCCTTGACTCGATCACTGTCAATATTGATTGAATCAATGCATGGCTCGCTGTGTACGGTGTCCCCATGACGGATCAGGACCAGGGCGCGGACGGAGACCGGCTCACCACGCGTGAGACCGCCGAACGGCTCGGGGTGAAGCCCGAAACGGTGTACGCGTACGTCAGCCGTGGACAGCTCGGCAGCCGCCGGGATCCCGGCGGGCGCGGCAGCACCTTCGACGCCGGGGAGGTCGACGCGCTGGTCCGCCGCGGCCGCCGGCAGGCCGCGGCCGCGGGTGACGGCACACCCGTGGTCCGCACCGGCATCACGCTGATCGACAAGGACCGGTACTACTTCCGCGGGGTCGACGCGACCGAGCTCGCCCGCCGCCACCACTACGAGGAGATCGCCGACTGGCTCTGGACCGGCACCCTGGAGCGCGGCATCCGTTTCACCGCCCCGCCCGAACCCCTCGCCGCCGCCCGCCGGGCCGTGGAAGCCCTGCCCGCGCACAGCGGCTCGGCGGACCGGCTGCGGGTGGCCGCCGTCGCCGCGGCGGCGGCGGACCCGCTCCGCTTCGACCTCAGCCCGTCGGCCGTGACCGGCGTCGGGCGCATGCTCATCCCGACGCTGGTCGACGCCCTGCCGGTCATCGGCACCGCCCACGGCGGCGAGGACCGGCTCGCCGTGCGCCTGTGGTCACGCCTGACCGCACGGCAGCCGGACGAGCCTTCCCTGCGCGCCCTGGACCTCGCGCTCTCCCTGCTGATCGACCACGATCTCGCCGCCTCGACCCTGGCGGTGCGGGTCGCGGCCTCCGCCCGGGCGCATCCCTATGCCGTCGTCTCGGCCGGACTCGGCGCGCTGGACGGGCCCCTGCACGGGGCGGCCAGCGGACTCGCCCACCGCATGCTCGCTGAGGTGCTGGAGCGCGGCAGCGCGGCGCCGGTCGTGGCGGACCACCTGCGGGCGGGGCGCCGGGTACCGGGGCTCGGCCACCGCCTCTATCCGGCGCGGGACCCGCGCGCCGAGGCCCTGTTCGGCGCCCTGGCGGAGATCCCGGACGCCCGGCCCTCGCTGGAGGCCGCGCGCGAGGTCGAGGCGACCGCCGCCGGGCAGACGGATCTGCACGCCAACGTCGACCTGGCGCTGGCGGCGCTGTCGGTGTCGGCGGGCATGGCGGCCGAGGCCGGGGAGACGGTCTTCGCGGTGGCCCGCACGGCGGGCTGGATCGCCCATGCCCTGGAGGAGTACGACGAGCGGCCGCTGCGCATGCGGCCGAGTGGCCGGTACAACGGGCCCCGGCCACCGCGGCCCGTGCCCTGACCGACGGCACGACGCGAGGACGGCAAGACGGCTCGACGACTCAACGATTCGACGACTCGACGGCTCGGCAGGAAGGCCGGCGGACCCGCCGCGGGCAGTCGGCGGGGCGTCGGGGAGCCGCAGGACGTCTGGGACGGCCCGGCACGATCCCCGGGGCCGGATCCCGCGACGGCGCGGCGTCCGTCACCGCCGCACCCCGCCGCGGCCGCCCCCGCCCGCCGCTTCCGCATCCGCATCCGGCTGTGCCGTGCCCGGTACGCCGCGGCCCCGCAGCCACACCGCCGTGTCCGGAGGGAGTTCGCCCGCCGTCAACGGGCCGCTCGCCAGCAGGACCGCCTCGTGCGGCGGCAGACCGGCCGGCTCCCGCCCCAGGTTGACCACGCACACCGGCCCGTCCCCCCGTGCGAAGGCCAGGACTCCCGGTCCGGACGGCAACCAGGTCAACGGCCCGTCGCCGAAGCCCGGTTCGGTCCGCCGCAGCCCGAGGGCGGTGCGGTACAGAGTGAGCATCGAGGCGGGGTCGGCGGCCTGGCGGTCGGCCGCGTAGGACGTCCAGTCCCGGGGCTGCGGCAGCCATGGCTCGGCGGCCGGGCGGGCGGCCGTCCACGGCAGCGGCACCCGGCAGCCGTCCCGGCCGGGATCGCTGCCGCCCGAACGGAAATACATCGGGTCCTGGATGCGCTCGCGCGGTATCTCGGCCTCCGGAAGCCCCAGTTCCTCACCCTGGTAGAGGTAGACGGAGCCCGGGAGCGCCAGTGACAGCAGTGCGGCGGCCCGGGCGCGCCGCGTGCCGAGGGTGAGGTCGGTCGGGGTGCCGAAGGACTTGGTCGCGAAGTCGAAGCCGGTGTCCGCGCGCCCGTAGCGGGTGACGGTGCGGGTGACGTCGTGGTTGCACAGCACCCAGGTCGCCGGGGCTCCGACGGGGGCGTGCTCGGCGAGGGCCTCGTCTATGGTGCGGCGCAGCCGTGCGGGGGCCCAGGGGCATGCCAGGAAGCCGAGGTTGAAGGCGGTGTGCAGTTCGTCGGGCCGGAGGTAGCGGGCGAAGCGCTCGGAGTCCGGCAGCCACACCTCCCCGACGAAGACGCCGCCGTACGCGTCGGCCACCGCCCGCCAGGAGCGGTAGATGCCGTGCAGTTCGTCGCGGTCGACGTAGGGGTGGGGATCCCTGCCGGGCTCGAAGTCGGGCAGGGCCGGGTCCTTGGCGAGCAGGGCCGCCGAATCGATCCGTACGCCCGCGACCCCGCGCTCGAACCAGAAGCGCAGGATGTCCTCGTGCTCGCGGCGGACCGCCGGGTGGGACCAGTTCAGGTCGGGCTGTTCCGGCGCGAACAGATGGAGGTACCACTCGCCGTCGGGCACCCGGGTCCAGGCGCTGCCGCCGAACTCGGACTCCCAGTCGTTGGGCGGGAGTTCGCCGCCGGTGCCGCGGCCCCGCCGGAAGTGGAACAACGCTCGCTCCGGCCCTCCGGGGCGCCCCAGGAGGGCCGCACGGAACCAGACGTGCCGGTCGGACACATGGTTGGGGACGATGTCGACGATCGTCCGCAGTCCCAGCCGGCGGGCCTCGGCGATGAGCTTCTCGGCCTCGGCGAGCGTGCCGAACGCGGGGTCGATGGCGCGGTAGTCGGCGACGTCGTAGCCGCCGTCGGCCAGCGGGGAGACGTACCAGGGCGTGAACCAGAGTGCGTCGACGCCCAGTTCGGCGAGGTAGGGCAGCTTCTCCCGTACGCCGGCGAGATCGCCGGTGCCGTCCCCGTCGCCGTCGGCGAAGCTGCGTACGTACACCTGGTAGATGGCGGCCGAGCGCCACCAGTCCGAATCCGGTGCGGACACGTCGATCCTTTCGGGTGGGAGAGGCATCAGCCCTTGAGTCCGCCTGCCGTCAGTCCGCTCATGATGTTCCGCTGGAAGACGAGGAAGATCAGCAGCGTGGGCACGGAGGCGATGGTGAGGGCCGCGATGAGGACGTTCTCCGGAACTCCGCTGGCGAGCGAGTAGATCCCGACGTTCAGCGTCTGCTTGGTCGGGTCGGGCAGGGTGAGCATCGGCCAGAGGAAGTCCTTCCAGACCCCGACCACGGCGAAGATGGACACCACGCCGAGGATCGGCCGGGAGACGGGCAGCACCACGGACCACAGGATGCGCAGCCGTGAGGCGCCGTCGACCGCCGCGGCGTCGAGCATCTCCCGCGGGATCGAGTCGAAGAACCGCTTGAGCAGGAAGATGTTGAAGGCGTTCGCGACGGACGGGAGCCAGATCGCCCACGGCGAGTCGAGCAGATTGCGCCGCACGACGGGGACGTCCAGCACGGTCAGGTACTGGGGTACGACGAGGACGGCCGCCGGGATCATCAGCGTGGCCAGCATCATCCCGAGGATCGCCTTGCCGAGGACGGGCCGCAGCCGCGACAGCGAGTACGCGGCGGACACGTCGAGCACGAGCTGGAAGGCGAGCGCGCCGAACGCGTACCAGAGCGTGTTGAGCAGCAGCCGGGCCAGGTCCATCACCTCCCAGGCCCTGGCGTATGTCTCCGGATGGAAGGACGAGGGGACGAGGGTCGGCGGCGACTGCACGGCTTCCTGGGTGCTCTTCAGCCCTCCGGTGACCATCCAGTACAGGGGGCCCAGGAAGACGGCCGTGAACAGGACGAGCACGAGGACGAGCGCGGTCCAGTACACGTAGCGGGCGCGCGGCCTGGCGAGTTGCGCGGGTGAGACGAGCGTCCTGGTGGTCATGTGCGTTCCGCTCCCCCGTTCATGCGTCCTCGGCGGTGCGGCTCAGCCGGACGTACGCCGCCGAGAAGCCGGACAGCAGCACGAGCAGGAGCAGACCGAGCGCCGCCGCGGCCCCGTAGTCGTTGAAGTTGAAGGCGTACTGGTAGATGAGGTAGACGACGGTGGTCGTGGCCCCCTCCGGGCCGGCGCCGTTCGTCAGCAGGAACGGCTCCGTGAAGACCTGCATCGTGGCGATGATCTGCATCAGCAGCATCAGCGAGAGCACGAGGCGGGTCTGGGGGACGGTGACGTGCCAGATCTTGCGCAGCAGTCCCGCGCCGTCGAGTTCGGCCGCCTCGTAGAGCTCGCCCGGGACGGACTGGAGCGCGGCCAGGTAGATGAGCGTCGCCCCGCCCATGTTCATCCAGGTGGCGGCGACGACGACGGAGAGCATGGCGGTGTCGGGGTCCTGCAGCCACTGCTGCTCGGGCAGCCCGAGTGCGGCGAGAACGCTGTTGAACAGGCCGTGGCCGGGGTCGTAGAGGTACTTGAAGAGCAGCACGGAGGCGACCGGCGGCAGCATCACGGGCAGGTACACGAGCAGCCGCAGATACGCCTGTGCGTGCCGGAACTCGTTGATCACGAGCGCGACGACGAACGGCACGGCGAAGCCGAGGACCAGTGCGAGGCCGGTGAACAGCAGTGTGCCGCGCCATGCCTGCCAGAAGGCCGGGTCGGCGAGGACGGTGCGGAGGTTGTCCCAGCCGGCCCAGTAGGTCCGTCCGTCCTCGGTCCGCTGGAAGGCCAGCAGGAACTCCCGGACCATCGGGTACCAGGAGAACAGGGAGAAGCAGAGGACCGCACCGATCAGGAACGCGTGCGCCGACAGGTGGTGTCCGAGGGACCGCAGCAGTGCGGCGCGGGCCGGGGCGGGGCGGGGGCCGGAGTCACGCTGTGCGCGCGCCTCCGGCCGCTCGCTCGATGGGAGTGCGGATGCGGACGGCATGGGCTAGCGGTTCGCCAGGATCCGGTTCACCTGCTGCTCGGCCGTTGCCAGCAGCTTGGCGATGTCGGCGTCCTCGTCGGTGAGGACGCCCGACATCACGTTGTCGAGAACCTTGTAGATCTCCTGCGCCCGCGGTGGCTCGGCCTTGCCCTTGACCGGGTTGTCCATGAAGGTCTTGAAGTTGGCGACCGGCATCGTCGCGTGCCGGGCGCGCTCGGCGTCGTCGGCGGTCTTGCTGGCGTTCAGCCAGAAGTTCGGTTGCGGGAGGCCGACGGGCAGACCGTCCGCCTTGGTGCGCGACCAGTCGAACTGGCCCTTGCCGACGGTCAGGTTCTTGAAGTTCAGCCAGGCGACGGCGGCCTTGATCTTGTCAGGGGAACTCCCCTTCTTGATCATGTAGTTGTTGCCTCCGAAGAGGGTGGTCTTCTCGCCGGGCATCGGGCCCATGCCGAAGTTCTCGTACTTCGCGCCCAGCTGCTGGACCATGTACGTGATGTCGTCGGGCGCGGCCAGGAACATGCCGAGCCTGTCGGACGCGATCTGCTTCTGCAGATCGCCCCACTTGAGCAGCTGGGTGCGGCCCATGCTGTCGTCCTGCCACCGCATGGCGTGGAGGTTCCCGAGGATCTGCCGTCCCAGGTCGTTGTTGAACGCGGCCTTCCGGCCGCTCGCGTCCACGATGTCGCCGCCGAGGCCGTAGGTGGTGGCGGTGAAGTGCCAGCCGCCGGTGTTGCCGGCGCTGTACTCGCCGAATCCGGCGATGCCCTCGCCGAGGCCGGCGATGGCCCTGGCGGCGGTGCGGACCTCCGGCCAGGTGCGCGGCGGGTGGTCGGGGTCGAGCCCGGCCTGCCGGAAGAGTTTCCGGTTGATCAGCAGGCCCATGGTGTAGTTGCTGGTGGGCAGGCCGTAGAGCTTGCCGTCCTTGGTGAGCGAGCCCATGACGTCCGGGTCGATGTCCTTCAGGGCGGGCACGGTCCTGTCGGTGACGTACGCGGAAATGTCGGCCGCGCCGTCGTTGTCGAGCACCTGCTCCAGGTCGGTGAAGTACGTGTAGAAGACGTCGGGCTGGGACTTGGCCTTGAGCATGGCGGTGAAGCGGGGCGGTTCCAGGCACTGCCCGGGCGTCGACTTCCCCTCGATCCGGACGTTCGGATAGGTCTTGTTGAAGGTGCGGACGTCCTCGTTCCACTCCTTGCGCTCGGCGGCCTTGGCGGTCGGCGGCATGCAGTCGATCGTGAGCGTCACCTTGGCCTTGGGGTCCAGGGGGGCCGACGGATCGGAGGAGCCGCCGCCCTCGGCATCGCCGCCGCCGGCGCTGCTGCTCGTACCGCAGGCGGCCAGCGCGGTGAGCGCGAGGGCGGCGAGGAGGGCGGCCGCGAAGGTGCGGCGACTGCGACGCGCGCCGCTCGCAGCACGCAGGGCGTTCGTGGTGCTCGTGGTGCTCGTACGACGGAACCTGGCACTGCTCGACCGAACACTTCTCATCGGTGGTCCCCTTCGGGCATGAGCGTGGAAGGCCCTCGGCAGGCGTGCCACTGGGGACAGCCGCACCGCCGGGGCGTCGCTCACTCAAGCACCGCCCACAGAAGTCCGCAATATGTCGCGCAGGCTTTGTAAATATTCGACAGACAGCCGCAGATCAGCGAGAGGGAGGTGCCGTGGAGCCTCGGACCACCAGTTCGGGCTCGAACAACAGCTCGTCCGGCGGCACCACGCCCCCGTGGATCTGCGCGCAGAGCAGCTCGACCGCCGCGCGGCCCATCGCCTCGATGGGCTGGCGGACGGTGGTCAGCGGCGGCTCGGTGCAGTTCATGAACGCGGAGTCGTCGTAGCCCACGACCGACACCTCCCCGGGCACGGACAGCCCTCGCCTGCGCGCCGCCCGCACGGCCCCCAGGGCCAGCGGGTCGCTCGCGCAGATGATGCCGGTGACCCCGCGGTCCAGCAGCCGCGAGGCCGCCGCCTGCCCGCCTTCCAGGGAGAACATCGAGCTCTCCTGGAACTCGTCGGGGAGTTCGCCGCCCGCGGCCCGGGCCGCCACCCGCGCGGCAGCGCGCTTGCGCCGGGACGGCACGTGGTCGGGAGGGCCGAGGACCAGCCCGATCCGCTCGTGCCCGAGCGACACCAGGTGCCGCCAGGCCTGCTCGACGGCGACCGCGTCGTCGCAGGCGATGCAGGGGAAGTCGAGACCGTCGATGGCCGCGTTGACCAGGACGACGGGGATCCGCCGCTCCGCGAGCCGGCGGTAGTGCTCGTGCGGGGCGTCCGCCTGGGCGAACAGACCGCCGGCGAAGACCACTCCGGACACCTGCTGCTGGAGCAGCAGATCGACGTAGTCCGCTTCGGAGACACCGCCCTTGGTCTGGGTGCACAGCACCGGAGTGAGCCCCTGCTGGGCGAGTGCACCGCCGATGACCTCCGCGAACGCGGGGAAGATGGGATTCTGCAGCTCCGGCAGGACCAGTCCGACGAGCCGGGCGCGCTCACCGCGCAGCTGTGTGGGCCGCTCGTAGCCGAGGACGTCGAGCGCGGTCAGCACGGCCTGACGGGTGGCGTCGGAGACGCCCGGCTTGCCGTTGAGGACCCGGCTGACCGTCGCCTCGCTGACCCCCACCTTCTTCGCCACCTGAGCAAGTCGTCGCGTCATGAACGCAAGACTAGCGCAAGCAACGCAAGCCACTTGCGTCAAGTTTCGTCCGTACGGTTCCGGCGGCGTCCGTACCGTCCGGCCGCGGTGGGGGACGGGATTTCCCGAAGGCCGTCCCGCACGCTTACCGTGCATCCGTATGAGCCCCGCATCGACCGGCCCCTCAGGCGTGTTCCCGAGACGGCGGCGGTTCGGCTGGCCGAGGCGGGTCTTCGCGCAGGTCCTGCTGATGCAGCTGGCCATCGCCACCGGTGTGACAGTCCTGGCCACCGGCCTCTTCCTGGCGCCGCTCAGCTCCCAGCTGGACGACCAGGCGATGCGCCGCGCGCTGGCCATCGCCGAGACGACGGCGTCACCACAGGTGGCCGAGGACCTCCTCGGCTCCGAGCCGTCCGAGAACGGCCCCGTCCAGACGGAGGCCGAACGGATCCGGCGGAACACCGGTGCCGAGTACGTCGTGATCATGGACCGGCGCGGGGTGCGCTGGTCGCACACCGACCCGGAGCAGATCGGCGAGGTCGTCTCCACCGACCCCAGCCAGCCACTGGCCGGCCGGCATGTGATGGGCATCGACAGCGGCACGCTGGGCCGCTCGGCCCGGGGCAAGGTGCCGCTGCGCGACGACGACGGGCGGATCATCGGCGCGGTCTCCGTCGGTATCGAGTACGACAGCGTCCGCGAGCGGCTGCTCGGCGCGATCCCCGGCCTCCTCGCCTATGCCGGCGGTGCCCTCGCCGTCGGTGCGCTCGCCGCCTACATGATCTCCCGCCGGCTCCAGCGGAAGACCCACGACCTCGCGTTCTCCGACATCTCCGCGCTGCTCGCCGAGCGCGAGGCGATGCTCCACGGCATCCGGGAAGGCGTGGTCGCCCTCGACGGAGCGGGGAGGATCCGGCTGATGAACGACGAGGCCCAGCGGCTGCTCGGGCTCGGCCCCGAAGCCGCCGGCAGGCTGCTCGAAGACGCGCTCGGCCCCGGCCGCACCGCCGATGTGCTGGCCGGGAGGGTCACGGGTGAGGACCTGGTGACGGTACGGGGCCATCGCGTACTGATCGCCAACCGGATGCCGACGGACGACGGCGGCGCCGTCGCCACGCTGCGCGACCGCACCGAACTGGAGCAGCTGGGCCGCGAACTGGACTCGACCCGCGGACTGATCGACGCACTGCGCGCCCAGGACCACGAGCACGCCAACCGGATGCACACGCTGCTGGGGCTGCTGGAGCTGGAGATGCACGAGGAGGCCGTCGAGTTCGTGACCGAGGCCGTGGGCGTGCACCGGGCCACGGCCGAGCAGGTCACCGAGAGGATCCGAGATCCTCTGCTGGCTTCACTGCTGGTCGGCAAGGCGACGGTGGCGGCCGAGCGGGGCGTCTCGCTGCGGATCGCGTCCGGCACGCTGCTTCCGGACCGTCTCGTCGACCCGCGCGGCCTGGTGACCGTCGTCGGCAACCTCGTCGACAACGCGCTGGACGCGGCTGCCGCGTCCGAGGACCCGCGCATCGAGATCGAGGTGCTCGCCGAGGACCGCACCGTCGTCCTGCGGGTCTCGGACAGCGGTCCGGGAGTGCCGGCCGAGCAGCAGGAACTGATCTTCACCGAGGGCTGGTCCACGAAGGAGCCGCCCGCGCACGGCAGGCGCGGGCTCGGCCTGGCGCTGGTCCGGCGCTTCGCGGAGCGGCAGGGCGGGAGCGTCCGGGTGGCCGAGGCCTGCCCGACGGCGGGCGGGGGCGCGGAGTTCACCGTCGTACTGCCGGAGGCGCTGGCCGACGCGGACCTCGAAGCGGGACTCACGACGACGGGTGACATGCGATGACGGGTGACATGCGATGACGCGAGGTGCCGACGCGCCGATCGAGGTCCTGGTCGTGGACGACGACATCCGCGTCGCCGAGATCAATGCGGCGTACGTGGCGAAGGTGCCCGGCTTCCGGGTCGCGGCAATGGCGCACTCCGCCGCCGAGGCACTGGAACGGATCGCCGAAGGGCCGGTCGACCTCGTCCTGCTGGACCACTACCTGCCGGACGAGAACGGGCTCGCGGTGGTCCGGGAACTGCGCCGCCTCGGCCGCCACACCGATGTGATCATGGTGACCGCGGCGCGCGATGTCGCCACCGTCCAGGCGGCGATGCGGCACGGCGCACTCCAGTACCTGGTCAAGCCGTTCAACTTCGCGGGACTGCGCGCCAGGCTGGAGGCCTACGCGGGTCTGCGGCGCACCCTGGAGGGCGGCGGCGAGGCCGAACAGGCCGAGGTGGACCGCATCTTCGGCGCCCTCTCCGCAACGCCCTCCGCGGACCTCCCCAAGGGCCACTCCCCCACGACCGCCGGGTTGGTGCGCAAGGTGCTGATGGCCGCCGACGCCCCGCTCTCCGCCCAGGAGATCGCGGAACGCTCGGGTGTGAGCAGGCAGACCGCACAGCGCTATCTGAAGCTCCTGGAACGCTCGGCCCGCGTCCGGCTCAGCCTCCGCTACGGCGAGACGGGCCGCCCGGAGCACCGCTACACCTGGACGGCGAGCGGCGACGGCCGGGCCTGACCACGGACACCCCCGCCCGGTGCCGGCTGCCGCCGGCGGTGCGCCGTCGCGCTCAGACCGCGCCCGCTCCCGTCAGCGCCCGGACCTCCGTCTCCGCGTGCCTCGCCTCGTCCGGGGCCTCGGAGGACGTCACCGTGCCGAGCCAGCCGGCGAGGAAGCCGAGCGGAATGGAGACGAGGCCGGGGTTCTGCAACGGGAAGAGCTGGAAGTCCAGTTCGGGGAACAGCGCCTCGGGGCTGCCCGACGCCACCGGTGAGAGCACCACGAGCAGGACCGCCGGCACCAGCCCGCCGTACACCGACCACACCGCGCCGCGCGTGGTGAAGTTCCGCCAGAACAGCGAGTAGAGCAGCACCGGGAGGTTCGCCGAGGCGGCGACGGCGAAAGCGAGGCCCACCAGGAACGCCACGTTGAGGTCGCGGGCGAGCAGGCCGAGTGCGATCGCGGCCGCGCCGATGACCGCGGCGGCGACCCGCGCCACCGCGACCTCGCTGTACCCCTTGCCGCGCCGCCGCCTCAGCGACGCGTACAGGTCGTGAGCGACCGACGCCGACGAGGCGAGGGTGATGCCCGCGACGACGGCGAGGATGGTCGCGAAGGCGACGGCGGCGACGACGGCGAAGAGCACCGTGCCTCCGGTGGAGCCCGCGCCGCCGCCCAGGTCGAGGGCGAGCAGCGGGACCGCGGTGTTTCCCGCCGCGTTCGACGAGCGCACCTCGTCGGTGCCGAGGATGGCCGCCGCACCGAATCCGAGCACGATCGTCATCAGGTAGAAGCTGCCGATGAGCCCGATGGACCAGACGACCGAGCGGCGGGCCGCCCGGGCCGTGGGCACGGTGTAGAAGCGGGACAGGATGTGCGGCAGGCCGGCGGTCCCCAGCACCAGGGCGAGCCCGAGACTTATGAAGTCCAGACGCGCGGTCCAGTCCGTGCCGTACCGCAGTCCCGGCGAGAGGAAGTCCTTGCCGTGTCCGCTCTGCGCGGCGGCGGAGTCGAGCAGCTGGTTGACGTCGCCGTGGAAGCGGACCAGGACGAGCACGGTGAGCGCGGTGGCGCCGGCCATCAGCAGTACGGCCTTGACGATCTGGATCCAGGTGGTGGCCCGCATTCCGCCCATGGACACGTAGACGACCATCAGCGCGCCGACGCCGATGACGGTCCACGAGCGCGCGGCTTCGCTCGTCCCGCCCAGGAGCAGGGCGACCAGGCTGCCCGCTCCCACCATCTGCGCGACCAGGTAGAGCACGGACACGGCGACCGAGGAGGTTCCCGCCGCGATCCGGACGGGGCGCTCGCTCATCCGGCTGGCGACGACGTCGGCGAGCGTGAACCGGCCGCAGTTGCGGACCAGTTCGGCCACCAGGAACAGCACCACCAGCCAGGCGACGAGGAAGCCCACGGAATAGAGCATGCCGTCGTAGCCGTAGAGCGCGATCAGCCCGGAGATGCCGAGGAACGAGGCCGCCGACATGTAGTCGCCGGCGATGGCGAAGCCGTTCTCCATCGGTGAGAACAGCCGTCCGCCGGCGTAGAACTCCTCGGCCGAGCCGCGCCGGTTGCGGCTGACCCAGGTGGTGATGGCCAGGGTCACCGCGATGAACGCGCTGAACAGCACGAGGGCCAGGGTCTGGTGATCGCCCGTCAACGCTCGTTCTCCCGCGCCGCGTCGGCCTGCCGGGGCAGGGGGAGTCCCTCGGCGGGCTCCGCCTTCCCGCCGTCGTCGCCGAGTGCCGGCTGCGCGTCCCGTGTCCGGTCGAAGACCGCCCAGCGGAGGTCGAGCGCGGCACGGTCCCTGCGCAGCCGGGCATGACGCGCGTACGCCCAGGTCAGCAGGAAGGTGCTGAGGAACTGGCCCAGCCCGGCCACCATCGCCACGTTGACGGCGCCGATCACCGGCCGCGCCATCAGCGCGGGGGCCGCGGTGGCCGTGATCACGTACGCCACGTACCAGATGAAGAACGCGGTGGTCGCCGGTACGACGAACCGCCGATAGCGGCTGCGGACCTCCTGGAAGGCCGCGCTGCGGTGCACTTCCAGGTAGATGTCGCTCGCCCGGTGGCGGTGGCCGCCGGCTCCCGCGGCAGGGGGCGCCGGGGGCGCGGTCTCGTCCGCACCGCCCGGTTCGCCCCAGCCGGAGGCCAGCGCGTCGTACCACGGGTCGTCGATGCGGACCGCACCGTCGTCCCGGTCTTGCTGCTTCTCCACGCTCAGCTCTCCTTGTCAGCGAACCGTTACGGCCGCTTGCCCAAGGATGGACAGAACGGGGGGATCCCGGACTCTTCTCTTCTGCTCTTCACCCCATCAGGTGACGGAAGCCGGCGCTCCGCCCCTGGCGTGGGATCAGGCGTCGATGCGCGAGCGGTCCAGGGTCGCCGCGGAGCTGGTGATGAACTCCTTGCGCGGCGCGACCTCGTTGCCCATCAGCAGGTCGAAGATCTGCTCCGCCGCCTCCAGGTCCCCGATGTTGATCCGGCGCAGCGTGCGGTGGCGCGGGTCCATCGTGGTCTCCGCGAGCTGGTCGGCGTCCATCTCGCCGAGGCCCTTGTAGCGCTGGATGGAGTCCTTGAAGCGGACCCCCTTGCGCTGGAACTCCAGCAGCGTGGAGCGCAGTTCGTTGTCCGAGTACGTGTACACGTACTTGTCCTGGCCCTTCTTGGGCTGGATCAGCTCGATCCGGTGCAGCGGCGGCACGGCGGCGAAGACCCGGCCGGCCTCGACCATCGGCCGCATGTAGCGCTGGAAGAGCGTGAGCAGCAGACAGCGAATGTGCGCGCCGTCGACGTCGGCGTCCACGAGCAGGACGATCTTGCCGTAGCGGGCCGCGTCGATGTCGAAGGTCCGGCCGGAGCCCGCCCCTATGACCTGGATGATCGAGCCGCACTCGGCGTTCTTGAGCATGTCGGAGACCGACGACTTCTGCACGTTGAGGATCTTGCCGCGAATCGGCAGCAGGGCCTGGAACTCCGAATTCCGGGCGAGCTTGGCCGTGCCGAGCGCCGAGTCGCCCTCGACGATGAAGAGTTCGCTGCGCTCGACGTCGTCGCTGCGGCAGTCCGCGAGCTTGGCGGGCAGCGAGGACGACTCGAGAGCGGTCTTCCGGCGCTGCGCCTCCTTGTGCTGGCGGGCGGCGATCCGTGTGCGCGCGGCGGCGACCGCCTTCTCCAGGACGGCCCGGGCCTGCGCCTTGGCGTCGCGCTTGGTCGAGGTCAGGAACGCCTTGAGCTCCTTGGCGACCACGTTGGCGACGATCCGGTTGGCCGCGGAGGTGCCGAGGACCTCCTTGGTCTGACCCTCGAACTGCGGCTCGGCGAGCCGGACCGTCACGACGGCGGTCAGCCCTTCGAGGGCGTCGTCCTTGACGATGTCGTCCTCGGCGACGCGCAGCAGCTTGGCGGAGCGCAGCACCTCGTTGATCGTCCTGGTGACGGAGCGCTCGAAGCCGGTGACGTGGGTGCCGCCCTTGGGGGTGGCGATGATGTTCACGAACGACTTGACCGTCGTGTCGTAACCGGTGCCCCAGCGCAGCGCGATGTCGACGCCGAGTTCGCGGGTGACCTCGGTGGGCGTCATGTGGCCGCGGTCGTCGAGGACCGGGACGGTCTCCTTGAACGTGCCGTGACCACTCAGTCGCAGAACGTCGCAGACGCCCTTGTCCTGGGAGAGGTAC
This sequence comes from Streptomyces wuyuanensis, assembly GCF_900103455.1. Taxonomy (GTDB): domain Bacteria; phylum Actinomycetota; class Actinomycetes; order Streptomycetales; family Streptomycetaceae; genus Streptomyces; species Streptomyces wuyuanensis. The sequence goes on along the minus strand of NZ_FNHI01000001.1, from coordinate 98,586 downwards.
TCGCAGAACTCGCTGATGCCGCCGTCGAAGCGGAAGATCTCCTGCGACTTGCCCTCGCCCTCCAGGTCGCGCTCGTCGCGCACGACGATGGTGAGACCGGGCACGAGGAACGCCGTCTGGCGCGCACGCTGGTGGAGGGTCTCCAGCGAGAGCTTGGCGTCCTTGAGGAAGATCTGCCGGTCCGCCCAGTAGCGGACCCGGGTGCCGGTGCGGTTCTTGGGCACCCGCTTGCCCTTCATCAGCCCGTTGGCCGGGTCGAACGGGGCGTCCGGGCCGGACTCGGTGAAGATGCCGGGCACGCCCCGGCGGAAGCTGATCGAGTGGGTCGCACTGCCCCGGTCGACCTCGACGTCCAGGCGGGCGGAGAGCGCGTTGACGACGGAGGCGCCCACGCCGTGCAGACCGCCCGAGGCCGCGTACGACCCGCCGCCGAACTTGCCGCCGGCGTGCAGCTTGGTCATGACGACCTCGACGCCGGACAGCCCGGTCTTGGGCTCCACGTCGACGGGGATGCCTCGGCCGTTGTCGCGGACCTCGACCGAGCCGTCCTCGTGGAGGATGACCTCGATGTGGTCGCAGTAGCCGCCGAGGGCCTCGTCCACCGAGTTGTCGATGATTTCCCACAGGCAGTGCATCAGGCCGCGGCTGTCGGTCGAGCCGATGTACATGCCCGGCCTCTTGCGAACAGCCTCGAGCCCCTCGAGGACGAGCAGGTGCCGCGCGGTGTAGTTGGAACCGTCACGGTCTGCGGTCAGCAGCGCACTGGACGGCACGGACGTTTCGGCGGTCACGCGGTTCGCTCCTCGCTGAATTTGAATATGGCCGTGTGGGGGTATTGGCCCGGCGTCGGTCGCCGGTCAGAGGGTACCGAGGCCTGGTAGAGCCGATGTAACGCCACCCTCATGATTCAACATGCTAGTCCAGAGTCGCATACACGTTCGATCCCTCGATGGGGTGACGCGCACATCACGTTCCCTTCCAGGCATGAACCATTTAGGCTCCGGGCACGTCCTCATGAACAACCGGCAACCCAGCCGGGAGGACCCAAGGCCCAGAGAACCAAGCGAAACCGTAAAGCTAAGCAATACGGCACATTCGCCGCCAACCGGCAGCAGACAGCCACCTTGACGAAGAAGTTTCAGGGAAAAGGCCCGAGCGGGAACGTTTTCGGCCTGGTTGGATGTTGACCCTGGTACGACAGCTCGTCGAGCTAGAGAAGAGGCGACGTGACTACTGTTCTGACCCCCGCGAGCCCGCTGACGGCCGCTGACCGCTGCGACCGCTGCGGCGCCCAGGCGTACCTGCGCGTCGTCCTGACAAGCGGCGGTGAGCTGCTCTTCTGTGCCCACCACGGGCGCAAGTTCGAGCCGGAACTCAAGAAGATCGCCGCTGAGATACAGGATGAGACGGACCGTCTGACGGCCGTACCGGCCAGCACCGGAGAAGACGAGCGCTGACCTCGCATCCCACGACGAGCCAGGGGCCGGTCCAGGACCGGCTGACGGGCGGCCACCCCTCCGCGGGGGTGGCCGCCCGTTCTCTTGATGCCACGCTCCGGCCGGTGACGTGACGTCCTCGTGCGACCACGCCCAGCGACCGTCTATGCCTTCCCTGCGGTCAGCAGGGTGCCAACTTCGGCCCGATCATGGCCGAAAGTGTTCGGCGCAGCACCAACTGGGGCGCTGTTCTCACTGCTTGTCGGTCACCGTCGGCAGCACCTCTCCGACCCGGGTGTAGACCCCAGGGGAGTCGGCCCGGCCGCATCCGCTGCCCCAGGAGACGATCCCGATCAGCCGCCCCTGCGCCACGAGCGGACCGCCGCTGTCGCCCTGACAGGCGTCGTGTCCGCCCCTCGCGTCTCCGGCGCACATCATGGTGGCGGGCATGTAGCGACCCCCCATCACGCTTCCGGGGTACGCCTGCGCGCACACCGAGTCCGGCTGCACCTGCACCTGCGCGGCGTGCAGCGTGCGGGCGTACGTGCCGGCCCCCGTGGTGTCACCCCAGCCGTAGACCGTCGCCGCCGTGCCCGGGCGGTACGCCTCGTCCCCGCGACGGGCCGTCGCGATGGCGTGCTGCGCGGGCAGCGCGACGCCGAGAGTGAGCACGGCCAGATCCGCGGAGCTGGTCACGGGGTCGTACCCGGGCGCGAGCTGCACCCTCCGCACGGGGATCTCCTGCCCGCCGGGCCCGCGCAGATCCTCGCGCCCCGCGATCACCCGCAGGTCCCGTACCTCGCTCACCGGTGTCCCCAGCACCTCGCGGCTGAGGCAGTGGGCCGCGGTGAGCACCTTCGTCGGTGCCACCACCACGCCACCGCAGAACTGACCGGCCCTGGTACCCCCGAACCGGTCACGGCTGGACAGCGCGACGACCCAGGGGATCTCCGAGGACCGGACAGCGGCCCCTCCGATGATCACGCTGTCGGCGGCCGCCGGAGCCGGGGAGACCAGTGGCGTCAGAGCCGCAGCGGAGGCCAGGGCCAAGGCCGTCGTCAAGGGTCGGGTGATGGGACGTCGCATGCGCTCTCCTGACTCTCCGGTACTCTCCGTCCACTCAGCGTCAGCCAGTCGGGCACCGTCCGCACCCGCGCCACGTCGCTGCGCGAGCGGCGATGCCGGCAGCCGAACCCGGACGGGCGCTGCGGACGATCGTCCGGCAGGAGCAGAGCGGAGCGGAGGCGGATCCGCCCGCGGCGTGAAGGACGCGGCCGGACACGGTCGGCACGCTCGGAGCACGGCAGGTCGGCAGGTTCCGGACCACGGCAGACGAAGGGCCCGGCTCCCTCCGCCGGAAGCCGGGCCCTGTGCCGTGCGAGTCGTCCTCGTCCTAGTCCAGGTAGTCGCGCAGGACCTGGGAGCGGGACGGGTGGCGCAGCTTCGACATCGTCTTGGACTCGATCTGGCGGATCCGCTCACGCGTCACGCCGTAGACCTTGCCGATCTCGTCGAGCGTCTTCGGCTGGCCGTCGGTGAGGCCGAAGCGCATCGAGACCACGCCGGCCTCGCGCTCAGAGAGCGTGTCGAGCACCGAGTGCAGCTGCTCCTGGAGGAGCGTGAAGCTGACGGCATCGGCCGGGACGACGGCCTCGGAGTCCTCGATCAGGTCACCGAACTCGCTGTCGCCGTCCTCACCCAGCGGGGTGTGCAGCGAGATCGGCTCGCGGCCGTACTTCTGGACCTCGATGACCTTCTCCGGGGTCATGTCGAGTTCCTTGGCCAGCTCCTCCGGGGTGGGCTCGCGGCCCAGGTCCTGGAGCATCTGGCGCTGCACGCGCGCGAGCTTGTTGATGACCTCGACCATGTGCACCGGGATACGGATGGTGCGGGCCTGGTCGGCCATGGCGCGGGTGATCGCCTGACGGATCCACCAGGTGGCGTACGTGGAGAACTTGTAGCCCTTGGTGTAGTCGAACTTCTCGACGGCGCGGATCAGACCGAGGTTGCCCTCCTGGATCAGGTCCAGGAAGAGCATGCCGCGGCCGGTGTAACGCTTGGCCAGCGAGACGACCAGTCGGAGGTTGGCCTCCAGCAGGTGGTTCTTGGCCCGGCGGCCGTCCTCGGCGATGATCTCCAGCTCGCGCTTGAGCTTCGGGGCGAGCTTGTCCGAGTTCGCCAGCTTGTCCTCGGCGAACAGACCCGCCTCGATGCGCTTGGCGAGCTCGACCTCCTGCTCGGCGTTGAGCAGGGGGACCTTGCCGATCTGCTTCAGGTAGTCCTTCACCGGGTCGGCGGTGGCACCGGCGGCGGCGACCTGCTGCGCGGGGGCGTCGTCCTCGTCCTCGTCGGACAGCACGAAGCCGGCGCTCTCGGCGCCCTCGGGCTCGTCGCCGCCCGCCTTGCCCGTCTGGGGCTCCTCGAGCGCCTCCTCGCCCTCGAGCAGCTCCTCGGCGTCCTTCTTGGCCGCCGTCGTCTTCTTGGCCGCGGTCTTCTTCGCGGCGGTCTTCTTCGCGGCCGTCGTCTTCTTGGCCGTCGTCTTCTTCGCGGCGGTCTTCTTCGCGGGCGCGCCGGTTTCGCCGACGTCCGCCGTGGTGGCCTCGTCGTCGGCGGCCGTGGCCGACGACGCCGCGGTGGCGGCGGCGGTCTTGGCCGTGGCCGTCTTGGCGGCGACGGTCTTGGTGGCGGTGCGCTTTGCCGGGCTCTTAGCTGCGACGCTCTTGCGGGTGCGCTTGGGCGACTCCGCGGCACTGACCATCAGCGTCACACCCTCTTCCTCGAGGATCTGGTTGAGGCTGCGCAGAACATTCTTCCACTGGGTTGGCGGAATCTGGTCAGCCTCGAAGGCCCGACGCACGTCATCGCCGGCGATCTGCCCATCAGCCTTTCCCCGCTCGATGAGCGCCATCACAGACTCGGACTCGGCGATCTCCGGCGGGAGCGTACGGGATGTGCTGGCCGACACGAACAACCTCTCGGAACGATGGAAACGGCTTCCGGCCCCGCCCATGCTCGGGCCGGAGCCGACGACCGCCGGCTGGGGATGTACCGACGGCGCGGGATGAACCTCGGAGAGTGAACAGCGCCGTGATCGGCGCCCGTATTCCCTCCTCGGCTGTCACCTCTTAGGTCATCGCACTGTCTCGAGGAGTGTTACGCCCAATCCGCGTGGCCCGAGTCACACCTCATTTGCGACGAAACGACCAAATGGGGGTCCATTCAGCATTCGACCCCACAATCGTGCCGCCGGACCACAGGGTCCGGCGACACACGATGGGTACGCCTCGAACGCCCGGCCGCAGCCGCGGGTCAGTGCTCGCGCGGAGCCGGGACCACGCGCTCCACCTCGGGGTGCACGGTGAGAAGTTGCCGCATCGCCGATTCGGCGCCGTTCGCGTCGCCGGCGGCGAGGGCGTCGACGATCCGGGCGTGGTGGGCGAGGGAGGCCTCGGAAGGGCGGTCGCAGCCCGCGGCCGGACCCCCGGAGACCTGGAGCGCGGCGGCGACGATGCCGGACAGGTGCTCCAGCATGCGGTTCCCGGCGACCTGGATCAGGAGCGAGTGGAACTCGGCGTCGGCGCGGGTGAAGGTGATCCCGTCGCCCTGCGTGAGCGAGTGGCTCATGATCTCGACCATGTCGCCGAGGCGCTGCTGGACGTCCTCCCGGCCGTGCCCGGCCGCCAGCCGGGCGGCGAGCGGCTCGATCGTCCAGCGGAGCTCGGTCAGCTCACGGCGCTGGTCGTCCCGCTGGGGACCGAAGGCGCGCCACTCGATGATGTCGGGGTCGAGCAGGTTCCAGTCGCTGACCGGACGGACCCTGGTGCCGACGTTCGGACGGGCGCTGACGAGGCCCTTGGCCTCGAGGACCCGCAAGGACTCGCGGACCACGGTGCGGGACACCTCGAAGCGCTGGCCGATCTCCTCCGGCACGAGCGGACGATCGGCCCCGAGGTCTCCGGAGACGATCATCTGGCCCAGCTGCTGGACGAGTTGACCGTGGAGCCCGCGGCCCCGGCTGCCCGCGGCACGGCGGCCGGCCCGGCCCAACTCGCTTTCCGCGGTGTCCCAGGCCGGGGGGCCGACCCGGTCGACGCCGGGCACCTCCGGGTAGGGGTATCGGTCGAGATCGCCCGGGCCGGCGAGGCCGGACTCGACGGGGCGGGCGGCGGTCATCATGGTGTGCGCAAGGGTACTCACGCATCCTTTGTCGGCGCGCCCCGAGCCGCCCTTGAGGTCTTTGGTGAAAAGCACACGAAAGGGTGATCGGCGCTCGCCCCGCAATTGACGCCTTATCGGGAAGAAACGGTCATTCTTCGGGGAGTTACGGGCAGCTCATCGCACTGTGATCAGAATCGGTCACCAACGAGCTTTGCCGCGAAGGCTGATGAGCAGGTACGCGCAGAGCAGGACCGAAATCGACAACGTCAGCGCCGTTCCCACCGGTTGAACGAGCGCCCGCACGGCCGCGAGCAACCAGCGGTCCACCTCATGCGGCCACTGCAGCCAGACCAGCTCCCGCAGGCGGCCCGGGAATCCCTCGACCGAGCGCCCGGACGGTCCGGCGAACGCCTGCCGCACGAGCGGGGCGACCGCCATCGGTACGGCCAGTACCGCCGCCACACCCGCGGCCGTGGGGCGGAAGGTGCCCGCTGCGAGCAGGCCCGTCCAGGCGCAGCCGATCAGGAGACCGGCCCAACTCAGGCTGAGGGCCCGCCAGTTGCCGACAGACGGCACGGGGTCCGACCCGTACAGGAGCCACAGCACCTGGGCGTCCAGTACGGCGACGGCACAGCCGATCAGGAGGGCAGCGGTGCCCGTCACCGTGAGCTTGGCGAGGAGCAGGCCGAGCCGGCGGGGCACGGTTCCGCGCGCGGTCGCCAGCGCGGGATAGCGGGACTCCTCCCCGAAGGAGAGGGCGCCGAGGACACCGGCCCCGAAGGCTGCGGGTGGCAGGGGCAGCGCCTCGGGCCAGGCCGCGAGGAGGCCCGGCAGCGGAGTGCGGCCGGCGTACGCGAGCAGGGCGGAGAGCGCGGCGGAGCAGACGAGCACGGCCGCCGCGACCAGGTACGTCGTCCGGACCCCGAGGAAACGGCGCAGTTCGTACCGCAGCGGCTGGAGCGGCTGCGACGGAGCCCGCCGGGTTCCGGGTGCCCCGCGGCGGAGGCGGAATGGGCTCTCTTCGGCCGTGGCGTCCCGGCCCCGCTCCAGGAGTTCGGCCCGACCGCCTCGGAGGGAATCGGCTCGATCTGCCCGGGCGTCCGCGGGTCGCGACATGCCTGCGGGGGAACGGCTGCCGGAGGCGTCGCGACCCCAGGCAGAAGGGGGTTTGGCCTCCAGACGGAGGGCGTCGGGGCGGGAGGCGTCAGAACCGGAGGCGGCGGAGCGGGAGGCACCGTGGGACGGGGTGTCAGAGCGGGAGGCAGTAGGGCCCGAGACGACAGAACCGAGTGCGGCAGAACCGGGGACTTCGGGACGGAGGGCGTCGGTACGGAGGGCGTCGGTACGGAGGGCGTCGGGATCGCGGCCGGCCCCGTGGGCCGGGGTGCCCGAAGGCATGGCGGCCGCGGCCGAACCGGGGGTGGAGTGGAGCGCGGCCTGGGGAAGGGGGGCCGCGCGGTGCAGGGGCTCCGGGTGGCGGCCGGGAGCGTACGGCGCAGCGGGGCGGGGGCCTGAATGGTGCGCCGCCGCATGCGCGGGGCCGCCGTGCGGGAATGCCCGGCGAACGCTGCCGTCCCGCTCGGCGAGCCGTCGGCCGGCGGGGAGGTCCGGGGCGGGTGCGGCGCCGGCCTCGGGCGCTGCGAGGGCGACTCCGCTCGGGGCCTCGGCGCGCTGCTCGGGCGCGGGTACCGGACGAGGGCCCGCGTCTCCGATCTCGTCGGCGAGTTGATGGACGAGAACGCCGTGGCGGAAGGCGGCGTCACCGATCTCCGCACAGCTGCTCCCGTACACGGAGAGCCGGTTGCCGTCCTCGGTGACCACTTCGACCGAGCGCCGCGCGGCTCGTGACTCACTGCGCAGCGCCGCGGCGAGCCGGACGGCGTGCGGGGTCCGGACCGCGACCCGCGGCCGGAGTCGCGTGCGGGCGAAGTCGGCCACGTCCTGGTCGGCGACGAGCCGGCCCCCGTCGATCGTCACCACGCGATCCGCGGTCCTGGCGGCCTCCTTGGGGTCCGCGGTCGTGTAGAGGACGGTCCCGCCGTGCGCGGCATGAGCACGCAGCAGGCCGAACAGCCAGCTGTGCTCACGCGGTGAGAGTCCCCGGGACGGTGCGTCGAGCAGGAGCGTGTGCGGGTCCCCCAACAGCGCTGCGGCCAGACCCAGTCTGCGGTCCATGCCGAGCGAGAGCGAACCCAGCCTCGCGTCCCGCAGCGCGGCGATGCCCACGAGGTCGAGCATGTCGTCCGCGCGCGACACCGGCACTCCCGCGGCGGCGCAGAGCATCCGGAGCTGGCTCCGCGCCGTGCGGGCGGGGTGGCCCGGTACATCGCCCAACAGCACCCCCACCTCTTGGGCGGGGTTCGCGATGGCGTGCAGGGGGCGCCCCCGGAAGTACGTGACGCCCCTGCCGTCCTCGAGTTCGAGCATCAGCCGCAGGGCGGTGCTCTTCCCCGAACCCCTGGCCCCGAGAAGGGCGGTGACGCCGCCCGGTCTCGCCTCGAAGGTCAGGTCGTCCACGGCCGGCGTGAGGTACCGACGGGAGGTGCTGGTGAGTCCGATGGCCTGGAGCATCGCTTCCCTTGCGGAGGTGAGACCGCTCGGCGGCTGTGCGGGTACACGGCAGGTGCGGATACCGCAGCACGATAACGCGACATTTCGGACTTTCTACGCAGCCTCGTAGTGCCGGGTGTCAGGGCGAGGGCGGCATTTGCGCGCACACGCCGCCCTGCAGTCAGACCTCGGGGCGCAGCATCGGCGGATTGAGCAAGGTCGCGCCACCGGCCCGGAAGAGCTGTGCGGGGCGACCGCCCTGGCGGGTCGTCGTGCCGCCCGCGGGCACCAGGAAGCCGGGGGTGCCGGTCACCTTGCGGTGGAAGTTCCGCGGGTCCAGGGCCACGCCCCACACCGCCTCGTACACCCGCCGCAGCTCGCCGACCGTGAACTCCGGTGGGCAGAACGCCGTGGCCAGCGACGAGTACTCGATCTTGGAGCGGGCCCGTTCCACGCCGTCCGCCAGGATCTGTGTGTGGTCGAAGGCGAGCTGCCCGGACTGCTCCTCGCCCCGCGCACCGCCCTCCTGGCCCAGCAACGTCTCGACGGGTGCCCAGCGCGCACTGTTCGCATCGCCTCCGGCGCGGGGCGCCGGGAGGTCCGGAGCGAGTGCCAGATGTGCGACGCTCACCACCCGCATCCGCGGGTCGCGCTTCGGGTCGCCGTAGGTCGCGAGCTGTTCGAGGTGGGCGCCGTTGTCGGGCGCGGGCGAGTGGGGGTCGTGCACGCAGAGCCCCGTCTCCTCGACGAGTTCGCGCGCCGCCGCCCCAGTGAGGTCCTCGTCGGCCCTGACGAATCCCCCGGGCAGCGCCCACCGGCCCTGGTACGGCTGCTCACCGCGGCGCACGACCAGAGCGCACAGCGCATCACGCCGCACGGTGAGCACCACCAGGTCGACGGTGACAGCGAAGGGCGGGAAAGCCGACGGGTCGTAGGGCATGCCGCGATCATAGTCGTCTTCCTGACGATAAACACTCCCTTCGCGATCAGAACAACGGCTTCTTGGCGATCCGGATCGACAGCCCCGTCGCGCGCCGGACCCGCCGTACTCGCACCCCCAACTACGCCCTCCCCGCGCTCCCGACGACGTCTTCGACGGCTCTCCGCCCTCCCTTGGTTCGGCTCCGCCGATGACCCGGCCACCGGGCGGCGCCCGTCACCGGCCGGACGGGGGCCGGGACGGCCGGACGCCACGGGCCGGTGACTGACCGGCCCGGCCCGTGCCGGGGGTCGGGGCCGGGGCAGGACCCGCCGGGGCGCAGTCGGGGCAGGACCGAACGCGGCCGCACCGGGCCGGTCCGGACCGGCCGGCGACAGCGACAGCGACAGCGACAGCGACAGCGACAGCGACAGCGACTGTGACGGCGACGGCGACGGCGACGGCGACGGCGACGGCGAATCAGGACGAGGCGTGGGACAGCGAGGAACCGGCCCGAAGGCCGGGCGGGGGCCTCGCCCGGCGCGCCTCCCGATCCACGAGGTCCGGCCGTAGGGCACCACCGGTCAAACCGCACCGGACCCGACCGGGCGGGGCCGCCTCACGGCCCGGGGTTCCGGCGGTGCGGCACCGCCGGTAGGCCGGACGCGGGCCCTCGCGGAGACGGGACGATCACGCTCCGCCGCGCCTCCCAGGTCTTCGATCGACCGATCATGCTCCGTCACCCGTTCCCCTACCGCGGTCACCGGGCCGCTCCACCGATCGGGCCCGGCGCCGTGCAGCGGTGTCGCCGTCGACCTCGGAGGAGCGCCGCCTGGTGGACGGGGTGGCTCCCGGAGCGGCAGCTCGGCCAGCCGTGTTCTTCCTCAGGGCTGCCGGACGCACCGGACCGGAGCGCGACTGCGGCCTGCGCGCCCCCTCGCTGCGGTGACACGGGGGTTGCACCGAGCCGGGCGTCCGCGGCCCGGGCTCCCCTGCCGCGCCGGGGCTCGCCATGGCGACGGATGTGTCCTTTCCCGTCTCGGGGACTTCGGGTGCGGGGACAGCTGGTTCGGAGGGGGTGGGGGACGAGGTGTCCGGAGCGGCCTCCTGGGGAACCGCCGGCACGGTGCCGGGCTCGGCAGCGGCCGGCTCCCCACCGGCGGACCCGGCCGCGAGCTCCGGTGAAGCCGGGTCGGACCCCGCACAGCCGACCGTGAGCTCCGCAACTGCCGATTCCGATCCCGCCGGGCCGGCCACGGAAGCGGCGGCGACCGGGGCGGGCACGGACGTCGCCGCCTGCGCCGACTCCAAAGCCGCGCCCGGCGTGCGCAGACAGCGCCGCAGGTCCTCGGGGTCCAGCCCGTCGTTGCACGCCTGGTGGAGCAGCCGTGCGAAGACGTACTCCGGATCCACGCGGAGGGCGAGGCTGAGGGCGACTCGCGCGCTCGGCTCGTCGCCCGTGGACCAGGACACCCAGCCGGCCAGCGAGAGCGGAGCGGCCGCATGCTCCGCGTAGGGACCGACACAGCGCCGGGCCAGCGCCCGCCACAGCCGCAGCGCACGGTGGGCGTCCGGACCCTCCATCCACGCGGCGGCCCGGTCCCGGGTGTCGCGGTCCTGAAGTCCGAGAATCACCGCGGCCGCTTCGGCGTGGGAGATCAGCCTGTCGTCGCGTGCGTCCGCCGAGGACCGGCTCGTGTCCAGCGTCGCCCTCTCCCCCAGGCGCTTCATCAGCCGACGGGCGAGCCGCAGGGTCTCGGCCCCGACCTGCTCCCTGCTCCCTCCGTGCAGGATCCTCGGCAGCAGGGCCGCACCCGCGGAGTCCAGCGCCCGCTCCTGTTCGGCCATGGCCGGGCTCCGCAGCGGCTGGATGCGCGACTCCATCTCCCGCAGCGAGCCCCTGACCTGGATGCCCGCGTAAGCCGCTGCCGCGGCCATGACCGAGGTACCGGGAACCGCCATCGCCGTCCCCTCCGCCGGGCAGCAGCGGGTATCCGGGCAGCAGTAACTCCAGAACCGGCCGCCGGAGATGCACAGCGCCTCTGGGACCGGGACGTCGAGCGCTCCGCAGGAGGTGCGGAGCCACTGCGCGAGCGGGCGCAGCCGCTCCATCACCGCCCGGCCTGTCTCCGCCTCCGCGGGATCCTGGCACAGGAAGACGACGATGCCGTCGGGCCGGGCGCCCCGCCGCTCGCTGCCCTCGATGAGGCACTCGGCGAGGTGGCGGGCGACGGGCAGCCACTCGTGCTGCGACTCGGGGATTCCCAGACGGAGCCGGCCGCCGAAGCGGCCCCGCCCGCCGTGGAGCGCGACGAGCACGATCGAATCGGTCGGGTGGAAACCCAGCATGTACGGCAGGGCGTCGGCGAGTTCGGCCGGCCCGCGCAGAGTGATCTGCTGCTGCTCGTCGGCCGGCCCGGTGGGTTCGTGGTGCTTGTTCATGGCCCGACGGTCTCGCGGACCACCGCGGACCGCGACCCCTGTGGATAACGTTATCCACAGGCTGACCGGAGGAGCGGCCGGAGGACGTCCGCGTGGTCGCGGAGGTGGTTCGAGCGCGGGACGACCACCGCCCGGCACTCGACCACGTCAGTGCCTGCGTCCGCTCACGAGCGGGGGAAGCTCAGCCCGCCGCAGCGAGGACCATCGGAAGGACCTGTGCGCTGCCTGCCCGGCGGAGCAGGCGGGCGGCCACTGCGAGGGTCCAGCCGGAATCGGTGTAGTCGTCGACGAGCAGCACGGGGCCGGAGGATCCGGCCAGGGAGACGGCCAGGTCCTCGGACACGGTGAAGTTTCCGGACAGCGCCTTGAGGCGCTGGGCCGAGTTGCTGCGGCGGGCCGCGTGACCGCTGTCCGGCCCGGTGTACGTCAGGGTGCCGAGGTAGGGGAGGCGACCGATGGACGCGATTCCCTGAGCGAGGGAGCCGACCAACTGCGGGCGGGACAGGGAAGGCACGGCAACGATCCCCACCGGCCGGGCGGAGGCGTCCGGGACGTTCGGCGCCCAGCCGCCCGGCGAGCGCGCCCAGTCGGCGAGGACGGCCACCGCGGCCTTCAGCACGTCGTCGGGGACCGGTCCGTCGGGGGCGTTCTCGGCAAGCAGCGGGCGCAGTCGGTTGCCCCAGCCGATGTCGGAGAGCCGTCCGAGGGCACGGCCTGTGGAGCACTGCTCGCCGGCCGGGATGCGCCCCTTGAGGTCGACACCCAGTGCGGGCATCCCCGTCGGCCACATCCGGCGCGGCTCGACTTCCACGCCCGGGCGGTCCAGTTCCTTCGCGGCCCCCGTCAGCGCCTCGGACGAAACGGCGGAGTCGATCCAGGCGCCGGTGCAGTTGTCGCACCGGCCGCACGGGGCCGCTCCCTCGTCGTCCAACTGCCGGCGCAAGAACTCCATCCGGCACTGGGAGGTGCTCACGTACTCGCGCATGGCCTCCTGCTCGGCCGCCCGCTGCCGAGCCACCCACGCGTATCGCTCCGTGTCGTACACCCAGGGCTGTCCCGTGCTGGTCCAGCCGCCCTTCACCCGGCGCACCGCGCCGTCCACGTCCAGGACCTTGAGCATCGTCTCCAGCCGGGTCCGCCGGAGATCCACCGCCGCCTCCAGAGCCGGCACGGACAGCGGCCGTCCCGCGTCGGCGAGAGCCGCCAGGGTCTGGCGGACCTGAGCCTCGGGCGGGAAAGCGGCGTCGGCGAAATAGCGCCAGATCGCCTCGTCCTCCTTGCCCGGCAGCATCAGGACGTCGGCGTGCTCCACCCCACGACCGGCGCGCCCCACCTGCTGGTAGTACGCGATCGGAGAGGACGGCGACCCGAGGTGGATCACGAAACCCAGGTCCGGCTTGTCGAACCCCATGCCCAGCGCGGACGTCGCCACCAGCGCCTTCACCCGGTTCTGCTGGAGGTCCGCCTCGGCCTGGAGCCGGTCGGCGTTCTCCGTCCGGCCCGTGTACGAGTCCACCTTGAACCCGCGCTGCCGCAGGAAAGCGGTGGCCTCCTCAGCCGCGGCGACCGTCAGCGCATAGATGATCCCCGAGCCCGGCAGCTCGTCCAGGTGCTCGGCGAGCCATGCCAAGCGGTGCGCCGCGTCCGGCAACCGAACCACACCGAGCCGAAGGCTCTCCCTCTCCAGCGGACCGCGCAGCACCAGGGCTTCGCCTGCACCGGTGCCCAACTGCTCAGCCACGTCCGCGGTCACCCGCGCGTTGGCTGTCGCGGTTGTGGCGAGCACCGGGACTCCGGGGGCGAGCTCGGCGAGCATGGCCCGCAGCCGGCGGTAGTCCGGGCGGAAGTCGTGGCCCCAGTCGGAGATGCAGTGCGCCTCGTCGACCACGAGCAGGCCGGTCGTGGTCGCGAGCTTGGGAAGTACCTGCTCGCGGAAGTCCACGGAGTTCAGGCGCTCCGGACTGACGAGGAGAACGTCGGTCTCACCGCGCTCGACCTCGCCGTGGATCGTGTCCCAGTCCTCCGGATTGGCCGAGTTGATCGTGCGCGCCTGGATGCCCGCCCGCGACGCCGACTCGACCTGGTTGCGCATCAGCGCCAGCAGGGGCGAGATGATCACGGTGGGCCCGAAGCCCCGACGGCGCAGCAGAGCGGTGGCGACGAAGTACACCGCCGACTTGCCCCAGCCGGTGCGCTGCACCACCAGTGCGCGCCGGCGCTGCTCCACCAGGGCCGCCACCGCCTGCCACTGATCCTCCCGCAGCCGCGCCGAGCCCCCCGGGGCACCGACGAGCTCAGCGAGGACGGCATCGGCTTCGGCACGGAGCTCCAGGTTGTCCATGCCCCCATGCAACCCGATGGCACCGACAATCAGCGAATCCACCCGGCGTGAGGCGGGGCTCACGAAGGGTGCGCCTGCCACGCACTGATCGCGGACGGCAGGGGCCGAGCACTGGACCAGGACGATTCCCGCTCCCGATCCCCGCGCCTTCGCAGGTCAGAGCCTCCATGACACCCGGAATCCGAAGCCTTTGGGCGGCGGGAGGCCAGCGGGGGCCGGTCCGTTCAGGAAAGCGCGAGGCCGTCCCTGACACGGCCGGCGTGCCGGAGCTCGCCTTCGTCGGGCAGGAGGCCGGTGATCCGGGTCCAGATCGTCTCGGCGTCCACCCGGACGAGCCTGAAGGTGCTCTCCGGGGTGATCCGCTGCGCGGCCACAGGCTCGGCGGGCAGTTCCCGCAGCCAGTAGCCGAGAGGGCCGCAGTCCCAGACGGCGAAGCCGCGCGTCTCCACACCGTCCCGACCCTCGTGGTGAGCCTGCCAGGCCGCGGTCAGACGCCAGCTCGACCGGAGCCCGGAGATCAGGTCGGCGACGAGCGTCAGCGCCGCCTCGCCGAGGCTGTCGCCCGTCGCGAGGGCCCGGAGGATCGCCTCGCGCTCGTCGTCAGCGGACCGGACGAGGTCCTCGCCTTCCAGGACCGCGAGGCCGGCCTCGACGGTGCCGATGGTCGTCTCGACGACGGAGAGAGCTGTTTCCCGGCCGGTCGAGGACTGCTTGAGGTTCACCATGTCGGCGAGCTTCCAGACCAGCATCCTCGGCTCGACGCAGGAGTACTCGGCCTCGGTCGCGCCCGGCCACGCCTCGTGCGCGACGACGTGTTCCTCACCGATGAGCACGCCGTGGTGCAGCTTGCCCTGCCGGCCGGCAGTCTCCAGCGAGATGACCACGCCCGGGGTGAGGACCGTCTCCGCGAGCGGCAGCAGAACGGCGGACAGCTTCCCGTCCTCATCGATCAGACCGCAGTCCAGCAGTTCCTTCCGGGCCGCCGCGAACTCGTCGGGGACCACGTCCCCCGTCGCCAGCTCGGAGAGGACGATCAGATGCTCGTCGGCCAGCCGGAAGCGGGACCGGGAAACGTCGAACGAAGGCATACACACTCACTTGGTAGTCACTCAGGACTGGGACTCGGCCCAGAAGTTGAAGATCCTTGAGAATCCCGCCCGCGCGGCGCCGCGCCGCGTGAGCACGGACCGGTCGACCCCGGAGAAGAGAGCCGCGAGGGAGACGTCGGCGGGCAGGACGCGTCCCACCGCCTGCACGGTCATCTTCCTGCCGCTTCCGAGGCCCGACTGCCGCACCGTGATGACGACACCGGGGTCTTCGGCATCCGGCCGGCGGAACAGCTGGTAAGCCCGGCGGTTGATCGCCGTGAGCCTGTACGCGTCGCCCAGATACGTCATGTGCAGGGAACGCCCCCGGTGCGTCGGCGCCCAGCGGTTCCGGCTCATCCGCACGAGCCCGTCGCCCACCCGGAGCGTCGCGCGGTTGAGGGTCGGCATCGACACGACATCCGTGTGCATGCCACGAGTCTCGAACGTGGCCGTGGGGATCAGACCGCCGTGCACAGCGGTGACGATCGCGTTGGGCACGTCCGGACCCGCCGGGTACACCACCCGGATGTCGCCGAGCTCCGGAGAAGTGCCCTGCCAGCCGAACTTCGTGCGCCCGGCGGGCTGCTTTTCCTTCCACTGGGCAAGCGTGAACGGGCTGATGGTCGTGTGCATGTGTTCCTCGCTAGTCGAACGGGTTGAGGGCGCTGCCCAGCTTCTTCGCCCCCTCGGCGATACCGTCGCCGAGATCCGAGGCCCTGTCGCCCACCCAGTCGCCGGCCTTCTCGATTCCGTCGCCGATGGCCTCGTGGTTGTCCCAGATCAGGCAGCCTGCGTACACCACGCCTGTGCCGATCGCCAGGCCGGCCGTGACCGGGTTGGGAGCCACGGTCAGCGCGGTCATCGACGCGCTGAACGCCGTTCCGCCGAGATCGGTGGCGAACTTCGAGGGGTTGGCCTTGATCATGTCCGCGTCGTACGTGGCCAGGTTCGCCACGCCGTAGGCGGTCGCCGACGGCGTCGGCGCGTGCGGTCTCCAACTGCTTCTTCAGTTCGACGAACTGGGCATGCGCATTGTGGAGCAGTGTCGCCGTCGCCTTGGCCTGGGTCTGGGCGGCCTGGTACTCGTACCGGGTCGCGGCGAAGTTCATGGAGGCCGCGTTCGCGCTCTCGCCCTTCCACGCGTCGCCGAGCGCGATTTTCTGGACGCTGTCCCGATAGCGCTTCTCGACCTTCGCGAATTCCTCCGCCATCGAATTCCACTTGTCGGCAGCGGTGGAGAGCTTTCCGAAGTCGGTCGTCATGACTTCGCGATATGTCAGCATGCCCTTTTCCCTGGGGCGATTCGGAGCCGTCCGGCGAACTCTCCGTCGCTCACTCGTAGCCGTTGAACACCGACGGCGTCCTGATGCCGTTGATGCGGTCGCGTCGGCCGGTGTCGACTCCCGTCAGGGTGGTGACGGTATTCCTGAGCCCGTCGCGCTCCTTGCCCAGGCGGCCCATGAGCGTCTCCACCTGCCCGTCCCAGGTGGTTTGCACCTTTCTCAGCGCGGCCGCCGTCGCCCAACCGCTGAACGCGCCGACGGCGCTGCCGTTGGCCTCGTCCGCATGCCCGCCCGCCTTCCTGGTCCTGGTCAGCAGCTCGTTCTCGATGACGCCTGCGGCGGCGCTCTTCTCGGCCGGCATCGAGGCGAGCTCGGGCGTGCCGCTGGGTCCGGGGGCCGGTCCGCTCTCGGGGAGTTGGTTCAAACGCATGGCCGCGGAGCGGCGTTCGGCCGCCTGGGCCCGCAGCTCGGCCCATTCCTCGTCAAAGCCCACCGTGCGCCAAACCCCCCGACTCCAGTGATCACGAATTCGCGTCGCATTGTACGTCCGACACCGCAGGGCGTCAGAATCGATCACGCGGCGACCTCGACTTCGGTTCCCGCCGAGGACAACTCCGCGGCAATCCGAAGGTAATTGAGGATTTGTGAGGATCGGATGGTGAACGTGGAGAATCCTCAGAGGCGGTTCGTGATGCGCCGAGACGCGCTGCCACAGCCACGCGGGAGATCGTGAACGCGATCTCCACTCCCGCGGACGAGCAGGCGTTCACGGGCCGGGCGCTGGGCCGGCTCTCCGACATCGGCTGGGGCAACCGGCTGCGGCCGATGCTCGCCGCGCAGGGTCCGGAGGGCCCGGTGCCCGCCGATGTGGCCGCTGCCGTCGTCGGCGTGCTCGCCGACTGGGCCCGGGGCCCGGGTGGTTGGTCCTGCGGAGCCGCTGACACGCCCGCCCGGTGGGGGTGGTGACCGT
Source organism: Streptomyces wuyuanensis (assembly GCF_900103455.1). Taxonomy (GTDB): domain Bacteria; phylum Actinomycetota; class Actinomycetes; order Streptomycetales; family Streptomycetaceae; genus Streptomyces; species Streptomyces wuyuanensis. The sequence goes on along the minus strand of NZ_FNHI01000001.1, from coordinate 81,399 downwards.
CGCCTCGCGCGGCAGGCCGCGGCTCGTGGGCTCGCTCGCGGCCCGCATCGCGGAGGTCGGGAGGATGCCGTTGCTCGGCACCGTCGAGTATGCGGACGGTTCGGAGGACCGGCACATCTCGCGCACGAACAGCGCACAGCGGGTGCGCGGGCTGCACGAATGCCTCGTCGTCCCAACGGATCTGGCGCGGGCGGTGGCGGAAGCCGGCGGCCCGGTACTGCTCGTGGACGATCTTTCGGACAGCGGCTGGACCCTCGCCGTCGCGTCACGTCTGTTGCGCCGAGCGGGAGCTGAGGGGGTGTTTCCGCTGGTCCTGGCAGTTCAGGCGTAAGGGGAGCGTGACAGTGCGCATCGCCGGGCAGGGATATGAGCACCATTTCTGCCCATTCCAGTCAGCGGCCTCAATTGCTCGTTGCCGCCTGCCCTCGAGCCCGCAAGAATTGGAACCACCGCCCCCCGCCCGGTCCGGTCGCGGTCCGCAAGGGCTATGCCGCGGTGCGCCCTCACCCGACCCTGCCCGCACTGTGGGCGCGTATGCGAAGGGAGGACCGTGACCTTCGGATTCGCCTCGTCCGCAGCCACTACGTTCAATGGATCGGCCGGCTCCGCCAGTCGCCTCGCCAGGCTGCTGGAACCCGCGGAGTGGGCGGAAGCGGGGATACCTCTCCTGCGCAACCCACGCGAGGTCGTGAGCGGCCTGCACGTTCGCCATGAGCCCACGCCTTCGACGGCCGTCGTCGCCGTGCTCGATCCCGAGGAACGGCTCATCGCCAGCGCCTCGTTCGCCCGGCGGGCCGTCCCGGTCGACGGCTGGGAGTTCCGCAACGCGCTGCTGGCCCAGCTGCGGCGGGTCATCCCGCACGACCTGCGCCGCCGTTCACCGGTGCGCACCGCCGTGCTGCTCTACTGCCGTGAGGGCGACGAGCGTTGGACGGAGGAGGACGGCGCCTGGATGTGGGGGCTGCGGGACGCTTGCACGCTGCACGGTCTGCGCTGCGGGGCGTACATCACGCTGACGCGCGGCGGGTGGCAGGTCCTGGGCGAAGGGCGCGGCGGCCGGCGACCCAGCTCCGATTCCCGGTCGAGCGGATTCGCGGATCTGCTGCCCGGTCCCGGCGGGGCACCGTTGCGTACGGCGAGCGGCGCCGCCGAAGCGATGCGGCGTACGGCCGCCCGCTGAGTCGCACGGTGAGCGCGGTTCCGGGCCTCGGGCCCCGGAGGCTCACGCCTCCGACCGAGCCCGGGGCTCGCACCCCCGGCTGAGTCCGGAGGCGCGCGCCTGCGCCTGAGGCGGCGTCATGGCACCGGCCCCCAGCCCGACGGCAGCCGCCGAACGCGACCCGCCGCCGAACGAACGGCGGCCTCGCGGACCGACTCAGGCGGCGCCCGCTCGCCGACGGTGACGCACCCGGACGACGGCCCGACGGGTGTGCCGGCGCACCGCCCGCCGCGCCGTGCGCGACTGGACGGGGCATCGGGCAGACGGTGGCACCGGACGGGCTCGGGTGCCACGCCCGGTCCGGTTGTGCGCGCCGTCGGGTCGGCTCAGACGCCCGCGCCGAGCGCCGCGTTGACCCGCTGCGGGTCACCGCACACGATCAGCAGCGCACGCGCACGCCCCAGGGCGACGGGCAGCGCCCGAGCCGCTTCGTCGTCGTTGCCGCCGTTCACGGCGACGACGACCACGGGACGGGACGAAGCGCGGTCCACCGCGGCGGCGTCCGCGTAGAAGACGTCGTCGGCGGCGTCGTGCTGGGCCCAGTAGGCGGTCTCACCGAAGGACAGCTCGTGGGCCGCCCAGGGGTGCTGCTCGCCCGTGGTCAGCACCAGGATCTCGCCCGGGGCGCGCCCCGAGTCGAGCAGCAGGTCGACGGCCTCGCCGGCGGCGTCGAGCGCGCCCTCGGCGGGTGCGGGGATGAGCTGGATCTGCGGCGCGGAACGATTCTCCTGCCGTGGCGACGCCGGAGTGGCGGAGCCGTGCACGCGCTGCGCGGGCGGAGCGGGCCTGGCCGGCCCGGGGCCGGGGCGCCCGGGACGGGAAGCGGCCACGCTGCGCGGACCGGGTACGGGACGGGGGGTCGGCGCGATGCGGCCTGCGGCCGATGCAGCGCGGGGACCCTGGGCACTCTCGTGAATCTGAGGCTCCTCGGGGATGAGAGGCATGAGTGGATATCTATCAAACGCCGGTGCGACGCGCACCGGCGGGTGGCACATGAGTGCGACCGGTGGTCAGGCCGGTCGGCACAGTACTCCCGGTACGGCCGGTTCAGAAGTCGAAGCCGAGTTGGCCCCCGCCTTCCAGAGCGGCCGCCTCCACGGAGATCCGGACCTTCTTCAGATGCCGCCAGCGGGGCATCGCGTCGAGATAGGCCCAGGAGAGCCGGTGGAAGGGCGTGGGGCCGAGTTCGTGCAGCGCCGCCTTGTGCACGGGCGACGGGTAGCCGGCGTTCTCGGCGAACGCGTACGGTTCGAACGCCGCCGACTCCAGTCCGAGCTCGGCCATCAGCGCATCCCGCCGCACCTTGGCGATCACCGAGGCGGCAGCGACGGCGACGCACGACTGGTCGCCCTTGATGACCGTCCGGACCCGCCAGGGCACGCCCAGGTAGTCGTGCTTGCCGTCCAGGATCACCGCGTCGGGCCGGACCGGAAGCCCGTCCAGAGCCCGCACGGCCGCAAGCCGCAGGGCCGCCGTCATGCCCAGGTCGTCGATCTCCTCCGGTGAGGCGTGGCCGAGCGCGTGGGAGGTCACCCACGTCTCCAGCTCCGCCGCCAGGGCAGCCCGGCGCTTGGGAGTGATCAGCTTGGAGTCGGTCAGCCCCTCGGGGGGCCTGCGCAGCCCCGTTACGGCCGCGCACACCGTGACGGGACCGGCCCAGGCCCCTCGCCCGACCTCGTCGACACCGGCGATGATCTTGGCACCGGTGGTGGCGCGGAGTGAGCGCTCAACGGTGTGCGTGGGTGGTTCGTACGGCATGGCGCCAGACAGATTACGCCGCGCGGCGCGGCGGCGACACCCCGGCTCCCCCTCTGCCGGACGCGCCCGCCCTCAGCCGTCCCGCGGACACAGCAGCGGCACCATGACGCGATCGATCATGTCGGCGATGTCCGCGTCCCGCCATTCGCTTCCGCACACCTTGGACCGGTACATCATCATCGCCGGGATCACGTCGAAGACCATGTCGTCCATGGCGTCGGAACGCACGTCACCGCGGGCCACACCTTGGCGCACCACCTGCCGGAAGAGCCGTACCGACGGCTCGATGACGCCGCTGGCGATCAGCCCGTGGAAGCGCTCGGCCGTTGTCGTGTCGCATTCGTGAAGAACCGCACGCAGCGCGCATCCGGGCTTCGAGAACATCGCCGCCCGCATCCGGCGGGCGAGTTGATAGAGGTCCTCACGAACCGATCCGTGATCCGGCGCCTCCCCGAGCGAGGGCAGCCCGGCCTCCAGCGCGTCGGCGACCAGGTCCTCCTTGGAGGGCCAGCGGCGGTAGACCGCGGCCTTGCCCGTCCTGGCGCCGGCCGCGACCCCTTCCATGGTGAGACCGCCCCAGCCCACCGTGCTCAGCTGTTCGAGCGCGGCGTCGAGGATCGCCTGCTCCAGCACCGGACCGCGGCGGCGCAGCGTCACCGACCCCGGCCGAGCGGCGGCCCCGGATCGCGAAGTACCCATCAAGAACTCTCCGTTGAAGCAGTGCGGCAGCGCAGTGAACGCTTGCGTTCACTGTTGGGGACTCACTACCGTGGACGACGCAGTGAACGGGACCGTTCACTGACTCATGGACGGGGGGACCATGGTGACCACCTCTCAGCTGGAAAAACAGGGCAGGCGGGGAGCGGCCCGCCGGGAAGGCCGTCCCGGCATCGCCCTCACCGTAATCGCGGCCTGCCAACTCATGGTGGTACTCGACGCGACGATTGTGAACATCGCGCTTCCGCACATCCAGGACGCGCTCTCCTTCTCGACCACGGACCTCTCCTGGGTGCTCAGCGCCTACACGCTGACCTTCGGCGGACTGCTGCTCCTCGGCGGCCGGGCCGGTGACATCCTCGGACGGCGCCGGGTGTTCATGACCGGCATCCTGATCTTCACCCTCGCCTCGCTCCTCGGCGGATTCGCCCAGGAGCCCTGGCAACTGCTCGCGGCGCGTGCGCTCCAGGGCGTCGGCGGTGCGATCGCCTCACCGACGTCACTGGCGCTGATCACCACCACGTTCCCCGAAGGTCCCGAGCGCAACCGGGCGTTCGGCGTCTTCGCGGCCGTCTCCGCCGGGGGAGGCGCCATCGGACTGCTCGCCGGTGGAATGCTCACGGAGTGGCTCGACTGGCGCTGGGTCCTGTTCGTCAACGTGCCCATCGGCATACTGATCGCCTTCCTGACTCCGCTGTACATCAGCGAGTCGGAGCGGCATCCGGGCAGGTTCGACGTGGCGGGGGCACTGACGTCCACCGCCGGCATGGCCTCACTGGTCTACGGGTTCATCCGGGCCTCCGAGGAGGGCTGGCGGGACACGCTCACCCTGGGCTCGTTCGGCGCCGCGGTGCTCCTGCTCGGCGCGTTCGCCCTCGTGGAGTCCCGGGCCAGGGAGCCGATCACGCCGCTGCGGATGTTCGCCGACCGGAACCGTTCGGGCACGTACGTGATCATGCTCAGCCTGGCCGCGGCGATGTTCGGCATGTTCTTCTTCATCGTCCTGTTCGTGCAGAACGTGCTCGGTTACAGCCCGATCGAAGCCGGTCTGGCCTTCCTTCCGGTCACGGTCGCGATCATCACCGGCGCGGGCCTCTCGCAGCGGCTGCTTCCCGTGCTCGGCCCGAAGCCCTTCATGGTCACGGGTTCCGCCATCACCGGGCTGGGTCTGTTCTGGCAGACGCTGATCAGCCCGGAGAGCTCGTACCTCGGCGGAGTCCTCGGACCGATGGTGCTCTTCGGCTTCGGCATGGGACTGAACTTCGTGACGCTGACGCTGACCGCCGTCTCCGGCGTCGCCCCGCACGAGGCGGGCGCGGCCTCGGGACTGCTCAACGCGACGCAGCAGGTGGGTGGTTCGCTGGGGCTGTCCATCCTGGTCACCGTGTTCGGGACGGCGAGCCGGGACGAGGCGGAGCGGCAGGCCCCGGCGTTCATGGCCCAGGCCTCCCCCGAGCAACAGGCGGAGTTCGCCAGGACGCGGGAGCTGCCGGCCCCCTGGGGCCACGAAGTCCTCACCGAGGGGATCTCGACGTCGTTCCTCGCCGCGGTCGGCATGGTGCTCCTGGCGCTGCTCACGGCGGTCCTGGTGGTACGCGTGCGCAGGAGCGACCTGGACGCGCTCGCCGGGAACGCCGGATCGGGCGGCCCTGTCGCCTAGGCGTGTGCGGGCACTCCCGCCGCCTCACGACGTCCGACCACGCGCAGTCGCCGTGCGGCCGGAGTCATCCGAGTACGTCCGGTACGAGGGTGATCTCCGCCGTGCGACTGCACGCACGAGGCGCAGCGAGCCCGCCCTGCGGGGCGGAGGGCGCCGGTTCCCGAACACCGCCTGGGTCGGCGGGCAGTCGGGCGGGGTGCGGTCCGTCCTCGGGGGAGCGGACCGCACCCCGCCGCATGCCGAACCGTACGGGCGGCGTGCGGCGGGTCCGTGCCGGCACGCGCCCGTGCGGGGCGCCGTCAGTCCATGCCGGTACCCGGGTCGAAGTCCTCGAGGTCGCCGGGGTCGGCGTCCTCGTCGTACCCGTCACGGGTTCCGTCGTACGGGTCCCCGTCCCCTCCGTACCGCCCGTGGTCCGGGCAGGACGGTCCGCCCGCCGACGCGGGCCGCCTCTCCAGGATCTCCCTTGCCCGGGCCTGACCCCAGCTCGTGTCGTACCAGGACTGCTCCGTCTCCCGCAGGTCGAGTTCGATCTCCCGCAGCGCGCACGAGCGCACCGGCTCGGGAAGGGCGTCGAGAGCGGGAACGGCGTCCGCCGACAGGTCGCGGAGATAGCGGACGTCGATCTTCCCGGCGGCCTCGAAGCGCTCCACGTTGCGCTCCGCGACCAGCGCGTCCGGCGAGACGAGGCCGAAGGCGAGGACGGCGGCAGCGGCACTGCCGGCGACCGCGCGCGGCAGCCAGCGGCTCCCGAGGAGTCCCGCGGCGATGATCAGCACGAGGACGAGTCCGAGCCACAGCTCCATGGCGGCCACCGAGATCCGCAGCCGCGTCAGCCCGTACGCGTCGACGTAGAGGTCCATCCTGCGCAGCGCGGAGGCCACGACCACCAGGGTGAGCACGCACAGCGTCCCGAGCACCGCGCGGACGAGAGCGCGGTCGCGCGCCCCGTCGCGCGGCGCCCAGCGCAGTGCCAGCCCGATGACGACGAGGGTGAGCAACGTGGCCCAGAGCAGCTGCCAGAAGCCCTGCCGTGCGTATTCGGCATACGTGAGTCCGGTTTCGCGGAGCACCTTGTCGTACCCGCCGAAGAGGACCGCGAGCTGGACGGCGATGAAGGCCGCGAAGAGCAGGTCCAGGACGATCAGGGGAAGAGCCCACTCGACCCTGCCCCTCGCGCCGCCCCGGCGCAGGGTGAGACGGTCCCAGCGCAGCGGGGCAGCGGCGGTGTGCGCCGCGGCGAGGGCTCCGGCCAGTCCCACGAGGAACAACAGGAACCGCCACGGGGCGTCGATTCCGGAGACGTCCGGGATCAGCTCGCCGAGCAGATCCGCGAACGCCGCGTCGGCGCCCGAGAACAGCGCGCCGAAGACGACGACGAGCACCGCCGCGACCCCGGTCGCGCGCAGAGCGGGACCCCAGCGGCCCCGGGAGCCGTCCGCCCGTTCGCGCAGTCCGCGCCACCCCCACACCGGACCGGTCACCACCGAGTCCAGCACACCGACCGAGCCAAGGACGACGCCCGGCCAGGTGCGGCCCCCGTGAAGTGCGAGCGAGCCGACGGCGAGCGCCGTGACGACGGCCAGGAACGTCGGCCAGCCCGCGTCGCGCAGGGCGGGGACGACGAGCAGCGCGAGACCCCCGAGCGCCCAGACGGCGGTCCAGGGGCGCAGCCGGCGGTCGGCGGCCCGGGCCGCGAAGAACGCGGCCAGCGCGGCGGGCACCGCGACGATCAGCAGATTCACCCCGAGACCGTCACCGAGCAGCAGGCCGCTGAGCAGAGCGGTGGCGAGGGCGCACCAGAGCGTGGCCACTCGCGCGGGCGCGCGACGGGTGGGCCGGATGGAAGCAAGCCAGGGCTCGGGCCGTCTGACCGGTGGCGGCCACGGCTGCTGTCCGTGCAGCGGGTGCGCATGTGTGCGGGCGGGGCCCGGTCCGGCCCCGGGCGGGACCGCCGGGCCGGGGACCCCGGCGCGCGGATCACCACCGACGGCATCGTGCGGCCGGGCGCCCTCCCGCGGCATGCCGACCGCCGCGGGCCCGGCCGCCGCAACAGGTCCGCCCGACTGCGATGACGCATCCGCCCCTTCGGACGAAGCATCCGTCTCTGCACGGGGGCGGGTCTCGCCGCCCTTGCCGGTGGCCCGCTCGCGCCCGTCCTCCGGCCCCACTTCGGGCGGCCCCGCCGGCTCCGCGGCCGGGACCGGGTCGGAGCGCTGCCCGGCACCGGAGCCCTCGCCGGGAGTGCCGTCCCGGTCCGGGATCCGGTCCTGCACGAACGATTCCTGCCCGGAACCCCGCTCGGGCTCGGGCCCGGAATCCGGGGCTTGCGGTATGGACGGTACGTCTGGCACGGGACCCCCTCCCCACCGGGCCCCGCGGTGGGGCCGGTATGGCCTTCCCGTCGTCCCGGCGTCTCATCGGCGCACGCCTCGTCATGATCAACGCTGCGGCGTGGCCGACAGGCTAGCCCCGGCCACCGTGGAAGGCCCCGTCGAGGCCGGGTTGTGGCAGGACCGTGACAGTGCGGCGGGCAGGCCGGACGGCGCCCCTCCGCACCAGGAGGACTCCGGCGGTCAGGCCACGCCGGCGGGCAGCCAGTCGGGAAGTGCCTCGGTCTGCTCCAGCCAGTGCGCGGGCGGGGCGCCGGCCCCGGCGGCCGCGACCACTCCCCCCGCGATGGCGCAGGTCGTGTCGACGTCCCCACCCACCTGGGCGGTGGTCCAGAAGGTCGTCTCGAAGTCGCCGAGCGACCGGGCCGCGGACCAGAGCGCGAACGGAACGGTGTCGTGCGCGCTCGTGCGCCGGCCCCGGCCGAGCACCGCGGCGACCGTACCGACGTCGCCGTAGTCGAGCATGTCGCGTGCCCGGCGCAGGCCCTGTCCCACCGCGCTGCGCGGCACGAGCGCGATCACTCCGTCGAGCAGGTCGGCCGGCGTCGGAGGCCCGTCCGGGGAGCCCGCGAGCGCCGCGGCCGCAGCGACCGCCATGCTCCCGACGACCGCCTCGCGGTGCTGGTGCGTCGTGTACGCGGAGATCTCCGCCTGATGGGTGGCCTGCTCGGGGTCGTCGGCGTACCAGGCACCGAGCGGGGCGATGCGCATCGCCGCCCCGTTGCCCCACGAGCCCTGTCCGTTGAAGAGCTCGGCGGCCAGCTCGCGCCAGTCGCCGCCCTCCCGGATCAGCCGCAGCATCCGGTTCACGGCGGGCCCGTAGCCCCGGTCGAAGTCGTGGTGGACCGCGAAGGACCGGGCGAGTGCGTCCTGGTCGATGCGGCTGTGTGCGGCCAGTACGGCCACCACCGAGCAGGCCATCTCGGTGTCGTCGGTCCACTGCCAGGGCCCGGCCGGAAGCGCGCGCCGTTTCAGCAGCGGATGGTTCGAGGGTACGAAGAACTGGGAGCCCAGGGCGTCTCCCACGGACAGCCCGCGCAGGCTGGCCAGGGCGCGGTCGAGGCGCCGGTCGAGAGAGGAGTCAGCGGTCATCGCCTCGCCACTCTATCCGGTGATCCCGTACCACTCGGGTGTGCACCAGCGCTCGAAGGGCCTGTCCAGTGTGTACCGGCCGTCCTCGCCGAGCAGCAGCATCCTCGTCTCGCCGTTGTCGGGATTCGACAGTGACTCGAATTCGGGCACCGTCCAGTGGAACCAGCGCATGCAGAAGAGGCGCATGGTCAGCCCGTGGGTGACGAGCAGGACGTTGGGCGGGTGCTCGGGCGATTCGAAGCTCCGGTAGAGGCTCTCCAGGAAGGCCCCCACCCTGTCGTACACATCGGCTCCCGACTCGCCCTGCGGAAAGCGGTAGAAGAAGTGGCCGTAGGCGTCGCGGTATGCCTTCTGCAGCCGCACGGCGTCCCTCTCCTGCCAGTTTCCCCAGTCCTGCTCGCGCAGCCGCGGCTCCTCCCTGACGCGGACGAGCCGGGAATCGAGCCGGAAGGCGTGGAGGGTCTGGTGGGTACGTCGATAAGGCGACACGTAGACGCTGACGCGCTCGTGGCCGAACAGTCCGCGCAGCCGGTTGCCGGTCTCCTCGGACTGGCGCCATCCCCGGTCGGTGAGGCTCAGCGCATGATCGGGCTTGCGTTCGTACACCGAGTCGTCGGCGTTGCCCTCCGACTCGCCGTGCCGGACGAGGACGATGCGCCGTGGTCGTGCCATAGGACAAACCCTAGATCGGAGCGGCCCGCACGAGGAGCGCCGAGGGCCGGGGGCGGCGTGTCCTCACATCACGTGCACACGGCCACGGCTCCCGTCCGCTCCGGAAGCCGCGGTCCGCCGGGACGTCCCTCCGCAGGGCGGGGTCGCGCGCGTCCGAGCCGGCCGGGAGGATCACACGGTCCAGGACGGCTCCAGCTCCACGACGTCACCGGCCAGCGCGGCGATGTCCGCCTCCGTCTGCGCCCGGAGGGACAGCCGTTCCACCCGCTCCACCCGGTACTTGCCGTGCTCCGCGGCCGACTGCCACATGGAGAGGACCAGGAACTCGTTGCCCGGTGCTTCGCCGAAGAGCCCCCGCACCATGCCAGGGGAGCCCGCCATCGCCGGGTTCCACACCTTCTCCTGCATCAGGGAGTAGTGCTCGACCCTGTGCTCGTGTACCTTGCAGTGCGCCACCCGCACCACGTCGGCGTCCGTGAAACGCGGTTCGAACCCGGTCTTCACGTCGAAGCGGTGGTCGAAGAGCTTCGCCCGGAGGTTCTTGTACGTGCCCGACTGCGCGGACGCGAGCCGGTCGTGCGACCGCGCCATGAAGGAGTCGTAGAACGCGCGGGTCTCCCAGAACGCGAAGACGTGCGCGACGTCCGGCCGCCCTCTGCTCCAGCCGCCGCCCTGCCCCCGGAAACCCGGCTCACCCAGCAGCCCCGCCCATTTCCGCTGCCCGCGCTCGAACCCTCGGCGGTCCACGACGGTGCAGCGAATCCACTTGACCAGCACCGCGCCATCGTACGGCCAGGGGACGTGGCCTTGGTCACTCTCCCGGGTGAAGGTGCACCTCCGGTCACCCGCCCGAACGGTTCGAGCCGCCCCTTCCCGGTCGCCCCCGGAGCGCGCCGGTCACATGACACGATGACAGTTCGCACGTGGTGCCGGGAGTTGACGGCCGAAGCCACCGTCCCGCACGGAGCCACCGCCGTCCACGAGGAAGGAAGATCGGGTGAGCAGTCTCAGCAAAGGGCTCCGGAAGGTCCAGGTGACGCTCAAATGGGACCCCAGCCCCATCGGAGCCGGCGCGCACGACCTCGACCTCGTCGCCGCGACGTACACGGCGGACGCCCCGCACGGCACGCCCGCCTACCTCGTGCACTTCGCCAGCCGTTCGCCCGACGGCACGATCACCCTGGACCGGGACAGCCGCACCGGGCAGGGCTTCGGCGCGGACGAGGTGATGACCCTCGAGCTCGAGCGGCTGGCGGCGGCCTACGCGAGGGTCGTCGTCGGCGTCGTCATCCAGCAGAGGAACGCCGAGAAGTCCTTCTCCGACATCCCGAACACCGGGGTCCGCATACTCGACGGCCCGGTGGAGCTGGCGAGCGACGACCTCTCGGGCGTCCCGGACGCCTCGGCCGCCACGATCGCGGAGTTCACCAGGGACGACGCCGGAGCATGGCAACTGCGCCCGATCCTGCGCGGTTTCACCGCGGATCCGGCCGAGTTCGCCGGTCTGATGGGCGCGGCGCCGGCCTGACCGAGCCTCCGGAGTCGCCCGCTCCGGCCGGCGTTCGAGCCCGCCACCCCCTCCGGGGGCGGTCGCGGGACGGTCCCCCGCCGTCCACACCGCCCGGGAAGACCGTCGGCGGAAGGCCGTCGGAGCGGACCGCTCCCCCGCACGGCCGCAGAGCCCGAGGGAGGGACGCCGGCGAGGAGCCGGCGTCCCTCCCTCGGGGTTCACGCCTCGGGTTCGGCCGCGCCGGGTCTCAGACCCGGCGCGCGCCGCTCGTGATCAGCTGCAACCGCTCGTCGAGCCGCAGCCCTCGCAGATGTAGCAGGAACCCGCACGCTGCATCTTCGTGCCGCAGGAGAAGCAGAGCGGCGCGTCCGCGCTGATGCCGAGCTGCATCTCCACCAGTTCCGCGGAGGTGTGCGCCTGCTTCGGGGCCGGAACCTCGGCCTTCGGCTGGGCGACCGGCTTCAGGCTCTCCTGCTGGCGCGGGGCGGACTGGGCCAGGCCCTCGACGTCCACCTCGTCGTCGGCAGGCTCGTACGAACCCGTCTCCAGGTGCCGCTGACGCTCCTCGGCGGAGTGGATGCCGAGCGCCGAGCGGGTCTCGAAGGGCAGGAAGTCCAGCGCCAGGCGGCGGAAGATGTAGTCGACGATCGACTGGGCCATCCGCACGTCCGGGTCGTCCGTCATACCGGCCGGCTCGAAGCGCATGTTCGTGAACTTGGAGACGTAGGTCTCCAGCGGCACGCCGTACTGCAGACCGACCGAGACGGCGATCGAGAAGGCGTCCATCATGCCCGCGAGGGTGGATCCCTGCTTCGACATCTTCAGGAAGACCTCGCCGAGACCGTCGTCCGGGTAGGAGTTGGCGGTCATGTAGCCCTCGGCACCGCCCACCGTGAAGGAGGTCGTGATGCCGGGACGGCCCTTCGGGAGGCGCTTGCGGACGGGGCGGTACTCGACCACCTTCTCGACCGCGCTGCGGATGGTCTCCTCGGCCTTCTCGGTGATCTCGGCCTTCTCCTCCTCCTTCTTCTTGGCGGAGAGCGGCTGACCGACCTTGCAGTTGTCGCGGTAGATCGCGAGGGCCTTGACGCCCATCTTCCAGGCCTCGAAGTAGATCTCCTCGACCTCCTCGACGGTCGCCGACTCCGGCATGTTGACCGTCTTGGACAGGGCGCCGGAGATCCACGGCTGGATCGCGGCCATCATGCGGACGTGGCCCATCGGGGAGATGGCACGCTCGCCCATGGCGCAGTCGAAGACCTCGTAGTGCTCGGTCTTCAGACCCGGGGCGTCGATCACGTTGCCGTGCTCGGAGATGTGGGCGACGATCGCCTCGATCTGCTCTTCCTGGTATCCGAGGCGGCGCAGGGCCTGCGGCACGGTGCCGTTGACGATCTGCATCGAGCCGCCGCCGACCAGCTTCTTGAACTTGACCAGCGCGAGGTCGGGCTCCAGGCCGGTGGTGTCGCAGGACATCGCCAGACCGATGGTGCCGGTCGGGGCGATGACGGAGGCCTGCGCGTTGCGGAAACCGTTCTTCCCGCCGAGGCGGATCACGTCCTGCCAGGCTTCGGTGGCCGCGGCCCAGACCGGGGTGTCCAGGTCGTCCATGCGGACGGCCGTGCCGTTGGCGTCGGCGTGCTGCTTCATCACCCGCTGGTGCGGCTCGGCGTTGCGGGCGTAGCCCTCGTACGGGCCGACGACCGCGGCGAGCTCGGCGGAGCGCCGGTAGGAGGTGCCCGTCATCAGCGAGGTGATGGCACCGGCCAGAGCGCGGCCGCCGTCGGAGTCGTACGCGTGGCCCGTGGCCATCAGCAGTGCGCCGAGGTTGGCGTAGCCGATGCCCAGCTGGCGGAAGGCGCGGGTGTTCTCGCCGATCTTCTGGGTCGGGAAGTCCGCGAAGCAGATGGAGATGTCCATCGCCGTGATGACGAGCTCGACGACCTTCTGGAAGCGGTCGACGTCGAAGGACTGGCTGCCCTTGCCGTCGTCCTTCAGGAACTTCATCAGGTTCAGCGAGGCGAGGTTGCAGGACGTGTTGTCCAGGTGCATGTACTCGCTGCACGGGTTCGAGCCGTTGATCCGGCCGGACTCGGGGCAGGTGTGCCAGTGGTTGATGGTGTCGTCGTACTGGATGCCCGGGTCGGCGCAGGCCCACGCGGCCTCGGCCATCTTGCGGAAGAGCGACTTCGCGTCGACGTCCTCGATGACCTCGCCGGTCATACGGGCGCGGAGGCCGAACTTCCCGCCGGACTCGACGGCCTTCATGAACTCGTCGTTCACGCGGACGGAGTTGTTGGCGTTCTGGTACTGGACGGACGTGATGTCGTCGCCGCCCAGGTCCATGTCGAAGCCCGCGTCGCGCAGCGCGCGGATCTTCTCCTCCTCCTTGACCTTGGTCTCGATGAAGTCCTCGATGTCGGGGTGGTCGACGTCGAGGATGACCATCTTGGCGGCCCGCCTGGTGGCACCGCCGGACTTGATCGTCCCGGCGGAGGCGTCGGCGCCGCGCATGAAGGAGACCGGTCCGGAGGCGTTGCCACCGGAGGACAGCAGTTCCTTGGAGGAGCGGATCCGGGAGAGGTTCAGGCCGGCTCCGGAGCCGCCCTTGAAGATCATGCCCTCTTCCTTGTACCAGTCGAGGATCGACTCCATGGAGTCGTCGACGGACAGGATGAAGCAGGCGGAGACCTGCTGCGGCTGGGGCGTGCCGACGTTGAACCACACCGGCGAGTTGAAGCTGAAGATCTGGTGCAGGAGGGCGTAGGCCAGCTCGTGCTCGAAGATCTCCGCGTCGGCGGGCGAGGCGAAATACTTGTAGTCCTCACCGGCCTTGCGGTACGTCTTCACGATGCGGTCGATGAGCTGCTTGAGGCTCACCTCTCGCTGCGGGGTGCCGACGGCCCCGCGGAAGTACTTGCTGGTGACGATGTTGACCGCGTTCACCGACCAGAAGTCGGGGAACTCGACGCCACGCTGCTCGAAGTTGACCGAGCCGTCGCGCCAGTTGGTCATGACGACGTCACGGCGCTCCCACGCCACCTCGTCGTACGGGTGCACGCCGGGGGTGGTGTGGACGCGCTCGATGCGCAGCCCCTGTCGGGCCGCGGCAGCCTTGGTCCCCTTGGCTCGGGAACCTCGTGCCGGGCCGCTCGTCGTCTCTGTCATGCCGCCTCCCATATACGGGCAAAAACGCCCTGAAGTGCCCAGTTCTTCCCGTGGCACGGTCTCTGTCTGTTGTCACGGGCGCAGCGCCGTGCGCAGGACCCGTGACATGTCTCGTCAGCCGCTCTGCGGCCGATCCCCGGGCCCGCCCCCGCGGGCCGGTGGATCAGTCGGCGGCTCTGGCGGGCTCGGGGACCTCTTGGGTCGCACCGGGCCCGCCCTCCTCTGCGGGTGGCCGCTGCTCACGGAGCTCCGCGATGGCGGCCTCGAAGTCTTCGAGCGAGTCGAACGCTCGGTACACGGACGCGAAGCGCAGGTACGCGACGAGGTCGAGCTCCTGCAAGGGGCCGAGTATGGCCAGACCCACGTCGTGGGTGGTCAGCTCGGCGCTTCCGGTGGCGCGCACCGCCTCCTCGACCCGCTGGCCGAGCTGGGCGAGGGCGTCCTCGGTCACGGGCCGCCCCTGGCACGCCTTGCGCACGCCGGAGATGACCTTGTTGCGACTGAAGGGCTCGGTCACCCCGCTGCGCTTGATCACCATCAGCGACGCCGTCTCGACCGTCGTGAAACGACGGGAGCAGTCGGGGCACTGGCGGCGGCGGCGGATCGACGTGCCGTCGTCGGTGGTCCGGCTGTCGACGACACGACTGTCAGGGTGCCTGCAGAAGGGGCAGTGCATGGTTCCCAACCCTCCTTCGCAGCACGACTGAACAGCCCCGCAGGGGCGCATGAGCCCCCCCTCGAAGCAGCCACAAGCATAGGCGATCGCCGCGGTCTTGATGGACCGGGGACCACAACTTCTGGGTGGCCGGGACAATCCAACCACTAGATCTGGGGTTTGGCTGCCAATCCCGCCCCGACGCGTGTCGCGTGGCCGGGGTGCGAGCCGCGCGGTTCACCGGCGCCCGCCGGGCCGGCCACGAGGTTACGGCAGACGCCCGGCACGGCCGATTCCGGGGGCCGCGGTCGCCCCCTTCCCCGGTCTCTGGTGACAGACTGGGACGGACACCCCCGCGGCCTCGCGCCCGGCCGTGAGGGCTACTGTGATGACCCGAACCACCGGCGCGACCGCCGCCCCCCATACACCCAGTCACGTGCGAGCGTAAGGTGATCTGCGTTTTTTCACTCGAACGTGTGTTTGGCGCAACCTTTCGAAAGCAACTACCGTTGTCCAGCTAGGGAGACCATCTCGAGAGGGGCCGACGTGACCACCACCGCTGACAGTGCCACCATCACTGCCCAGGACCGCTCCCAGAACCGATTCGAGCCGGTGCATGCCATGAATGACGCAGCCACGACCCCGGAGGGCGCCGAGCCCGCGCGCCCCGCTCGTTCGCTGCCCGGTCGACCTCCGGGGATCCGCGCGGACAGCTCCGGCCTCACGGACCGCCAGCGCAGGGTCATCGAGGTCATCCGCGACTCGGTGCAGCGCCGTGGATACCCGCCGTCGATGCGTGAGATCGGCCAGGCGGTGGGCCTCTCCAGCACGTCCTCCGTGGCCCACCAGCTGATGGCCCTGGAGCGCAAGGGCTTCCTCCGCCGCGACCCGCACCGGCCCCGGGCCTACGAGGTGCGCGGCTCCGACCAGCCCGCCACGCAGCCCACGGACACCACGGGCAAGCCCGCGGCCTCTTATGTGCCGCTGGTCGGCAGGATCGCCGCCGGTGGTCCGATCCTCGCCGAGGAGTCGGTCGAGGACGTCTTCCCCCTCCCCCGGCAGCTCGTCGGCGACGGCGAGCTGTTCGTCCTCAAGGTCGTCGGCGACTCGATGATCGAGGCCGCGATCTGTGACGGCGACTGGGTCACCGTCCGCCGCCAGCCCGTCGCGGAGAACGGCGACATCGTCGCGGCCATGCTGGACGGTGAGGCCACGGTCAAGCGCTTCAAGCGCGAGGACGGCCACGTATGGCTCCTGCCCCACAACGCTGCGTATCAGCCGATCCCCGGTGACGAGGCGACGATCCTCGGCAAGGTGGTCGCGGTGCTTCGGCGGGTGTGAGCGCACGCCGTCGGCTCTGGCCGGGCCCCGGGACCCACTGCGCCGGTCCCGGGGCCCTGTTGTGTCCGCTGCGCGTCACGGACTGGAAGCACCGTCGCGGGGCATGGCGGGACCGCTTCGAGAAGCGGTCCCGCGGCGATCCGCGGTCTACTTCCCGTCGGCCTTCGCCGCCGCGTCGATCGCGGAGAGGGAGCGGCGCACCTGGTTACGGTCCGTCGTGTACCAGAAGTCGGGCAGTGACGCCTTCAGGTAGCTTCCGTACCGTGCCGTGGCAAGCCGCTGGTCGAGCACGGCGACCACACCGCGGTCTCCCGTCGCCCGTACGAGCCGGCCGGCGCCCTGGGCCATCAGCAGCGCCGCATGTGTCGCCGCGACGGCCATGAAGCCGTTCCCGCCCGCTTCCTCCACCGCCTTCTGGCGCGCGCTCATCAGGGGATCGTCCGGGCGAGGGAACGGGATCTTGTCCATCACCACCAGCTGGCAGCTGGGACCGGGGACGTCCACCCCCTGCCAGAGGGACAGGGTGCCGAACAGGCAGGTCCTGGGGTCGGCCGCGAAGTTCTTGATCAGTTCTCCGAGCGTCTCCTCGCCCTGGAGCAGGATCGGGAACTCGGGGATGCGGGAGCGCAGCTCCTCGGCCGCGAGCTGGGCGGCCCGCATCGAGGAGAACAGTCCGAGGGTGCGGCCTCCGGCGGCCTGGATCAGCTCGGTGAGCTCGTCGAGCATGTCGTCGCGGCCGCCGTCCCGGACCGGGCGGGACAGATGCTTCGCGACATAGAGGATGCCCTGCTTCGGGTAGTCGAACGGCGAACCGACGTCGACGCCCTTCCAGACGGGCAGATCCTCGCCCTCGGTCCCCTCGGGGGCCAGCCCCAGCGACGCTCCCACGCCGTTGAAGTCGCCGCCCAGCTTGAGCGTCGCCGAGGTGAGCACCACCGAGCGATCGGCGAACAGCTTCTCCCGCAGCAGCCCCGAGACCGAGAGCGGGGCGACGCGCAGGGACGCCCCGAAGCGGTCGTGGCGCTCGTACCACACCACGTCGTACTCGGAGCCGTGGCTGATCCGCTCGGCGACCTCGTGGACGGACTCGACCGAGGCGAGCGCCTGCTTGCGCACGACGTCCTCGTCCTGCACGGACTTGTCGCGGGTGGCGCCCAGTGCCGAGATCACCGTGCGGGCGGCGTCACGCAGTGCCAGCAGCGCGTACCCGAGGTCCTCCGGGATCTCCTCTAGGCGGCCGGGCAGCGCGAGCTCCATCAGCCTCTCGAAACCCTCGGCGGCCGTCTGGAGCTGGTCGGCCGCCTTCTCGTTGACCAGTCTGGCGGCGCGTCGCACCGCGCGATTGACCTGCCCGGGCGTGAGCTCGCCCGTGGCCACGCCGGTGACCCGCGAGACGAGCTCATGGGCTTCGTCCACGATGAGCACCTCGTGCTGCGGCAGCACCGGGGCGCCCTCGATCGCGTCGATGGCGAGCAGGGCGTGGTTCGTCACGACGACCTCGGCGAGCTTGGCGCGCTCCCGGGCCATCTCCGCGAAGCACTCCGCCCCGTATGCACACTTGCTCGCGCCGAGGCACTCCCGGGAGGACACGGAGACCTGTGACCACGCCCGGTCGGAGACGCCGGGGGTGAGGTCGTCCCGGTCCCCGGTCTCCGTGTCGTCCGACCAGTCGCGCAGACGCATGAGGTCCTGGCCCAGCTTGCTCGTGGGGGCGGCGGCCTCGAACGGGTCGAAGAGCCCTTCATCCTCTTCCTGGGGGACGCCCTCGTGGAGCCGGTGCAGACACAGATAGTTCGACCGGCCCTTGAGCATGGCGAATTCCGGCCGGCGGCGCAGCAGCGGGTGCAGGGCCTCCACCGTCCGCGGAAGGTCACGCTCCACGAGCTGGCGCTGAAGCGCCAGTGTCGCCGTGGCGACCACCACGCGATCCCCGTGGGCCAGGGCCGGCACCAGATAACCGAGGGACTTGCCCGTGCCGGTGCCGGCCTGGATGAGCAGATGGGACCCGTCGTCGATGGCCTCGGAGACGGACTCGGCCATGGTGACCTGGCCAGGCCGCTCCACCCCGCCGACGGCGTCGACCGCGGCGTGGAGGAGCTCGGGGAGGGATGGCTTCGTCATAGACCGCCCACCCTAAGGGGCGCCGCTGACAGCGCGTTCCGGTCCCGGCCGTCGCGTGGCGTCATAACGTGTCCAGTGGATTGCGGACCGTGCCGTGGACGGCGGCGTGCGGGCGCTCGGAGCGATCGCGGTAGCCGTCGAGGTGGAGCCGGTTGCGGTTCAGGCAGAGGCGCTCGATACGCGGAGTGAGCAGGTCGAACAGTGCGTAGCGTTCCTTCAGCTCGGGGAAGCGGGCCTGGTGGCGGAGGATCTCCGCGCGTACGAGTGACCAGAACTCGGATTCGGGCACTCCCAGTTGCTCCTCGCACAGCGGGGCGAGGTAGCGGAACACCCCGACGAAGAGCCCGGAGTGGATGAACTGGGTGAGGAAGGCGGGCTCCTCGGTGAGCAGGACGGCGCGCACGTCGTCGGGCATGGTGTCGAGTTCCGGCAGCGTCCGGGCGCTGACGTTCACGTCGTCGACGAAGTCCTTGATCGCGAGGCGTACGGGAACGTCCTGGTCGTCGAAGACGACGATGGCGTTCTCCCCGTGGGGGGAGAAGACCGTGCCGTAGCGGTAGAGGAAGTGCAGCAGGGGTGGGAGCAGGGCGGCGAAGAGGTGGCGCAGCCAGACGGCGGGGGTCAGCCCGGAGCGTCGGACCAGTTCGGCGGTGAAGGCGCGCCCCGCGGCGTCGGTGTGCAGGAGCGAGGCGAGAGTGCGGGCCCGCTCCCCGGCGGGCAGCCGCAAGGGCTCGCGCCAGATGGCTCCGAGCAGCTCCCGGTACTGGTACGGCACCTCGGGCAACCGGTCGTAGTGCGGGTGCTCGACGGTGACCGAGGCGACCTCCCCCAGCAGGATCACTCGGCACTCGTCGCGGAGAAAGGGGTCGGCGTCGCGCAGCCCGTGCACCCATGACGTGACGGCGGGTGCGGCGAGCGTGCGCTCGGTGGGGAGCCCCCGCCAGACGAGGGTGTTGAGCACGGAGAGGGGGAGCTTGACGGTGTGCCGGTCGGGGCGGCTGATGTTGAGGAAGGTGCGGATGGACTGCTGCGGCAGTCGCAGGTCGCCGTCCGTGGTGAGCGGGACGATCTCGCCGCAGGCGATCGAAGGGGCGTAGAGAGGCAGCAGGACCTGGTCCCACTGCCAGGGGTGCACGGGCAGGCAGAGGTAGGCGGAGGGGTCGAGGCCGCGTTCGCGGAGCGCTCTGGTGAAGGCGTCGCGGACGGGGGCCTCGAGCTCCGCGGCGTAGAGCTGCTCGGGCGTCTCGAGTCCGGGCACGCCCCGGTAGGCGGCCAGGCCGGTGCTGACGGCGATCCACGGAAGACGGGCCGGAGTCCGTGCTTCCGGCGCCCACCGTCCGGCGTCGCGGGCGGAGAAGCCGAGACGGCCCTTGTTGAGGACGAGCCAGGGGTGACCGGTCTGGTGGCCTTCGAGCGCGGCGTAGTCGAGGTCGGCGAGCCGGGCGGCGGGGAGCGCGGTGTGGTCGAGCCTGCAGTCGGCTGCCAGGGTCGTGCTCAGCTCGCGTACGAGGTGGCCGAGGGTGGCGCCGTCGAGACCGAGGAGGTGGCGGGCGGCGGCCAGGAAGCCGAGCGGATCGGCGAAGGGCGCTCCGTCGAGCCTGACGGAGCCGGGGACGACCCTCCAGCTGCCGTACGCGCCGCGCCGGGCGCGGAAGGTGAGGTCCTGCCCGTCGTCGAGGCGGAGCGTGTATCCGTCGTCCTGGCCCCGGGGAAGCGGGTCGACGATCTCCTCGTAGGCGAATTCGCCGAGCATCTTGGCGAGCAGCCGGCCCGATGCCCGGTGCCAGGTCTCGGGGTTGAGCTCGGCCGGGGCGAGCAGGGCGGACGGCTCGTCGGAGTCTGGGGTGGCAGGGGACTTCGGCACGGGGACTCCTCGGATGGAACCGATGCGGTTCGAGCGGTGTATGGAGGGCAGCGGGTCGTTCACAGCACCTTGCTCAGTGCTCTGTCGCGGACCATGAGCGCGGCTCGCTTGTCGGGAAGGTCGACTTCCGCGGAGAAGCGGAAGCCGGCGCTGAGGAAGGCGGAGACGGAGGGGGTGTTGCGCAGGTCGGGTTCGGCGATGACGCGTCCGCAGCGGGGACGGTGGTCGAGCACGTGATCGGCTGCGGCCCGCAGCAGGGTCGTGCCGACGCCGCGGCCGCGGTCCGCCACGCCTCCGATGAGGAGGTGGATGCCGGTGTCGTGGGGCCGGGCCGGGTAGTGGCGCGCCAGCGGGTCGAGGTCGGCACGGTAGATCTCGAAGTAGCCCGTCGGTACGCCGTCGAGCACGCCGAGGCAGGGGACGCTGCGGCCGTCCCCGGCCAGCTGGCTGCCGAGGTGCGCCTCGGTGACGGATTCCGGTCCGGCCAGTTCCCAGAAGGCCGCGACGGCGGGGTCGTTCATCCAACGGCTGATCAGTTGCAGATCGCGCTCGATCCGGACGGGCACGAGCTGGAAGGAACCGATAGGGGTGGCGACCGCGCCCCACTCGGCGAGGGCGTCCAGCAGGTCTTCGCCGTGGAAGGGCACGAGGTCGGGGGGTTTGCCCTCGGGACCGTCGGGTGGTGTCGTGCCCGGGGGGCCCTGGTCGGCCGCTGCCGGAGGGCCGGATTGCCGGTCCTCTTCGAAGAGCGCCACGAATTCGTCGGGCAGCCGCAGTTCGAGGGTGTCCTCCACGCCGCCTCCGGTGGAGGAGGTGGAGGAGCCGCCTGTCTCGGCGCTCGCGTCGGTGGGAGGCACGGGTGGCGCTCTCCTCTCGGCAGTTCGGCGGGCCGGTTGTCATGGGTGCCGGTCGCGGGTGGTCGGTTTCCTTCGGAGGCGTATGTGCTGGGGAGGCGGATGCCCTTCGGGATGGGTATCCCTCAGGAGTTGAGGGGGTTCGTGATCGTGACGTAGACGGACTGGGTGTCGACCGGGCCGACGAGCTCGTCGAGGCCGTGGAGCCGGGTGAGGAGGTTCGCCTTGCAGCGCAGAGTCGGGTTCTCCAGGAGCTGTTCCGGCAGCGGTGAGCCGAGGCCACGGGCCGAACCGAGGAAGCGGCGGAAGGCCGCGATGAGTACGCGCTCGTCGGCGAGCCGCTGCGCGCCGAAGGCGCCGATGAGACCGAGGACGTTGTTGATGCCGAGGTAGTACGCGAAGCGCTCGTCCGTGACGTCGTCGTCGACGAAGGTGTCGCTGACGGTGCCGATGCCGGGAAGCCGGCGGTCGAGCTCGGCACGGCGCGACTGGCGGAAGTAGTAGCCCTGGTTGTCCCGGTAGCGGCCGCCGGCGGGCCAACCCTGGGGATCGAGGATCACCAGGGTGTTCTGCTGGTGCGCTTCGAGGGCGACTCCGGCTGTGGCATCCAGCCACAGCACCGGACGCACGACCTGGTCGAGATAGCGGAGGAACCACTCGGCGGCGACGGCACCCGTGGGGCGGCCCGTGCGGGAGGCCAGCCCGCCGATGACCTCGGCGAGACGCGAGTGGATGCCCGTCCGGCCCGGCCAGGGCCGGGGGGCGGTGAGGGCTGCGAGGCAGACGGCGTCGTCCCCCGCGCCGAACGGATTGTGCCGGATCATGACGTCCAGTCCGGTCAGCGGCGTTCCGTCCGGGGCGTCCACGGCGAGCCATGCGGGGTCGCGGACGATGTCGAAGCGGGGGTGCGCGGCCCGCCATTGCGTACCCAGACCGCTGCGGAGGAGGCGGTGGACCTCCACTCCGCGGTGGAGTTCCTTGCGGAGGTTCTCACGACGGGAGTTGGTGATGCGCACGCCGAGCGAGAGCTTGAGCATGGCCGGTGCGCCGGGCCGGTGCACGGTACGGACGGACGAGGTGGGGTGCCATGGTTCACCGGCCGGGCCGAGATCGTGCAGCAGGTCCGCGTCGAACAACGCGGTGGCTTCCGGGCGGTGGGCCACTTCGCGGGCCTGCCAGGGGTGCAGCGGCAGGGCCACGGTTCCCGGAGGGAGGCGAAGGTCGCCGGCCAGCCGGGAGGCGAGTTGCTCGGCGGGCACCATGCGGCCTTCTTCCGTCCAGGCCGAGTCGCCGGCCAGCACGGCCCGGTCGACGGCCAGCCAGTGGAGCGGGAAGGAGCCGTACAACTCCGGCGAGTAGAGCCGGGCTTCGGCGTCGGAGAGCCCTTCGCGGCTCTTCGGAGTGGGGTGCAGCGGATGCCCCAGGATCAGTGACTGCTCGGCCGTCAGGAAGAGGTCGGCGCCGTGCTGCGGGCCGGGGCGCCGCCGTCGGTCGTCGATGAACTCGGCCGTGCGGCGGACGGAGTCCGCGACACGTCCGGCGAGGTCGACCGCCTCGGACCGGTTCCCTTCCGCGTCCCCCCTCGCCGGCCCGCCGGTTCCGGCGCCGCTGCCGCCCTGCTCACGGGTGAGGAGAACGGCGACGGTGACGGCGTCGGCGGGGGGCGCCTCGGTCGGAGCGCCTTCGATAGCGGGCGGGCCGAAACGGTGCCAGCCGGCGAAGGACCAGTGGAGGACGGGCACGAGCAGGGCGGTGCCGCTTGCGTGGAGCGGGATGCGCAGGACGTCGCCCTCGGGCGCGGGCAGGTTGTTCTCCCGGGCCCAGCAGCGCAGGAGGTTCTCGACGGCTCCCGCGTCGGCGGCGACCAGGGGGTCGGGGTGGTCGAGCGGATCGGCCGCCGCTCCCGTCGGGGTGCCGGCGGGCGCTTCCGCCGTCTCCGTGGCCGTGCCCGGTGCGGGAACGGCGTCCTGCGCCTCCGGGGACCCCGACGACTGCCGCGGCACCGTCGCCGGCTCGACCGTGAGGGGGACGGCCGCCGTCCCGTTCTGCCCCGTGTGGTGGTCCGCGGTGGGACGGCCGTCGGGTGCTGGGGTGTCGGCAGCGGGGGTGTGGTTCACGGGGACTTCCTTGTGGTGTCGTCCGGGATCACTGAGACGGTCCGGTGTCGTGGCGGAGGTGCGGTGCGCTCACGGCCGCTTCCAGAGAGTCGGCGAAGCGGTCCAGGACCGCCTGGGCCTGTTCGTCGGTGAGCGTGAGGGGAGGCAGCAGACGGACGACGCCGGAGTGGCGTCCGCCGAGTTCGACGATGAGCCCGCGGCGCAGGCATTCCCGCTGCACGGCGGCGGCGAGGGCGGGGTCGGCCGGCGGGACGTCGGCCTGCGTGTCGTCGGAGTCGGGGTTCACGAGCTCGACGCCGATCATCAGCCCCCTGCCGCGTACGTCGCCGATGCAGCGGTGGGCGGCGGCGAGGCCCTGGAGCTGCCCCAGCATCCGCGCACCGAGGGTGGCGGCCCGTTCCGCGAGCCGGTTCTCCCGCACGAAGGACAGAGTGGCCGCGCCCGCCGCCATGGCGAGCTGGTTGCCGCGGAACGTCCCGGCGTGGGCACCGGGCTGCCAGACATCCAGATCGGCGCGGTAGACGATCACGGCAAGCGGAAGGGAACCGCCGATGGCCTTGGAGAGCACCATCACGTCGGGGACGATCCCGCTGTGCTCGACGGCCCAGAAGGCCCCGGTGCGGCCCACCCCGGTCTGCACCTCGTCGGCGATCAGCGGGATGGAGCGGGACGCGGTGATCTCGCGCATCCGCCGCAGCCACCCGTCGGGGGCGGGGATGACCCCGCCCTCGCCCTGCACGGGTTCGAGGATCATGCCGGCGGGCGCGGGGACGCCGCCCTTGGGATCGTCCAGCAGATTCTCGGTCCAGCGGGCGGCGAGTTCGGCGCCGCGTTCGCCGCCGGCCCCGAAGGGGCAGCGGTAGTTCTGCGGATAGGGCAGCCGTGTGACGCGGACGTCCGCCGCGCCCCCCGAGGCGTCCAGTGCCCCGGCGGTCATGCCGTGGTACGCGCCGGTGAACGCGAGGAGCCCGGTACGGCCGGTCGCCGTGCGGACCAGTTTGAGGGCGGCCTCGACGGCATCCGTCCCGGCCGGCCCGCAGAACTGGATGCGGGCGTCGTCGGCGAGCGGCCGCGGCAGCGTGGCGAACAGTTCGGTGGTGAACGCGTCCTTGACCGGCGTGGCGAGATCGAGGACGTGCAGCGGCGCTCCGGAGGCGAGCACCTTCTTGATCGCTTCCAGGACGACGGGGTGGTTGTGGCCGAGGGCGAGGGTGCCGGCGCCCGAGAGGCAGTCGAGGTACCGCCGTCCGTCCGCGCCCTCGATCGTCAGGCCTCTGGCCCGTACCGGAACGATGGGCAGCGAGCGGGCATAGGTACGGGCCGCCGACTCACGGAGCGACTGGCGGCGCAGGATGCCTTCGTGCGCTACGGGCTGTGCCGGCGGTGCGGGATCGGTCACGGCCACGGTTGTTCGTCCTCCGACTGTCACGGTTGTGTCGCGCCTCGGTACGGCGGTCGACCGCCGCAGCACGACGGTGAACGCTGAAACCCGCGTCCCCCGTCCGTACCAACGACGCCGGAAGCGGGGGATCACGGTCATTCCGGAAGATCCTTGAGCCCGGGAACCACGGCCCTGCCGCTCGCCGTCCCCATCGGCACCGGCATAGTGGGGGGCCGCATTGCGGCCCCGGCAGCGTCGCCGGGATGTGCGCAGGCAATCTCGTTCCGTACGCACACAACTGATGAAGTCCCAGGGGGATCACCACATGCGACCCAATCGCCCGATCTTCGCCGCACGCCGTGGGGGGAACGCCGCTCGCAGGCCGGTGTTCGCCGCGGCCGCGCTCGCGGCCGCGCTCGCGCTGACGGCAACGGCCTGCGGCCCCGGTGAGGACAGTGCGGCGGACAAGCCCAGCACCCCGGCGACGGCGGGCGGTTCCACCGACGGGAAGATAACGATTCCGGACGATCTCAAGGACCGGCTCAAGGAGCACGGGATCGACCTGGACAAGTGGCGCAACGGCGAGTGGAAGAACTGGGACAAGGACACCTGGCTCCGCGAGGCCAAGGACTTCGTCAACCCGATCATCGAGGACCTCTGGAACCCGGACCGGATGCGCGAGGCCGAGGAGCCCGCCAAGCCGGTCGAGGAGGAGGACATCTCCGGTGACGAGGGCGTCACCGACCCCACGCCGCAGCCGGTCGAGGCCACTGCGGTGGCCGCGCCCTACCACGGCAACGCCCCCGAGGCCGGGAAGGTCTTCTTCGACGGTCCCAAGGGTTCGATGGTCTGTTCCGCGACCGTCGTGAAGGACCCGGCCAACCCCGGCAAGTCCAACATGGTGTGGACCGCCGGCCACTGCGTCCACGCGGGCAAGGAGGGCGGCTGGTACCGCAACATCGCCTTCGTCCCGTCGTACAACAACAGCGCGAAGACCACCACCAAGGGGGACTCGAAGGAGCAGGTGGCTCCCTACGGCGTGTGGTGGGGCGACTGGGCCCAGACCTCGGAGCAGTGGATCTCGCAGGGTGCGGCGACGGGCGGCCGGGGCGCGCCGTACGACTTCGCCGTGATCCATGTGACGCCCGAGAAGGGCGGCAACGGCAAGTCGCTGGAGGAGACGGTCGGTTCGGCGCTTCCGGTCGACTTCAACGCTCCGGCCGTGCCGAAGATCGCCGCCATGAAGGCGACCGGCTTCCCGGCGGCGCCGCCGTTCGACGGCGAGCGGATGTTCCAGTGCGAGGACAAGCCGGGCCGGCTGTCGCTCAAGGTCGAGGAGCCGACGATGTACCGCATCGGCTGCACCATGACCGGCGGTTCGTCCGGTGGCGGCTGGGTCGCGGCGGGCAAGGACGGCAAGCCCGCGCTGGTCTCGAACACCTCGATCGGCCCGGTGACGGCGGGCTGGCTCGCCGGACCGCGCCTGGGGCAGGAGGCCAAGGGCATCTACGACGCGGTCAGCAGGAAGTTCGCGGGCCGATAGTCGTCGCCGCGGGCCCCGGACTCACCGGGGCCCTTCCGGCGCGTTGCCGCCCGCCTACGAAGCAGGTGCGCGTGGAGACTCCGTGCAGGTCGCGCGTGGGGACTCCGGTGCAGGGGCGGCCGCCGCCCGTCCGCGGACAGCCGGCCCTGACGGAGAGGCCCTTGGAGTGGGTGTCACCACGGGCGGTTCACGGATGACCGCCCTTTCGCGCACCCATACAAGTGACACGTTCATGGCAAGTACATTCAGGGGGAAACGTTCTCATGCGATCCATACGCCCGCTCCCGGCAGTCATCGGCATGGTCGCGGCGCTCTCGCTCACGGCCACGGCGTGCGGTCCGGGCGAGGACGCCGCCGCGGACAAGCCCGCCGCGTCCGCCACTGCCGACGCCGGCGCCGCGATTCCGGCCGACCTCGCCGACCGGCTCGCGGAGCACGGCGTCGACCTGGACGAATGGAAGAACGGCGAGTGGAGGAACTGGGACAAGGACACCTGGCTCCGCGAGGCCAAGGACTTCGTCAACCCGATGATCAAGGGGCTCTGGAAGCCGGAGCGGATGAAGGAGGCCGAGTCCCCGCAGAGGACGATGGCCGCGGGTGAGGTCTCGGGCGACCAGGGCGTCACCGACCCGGAGCCGAGGCCGGTTCGGGCCAAGCCGGAGTCGAAGCCGTACCACCGCAACGCCGCACCGGTCGGCAAGGTGTTCTTCGACGCGCCCCAGGGCTCCATGGTGTGCTCCGCCACGGTCGTCAAGGACCCGGCGAACCCGGGCAGGTCCAACCTCGTGTGGACCGCGGGGCACTGTGTGCACGCCGGCCGGGAGGGCGGCTGGTACCGCAACATCACGTTCGTCCCGGCGTACAACGACCTGGGCAAGTCCCCGGCCGAGCTCCGGAACGCCCAGCCGCAGGAGATCGCGCCGTACGGCGTCTACTGGGCGGACTGGGTCGCGACCTCGGGCGAGTGGATCTCCGAGGGCGGGCCGACGGGCGGCGGCGGAGCCCCGTACGACTACGCGGTCATGCACGTGAAGCCGGAGCGGGGCACCAAGTCCCTCGAGGAGACCGTCGGCGCGGCCCTCGACGTCGAGTTCGACGCGCCGGAGGCCAAGGAGATCCCCGCGATGGGAGCCTGGGGCTACCCCGCGGCACCGCCCTACGACGGCCTGATCATGCACAAGTGCATCGACCGGCCCGGGCGGCTGTCCCTCGGCCCGGGAACGCCCACGATGTGGCGCATCGGCTGCTCCATGACCGGCGGTTCGTCCGGTGGCGGCTGGGTCGCCACCCAGCCGGACGGCAAGCCCGCGCTGGTCTCCAACACCTCGATCGGCCCGGTGACGGCGGGCTGGCTCGCCGGACCGCGCCTCGGCGAAGGGGCGAAGGAGATCTACACGACGATGAGCGAGAAGTTCGCGGGCAGGTGACCCCGAGGGCCGTCGGCCGCGCTGTGCCGGCCCACGGCCCGCGCCCCGAAGGCCGGGGCACACGCGCCGCATGAACCACGAAGGCCCGCCCCGGAAGGGGCGGGCCTCGCGTTGTCGTCGGGCGGTACGGGCCCGGCAGGCTCAGCGCGCCGCCGGGACGTACGGCCCCAGCGCCGCGGCGAGCTTCTCGTGGACCCGCGCCTTGAGCAGCGTGCCTTCGGAGGTGTGCTCCTCGGAGAGCACCTCTCCGTCCGCGTGGACGCGCGAGACGAGCGCCCCCTGCGTGTACGGCAGCAGGACCTCGATCTCGACCTGCGGGCGCGGCAGTTCGGCGTCGATGATCCCGAGGAGCTCGTCGATCCCCGCGCCCGTACGGGCCGAGACGGCGATGGCGCGCCGCTCGATGCGCAGCAGGCGCTGCAGCACCAGCGGATCGGCCGCGTCCGCCTTGTTGATCACGACGATCTCGGGCACGTCCAGCGCGCCGACGTCCCGGATCACCTCGCGCACGGCGGCCAGTTGCTCCTCCGGTGCGGGGTGCGACCCGTCGACCACGTGCAGGATGAGATCGGACTCGCCGACCTCCTCCATCGTGGAGCGGAACGCCTCGACGAGGTGGTGCGGCAGGTGCCGGACGAATCCGACGGTGTCGGCCAGCGTGTATTGCCTGCCGCTCGGCGTCTCGGCCCGCCGCACGGTCGGGTCCAGGGTGGCGAACAGCGCGTTCTCCACCAGGACACCGGCGCCGGTGAGGCGGTTGAGCAGCGAGGACTTGCCCGCGTTGGTGTAGCCCGCGATCGCCACGGACGGGACCTTGTGCCGCTTGCGCTCCTGCCGCTTGATCTCGCGGCCGGTCTTCATCTCCGCGATCTCCCGGCGCATCTTCGCCATCTTCTCGCGGATCCGGCGCCGGTCCGTCTCGATCTTGGTCTCACCGGGGCCACGGGTGGCCATGCCGCCGCTGCCGCCGCCCATCTGCCGGGACAGCGACTGGCCCCAGCCGCGCAGCCGGGGAAGCATGTACTGCATCTGCGCCAGCGCCACCTGCGCCTTGCCCTCACGGGACTTGGCGTGCTGCGCGAAGATGTCCAGGATCAGGGCGGTCCGGTCGACCACCTTGACCTTGACGATGTCCTCAAGGTGGATCAGCTGGCCCGGGCTGAGCTCACCGTCACAGACGACGGTGTCGGCTCCGCTGTCGAGCACGATGTCGCGCAGCTCGTTCGCCTTGCCCGAACCGATGTACGTGGCCGGGTCCGGCTTGTCACGGCGCTGGATCACGCCGTCCAGCACGAAGGCTCCCGCCGTCTCGGCGAGGGCGGCCAGCTCCGCGAGGGAGTTCTCCGCGTCCTGGGCGGTCCCGGAGGTCCACACACCGACGAGCACCACGCGCTCGAGACGCAGCTGCCGGTACTCGACCTCGGTGACGTCCTCGAGCTCGGTGGAGAGGCCCGCCACGCGTCGCAGCGCGGCACGGTCGGAGCGGTCGAACTGGTCACCGTCCCGCTCTCCGTCGATCTCGTGGCTCCAGGCGACGTCCTCTTCCATCAGGGCATCGGCCCGAAGGCTCTCGGTGCGGGGGATCTCCGCGAAGCTCTGCGCGTCCTGGGAAGTGGATGAAGAGGAGGTCATTGGATCCTTACGTCGATGGAAAGCTGATGCGGACCGTATGCGCTCGGCATGCTGCCGCGATTGTCACAACGCGTCACGGTCCCGGAACATTCCCGGTGTGCCGCGCCGGGGCGGACGGGCCGGTGCGGAACCGTCCTCCTTCCGGAGGGGCCTGCCCGGCGACGCCGCCGACGAGTCGATGGTCCCACGGCGCCGCCGCGGCCGTCACCCCGGTTTTCCCGGCCCGGCACGGGGCTCCCGGGCGGCCGGGGACACTCAGTGCTTGGCCGGTGCGGCATTGCGCCGGGACGACGGGGCCTCGCTGCGCCAGTCCGGGTGCCCGGGCATCTTCGGGGTCTTCGCCCCGTAGAGCCAGCCCCTGAAGAACCCGGTCAGATCGCGGCCCGAGACCCGCTGGGCGAGAGCGGTGAAGTCCGCAGTCGTCGCCGTGCCGTCCCGGTGCTCGGCCACCCAGGCCCGCTCCAGCGTCTCGAAAGCGTCCTTGCCGATCTCCTGTCGCAGTGCGTAGAGGACCAGCGCGCTGCCGTCGTACACGATCGGCCGGAACAGCCCGAGCTGCTGGCCCGGGGCCGCGGGCTTCGGGGCTGCCGGCGGGCCGCCGGCGGCCCGCCAGCCGTCCGACTGCGCGTACGCCTCTCGCATCTGCTCCTTGAGCGGCTGCTTGGCGTGCTCCTCCGCGTACAGCGAGCCGTACCAGGTGGCGTGGCCCTCGTTGAGCCAGAGGTCCGACCAGGTCCGCGGGGTGACGCTGTTCCCGAACCACTGGTGGGCGAGCTCGTGCACCATGACCGACTCGACGTACCACTTCGGGTAGCGGGCGTCGGTGAACATCGACATCTCGAAGAGCGACAGCGTCTGGGTCTCCAGGGCGAACCCGGTCTCGGCCTGTGCCAGGAGCACTCCGTACGTCTCGAACGGATAGCGTCCGACCTTGTTCTCCATCCAGGTGATGTGCGCGGGGGTCTTCCGGAGCCAGGGCTCGAGTCGTGCGCGCTGCGCCGCGGGGACGACATCCCGCAGCGGCAGGCCGTGCGGGCCCTCGCGGCGGAGCACGGCGGACTTGCCGATGCTGACCTGGGCCAGCTCGGTCGCCATGGGGTGCCGGGTGCGGTAGACCCAGGTCTTGGTGGCGGCCTTGGCACCGCCTCCGCGGACGGCAGGGACCGGAAGTCCGTTGGCCACGGCCGTCAGCCCTGTCGGGGCCGTGACGCGGAAGGTGAAGAACGCCTTGTCGGCAGGGTGGTCGTTGCACGGGAAGACGCGGTGGGCGGCGTCGGCCTGGTTCGCCATCGCCAGGCCGTCGGCCGTACGCACCCAGCCGCCGGCGTCCCCGCCCTTCGGATCACTGGTGTGGGTGACGGTGATGGCGAGCGGGGTGCCGGCGTCCACGGCC
Source organism: Streptomyces wuyuanensis (assembly GCF_900103455.1). Classification (GTDB taxonomy): domain Bacteria; phylum Actinomycetota; class Actinomycetes; order Streptomycetales; family Streptomycetaceae; genus Streptomyces; species Streptomyces wuyuanensis. Next base: position 50,882 of record NZ_FNHI01000001.1, on the reverse strand, counting down.
TGCCGCGGGGTGATCACCAGGTCCTCGCCGGCAGTCGTGAACTCGGCGCTGCCGCCGTTCACCTCGACCGCCCGTACGGTGCCGCTGGTGAAGTCGAGGTTGATCCGCTCCAGGCGCTTTGTGGCCCGTGCGTCGATCTTCGTCACGGCGTCCAGCGGCTTGCTGTTGGCGCGATAGGTGAAGGCGATGTCGTAGGTGAGCACGTCGTACCCGGGATTGCCCAGGTGCGGGAACAGCGGATCTCCGATACCCAGCGGTTCGGGACCGGGCAGTACGGCGGCGACCAGCGTGGCCGAGGCGGCGACGAGCAGCGCCGCCCGCAGGCGTCGTGAGGTGAGCAGCATGCCCTCACCGCTACCAGCGCGGGGAACGCGGACCGTGACGGCTCGCTCCGCGCACACCCGAACGGCGTCAGGCGGCCGGGGCGGGGCGCGCGTATCCGCGCCCGCAGGAGCCGATGGCTCAGGCGGAGGCCGGGTGCTGGGCGCGGCTCACGTCGTACACCCCTGCCACGTCGCGCATCGCCCGCATCAGCGCGGGAAGCCCGGCGGCGTCCTGGAGCTGGAGCGTGTACGTGTGGCGTACGCGCTGCTCGCTCGGCGGTTCGACGGTGGCGGAGACGACCGCCGCCCCGGCGGTCGCGATGGCCTCGGTGAGATCGGCGAGGAGGCGCGGTCTGCCGAACGCCTCGGCGACCAGCGTGACGCGGCACTCCGCCGCCCGGCCCCAGCGCACCTCGACCGGCTCCCGCCCCATGGCGCGCATGCGGGACACGCCGGGACACTCGCCGCGGTGCACGGTGACGGCGCCGCCACGGACCGCGAACCCGGTCACCACGTCGGGCGGCACCGGGGTACAGCATCCGGCGAGCCGGACGGTGGCGGCCGGGAGTCCGGGCGCCTCGGCCACGGCGTTCGCGGCAGCGCGCCGGCCCCCGCCGGGGGACGTGGGCGCGCGGGGCGCGGCGGCCTGCGGCTTGGCGGCCTCCGGGTGCTCGGCGAGCCAGCCGGTGATCGCGATCCGGGCCGCGGGGGTCCGCGCGTGGTCGAGCCAGTCCGGGGACGGGCCGGAGGCGGCGTCCTGGGCGAGCAGCGGCTGGACCGTGTCGCCGTCGCCCAGCCGGGTGGCGAGCGCGGCGAGCCGGCCGTTGACCCGGGCCCCGACGCAGGCGTGTGCCGCCTCGCCGTACTGGGCGTAGGCGGCGTCCACGCAGCTCGCCCCGGCGGGGAGCCCGAGGGTGCCGCCGTCCGCGCGGAACACGGTGATCTCGCGGTCCTCGGCGAGGTCCGCCTGCAGCGTGGTCCAGAAGGTGTCGGGGTCGGGCGCCGCCTCCTGCCACTCCAGCAGCCTGGAGAGCCAGCCCGGCCTGGTCGGGTCCGCGCGCTCTCCGTCCACCCCGGCGGAGGCGTCGGCAGCGCCGGCGGAGCCCGTGCCGTCCGCGGTGTCCACCACGGTGTACGGGTTGCCGAGGGCGACGACGCCGGCCTCGGCGACGCGGTGCATCTGGTGGGTACGGATGAGGACCTCGGCCACGGCGCCGTCGGAGCCCGCGACCGCGGTGTGCAGTGACTGGTACAGGTTGAACTTCGGGGCGGCGATGAAGTCCTTGAACTCGGAGATCAACGGCGTGAAGCAGGTGTGGAGTTCGCCGAGCACGGCGTAGCAGTCGGCGTCCTCGCCGACGAGGACGAGGAGGCGGCCGAAGTCCGTACCGGACAGGTCGCCGCGCTTGAGCCGTACGCGGTGCACGGAGACGAAGTGACGCGGCCGGACGAGCACTTCGGCCTGGATGCCCGCATCCCGCAGGACGGTCCTGACGCTCTCGGCGACGGCGGCGAGGGCGTCACCGGCGTCGGCGTTCTCCGCGATGAGCGCGCGGGTGCGTTCGTACTCCTCGGGGTGGAGGATCGCGAAGACCAGGTCCTCCAGTTCGGTCTTGAGCGCCTGGACGCCGAGCCGCTCCGCCAGCGGGATCAGCACGTCGCGGGTGACCTTGGCGATGCGTGCCTGCTTCTCGGGGCGCATCACGCCGAGGGTGCGCATGTTGTGCAGTCGGTCGGCGAGTTTGATGGACATGACCCGGACGTCGTTGCCGGTGGCGACGAGCATCTTCCGGAAGGTCTCGGGCTCGGCGGCGGCGCCGTAGTCGACCTTCTCCAGCTTGGTCACTCCGTCGACGAGGTAGCAGACCTCCTCGCCGAACTCCGTCCGCACCTGGTCGAGCGTCACATCGGTGTCCTCGACGGTGTCGTGGAGGAGCGAGGCGGTCAAGGTCGTGGTCTCGGCGCCGAGTTCGGCGAGGATGAGGGTCACGGCCAGCGGATGCGTGATGTACGGCTCTCCGCTCTTGCGGAACTGCCCGCGGTGCGAGGACTCGGCGAGGACGTACGCCCGGCGCAGGATCGCCAGATCGGCATCGGGGTGGTGGGCGCGATGCGCCTCCGCGACGTGGCCGATGGCGTCCGGGACCCGGTCCCGTGCCGTGGGGCCCAGCAGGGCGGCTCTGCCCAGCCGACGGAGGTCGAGCCTGGGGCGGGCGCGTCGGCGGCTGGGAGCACCAGGATTGGTGGCCTCTGCACTCATGGGGCACCTCCGGCAGCGTCGACCGGCGGTGGGTGGAGCAGGCGTGCCCTCCCTGCCGGTGCTTGATGCTACCGAGCCCACCACGTAGCCGAGTTCACCTCTCGCTCAGCGTGAATCGGATCACCCATTCGAGCGATGGCTGAGGCGATGTCCGTTCCCATCGGCAGCGCGGTGCGTACGACACGGGGTCGGGACGGCACTGCCGTGCGTCCGTTTCACGGGGCGCGGGCGCTGCGCTCGGTCAGGCCGGGACGGCAAGCAGCGCGGGGTCGATGTGTCCCTCGGCGACGATCACGGCGGGGCCGGTCATCTCGATCTCGCCGTCGGGGTGCTCGGTGATGACCAGCCGACCGCCCGGGAGATCCACCGTGTACCTGACGGGGGCGCCGGTCACGGCCGGATCGGCACCGTCCCTGCGCGCCGCCGCGACGGCGACTGCGCAGGCGCCGGTGCCGCACGACCGGGTCTCGCCGGAACCCCGCTCGTGCACCCGCATGGCGACATGACGCGGGCCGCGGTCGACGACGAACTCGACGTTCACCCCGTCCGGATACACCGAGGCCGGGGTGAACGGCGGGGGGGAGTACAGACTGCCGGCGTGGTCCAGGTCCTCGACGAACGCGACCGCGTGCGGATTGCCCATGTTCACGTTCCGCGCGGGCCAGCTGCGGCCGCCGACGGTGACCGTGACCCCGTCCTCCGGGAGCAGGGCCCGGCCCATGGCAACGGTGACGTCGCCGTCCTTGTCGATGTGCACCCGCTTGACGCCGCCACGCGTGGCGATCGCGAGATCGCCGGCGTCGACGAAGCCCGCGCGCTGGAGGTAGCGGGCGAACACCCGCACTCCGTTTCCGCACATCTCTGCGATCGAGCCGTCCGCGTTGCGGTAGTCCATGAACCACTCGGCCTCGCCCGCGTGGGTACGCGCCTCGGGGTGGGCGGCGGAGCGCACGACGTGCAGCAGTCCGTCACCGCCGATGCCCGCGCGGCGGTCGCACAGCGCGGCGACCAGGGAGGCGGGCAGCTCCAGCTCGTTGCCGGGGTCCGGGACGATCACGAAGTCGTTCTCGGTCCCGTGGCCCTTGAGGAAGGCGATCGGCGAGAGCGGCGGGGTGGGCGGGGTCGCGTCGCTGGTCACCCGACCATCGTACGGGGCGGCCCGGACACTCAGCGGAGCCGGGCCACGCGCCACACGGCGAGGGCGACGAGGGCGACGGCCACCGCCACGTAAAGGGCGATCACGCGCCAGTCGGGGCGCTCACCGGAACTCCGCTCCGGCAGGCCCGGCCAGGTGTGGCCGACACGGCGGGCGGCCATCATGCCCCAGCCGGCGGCACAGCAGCTGATCAGGAGACCGAGCATGGCGACGACCGCGCCGCCGTCCCCGGAACCGAAGGCGAGCGGGAAGGCGAACATCAGCGAACCGACGGCGGCGAGACCCACGATGGGAGCGAGCTGCCAGATCCTGAGCCGCCGCGGTGGACGCAGCTCCACCTCGACCTCGACCGAGGCGTCTGGGACCGAGCCGTCGGGGAGCAGGTCCCCGGCCTCGTCCGGGCCGTCGGGGCTCAGACGGGACAGGTCGTTCCGTGCCTGCTGTTCTCTGTCGCGAGGGCCGGCCTCCATCGCCACGCGCCCTCCCAACTCGGACCACTCGTCGATCGATGCTCGATGATGGCACGGCCCGGGGCAACGGAAGGACGGCCAAGGCGTCCCGATGCCATCACGTGATCAGGCTGTAACCGGTCGTTCGACCAACGCGAGAGCCCGCCCCGGAAGTTCCTCGCGGTCGGCGGCGGCGCCGCTCAGCCAGTGCACGCGCGGATCACGGCGAAACCACGAATCCTGGCGTCGCGCGAAACGCTTGGTGGCGCGGACGGTCTCGGCGCGCGCCTCGTCCTCGGTGCACTCTCCCGCGAGCGCCGCGAGCACCTGCTGGTAGCCGAGGGCGCGCGAGGCGGTGCGCCCCTCACGCAGGCCCCGAGCCTCCAGGGCACGCACCTCGTCGACGAGACCCGCCTCCCACATGCGGTCCACGCGCAGTGCGATGCGTTCGTCGAGCTCCGGACGTGCGACGTCCACCCCGATCTGGACGGTGTCGTACACCGCGTCGTGACCGGGGAGGTTGGCGGTGAAGGGCTTGCCGGTGATCTCGATCACCTCCAGGGCCCGGACGACGCGGCGGCCGTTGCCGGGCAGGATCGCGCGGGCGGCGTCCGGGTCGGCGACGGCGAGGCGCGCGTGCAGCGCGCCCGACCCGCGCTCCTCCAGCTCGGCCTCGAGCCGGGCGCGGACCTCGGGATCGGTGCCGGGGAACTCCAGCGCGTCGATCGCGCCGCGTACGTACAGCCCCGATCCGCCGACGAGGACGGGCGTGCGGCCCTCCGCGAGCAGCCGGTCGATCTCCGCGCGCGCCAGCCTCTGGTACTCGGCGACGCTCGCGGCCTCGGTGACCTCCCAGATGTCGAGGAGGTGGTGGGCGATCCCGCCGCGCTCCTCCTCCGGCAGCTTGGCGGTGCCGATGTCCATCCCGCGGTACAGCTGCATCGAGTCGGCGTTGACGACCTCTCCGCCGAGCTGCCGGGCCAGATGGACGCCCAGATCGGACTTGCCGGCCGCGGTGGGGCCGACGACGGCGATGACCCGCGGTGCGGGGGCTGCGCTTCTCACCGCCCCAGTCTCGCAAACGACCTCGGCCCTCCCCGAACGAGCTACGTGACGGCGCCCCCATGGGGTCGTTGCCTGTTGCGAGGTTCCGGCGACCGGTCACTGAACCGGCGCCTCCGGGGCGGAGCGATGGGCCGCTCCGGGCGGCGCGGAACTTCACCCACACGAGTAGGCTATGGAGCAGATATGGGCGTTTTTGCGAGGTTTCGCCGGAAAGCCAAAGGGGCTGTGGAGGCGTCGACCGAGGAATGCACGGCCGGCAGTACGGCGGCCGGCTCCGAGGACGGGACCACCGGGGAACCTGGCAAGGACGCCGCGAAGGTGAGGGAGCCGGTCGAGGTGTCCGCGGGCGAGGCCACCGTCGCCGCGGGTTCCGAGGAGGATGCCGGCGGCGGCGAGACCGCGGCCGGTGCCGGGTCCGGCACCGGGGAGGTCCCCGCGGCGGACGGGGCCGGGTCCTCGGACCCTGCCGGCTCCTCCGGGGCGGAGCAGGTCGAGATCCCGAAGCAGCAGTCCGTCGACGAGGCCGCGGACAACGAAGCCGGTGAAGGCGCCCGTAAGTAGATCCGGATGAGCGAAGGTGACCCATGGGCATCATGGACACGCTGAAGGCCAAGCTCGCCCCCGCCCGGGAGAAGGTCTCCGACCTCGCCCACCAGCACGGGCACAAGATCGAGCACGGTTTGGACAAGGCCGCGCGATCGGTCGACCATCGGACCAAGGGCAAGTACAGCGACAGGATCGAGTCGGGCACCGGCAAGGCCAAGCAGGCCCTGGACCGCCTCGCCCACAAGGACGACGGCACGCACAAGGGCGGCGAAGGCACCCCGCCGCCGGCTTCCTGAGAGTGCACGGCGGACGGCCGCGGAGTTCTGACTCCGCGGCCGTCCGGCGTCTCAGTGGCTCTCCGCCGTGTCCGGGGGGCGGGCGCCCCGGTCAGGGGAGCTCTCCCTGTCAGGACCAGGCCGCGACGAAGTAGCCGACGCCGTAGGGGGCGTCCGCGTAGAGGAGCTGTCCGGTCAGGCCGGCGCCCTCGGCGGCGCCCGCGAGGACCTGCCACGGTGCGCGGCCCGCCACCTGGAGCTCTCGGGCCAGTGACTCGTCCAGCGCCGCGAGCCCTGCCGTGTCGGCCGCTCTCAGCGCCCGGGCGGCCTCCTCGTCGAAGGGCGCCGCGCGTTCGTCCAGATATCCCGGTGCCTTCAGGCTGCGGCACGCGCTGCCGTCGCCCATGACGAGCAGCGCGACCCGGTGGGCCCGCCCGGCGAGCTCGCGTCCGGTTTCCGCGCAGCGTGCGGCGCTCATGCCGGTGTCCACGGCCAACCCCTCCACCGGGGCGACGGACCAGCCCGCACGGTCCAGGAGCCAGGCGCCGACGGCCAGCGCCATGGGCAGCCTTCCCTCCGGCGCAGGCCCTTCGGTGACGCCCAGGCGCACCCGGGCGTCCACGCCGAAGCCCTCGAAGGAGCCGGAAGTCCCCCGGGCAACGGTGCCGGGCCGATCGCCGGGGCCGGCGGGGCCCACCACGAGCACCACCTCGGGACGGGAGGCGGCCAGCACGCCCAACGCGTCGGCACAGGCGGTGCGGGCCGCGTCGAGCTCGGGCGCGGCGCCGGCGGCCACATCGGGCACCAGGAGCGGAGGGCTGGGGCAGACGGCAGCGGCGACAAGCATGATCGCAGCCTAGTGCGTGGCCGCTGGACGGACCCGGGCGCCCGGCGGTGACCCTCACCGGGCGCCGTGGCGCCTCACAGCGTGGTCGGCCCCCGCCGGTGCACGGCCCGGTTTGACGCCGCTGCCCCGTACCCCGCGTACCGCTTGCTCAGCCCACCGCCGAGCAGCCGCCCGTCGGGGCGGGCAGCGGGGCCGGGACTCCGACCGAGGGCAGGCCGAGCATCACTCCGGCGGGCTGCTGCGGGACGGCGTTCCGCTTCTCCCAGGCGTCGCCGGCGCGGGTACGGCGCACGGAGATCGTCTCGCCCTCCGCCAGGAGGTGGTGCGGGGCGGCGTACGTGATCTCGACCGTCACCACGTCGCCCGGACGGACCTCGTCCGCGGGCTTGGAGAAGTGCACCAGGCGGTTGTCCGGCGCGCGGCCCGACAGCCGGTGCGTGGCGCCGTCCTTTCGGCCCTCGCCCTCGGCGACCATGACCTCCAGGACCCGGCCCACCTGCTTCTTGTTCTCCTCCCAGGAGATCTCCTCCTGGAGGGCGACCAGCCGCTCGTACCGCGCCTGGACGACCTCCTTCGGGATCTGGCCCTCCATCTCGGCGGCCGGCGTGCCGGGCCGCTTCGAGTACTGGAAGGTGAAGGCCTGGGCGAAGCGGGCCTCCCGCACGGCGTGCAGCGTCTGCTCGAAGTCCTCCTCGGTCTCGCCGGGGAAGCCCACGATGATGTCGGTGGAGATGGCGGCGTGCGGAATCGCGGCGCGGACCTTCTCGATGATCCCGAGGTAGCGCTCCTGCCGGTACGAACGGCGCATCGCCTTGAGCACCGTGTCCGAGCCGGACTGCAGCGGCATGTGCAGCTGCGGCATCACGTTCGGGGTCTCCGCCATCGCGGCGATCACGTCGTCCGTGAAGTCGCGCGGGTGCGGGGAGGTGAAGCGGACCCGCTCCAGGCCCTCGACGTTCCCGCAGGCGCGGAGGAGCTTCGAGAACGCCTCGCGGTCGCCGATGTCGGAGCCGTACGCGTTGACGTTCTGGCCGAGCAGCGTGATCTCCGAGACGCCCTCGGCGACCAGCGCCTCGACCTCGGCGAGGATGTCGCCGGGGCGGCGGTCCTTCTCCTTGCCGCGCAGCGCGGGCACGATGCAGAAGGTGCAGGTGTTGTTGCAGCCGACGGAGATGGACACCCAGGCCGCGTACGCGCTCTCGCGTCGCGTCGGCAGCGTGGAGGGGAAGGCCTCCAGCGACTCGGCGATCTCGACCTGCGCCTCTTCCCGGACGCGGGCGCGCTCCAGCAGCACGGGCAGCTTGCCGATGTTGTGCGTGCCGAAGACGACGTCGACCCAGGGCGCCTTCTTGACGATGGTGTCGCGGTCCTTCTGGGCGAGGCAGCCGCCGACGGCGATCTGCATCCCCGGCCGCCTGGCCTTCATCGGGGCGAGCCGCCCGAGATTGCCGTAGAGCCTGTTGTCGGCGTTCTCCCGGACCGCGCAGGTGTTGAAGACGACGACATCCGCCTCGCCCTCACCCGTGCCCTCGGGCGCCCGGACATAGCCCGCGTCCTCCAGCAGGCCGGACAGCCGCTCGGAGTCGTGGACGTTCATCTGGCACCCGTAGGTGCGCACCTCGTAAGTCTTCGCGCTCATCTCGCACACCAGGGTACGGGGTGACTGCGGCCCGCCGCCCCTGTGTTCCCCGGGCGGGAGACGGGGACCGGCCGCCGGCGGGACGCGATGGGCGATCATGGGCGGAAAGGACGGGCCTGGCCAGCACCGCGAGTGAACTGGCAGGATCGCGCCATGCTCCCCGCTCTGTCCCGAATCAGCCGGCGCCGCGCCCTCCAGGGCTCCGCGGCGCTGGCCGTCGTGTGCGGGCTGCTGCTGTGGTGGCTGCTGCCGATGGGCGACAGCAGCCCGAGCGGCCGGCTGACGTTCAGCACGGGTGTGAAGAGCGGCGTCTACCAGCGCTACGGAGACCTCCTCAGGGACGCGCTGGCCCACGATCTGCCGAAGGTCTCGATAGATCTCCGGACGAGCGAGGGCTCCCAGCAGAACCTCGCCAGGGTGGCGAGCGGCGAGGCCGACTTCACGATCGCGACCGCCGACGCGGTGGCGAAGTACCGGCGCGACGGCCGGCCCGGAGCCGACCGGCTGCGCGGCTGCGCGCGGCTGTACGACGACTACGTGCAGCTGATCGTGCCCCAGGGCTCGCCCGTGGAGACCCCGGCGGATCTGCGCGGCAAGCGCGTGGGGGTCGGCCAGGAGGGCTCCGGCGTGCGGCTCATAGCGGACCGGGTGCTCACGGCCGCGGGCCTCGACGCCCGCCGGGACATCGATCCGGTCTCCGCGGGCCTCGACACCATGCCGGGGCGGCTGGAGCGGGGCGAGGTGGACGCGTTCTTCTGGTCGGGGGGACTGCCGACCGCCGCGGTCCAGCACCTCTCGGAACGTTTCCCCGTACGGCTGGTCCCGGTCGGCGACAAGCTCATCAGCCGCGTCCACGCGACGGGCGACGCGACGCGCTACTACCACTCGGCGGTGATCCCGTCCGACGCCTACCCCAGGATGGGCGCGAGGGCCCCGGTGCAGACCGTCGCCGTGGCCAATCTGCTGGTCACGACGGACAGGGCGGACCCGGAGCTGACCGAGCGGTTCACCCGGACCGTGATCAGGAGCCGGGACCGGATCGGCCGTGAGGTCCACCCGGCGCAGCTCGTGGACCTGCGGACGGCGATCTACACGGACCCGCTGCCGCTCCACGAGGGCGCCCGGCGCTACTACAGCTCGGTGAAGCCGTAGCGCGAGCCTGCGGAGGCCGGGCAGAGCCGGGCCGCGCAGAGGCCGTGGCAACTGCGGACGAGACTCCGCGGGGCCGCGGGACGGCAAGGCGAGCCCCGCCCCGTCGGGATCGGGGCTGCGGCCGGGAGCCGCGCCCGCGCCGGAGGACTCCCCAACCGATCCGGCCGAACGGCTCGGTTGGGGATCGCTCGGGCCGGCCGGCCCCACGGCGGGGCCGCTCATCGGCTCGTACGCTCGACCCGCCCCACCGAGCGGGCCGGCTCCGTGCTCACGCCGTCGGCGGGTTGCGCGGCAGTGTGACGGTTACCCGCAGCCCGCAGGGTTCGTTGTGCGCGTACGCGATCGAGCCGCCGCCCGCGGAGAGGAGCGCGCGGGTGATGGAGAGTCCGAGGCCGGAGCCCTTCACGTTCTGGTGGCGGCCGCTGCGCCAGAAGCGGTCACCGACGCGGGTGAGCTCCTCCTCGGTGAGCCCGGGTCCGCGGTCGGCGACGACGACGGTCGAGGTGGTGCCGTCCGCGGACACCGTGACCGTGACCTCTTCCCCTTCGGGCGTGAACTTGAGGGCGTTGTCGATCACGGCGTCCAGGGCGCTGGAGAGCGCGATCGGGTCGGCCCAGGCGGTGACGGCCGGACCGTGGCCGTGGAGCCGGACGCCCTTCTCCTCCGCGAGCGGACGCCAGGCGGCCACGCGCTCGGCGGCCAGCTCGCCGATGTCCGTGAGACGGATGTCGGCGGAGGCGTGCTCGGCCAGGGCCAGATCCAGCAGATCGTCCAGGACCCGGGCGAGCCGCTTGCCCTCCGTGCGGACGGAGGCGATCTCCTCGTTGCCCTCGGGCAGTTCGAGGGCGAGGAGCTCGATCCTCAGCAGCAGTGCGGCGAGGGGGTTGCGGAGTTGGTGCGAGGCGTCGGCGACGAAGGCGCGCTGCTGTTCCAGCACCAGTTCGACGTTGTCGGCCATCTCGTTGAACGAGCGGGCCAGCCGCCGGAGTTCAGGCGGGCCTCCGGCCGCGGCGACCCGCGAGTTCATCCGGCCGGTCGCGATGTCGTGGGTGGCGGCGTCGAGGATGCGCACGGGCCTCAGCACCCAGCCGGTGAGCCGGAACGCCGCGCCCACGGCGACGAGCATCGCCGCGGACTCGCCTGCCGCGATGAGCAGCCATCCGCGCAGGATGCGGGAGCGCAGCTGGCCCGTGGGCGAGTCGGTGACGACGACGGCGACGACGTCGCCGTCGCGCACCACCGGCGAGGCGACGACGATCCGGGCGTCCTGCTGCCAGGGCCAGACCTGCGGCGGATCGTGGCTGCGACGGCCGAGCAGGGCCTCGGCGAACGCCTGACGGCCCACCCCCGTCTCCGGGACCTCCCAGTGCCAGGGGGCCCGGGCCATGGCCACATCGCTGCGGTGGAAGACGCCGGCGTGGATCCCGTACACGTCGTTGTAGCGGGTCAGTTCCTCTTCGAGGGTGGTGCGGCGCTCGTCCTGGCCCGGGACGCTCTCGGTGACGAACTGGGCCTGGGCGGCGAACCGTGCCGTGTCGTCCAGCCGGTCGACCACCACCTGCTGCTGCTCGGCCGCCGCCAGGCTCACGGCGAGAGGGAAGCCCAAGGCGAGCAGGACGCCCGCCATGAGGACGATGAGGAGCGGAAGGAGGCGGGTACGCAAGGGGAGCGAAGGCCTTTACGCGACGGGGGCGACCAGGCGGTAGCCGACGCCGCGCACGGTCTCGATGAGGGCGGGCATACGGAGCTTGGAACGCAGCGACGCCACGTGCACCTCGAGCGTCCGGCCGGTCCCCTCCCAGCTGGTGCGCCATACCTCGCTGATGATCTGCTCCCGGCGGAAGACGACCCCGGGACGCTGCGCGAGCAGCGCCAGCAGGTCGAACTCCTTGCGGGTCAGCTGCACGTCCGCCCCGTCGACGCTGACGCGGCGCGTGGGCAGCTCTATGGTGACCGCGCCGAGCCTGAGCGCACTGTCGGAGTCGGAGGCGGGCGCGGCCTCCTCGCCGGGCGCGGTGCGCCGGCTGACGGCGTGGATACGGGCGAGCAACTCCCCCGTGTCGTAAGGCTTCACGACGTAGTCGTCGGCCCCGAGGTTCAGTCCGTGGATGCGCGAGCGCACGTCTCCGCGCGCGGTGACCATTATCACCGGAGTGGTGGTGAGCTTCCGGATCTTCCCGCACACCTGGTAGCCGTCCTGGTCCGGCAGCCCCAGATCGAGCAGGACGACCCCGAAGGGGGCCTTGCCCTCGGCGGCGGCCGGGAGCACGGCCTGCAGCGCCTCCTCGCCGTTGCGGGCGTGGGTGACCTGGAAACCGTGCCGTGCGAGCACCGCGGACAGGGCCGCGGCGACGTGGTCGTCGTCCTCGACGAGCAGCAGTCTCATGTGACCCCCTCCCGGGCGTGGCTCTCGCGTTGTTACCAGGGCATAAAGACCGATAGGCACACCATGCGTCAAGGGGGTTACCCGCGACCTGGGGTTTTTCGTTACCCACCCGGTACTGCGACGGCCGCCCCGTTCACCCAGTGTGTCCGGTTGCGGCCGGATCGTTATGCTCAATTTCCGCTCAGATGTAATGACGGTGGTCGCAGTGCGTCATTAAGGTCCTCCCAACCGAGGAGGACGGAGCAAGAAGCCGATGAGCGGAGTATCAGTGACCAAGGGCGCCGAGGACGCCGTGCCGGCCACGACGGACCTGGTCGTACTGAGCAACGTCAACAAGCACTTCGGCGCGCTGCATGTACTCCAGGACATCGACCTGACGATCGCGCGCGGCGAGGTCGTTGTCGTCATCGGGCCCTCCGGGTCCGGCAAGTCCACGCTGTGCCGCACGATCAACCGGCTGGAGACGATCGACTCCGGTTCGATCGCGATCGACGGAAAGCCGCTGCCCGAGGAGGGCAGGGAGCTGGCCCGGCTGCGCGCCGACGTCGGCATGGTCTTCCAGTCGTTCAACCTCTTCGCACACAAGACCGTGCTGGAGAACGTCATGCTGGGCCAGCTGAAGGTCCGCAGGACGGACAAGAAGGCCGCCGAGGAGAAGGCGCGCAGCCTGCTCGACCGGGTGGGCGTCGGCTCGCAGGCCGACAAGTACCCGGCGCAGCTCTCCGGCGGCCAGCAGCAGCGCGTCGCGATCGCCCGGGCCCTGGCGATGAACCCCAAGGTCATGCTGTTCGACGAGCCCACGTCCGCGCTCGACCCCGAGATGATCAACGAGGTCCTCGAGGTCATGCAGCAGCTGGCGCGGGACGGCATGACGATGGTCGTCGTCACCCACGAGATGGGCTTCGCGCGCAGCGCCGCCAACCGCGTCGTCTTCATGGCCGACGGCAAGATCGTCGAAGAGGCCACGCCGGAGGAGTTCTTCAGCAACCCGCGCAGCGACCGGGCCAAGGACTTCCTTTCGAAGATCCTGCACCACTGAACCCGTCCGTTCCCGGGCATCGTTGGCCCCGGGCAGGTTCTGCTGATCGCACACATCACGTCTAACCAAGGGAAGTTCACATGAAGCTCCGTAAGGCCTCCGCCGCCGCGGCCGCCGCAGTCGCGCTCGCTCTGACCGTCACCGCCTGTGGCTCCGGCAAGAAGGACGACGCGGCCGGCGGCGGTTCCGCTGGCGGCGGCGACAAGATCACGATCGGTATCAAGATCGACCAGCCGGGCATCGGCCTGAAGACCCCGGACGGCAAGTTCGTGGGCTTCGACGTGGACGTGGCCAAGTACGTGGCCAAGGAGCTGGGTTACGAAGAGGGCGACATCGTCTTCAAGGAGACCAAGAGCGCCGACCGTGAGACCGCGATCGAGCGCGGCGACGTCAAGTTCATCGTCGCCTCGTACTCGATCAACGACAAGCGCCTGGCCAAGGTGGACTTCGCCGGTCCGTACCTGCTGGCCCACCAGGACATCCTCGTCCGCGCCGACGACGACTCCATCAAGTCCCCGGCCGACCTGAACAACAAGAAGCTCTGCTCGGTCACCGGTTCGACCTCGGCGCAGAACGTCAAGGACAAGCTCGCCCCGAAGGCGCAGCTCCAGGAGTACGGCGGCTACTCCGAGTGCCTGACCGGCCTGGAGAACAAGGTCATCGACGCGCTCACCACCGACGACTCCATCCTCGCCGGCTACGCCGCGCAGGAGGCCTTCAAGGGCAAGTTCAAGCTCGCAGGCTTCAAGATGAGCAACGAGAACTACGGCATCGGCCTGAAGAAGGGCGACACCGAGCTCAAGGACAAGATCAACAAGGCGCTCGAGAAGATGGTCCAGGACAAGTCCTGGGACAAGGCCGTGGAGGCCCACTTCGGCCCGGCCGGCTACAAGAACGAGCCCGCCCCGAAGATCGGCAACATCGTCAAGTAACCCCTGGCCGACCGGGCGCGCCGCCGCTGACGGCGGCGGCGCGCCGAGTCCTTCCCACTCGCAGACGCGGAAGCGCGGGAGATCGTGTTCGACTTTCTTGATATGGACGCCCTGCTGGGCGCCTTCTGGGTGACGGTGAAGCTCACCGTCTACTCGGCCATCGGCTCCCTCATATGGGGAACGCTGCTGGCCGGCATGCGGGTCAGCCCGGTGCCGCTGATGCGGGCCGTCGGCACCGCGTACGTGAACGTCGTGCGTAACATCCCGCTCACCGTCGTCATCCTCTTCACGTCGCTGGGTCTCTTCCAGACGCTGGGCGTCACCCTGGCCGGCGACAACTTCACGGTGATCAACTTCCGGCTGGCGGTGCTCGGCCTCATCGCCTACACCGCGGCCTTCGTGTGCGAGGCGCTGCGGTCCGGTATCAACACCGTGCCCGTGGGACAGGCGGAGGCGGCGCGGGCCCTGGGGCTGAGCTTCACCCAGGTGCTGACCCTCATCGTCCTCCCCCAGGCCTTCCGGTCGGTCGTCAACCCGCTGGCGAACGTGCTGATCGCACTGACCAAGAACACCACCGTCGCCTCGGTGATCGGTGTCGCGGAGGCCTCGCTCCTCATGAAGTCCTGGATCGAGACGTACGCCGCCCTGCTCCCGATCGTCGCCATCTTCGCGTTCGGCTTCATCTGCCTGACGCTGCCGACCGGACTGGTGCTCGGCTGGGTGAGCAAGAAGGTGGCGGTGAAGCGATGACTTCCGTTCTCTACGACGCGCCGGGCAGCCGTGCCAAGTGGCGCAACGTCGGCTACACCGTCCTGTTCACGGCGGTGCTCGCGCTGGTCGGGTGGTGGGTGTACGACGGTCTGAGCTCCAAGGGCCAGCTCGACTGGGCCAAGTGGGAGCCGTTCTTCACGAGTTCCCAGCCGTACGCCACGTACATCTGGCCCGGGCTGCAGAACACGCTGATCGCCGCGACCCTCGCGCTGGTCATCGCGCTGCCGCTCGGTGCTGTCTTCGGTATCGCCCGGCTGTCGGACCACTCGTGGGTGCGCGGCGCGGCGGGCACGGTGGTGGAGTTCTTCCGCGCCATCCCGGTGCTGATCCTGATGCTGTTCGCCAACGCGGCCTACGCCGACTTCACCGACATCAGCAGCGATGTGCGTCCGCTGTACGCGGTGGTCACCGGTCTGGTGCTGTACAACGCCTCGGTCCTGGCGGAGATCGTCCGGGCCGGCATCCAGTCCCTGCCGCGAGGCCAGACGGACGCCGCCAAGGCGATCGGCATGCGCAAGGGACAGACGATGCGGCACGTGCTGCTGCCGCAGTCGGTGACGGCCATGCTGCCGGCAATCGTGAGCCAGATGGTCGTCATCGTGAAGGACACCGCCCTCGGCGGCGCGATGCTCTCCTTCAACGAACTGCTCTCCTCCGTCCGGCCGATGAGCGCCAACTACGGCGCCAACACCATCGCCAGCTTCACGCTCGTCGCCGTCATCTTCGTCGCCCTGAACTTCGCCCTCACCTCCGCGGCGGGGTGGCTGGAGCGCAAGCTGCGACGCGGCAAGAAGAGCACGGGCGCCGTCGTCCACGCCGGTCCCGGCGGCGGACTGGAGACGGTGGGCCCCGGCGGGGACATCTCCACGCAGGGCGACATCAAGTAGGGCGCCGGAAGCGTGGGCTGACCCCACGACGGGCCTGATTCGACCGAAGGGCGGCGGCGCGAGAGCGCGGCCGCCCTTCGTCGCTTGACGGGGGCACCGGCAGTGGGTTGCATACGTTCTGTGATCGCGCACCGGGTGCCAACCAGCCCATTCCCCCTGTTCCCTCCGTCCCGGCAGGTCTCAGGAGCAGCGCCGTGGACCCGGTGATCGTCGTGGGGGCGGGTCCGGTCGGGCTCGTGCTCTCACTGGCTCTCGCCGCGCACGGCGTTCCCTCCGTCGTCCTCGACGAGGGCGAGGACAAGGACGAACCGCGCCCCGCGCGCACGGTCGTCCTGCGCGCCGACACCGCCGCCCTCGCCGAACGGCTGGGCTGTGCCACGATCCGTGACGAAGGGGCCCGCTGGGCCGGCTGGCGTTCGCTGCGGCGCAAGCAGGAACTGCGCCGGGTGGCGTTCCACGGGGAGGATCTGCCCGCCCCCGTGCACATCCCGCAGCACGCGCTGTTGCGGGGTCTGCGGGACGCCGTGGACGCCACCGGTCTGGTGCGGGTCGCCGGGCACAGCCGGCTCGACGCCCTGGAACAGGACGGAAGCGGCGTCACCGCACACACGCGCGGCCCCGAGGCGACCTGGTGGCGCGGGAGTTTCCTGGTCGGCTGCGACGGGGCCCGGTCGACGGTCAGAAAGCTCCTCGGGATCCGCTTCCCCGGCCGGACCGCCGTGGAACGCCACGCCGTCGCGGCCCTGCGCACCGAACTCCCCTGGCCGGGCGAGGGCGTACTGCACCGGCTGCCGCCGTGGCGCGCGGTCGGCGACGAGGTGACCGCGCGGCCGCTGCCCGACGGCGTCTGGCGGCTGGACTGGCTGCTGCCCGCACGCGGCGAACTGGTGACGCCCGACGCGTTGGTGTCACGGGTCCGGGACACGCTGGCCGGCTGGTGCGACGGGCCCCCGCAGTACGACCTCCTCGACACCGGGGTCCACACCCTGCACCACCGGCTGGCCCGGCGCTGGCGGGTGGACCGTGCCTTCCTCGCCGGGGACGCGGCCCATCTCCTCGGCGCGGTCGGCACCCAGGGCGTGGACGAGGGCGTGCGCGACGCCGACAACCTCGCGTGGAAGCTGGCCCAGGCCTGGCACCACGGCGCCTCCGACACCCTGCTCGACAGCTACCAGGCGGAACGGCGCACGGCGGTGGCGGCACGACTGCGGGCCGCGGACCAGTCCCTGCCGATACTGCGCGGCAGCGGGGGCCTGCGGACATATCTGCCGGGTGCCGCCCGTGGGCACGACACCCTGCTGACGGACGGGCATCTGGGACTCGGCGCACTCGGTGCGCCCCCCGCCTATCCGCACTCCCCCCTCGCGCCCCGGCACGCCGAGTCGCACACCGCCGTGGGTACCCCGGTCGGCGCACCGGTGGCGGACGTCGCCGTCACGACTCCCGACGGCACGACCGCGCGGCTGCGGGACCGGCTCGGCAGGGCCCGGCTGCTCGTGGTGCTGATCGCTCCCGGCACGGGTGTGTGGGACCGGCGCCACTGGGTGACGGCCGGCGTCATGCCGCGGCTCGCCTCGACGGTGTCGGAGCTGCCCACCCGGGCGGAGCTGCTCGTCGCCGAGTCCTATCCGGGCGCATCGGCGCACACGGTGCTGCTGGTCAGGCCGGACGGTCACCTCGTGGCAGCCTTCGGGGGCGTGCGCCCGGCCGAGCTGCACGCGGCGGCCGACGCGGTGCGCGGGGGTGCGCCCGGGGCCTCGGAGGCCCGCTCCGAGCACGCCACCGCCCGGTCCGACTGACCGTCCGCCCGCACCGCGGACATCGATTGACCGGTGCGGGCGCGCATGGTGTACTCCGGAACGTGACCGACACCGATGTGCGCCTGTGGCGGAGGGTCCACATGGACCTGCTCCGCTATGCGGGCTGCGTGTGTCGACCGTCCTGCTGACTTCGCACTTTTCTTCTCTTCCGCTTTCACGGCCGCGTTCGCGCCCGGGGGTCCCGGCGCGGGCGAACCCCTGGCCGTGGGCATCTCAGCGAGTTCCAGGACGGTTCCCGTGACCCAGTCTGTCCCTCTACACACGAAAGCGGCCGCACCCACCGCGGCCGAACTCCTCGACTTCGTGCGGCGCGCCGCCGCCGACACCGAACTGATCGCCTCGCTGCCCCTGGATCCCGAGGGCCGCACCTGGGTGCGGCTGGAAGGGCCCGGCGGCAGTGAGGCATGGCTGATCGCCTGGCCCCCCGGCACCGGCACCGGCTGGCACGACCACGCGGAATCGGTCGGCGCCTTCGCCACCGCCTCGGGCGAGTTGAAGGAGAACTCCCTCGCGGTCCGGCTCCCCGCGAGCGGCTGGAAGACCCTGGAGCTGGCGGAGGACGTGGACCGCGAACGGCGGATCGGCCCGGGCCAGGGGCGGGCGTTCGGCAGGCACCACGTCCACGAGGTGCTCAACGAGTCCACGACCGAGCATGCGATCTCGGTCCACGCCTACCATCCGCCGCTGCCGCTGCTCCGGCGGTTCAGCAGGACCGGCGCGGTGCTCCGTCTCGAGCAGGTCGAACGTCCGGAGGACTGGCAGTGAGTGAACGACCCGTGGGGATCGACGAACTGCTCGAGCGGGTCCGGGAGGGGCTGGACCGGGTGGAACCGCGAGAGGCTTACGACGCGGCCGGGGACGGTGCGCTGCTGGTCGACATCCGCTACGCGGCGCTGCGCGACCGGGACGGGCTGATCCCGGGTGCGCTCGTCGTCGAACGCAATGAGCTGGAGTGGCGGCTGGACCCACTGGGCAGCCATCGCGCGCCGCAGGCCACCAGTCATGACCTGCGGATCGTGATCGTCTGCAATGAGGGGTACGCCTCGTCGCTCGCGGCGGCCTCGCTCCGGCAGCTCGGGCTGCACCGCGCGACCGATCTGGTCGGCGGCTTCCAGGCCTGGCGGTCGCAGGGACTGCCGGTCCGGGCAGCGGGCGCGGCGGACTAGGCGGCGCGGGCTGCCGGGCACTGCCGATGTGCGCGCGAGGGTACGCCTGGCAGCCCGTGGGGCCGGGGCGAAAAGACATCCCGATGCGGACGACATGCCCGTGCGCGCTGCGGTCGGTTGTCACGGCGCCACCGCCGCGGACGGCACTGAAGCGGACCGGCGTCCCGGGACGTGGTCTCCCTCGCCCCTTCCCCTCCGGGGACACCGGTCCGCTCCTGTGGTCGTGGTGGCCGTCGGCCTCTTGCTGCCGGCGCCGACAGCACGGCGGCCGCCCTGCCGAACACCCGGACGGTTCCAGGTGGCACGGAGTGGGCCCTGTGCCGCAACAGGCTGTAAGTCATGGACGAAACGGGGCTCGGACGGCTCCCGGCGCTCGGCGCACTTCAGCCCACACCTGTCGCCGGCCCGTGGCCGGGCAGTTCAGTGCCCCGCACTGAACTGTCCTTGCCCGGCTTGTACCTGCCCGACGGCCTAGGACAGGCCGTCCTCAAGGCCGTCCAGGCCCTCGGTGCCCTCGCCTTCCTCCTCCAGGGCCCGGCGGACCACCCGTAGGGCCATGCCCTCCGGATATCCCTTGCGCGCGAGCATGCCCGCAAGACGCCGGAGACGGCGGTCCCGGTCGAGGCCCCGGGTCGAGCGGAGTTTCCTGGCGACCAACTCGCGTGCCGTCTGCTCCTCCTGGTCGGAGTCGAGCCGGGCGACCGCCTCGTCGATCAGCGCCGAGTCGACGCCCTTCGTGCGCAGCTCTCGGGCGAGGGCCCGGCGTGCCAGTCCGCGGCCGTGGTGCCGTGACTCCACCCAGGCTCCCGCGAACGCCGCGTCGTCGATGAGGCCGACGTCCTCGAAGCGGGACAGCACCTCCTCGGCGACCTCGTCCGGGATCTCGCGCTTGTGGAGCGCTTCGGCGAGTTGCTTTCGGGTCCGCGGGGTGCCGGTGAGCAGGCGCAGGCAGATCGCCCGCGCTCTCTCTGCCGGATCCTGGGGCGGCAGCTCCTCATCGGCCCTCGACGATGCGGAGCTGCCGCCCGGCCGATCCGCGGTGCGCCGCGTGCTCGGGTCGGACACGATGCCGATCAGCCCTTGGCCGCCGTAGCCGTCTTGGCGGCCTTCGCCGCCTTGGTGGCGGGTGCGGGCACCGACTTGGCGGAGGCATCGGCCGGGGCGGCGGCACTCGCCGCGTCCCCGCCGGGCTCGGCCGCCGGGGCTTCGGTGCTGCTCACTCCGACGCCCAGCTTCTCCTTGATCTTCTTCTCGATCTCGTTGGCGAGGTCGGGGTTGTCCTTCAGGAAGTTCCGCGCGTTCTCCTTGCCCTGGCCGAGCTGGTCGCCCTCGTACGTGTACCAGGCGCCGGCCTTGCGGACGAAGCCGTGCTCCACGCCCATGTCGATCAGACCGCCCTCGCGGCTGATGCCCTGGCCGTAGAGGATGTCGAACTCGGCCTGCTTGAAGGGCGGCGCGACCTTGTTCTTGACGACCTTGCAGCGGGTGCGGTTGCCGACGGCCTCGGTGCCGTCCTTCAGGGTCTCGATGCGGCGGATGTCGATGCGCACCGAGGCGTAGAACTTCAGCGCGCGGCCACCGGTCGTGGTCTCGGGCGAGCCGAACATCACGCCGATCTTCTCGCGCAGCTGGTTGATGAAGATCGCCGTGGTCTTGGACTGGTTGAGCGCACTGGTGATCTTCCGCAGGGCCTGGCTCATCAGCCGGGCCTGGAGACCGACGTGGGAGTCGCCCATCTCGCCCTCGATCTCCGCGCGCGGCACGAGCGCGGCGACGGAGTCGATGACGATGAGGTCGAGGGCGCCGGAACGGACCAGCATGTCGACGATCTCGAGCGCCTGCTCACCGTTGTCCGGCTGGGACAGGATCAGATTGTCGATGTCGACGCCGAGCTTCTTCGCGTACTCGGGGTCGAGGGCGTGCTCCGCGTCGATGAAGGCGACCTGGCCGCCCGCCTTCTGCGCGTTGGCGACGGCGTGCAGGGTCAGGGTCGTCTTGCCGGAGGACTCCGGGCCGTAGATCTCCACCACACGACCGCGCGGCAGGCCACCGACACCGAGTGCGACGTCGAGCGCCGTCGAGCCGGTCGGGATGATCTCGATGGGCTCCCTCGACCGCTCGCCCATGCGCATCACGGCGCCCTTGCCGAACTGTCGTTCAATCTGCGCGAGCGCGGCGTCGAGCGCCTTCTCGCGGTCGGTTCCTGCCATGGGTTCCACCCGATTTGCTTGAGTCGATCGCTTCACGCCAAAGACGCTATCCCCTGCCACTGACAATGCGCCCCGACGTCCCTCCAACCTGTGGATAACCCGGTGAGAACCCCGAGATTCCAAGGCCGGACTCCCATGAGAATGGATGTTCGATTTTGGTGTCAAGCAAGCCGCCCGCACCCCGCGTCACGTGCCGCACCGCCGCCGGCAGGGCGGCCGGGACGGCAGCGGACCGGGCACCGGGCCGACCGTGCACGGGCTCGGCGCGGCGGCACGGGCAGCGGCCGCCCAGGAGTCAGGAGGCCCGACAAGGGGCTCAGCCGCCGCTCTCCCCGTCGGCCGCCGTCCCGTCCTTCTTGCTGCGCAGAGCCCGCTGGACCCGGGCGAGCACCACCTCGCCGTGTCTGCGGTGCCCGTGGACCCGCGGGTCCTCCGTCACGGTGTAGCGCTTCACGTACGCGCCGAGGAAGGCCTGCAGGGTGGCGACGGCCGGAATCGCGATCAGCGCACCGACGGCTCCCAGCAGCGCGGTGCCGGCGATGACCGAGCCGAACGCCACCGCCGGATGGATGTCCACCGTCTTGGCGGTGAGCTTCGGCTGCAGCACGTAGTTCTCGAACTGCTGGTAGATCAGCACGAAGCCCAGCACCCACAGCGCGTACCAGGGGTTGATCGTGAAGGCGATCAGCATCGGCAGGGCGCCCGCGAGATACGTGCCGATGGTCGGGATGAACTGCGACACCAGCCCCACCCACATCGCCAGCGCCGGGGCGTACGGCACGTCCAGCATCGCCAGCAGCACGTAGTGCGCGACGCCCGAGATCAGCGCCATCAGCCCGCGCGAGTAGAGGTATCCGCCCGTCTTGTCGACGGCGATCTCCCAGGCCCGCAGCACCTCGGCCTGCTTCGACGGCGGCAGCACCGAGCACAGCGCGCGTCGCAGCCTCGGCCCGTCCGCCGCGAAGTAGAAGGAGAAGAGGAAGATCGTCAGCAGTTTGAACAACCCGCCGATCACCGTCGCCGACACGTCGAGCACACCGGTCGCGCTGTTCTGCACGTACTTCTGCAGCCAGTCGGAACGCAGCAGGCTGTCCTGGATCGCGACCCTCGACAGTTCGCTGTGGAAGGTCTTGTTGATCCAGTTGATCACCTGGTCCAGGTACTGGGGGAAGTCCTCGACCATCTCGACGATCTGACCGGCCAGCATCGAGCCGAGCGCCACGACGAAGCCCACGCTCACGGCCAGCACCGCGATGAAGACGAGGAAGGTGGCGATGCCGCGGCGTACGCCGCGGGCCGCCATCCGGCCCACGGCCGGCTCGATCGCGAGCGCCAGGAAGAACGCGATCAGCACGTTGATCAGCAGGCCGATCAGCTGGTGGAAAGCCCAGCTGCCGAGCTGGAAGCAGCCGTAGAGCGCCAGCGCCAGCACCATGGCGCGGGGCAGCCAGCGCGGCATCCGCCCCGGTGCGGCCGTCGTGACGGCGGTCCCGCCCGCCCCGGCACCGCCGTCGGGCGCGGTGGCGGGCGAGGGGACCTTCACCTGGGCCCCGGCACCTGCCGGGCCGCCCCCGGTGTCGTCGTCGGGCCGCCCGGCCTCGGCGTACTGGGAGGTCGGGCGGTTCTCGTCCTGGGTGGTCTCGTCATTCGCTGCCACGGAGCAAGTCTCGCCTACCGCGGCGACAACCGGCACGGCCCTGTGGACAACGCCTCCACCACGGGCCGGACCGGCACGGTCCCGGCCCCACCGGCGCCACCCGGCCCGGCCCGCCGGACGCGGGACGACCTTCCGGGTCCGTGGTTCAGCGCTTCTCCGCGGGGATGCCGACCGCGGCGCAGACCCCGCGCCAGACGTCCTTCGTCTCCCAGCCGGCGGCCAGTGCCTCGTGCACCGTCCGGCCCCCGAGTTCCGCCATCACATGGTCGCGTGCGAAGGAGTCGGCGTACGCGGCACCGAAGTGCTCTGCCATCCGCTCCCAGAAAATCGTCAACCGCATGACACCAGTATCCGCCCCCTGAGAGTGCAGACCCGTCGGTCGGCCTTGTGCGAAGCCCTTTCACCCCTACCGTCGGAGCATGGCTGGAACACCTCTGGCACGAGCCGAGCACTTCGTCTGGCTCACGGCTCGCGTGCTCGAACAGCGACGCTTCGCGTATCACTTCCTGGGTGCGGCGGCGGAGCCGGTCGAGGCCGCGCTCACCGCGTACCTCAATGAGGACGGCGGCTACGGCCACGCCCTGGAGCCCGATCTCCGCGGCCCCGCGAGCCAGCCGCTGCACACGGCGCACGCCCTGCGCGTGCTGGACTCCATCGGGCGCTGCGGCGGGCTCCGGGCGGAGCGGATCTGCCGCTATCTGACGAACGTGGCCACCCGCGACGGCGCCCTGCCCGTCATCCACCCCTCACAGCGCGGCTACCCGACGGCGCCGTTCATCCCGATCGTGTCCGATCCGCCCAGTGAGCTGCTGGCCACGGGACCCGTGGTGGGCCTGCTGCACCGCAACCAGGTGTGGCACGCGTGGCTGTTCCGCGCGACCGACTTCTGCTGGGCCGCGGTGAAGGGTCTGCAGAAGTCGCACCCGTACGAGATCCAGGCGGCGGTCGCGTTCCTGGACGGTGTCCCGGACCGGTCGCGTGCCGAGGAGGCCGCGGACCGGCTGGGGCGGCTGGTACGCGAGCAGCGGCTCGTGGTGCTCGACCCGGGGCGGTCGGACGAGTACCCGGTCGCCGCGGGCTACGCGCCGGGCGAGTACCACTACCCCCACGACTACGCACGCGTGCCCGGCTCGCTGGCACGGCGCTGGTTCACGGACGAGGAGATGGACCGGTCGCTGGACCACCTCGCCCTTGAGCAGCAGGAGGACGGGGGCTGGCCGGTCCGGTGGCGCCAGTGGGCGCCGAGCACCGCCCTGGAGTGGCGTCCGGTGGTGACGGTCGAGGCGCTGCGCACGCTGCGGGCGCACGGGCGGGTGCTGCGCTGAGTCAGCACCCGCCCCTTCTGCGCGTCACGAGTGCCCCGCGGCGGGCCCGGGCCACGGGACCGGCGGGAGGGACGCCCCGCGGCTCAGCCCCCGAGGGCCCGTACCCCCGCGGTGACCGCCACGGCGGCGGCGACCACGACCAGGAAGGGTGCCCGCAGGACCAGCGCGATCGCGGCCGCCGCCAGTCCCGCTGCCCGCGCGTCCAGCACCAGTGCGTCGCCCGCGCTGAAGGTCTGCTGGGCGGTGAGCGCGGCCAGCAGGGCGACCGGGAGCAGGGCCGCGAGCCGCTGGACGAGCGGGCGCTCCAGCGCGCCCGCGGGCACCAGCAGACCGGCCAGTTTGACCAGGTAGCAGGCGGAGGCGGTCACTCCGATCGCGATCCAGACGTTCAACGCCCCACTCCCTTCCGCTTGTTGCCTATCGTCCGGCCCTGCCACCAGAGGACGGCGGGCGCCGCGAGTGCCGCGACGAGCACCGGCACCCCGGCGGGGAGCACCGGCAGCAGGCCGAGCCCGAGGACGACGGCGATTCCCGCGACGACCCGCTCGGTCGTCGTGCGCAGCATCGGCGCCAGCAGGGCCAGGAACACCGCGGGTCCGGCCGCGTC
The DNA here is from genome assembly GCF_900103455.1 of Streptomyces wuyuanensis. Lineage (GTDB taxonomy): Bacteria > Actinomycetota > Actinomycetes > Streptomycetales > Streptomycetaceae > Streptomyces > Streptomyces wuyuanensis. The sequence goes on along the minus strand of NZ_FNHI01000001.1, from coordinate 26,370 downwards.
CAGCCCCCAGGCGTTCGTGTCGCCGATGGCCTCGGCGCCGAGGGCGCCGAGCAGCGTGGTCAGGTTCCAGAGCACGTAGAGCGTGAGACCGGTGACGGTGAAGCCGACTCGGGCGGCCCGGCGGGTGGGCTGGGCCAGGGCCACCGCGGTGGTCTCGTCGATGACCCAGTGGGCGGCGAAGGGCCGCACGGCGCGGCGCACGGCGAGGAGCTGGGAGAGCCGCAGGCCGTAGAAGGCGTTGCGGGTGCCGAGGAAGAAGGCCCCGGCTGCGGCGGTGAACGGGTTGCCGCCCGCGGCGAGCGCCCCGACCAGGGCGAACTGCGAGGCGCCGGTGAAGACCAGCAGGCTGAGGGCGCAGATCTGCAGGACGTCGAGTCCCGCGCCCGCGGCGGTCACGCCGAAGGCGAAGCCGGACAGGCCGACGGCGACGCCCACGCCGAGGGCGTCCCGCACGACGGCGGAGTCGGACTTCACCGGTACGTCGGCGGTCTCCCGCGGCCCGGGCTCACCGGCCGCGGCGCGTCGATCGCCGTCGATGGGTATTTCTGCTGAGGCTGTCTGTTCTGGCACGTCATGGACGGTACGGGAGCGGACGGCGCTCGGTCTTGTACGTTCTTGCGCACGCCGCACACCACCTCACCCGCACTCCTCCGCGCGGTCTCGTCCCTGCTCCCGTACGGTGCGCACCCCCGTTCGACACCCGCGACCGGAGCCGCGGCGCATCGCGCCGTCCGTCCGCTCGCCCCGGCGGCGGGCGGCGGATCTCAGCGGGGTCGGCCGACGCCTCGGCCGCGCTGGTAGGCGCCGGGGGGCACCCCGACGATCCGTGTGAAGTGCCGGTTCAGGTGCGGCTGATCGGCGAAGCCGACCGCGGCGGCCGCCTCCGCGGGGGCCGCGCCCACGTCCAACATCCGCCGGGCCCGGCGGACGCGGGCGTCGGTGAGCCAGGTGTGCGGTGGCATCCCGTAGCGGTCGCGGAAGGCCCGCAGCAGGGCGAACGGACTGGTGCCCAGCTCGGCGGCGAGGGCCTGGAGCGCAGGCGGGTCCTCCATCCGCTCCTCCAGCACCGCCCGGGCGCGTGCCGCGTCGCGCGCGCCTGCCGTGAGCGGTTCGCGCGCCGGGAGGCTGCGCCCGTAGTTGCGCAGCAGCCGTGCCACCATGATCCGCAGCATGCTGTCGGCGGCCAGTGCGTTGCCCTCCTCGGCCGCGCGGTGGACCTCGCGGATCAGCCGGGCCGCCTGCAGGTCGACCGCATCGGTCTCCGCGAAGCCGGCGGTGCCCCTGATGGTCGTGGTCTCCGCCGCGATCTCGGCCACCACCTGGGACGACGGATAGAGCGTCGAGTACATCCAGCCCTCCGTCACTCCCGCCCGGGCGGTGTGCGGAACCTCCGGATTGATCATCACGACCATGCCGGGGCCGGCGTGCACGACGCCTCCCGGGAGCCCGACGTCCTCGACGCCGCGCGTGATGGTCCCGAAGACGTACCCCTCGTGGCTGTGGCGGGGGAACGTGTGCCGTACGTAGTGGGCCCGGAGCAGATCGATTCCCGGAAGCCGCTCATGCTGCCAGTACCGTGCCCACTCACCCTCGGCCATGTCGACATTCTCGCAGGTCCGGGCGCTTGTCAGTGGGGCGGTGCACGATGGGTGTCATGGCCGGCAGTGCACTCGACACCTTCGCCCCCGCGACCCGCGGCTGGTTCACGGGGGCGTTCAGCGCGCCCACGGCGGCCCAGGAGGGCGCGTGGCGGGCGATCGGCCGCGGCTCGGACGTGCTGGTGGTCGCCCCGACCGGTTCCGGGAAGACCCTCGCCGCGTTCCTGGCCGCTCTCGACGGACTGACGTCCGTCCCGCCGCCGGCGGACGTGAGGAAGCGCTGCCGCGTGCTGTACGTGTCGCCGCTCAAGGCCCTCGCGGTCGACGTCGAACGCAACCTCCGCAGCCCGCTGACCGGCATCCGGCAGGAGGCCGTGCGGCTCGGGCTGCCCGAGCCCGAGGTGCGTGTCGGCATCCGGTCCGGTGACACCCCCGCGGCCGAGCGGCGGACGCTGGCGACGAGACCGCCGGACATCCTGATCACCACTCCCGAGTCGCTGTTCCTGATGCTCACCTCGTCCACCCGAGAGGCGCTGAGCGGCATCGAGACGGTGATCGTGGACGAGGTGCACGCCGTGGCGGGCACCAAGCGCGGCGCGCACCTGGCGCTGTCCCTGGAGCGGCTGGACGAGCTGCTGCCCCGGCCCGCCCGGCGGATCGGTCTCTCGGCGACCGTCCGGCCGGTCGACGAGGTGGCGCGCTATCTGTCGCCGCGGCGCAAGGCGGAGATCGTCCAGCCGCCGTCCGGCAAGGAGTTCGACCTGTCCGTCGTCGTCCCGGTCGAGGACATGGGCGAGCTCGGCGGTTCCCCGGCCTCCGAGCCGGACAGCCCCGGCGAGAAGCCGTCGATCTGGCCGCAGGTGGAGGAGCGGATCGCCGATCTCGTGCAGGCCCACCGCTCGACGATCGTCTTCGCGAACTCCCGCCGTCTCGCGGAGCGGCTGTGCAACCGGCTCAACGAGATCGCCTACGAGCGCACCGTCGGGGAACCGCTTCCCGAGGGCGCCCCGCCGGCCGAGATCATGGCGCAGTCCGGGGCGGCGCGGGGCGCGCCGCCGCTGCTCGCCCGCGCGCACCACGGCTCGGTCTCCAAGGAGCAGCGCGCTCTCGTCGAGGAGGACCTGAAGGCGGGGCGACTCCCCGCCGTCGTCGCCACGTCCAGCCTGGAGCTGGGCATCGACATGGGCGCGGTGGATCTGGTCGTCCAGGTCGAGTCCCCGCCCTCGGTCGCCTCCGGCCTGCAGCGCGTCGGCCGCGCGGGGCACCAGGTGGGCGCGGTCTCCACGGGCGTGGTCTTCCCCAAGTACCGGGGCGATCTGGTCCAGGCCGCCGTCGTCACCGAGCGGATGCGCACGGGTTCGATCGAGTCGCTCCGCATCCCCGCCAACCCGCTGGACGTGCTGGCGCAGCAAGTGGTCGCCATGGTCGCCCTCGACACCTGGCAGTTCGACGACCTGCTGACCGTGGTCCGGCGCGCCGCGCCCTTCGCCTCGCTCCCCGAGTCGGCGTTCACGGCGGTTCTGGACATGCTGGCCGGGCGGTATCCGTCGGACGCATTCGCGGAACTGCGCCCGCGCGTGGTGTGGGACCGGGTCGCCGGGACGGTCACGGGGCGTCCCGGGGCCCAGCGGCTCGCGGTCACCTCCGGCGGCACGATCCCGGACCGCGGGCTGTTCGGCGTCTTCCTGGCCGGTGCGGACCCGAAGAAGGGCGGCGGCCGGGTCGGCGAGCTCGACGAGGAGATGGTGTACGAGTCCCGGGTCGGTGACGTCTTCACGCTGGGCACGACCTCCTGGCGGATCGAGGACATCACCCGCGACCGGGTCCTGGTCTCCCCCGCGCCCGGCGTTCCCGGCAGGCTGCCGTTCTGGAAGGGCGACCAGCTCGGCCGCCCGCTCGAACTGGGCCGCGCGGTGGGCGCCTTCCTCCGCGAGGTCGGATCGCTGCCCGAGGACGACGCCCGGCTGCGGTTGATGACCGCCGGTCTCGACGAATGGGCCGCCGCGAACGTCCTGTCGTACCTCGACGAGCAGCGCCGGGCCTGCGGGCATGTGCCCGACGACCGCACGATCGTCGTCGAGCGGTTCCGTGACGAACTGGGCGACTGGCGGGTCGTGGTGCACTCGCCGTTCGGTGCCCAGGTGCACGCCCCCTGGGCACTGGCACTGGCCGCGCGCCTCTCCGAGCGGTACGGCATGGACGCCCAGGTCATGCACGCGGACGACGGGATCGTCCTGCGGCTGCCCGACGCCGACCTGATGGGCCTCGACCTGCTGGACCAGGACCCGGTGCACCTCGACACCTCCTACGACGGCGAACAGGCCCCGGTCGGCGCCGCCGACACCCTCTTCGACAAGGGCGAGGTCAGTCAGATCGTCACCGACCAGGTGGGCGGATCCGCGCTGTTCGCCTCCCGGTTCCGTGAGTGCGCGGCCCGCGCCCTGCTGCTGCCGCGCCGCAACCCGGGCAAGCGGACGCCCCTGTGGCAGCAGCGTCAGCGCGCGGCCCAGTTGCTCCAGGTGGCCAGTGAGTTCGGCTCGTTCCCGATCGTCCTCGAGGCCGTGCGGGAGTGCCTCCAGGACGTCTTCGACGTCCCCGGGCTCGAGGAGCTGATGGGCGACATCGAGTCCCGCAAGGTCCGGCTGGTCGAGGTCACCACCCCGGAGCCGTCCCCCTTCGCGCGCTCCCTCCTCTTCGGCTATGTGGCCCAGTTCCTCTACGAGGGGGACTCGCCCCTCGCCGAGCGCCGGGCCGCCGCGCTCTCGCTGGACTCCCGCCTGCTCGCCGAGCTGCTGGGCCAGGCGGAACTGCGCGAGCTGCTCGACGCGGACGTCCTGGCCGAGCTGGAACAGGAGCTCCAGTGGCTCACGGACGACCGCAGGATCAAGGACGCCGAGGGAGTCGCGGATCTGCTGCGCGTTCTCGGGCCGCTCACGACCGGGGAACTGATCGAGCGCAGCGCCGACCCCCGGTGGCCAGAGGAGCTCGCCGGAACCCGCCGGGCCATCCGCGTCCGGATCGCCGGCGAGGACCACTGGGCGGCGATCGAGGACGCGGGACGCCTCAGGGACGCGCTGGGGACGGCACTCCCGGTCGGGGTCCCCGAGGCGTTCACCGAGCCGGTGAAGGACCCGCTCGGCGATCTGCTGGCCCGTTTCGCCCGCACGCACGGGCCGTTCACCTCGTCGCAGGCCGCCACGCGGTTCGGGCTGGGCGCGGCCGTCACGGACGGGGCACTGCAGCGGCTCGCCGCGGCGGGGCGGGTCGTCCAGGGCGAGTTCCATCCGTCGGGCATCGGCCAGGAGTGGTGCGACGCCGCAGTGCTGCGCCGACTGCGGCGCCGGTCCCTCGCCGCGCTCCGGGAGGAGCTGGAGCCGGTGCCGCCCGCCGCGCTGGCGACCTTCCTGCCCCATTGGCAGCATCTGGGGAACAACAGCCTGCGCGGCATCGACGGACTGGCCCGTGCCGTCGAGCAGCTCCAGGGCGCTCCCGTGCCCGCCTCCGCGCTGGAGAAGCTCATCCTCCCGTCCCGGGTGACCGGATACTCCCCGGGAATGCTGGACGAGCTGACCACGACGGGCGAGGTGGTGTGGGCCGGAGCGGGCGCGCTCCCGGGCAAGGACGGCTGGGTCTCGCTCTACCTCGCGGACGCCGCCCCGCTGCTGCTGCCGCAGCCCCACCCGCTGGAGCCGACGGCCCTCCACGAGTCGGTGCTCTCCGCCCTCTCGGGAGGCTACGGCCTGTTCTTCCGCCAGATTGCGGACCAGGTGCGGGCGACGACACACCCCGACGTCACGGATCCCCAACTGGCCGACGCGGTGTGGGACCTGGCCTGGTCCGGCCGGCTCACCAACGACACCCTGGCGCCGCTGCGCTCGCTGCTGGGCTCCGGCCGCACGGCGGGTTCCACGGCCCACCGCGCCCGGCGCACGGTGCCGCGCGGGCGGTACGGTTCGCTGACGGCTGCCGCGCGGACCGCGTCCCGCAACGGCCCGCCCACCGTCTCCGGACGCTGGTCCCTGCTTCCCGCGCAGGAGCCCGACCCCACGCACCGGGCCCACGCGCTGGCCCGCACCCTGCTGGACCGCCATGGCGTCGTCACCCGGGGCGCGGTCGCCGCGGAGGGTGTGGAGGGCGGTTTCTCGGCGACGTACCGCATCCTCTCCGCCTTCGAGGACAGCGGGCAGGCCCGGCGCGGCTATGTCGTCGAGGGCCTCGGGGCCGCCCAGTTCGCCATGGACGGCGCGGTGGACCGACTGCGGGCCGCCGCGGGCGCCCGCGAGCGCGCCGACGGGCACGCCGCACCCCGTGCGGTGGTCCTGGCGGCCGCCGACCCGGCAAACGCGTACGGGGCGGCACTGTCCTGGCCCGAGCCGCCCGACGGCGCGAGCCACAAACCCGGCCGCAAGGCGGGCTCACTGGTCGTACTGGTCGACGGGGAGCTCGCGCTCTACATGGAGCGCGGCGGGAAGACCCTGCTGTCCTGGCCCACCGAGCCGGACGACCCCATGCTCCGCGCCGCGGCGCAGGCGCTCTCCGACGCGGGCAGGGCGGGGGCGCTCGGCACGATCACGGTCGAGCGGATCAACGGTTCGGCGGCACTGACCTCGCCGCTCGCCCGCCCGCTTGAGGAGGCGGGATTCCACGCCACTCCCCGGGGCCTGCGCATACGGGCCTGACGCCGGGCCCAGGCTGGTCCCCGCCTCACCGGGACCATCGTCGCGCATCATGGAGGCATGCCCGAAGGAGACACCGTCTGGCTGACCGCCCGGAAGCTGCACACCGCCCTGGCCGGACGGACGCTCACCCTTGCCGACCTCAGGGTTCCCCGGTTCGCCACCGCCGATCTCACCGGCCGGGAGGTACTGGACGTCACCGCCCGCGGCAAGCATCTGCTCACCCGCATCGAAGGCGGGCTGACCCTGCACTCCCACCTCCGGATGGACGGCGCCTGGCGGGTCTTCGCCACCGGCGAGCGCTGGCGGGGCGGCCCGGACCACCAGATCCGCGCCGTCCTCGGCAATGCCGAACGTACGGCCGTGGGCTACCGGCTGCCCGTGCTGGAGCTGCTGCGCACCCGGGACGAGGACGAGGCCGTGGGGCATCTCGGTCCGGATCTGCTGGGCCCGGACTGGAACCCGGAAACCGCCGTGCGCAACCTGCTGGCCGATCCCGGGCGCCCGATCGGCGAGGCCCTGCTGGACCAGCGCAATCTGGCGGGCATCGGCAATGTCTACAAGTCGGAACTGGCCTTCCTCGCCCGGGTCACCCCCTGGCTGCCGATGGGTGACCTGCCCCCGGGCACTCCCGAGCGCCTCGTCGCCACCGCCCGGCGTCTGCTGGAGAGCAACAAGGACACCTTCGACCGGCGCACCACGCCCAACGCCGGCAGCCGTGGCGGCGACGGCCGCCGGAGCCCGCTGTGTCCCGGCGAGCAGCTCCTCTTCGTGTACGGGCGCCGGGGCCGCCCCTGTCTGCGCTGCGGCACGGCGATCCGCAAGGCGGGCCAGGACGACCGGGTTTCCTACTGGTGCCCGGGCTGCCAGTCGGGGCCCACGGTCTGACGCCCCGCCACCAGTGCGGACCACGGCCCACCACCGCCGCCCGCCCGGAACAGGGCCAGGACACGGAACAGCCGGGCATGGCACGGACCCCCGAGCGCCCGCCCCCATGTTCGTCCACCCCTGCCCGCCCATCACGTAGTTGACGCATCGTCAGAAACCGCCGTACGGTCCCGGCATGCCCGTCACCGCGTACGACCTCACCGGCCGCACCGCGTTCGTCACCGGCGCGGCGAGCGGCATAGGCCGCGCGACGGCCCTACTGCTCGCCGACGCGGGAGCCACCGTGCACTGCGCGGACCTGGCCGAGAAGGGGCTCACCGAGACCCGGACGGCGATCGAGAACGCGGGCGGCACGGCGCACACGCATCTCGTCGACGTGAGCGACCGCGCCGCGGTCCACACGGCGATGGCGGCGGCCGTCTCGGCGTCGGGCCCCCCGCATGTCCTGGCCGCCGTCGCCGGCATCATGCACTCCAGCCCTGTCCTGGAGACCAGGGACGAGGACCTCGACCGGGTGATGGCCGTCAATTTCAAGGGAGTTCTGTACGCCTGCCAGGCCGCCGCCCGCTCGATGATCGACGCCGGCGTGCCGGGGTCGATCATCACCATGGCGTCCGGCGCCGTCGACACCGCGAATCCGGGCCTGCTCTGCTACGGCGCCGCCAAGGCCGCCGTCGTCCAGCTCACCAGGACCCTCGCAGCGGAACTCGGCCGGCATGCGATCCGCGTCAACGCCGTCGCGCCGGGCTGGGTGCGCACTCCCATGACGGACCGCCACGACGTTCAGTCCCAGCGGCAGGCGGAGGCGGCCATGGCCAGGATCTCCCCGCTCGGCCGGGTCGGTGAGCCCGCGGACATCGCCCACGCGGTACTGCACCTCGCCTCCGACGCGTCGTCGTTCACGACGGGCCAGATCCTCCGGCCGAACGGGGGCGTCGCGATGCCGTGGTAGCCGTGGTCGTTCCCCCGGCCCTACCGGCGTCCCCGGACCGCGACGCAACGTGCACCGGCAACAGACTGAGCCCCCACCCGCCTGCCGCCACTGCCCCCTCGACGAGCCCCGCCTGCTCCGGCACCAGCGCCAGCCGCAGCACGGCCCACCACCACATAGCGCCCAGTGCGAGCGCCGACAGCAGGACCCATCGCCTCACCATGGCCGCCTCCTCCGGTCGACGCTAGACCGGACCGATCACGCGGCGGGAGGGCGCACCGGTTGCACACCCGGCGCGCCCGCAGCGTATGTGCCAGGCGCCCCAGGGGGGCGTGCCCCGGGCTGTGCGCCCGCGCACCCGTCCCGTCGCGATCGGCCGTGCGGCCGAGGAAGCGGCCCCGGAGGAGGCTCCGGATATGCCCACGGCTAGACGCTTTCCGCCTGGAACATCCACGCGTGCTTCTCGAGGTCGGCCGTGAGGGAGATGAGGATGTCCTGGCTCACGGGATCCGGCTCGTCCGTGGCCTGGATGCGCTCACGCATGCGCTCGATCACCGCGGACAGCGCCTTCACCATGGTGTTGACCACGTCGGTGTCCTGGATCCAGCCGTCCGGCACCTTCCCGATGGCGCTCGCCGAGGCGACGGTGGAGGCGCGGCCGTCGGGTGCGACCCCGATGGCGGAGGCCCGTTCCGCCACGACGTCGGAGTGCTGCCGCGCCGTGGTGACGACCTCGTCCAGCTGGAGGTGCACGGAGCGGAAGCGGGGCCCGACCACGTTCCAGTGGACCTGCTTGGCCACCAGCCCCAGATCGATCAGATCGACCAGCGCGCCCTGAAGGGCCTCACCGGTGATCTTGCGTGCGTCCTCGGGCAGCGAGCTCTTCACCGCAGACATGTCGACCTCCGTTCAGTGACACCGCTCTCCACCATGGCATAAATGGCGCAAAACGGTTATTCGGGGGAAAAGAGAAGCCCCGGTCGGGTACCCACCCGACCGGGGCTCACACGTGGAAATCAGGCGGCGACGACGTCCACAGCTTCCGCCGGTGCCTTGATCGTCACCCGTTCCGTCGGCACGCCCGCGACCGACGTCACGGACACGGAATTGAGCGGCCGCACCGGCGCAGGCACCGGCTCGCTCGCCGCTGCCGACTCGGCCAGCTCGGCGAGCGACAGCTCGTCGCTCACTTCCCGCATGAGCTCGGACATCCGTACGTCAAGCGCGTCGCAGATCGCGGAGAGCAGCTCGGAGGAAGCCTCCTTCTGCCCCCGCTCCACCTCGGAGAGATAGCCGAGAGAGACTCGGGCGGACGAGGAGACTTCGCGCAGAGTACGGCCCTGGCGCTGGCGCTGCCGACGCAGCACGTCACCCAGCAGGCGACGGAGCAGGATCATCGGTGGCTCCCTCCTCGGACCGCGTAGCCGCATCCTTCACGCCCCACCGTACCGCCTCGCGCTGCGGCCGTGCGGGGAGCGATGTCGTGTTCACTCAGGGCTGCAAACATCAATTCCCCCCGTTCTGTTCCGTATCCTGTGCCCGCCCATTGACCGAGAGTTCGCCGGCGAGCAGTTCCAGCACGTTCCGGACACTCTCTCTACGGATTTCCGAGCGGTCGCCGTTCAATCTCAGCCGGGCCACTTTCCGGGTGCCGTCCGGGCCCGCGACCGCGACGAAGACCGTGCCCACGGGCTGTCCGTCCTGGGGTTCGGGCCCTGCGACACCGGTGGTCGCGATGCCCCAGCCGGCCCCCGTCCGGGCCCGGACGCCCGCGGCCATCTGGGCCGCGACCTCCGGGTGCACCGCGCCGTGCTCGGCCAGGAGGGACCCGTCGACCCCGAGGAGGTCTCGCTTGAGAGCGGTCGCGTAAGCCGTCACGGACCCCAGGAAGCTCTTCGAGGCGCCCGGAACGGAGGTCAGCTCCGCGGCCACGAGACCGCCCGTGAGGGACTCCGCCACGGCCAGGCTCTCGCCGCGCTCCGCGAGGAGGCGGAGCACCGCGGCGGCACTGCTCATCGCGCGGACTCCGCGCGGTCACGGGCCGCGGACCGCTCGGCCGCGAGGCCCTTGCGCCGCAGCATCACCGCCTGGCGCACGTAGTCGAGCCCGGTGACCACGGTCAGGACGACCGCCACGGCCATCACCCACCAGCGCAGGGTGGCAAGCGGGCCGGTGAGCACGAGCACGTACATGCCGACGGCGGTGCCCTGCGCCAGGGTCTTCAGCTTGCCGCCGCGGCTCGCGGGGATCACTCCGTGCCGGATCACCCAGAAGCGCATCAGGGTGATCCCCAGCTCGCGGAAGAGGATCACTCCCGTCACCCACCAGGGCAGATCCCCGAGGGCCGACAGACAGATCAGCCCCGCGGCCATGATCGCCTTGTCGGCGATCGGGTCCGCGATCTTCCCGAAGTCCGTGACCAGGTCGTACGTACGCGCCAGATGACCGTCGAACACGTCGGTGATCATGGCGACGGCGAACGCCGCCCAGGCCCACGCGCGCCAGACCGGATCGTGCCCGCCGTCCATGAGCATCAGCACCACGAACCCGGGCACGAGCAGCAGCCGCACCATGGTGAGGATATTGGCGATGTTCCACAGGCTGGCCTGGTTGACGGCCGCAGCGCCCAGCTTCCCGCCGGGCGCCGGCCTTCCGGTCCCACCCGCTGCGGATGCCGGCGCTCCGGTCATCTGCCCGCCTCCTCACGACACTCCGAAACCACGTCGGCCATGAGGTCGACGCCTTCGGTACCGACGACCTTCGCTTCGACCATACGTCCGGGTGCCAGGCCGACGGCACTCGTGAAGACCACCTGTCCGTCGGTCTCGGGCGCCTGGTGCGCGGCGCGGCCCACGGCGCCGTCCTCGTCGTCGACGGACTCGACGAGGACGTGCAGGGTCTCGCCGACGCGCTCCTCGGCCCGCTGGGCGGTGAGCTCCTCGGCGAGCCGGGAGAGATGCGCCAGGCGCGCGTCGACGACGTCCTGGTCGAGCTTGCGCTCGTAGCCGGCGGCCTCGGTGCCCTCCTCGTCGGAGTAGCCGAAGACTCCGATGGCGTCCAGCCGCGCCTCGGTGAGGAAGCGCTCCAGCTCGGCGAAGTCCTCCTCGCCCTCGCCCGGGAACCCGACGATGAAGTTGGACCGCACACCGGCCTCCGGGGCCTTGCCTCGGATGGTCTCCAGCAGCTCCAGGAACCGCTCGGTGTCGCCGAACCGCCGCATGGCGCGCAGCACGCCCGGGGCGCTGTGCTGGAAGGAGAGGTCGAAGTAGGGCGCGACCTTCTCGGTGGACGTCAGGACGTCGATCAGTCCGGGGCGCATCTCGGCGGGCTGCAGGTAGCTGACCCGCACCCGCTCGATGCCGTCGACGGCCGCGAGCTCGGGCAGCAGCGTCTCCAGCAGCCGGATGTCGCCGAGGTCCTTGCCGTACGAGGTGTTGTTCTCGGAGACCAGCATGATCTCCTTCACGCCCTGTTCGGCGAGCCAGCGGGTCTCTCCCAGGACGTCGCTCGGCCGCCGGGAGACGAAGGAACCGCGGAAGGACGGGATGGCGCAGAACGAGCAGCGCCGGTCGCAGCCGGAGGCGAGCTTCACCGAGGCGACCGGGCTGGTGTCGAGCCTGCGGCGGAGGGGGGCGCGCGGCCCCGAGGCGGGCGCCAGGCCCTCGGGGAGGTCGGCCGGCACGTCCTCCGGGGCCGGGGCCTGCGCGTGCCCGGGGAGGGCCACGTCGGCGCCCTGGCGGTCGGCCGGGCTGATCGGCAGCAGCTTCCGGCGGTCGCGCGGCGTGTGGGAGGCGTGGATGCCGCCGCTCAGGATGGTCTGGAGGCGGTCGGAGATGTCGGCGTAGTCGTCGAAGCCCAGGACTCCGTCGGCCTCGGGAAGGGCCTCGGCGAGTTCCTTGCCGTACCGCTCGGCCATGCAGCCGACCGCGACGACGGCCTGGGTCTTCCCGTGGTCCTTGAGGTCGTTGGCCTCGAGCAGGGCGTCGACGGAGTCCTTCTTGGCGGCCTCGACGAATCCACAGGTGTTGACGACAGCGACATCCGCGTCGGCGGCTTCCTCGACGAGCTCCCAGCCGTCCGCTGCCAGGCGGCCTGCGAGCTCCTCCGAGTCCACCTCGTTACGGGCGCAGCCAAGAGTGACAAGGGCGACGGTACGGCGTTCGGGCATGGGCTCAAGACTACTTCGTCCCGGCCCACGCCCGATCCGCGAGGGTTGCCGCCCGCTGTACGGGCGGTGGATGATCGATTTCCGGCCGCTTCCCGGTCGGTCCGGCTCAGCCGGCCTCGGGGTCGCCCTTGGCGTAGGACAGCCGTTCCACCTGACCGTTCTCGAACTTGTCCTCGATCTTCTTGCCGTTCACGAACAGCTCGATCGCGCCGGCGTTGCCGAGGATGAGGTCCAGCCGCTCGTCGTCCTGGAAGGTCTTGGACTCGCCCGCGAGGAGCAGTCCGTCGAAGAGCAGCTTGCCGTTGGCGGACTTGGCGGAGATCCAGCTCTTGTCGTCGACCGCCGTCAGCTTGACCGTCACCTTGTCCTGGGGGACGGCGGCGATGGCGCTCTCGGAGGCGTCGGGCTTGGGCTCCACAGGCTTCGCCGGGGGCGGCTTGGGGCTGGTCTTCTCGGGCGTCGAGCCCTCGGCGACCTGCTTGGTGCCGTCGGCGCCGTCGGATCCGTTGAAAAGGGTGAAGCCGACGAAACCGATGACGGCGACGATCGCCGCGACCATCGCGGCGGTCCAGTTGGGGCGCCTGCGCTCGGGGCGGATGCGTTCCGCCTCGAAGAGCGGGGCCGCCGGCGTGGGCGAGGGACGTCCGCCGTGCTCGGCGTCGTACCGCGCGACGAGAGGGTCCGGATCCAGCCCCACGACGCGCGCGAGTGTCCTGATGTGCCCGCGCGCATAGACATCGCCGCCGCAGCGCGAGAAGTCGTCCTGCTCGATCGCCTGCACGATGGGGACGCGCACACGGGTGGAAGTACTGACCTCGTCGACGGTCAGACCTGCGTCGGTGCGCGCCTGCTGGAGCGCGCGACCGATCGAGGGCCCGTCGTCTTCGAGAGAAGGACGGTCGTCTTCGGGGGAGTTGCCGATGGACACGGGGGCGCCTTTCGAGCGTGTAGCCACCTGCTGGAGGTTCAGTCTATGGGTGGTACGAAAGGGTGGGGCAACCGGGCGGATGCAGTTTGTACGCCATCGGAATGGCCGGACGGCGGGAGGACGGAGCACGTCCCGCCCTCCATCCAACTTGACGTACGACGAAGGGAAACGGTTGCCTCGCCCTCCCTTACGAATCAGACTCCCCACGGATCACCGCGAGCACTCCATCCAGCTCATCGGGTTTCACCAGAACGTCTCGCGCCTTGGACCCCTCACTGGGGCCCACGATGTTCCTGGACTCCATGAGGTCCATGAGGCGGCCGGCCTTGGCGAAGCCCACCCGGAGCTTGCGCTGGAGCATGGACGTCGACCCGAACTGGGTCGTGACCACCAGCTCCGCGGCCTGGCAGAGCAGGTCGAGGTCGTCGCCGATGTCCTCGTCGATCTCCTTCTTCTGCTTCGTGCCGACGACCACGTCGTCCCGGAAGACGGGGGCCATCTGCTCCTTGCAGTGCCGGACGACGCCGGCGACCTCCTCCTCCGTCACGAAGGCGCCCTGCATACGGGTCGGCTTGCCCGCCCCCATGGGCAGGAAGAGTCCGTCGCCCTTGCCGATCAGCTTCTCCGCGCCCGGCTGGTCCAGAATGACGCGGCTGTCGGCGAGGGAGGATGTGGCGAAGGCGAGCCGGGAGGGCACATTGGCCTTGATCAGGCCCGTGACGACGTCGACCGAGGGCCGCTGGGTGGCCAGGACCAGATGGATGCCGGCGGCGCGGGCCAGCTGGGTGATACGGACGATCGCGTCCTCGACGTCGCGCGGGGCGACCATCATCAGGTCCGCGAGCTCGTCGACGATCACCAGCAGGTACGGATAGGGCTGGAGCTCGCGCTCGCTGCCCTCGGGCGCCTTGACCCGGCCGTTGCGCACGGCGCGGTTGAAGTCGTCGATGTGCCGGAAACCGAACGCGGCGAGGTCGTCGTAGCGCAGGTCCATCTCGCGCACGACCCACTGCAGGGCCTCGGCGGCCCGCTTGGGGTTGGTGATGATCGGCGTGATCAGGTGCGGGATGCCCTCGTAGGCCGTGAGCTCGACCCGCTTGGGGTCGACGAGGACCATCCGGACGTCCTCCGGGGTGGCTCGCATCATCACGGAGGTGATGAGGCAGTTGATGCAGGAGGACTTTCCGGAGCCGGTGGCGCCGGCGACCAGGATGTGCGGCATCTTCGCCAGGTTGGCCATGACGTAGCCGCCCTCGACGTCCTTGCCGAGCGCGACCAGCATGGGGTGGTCGTCCTCGGCAGCGTCCGCCAGTCGCAGCACGTCGCCGAGCTTGACCATCTCCCGGTCGGTGTTCGGGATCTCGATGCCGACGGCGGACTTGCCGGGGATCGGCGAGATGATCCGGACGTCGGGGCTCGCCACGGCGTAGGCGATGTTCTTGGTCAGCGCCGTGATCCGCTCGACCTTCACGGCGGGGCCGAGCTCGACCTCGTAGCGGGTGACGGTCGGACCCCGCGTGAAGCCGGTGACGGAGGCGTCGACCTTGAACTCCGTGAAGACGTTCGTGAGCGAGGCGACGATCGCGTCGTTGGCGGCGCTGCGGCTCTTGCCGGGTCCGCCGCGCTCCAGCAGGTCCAGGGAGGGCAGACCGTACGTGATGTCCCCGGAGAGCTGCAGCTGCTCGGCGCGGGGCGGCAGGGGCTGCGACTCGTCGGGGGCGGGCTTGGTCAGGTCGGGCACGGAGCCCGACGGGGCCGGCCGCTCCTCCGCGGCGGGCGGGTCGGCCACGGGCTGCTCCGTCCGCGCGCTCGGCAGCGGTCCGGCGGCACGCTCCCGGTCGGCGGTGAGGTCACGGGTCAGACCGGCGACGACGGGTGACGGCGGCATGCCGTTGAGGACGGCCCCGTCCAGGGCGGCAGCGGCGGCCGCGGCGACGTCGACGGCGTCCATGGGCCGGCCGGGGTCCGGCTGTGCGGCGGGCCCGCGGCGACGGCGGCGGGACAGCGCCTCCTCCTCCGCCTTGTCGGCGTCGTACACCTCGCTGTCGCGGCGCGCGGGGGTGCGGGGGCGCGCGGGCCGCGACTCGCGCCACTCGACGTACTCTCCCGGCTCCCCGGTGTCGTCCTCACCGGGCTCGTACGGTGCCTCCAGGATCCCCAGCCGGACCCCGAGCCCGCGCATCCGCTGCGGGATGGCGTTGACCGGCGTGGCGGTGACGACGAGCAGACCGAAGACCGTGAGCAGCACCAGCAGCGGTACGGCGAGGACCTCGGTCATCATGAAGATCAGTGGCTTGGAGGCGGCCCAGCCGATCAGACCGCCCGCGTCCTGCATCGCCTCGGCCCCGTCCTCGCGCCCCGGTGACCCGCAGGCGATGTGGACCTGGCCGAGCACTCCGATCACCAGTGCGGTCAGCCCGATGACGATCCGGCCGTTGGCGTCGGGCCGCTCGGGATAGAGGATCAGCCGCACGGCGACCGCGACGAGCAGTATCGGCACGAGCAGGTCGAGGCGGCCGAAAGCGCCGGTGACGAGCATCTCGACGAGATCGCCCACCGGGCCGCGCAGATTGGACCAGGTGCCCGCGGCGACGATCAGCGAGAGGGCGAGCAGCAGGAGCGCGAGCCCGTCCTTGCGGTGCACCGGATCGAGCCCCTTGGCACCCCGTCCTATGCCGCGGAGCACCGCGCCGAGGGCGTGGGCGACGCCGAGCCATACGGCACGGATCAGCCACAGCACGCCCCCCGTGGGATTGGGCGCGGGCTTCTTCGCGGCGGCCTTGCGGGCAGGCGCCTTCTTCGCGGGGGCGCGCTTGCCGGCCGCGGGCTTCTTCGCTGCGGCCTTCTTGGCGGGCGCCGCCTTCTTCGCGGCACCGGTCGTACGGCCGGCGCGCGGCTTCGCGGTGCCCGCCGTGCCTTGGGAACCCTTGCCGGACGTACGTGAGGCCATGGTGGTGAGGTTACCGGTGCGACAGGCGGGGGACACGCGTGCCCACCGGTTCACCCGTTCGTGTCGCCCTTGCCGCGCCCGGAAACTGACGCCCGCTCAGCGGGCACATCACCCGCGCGGACCTCAGCTCTGGGACGGAAGTGTGGGTGAACCGGCGCCCGCACCGGGCTCCAGGGCGTCCAGCGCCCTGCGCAGTCCGGTGAGTTTGCGCTCGAGATGGGCAGCGGTGGCGACGGCCGCGGCGTCGGCGGACTCGTCGTCGAGCTGCTTGGAGAGCGCCTCGGCCTGCTCCTCAACTGCCGCGAGCCGGGCGGACAGTTCGGCGAGGAGGCCGGCCGGCTCCTTGGCCTCGCCGCTGCCGTGGCCGCCGCCCTCCAGCTGGAGCCGCAGCAGGGCCGCTTGCTCGCGCAGCTGGCAGTTCTTCATGTAGAGCTCGACGAAGACGGAGACCTTCGCCCGGAGCACCCAGGGGTCGAACGGCTTGGAGATGTAGTCCACCGCGCCCGCGGCGTACCCGCGGAAGGTGTGGTGCGGGCCGTGGTTGATCGCGGTCAGGAAGATGATCGGGATGTCTCTGGTCCGTTCGCGGCGCTTGATGTGCGCAGCGGTCTCGAATCCGTCCATTCCTGGCATCTGGACGTCCAGCAGAATGACCGCGAAGTCGTCCGTCAGAAGCGCTTTGAGCGCTTCCTCCCCTGACGATGCCCGTACCAGCGTCTGATCGAGCGCAGAGAGGATGGCCTCCAGCGCCAGCAGATTCTCCGGCCGGTCATCGACCAGGAGGATCTTGGCCTTCTGCACCATGCCTCGCCCTCCTCGCCCCGGCTTGGGGTCTCCCCAGCTCGATGAGCCGGGGGAAACACCGGGCGCCGCCCCGAGGGACGACTCCCTTGCGCCGCCCGTCCTTGTGCCGGTCATGGTAGCCGCACCCCGCCCGTCGCCACACCCTGTCACCGCGATGTCACTGTGCACATAGCAGAAACGCGGTGGGAGACGAGAAGGTTCCCCGGATCCCGCCTCCTCACACGCCTTCGTGCACAGTCAGTCAGCAATTCATGAAAATCCGTACGGTCCGCAATCAGACTGTGATGTGCCAGCGGGCAACCATCGTCACTTTCCGCGCATCCACTGCTCCATCACGGAGAGAAGGTGATCGGGGTCGACCGGCTTGGTGACGTAGTCGGACGCGCCCGACTCGATCGCCTTCTCCCGGTCGCCCTTCATCGCCTTCGCCGTGAGCGCGATGATCGGCAGCCCGGCGAACTGCGGCATCCTGCGGATCGCCGTCGTCGTGGCATAGCCGTCCATCTCGGGCATCATGATGTCCATCAGCACGACCGTCACATCGTCGTGCTGCTCCAGGACTTCGATCCCCTCCCGCCCGTTCTCCGCGTACAGCACGGACAGGCCGTGCTGCTCCAGCACGCTGGTGAGCGCGAAGACGTTGCGGATGTCGTCGTCGACGATCAGCACCTTCTCGCTGTGGAACTCGTAGGTCCGGCGCGGCTCCGCTCCCGAATCCTGCGGGGACTGCCCCGTCCAGGACTCCTGCGCGGAGCCCGACGCGGCCGTGGGCTGCCCGGGCAGGGCGTGCCGCAGGTCCGTGGCGCCCAGCGCCTTGCGACGGCGCCGGAAGAGCGTCCCGGGGCCGTTGTTCGTCCCCCCGGCCGCGGACGGCTCCTGCGCGCCCTGCGGGAGCTCGGCCGCGGGAGCCTCGTCCGTCGCCGGCGCCGGCGTCTCGGAGCCCGGTACGAGCTGCGGGTACCCCTGCGGCGGCAACTCGCTGGCGTGCAGGGGCAGGTACAGCGTGAACGTCGAGCCGCGGCCCGGCTCGCTCGCCGCGTGGATCTCACCTCCGAGCAGGCGTGCGATCTCCCGGCTGATCGACAGCCCCAGGCCCGTACCGCCGTACTTGCGGCTGGTCGTGCCGTCGGCCTGCTTGAACGCCTCGAAGATCACCCGCATCTTGCTGGCCGCGATCCCGATGCCGGTGTCGGTGACCGAGAAGGCGATCAGGTCGCCGTCGGCGTCGCGCAGCGAACCCGCCTCCAGCAGCTGCTCGCGGATCGACTCGGGGACGTCGGCGTTCGCCGGCCGGATCACCAGCTCCACGGCGCCGGTGTCGGTGAACTTCACCGCGTTCGACAGCAGATTGCGCAGCACCTGCAGCAGCCGCTGCTCGTCCGTGTGGAGCGTCGCGGGCAGCTCCGGCGAGACCCGGACCGAGAAGTCGAGCCCCTTCTCCGCGGTGAGCGGCCGGAACGTCGCTTCCACGTAGTCGACGAGCTGCACCAGCGCGATACGGGTCGGGCTGACGTCCATCTTGCCCGCCTCGACCTTCGACAGATCGAGGATGTCGTTGATGAGCTGGAGCAGATCCGATCCGGCCCCGTGGATCGTCTCGGCGAACTCCACCTGCTTCGGCGTCAGGTTGGTGTCCGCGTTGTCCGCCAGCAGCTTGGCGAGGATCAGCAGCGAGTTCAGCGGAGTCCGCAGTTCGTGCGACATGTTCGCCAGGAACTCGGACTTGTAGCGCATGGAGACCGCGAGCTGCTCGGCCCGCTCCTCCAGCACCTGCCGGGCCTCCTCGATCTCGGTGTTCTTCACTTCGATGTCGCGGTTCTGCTGGGCCAGCAGCTCGGCCTTGTCCTCCAGCTCCGCGTTGGAGGACTGCAGGGCCTTCTGCCGGTTCTCCAGCTCCTCCGAGCGCTCCCGCAACTGCTCGGTCAGCTCCTGCGACTGCTTGAGCAGCACCTCGGTCTTGGTGTTGACGCTGATGGTGTTGACGCTGGTGGCGATCATCTCGGCGATCTGGTTCAGGAAGTCGCGCTGGATCTGGGTGAAAGGCTGGAACGACGCCAGCTCGATCACCCCGAGCACCTTCCCCTCGAACAGCACCGGCAGCACGATCACATGCGCCGGCGATGCCTCGCCGAGCCCCGACGAGATCTTCAGGTACCCCGGCGGGACGTTGACCTGGATCGTTCGCTTCTCCTCGGCCGCCGTGCCGATCAGGGTCTCCCCCGGCCGGAACGACGTGGGCATCAGCCCTGCCGAGTAGCCGTAACTGGCCCGCATCACCAGCTCGTACGAGCCCTCGCCGCCCGAGCCGAGCTCGTCCCCGCTCCCGGTCTGCATGGCCAGGAAGAAGGCTCCGTGCTGTGCCGAGACCACCGGCGTCAGCTCGCTCATGATCAGCGAGGCGACGTCGTCCAGATCACGCCGGCCCTGCATCAGACCGGAGATGCGGGCCAGGTTGCCCTTCAGCCAGTCCTGCTCCTCGTTGGCGAGGGTGGTGTCGCGCAGGTTGGCGATCATCGTGTTGATGTTGTCCTGCAGGACCTGGATCTCGCCGGCCGCGTCCACGTCGATCTTCAGGTTGAGGTCGCCGCGGGTCACCGCGGTGGCGACGGCGGCGATCGCGCGCACCTGCCGGGTCAGGTTCCCGGCCATCTCGTTCACGGACTCCGTCAGGTCCCGCCAGGTGCCGTCCACGTCCCGGACCCGCGCCTGGCCGCCGAGCATGCCGTCCGTACCCACCTCGCGGGCCACACGCGTGACCTCCTCGGCGAACGACGACAGCTGGTCGACCATCGTGTTGATGGTGTCCTTGAGGTCCTGGATCTCACCGCGGGCGTCGATGTCGATCTTCTTGGTGAGATCGCCCTTGGCGATGGCGGTGGTGACCGTCGCGATCTGGCGCACCTGACCGGTCAGGTTGGACGCCATCGAGTTCACGGACTCGGTGAGGTCCTTCCAGGTGCCGGCGACCCCCGGCACCCCGGCCTGACCGCCCAGGATGCCCTCCGTACCCACCTCGCGGGCCACACGCGTGACCTCCGCCGCGAACGACGACAGGGTCGTCACCATCGTGTTCACGGTGTCGGCCAGCTCCGCGACCTCGCCCCGCGCCTCGACCGTGACCTTCTTCGTCAGATCGCCGTTCGCGACCGCGGAGGACACCCGGGAGATGTTCCGCACCTGGCTGGTCAGGTTGTTGGCCATCAGGTTGACGTTGTCGCTGAGGTCCTTCCAGATGCCGGTGACGCCGCGCACCCGGGCCTGGCCGCCGAGGATGCCCTCCGTACCCACCTCACGGGCCACCCGGGTGACCTCGTCGGCGAAGTTGGAGAGCTGGTCCACCATCGTGTTGACGGTCGTGACCAGCTCCAGGATCTCGCCCTTGGCGTCGACCGTGATCTTCTTCGACAGATCGCCCTTGGCGACCGCCGTCGTCACCTCGGCGATGTTCCGCACCTGGCTGGTCAGGTTGTTCGCCATGAAGTTGACGGACTGCGTCAGGTCCTTCCAGGTACCGGAGACGCCCTGCACCTCGGCCTGGCCGCCCAGGATGCCCTCCGTGCCCACCTCGCGGGCGACCCGGGTCACCTGCTCCGCGAAGCTCGAGAGCTGGTCCACCATCGTGTTGAGGGTGTTCTTCAGCTCCAGGATCTCGCCGCGCGCGTCGACGTCGATCTTCTGCGACAGATCACCGCGCGCCACAGCCGTGGCGACCTGGGCGATGTTGCGCACCTGGGCCGTGAGGTTTCCGGCCATGCCGTTCACGGAGTCCGTCAGATCGCGCCACACCCCGGCCACGCCGGGCACCTGCGCCTGACCGCCGAGCCGGCCGTCCGTGCCCACCTCACGGGCCACCCGGGTCACCTGCTCGGCGAAAGCCGACAGCTGGTCGACCATCGTGTTGATGGTGTTCTTCAGCTCGAGGATCTCGCCGCGCGCGTCGACGTCGATCTTCTGCGACAGATCACCGCGCGCCACGGCGGTGGTCACCTGGGCGATCTGGCGCACCTGGGACGTGAGATTGCCGGCCATGAAGTTGACGGAGTCCGTGAGTTCCTTCCAGGTACCGGACACTCCGTCGACCCGCGCCTGGCCGCCCAGCCGGCCCTCCGTGCCCACGTCCCGGGCCATGCGCGTCACCTGGTCGGCGAACGAGGAGAGCTGCGCCACCATCGTGTTGACGGTGTTCTTCAGCTCCAGCATCTCGCCCGCGACATCGACCGTGACCTTCTGCGACAGATCGCCGTTCGCGACCGCCGTCGTCACCTGCGCGATGTCCCGCACCTGGCCGGTGAGGTTGCGGAACGCCGTGTTCACCGAGTCCGTCAGGTCCTTCCAGGTACCCGCCGCGCCCGGGACCTCGGCCTGACCGCCCAGCCGGCCCTCGACGCCGACTTCACGAGCCACCCGGGTCACTTCGGAACCGAACGACTGGAGCTGGTCCACCATCGTGTTGACGGTGTTCTTCAACTCCAGCATCTCGCCCGCGACATCGACCGTGACCTTCTGCGACAGATCGCCGTTCGCGACCGCCGTCGTCACCTGCGCGATGTCCCGCACCTGGGTCGTAAGGTTGCGGAAGACGGTGTTGACCGAGTCCGTCAGGTCCTTCCAGGTACCCGCCGCGCCGGGCACCTGCGCCTGGCCGCCGAGCAGGCCCTCGGCACCGACCTCGCTCGCGACGCGGGTCACTTCGTCCGCGAATGTCCGAAGCGTCTCGGTCATCTGATTGATGGTCTCGGCCAGCTGGGCGACCTCGCCCCGCGCGCTCACCGTGACCTTCTGCGACAGATCGCCGTTCGCGACGGCGGTGGTGACCTCGGCGATGCCCCGCACCTGCGAGGTGAGATTTCCCGCCATCGTGTTGACGGAGTCGGTGAGGTCCTTCCACACGCCGGCGACTCCCGGCACCGCCGCCTGGCCGCCGAGCTCGCCCTCAGTGCCCACCTCACGGGCGACCCGGGTCACCTCGGAGGAGAACGACGACAGCTGGTCCACCATCGTGTTGACGGTGTTCTTCAGCTGCAGCATCTCACCGGCCACGTGCACGGTGACCTTGCGCGACAGATCACCCTTGGCGACCGCCGTCGTCACGAGGGCGATGTCACGCACCTGAGCCGTCAGCCGGTACGCCATCGTGTTCACGGAATCCGTGAGGTCTTTCCATGAACCGGACATACCGCGCACCTGGGCCTGGCCGCCGAGCTTGCCCTCGGTGCCGACCTCCAGTGCGACCCTCGTCACCTCGTCGGTGAACGCGGACAGCTGGTCCACGAGGTTGTTCACCGTGCGGGCGACCTTCAGGAACTCGCCGCGCAGCGGCCGCACCGCACCGTCCGAGCCGTCCGAGGCGTGCGACCGGAGCTCCATGCGCTGCTCCAGATCGCCGTCGGCGACCGCGGACAGCACCCGGCCCACCTCGGACACCGGGCGCGCGAGATCGTCCACCAGCTCGTTGGACGCCTCGATCGCGGCAGCCCAGGAGCCCTCGCAGGCGCCGGGGTCCAGCCGTTCCGTGAGTTTCCCCTCACGGCCGACGACACGCCGGACGCGCGCGAGCTCTCCGGTCAGATGCAGATTCCGGTCCGCGACCTCGTTGAAGACGGCCGCGATCTCGGCCATGACGCCGTCGCCCGAGACGGTCAGCCGCTTGCGGAAGTTCCCGTCCCGCATGGCCGACAGGGCCGCGAGAAGCCGGTTCAGAGCCGCGGTGTCCACCGCGGTCGTTCCCCCGCGTGACTGATTCCTCCGGGACTGTCCGCCTTGTGCGCGCGTGCCGGCACCACGCGCCGTTGCACCAGACTCCACCGTGTCCCTCCCGCGGGGGTTGACCATGTAGCTCGGGCTGTCTCAGGAAGCTTTCCCAGTGTTTCACCGCAGCCGAACCAGGCCATAACAGTTCGGCAGCTTCGCATAGCGTCCCCACCCCTGGAGGGCGGAAACGGCGGTGACCGGCATCCGCTCGGACAGCGAAGGTAAGTAACCTGGCATCCGGCTGTCCAACCGCCCCGGTCGCCCGGCGGGGGGCGGCATGGCGCAAGGACTACCAGACCGGGCACCGGGAGGGGCGGACATCGACCATGGCCGAGCCGGGCGTCGAGACGCGTACGAGGAGTTCCGAGATCACCGCACGGGCGGCTGCCAGCTTCGAACCGGTCGGGCGGTCGGTGGCCACGGCGCGCGCGTTCGTCCGCGACACCCTCCAGGGCTGGGGGCATTCCGACGTCGTCGACGACGCCGTCGTCCTCACCAGTGAGCTGGTCACCAATGCGGTGATCCATGCCGGCACCGCCGCCGAGGTGCTGTGCCTGCGCACCGACGACGGTGTGCGGGTCGAGGTCGCCGACCGCTATCCGGAACGCGAGATCCCCATCCAGGGCGGCAGCAGGGCCGTCGCCCACCCCGACCGGGAGAACGGACGCGGACTGCTGCTCTGCGCCGCCCTCGCCACCCGCTGGGGCGTCGAGTACACACCGACCCGCAAGCACGTCTGGTTCCAACTCGATCTGCCGCAGCGCGCAGTGGGCACCCGTTCGGCCGGTCCCGTACTCCCCGTCGACCTCCTTCCCGTCGCAGACGAACGCGTCCGCGTCGCCGTCGTCCAGATCGACCGCAGCGGCGCCATCGGCTCCTGGAACGACGACGCCGAGCACCTCTTCGGGTACGCGGCGGACCAGGTGCTCGGCAAACCCCTCGGCGACCTCGCCGCCTGGCCGCACACGCCCGGCACCGGCACCGGTCTCGCCGAGGCCCTCCGGCTCTCCCGCTGGGAAGGCAGCTACGGCATCCGCGGCACGGACGGCCGGGTCGTCCCCGTCTACGCCTCGCATCTCCGCGTACGCGACACCCAGGGCGAGCCGTCCACGGTCTGCCTCCTGGTGCGCGACTACGAGCGGGCGGTGATCCAGACGCCGATGCGCGCGCCGGCGGCGGACGGTGCCGGCCACGACAACCGCAACGCCGATCCCTTCGAGGTCTTCATCGGCTCCCCGGCGCCGGACGACCTCGACGGCCTCCTCCAGCGCACGGTCGAACGCGCCCGCGACATGCTCGACGGCGATGCCGCTTTCCTGCTGCTGGCCACCGACGACGAGACGGAACTCGAGGTACGGGCCACCACCGGACTCCCCTCCGCGCGCCAGCGCTTCGCCCGGGTGCCCGTCGAGGCGGGCACCGGCCGCTACGGCTCGGCCCGTATGCCGGCCGTCCACGAGGACCTCACCGCTGTCCCCGGGGCCGTCCCCCTCCTCAGCGGCACCGGAATGCGCTCCGTGGTCACGGTCCCGCTCAAGGTCGAGGGCAGACTCACCGGTTCCCTGGGCGTCGCAGCCGAGGCCTCGGGCCGCTACTCCAACGAGGAGGCGCTGCGGCTGCAGTTCGCGGCCGACCGCATCGCCCTCGCCGTCGAATCCGCGCGCCTGGGCGAGTTGGAGCGTCTGCGCCGGGGTTCCCTCAGCTTCCTCGTCGAGGCCTCGGACCTGCTGGCCGGCACGCTCGACCGCGACCAGACCCTGGCGCTCATGGCCCAGATGACGGTGCCGACGCTCGCCACCTGGTGTGCCGTCTACACGATTTCCGACCAGTCCTCCGAGCCGTACCTCTCGTACGTCCTCCACGAGGACGAGGAACGCATCGACGGCCTCAAGGCCCTGCTCGCCAAGATCGACCCGCCGGACCCGGTCCCGACGCCCGGCGCCCGTGTGTGGACGGCCCCGGCCGACGCCGCGCACCAGGCCGCACTGCGCACCTCCATGCGTGAACTCGGCCTCGGCGCCGCCCATGTGTCATCCGGCATCGGCACCACCCTGGCCACGGCATCGGCGGTCGGCGGCGAGACCGTGGTCCTGCCCCTCGTCGCCAGGAACCGCGTCATCGGCATGCTGACGCTCGGCAAGCCCTCCGACGACCACTTCCGCCAGGAGATCCTGGAACTCGCCGAGGACCTGTCCCGCCGGGCCGCCCTCGCCCTGGACAACGCCAGGCTCTACTCCGAGCGCACGGCGATCAGCCAGTCCCTCCAACGCAGCCTGCTGCCGCCGGGCCTGCCCCAGGTGCCGGGCGTGGAGGTGGAGGTCATCTACCGGGCCGCCGGGGAGGGCAACGAGGTCGGCGGCGACTTCTACGACCTCTTCCCCATCCGCGACGGGGCGTACGGCTTCGCCATCGGCGACGTCTGCGGTACCGGCCCTGAGGCGGCCGCGGTCACCGGCCTCGCCCGGCACGCCCTGCGCCTGCTCGCACGGGAGGGCTTCGGCGGTCCGGCGGTGCTGGAGCGCCTCAACGCGGCGATCCTCGACGAGGGTTCCCGCAGCCGCTTCCTCACCCTGCTGTACGGCGAGCTCTGGCCCCAGGAGGACGGCTCGGCGCTCCTGAAGGTCGTCTGTGCCGGGCATCCGCTGCCGCTGCGGCTGCGCCAGGACGGCTCCGTGGAGCCCGCGGCGGAACCTCAGCCGCTGCTGGGCGTGATGGAGGACCTGGAGCTGTACGAGCAGACCGTCACCCTCGACCCGGGCGACGTCCTTCTCTGTGTCACCGACGGTGTCACAGAGCGCCGTGAGGGCACGCGCATGCTCGGTGACGACGGTCTCACCGACGTTCTGACGACGTGTACGGGGCTGACGGCCGGTGCGGTCGCGGCTCGCGTCCTGCGCGCGGTGGAGCGCTTCGCGGCCGAGCCCGCCTCGGACGACATGGCGATCCTCGCGATGCGCGTCCCGGAGCCGCACGGGAGCTGACGGAAACGCGGACATGAAGAAGGCCCCCGCCGTGAGGCGGGGGCCTTCTTCCGTTCTGAGCCCCCAAACGGAATCGAACCGTTGACCTTCTCCTTACCATGGAGACGCTCTGCCGACTGAGCTATAGGGGCCTGTTGTCTTTTCGCGGTCTCCCGCTCGGCAACGGAGTGAAGCATACCCCGAACTGGTGTGTGCTCCTAATCCGCCGAGGGATGGCTTTCTGAGCTGGCATCAGCGGCGGGCGGCCGCTTCACGATTGCCGGCGCGGAGCGATCCGGACCGGACGGGGAAACGGTGGGCAACGCAAAAAGGCCCCAACCCCCGAGTGAAACCCGGGGGTTGAGGCTCAAAAAACTGTTCGGCGGTGTCCTACTCTCCCACAGGGTCCCCCCTGCAGTACCATCGGCGCTGAAAGGCTTAGCTTCCGGGTTCGGAATGTAACCGGGCGTTTCCCTAACGCTATGACCACCGAAACACTATGAAGATGTCGAACCAGCCGACCAACACGTGGTCTCGGCATGTTCGTTACTTCAGAACTAACACAGTGGACGCGAGCAACTGAGGACAAGCCCTCGGCCTATTAGTACCGGTCAACTCCACCAGTCACCTGGCTTCCATATCCGGCCTATCAACCCAGTCGTCTACTGGGAGCCTTACCCCATCAAGTGGGTGGGAGTCCTCATCTCGAAGCAGGC